>JADKBO010000023.1 GCA_016715105.1 Saprospiraceae bacterium | reverse complement strand
AAAAATCTCTTTGCAAGTAGAATAAAAATTCAAGAATCAAATGTTACAATGCATGAGACCTGCACCTGTATTTGTAAACACATTAGTCCTTTTCCAGACTAAGACTGTTTTATTATTCTTATGCACCCGATGGAATACAAAAGAAAAACGGAACGGGGCATATGACAAGGCTGCAACTTGAAAATTCAGAAATTATAGTTGGTGTCGATTTCACCAAAAATAATCGTGTAAATGAAATACTGATTAAAGAAGAAAGTTGTTCTTTTTTACTTTATCCGGGAAAAGATAATTTCAACTTATCGAAAAGAAAAAGTTCAGAAATAACCTCATTTATGGGCAATAATCCATACATCTTCCTGCTCGATGGCACATGGCCATGCGCCCGTAAAATGCTCAAATTAAGTAAGAACTTGCAGAAACTAAAAAGAGTGAGTTTTGATAATAAAATAAAATCAAAATTTATTATCAAGCAGCAGCCAGAATCTCTTTGTCTTAGCACTATTGAGTCAGTTTATACTGTCTTAAATTTACTTAAGGAAGGTAACATTGAGCAATGCGAGACGAAGGGTTTCCTTATTCCTTTTGAAAAAATGATTGAGTATCAAGTCGAATATATTTTAAACCCAAACAGTAAAAACTATCGCACTACTGCAAACAGAGATATTGCACCTAAGAACATGTATAAGAAGCATTCCGCAAGGGGTATTATTTTTGAACAGAAATAGATATGGGAAAAATAGATACCAGACAATTCAGCCAGCTATCTCACATCAACTTTTTTTTTCTCGAAAGCCTCATAGAAGTTACCTGATTTCGTATGGCTGAAACAGTGATACTGTTCTGAAAATTCTGACCAGTATTGGGGAATATAGTTTAAATTATCATAAGTTTAATGTAATGTGCGAAGGGTTTTAGGAAAGAAAGTATTATTTTCCTGACTTCAAGTTGATGATATATAGCAAATCAATTTAAATGGAAGAAAGTAACATAATTATATACCAAACTGAAGATGGTTTAACCAAAATACAAACCCGATTAGAGGATGAAACCGTTTGGTTAACCATTGACCAAATGGCAGAATTATTTCAAAAATCTCGTTCGACCATCAATGAGCATATTTTGAATATATATGAAGAGCAAGAACTTGAAAATCAATTATCTATGAGAAAAATCGGAATTTCCGATTTTTCTACCAAACCTACCAATTATTACAATCTTGATGTTATAATTTCAGTTTGCTATCGTGTGAAAAGTCATCAAGGTACAAAGTTTCGTCAATGGGCTACGGCAAGGCTTGCATTTTCGACCTATGAAGAAGCATTAGAATTTTCAAGTAATAATATTGGAAAGGAAGAACCAATATTTTAATTCAGCAAAAGGAATATTTCTACAAAGCAAATAAATAAAATCAAATGAAGTCATGCTTGGATTAATAGTGCAAATTTTAATTTCCTGGCTACTGCTGTGGCTTTTTTTCAAAAAGGGCTTGTTGATATTGGGAATTACGCCGACCAAAGGCAGATTTTATGAACTTACCTTTGGTATCTTAATAGCTGTAGTTTGTTGTACGCTTTACCATTTATCCTTTGTTACTTTTATAGATAACAAGTGGATACTAAATAATGAATTTAACAGTCAAAAGTTATTGGACAGTTCATGGTGGACACTCAATTCGGTTTTATATGAAGAATTAATTTTCAGAGGAGCTTTACTTTATATTCTGATCAAAAAGTTTGGAGAGCTGACTGCTTGTGTAATTTCCGCAATATCTTTTGGTGTTTATCATTGGTTTACATCTGGAGCATTGGGAAATCCTTTGCAAATGATCATTATTTTCTTCATGACGGGAATTTGGGGAGCGATGTTTGCCATTGCTTTTGCAAAAACAAAATCTCTGTACTTGCCAATTGGCCTTCATTTTGGATGGAACTTTATAAGCACCGTTATTTTTTCACAAGGACCTTTAGGAAAGCAACTTTTACTCATAAGTGGTGAGTATAAATTGAGTGGAGCTTTATCAACGTTAGTTTTTATATTTCAAGTTTTATCAGTTCCTGCACTAACTTTTTGGTATCTCAGAATGACTGCAAAAAAGCAAAATACTTCTTTTGATACAGAAACATTACCGGCTAAAGCAAACACAATCAGCGATGCTGGCCATTGAATGTGACAAACCCCATTTGAAATGAACGAAATTTTTACACTCCTTTGAACCAATAAAGGCTGATAAGAAGGTAGTAGATATAATTAATATAAATATTGGCAATTTTTATGGAGAAGGAAATATTTAAAAAATATTCAATCAATAAACTGGTAATGGGTTTTTTGCTGTCCGGGTTTATCATCACCGGATTTATAGATCTCCTTTTGCATCAAAAAACTTCCTATTCTTCGATAATGGGCATGGATACAAGTAGGGTTTATTTCTACACTTTCTTGTTGTTGGTCATAGGTTGTTGGCTGTTGTATAATCAGTGGATTGTGGGTATCGGTTTCATCAGTTTAGCGACTTTTAGTTCGTATTTTACAGAGTATATGCTGCTACATAATTATTTCGCCTCTGTAGCAATTTATGTTGGTATCATCATAGACATAATTATTCGCAAGCAGTATAAGTGGTTAATTCCGTTGATTGTGATTGGAATCATGCAAGGGGTAGCCTTTCAAACTGGTTGGTTTGATTACCACATGGTTGGGTTTATGGAATGTTTAGCTTTATGCGTTGGGTCGGTTTTTATTGTGAAAACGATATGATAAAGTAAGGCAAGTTTTAGCAAAACAAAATCTAGATAACCCTTATCCAGAAATATTTATCAGTACAAACCTTATATATTGTGGGTATCTTCTTTTATATTTGGGGAGGGGAGGTGTGATTTGCGTTATGGCTTTGGCATTAATCAGTTATATTGCTATAACGAAGATTAGCGAAAGGGTGTAACAATGCCGTAAAAAAATGTCTGCATCAGATTTACAGGATTTAAGGATGGACAGGATCAGGATTTGGTGGATTATTGGATAAAAGGGATTTGATATATGACTTTGGATGAAATAACTTATAAGATAAATGGGTGTGCTATGAAGGGCATAACACGTTAGGTAATGGTTTTCAGGAGGTAATCTATCAAAGGTGTTTAGAGATTGAATTTAATAAAGCTGGTTTGGTATTTGGAAGAGTTATCTTTGGATTTTCATATTTATGGGGAACTAAATAAAGTTACAGAATCGTTTAGAA
The DNA here is from genome assembly GCA_016715105.1 of Saprospiraceae bacterium. Taxonomy (GTDB): domain Bacteria; phylum Bacteroidota; class Bacteroidia; order Chitinophagales; family Saprospiraceae; genus JADKBO01. The sequence goes on along the minus strand of JADKBO010000023.1, from coordinate 112,817 downwards.
GGAACGTGAACTATTCTGCTTTTATATTTTATTAAAATAAAAAAAACATGCCAAATCAACACAGCATATTAGAATTAGATTTAAAAAGGCATCCAATTATGATTGTCAATGAAGAATTGGACAATGTCAAACCTTCTAACATTCCTCAAGTTAAAATAGACAGTTTTGAAAATGCTGTAAAGAATACTAACCTTCTTGAAGTCGTAGAAAAAATTAAGAGAGAAAAAACAACCAAGAAATAGCACAGCCTACCAGGTACTATTCGTCCTAAAGTCACCAGCCAAAGAATAGCCAAATCTTAAACCTTAATTTTGATAAACATCTGCAGCCTAGGAAAATCCATTAGAGCAAACTCACCAGATAGGCATGTAAGCAGTATCAAGTAACTCAAAGCCGCAATAAATAAACCTTTTTAAATAAATTTATTTAGTAAATACCATATATAATGTGGGTATCTTCTTTTATATTTGGTGAGGTAAACTGATTATAGAATGACCTTCTTAATTAAGCGTATAATAATGAAAGTTAACCTGATGATGATATTGGTATATTCAATTGATAATCAGTTAAATCTGGAGGTTTGGAAGGTGGGATAAAAAGGGAATAATATTATCAACTATGAAATATGCTCTAACAGAAACATTGACTGATCCTAATATGTGGATTGAGTTATTGAAGATGAAGTGGAACGAAGCAGAATTTGTTGAGTTCAATACTTTGTTTAAATATGATTTACTCAATCTTGAACTAGAAGAATTAAAAATTGATTTAGTTGCAGAAGGAAAAAGAAAAGATAAAATTTATGCTAGTGGTAAATTTAGACGTTATAAAATAACCGATAGTATAAAGAACTTTGTTTGGCACAAGGAATATCTAACTTGGAAAAACTACCAATTTGAGGACTTGTCATTATTAAAAAACAATGTAGAAATTCTTGCCACTATAACTCATGAAAATTATATTTTTATATCAATAAGTGAACAGGAGAGAGTATTTTTAAATGAAAAGGGCTATGACTTTGGTGAATTATTTGAACTTAAATAAAAAGCATTATTGCCTAATACCAAAGAGTCTTGAATCCCAAAATTGGGTTAGCTTTCCCACGATAATGTACAATTTGAAAATACACTATGGGTTGTACATCATGTAAGCTCACCACTGGCATACTTTTTTAGAAAATCAGATACAAAATTGAATAAAATTAATGGAACAAAAGATTAAGAAATATTTATCTGATTTAGAGAAAGAAAAAGGTATTGAAATACTGCTTGCCTGTGAGACAGGTTCTAGAGCATGGGGTTTTCCTTCTCCTGACAGTGATTTTGATGTTCGGGTTATTTACAAACATCATAAAAATTGGTATTTAGGTCTGACAGAAGAAAAAGACACAATCGAATATTTTTTTGAAAACAATGAGATTGACATCAGTGGGTGGGATTTGAGGAAAAGTCTTCGATTACTTGCAAAATCAAATGCTCCATTGCTCGAAAGAATACAATCACCGATCATCTATAAAGTGGATAATGAGTTCCTAGCTGGAATTAATGCAGTTGCCCAAAAGACCTACTCGCGAATTGCCACCATTCATCATTATTTGAGTATGGCGAAAAAGTTATACTCAGAAATAGAAAATTCTGAGGAATATAAGCTAAAAAAATTATTTTATGCACTTCGGGCATCAGTGGCCTGCCTATGGATTTTAGAAAAGGAGGAAATTCCACCAATTGAATTTGCTAAAATGGTCACAGACTGGATTTGGCCGTGATTTAAAAAAGAAAGGATTGGAGCACCTTTCATTCAAATAAAGTCAACTATAAGCGAAAATACTTACATAGAGGAGAGCATGATTTGATTGATTTTATGAATGCCTGTATCGAAAGGGCAGAGAAGGAATCACAAAGTTTGCCAGTTTCAAAAGGGTCAATGACTGATTTGAATGATTTTTTTCTCAAAACTTTGGAATGACTTATGACGGTAGACGAATTACGTAGTAGAGGACTGATAATACTTGAATGCATTAGCGGCAGTAAAGCGTATGGCTTAAATACTCCCACCTCTGATACTGACATCAAAGGAGTTTTTATTTTACCAAAAGAGGAATATTATGGATTGAATTATATTCCCCAAGTTAATAATGAAACAAACGATGTCGTGTTTTATGAACTTGGTCGGTTTATGGAACTGCTTTCACTCAACAATCCTAACATTTTGGAACTCCTCAATACGCCAGAGGATTCAATAATCTATAAACATCCATATTTGTTAGCCATTAAATCCGAATTGATTCTATCCAAACTCTGCATTAATACTTTTGGGAAATATGCTTTGTCACAAATTAAAAAGGCGAAAGGACTAAAAAAGAAAATTGTTAATCCTGTTGGAAAAGAGCGAAAAAGTGTATTGTCTTTTTGTTTTGTTAATTATGAACAAGGAGCGATTCCACTTGAAAAATATCTTGAAATTAAGGGCTGGAATCAGGGAAATTGCGGTTTAGTGAATATCCCATACATGAAAGATGTATACGGATTATACTATTCCGAAGTATTTGCATTCAGTGGAATAATAAAAAGTAAAAACTCAAATGATGTTTGTTTGAGTTCAATACCAATAGGGGACCAAACAAGAATCTTTGCTGTATTTTAATCGGGACGGCTACTCAACATATTGTAAGGAATATCGTGAATACTGGGATTGGGTTGATAAACGAAATGATGAAAGGTATGAAAATACTAAAAGTCATGGTAAAAATTATGATGCTAAAAATATGATGCACGTATTCAGACTTTTAGATATGGCTATAGAAATCGGTAAACAGAAAAAAGTCAATGTAAGAAGGCCAAATCGCGATTTTTTACTTGAAATAAAATCAGGGAAATTTGAATATGAGGAATTATTAAAGATGGCTGGTAGCAAACAGGCGGAATTGGATTTAGCTTTTGATAATTCAGATCTTCCAGACGAACCAGATTTAGCAATGATAAATGATTTAACTTATAGGTTGAGAGACAAATTTTATAAAGACAGGTGAGCCAATTTGCCAATGGGCAATTAGGCAATAAAGCAATGGGCAATTCGCCAATAGGCAATGAGGCAATGGGCAATTTGCCAATATGCAATAAGGCAATAGGCAATGAGCCAATGGGCAATTAGGCAATAAAGCAATATCCAATGAGGCAATGGGCAAAAAGCAATGGGCAATAAGGCAATATAGTAATAGGCAATAAGGCAATGAGGCAATGGGCTATTAGGCAATAGCAAAGTTCTCATTTACACATCCAATTACCATTCACCATTTACTATTCACTATTTACCATCCACATCTCACATCTTACATCTCACAAATCAGCAATCATTAAATTGGTATTCGACCCAAAATATTTTAACTGACAAAATTTATCAGACCTTTAGAATTAATAAGTGAAATTTTTGTTAACATCGAACGATCTGCTTTTTTTGGAGTTTATAGGGAAAAAGTGCAAGATCTATGGCATTAGTTGACAAGTTAAATGTATTTGATACCCCCCTGACTAAATTATTAAAACTGCTCAAACTTGAAAGAAAAGAAATAGGATACATTTATTTCTACGCAATTTTGGCAGGGCTTTTACAACTCAGTGTACCGCTTGGAATTCAGGCAATTATCAACTTTGTATTGGCTGGTGCTGTATCTACTTCCATGATTTTATTGATCTGTTTTGTGGTATTAGGCGTATTTTTTGACGGCTTTTTGCAGATAAAACAACTGAAGGTCATTGAAAAAATTCAACAGAAAGTCTTTGCACGGTATTCCCTGGATTTTGCATATCGTATTCCCAAATTGAATCTAATAGAAGTTGATGGTTATTATTTGCCTGAACTGGTCAATCGTTTTTTTGACATCGTTGTCTTGCAAAAAAGTTTGAGTAAATTATTACTCGATATCCCTACGGCAGTAATACAGTTGATATTTGGGCTTATTTTATTGTCTCTATACGCCAATGTCTTCATCATATTCAGTATCATCTTAGTCATCATTTTGATCATCATCATTAGTACTACAGCCAGACAAGGACTAGCTACCAGTCTTGAGGAAAGTGATTATAAATATGAAGTAGCTGGGTGGCTCCAAGAAGTGTCCAGGGTATTTAAATCTTTTCATTTTGCCTCAGGTTCAAGACTTCCTATAGATAAAACAGACGGTTTGGTTTCAAAATATATCGGTGCTCGAACCAAACACTTTAAAGTTTTGCTCTTTCAATATTGGACTTTGATAGGTTTTAAGGTTTTGATTACTGCCGCCATGTTGATCTTGGGAAGCATCCTTTTGGTAAATAATACCATCAACGTGGGTCAATTTGTAGCCTCAGAAATTGTCATCATCACCGTTCTGGCTTCGATAGAAAAATTGATCAGATCTTTGGATAAAGTTTATGATTTGTTGACTTCTTTGGAAAAGCTTTCAAAAATCACCGATAAACCTATGGAAACTGCAGGTACACTGGATTTGGTTGGAAACGGTGGAATCGGAGTGCAATTTTCGAATGTGAATTTTGGATATACTTCTGATTTACAAGTGCTTAATGACATTAGTTTTAACGTTGAGAAAGGGCAAAAAGTTTGCATTATGGGGGCAGATGGCTCCGGAAAGTCTACCCTTGGATTACTGTTGTCAGGTACAGTTTTATCATATGATGGGAATATCAATTTCAATGGAATTCCACTTGGGAATTACCGAGCAGATACTTTCAGAGGACAGCTTGGTTTGATGTTCCACAATCAAGACGTTTTTCAAGGATCATTATTGGAAAATATCAATTTGAGATCGCAATTTGTGACAGTACCTCAAATCATGCAGGTGGCTAGAAAAATTGGTTTTAAAGGTTTGATCACTCAATTTAAAATGGGTTTTGACGAAGAACTTGATCCAACTGGTAGGCGGCTCGCAATTTCTCAAAAACATAAAATATTACTGCTCAGAGCTTTGGTGGGAAATCCATCCTTGTTGATATTGGAAGAACCTTGGGAAAGATTGGACCACGCAACCAAACTTTTAATTTTCAATTATATATTCAATGAGATACCAGATGTCACCGTTTTTGTAATATCCAATGATGTCGATTTTGCCAAGAAGTGTGACCATGTGATTGTGCTAGATGAAGGTAAGATCATTAGCCAAGGCACACCAACAGAAATACCTTTTTAATTAAACCTAGGACAAACTTATATACTGATGTATAACGAAGAAGTAGAAAAGAAGATTGGACGAAGCCTTGAGTCTTTTCGGCACATTTACAGGTCTGAGAAAGAGGATAAGATAAAATATTGGTTTTTTGGAATCATAGCAGTTTTCGTAGTATTGCTCTTTTTACCTTGGACTCAGAATATTCGGAGTGAAGGTGTTGTCACTTCCTTAAAACAGGACCAACGGCCACAAGAAGTCAATAACATTATCCCTGGGCGGATATTAAAGTGGTACGTAAGAGAAGGTGATTTCGTAAAGGCAGGTGATACAATTGTGCAATTAGCTGAAATTAAAGATGAGTACCTTGATCCTCAACTTTTGGAAAGAACGGATGATCAAATAGTTTCTGAAAGAATGACCCTGGACAATTATCGAAGCAAGATTTCAACCACCCTCAGTCAAATGGAAGCCATGAAAAGCGAACGAGATCTGAAGTTGAAATCAATAGACAATAAGGTCTTACAAGTGTTGAGAAAAGTACAAAGCGATAGCATCAAACTGGTGGCAGTGCAAAATGAAATGTCTGTTGCTGATCGTCAGCTGGAAGGTGCAATCAATATGTATGACCAAGCCATTATACCTTTGACAGAATTTGAAAAACGAAAAGTATTACATCAAAATGTAGCCGCAAAACTCATATCTGCGCAGAATGATTACAACAATACCAGGCAGGATTTACTCATTTTGCAGATTGAAAAAAATGGCATCGTTCAGGAATACAATGAAAAAATTGCCAAAACACAGGGTGATCAATTCACTGCTCAATCTCAGGTAGCGACAGGGCAAGGTAAAATAGCCAAGCTGCAAAATCAATACGATAACTATCGCATCAGGCAGGGGCAATATTATGTGGTTGCTCCTCAGGATGGTCAAATTGTGAAGGCGATGAAGGCGGGCATCAACGAAATGGTCAAGGAGGGCGCCATGATCGTTGAAATTGTTCCTATTGAATTTGACAAAGCAGTAGAGATATGGGTAAAGCCCATGGATGTTCAACTTTTGAGTCGAGGGCAGCACGTGAGATTTATGTTTGATGGTTTCCCCGCCATCGTTTTCACAGGCTGGCCAAGTGCTTCCTTTGGTACCTTTGGAGGTGTTGTCACAGCTGTCGAAAGTAATGTGAGCGTCAATGGCATGTTCAGGGTGTTGGTTGCTGAGGATCCCGAAGACCGCCCATGGCCCAGAGAGTTGCGGCAGGGTGGTGGAGCAGTAGCTTTTGCCTTGCTCAAAAATGTGCCGATCTATTATGAATTCTGGCGACAGATCAACGGATTTCCTCCTGATTTCTATAAAGCGAATAATGAGTTGGTCAATGCAAAGAAATAAACTCATGTGTTTTCTAAAATATACCTTGACGGGTGCTGTTTTTTTGTGCACTATGCTACCCATGATCAAGGCGCAAGCAACTTTTGAGGTCTTGACTTTGGAGAAATTCTTGTCGGTCGTCAAACAAAACCATCCTGTAGCTCGCCAAACAAATTTATTTATGGATATGGCATCAGCAGGTAGGGTAGAAGCAGCTGGCGCTTTTGACCCCATTTTTTCCTTGACGAGTGATCAGAAAACTTTTGACGGGAAGAAATATTACACTCAAAACAATGCAGACCTCACTATTCCTACTTGGTATGGAGTTTCACTTTATGGTGGTGTGCAAAATAATCTGGGAACCTATCTCAATGCAGAAAAGACTCCAGGTCTTTATACTTATGCGGGTGTGAATGTATCTGTTTTGAAAAATTTGATTTTGGATAAACGTCGGGCTTCCTTACAGCAGGCCAAACTGATGCAAGCGCAAACCAGATTTGAAAATGCTAATACAGTGAATGATCTTATACTACAGGCAGATTTGTCTTATTTCAATTGGTTGAAAGATTTTCTGGTTTTACAGCTGATCGAACAAGCGGTACAAATAAACATTGATCGATTCGAATTTGTAAAAGCTAGCTTTTTGCAGGGAGACAAAGCAGGAATTGATACGATTGAAGCCAAAACCCAATTATTGACCTTTTTGCAACAAAGAGAAGAGTACTTTTTGGCCTATAATGCTTCCAGACTGGAATTAGAGACTTACCTGTGGACAGAAAATGAGGCACCTTTATACTTGGCTAGTGAAGTCATTCCTGACACAACCACCATTGATATGGTCTTGAATGAAATAAATGAAAGTGATAAGGATGCTTGGGTCAGAGCCAGATTGGATGAGCACCCTAAGTTGGCTGTCTATGATTTGAAGTTGCAAAATTTGGAAATCGAAAGTAAACTAAAATTCCAAAACTTTCTTCCCAAACTTGATCTGAAGTATGATTTTATGAGGAAAGGTGATCAATTTCCCATCGAAAACATTGGTGCTTCTTTTTTCGAAGACAATTATAAATTTGGTTTGAGTTTTTCCATGCCTATTTTTAATAGATCTGCAATGGGGCAATATCAAGCAACCAAGGCTAAGATCCAGATAACTTCATTGGATAATTATTATACGCGACTTCAGATTGAAAATAAAATCAGATTTCAATTGATTGAAGTAGAAAATGTAAAAAATCAAGTAAATATATATGCTGAGGCGAGCGATCTCTACCGACAATTGTATGAGGCCGAGTCGTTTAAATTCTCTATCGGCGAATCTTCCTTGTTTTTGCTCAACAGCCGAAACAATAGATTCATCGAGGCGAATCAGAAATGGATTGAATTAAGGGCGAAGTTACTCGCATCTAAAGCAAAACTTTGGTGGTCTGCCGCTATACCAAATTAATTTTCTAATCGAAAGAACAATCTCTAAAAAAGTGCGTTCTAAAGTTTGAGTTCCATTAGGAAAAGAATTTTTTCATGTAAAGATTAAGGACTTGTTACAATCGCCACACTGTATACAAGTCCTTTTTTTATTTGAATAATCTGCCTATTTGGCGATTACCATTTTTTCTTCACTGTACCTGATGCAGGTTTTTGGCTTCCGCCTTTACGATGTGGCTTACTGCGATCATTTGATCGACCATAAGAACCACCAGGTTTGATGTCTCCTCCAGAATAACTATGTCCGCCTCCCTTTTTTGAAAGTGCTTTTGTACCAGCTCTAAAAGTAAGTGTGACACCTTTATAACTAGAATCCTTCAAACCATTGATCAATAAATCAACTTGTTCGTGTTTTACTTCGAATGTTGTTTGATCTGCATCAATAGAAATATGACCTACATTGACCTTTTTATTGGGTGTGAGGTTATTGATGAAGTTGAGTAAACTCCTTGGATCCATATTGCTTTTGCGACCATGATTGAGTACCAATGTAGCCATTTCACTCTTGGACATGGTTCCCTGGTGATCTTTCAACCTGCTTCCTCTGGAATTATTATCAAAATTGGCGTTGACATCACCAACTCCTTGGTAATATTCTATGAATCTATTGAATTCTGTAGAGATGAATTTCTTGATGATGGTGATTGAATCCAAACCTTCAAAACCTTGCTCTATGGCCTTTACAAATGGCGCGATTGTTTCTTCATCTACTGGTGTATTTTTCACCTTGTCGATCAAGCTCATCAATTGTGCATTACAAATGGTGTCACCATCTGGAACTTTGGTGTACGTAACGGGCAAGTTGATTTGGCGCTCTATTTGTTTGATTTTGAATACCTCTTTTTTGGTAAGGATACTCAATGCAATACCTTTTTTGCCTGCTCTTCCAGTACGACCTGTGCGGTGAATATAAACTTCCTGATCATCTGGCAGACTATAATTGATGACGTGAGTAAGATCACTTACATCCAATCCTCTTGCAGCCACATCGGTTGCGATCAATAATTGTAATTGACCAGACTTAAACTTACTCATCACGAAATCTCTTTGTGATTGTACCAAGTCACCGTGGAGTGCATCAGAATTGTAACCGTCTCTGCCCAACATATCTGCAACTTCCTGAGTATCGATTTTGGTTCTGCAAAAAACGATTCCATAAATGTCTGGATTGCTGTCGACCAACATTTTGAGTGCTGTGTACCGATCGCGTTGATCAACCACAAAATATTGGTGTTCTATGTTTACATTAGAAGTATTGACCTTACCCATAGAAATGGTTTCAGGTTTCTTCATGTAATTTTTGGCGATGTGTGCAACACCGTCTGGCATGGTTGCTGAAAACAAAAGTGTCTGCCTATCTTCCGGTGTTGAACTTAGGATAGCATCTAAATCATCCTTAAAGCCCATTGAAAGCATCTCATCAGCTTCATCCAACACCAAAAACTTGATGTCATTGACTTTGAGTTTGTTTTTGTTGATCAAGTCCAGAACTCTGCCTGGAGTACCCACCACAATTTGTGGCTTGTCTCTCAAACCTTGGATTTGATCTCTGATACTCGCTCCACCATATACAGGAAGTACTTTAAGACCTTTCATGTATTTGGAAAAGTTCTGAATGTCTTTGGTGATCTGATTGGCCAATTCTCTGGTAGGAGAAAGGATAAATGCTTGGACCTCTTCAACATCTGTATCAATTCTATTGAGAATTGGTAAACTGAAGGCAGCGGTCTTTCCTGTCCCGGTTTGGGCCAAGGCAATGATATCCGTATTGGTTTTTGAAATGATATCAAGAGTAGCATCTTGAATAGGAGTAGGAGTCTCGAAGCCCAGATCTTTGAGGGCATCAAGAATAGTTGACTTCAGTCCGAAGTCTGCAAATGTTGACATGTATGCTAATATTTGAGTAACTCTCTAGGTAAAAACAACCACAATTTGTAAAAATCTGTTGCTGTGCATGCTTTTCCCCAACTTACTAAATTTGATTAACAATGATTTCCTAAAGCGGAAATACTCAAAACCAAATTGTTACTTAATTATAAAAGCACGGACCTAAATAGATACGGTTCCTTAAAGCGCGCAAAGGTAGTTCTTAGCTTTCACAATTTTTTATAAATATCAGATTTATTTGATATTTAAGATATTATTAATGGTTGAAAGCCGTTTTTGGGATAGAAATTGGCAATTTATTTGGATGTAAAAGGATATTGAGATCGAAAATTTGTTTTTCATAGGTATTTCACTGACGGAAGGGCAAAAAAAAAGCTGCCCAAAAATAAATTTGGACAGCCCCTATATAACCCTATGAAATTTCAAAATTATTCCATGTCATTGTCGTAGTCGAAAGGAAGAACTTTTTCCTTCTTCACTTTGCTCAACGTCATCAAAGTTTTCAATCTTTCTATTTCTTCTATTTGCGATAATGTTTTGAATAGCAGTTTTTCATAACTAGCAATATCCTTACACACGATCTTCAATAAGAAATCTGCATCACCTGTAATGATATAACACTCAGTAATCTCATCGATTTGTTTGATCTTTTTGATGAAATTGTCTAGTGCATTTGGTTTTTGCCAAGCCAAAGAAACCAAAACATAAGTTTTAACATTGAGTCCCATAGCCGATGCATCCACTTTGGCATGGTATGAAACGATGATTCCCGATTGCTCAAGTTTCTTAACTCTTTCTAATGTTGGAGCTGGAGAAAGACCAATTTTCTTTGAAAGATCCAAATTGGTAATCTTGCTATTTTCTTGTAAAAGTTTGAGAATCCTTAAGTCTGTTTTGTCTAATTTGAAATCTGACATTTCTTTTATTGTTTTTCTCTTGTGAATTTATAACGCAAAGGAAATAAAATTCTTTAAAATGGCATATTCTTTTTACAATATTTTAACAAAAATCTGAAAAATCGATTATTTCATATTAAAAATTAAAAGAGAGGTCCGAAAAATTTTCAGACCCCTCGATTAACAACATGTGAAAAAACCCTCTTTATTTTTTGATCACGATGGGCAACGTGTACAATTTATTTACTTCATAACCAGTCGCTTTGAGCTTGTGGTAATTGATGGCATTTTTCAAGATTTGGTCGTTTTTTTCATCATTGGTAGAAACCACCACTGCTTCTCCTTTTTGGTTGATGATGAAATTGACATAAATAGTCTCCACTTTACCTTGCTCAAATTGAGTTTGATTCAGCAAAGAAACAAGCTCTGTTTGTACGGCTTTCAGCTTGGGGTTGTTAGAAGAAATTCCAGATTGTGTAAATAAGAAAAGCAAACAAATTCCGAAAACTAATTTCAATTGATTCATTTTTTAAAATTTTTTATTTGTTTAGTTAATTGAGGATTCTTTTGTTGTTGTATAATCTAATGACGCAAATATGACCATAGGTGTTGCATGAAGGTTACAAGCGATCTACCATTGATCAGAAATTATCGACCAATGCAAACAAAACAGCAAAAAATGTGTTACCGAGTCCGAAAGAACATTTTGGTGCGAGCTGGAGGTTCAAAATATTGTCCCAAATTTTAAAATTTCGCAACAATTAATTTATGAAGAAAAGTTACAATAAATTCAAGCCTGTTGATATATCTGCCAGTATCGTAGTGTTCTTAGTGGCATTACCCTTGTGCCTTGGGATTGCTTTGGCATCAGGCGCACCTTTGTTCTCTGGCCTTATTGCTGGTGTTGTAGGTGGGATTGTTGTTGGTTCTATCAGTGGTTCTAGAGTAGGTGTCAGTGGACCTGCTGCAGGACTTACAGTGGTCGTTTTGGATGCCATCACTGGTTTGGGTTCTTTTCCTGTATTTCTTTCTGCTGTAATTCTTGCAGGGATACTTCAGATAGGTTTTGGATTGATGAAACTTGGTAGAATAGCGTATTTCTTTCCTTCTTCTGTTATTAAAGGGATGTTGACTGCTATTGGTTTATTGATCATATTAAAACAAATACCGCATGCACTTGGAATAGATTTGGATTATGAGGGTGACGAAAGTTTTGTGCAACCAGATGGTAAAAACACATTTACTGAATTCTTACAACCTTTGCAAACTTTATTACCTGCAGCAATTGTCATCAGTATCATTGGTATATTGATTTTGGTTTTGTGGGATTCCAAATTTATCAAGGGGAACAAAATTTTAAAAATGATTCCCGGGGCGCTTATTGTGGTGGTATTGGGTGTGGTAATCAATTTGATCATGCCAGAGAATTTGAGATTGGGCACCTCTCATTTGGTCAATCTTCCTTTGATTGGAAGTCTGAGTGAAGTACCAAGCTTATTTACATTGCCTGATTTTTCTAGAATTCTGGAATTTGAAGTTATAAAAGTAGCCTTTATCATTGCGGTCATCGCAAGTGTAGAAACCTTGTTATGTGTAGAAGCCACTGATAAATTGGATAAAAGCGGTGAACTAACTCCCACCAATCGGGAGCTTTTTGCACAAGGTGCGGGTAATGTTGTTTCTGGACTCGTTGGTGGTATTCCAGTCACTCAAGTTATTGTGAGAAGTTCCGCCAATATTCAAGCAAATGCCAATTCGAAGTATTCGGCCATTTTTCACGGCCTTATATTATTATTAACGGCCATACTCATACCTTTTATTCTTAACCTCATTCCATTATCTGCTCTTGCAGCTGTATTGGTTATGGTAGGGTATAAATTGGCCAATCCAAAAGTATTCAAACAAATGTGGGCTGAAGGTCAAGATCAATTTGTTCCTTTTATAGTTACTATAGTAGCGATCTTATTCACAGATTTATTGATTGGTATTTCTATTGGATTTGCATTTGGATTGGTCTATGTATTATTGACCAATTTCAGATCTTCTGTTACGTTATTTAAGGAAGGAAATTTGACCATCATACGATTGAACAAAGATGTATTCTTTTTCAATAAGGCAGAAATCATTGAAAGATTGCAATCCATCGAGCCAGGTGAAAAGGTTTACATTGATGGTACGGCAGCAAAATTTATCGATCATGATATTTACTTGACTATAGAAGAATTTGTCGAGGAAGCCAAAAACAAAGACATAGACGTAAACTGGAAAAGTATTTCAAGAAAAAAAATAAATTTTATAAATAACTATGAAGTCGTATCAAAAACTCTTGCAAGCAAATAAGAAGTTGGGCACAGCTCAAAACGAGAAGATCCTACTTTTTCCAAAAAATGGCTGCAGGTCAAAATCCTGAGTTTTTATGGATTGGTTGTTCAGACAGTAGGGCTCCGGCAGATAAATTAACCAATACGGATCCTGGTCAAATATTTGTACATCGTAATGTGGCCAATCTGGTTGTGCATACAGATTTCAATTTATTGAGTGTATTGCAATATGCTGTGGAAGTCTTGAAAGTGAAACACATAATGGTTGTGGGTCACTACGGTTGTGGTGGGGTGCGTGCTGCAATGGGTAATGATAGCTTGGGAATCATTGATAGTTGGATCAGAAACATCAAAGATGTGTATGACAAACATGAAAATGAGCTTCTTACTTATAATGATCTGAACGAAAGGGCGGATAGACTTGCTGAATTCAACGTGATAGCGCAAGTAGAAAATTTGATGAAAACCAGCATCGTTCAAAAGGCATGGAGTACTGACGAATATCCTTATTTACATGGTTGGGTACTTGATTTAAAATCAGGAATGATCAAACAATTGGTAGAAATTGATGCTTCCAAAATGGATGAGGTAGGAGGAGTTTATAAATATAAATATGCAAATGTCTTAGTATAAAGACGAAAGAGGAAAGACGAAAGACGAAGTGGTTAACTTTCCAATTCTTACTAGGGTTAGCATAGTGACAGTAATAGAACTTTTATCTTTCATCTTTGGTCTCGTATCTGGAAGGCTGCATCTGAAATTACTTTGAAATTACTTTGATAATTTTAAGTATATCGTCCAATATTAATCTGAATTTGGTCTCATTTGGAATAATATTGGACGATGATATGACTTCACTTGTCTTTTGTTCCTTGAAAAGCAATAAAATATTTATTATATTTGATTTTAATCAATATAATAAACAATAATGGAAATTTTACCTACTATTTTACCAGGAATATTTTTAGCACTCATCATTCTTTATACGGGGTTGTTTACAGTTAAACAACAGACTGCGGTTATCTTAGAAAGGCTAGGAAAGTTTTCTGGAGTGAAGGGGCCTGGCCTACATTTGAAAATCCCAATCATTGATAAAGTTTCGGGTAGAATAAATCTCAAAATCCAACAATTGGATGTGATTGTGGAAACAAAAACGCTAGATGATGTTTTTGTGAAGTTGAAAGTTTCTGTGCAATACAAAGTATTACCAGAAAAGATCTATGATGCTTTTTACAAACTCGAAGATCCACAAGAACAAATTACTTCTTATGTTTTTGACACCGTAAGGGCTGAAGTTCCTAAAATGAAACTGGATGATGTTTTTGTAAGAAAGGATGACATCGCTATGGCCATCAAACGTGAATTGGAGGAGGCGATGAATGAATATGGTTATGGTATCGTCAAAGCATTGGTTACTGACATTGACCCAGATGTTGCTGTAAAACATGCCATGAATAGGATAAATGCTGCTGAGCGCGAAAAAGTTGCTGCAGAATATGACGGTGAAGCTGAAAGAATCAGAATCGTTGCAAAGGCAAGAGCCGAGGCGGAGTCTAAAAGATTGCAAGGTCAAGGTATTGCTGATCAGCGCAGAGAAATAGCCAGGGGATTGGAAGAAAGTGTTGAAGTCCTCAATAGGGTAGGAATCAATTCTCAGGAAGCATCTTCACTTATTGTCATCACTCAACATTATGATACATTGCATTCTCTTGGTGAAAATACCAATAGTAATCTGATTTTGATGCCAAATTCACCAACTTCTGCATCTGACATGCTCACAAGTATGGTTACTGCATTCGCGGCCGTTTCAAAGCTCAAAGAAGGTAAAACAGAAAAATAATCGTATTAATTTAGCTATTCTCATCTGAATTAACTTGGGTCAATTTGATGCAAATTTGATATAGCTAAAAAGTTACAAATAATCAGTCTTGCTCTTGAACATCAACGTGTAAAAGGTGCATCAACCTGTGTGCAAATGGGGCAAAAAATACTGCTACGGTGCTCAAAAATACTACCCCACTGAATAAGGCATAAAACGATGCAAATAACTTGGCATCATCATTTGGCATAATATCTATTGGTCCCATGCCAGTGAGGATCATTGATGCATTATAAAAACAGTCTATCCAATTTAGATGAGCATAATGATGATATCCGATCATTCCTATGCCAACTGAAATTGTCAAGAGCAAAATGGTAAAAAGGGAATATTTGGCTACCCTTATGGTAAAGTCGCGGTGAGAAAGCAACCGGTTATTTTTTGTTGTCATTTTTTGCCGAAATATCTTGTAAATAATCCAATTGAGTTGTTGTTGTATCTCCAGCAGACGTTTATTTTGATGAACTATGAGGTGATCTATTTTTTCATTGAGTAAACCGTATTTCCAACTCAGCTTTGAGATTGATCTTGTAATCATGTTCACTTCGTAATCGGTCTTTCATTTCCTGCCGATTTTGACTCATCATAATGATTGGCGCTTGAATTGCAGCCAAACAAGATAAAATTAGATTGAGTAGGATGAAGGGGTAGGGGTCAAAGGGTTTAGAGATGATTAAAACGATATTGATCAATATCCAAATAAGAATAAAACTGAAAAATGCAATGATGAAGGTCCAACTGCCTCCAAATGCAGCAATCTTATCAGATACACGTTCTCCAAAAGTTTCGCTTCGGTGAAATTTGGGGTGACACTTTGGGAAAAGAATTTCATTTTCTTCGATTGCCTTCACTACCTCTATTTCTAAGGTGTTTAACGCTTTCGTATCTTTTTATCAGAGATTCTATGTCAATTTTCGGTACTTATTGATCACTTCCAGGCTTAGAAATCTTTTCACCAAACGTTGGAGGCATCCTTTTTTATCAATGATAAAAGTTCTTTTTAATGTTGTGATAAGCCACCAACTGCTCGTCAGGTAATTCTTTTTTAGAAATTGCACAAACATTCATGGTTTAGGATAGTTGTAAGAAGTTTCAAGAAATAATTAAACACCCAAGCTAGCCTTTACTTTTGTAAAAGCTGCAATTGCTTGGTCTATTTGTGCTTCCGTATGCGCGGCTGAAATTTGTACTCTGATTCTAGCTTTATCTTTGGGCACCACTGGAAAGAAAAAACCGATGACATAAATACCTTCTTCGAGTAAGGCTGCTGCAAATTGCTGAGCAAGTTTGGCGTCATACAACATGACTGGAGTAATGGGGTGGGTACCTTCCAAAATATCAAATCCTGCAGCTTTCATTCCTTGCCTGAATCGGTTGGTATTTTTTTGTACTTTTTCTATCAAAGGATTTCCACTTTCAAGCATCTCCAAAACGGCAATAGAAGCAGATACGATGGAGGGAGCAAGTGTGTTTGAGAATAAATAAGGCCTTGACCGTTGTCTCAATAGTTCAATGATGGGTTTTGGACCTGCTGTAAAGCCGCCAGATGCCCCACCAAGTGCTTTGCCAAAGGTGCCAGTGGTGATGGTAGGTTTACCCCACACACCGCAATGCTCGGCGCTTCCCCGACCTGTAGGTCCTACAAAACCAGATGCATGACAATCATCGACCATGACCATTGCACCATATTGCTCTGCAAGTTCACAAACCTTATCCATTTGAGCGATGTATCCGTCCATTGAAAAAACTCCATCAGTGGCAATCATGATTTTTTTTGCACCTTCTGCCTTTGCTGCTTGAAGATTTTTTTCGAGATCAACCATGTCATTATTGGCGTAGCGATAACGCTTAGCCTTGCACAATCTCACGCCATCAATAATGGATGCATGGTTGAGAGCATCAGAAACAATGGCATCGTCGGCGTCGAGTAACGGCTCAAACAAACCACCATTTGCATCAAAAGCTGCGGCATAAAGAATGGCATCTTCAGCCCCAACAAAAGCAGCTATTTTGGCCTCCAACTCTTTGTGAATATCTTGAGTTCCACAAATAAATCTTACGGAAGACATTCCAAAACCTCTTTGATCCAATGCTTGGTGTGCAGCGGCAATCACTTCAGGGTGCGATGACAATCCCAAATAATTATTGGCGCAAAAATTCAACACTTCTTTTCCATTGCTCAAGGTAATGGATGCACTTTGAGGAGAAGCGATGATGCGTTCTTTTTTGAAAAGACCTTCGTTTTCGATTTCTTGAAGGACTTGTTTGTAATAAGATAAATAGCTAGGCTCTGTCATTTTGATTAATTTTTGTGGTTTTGAATAGTACGCTTGACTAAATGGCAATGTTTTCCAACATATCATTCACCATTGCTTTCAAATCAAAAGCATGTTGCCAACCCCAATCTTTTCGAGCTTCTTGATCATCGATAACTTCCGTCCATGAGGATGCTATTTTTTGTCTGAAATCAGGTTCATATATGATTTTGAAATCAGGGTAATGAGTGCGAATTTCCTCGTAAATTTCTTCAGGTGTGAAACTTATGGCGGCCAAATTATAGCCCATTCTGCATTTTATTGATTCTGAAGGGGCTTGCATGAGCTCGATGGTTGCCCGGATCGCGTCATTGATGTACATCATTGGAAGGCGGGTATCTTTTTCTAAAAAACATTTGTAAACTTCGTTTTTCTTTGCTGCGTAAAATATTTCTACGGCATAATCAGTGGTGCCCCCAACAGGAATAGATTGATAGGATATGATGCCCGGATACCTCAAACTGCGTACGTCGATTCCGTATTTTTGGTGATAATAATGACACAACATTTCACCTGTAGCCTTGCTTACTCCATAAATGGTTTCTGGCTGTAAAGGGACGTGTTGTGGTGTAAAGTCTCTTGGTGTGGTTTTACCAAAAACTGCAATGGTTGATGGGAAAAAGACTTTTTCTAGTTTTAATTCTTTGGCCAATTCCAAAATAGAAATCCAACCGTTGAGATTGATGTTCCAGGTCTTTACAGGATTGTATTCTCCACTTGCTGATAACAGGGCAGCCAAGTGGTAAACTTCCGAAATCTGATAATCTGAGATGATTTCTTTCATTCGGTATTGATTGAGTACATCGAGAAATTCATAACAAGGATCGTCCAAATTTCTTTGAATATCAGTTGCTAAGACATTATAGATGCCATAAACTTTGCGCAACTCTTCTGTGAGCACTTTACCAATTTGACCGTTGGCACCGGTTACCAAAATCTTCTTCTCTTGCATATCATCAGTTTGATTTCCTAAAGGTCAACATTTGATTGCAATTATCATAGTTCATAAAGTTTATAAAGTTCATAAATGCAGAGACATGGCCCTGCGTCTGTAGAGGAACAGAAGGGGCGAAATGCTTTCGCCCTCAGTTTGTAAATTTTGAAATGGTAGAATATGCAGAGACGCAGGGCCCTGCGTCTGTACAGGAACAGAAGGGGCGAAATGCTTTCGCCCTCAGTTTGTAAATTTGGAAATGGTAGAATATGCAGAGACGCAGGCCCTGCGTCTGTACAGGAACAGAAGGGGCGAATGTTTTCGCCCTCATTTTGTAAATTTTGAAATGGTAGAATATGCAGAGACGCAGGGCCTTGCTTCTGTACAGGAACAGAAGGGGCGTAATGTTTTCGCCCTCATTTTGTAAATTTTGAAATTGTAGAATACGAAAATACGCAAATCCTTGCATCTTTAAAGGAACAGAAGGTGCGAAATGCTTTCGCCCTCATTTTGTTAAATAGGTTTTTAAAAACCTCTGCTTGCCATCAGCGCCTCAATGCTTGGATCTTTACCTCTGAATGCGCGATACCCATCAGATTCGTCCACACTACTGCCTACGCTGAATACTTTTTCTTGTAGTCGTTTTCCTACCTTTTTGTCATACGGTCCACCAGCTTCTGTAAATGCTACGTATGCATCTGAGCTTAAAACATCTGACCATAAATAGCTATAATAACCTGCCGAATATCCATCATCTGAAAAGATGTGACCAAATTGAGGAGTGCGATGTCTCATCACAATTTCTTTGGGCATACCAATTTTTGCAAGTTCTGCCTTCTCAAAAATCTCTGGATCTATTTTTTGATCGCCGGCAAGATGAAGTTTCATATCAATCAAAGCACTAGCTAAATACTCAAGGGTGTTGAAGCCGCTATTGAATTTGGAAGCTTTGTCAATCCTTTCTAATAAATCTTGTGGAATGGTTTTACCAGTCTGATAATGAAGCGCAAACTTGTTTAATATTTCCGGTGTGGTAAGCCATCTTTCCAGAATTTGAGATGGAAACTCTACATAATCAGTTGCGACATTGGTCCCACTGAGTGAAGGATAAGTTACATTGGAGCACAAGCCGTGCAATGCATGTCCAAATTCATGAAACAACGTTTTTGCGTCATCGAAGGAAATCAAGACAGGTTCTCCTGGTATACCTTTGATAAAATTGCAATTATTGGACACAATTGTTGTCTGTTCCCTATACAAGTGACTTTGTTCCCGGTAGGTATTCATCCAAGCACCAGATCTTTTACCTTCCCGAGCATAAGGATCAAAATACCACAATCCTATTTGTTTACCGCTAGTTTTGTTGCTTACTTTCCAAACTTTTACATCTTTATGATAAACGGGAACATCATTTAATTGATCAAATTGGATATTAAATAGTTCTCCTGCCATCCAAAACATGCTAGCTCTCATTTGATCCAATTGCAAATAAGGCTTTACTTCATTTTCATCCAGATCATATTTTGCTTTTCTTACTTTTTCGGCATAATAACGATAGTCCCATGGTTCGATTTTGATGTTGGCACCTTCTTGGTCCGCAATGGCCTGCATATCAGCTACCTCTTCAGCCACTCTTTTTACTGCAGGCTTCCATACATCTTCAAGCAATTTCATCGCATTTTCTGGAGTTTTAGCCATTTTATCGACTAATTTCCAGTGAGCATGGGTTTCAAAGCCAAATAGTTTAGCCCGCTCTGCTCTTAATTGTAATATTTCACTGATAATCTCTTTATTATCATTTTCATCGCCATTGTCTCCTCTGTTGACAAACATTTTCCAAGCTTGTTCTCGTAAAGATCTGACACTAGAATAGGTGAGAAAAGGATCAATGGAAGAACGAGTATTGCTTATGATCCATCCAGTTTGGCCTTTTGAATTTGCCACCATGGCTGCGTTTTCGACCAATGCTTCGGGAAGTCCAGCTAATTGATCAACAGTCAATTCCAAGAATTTTGATTCTTCGTCTGCAAGTAGGTTTTGGCTAAACTTAGTCTGTAGTGCTGCAAGTTTTTGGTTGATGGCAGCCACTTTTATTTGAGCATCATCACTCAATTTTGCCCCTTTCAAAATATAATTCTGGTGGTATTTTTTGATAAGTATTTTTTGTTCGTCGGAGTAATTGCCTAGTTCCATTGACTCATATATCGCTTCAATTTTTTGGAACAATGCGTTGTTTTGATATTGTTTATCGTAAAAAGCTGCCAATTCCGGCTGCATTTCTGTATCAACTAATTGGAATTCAGGGCAATTTAAATTTCCTGACCAGATATAAAATAATGCTATGACCCGATTGAGCTTTTTGCCAGCTCTTTCCAATGCCAAAATAGTATTTTCAAAAGAGGGTGGTGATTGGGTAGCAACGATCGTTTCTACTTCTTCATCCAATTCTGCCATTGCGGCCAAAAGTGCTGGTTTGAAATCAGAAACTCTTACTTTATCCAAAGGCGGAAATCCATTGTGTGGGCCTTCCCAATCATTTAGTAAGATATTTCCATTATTTATTTCAGATTTTTTCATATTGTTTTTGATTACATCCCAAGTTTTATCATGATAAAAAACCAACTCCTATTGCGGAGGAAATTAAACTAGATGTGTGCATGGGGTCATTTTAGTCAAAAGTACATTTAATGCCACAAAGATATATTTTTATAACAATTACTAAACATGATTATGGTCAAGAAAATTTCAGGCTATAGATCGCTCAATTTCCTCAACTTTTTCAACCAAGTTTTTTTTAATTCTGGATGGGTGATTCCCAAATTTTCATCAAAATTTTCATCAAAAAAGGGAAGAGAAAAATGGTCTAAAATAATAGCACCATGACGAGGAAACCTTTCTAAAGCCAAGTTTAGAGAACTCAGAGCACCTCTGGAACCTGGTGAAGTAGAAAGTAAAAGCATTTTTTTATTTTCAAAAAGTTTGAGCTTGACTCTGGTTGTCCAATCCAATAAATTCTTAAATGCAGCTGTGAAATTCCCATTGTGCTCTGCCATAGAAATAACCAACAGGTCCACTTTTTCTAGCTTGCTGATAAAGGTGCTGATGATTTCAGAATGGACAAATTCTTGCTCGCGATCCACAGAAAACAAAGGCATTTCATAATGATTTAAGTCTAAAACTTCTACCTCTGAGCTTGTAAACAAATTTGCCGTGAATGTCGCCAGTTTTTTATTGATAGAATGTATGCTTGATGAGGCACCGAATGCAATAACTTTCATATGTATTTGCTTGAATGAAACCTAAATAGGTACACCAAAATAACAAATTTTTTTCAAATAAAAAAAAGCAACCGTCACTCACTTTTTTGCCAAGTAGCGTCGATTGCTTCGAATTTAATAAAAATTATTTATTAGATCTTATGTGTTTTCAAAGGAATTAAGGTTCAAAATGAAGTTTAACATACTTTTTATAGCATAACTCCATTCCAAAATTAAGCGTACTTTTTATCTAACGCTTGTTTTATATGCGCCAAATGGTGCAAGCAGTGAGGGCGTATGCTTATATTTTGCAAAGCGATTATTTAATTTCTATGATGCCATTATTGTCTACTAATGCATTTGGATGTGCAAATAGTTTACCATAAATGATCAATTTCCCAAGTGGATCCACAATAAGCATTGCATTTGGTTTAAGTGTCAATTCCTTTAGCTGACTTGGACTACCAATAGTCAATATTTGATTTGCTCCAATTGTTAATTTTCCTGAATTGATAAAGCCTTCTATTACAATATCAGCAATAATTGAAATGGTATCATCTAAATAAACAGGATTATAAATGAAAACACTATCTGCCTGGGTTAAAGGAATACCGCATTGCCATGTTGTGTTGTTGGTCCAATTACCGGGTGCTACCGAGGTCACAATATTTGAAGGTGAATTTGGATACAATGACATGTCCATATCGTCACAATCGTCTAAACCAGAACTTCCGATCGCAAGTTCTGTAAGGAGAAAGCCATTTAGAGGTCTTAAGCACTGAACAACGAACTATTGCCATAAGTATCATTGTCGGCATCTATGTACCAAATTTGATTAGGCTTTTCATTGGCATCATTATCGTTGCAGTCATTATTGTTGGCTACATATCCCAATGGGGCAGAACATGCCATCGTTGTGACGGCTGGGTCTCCATAAGTATCCATATCAGCGTCTGCGTAATAGGTTATTAAAACGCCTTCATCGACATCTCCGTCACAGTCATTGTCAATTAAATCGCAAACCTCCGTTGCTGCTGATTGATAGCACTGTTTGTGTCGTCGCAATCTGAATTGTCTAAAACAAAGTTTACTGGTGCTGTTGGTCCATCTTGAAAAATATTAGCATTACCATAAGTATCCTGATCAAAATCTTCATAAAATCTTAAATACACGTGTAGTATAACATTTGTTGGATTGTAATCGATTTTGTAAACATAATTAGCGATATTAGGGATGGTGACATTTGCAAATTCGCCAATAATACTTGAATGATTCATAATGGTAAAAGATTGACCTACAGTAGGTGTGAATCCCCAGATAACATTTAAAGACATTTGTGATAAATTGACTTGACCGCTTGAAGAAAGTTGATCATGTTGTGTTACAGCCGTTGTTCCGTTGATTTCACAGTTGTAAGTTGACAGACCGTAATTTAAGGGGCTGGTACTACTGATGACTGAAAGTAAACCAGGACTTGCTCCTGGACTTATAGCGCTTCCACTTAGATAGGCATATGTATTCATGTGGCTTACAGTGCCAATGCCTTTAATATTTCCACCTATATCATTTTTAAAGTTGCCGGTACCAAAATTATTATTGAATTGAGTTATAGTGTTACTAACTTTCTTGAATAATCCTTTGTTTGTAAAATTCAAATTTGTCCATTGATTGGTAGTAGGCGCATTTACATTTACAGTTCCATCGCTTTCATTGACAAAAAAAGTATTGTTGTACTCCATTGGCATGTTTTCTTGCCGGTGCCTATGATTTCGCTGATGTTATTTATGGTAAGAAAAGTAAATGGAGGTCGTAAGGTATCGCAATGAATTGTTTACATTTAATATTCCATTCCCAGAAATAGAAGACCCTAAATTGATAGAGGAGCTGAGGTAATATTCCGGCCTTATTAATCAATGACCCATTCAAAGTACAAAGGGCATTAAATGAAAGAATACCACTATTGCTAATGGTGCCATTTAGAGTTGCAGTATTTAAAAATTGAATTTCTTGTCCTGCAGCAATGGACAATGTTACGCCCACATCATTGATGAAAGTGCCGGTACCAAAATTATTATTGAAACGAGTAATAGTGTTGCTCACTTTATTGAATAATCCTTTATTTGTAAAGTTTAAATTCGACCATTGATTTGTGCCAAGTGCATTCGCATTTACAATACCATCGTTTTCATTTACAAAAAAAGTATTGTTGCTGACACCAAAATATTTCAGATTGTAAATTGAAAACTCCATGATTTGTCGGTTGTACTACTTATTATGGTAAAAGTAATTAGTTTAAAATAGCGCCATTGGATAAAATATGTTCCCCCCACCAAGAGTACCGTTAGTATTGTTGATGGTTACTCCATTAGCATATGTTTTTTTGCCAGGGCCTATGATTTCGCTGATGTTATTGATGGTATTAAAATTAAATGTGAGGTCGTAAGGTATCGCAAATGAATTGTTTACATTTAATATTCCAGTTCCAGAAATAGCAGATCCTAAATTGATGGTAGGAGCTGAGGTAATATTCCAAGTGCCATTATTAACCAAAGACCCATTTAAAGTACAAAGTGCATTAAGGAAAGAACACCGCTATTGCTAATAGTACCATTTAGAGTTGCAGTATTAAAAATTGAATTTCTTGTCCGCGGCATGGACAAGGTCACACCCACATCATTGATGAAAGTGCCGGTACCAAAATTATTTGAAACGAGTAATGGTGTTGCTCACTTTATTGAATAATCCTTTATTTGTAAAATTCAAATTCGACCATTGATTGGTAGCTGGTGCATTCACATTTACAATACCATCGCTTTCATTGACAAAAAAGGTATTGTTGCTTACACCAGAAATATTTCCAGATTGTAAATTAAAAACTCCATGATTTGTCAGCGTCGTACTACTTATTATGGTAAAAGTAATTGAGTTTAAAATAGCGCCATTGGATAAAATATGTTCCCCGCCACCAAGAGTACCGTTATTATTGTTGATGGTTACTCCACTAGCATATGTTTTCTTTCCAGTGCCTATGATTTCGCTGATGTTATTGATGGTATTAAAATTAAATGTGATGTCGTAAGGAATTGAAAATGAATTGTTTACATTTAATATTCCTGTTCCAGAAATAGCAGATCCTAAATTGATGGTAGGAGCTGAGGTAATATTCCAAGTGCCATTATTAACCAATGAACCATTCAAAGTACAAAGCGCATTAAATGAAAGAATACCACTATTGCTAATAGTGCCATTTAGAGTTGCAGTATTTAAAAATTGAATTTCTTGTCCTGCAGCAATGGACAATGTTACGCCCACATCGTTAATGAAATTGCCGGTACCAAAATTATTATTGAAACGAGTAATGGTGTTGCTCACTTTATTGAATAATCCTTTGTTTGTAAAATTCAAATTCGACCATTGATTTGTGCCAGGTGCATTGACATTTACAATACCATCGTTTTCAGTTACAAAAAAAGTATTGTTGCTTACACCTGAAACATTACCAGATTGCAAATTAAAAACTCCATGATTTGTCAGCGTCGTACTGCTTATTATGGTAGAAGTAATTGAATTTAGAATAGCACCATTGGATAAAATATGTTCCCCGCCACCAAGAGTACCGTTTGTATTGTTGATGGTTACTCCATTAGAATATGTTTTCTTTCCAGTGCCTATGATTTCGCTGAGGTTATTGATGGTAATAAAAGTAAATGTGATGTCGTAAGGTATCGCAAATGAATTGTTTACATTTAATATTCCAGTCCCAGAAATAGAAGACCCTAAATTGATAGTAGGAGGTGAAGTAATATTCCAAGTGCCATTATTAATCAAAGACCCATTTAAAGTACAAAGTGCATTAAATGAAAGAATACCACTATTGCTAATGGTGCCATTTAGAGTGGCAGTATTTAAAAATTGAATTTCTTGTCCTGCAGCAATGGACAAGGTCACACCCACATCATTGATGAAAGTGCCGGTACCAAAATTATTATTGAAACGAGTAATGGTGTTGCTCACTTTATTGAATGATCCTTTATTTGTAAAATTCAAATTCGACCATTGATTGGTAGCTGGTGCATTCACATTTACAATTCCATCGCTTTCATTGACAAAAAAGGTATTGTTGCTTACACCTGAAATATTTCCAGATTGTAAATTGAAAACTCCATGATTTGTCAGGGTCGTACTACTTATTATGGTAGAAGTAATTGAGTTTAAAATAGCTCCATTGGATAAAATATGTTCCCCACCACCAAGAGTACCATTATTATTGTTAATGGTTACTCCACTAGCATAAGTTTTCTTTCCAGTGCCTATGATTTCGCTATTATTGTTGATGGTAATAAAAGTAAATGTGATGTCGTAAGGATTGAAAATGAATTGTTTACATTGAGTATTCCAGTTCCAGAAATAGAAGATCCTAAATTGATGGTAGGAGCTGAGGTGATATTCCAAGTGCCATTATTAATCAATGACCCATTCAAAGTACAAAGGGCATTAAATGAAAGAATACCACTATTGCTAATGGTGCCATTTAGAGTAGCAGTATTTAAAAATTGAATTTCTTGCCCGGCGGCAATGGACAATGTTACGCCCACATCATTGATGAAAGTGCCGGTACCAAAATTATTATTGAAACGAGTAATGGTGTTGCTCACTTTATTGAATGATCCTTTATTTGTAAAATTCAAATTCGACCATTGATTGGTAGCTGGTGCATTCACATTTACAATACCATCGCTTTCATTGACAAAAAAAGTATTGTTGATTGCAGAAATATTTCCAGATTGTAAATTAAAAAACTCCATGATTTGTCAGCGTCGTACTACTTATTATGGTAAAGTAATTGAGTTTAAAATAGCGCCATTGGATAAAATATGTTCCCCCGCCACCAAGAGTACCGTTAGTATTGTTGATGGTTACTCCACTAGAATATGTTTTCTTTCCAGTGCCTATGATTTCGCTGAGGTTATTGATGGTATTAAAATTAAATGTGATGTCGTAAGGTATCGCAAATGAATTGTTTACATTGAGTATTCCAGTTCCAGAAATAGCAGATCCTAAATTGATGGTAGGAGCTGAGGTAATATTCCAAGTGCCATTATTAACCAATGAACCATTCAAAGTACAAAGCGCATTAAATGAAAGAATACCACTATTGCTGATGGTGCCATTTAGAGTTGCAGTATTTAAAAATTGAATTTCTTGTCCGGCAGCAATCGACAGGGTAACACCCACATCATTGATGAAAGTGCCGGTGCCAAAATTATTATTGAAACGAGTAATGGTGTTGCTCACTTTATTGAATGATCCTTTATTTGTAAAATTCAAATTTGTCCAAAGATTGGTACCTGGTGCATTCACATTTACAATGCCATCGCTTTCATTGACAAAAAAAGTATTGTTGCTTGTACCAGAAACATTTCCAGATTGCAAATTAAAAACTCCATGATTTGTCAGTGTCGTACTGCTTATTATGGTAGAAGTAATTGAGTTTAAAATAGCACCATTGGATAAAATATGTTCCCCACCACCAAAAGTACCGTTTGTATTGTTGATGGTAACTCCACTATTATATGTTTTCGTGCCAGTACCAGTAATTTCGATAATGTTGTTGAGGGTGGATACGCTAATGGTGATGTTTGAATTAATGCTTAGGACATTTTGTACTGTTAATATACCGCTTCCAGTTATATTGGCATTGTGTGTTTCCGCGACCGAAATTGTTACATTATTTGGTGTATTTATTATGACTACATCACCATCTCCCGGAACGATTCCTCCAACCCATGTTGAGGGCGAAGACCAATTCCCTGAACTAGCCGCAGTTATCTGACCTTCGCAAATTTTAGAAAATAGAAGAAAAATCAAGATCGTTGATATTTTACAGATGGATTCTTTGGATAAATAATTCATTTTAAGCTATATTTTTTAATATTTAAATGATTCATACTAATCGGAAATAGAATTGACCACAATCTTGCTGCTAAAACTTCAAAATTCTTCGTTAGAAAATTTCGCCGGAGCGCCCACTCCGCCTGTATTTTCTGCCTCGACTTTTGAACTTTTATCATCACAATCTAAATGGTCATTCCATTTTCCGATTAGTATATTTGTCCAAATAGATAGGATTTATACAATAGCTTTCCGTTAGGCAAAATTTCGTGGTTTTGCCGGAAAGATACCTCAACTATTTAAATTGTGAGAGTTTATTGTATTATAAAAGCTAATTATTTGTTATAATAAAGGTAGTGGCCTGCAAAAATTTGTGCAATAGTTCATTTGAGGTATTTTCGTGATTATATCCTCCAGATTTCTAGAGAATTACCTATTAAAATAACTTTGATTTTGAAAAGGTCAATTGATTATGCCTTTTGATATGATGATTTAGCGAATACCATCATAAAATTAATTTTAAAACAAGAAATGGGTAAAATAAGATTTCTTCATATGGATGAATGAAATGCACGAGACCAAAATGAAAATCTGAATTATTGACTTTCTTTAAGAAAAACCTTATTATCGATCGAATAAACAGCCAAACGAAGTTCCTTTTTAAGGGTTGTAACTTCGTTTGGCTAAAGTATGGTACTTGAAAATTTTTTAGAATAATAGAATTGCCATTGATCCAAGAAAAGGAACACTATTACTTTTTGAATTTTCTAGATAAAAACCAAGGAGCCAAAAGCTCCATGCCAAATTTAAGCGTACTTCTTATCCAAAGCTTGTTTTATATGCGCCAAATGGTGCAAACAGTGCCAGCTATAAAGACCTAGCACATATTCCAAAGTGAATTTTTTACCACTTTCAGGGTGGAAATAAGTCCTTTGAAAATCCTCCATTGTCATGGAAGCAAGCAGAGCTACCCATTTTTTGTGCAAATGATTGAGGATTGTTTTGGCGTCTTCAAAAGAGTCTGGATGACAATCGCCTAGTTTTACGAAAGCAGCCTCGTCGTATGGTTTTATGACCGGGTTATCTTCTGTCAAAGCCAATTTAAATCTTATAAATGCATTCATATGACTATCTACTAAATGGTGAACCACCTCGTTGATACTCCAACCTTCTGGTCGATACAAATAAGCTAGTTGCTCTTTGGTGATGTCTTTGGTGTTTAGATCTATCAAATAGGGTAGATCAGCTATATTGCCAATGTATTGATCCTTGAGTTTTTCGCTCCAAACCTCATGAGTTTGATACTTTCCAATAGGGTATCTTAAAGCAAAAATCATTGCTTCTTCCATAAATTCATCTTATTTTTTTTGTAATTGTAATGCTAATTCCTCCAGACTTTTTCCTTTTGTTTCTGGCATCACAAATAAAGCAAACAATAATTGCAAAACCATAAATGCTGCAAAGAAAATGAAAATAGGCCAGGGATTATCCTTGAAAATACCGTCCGTACTATCCAAAAATACTGGAGTAATCAAAGTAATCAAGGCTGCAAATACCCAATGGGTCCCAACACCAAGTGATTGGCCTGCTGCCCTGACTTTATTGGGGAATATTTCAGAAATAAAAACCCAAATCACTGCCCCTTGTCCCACCGCATGTGCTGCAATAAACATACAAATGAAGAATAGTAAAAAACTTGGCCCGGCACCGCTATAAAATGCATAACCAACCATGGAAAGGCTGATGATATACCCAACAGATCCTATCAAAATAAGGGTTCTTCTCCCAAATTTATCAATGTATGCCATACCAATCATGGTGAAAATAAGGTTTACTATGCCAAGAGAAATGGAACTAAATAATGAATCACTACCACCTAAACCAGCCCTTTCCAAAATTTCAGGGGCATAATAAAGTACGAAATTGATTCCTGATAATTGATTGAAAAACGCGATCAAAAAAGCCAACATGATGGGCTTTGAATATTTGCCAGACCAAAATCCTTCAACTTTTTGACCATTTTCCTGCTTCACCACAATGTCTTCCTTTTGAATACCTAGGTCAGACATCACTTGATGAGCTGCATTGGTGTCACCTTTCTTAAATAATAGCCATCTAGGACTTTCAGGAATGAAAAAGACTGATATCGTATAAAACAATGCAGGAATTGCTTCTACGCCCAACATCCACCTCCAATCATTGGCTCCACCAACACCTTTGAGTAAGTAATTGCTGATGAATGCAATCAAAATCCCAAAAACGATCATGAACTGATAGAGGGCAACCATTTTACCTCTTTTATGAGCAGGAGAAATTTCTGATAAGTATGCGGGAGCAGTCACACTTGAAGCTCCTACGCCAATGCCACCTATAAACCGTGCTATCGAAAAGATGTAGGGATCAGTGGCCAATCCACTCCAAACAGCAGAAATAAAATACAAAACACCGATCCATAATAAAGTCTTTTTTCGTCCCAGTCGATCAGTTGGGATTCCTCCAAATATGGCACCAAATACAGTTCCCCAAAGTGCCATAGACATGATAAATATGCCATGAAATAATGGGCTCGTATCCCAGATTTCTTTGATCGGTTGGTTGGCACCAGATATTACGACTGTATCAAAGCCAAATAAAAATCCGGATAGGGCAGCGGTCGCCGTGCAAAATGCTAGTTTGTTGGCTTGTTTCATGGCTGTATGTAATGTAAGTTTGATTTGAATTTCGGATCCAATATAAGCATTTCATTCAAAGTACAATTGAATAACAAGTTGTCAGAAAAAAAGCAGAAAGCTTCATTGATCTCCTTGTCACTTTTTTTGGATCAGCTTGGTTGGTAAAAGTGTTTGAAAATCTATATTTTAAGAATGAAAATGAATTTGAATTTTAAGTTTAAGCATAATAAGTATATTTGCGCCTTAACAATGGATTTGGCATGCTTTTTTCAAAATCTTATATAGCTTATTTGGTCATTATTGGAGTACTACTGATCGATCAATTGCTCAAAATTTATATAAAAACTTCCATTGAATATGGCCATGGTTTTGACATCATGGGCCTTACATGGGCAAAAATCCACTTCGTTGAAAATGAAGGTATGGCCTTTGGGATTTCATTTGGTGGGGTCATAGGAAAGTACATCCTCAGTATATTCAGAATTGTGATGGTAGGCTTTTTGATCTATTTGTTGAGAACCATGATCAAAGCAGGTGAGCCAACGGGTCTGATTGTTTGTTTTTCCATGATTGTTGCTGGCGCCATTGGCAATATCTTAGATAGTATGTTTTATGGCTTATTTTTTAGTGAGTCGTATTATCACGGAGGATTGGCATATGTGACAGATTTTGGTAAAGGTTATGCACCCTTTTTGCAAGGAAGGGTCGTAGACATGTTGTACTTTCCTTTGGTAGATTCCAGATGGCCAGAATGGGTGCCATATTTCGGCGGAGGAAGATTTGAATTTTTTAGACCTGTGTTTAATATTGCTGATAGTGCAATCAGTGTGGGCGTTTTTCTCATCATTTTATTCTATAAAAAATTCTTCCTGCATGGTTTAGCAACCAAAGGATAATTTTTCTTTAATGGCTTCATTCTCAACATCATAATCGAGTAAAATAAAGCTTCTCCCTTAAAGCTTTCAAACATTAATATCATCTAACTTGATAAAACTCATGGAATCTATTGTGGTATTCTTCCCCCACGTGTTATATATTTTATATAAATTTGTCATTACTATCTTAGTAAATACACGCAATTAGCTTTTCAGCATGAAAAAATTACTAGTACTCGTTTTAGCTTGTTTATTTTATTTTGAATCCAATGCTCAGTTTGGTAATATTTTGGGAAGGGTAACTGATAAAGTCAGCGACCGCATTGCCGACAAAGTTGCCGATGCCATTGCCAATGAAATCATTAAAAAGACTTTTAAACCAGTAGATGAAGCAGCTGATGAGGCTTTGAGAAAAAGTTTTGAGGATAGTCTGGGTACGTCAGAAGTAGACTATAACAAAATGGGAAGAGCATATGGCGAATTTCTTGCGGGTATGAATGGTGCATATGCCAAAATTCCTGAATCTTACACATTTGATGTCCAGAATGACATTGAAATATCAGACGGTAAAAAGATCACCAAAACCAGAATGATGTTTACTAAAAGTGGAGAAGCTATAGGATATGAATCTATTGATGGTAAGGAATCCAATATCGTGGTTTATGATGTCAAAAATGAAGTGATGGTCATGTATACAACGGATAAAAAAGGTAAAAAGAAGGGACAAGTTTTGCCATCAATGATGAAGTTCGCGAGCTCATTTGCCAGTAACAAGATTGATGAAGAGATGGAGGAACTCAAAGTGAAAAAATCTGGTGGCACCAAAAAATTTGCAGGATACAATGCTGAGGGATATTTGGTAGAAACCAAATCAACAGAAAACCAGGTATACATTTCTAGCGATTTTCCCATCAGTTATTTTCAAGCATATGGTAAATTTGTGGAACAATTTGCTCCTGCCGCCTCCAATGATATGAACAAAGACTTACCAAAAGGTATGGTAATGTATTCTGAAGCAAAAGATAAGGAGTCAAAAGATATGAGTATTTACGAGGTAAAAAAGGTAAACCTCTCGCCTTTTACCATCAAAAAATCTGATTATACTTTTGAAGGACAAGAATCAAAATAAACCTGATAATTGATAACCTAAGTAATATCACATACCGCCTATTTCATTTTCCACTTGTGATATAGCTACAAAACATTATTTTTGCGGCTTCAAAAAATAGCTATGGCAAAACGTACTAAAATAAAAAGCTTACTTTCAGGGAGTTTGATAGGAGAGACAGTAACAGTGATGGGTTGGGTAAGGACCTTCAGAAACAACCAATTTATTGCACTCAATGATGGATCTAGCCTTGGGAACCTTCAAATTGTCGTAGATTTTGAAAAAGAAGATGCTCAAAAACTCAAGCGGTTGACAACAAGTGCTGCCATTTCTGCAACAGGTAAATTGGTGGCTTCGCAAGGTAAAGGACAATCGGTGGAATTGATCTGTGAAAATTTGGAAATTTTGGGGGATAGTGATGCTGAAAAATATCCGTTGCAGCCCAAAAAACACAGTCTTGAATTTTTAAGAGAAATTGCGCATTTACGTTTTAGAACAAATACTTTTAGTGCTGTTTTTAGAATCAGGCACCATTTGGCAATAGCCATTCATCAGTTTTTTCATGAAAAAGGTTTCTATTACATACACTCTCCAATCATTACAGGAAGTGACGCTGAAGGTGCTGGTGAAATGTTTAAGGTGACTACCTTGCCTTTGGAAGGTGCACCAAAAGATGATCAAGGCAACATCAATTTTAAGAAAGACTTTTTTGTAAGGCTACCAATCTCACCGTTTCAGGTCAATTGGAAGCAGAATTGGCTGCATTGGCTTTTAGCGAAGTATATACTTTTGGGCCTACATTTAGGGCTGAAAATTCAAACACTTCCAGGCACTTAGCAGAATTTTGGATGATTGAACCTGAAGTTGCTTTTGCAGATTTAGTTGATAATATGGACCTTGCAGAAGGTTTATTGAAGTATACCATTAAACACGTCGTTGAAAACTGCACTGAAGAACTAGACTTCTTGGAAAACAGGCTTTTGGAAGAAGAAAAACAAAAACCACAACACGAGCGCAGTGAAATGCCATTGAAGGAGAAACTGATGTTCTGTTTGGAAAATGATTTTCAGAGATTGACTTATACAGAAGCTATAGATATTCTCAAAAATAGCGCACCTAATAAAAAAGGTAAATTTCAATATCCTATTGAAGCTTGGGGAGCGGATTTGCAGTCAGAACACGAGCGCTACTTGGTTGAGAAACACTTCAAAAAGCCAGTAATTCTCACAGATTATCCTAAGCAAATAAAGGCTTTCTACATGAGGCTCAATGATGACAACAATACAGTGAGGGCAATGGATATTCTCTTCCCTGGAATTGGAGAAATTGTTGGCGGTTCTCAAAGAGAAGAACGTTTAAGTGTTTTGGAGTCGAGAATGGAAGAGATGCATATTCCATTGGAAGAAATGCAATGGTTCCTGGATACCAGAAGATTTGGGACTTGTCAACATGCTGGCTTTGGTTTGGGATTTGAAAGATTGGTCCTTTTTGTAACTGGAATGACCAATATCAGAGACGTCATTCCTTTTCCAAGGTTCCCAGGAAGTGCAGAATTCTAGGTAAATAGAGTCTTTGGGCCATTATTGCTTGGAATTTCCTCATAAATGGCCACCATTTAATCAAAAACACGATTAAATCGATCACCAAAGCAAATTCCTATGGTTATATTTGCTCTGACCGATCCTTTTATGATTATTAAAATGTATGTTTTGAGGCAAACATTGAAGGTATTGGCCATTAACTAAACCTCATTGTGTGCGATGCAAATTCATAAAACGCTTGTTTGTCTGATCCTTTTTAGTGCCTTTCATTTATCAGCCGCCGACTATTATTGGATAGGAGGAAGTGGAGATTGGGCAGACATCAGCCATTGGGCAACAGCTTCTGGAGGCTCCAATACACATCCACAGACACCCACAGCCAATGACAACGTTTTTTTTGATGGCAACTCTTTTACATCAACTGGAAATACTGTAACCATCAATGGCACCATAGCCAATTGCAAAAATATGAGTTGGGATGGTGCTAGATTCAATCCTACTTTCAGGAGTACTTCATTGCTCACCAATTTTCAAATCTATGGTTCTGTAAAGCTCATATCTGCAATGACTTTTAATTATGCAGGTGTGATTACTTTCCTTTCATCAAACACAGGTATTTCACTTGACTTTGCTGGTCATAGACAAGGTGATAAAGTAATTTTTAACGGAAGCGGTACTTGGGATATAGACAGTGACTTGTTCATCAACAATGAGTTGAATATTTTGAGTGGAACCATTCATTTTAAGAATTCCAAGGTTTCAACCATATCTACTCTCTAAATCTTCCGGAATCAGACGAGTTCATTTTGAAAACGCCCAATTCACTATTACGGGAACGAGTAAAGATTCAGGCTATTTTGGATATGAATTGAATCAGTATTCTATTGATATTTTTGGAAATAATTTTCAAAGTTTTGGGGGAACCTCCACGTTTGATGTGACAGACCCTCGTGGAAAATTGTTTGTAAAGCTCAATGGCATGGTTGAATTAGGCTCTTTGATTTTTTCTAATGCAACCGGAACATCGGAAATACTCAATTATGAATTAAAGTCTTCCCTATCTTTTACGGGCAATGTCACCTTTAATCATAACACTAATTTTTTGTCTAGTGCCAATTTGAAAACTTTGCGATTGAGCCCTGGATATGTTTATAATTTTGTTGAAAATGGCCAATATAATCTGGATAATATCGAAGCGATGGGTTCGTGTACTAAAATGACTTTGATGAGTTCAGTAAGTGCAGGAACTGCTGTAAGGTTTGTTACAAAGCAAACCACAACAACAGATTTTATCACCTTGAGGGATATACACTTGAGTGGCGCAGCTGGAACAGCCAATAACGTGATAGACCTAGGTAATAATAATGGTTGGACTTTGAATGCAAAGACAACTGCCAATTTATATTGGGTTGGAGGCACAGGCAACTGGAGCCAAGGTATTCACTGG
This sequence comes from Saprospiraceae bacterium, assembly GCA_016715105.1. Taxonomy (GTDB): domain Bacteria; phylum Bacteroidota; class Bacteroidia; order Chitinophagales; family Saprospiraceae; genus JADKBO01. Next base: position 77,785 of record JADKBO010000023.1, on the reverse strand, counting down.
GCTACGACAAGTGGGGGAGCGCCATCAGGTTGTATTCCGACAGCTGTAGATCATGTTTTTTTTGATGCAAATTCATTTTCTTCCACGGGTCAGATAGTCACAGTTGATGTAGAATCTGCATTCACTAATAATATGACATGGGCAAGTGTCAGAGACTCTTCCACTTTGAAAGGTGATCCCGGCATGCAATTATTCATCAACGGGTCATTGGAGCTAGCATCGAATATGAAAAATGATTTTATTGCACCCGTTCATTTCATTTCCAATCAAAAAGGGAATACACTAAAATCTAATGGCGTGCAACTAAGGAATGATGTTTATTTCAACAATGTGAGCGGCAGTTGGGTGGTAGTAGATAATCTCAACATCGATAATTTTTTGTTTCATGTGGCAGGAGAATTAACGTTTGATGATATCAAGGCTGAGGCACATAGATACTTTTCTGGATACGAACAAACCAGAATTTTTAATATGAAAGCCAGTACTTTTCATTTACATCCTCAGTCAAATCGAAATTTTTTCGTGGAATTAAACATTAATACGAGAAATTATACCTTAAATGCGGGCACATCAAAGGTTATTTTGGACGGTTCATATTACTGTCAATTGTATGTAAATGATAGGGTGAGTAATAATGTAACTTTTTATGATGTAGAATTTGGTTCTCCAAATTCTACGCTGACTATGTATTCAGAACCAGTCGATAATTATCAAATTAATCATTTGAAATTCAGGGACGATGGAAGCATAGCTGGGATTGGTATTATTGATTCATTGGAGTTTGCAGGTGGGCATAATTATACACTTGCAAGTAATATTACCGTCAATAAAATAATAGCCAATGCTGATTGTAACGCCAACATTACGCTTTTACCTGAGCCAAATTTGAGGGTCAGGCCAACCATTAATTTTACGAGTCCTCAAACAGTGAATGGACTTTATATCAAAAGCATCGTTGCAACGGTGACTGGTGGTAGTTTGGTTGAAGCAGTAAACTCAATAGATGCAGGTAATAATACAGGTTGGAATTTTACAAAGTCTACAGGAAGGACCTTGTACTTTGTGAGGAACACAGCCTACTGGGATGATATGGCCAACTGGTCACTCACTTCAGGAGGTGCTGGAGGCCAATGCATTCCTACTTTGCTTGATAATGTCATCATGGATAACAACTCTTTTCCAAATAAAGCTTTAGGTGTTGAATTCCTGCTTGCCTCTGGATCTTGCAAAGACTTTACATTCAATGTTGACAACTATACGGGTTTCATCAGATTGAATTTTATAAATTTTGCTGGTAATGTAACATTGCTTAAAAATGCCAACTGGGGTGTAGATTACTTTAATGCTGTAGGCGTAGATGGTAAACAACTGATTAGAACAACTGGAAATAAGTTGTTTAATTTTGTGATTAAAGGAGAATCAGAAATAGAATTGGAAGACGATTTTTACTTACAATCATCTTTTATTATTAGAAGCGGAAAATTTCTTGCGCAAAATAAAAAGATTGACATATTCAATATTTTTTCTCAAGCCGGCCTTACGAATCCAGTTATGGAATTGCAAAATAGCCATATGATCATTAGAGGAGAAGGTGCTGCAAATACGGTCACCTGTTACGTAACAAGCAACGCAACGGTCAATAGCATTGGTTCTAAAATAGAATTTACAAACAAATCAGCTTCTATGTGGTCTGAGTCAGCAACCTCTACTTTTGGTACAATTTTGTTTTCAAATATTGAAGGTATTGGGTTTTTATCTTCAAATGAAAAAAGCAGTTTTGCTAAAGTAGATTATAAAGGGGATGGCCAGATTTTGACTATTTTTCAAAATACCAAATCGATCAATTTAGATACCTTGGTTTTGTCCTCTGGTCACTTTTATCAGATCCCTTCCAATTATGATGTCAATATCAATCAGTTATTGCAGGCTCGCGGTAATAATTGTAATCCAATATCGCTCACATCTTCCATCATGGGAACTAAGGCGAATATGGTCATGCCTGCTTCTGCAAGAGTAAATGCTGATTTCATCGAAATGAGAGACATCAGAGGAGTGGGGGGTGCAGTTTTTGATGCAGGCCCATACTCTACAGATATCGCAAATAGCAATGTAAACTGGATTTTTCCAGAGTTGGAAGTGGATAACAATATTGGTGTTCTTGGGCCAGATAGGTTTATTTGTAATGGAGAGTCAGTTCAGTTGGATGCAACCAGTTATACCGTGGATGAAACTTACTTGTGGAATAATGGAACAACCAATGCAATTTTATCAGCGAACACTGCAGGATTATATGCTGTGCGGATAACCTTTCAGAACAATTGCGTTTTGCTGGATACCATTGAATTGTTCACAGCTGCATCTATTGAAAACTTTTTGCCAAATGATACGGTCATTTGTGACAAAGGTTCTTTTGTCGCATCTGGAAAAATTGTCAATCCTGACATCACTTATTTGTGGTCAAATAATTCTACAAACCCAGAAATTACCATAGATAAGGCAGGATTATACAAGTTAGAAATTACTTTAGATGGTTGTAGCTTTAGAGACTCATTCTCAGTGGATTATATAGATTTCGATAACATCAAATTGGGCAATGATCGATCTGTTTGTGAAGGAACTGAAATTGTATTGAAAGTAGCTGTACAATCTGCCGCTGTCACTTGGAGTGATGGAAGTACAGGAGATTCTATTGAAGTAAATGCAACTGGTGACTATTGGGTAGAAGTGTCGAGAGATTTGTGTACAGTTCGAGACAGTATCAATATTGTAGTCAATCCGATACCAAAATTTTCGCTGGGTACCGACACAATATTTTGTGAAGGCAATACCCTGAACCTTACACCAAATTTTGGATCTGCTCAGGTTTTGTGGCAAGATGGCAATACCAGCCAAAATTATCGGATTGATAAAACGGGCTTGTACGTTGCCAAAGCATCTCTCAATGGCTGTGATTTTGTTGATTCTATCCAAGTTCAGGTCACTGCTACGCCTAAATTTGAATTTGGGAAAGACACCGTATTGTGTAATGACCAAATAATGGCACTCTTGATGAATCCTGATGCTGATTCCTATCGATGGCAAGATGGATCAACTGCTTTGAGTTTTGAGGTCCAAGGAGCAGGAACATATATTGGTACAGCTTTTAAATCAGGTTGTCAGTTTTCAGATACCATAAAGGTAGAATATTTTGAACTCAACAAACCGACACTTCGAGCAGATACCACAGTATGTAATGGGATCGAAATCACTTTACTTCCAGGTGCAGTAAATGGAAGTGATTTGCTGTGGTCCAACGGATCGACAAGTTCTTTTATAACCATCAATAGTGCTGGAACCTATTGGGTAGAATCGCAAAGACTTGGTTGTAAAGAACGAGATTCATTTAGTTTATTTGTTTTGACTAATCCAGAGGTAAACTTGGAACCTTCTTATACCTACTGTGAAGGAGAATCAAAAACAATCGAAGCCAAGGGCAATTTTGATAATTTCGTGTGGCAAAATAATGGGCCAGGCAGTATTTTGGAAATCGCCGAAGATGGTGAATACACTTACAAAGCTTTTAAAGGAATCTGTGAATCAACAGGAGCAATTACTGTTTCCAAAGTCAATGTGCCCGAGCCAAATTTGGGCAATGATATTCAAATATGTAGAGGAGACATTCAACGAATTGGCCTGCCTCCTTTTCCAGGAACCCAAGCGTATTGGCAAGATGGAACTAGAGGATTTGCTTATGATGTGACTGCTATGGGAGTATATACCATTACCGTGACATATCTGGGTTGCGAGTCTAGTGATTCCATTTATATCACTGACCGAATTTGCAACGATCAGGTTTTGTTTTTTCCAAACATTTTGTCTATCGGATCTTCCAAAAACAACAGCTTTTTGCCCATGGTCAATCCAGATTTTAACATTGAAACATATTCACTTTCTATTTTTGATCGACTAGGCAATGTTGTTTTTGAAACCAGTGATATTGAACAACCTTGGAATGGATTGTTTGGGACAAGACCAATGGTGGATGGAGTTTACACTTATTTGGCCAAGTATACTTATTCTGGAAGAAAGGAGGGTAGCGAGTCGGTCGCTGCAACCATTACAGTTCTCAGATGACAAGAGAACTTATTCTTATATCATTGACTTTGAATGAATTAAATTCAGTTTATTGAATCGTAGGTTCATCTGTAAAAATCATTGACTTCGAAAAATCCATGTCTATTTAAATGACAGATTATGGTGTACTTTCATTACTTTTGCGGCGAATCAAGAAAGAATTATGACTTTAAGTGAAATCCTCGCTTTGATACCTCATGGTACTCAAGGCTTAATTTTTGACCTGGATGGTACTTTAGCTGACACCATGCCCATTCACATCCAAGCATGGGAACGTACAGGCGACCACTTTGGAGTGCCCATTACAGGAGATTTGGTAAACGAATATGCAGGCGCACCTTCTCATGAAGTGCTGAAAAGTTGGAATGACCGTTTTGGCTGGAATGTGGACATTCAGGAAGGCAAAGAAATGAAAACAAGCCTTTACTACGAGCTTTTGGATGAGCTTGGTCATGTAGAACCCATACAATTGGTATATGATGTAATGGTGCACTATTATGGCTCTTTACCAATGTCAATTGGAACTGGAAGTAATAAGTATTCAGCCAGCCGGGTAATCAAAATGATTGGTGCTGACAAATTTATCAAAGATGTGGTGAGTGCAGATGATGTTACCAATCACAAGCCTTATCCAGAAACTTTTCTGAAATGTGCTGAACTGATGAATGTGGATGCCACCAAATGTTTGGTTTTTGAGGATGGACCTATGGGAGTGATGGCTGCCCAAAATGCAAATATGCGAACCATCTACCTTCCGGAATTTGAATTGATATAGTAGGAATCCAAAAGAAGAGGTTATTTTTGAAATGCAGATAGTCCACCCTTGAGGCTTGCCATTTCATAGCCATCCAATTCCTTCACTTTTCGCAAAGTGTTTACCAGTTGCAAGCTTGTATTGCCTCTAGGACAAACAAAGACATTCAGCTTTTTATGATCAAGGAGATCAGATATTTCCTTGATTGTCATACCGGTTATATTGGTGGAATCTGCTTGATCGCCCACGTTGATTACGAATGTTTTCTTTTGAGCTATATCGTGTAGATGGAATTGGTTCGCATTGATCTCTAATGGATTGCAATGTTGTTCTTCAATAACTTCTTCAGCCTTTTCAAGCATAGTTTTGAAGTCATAATCTTGCATTTTTTTGATCGGAATGATACTTGATCGATTATAAAGCACATCAAAGACTTGTAATTTATTCATAACATCGGCTCCAATACCCAAAATATGTTTCAGAGCAGTATTTGCTTGCTGCAAACCTATGATGCCTGCCGTAATATTGAAAACACCAATTTCCGAACAATTTGCCAATCGCCCTGCAGTTTTTGGAAAGCAGTCTCGCAAATTGATTTTTGACGAAAGGTTGCCATCAAAAAGTGCAACGTAACCATCAAATTGATGCATGCCTCCATAGACCAAAACCTTTTCTGAATACATGCAAGCATCGTTGATGATGTACTTAACTTCTTCATCATCAGTACAATCAATGACTATATGTGAAGTAGCTATTAAATCCAAAACATTGATACCCGTGACTTTGTCAAAATGTGCGATTACACTTATTTCAGGATTGAGCAAACGACAATGGTTCGCTAAAGCCTCTGCCTTTCTGCGGCTATCACTGGAATGATAGAATACTTGTCTGTGTAAATTGGAAGTAGAAATGATATCATAATCCACCAAAGTTATCTGTCCTACACCAGCTCCTGCAAGATAAGGAGCCACAATACTACCTAACCCACCACAACCAATGATGATTACCTTACTTGCATTTAGCTTTTCTTGGCCTTTTTCGCCTATTTCTGGAACGAGGGTTTGCCTGATGTATCTATCTGAAGTGGACATGATCAGACTGGGTTATTTGTTGATATTCTTCTTGGGTATTTACATTGGTAATACTCTTATTATCAGTCAATTGTACTATCTTAACTGGACTATTGATTAAAACTTTTCTCGGGCAAGAATAACCTAAGCTTAAGAACTGGAGAAAGCGCATGTATATCTTAGGTTCATAGATAGCAACCAAAGGCTCAGGAAATTCCTCACCTATCCCTTTTATAGCTGTAGCATATGAAGCTGCATTCCTTTGGTCCATTAATTTTTGAATGGTTTCTTTATCGATTAAGGGCAAATCACAAGCCAGAACTAAAAATGCATTATTTGGCTTTTTCATGAAAGCAGAACATATTGCACCAAATGGTCCTAAGTCAATGAACTGATCTTCAATGTATTGAATATCTTGAATGGAAGTTAATTCTGCACTTTGATTGGCTGCTATACTTACATTGACAGTTAAACCTAAACCTTGACACAACTTTATAACCCGATCAATAGCAGTTTCTTCGCCATATTTTAATTGACTTTTATCGCTACCCATCCTGGTACTCTTTCCACCTGCCAAAATCAATGCTTCAAGAACTGGCAGCTTTTGAATTACTTGATTTTCTATAATGGCCGCCAAATTTTCAACACCTTCTGGATCATAGTTGAAAATTGGAGTCTGTGTAGGAATGTCAAGAAATGGATAATCATCTATTTTGGCATCTCTTACAAGGACTGCAAGTATATTGGTCAACTGTGATTTTCTCCTTTCTACACTTGCAATTTTGTCCTTTGATAAAATCAGTATTTGTTTAGATGCTTCATAATGATTGCCATTTACAAGTGCCAAATCTGCATGATTGGTATTGAAGTAATGGTCCGCTTTATCTGATGCAGGTAATTCATTTTCAAAGGAATAGCGCATCTCTTGACTTTGGATAAATCCTTTTACTTTGTTTTTATGATCAGCATCAATGGTCACAATACTGCATTTTGCCGAAAGCTTATTTGCCACCTCAGCCATCAAACTTTCAATGATTTCGCAAGAAGCTCCCAAAAAGGCAACCTCATTTCTAGCAAAATGTCCCAAATCTGGTCTGGCCAATTTGGTATGTTTCTGATGTTTACTTTGATCCATTGTTGATCATCAAAGGATGGCAAAATGGAATGGCCATATGGGTGGATTTTACGGCCATTGTACCAGCGATGATAGCAGTGTCAATGATTGGACCTTTTTTAGAAACAAAACCCATTTGCTGTAAGTTGCTAAATACTTCTGGCGGAAAACTAACCATACACGAAGCGGTGGCAGTTCTTTTGGTTACTGATTTATCCCCTACATCAACCATAGTCGGTTTACCTTGCTTATCAATATGTGTTAGATCACTCATGCCGCTAATTTTCAAATCCATGTAATTTCATAATGCTCATCTTTTGAAAAAAGTTCTCGATCTGGTGGCAGATGCATGATGGCATTTGCCTGAAGAGGGCTGATAAAATCACCTGATCCATTTGTCTGGATTGGTTTGAAATACAAACTGCCAGATTTCACCTTGGCAATACCCAACACAAAAAACGTCATTTTGGGTTTGAAAGTGACGTCTTCTTCCAAAATGGCTGTTACAGATGAAGTAATCTTTCCATTGCAAGCCCTCCACCAATGTTCGAAGTAAATCTTATGACAAATAAAACATGACATTGGGTTTCCTGGGTAAGCAAAAACTGCTTGTTTTTTGGAAGTACCAAACCAAAACGGCTTACCAGGACGCTGATTGATCTTATGAAATATTTTTTCTACACCAATTGTAGTCAAAGCTTCTGGTACAAAATCAAATTTGCCAGCACTTACTCCTCCTGTGATCAAGATTACGTCAAAGTCTTTCAAGGTTTCTTGTAGCATTTTATGCAAAACATGCACCTCATCAGAGACATGAAAAACATCTGCCTGTAAGCCCAGTTGATGAAGTAAAGTTTTTAAAACCAATGAATTAGATGACCTTATTTGATGTGGTTGTGGAACATCTTCCAAGCCAACAAGTTCGTCACCTGTAGATAAGATAGCTATTTTGGGATGCCCCAATATTTCAATCTCAGATATACCTAGACTAGCCAAAACTCCAATAGTTAGTGGCGAAATAGGAGTCCCTTTTTCAATGGCTTTTGTTTGTGCTTTTGCATCCGCTCCGCGAGGATGAATATTACTGCCTTTTGAAATGTCAACGTTGACTAAATAACCATTCTCCACTTTTTCTAAATCTTCAAACCTGATGATCGTGTCGCAGCCAATTGGCAAAGGAGCGCCGGTCATTGCTTCGAGACATCCATCTTTGTTTAATAATTGAAGGGCAGGCTGCCCAGCTTGTTGGATGCCTTCTAATTCAAATACATGATCTTTTTCCCTATTTTCTTGGTAGCAAATGGCTATGCCGTCCATAGTGACGCGATCGAATGGGGGATAGTCTCGATCTGTAAAAACGTCTTGAGCTAAAATTCCGCCTAAACTTTGGTCCAAATGAACATGAATGGTTGGATATGCTCTCTTCGCTTGAGATACCAAGACCATGGCTTCCTCTACTGAGATCATCCGCCGATGGTTGTCATACTTTGAAAAACACTGGAATCAGAAACTCTGTTGGATTCTGCTACAAAACCATCTTTTGCTTTTTGCATTACCTCACCTTTGATGGCTGCAATCAATTGTTCATTTGTAAATCCATCTCTGATGAGATCCCGTAAATTGATGCCTTGATCTGCATAAAGGCATGTCAAAAGTTGTCCTTCTGGAGTCAGCCTGATCCTATTGCACATGCCGCAAAGGCTGCGACTATAAGCGGGGATGATTCCTATATTGCCTACAAAACCGTCAATACTATATTTGATTGAAGATGATTTTCTAGGACTATCTACCTTTTGTAAACTTGGAAATGTATTGATGATGTGCTCTTCGATTTCAGTCAGGGACAAAAACTGTGATTCGTTTCCATCATGTGCGTTGAATGGCATAGCTTCAATGAATCTTACATCCACTTTGTGATTTTTTGCCAATAAACAAAACTCAGCGATTTCAGTTTCATTGATGCCTTTCATGACAACAACATTGAGTTTTACTCTAAAACCCATATTATAAAGTTCCCAAATGGTATTGTATACCGTTTCAAACTGATCTCGTTTGGTAATCGCAAAAAACTTTTCCCTATGGAGAGAGTCGATCGAAATATTAAAACTACTGATATTATACTGTTTTAACTGATGCATGTACGGTTGAATCAGCGTTGCATTGGTCGTCAGGTTTATATTTTTAAAATGAAGTGATAAAACTTCCAAAACCTGCAGAATGTCTTTTCGCATAAATGGTTCACCACCAGTGAGTCTGACTTTATTTATGCCCAACACTCCAAAGACCTCTGCAAGCCGAGCAATTTCGCTCAAACTCAATAAATCTTCGTTTTTAGAAAAATCAATCCCTTCTTCAGGCATGCAGTAACGACACCTTAGATTACACTTGTCTGTGACGGCAAGTCGTAAATAGTCTATTGTTCTCCCAAAACTGTCTATTAACATAAACCAAAGTTAAGTTTTAATTTTCAACTGAAAGTGAAGAAAGCTTTAAAATGCAATTCAATCTATAAACAAATTTTGGATGAGAAGTTTACCTTCGCCAACCTAAGTAACAAGACAATCTATGTTTAGCAAAGCTGTATTTGATCAAAAGAAGTTGGAATTTATAAAAGACCTACAACTGAAAAGATTTAGTTTGGAGCCATTGTACCTAGATGTAATCAGTCAATTCCAGAAAAATTGGGATAAAGAAAGAATTGATTTTGCGGTGATGTATGATCAAAGTTTGCAAAGTAAAATCAGCAACAGGCTCTGGAAAACTGTCGACCATTTTCCCAAAGAAATGATGTTGCAATTTATGGAGATGAGCCCATACATTGTAAGAGAAGTTTTTGACGACTTATTTAATGAGGAAAAAGACATCACAGGCAGGGTAGGCAGATTCACTTTTCATTGTGATGAATTGCTGAACATGCTCCAGGAAGCCAATTCAACCAAAAAATACAGACACCACTATCATGATGCTTTTGTCGCCTCCCTTTATTTGATGCTCAAATTTCCTGACCGATATTGCCTTTACAATCCAGACGCTTTTTCTAAAGCAATGGCACTTCTTGGGGCGAGAAAGGTTCCGGATGTGATTCCTATTGACAACTATTTTACTTTGATGCGCACTATAACAAAATTTTTATCTGAAGATTTGGGAAACGAGTATCCTGAATATGCAGGTAAACCAATATTAGCTTTGGAAATGGTGTATTGGTTGGTTGGGGCAGAAAAAGCATAGTGGTTTTAATTTTTTGAAGAATATTTTTCTAAACGTAAAAAAAGAACAAGCGAATGGCATTCTGTTCTTTCACTTTCTACTTTAAAAACTTTCCACTTTACAAACTATAAATAACCAAACTTTGAAATCTAATGGATTCTCTTAATTTTGCACCCTATGAGATTAAAGAGCCTTACCATAAAGGGATTTAAAAGCTTCGCCAACGAAACCGTCATACACTTCAATGAGGATGTCATCGGCGTGGTAGGTCCCAATGGTTCTGGGAAATCCAATGTAGTCGACGCCATTCGTTGGGTACTTGGCGAACAGAAGAACAAGGAGCTTCGTTTGGAGCAAATGTCTGATGTCATCTTCAACGGTACCAAAAAGCGCAAAGAGGCCAATGCAGCAACAGTCGAACTTTTATTTGAAAATGATCGAGGCATTCTAGCTACAGAATACCAACACGTTTCTCTTTCAAGAACTTTATACAGAAGTGGCGAGAGTGAATACCGACTCAATAACATTGTCTGTAGGTTGAAGGATATCAAATCACTGCTCGTAGATACGGGCATTGGTTCAAATAGCTATGCAATCATCGCATTGGGCATGGTCGACGACATTCTCGAAGACAAGGAAGATGCTCGTCGTCGTATGTTTGAGCAAGCTGCAGGTATTTCCAAATATAAAAGCCGAAAAAAAGAAACCCTTCAAAAGTTACAAAGCACTACCATCGATTTGGATAGGGTGGAGGATCTTGTTTTTGAAATCGAGGGCAACATGAAAACCCTAGAAAAACAAGCAAAACGCACCAAGAAATACTTTGAACTCAAGGAAGAATACAAAGAACTGGCCATCAATAATGCCATTCGATCCATTCAATCCTTGAAAGAGCGCTACAAAGAGATCAATCAACAGATCGCTGAAAAACAGGACGCTTATGCCAAAGTACAAGTAAGCATCCAAGAACATGAGGCCAAATTACAATACGAGAAAAAACAGATTTTAGACAAAGAAATTACCCTCAATGCCAAACAGAAGGAACTAGGGCAAATTGTTGGTAACATCCGTTCTTTAGAAAGTGAAAAAAGCTTGACAGAACAGTCTCGATCTTTCAAGGTGCAAAACATCAAAAACCTTGAGAAACTGATTGCAGATCTAGGCGTACAAAAAATTCAACTGGATCAAGACATCGTGGTCATTGAGGAGAAAGATGCTTTGGAAGTGGCAAAAGCTGCTGAATTACAGACGCAATTGTCTGAAGCACAAGCAGTATTGAATCAGGTAAGAGCTGATTATCAATCCATAAAAAGAGACCATGATCAACGAACCATGGCGATAACCACGCTCAAAAATCAAATTTTTGATCTGGAAAAAGCTTCTGCCATTGCCTCCAATAACATCAACAATCTACAAGCAGAAAGTGATCGTTTGGAAGGATTGCAAAAAACTTCTGCATCTGATCAAATCGAGGCTGAAAATAAACTCAAAGAGATCAAGGCCAAAGTTGCCAGCGCTCAAGAGCGTTTGGATCAACTCAATACCAGAGAAGAAGAAAAAAAATCCAGAATCAGTCAACTTGAAGTTGAACGTGATGCCATTCAAGATAAAATCAACGCTACCAATAGGCAAATAGACTCCAAACAGAATGAGCATGATTTGCTGAAAAGCATGATTGAGAGTTATGAAGGATTTCCAGAGTCTATCAAATTTTTGGCAGCTAAGTGGCGAAAAGATGTGCCTATTTTATCTGACATTTTGGATGTCGAGGAGGCTTATAAAACGGTGATTGAGCAATATTTAGAAAATTATCTCAACCATTTTATTGTCAATGACTTGCAAGATGCTGCGGTAGCCATCAAAATATTGAGTGGATCTCAAAAAGGTAAAGCCAATTTTTTCTTATTGGATAAAGTGAAGCCAGGACCTCAACTCAATGATTTACCCGGAGCCAAAAAGGCAACTTCTGTAGTAAAGGTTGATGAGCGATTCAGGAAATTGATAGATTCTCTTTTGAGCAATGCTTTCATCATTGACCGATCAATTGATGATTTTCAATACGACGAGAGTTACGAAAATGCGGTGTTATTATCGAGTAATGGTAGTTTCATGCAATCTGGAGCCATTGTTTCCGGGGGGTCTGTAGGCTTATTTGAAGGTAAAAAAATAGGCCGTAAAAAGAATTTAGAAAAGCTAGAGGATTTACTGAAGAAGTTACAATTGGATCGTGGCACTTTGGTTGATCAGATAGAAAAAACCAAAGCAGAATGGCGAGGTTTGAAAAGTGAGGATTTAGGTCAGGAATTACAACGTCTGAATAGAGAGCATCAATCATTGCAACAAGAGCAAGTAAAGGTGACTGTTCAATTTGAAAACATTGACAAAATTTCTAAAGAAAGACTTCAACAAATTGCCAACAATGCGGTGAAGATTAAAGCTTTTCAGGAAGATGCCAAACAAAAACAAGAGGCCATCACCCTCAAAAAGACTGAACTAGAAACTTTGGAAGGAAAATCAGACGCAACTAGCAGTCTGGATTCAACCAGCGAAAAATTGGGAAGTGTCACTGAAAAGTACAATGAAATAAACATCCAGTTTATTCGTCAGCAAAATTTGGTGCAGAACATTCAAAAGGATTTGGACTATAAACGTACCCGATTAAAGGACATCAACCAACGCAATAAGGTAGAGACCAATCGTTTAGCCAAAGAAAAGGAAGAATACCTGGACGGAAATGGCAAATTGGTAGTCATCGAAAATGATCTCGCCAAATTGTACAAAGAAAAATCTGGATATCAGGGGAATTTATCTGAAGCAGAGCAAGCCTATTTCAAGTCGCGAGAAGTTGTCAGTGACATCGAAGAAAAGGTGAAGTTATACACCAGAAACTCCAATACACTTCAAGTGGATATCAACGTGTTGAAAGACAAATTTACGGAAGTCAAATACGAAATATCTGCTGTGGGTGATCGTCTCAATATTGAGTTTGGTGTGCCAGTAAATGACATCATCAACAGAACACCGGATGAAACCATTCCATTGGAAGAAGTTTTGGAAAGGGCAGATGCTTTGAAAAGTAAAATTCAAAATTACGGTGAAATAAATCCATTGGCGCTCGAGGCCTATGAGGAAATAAAGGTGAGATATGATTTGATCATCCAGCAAAGGGCAGATATTTTTGCTGCAAAAGAATCCTTGCTCCAGACCATCAAAGAAATTGAAGAAACGGCTACCAAACAATTTATGGAATCCTTTGAGAAAATCAGGGAAAACTTCATTCATGTATTCAGAAGCCTCTTTACCGAAGATGATACGTGTGACCTGATTTTACTTGAACCCGAAGATCCTTTGGAGTCGCACATCGAAATCATTGCAAAACCAAAGGGTAAAAAACCAAAGTCTCTTTCTCAACTTTCTGGAGGGGAGAAAACATTGACCGCAACGGCACTTTTATTTGCACTATATCTTTTGAAACCAGCGCCTTTCTGTATTTTTGATGAAGTAGACGCACCGCTAGATGATGCCAATATCGAGAAATTCAATCGCATCATAAAGAAGTTTTCTGGTCAATCTCAGTTTGTCATTGTCACCCACAACAAAGCAACGATGGCTGCTGTTGATGTTTTGTATGGCGTTTACATGCAAGAACAGGGAGTAAGTGGAGTGACACCGGTTGATTTCAGAAGTTACGAAAATGAAACAGTCTTCCAAACGCTCAACTAAATCATATTCAATGTTGTTATTTTGAATTTTCTGGCCCACATGCAATTGTCTTGTAGCGATGATTACCTCATGGTAGGTAATTTTTTTGCTGATCTTTTAAATCTAAAGGGCACTCAGAATTTACCAACCGAATTTCACCGAGGCGTAGAATTGCATAGATTAATAGATTCATTTACTGATAACCACGAGTCAGTAAAGTCGGTCAATAAATTGCTACATGCAGATCACCACAAATATGCCCCTGTTGTTTCTGATGTCATTTTTGATTACTTCCTTGCTAAAAACTGGAAAACCTACGATCATCGAGATTTGAATTCTTTCTGTCAGTTTGTTTATGTTGTTTTGAAAACTCATTTGCATTTACTCAATGACAAACATCAGAAAATGGTCAATTCTATGATCAATGACAACTTTTTGATGAAGTACACCAGTTTGGAGGGTATGGAATTTGTATTCAATAAAATGTCAAAGAGGAGTAGATATACGTCCAATTTTCCAAAAGCAGTTGACAACATTGTAGAATTTAATGATGAAATCAACCACCACTTCAACTTATTTTATCCTGATTTAATCAAGGAGGTAAACACATTTTGCCATTGTTGAAATGACCAAATATCGGCATTCCAGTTACTTTGATTGTTTTACCAAATGCAAAGTGAAATTTCTGACCACGTCCACTCTGTTTAAATAATCATCAATGTTTTGGGTTACATAATGATCAGGAAGAATACCTTTTTCATCAGGTAATTCTGTTGCAGATGTCACGTGTGTGTTGTTTGCAACATGGAATACCAATTTGGTATTGGATAATCTGCAAGTGGTTTGTCCCGCAGAGCAAAACTGATTGGATCCAAGTTCTTCGCCAATGATGGTACCTAAATTCAGAGCCTTGACAATGGACATAAATTGTCCTGTGGTCGAATTTCCTAATCCATCAATGATAAAAAATAATTTCCCTTTAAATCGATGATCGAATGGGGCCTCTGGGGTTTCACCATCTACCATTCCTGATTTGCCAGGGTATTCAACTCTTGAATAATAGGTGAATGGTTTGCTCACTAAATGTTTGAGCAGATAAATGCTGGACTCACGCGAACCTCCGCCATTCATTCTTACGTCAATGACCAAATTTTGAATTTTATTTTCATTGATTTCTGTAAAACTACTGTCGATGAATTTTTTAAAAGTTTCCAGGTTATTCCAAGGATAATAATTGAAGGATCCGATAGTCATGTAAGCAATTTTGTCCTGCTCAATGATTTCCAGACATAAGTAATCAGGACAAGGTTTTATTGAGGGATCATCATAAATGTGTCTTCGCTCTGCAGCTTCTTTCAATTTTATGGGTTTTGTTTTACCTTTTATGCTGACTTCAAATTCTTGGGGGAAATTTAATGCATAAGGAATGATGCACGAAAACCAAGTATTAAATGCGTGTTTTTTGGTGGTCTGTACTTGGCCTTGTGAGATGATGTGTTTATAAACTTCAGACATCATTTCTTTTACTGGTACACCATTGATGTGGGTGATTTCGTCTTTGATGTTTATTATGTCTTTGTTATTCAATGGGTTGATGACAAATAACTGATCATTGACCCATCTTGTCTGAATCGGAAAATGCATAGAAACAGGCATCATTTCACTTTCTCTGAAAAAACTTTCCATAGAAGTATGCGAACATTTAACGCTAGAAATAATTTCACTGCACATCCATGCAAACTGACCAAAAGTCGTTCTGGGAGTAATCTCAGATTGTTTTTCTTTTATTAGTTGCCAAAACTGCTCCTTACTGATAAACTTGAAAACATTGGGGTGAACTTCAGCCAATTTTTTGCCCATTTGTTCTAAATCAGCAATGTATACTGATTGATCGTATACTTTTACAAACTTTTCATTTGGAGTTGCTATTTTGATTTCGGGATGTAAGATTCTTTCAATATAGTCTTCGGCATTGAAATTATCTGGGTTTAATTCCAATGATTTTTGATAATTGGAGATTGATAGATCTTTCTGACCGTCTGCCAAATAGGCTTCTCCCAAACTATCATAAGCATTTGCAGAACCTGGGAACTCTGATACAATTAATTTAAATATGGAGATGGCATCTTTTACATTCCCTGCCCATAATGCAGAATATCCAAACATGGTCAATTCATCCTCGTTTTTAAAATCATAAAGGTTTGGGGACTCCTTCTTTAGTTGGTGAAAAAGCGCTATTTTTTCAGTAACAGGTCGATCCTCTTCATCATTTAATTTTTGGACTATGGATAATTTTATACCTTGAATATCTTTGTAGCTCTTACTTGCTTCCTCAATATTTTGAGTTTTGGGGGTTCCGCAACCTAAAAAGAAAAAGAGCAGTAAAGCAGAAATGCTTATTTTTTTGATTGGTATCATTAGCCATATTTTATTCAATTTCAAAGTTATACGGCCACTTCCTTTTGAGCTTGGAATGCTTGTAAATTATTGTAAAGTGAATGACAAATTGTGTAAAAGGAATTAAATCATCAGTTATTCGCATTTGATAAAAATTGAATATATCTGAGCTTTACTTAATAGATTGCAAAGGAGGTGCATTTCACGACTTCTTAATTTGGTCGTTGTGATTTTGTCATGATTTTGGAACTTTGGCCAAAAATCCCGCCAAAATCATATTCGCTTTTCACTTTTACCATGGACTTCATCCGTGGTTATTAATATTTAACCCCTCTGGGGTGTTATTAAAGGTAGATTTGAAATGCACCATGTGAAAGGTCAACTCGGCCCAAATATGGGCAACAGTGATCAGCAATATTGCACAAATCTGTAAATGGCCGAGTTGTGGTAGTTTGGTTTAAGATTTATGAATGCTCTGGCAGATGTTTATTGCTTCATCTACCGCATTTTGATCATCATCATGAAAAGTAATAATTACAAAGAAATTTGTCGCGGAATTGGGATCAATCAA
The DNA here is from genome assembly GCA_016715105.1 of Saprospiraceae bacterium. GTDB lineage: Bacteria > Bacteroidota > Bacteroidia > Chitinophagales > Saprospiraceae > JADKBO01. The sequence continues at coordinate 60,857 of JADKBO010000023.1, read as the reverse complement.
ACCCATGACAAACAACCTTGCACCATCAGAGGATCCTTCAGCATAACCTCCCAAAAATCCATTGAGTTCGATCATGCTGATATCATCTGTCCGAGTAATATCCATTTCTGCAAAAATAGAGATGGTAAAAGCGGTAATGTCTGTTTCATCGATCTCATCATTGCTAAAAGGAACAATAGAAATAGACATACCGTCGCCATCAGCAGAAAATTCCTCGTCGCTATTGTTAGTCTCAACAAAATCATCAGCCAAGGTGAACCCAATGTTGTAAGCATCCCAAACTAAATCTTGCTGAGCAGAAAGAGTGATGCTACCAATAAAAAAGAAAACAGAGAATAGTAAATACTTCATTTTATTTGATTTTGAATTTTAGTATGTCTATTCAAAAAAGGATAACCCATTTTCAGGATTTATTTTTATTTTTTTTTAAAAAACTACTTTAATGCTTAAGGTTGTAAGGTCATTTCTGCAATTTGTTTCACAATCTTAGTTGGAGAATTACAATCACAGTTTGTCAAACCAACCACATAAACGTCGAATTCAGGTAAATAAACTGCCATTGATTTAAATCCAAAAATAGAGCCACCATGCTCGTAGCTCTTTATGTCATTATTGGAAACTATGTGCCATCCGTAACCGTAATTGATTGGTTCACCATTGTTTAAAGTATAATTTGTAAATGCTTTTTGAGTGGTTTCTGGACTGATCAATGTATTATTTTTCAATGCTTCCTGCCAAATTAAAAGATCACCAACCGTTGACATCAAAGAACCAGATGCGTAGGGAAGGGAATAACTGATGTACCTTTTCTGGACATAATCTTCCTTTTGTTGGTAGCCATAAGCTCTCTCTTTGATAATTTGATGGTGATTGGCATATAAAGATGCTTTCATTTCTAGTTTGTCAAAGATGTATTCCTGAACAAAATCACCATAGCTTTTACCCGAGATTTGCTCAACAATGTACCCCAAAATAACATATCCCGAATTGTTGTATTGAAACTTTTCCCCAGGTAAAAAATCCATTGGTTCGTTTTTGAAAAAGTCTATCAAAGCAATTGGTGTAAGGTCTTGCTCAGCTATGTCGTTGAGCGTTTTCATGCTTGTGAAGTTTTTTGATGCCAGATGTGTGAGTCAACAAGTGATGGATAGTGATTTTATTGCCATGTGTTGGATAGTCAGGAATAAATTTGGTGATTTCATCTTCCAAGTGAATTTTCCCAGATTCAACCAACATCAAAATGGATATCGCAGTAAACTGTTTGGTCATCGATCCAATTTCAAAGACATTTTTGGTCGTCATCTCCACGTCCAATTCCATATTGGCAAGCCCGAATGCTTTTTCATACAGCGTTTCGCCCTTTCTTGAGACTAAAAACACACCTCCAGGAGTTTCTTTTCCAAATTTTTCTGCCAACAATTGATCTATTTTATTTTCTAAAGTCTGCCCAAAGCTATGTGCCGGAAAACAAAAAATTACTGCAAGAATTGATACTATTAAGTGTTTTGAGAAATTGACATTCAACATTTTAATCATTTTCTCAACTAGACGTGCCACTTAAATTTTTCGTTGCACATTAAATGGTAGTGATCAGTTGTCAGGGGTCAGTTTTCAGTTATGATTCTGAGCACCTTGATATAAATGTAGAACGCATAAACGAATAAACACATAAACGAATAAACATACATCGTCTCATTTCTTCATCACCAAACTTCCCAATTGATTGTGTTTCGGATTATCACTCTCATAGCGACTAAAACCTTCTTCAGTAAAAAACGAAAACTCAATCGACAATTTTAATTGATCCCCCTCCCAACTTCCTTTCGCTAAATTGAGATTAAAACCAGGTGGATGTTCATCATCAAGAGGCCGCCATTGGAAATGTAAATCTGTCTCATTTGGGTCACTGAGGCCGCCCCAAACTTCATAATCTTTGATCTTGCCCTTCCATTTGATGGTAGACGTTCCTTCAAAAAAGGACTTATCAGATCGATCTCGTTTGATGCGTTTGCTGAAAACTCGTTTTTTTCTCTTTTTCTTCATCAAATGGATTGATTATTTCCAATTCTACATCATGCATAATTCCATCTGGATCAGTGACATTCCCCTTCCAAACTCCAGTCAATTGATGACCAGAAGTATTTGCATAGGCCCAAGGTCTATCAGACTTGTCATCATACTTTGTAAATTCATAATAAGCATACCTTATACCGATAGCAGATAAAAAAATGCCAATTATAAACCATTTTATCTTGTTTGAATAGCTCATGAAATAGACTAGTTGATGATTAATCGATGAGATTGTACTTGTCAATGATGGCTTGTTTTTGATCCCGGAATGAGACCATTCCATACTTTGAATGAAGGAATTTCATTCTTTCTGCTACCTCTGGATCGCTGTATTTGATCAATCCCTTTTTAACTCTAGGCCCAATGTCATGAAAGATTTCCTCGAGATAAAGGTCAAAATCTTGATTGGGATAGAAGTCAATAAATCTCAACGGTTTATCAGAGCCATTCCAAAAGGTGTGGACCATTTTTCGAGGACGCATGTGCCAACCACCAGCTTCGATGTGATAAACCTGATCACCGACCAAAACAGAAGCTGTTCCTTCTAAGACAACCATCATTTCATCCAATGCTTCGTGAGTATGTGGTGCTGGACCCATTTTTCGTGGACCGACTGCACATTCTACACAAGAGATTTGATTGTTGGTTTGGCTAGATTTTACCAAGGTTCTGATGGCCATACCATCTTCACCTGCTTCCAGCGGAGGTAATGCAGGATGGTGGAAGGGTGAAATTCCTCCCCAATTATCTGATATTGTGGATTTTTGATCATTTGCCAATAATCCACCCATGCCATTGATGAATAGACCACCAAGGGCTAAAGTTTTAAGTGCATTTCTTCTGCTTTCCATTGCTTTCGTTTTATCTTTTTTCAAATACTAAAGTTGACCCAATTCTCTTGTACGGGGAAGCTTCATATTTTTTTGTTTTAAGGTACATTCTAGATTTTCCTGTTAACGAGAATTTATGAAGGCTGGTTCGATGTCATAAGTAAGACGTCCGTTGTCAATCAAAAAAAAGTTCTCCTGCTTGTTGTTTTGTATTTTCGTTCCAAAAGACAAAGTTCCTTCCTCAATCTCTTTTATCATTTTGGGTGACTTTGAGCTCCCATTTATATTCTTCTTTAGGTAAATGACCTGTGAGATCATAGCCAATTGTTGTCCCATTTGCAAAGAATTCATGTGCAAATGTATTTGGTTTTAATGTGGCTGTTGTTATCTGCACACCTTTATCATTAATTGCGAAACTTGTACCTTCTGCCAAGGTCCAATATCCCAATAGCTCTTGATTAAATGTATCGTTTTTATCATCTTCAATTTCTTCGCCAGGCGTTCCGCACCCCATGATCATAAAGATCAAAACCAAACTAAAATTAAACCTTATCATTTTTCTGAATTTTATTTTCCAAAATTAGTCTAGCTGACGAGCTCTTTTTCAATCATTGTTTTGATGGTTGAAAAACAGGGTTCAGTGGTCGACTTCACCTATTTGGTGGTAATTTTGGTTTGGAGTATGAAAACCCATGTTTCACTCGCTCCAAGCATGTTCACAAGGAGAGTTAGATTTTTTTTAAAATTTATTCGGTCAGCTATTAATTATAAATGGTGGGTTTCAATTATTCGACGGTCAATATCACTCAATTATAAAAAAGGCATGTTTTACTACTCGCTTTCCTTGATTAACTTTACAGAGTGAATGCAAGCAAAATCATCTTTGTTTTAGCAATGGCTTTAGTTGGCTCAAGCTATTTATCTGCGCAAAAGTTTCAGATAAGGCAATTTCGTGCTGAGCAGGGACTAAGTTCCAATCGCATCATTAATACTCAAACCGATAGCTCCGGGTTTTTATGGATCCAGGCTCATTATGGTCTCAATAGATGGGATGGCAATCATTTTTCTGCCTATACTGTAGATCCCAATGATACCTATTCTATTGGTTCAAATTTTATCATCAAAATGATAGAGACTCCAAATAAGGATCTTTGGTTTTTGCACTCCCATGGCTTATGTAAATTTCGCAAAGATGTAAATGGATTTGACCAAATCAATACCAAGGATTTAGGCCTGTCTGAAAATGAATTTTTAAATAATTTCATGCATTGGAGATCAAATGAATTTGTCTTGGCAACCAGCCGAAGAATGTTTGTTTTGGATGTAAGATCAAACAAAATTACGTATTTAAAATTACATGCTTTTAATGATCCCAGTGTTTCGTTTGTAAGGACAGATAGCGTTACGATGATCGTTTCTATGGATTCTAAATTATTTATCTACAACCTTAGAACCCATGAAACAAAACCATTAAATAACAATATTCTCAAAACTAGTATCTCTCCTCAAGTGATTGACATTGATGGCCTTCGCAAAAAGGTCTTTATCACAACCTACAATAATGGTCTGTTAATGTATGATTTGGAAGAAGGGACATTTAAGCAAATCAATACACCACATGCCACTTTCAAATATGATCCAATCAGGTCTCTCAAGAGGATAAGTCATGATCAATTCGTATGTACCAGTGAGACACGGGTGTATTTATTCAATAGTGACAAGGAGATTTTCGAAACCATTTATGAAGAAGCACCCGAATCCAACAGAATTGTGCAAGGTGTTAGTTATTCAAAAGGTAATTATTGGATATCTACTAGCACTGGATTACTCCTATTAACCCCTCAAAATATCAATTTAAATCAAGAGCTAAACCTTCCTAAGAAAAATGGTCCATTTGCTACTGTTCAAGGCAACCCTTTGGGACCAGGTGTCGTGATCAGTGATTATACCTCTCACAAAATGTATCTAATTGATAATAATGGTAGCAGATTGGTCGTACCACTCCAGGATTCCAAAAATATAAAAGAGTTGCGATATACAGCCAACGATTATGAAGGGAATGGATGGATCATATCTGATAGCGAGGTTTGGCAAGTTGAGAAAGGAATTAATGAAGCTCGAAAAATTCAAATTGGCGAGGGCATGTTACCTCGAAATGTTATTTCAAATGAATTCGGTACATTTTTAAGAATAAGGAATAAAGGCATTTATCAATGGGATAAAAAGCAGCAAATTTTCATCCCTTTGGTGATTTCACCGATTGAAGAATTACCATTAACTGACATGGTTTTTACTAATAAAGGTCAAAATATTGTTTGGAGCACCACAAATAGAGGTCTCTTTTCCTTTAGAATTAAAGATAAGAAAATTCAAAAACTGCCATTAAACATCTATCCATTTGCACAAGACATAGCTAATATTGAATCTTATGATGACAGCACTTTGATCATCAGTGATGCCATCAATGGTATTTCCTTGTTGAATATTGAAACAGGAAATATGCATTCATTTACAGCTAAGGGTGGCATGTTGAGTAATCACAATGAGGCGGTTGTTGTTGATAATCAAGCCATTATTTGGACTTTCTCTGCTGAAGGTATCAATGGCATTGATGCAAAGAAAAATAGGATTGTTTCCATTGTGGATGAGCGTCTATCTCAAATCCAAAATATATGCATGAAAGGAAATCGACTTTATGCAATTACAAAAGATCTTTTATTTTGGATCGACACAGATAGCGTTAAATTTCCTGTTGAAACTCCACAATTATATGCCGATTATGCGATGCAAAGTGAAGGAAGAATTCCTTGGCCAAATGATGCAAATTTTAAACATACGCAGAATGCACTTACCTTGTATTTTGGAGCTTTGACAAATAATAATCTGAACGGTCCACATTTCCAATACAAGTTAAATAATGAAGTGATCTGGCATGATTTGCAACAAAATCATTCATTAACTTTGAGCAATATTTCTGCTGGTTTTAATGAATTATTTATTAGAGTAAGCGGTGATGCTGAGGAAAATCGTTGGTTAAAATCAAGTTGGACCATTCATCCTGCTTGGTACAATAGTTTCATGTTTTATGCCTTTTGTTTGGCTTTAGGAGCTGGTTTATTAGCTTTTTTCCTAGCTCAGAGATTGGAAAAAATGAAACAGAAATCTGCGCTAAAATGGAAAATCAATGAGTACAAAACTGCTGCTTTGCGTGCCCAAATGAATCCTCATTTTATTTTTAATTGTTTGTCTGGTATCGACAATCTGATCTTGGATAATGACATTATTCGTGCAAGCGATTACCTCAATAAATTTGCAAGATTGTTGAGATCAGTTTTGGAATCAAGTAAAAATGAAGTGGTTCCTTTCCATGAGGATTGGCAGACGACCCAATGGTATGTAAACCTGGAGCAGTTGAGGTCCAATGATCGATTTACAGCCTCTTTCAAAGCAGATGAAGAAGTGCTCAATGGCCATTACCGCATTCCGCCACTCATCATTCAACCTTGCGTAGAGAATGCCATCATACATGGTTTGCAAGGAGTGAATGAGGGGAAGTTAACAGTAACCGCTCAGATATCTGATAATTTGCTTGTTTTTATCATTGAAGACAATGGCAAAGGTTTTGCTAATGTTGCAAATACAGAACATAAAAGTTATGGTTTGGAAATGATCAAAGAAAGAGTGGATTTATTCAATAAAGGAATAGTCAAAAATGCCTTGGAGGTTATCAGTGGAGAGGGTAGAGGCACTGTTGTGAAAATAAAATTACTGGTATGAAATCAATCAACTGCATCATTGTCGACGATGAACATCACAGCAGAAATGCTCTGGTGAAAAAAATAGGAATGTTTTGTCCGGAACTGACCATTGTGGCAGAATGTGAAAGTGGTGAGGCTGGGCTAGAAATTATTCAAAAATTACGTCCATCTATTGTATTTCTAGACATTGAAATGCCTGGTATGAGCGGTTTGCAGATGATAGAAAAGTGCGAAAACCGAGATTTTATTTTGATTTTTACCACAGCATACAATCAATTTGCCATTGAAGCAATCAATCTTTCTGCCTTATCATATTTATTGAAGCCAATTGACGCCACAGAGTTGAGATTAGCTGTAAGTCGTGCCATTCAGCAATTGGATAAAATAAGTCAACAAACCCAAATTGATTCATTGCTTCTCTTGATGCAAACCAGCCAACCTGAGCGAGATAGAATGGTTGTACCTATTGCCAATGGACTGGAAGTAATTCCATTCAAAAATATTTGTTATTTGGAGGCAAGTGGCAATTACACTTATATCTTTCTAGATCAGCAAAAATCTTTGTTGAGTAGTAAATCGCTCAAAGATTTCGCAGAAATTCTACCAAAATCCATCTTTTTCAGAATCCACAATACCCATTTAATTAATTTACATTATCTAAAAAAATTCATAAAATCTGAAGGTGTTTTCGTTGAATTGACCACAGGTGTAAAACTTGAAGTTGCTCGAAGGAGGAAAGATGAATTGGTGGAAATGATTGGGAAATTGGGTATTAAAATATAAATTATTTTTTCGTTCTTTAGACGTTTGAATAACTTAAGATTCAATAATAGGTGGTTATATTTACTAAGCTATTGGTCGGGAAGTAAACGGAAAAATTCATTTACAAATGGCTCCATCCCTTTAGTTATACTTTTAGAAAAAAAATTTATTAAAAGACCCTGAGGTTTTTTCAGAAGTTTCATGTAAGTAATTAGTTGGGCTTCGTGAACTGGTAAAATAAATTCGATTGCCTTGATTTCTATAACTATAGAGTCATTAACTAATAAATCCAATCTCAAATCCATATCCATTTCAATGCCATCATAGATAACTGGCACCCTCATTTGTTGAGAAACCTTATAGCCATTTTTTTCTAACTCATATTTGAGACATTTCTCATAGATACTTTCTAATAAGCCAGGTCCAAGTTCTTTGTGCACCTTAATGGCACAACTTATGATGTCATAACTGAGTTGGGTTATAGATTTTTTTGTTGGCATGAGTTAGAATTTTCAAAGTTAAAGTTAAGATAAATCATACCTTAATATTCTCAAAGCAACCTCTTAATAAACTTAATCACTTAATGGTGAACAAAAAAAAAAACCATTAAGTGATTAAGGTGGATTAAGGCTTATATTTATGCTAAAATACAATGGGAACTTGATTGATTATTTCATATAGGTAATCCATGAATTTAGCTAAATTTATTAACTTAATCCTATGGATTTATGGAGATTTCTGGACCAATATGGTCAATGATCAATGGCATGTGATCACTCAATTTTGACCATATTTCATAGCCGCCTATTTCCAGGCTGGTATTTGGATTTAAAAGTTTTTTACTAGCAAAGCAGTAATCCATATGGTAAGGTTTATTGATATTTTTATACAAATAGAATGTAGGATTAGCTTCTTTACCATGTTCCATTAGGTATAAATCATGGTAAAGACTTTGGATTTTATACTCAAAGAGCTTGGATACGACATGGGAGTGATTTCCCATTCTACGACTTTTATCCCATATGGCATTGCTGTTGAAATCACCAATTAAAATACTCGGAGACTTCAATAGTTTTTCATAATGCGGCAAGGCATTCCAAATTTGCCCTACATAACTTTGAGCATTTGAAGTCAAGTGAGGCATTGCCCAAATATTAAAAAGATTGAACTTTATATTACCAAAGCAAACTTTCAAAGGTAAAATGTATTCAAATTCGAGATTGTGATTTTTGATAAGTTTGACTTGCAGACCATTAAAGGCCAAAACCGCAATTCCTTTGTTTGGATTGTTGCCATGCCAGTAACAACAATTTGCATTGGTGACTTCCAAAATTTTGCTCAATTTATCCTTATTTTCGCATTCCTGCAGCACCAAAAGGTCTGGTCGTAATTCCATAATTGCATGATACTTTTTTCTGAATGCCATGTTGCAATTCCAAGAAATGATGCGCATTTTCTGGGAGTTTAAAAAGCTAAAAAAGTCGAAGCATTAACCCTGCTCAGGCTGATGATTGATCATCCATTTGATGCCAAACTTATCCACGAACATTCCAAAATAGTCACCCCATGGCGCTTGACTCATAGGTATGGTTATGGTACCTCCGATGGATAAATTATTGAATAATTCGTCAGCTGCAGCTTTGTTTTCGGGATGTATGGTCAGTGAGAAATTATTACCAACTTTGTATGTTTCCCCCATATAATCCAAGTGATCGTTGCCCATCAACATAATGCCGCCAGGTGCTTCCAAAGTGACATGCATGATTTTGTTTTTATCAACATCTGACAATTGATCACCTTGTGGCGTATCTCCAAAGCGCATCATGGTGAGAATAGTGCCATTGAGCGCCGTTTTATAAAAGTTGAATGCTTCTTCTGCATTTCCATCGTATGCGATATATGGCACGATCATGATTATTGGTTTTGTAAATTAAAATTAATGACTGCAAGTTTACTGTAATTATTCTTTATTTAATTACCACCCATCATTACTTTCTTTTTGAAGAGTAGTTTTTGAAGATAATTTAAATATCACAAAGTCTCACTGTTCCCAATCAAACTCGCTTCATAGGCTGCAATTTCTTGTAAGTAAGACTTCGCCATATCCATTCGAGTGGACCAAAATAAAAATATTTCAACCAAATTTTGCTGAGGATGATTTGCATGATGAATACAATCACCCCAAAAATAGTATAATAAACGGGGCCAATTTTCCCCAAATATCCTAATCCAGCACCTAAGAAAACGAAATTTCCTATGAGGGTTTGCAAAATATAATTACTAAAGGCCATCTTTCCAACTGGCGCGAGCACTGACATTATTTTTTTGCCAAGTTGGGTTTGAAAGGCCAACATAAATAGGGCAACATAAGTCATACCCAACGGCACGACCCCAAGCGCATAGGAAATTGTCAAATACAAACCTTCGATTTTTAAACCCCAGTAATCACTCATGTGGTTTTTCATCAGATCAGCTAGGAAATAATTTGCTGGTAGTCCAATGACAATGCCAAAGAAAATGATGCCATATAAGATGGTTTTGTGTTGGGAGATGTTTTGGTAAAAGTCAGATCTTCCCAAAACATAACCAATGAGAAACATGCCCAATACTTTAGAGATGCGACTTACAAAAAACAGATAGCCATATCGGTAGAAGAATCCTGAAACATCGCCTTTTAAAACTTCCCACCAATTTGCATCTTTAAGAAAATTGGCGATGCTTTCGTCACTTGCAAGTTGAGCACCAAAAAACATCTCATCCAACTTACTACCAATTCCATATAACAGGTCTGATGGTGCATTCAACCATTGCCAATGCGATTTCAGGGTATATATGAGGATTGGAGAAAGTACTAAAAGAATGCCCGTGATCAACATGGTTTTGTCAGATAATTTCCGCAGAGGTAATAATACGAAACCTAGTAGCGCATAAAAAAAGACAATGTCTCCAGGCCAGATCAGTAAATGACAGGCTCCCAAGAGCAGCATAAATATCAATCTTCGACGAATGGTTGGCAGTGCATTGACGCCCTTATCCTCTGCCCTTTTGAATTGTAGGGCGATGCCCCAACCAAATAACAAACTAAATATGGAATAAAACTTTCCTTCTATAAACAGATGATGTAGGAAAGCAAATTTTTCGTCCAATTCCGGCACTAGCCATGGTCCGACAGCTTGACTGCTTTCTTCATACCAGGTAAATGATTTCAAATTGGCGATAAATATGCCTAGGATGGCAAATCCTCGCAGCACATCCATGAAAATTTCACGTTCATGTGCCTTGACAGGACTGATGGTTTCTTGCATTGGAATTGGTTTAATTTCCAAAGATAAACAGAGACTTGGTAAATCTTGAATAACGGAAAATTTAATCCTAAATGCAGGGTTTTAATGCAAAAGGTCCATTTTTAAAAATGCCCTAAATTCGCTTTGATAACACATAAAAATCCCTTTTAACCTGAAAATCTTGCACGGAAACCTCACTTTTCAATGTGCTCCATGTTTCTTTTGGTTCCAAATTTTTGGCCTTCCCATTGATCATCACAGTGATTGGCATGGCAAAATCCTTCACGCAGTTTGTCCACCTGTAGGAAAGTATATTGGATTCAATTTTATATTCCAAGGTAGGAATCTGAGTGGTCCGTAAATATTGGTCGAAAAAAGCCTTTAGATCCAGTCCTGTTTTATCAGCAATAAATTGTTCAATTTGATTGGTGGTCACAGTTTGGTGGTAAAATGTAACGTTCATTCCTCTCAAAATAGATCTCCATTTTTCGTCATCATTTACCAACTGGCGCAAAGTATGTAACATGTTTGCTCCTTTATAATACATGTCGCCAGAACCAGATTTGTTGACATCATAGACACCAATGATTGGGATATCATTTTGTATCCTTTTTCGTGTGCCGATGACGTAATCTGCCGCAGCCTCCGTTCCATAATAATAGTCCAAAAATAGGTTTTCAGAGTATGCTGTAAAGCTTTCATGGATCCACATATCTGCAACATCCTTGTAAGTGATGTTGTTGGCAAACCATTCGTGACCGGATTCATGGACAATGATGAAATCAAAATTAAAACCCCAGCCAGTACCGCTTAAATCTGTCTGATGGTAACCATTGCGAAAACCGTTGCCGTAAGTCACGCTGCTTTGATGCTCCATGCCGTAGTATGGAACTTGGACCAATTTGTAACCATCTTCGTAAAAAGGGTAGGGACCAAACCAATGCTCAAGAGCTTTGAGCATTCGGGGAACTTCCTTAAAATGTGACTTTGCTTTCTTCAAGTCATTGCGTAAAACATAATAATCACAATCCAAAACTCCTTTTTCGCCAGGGTATTTTTCATCAAAGTGTACATAATCTCCAATGTTGATATTTACGCCGTAATTATTGATCGGATTGGAAACAAACCATTCAAATGTTTTAGTGCCATCATTGTTTTTGACCATTTTTCGGAGCCTACCATTAGAAATATCCATCAAATGATCGGGCACCGTTACTGTGATTGTCATAGAATCAGTTTCATCGTACATGTGGTCTTTGCAAGGCCACCAAAGACTCGCACCATCTCCCTGACAAGTGGTGGTGATGAAATCCAATCCATTTTCGTCTTTTGTCCAGGTCACGCCTCCCTCCCAAGGTGGCCTTTTACTGACTTGAGGCACACCTTCATAATGCACGGTAACTTGATTGACTGCTCCTGCGATCTGTTTTTTATCCAAAGTTACAAACCAAGCATTGCCCTCTTGTCTAAATTTCAATGGCTTGTTGTCTTGGGTAACAGTGGTGATTTTCATTGGTGGTTGTAAGTCTATTTGCATCAATGCTGCCGGTTTCAAAACCTTGTAAGAAATGGTGTTGAATCCAGAAAAGGTTCGTTCATTGATATTTACATGTACATTTAAATCGTAATGTGTCAAATCCCACCAGATTCTTTCCTCCGTTATAGAGCCGCGCAAGGTATCTTGGTGGGTGAATGGTTGGGCGTTGGCTTCAATGGCCAAGAAACATGCAAAGAATAACACGCAATTCAATAAATTTGATTTCATTATATATAATTAGGAGTGGCAAGATAAAAATCTATCGGTTTATTACCAAAATATGTGGAAACCCAACACATTCCATCCTTGTGGGTCACCACAATATGATAGTTTACCTAAACCTTCAAAACCCATATCTTTTGAAAAACCGTACATTTGTTTTTAGTTACAAAAAATTAAATCTAATAATCCTTTATGGCGCATGACCATGACCACCATTACGGACATCACGATCATTCCATTGCTTTGCAAAATGTCAATGCAGCATTCATAATCGGTATATCCCTCAATATTGTTTTTGTTCTTATTGAAGTCACTGTTGGTCTCCAAATCAATTCTCTTTCTTTGCTATCTGATGCAGGACACAATTTGGCGGATGTTGGTTCGTTGGCACTTTCATTGCTTGCTTTCAGACTGATGAAGTTAAAATCTACTGAGCAATACACTTATGGGTTTAGAAAAACTTCCATTTTGGTTGCTTTATTCAACTCTGTATTGCTCCTTTTGTCCATTGGAGCGATTATTTATGAGGCCGCCCATCGTTTTTTCAACCCAGAAGTAGTTGCAGGAACTAAGATTGCAATTGTTGCCGCAGGAGGAGTTTTGATCAATGGCATCACAGCTTTTCTATTTCTTAAAGATAAGGACAAAGACCTCAATATTAAAAGTGCCTACTGGCATTTGTTGAGTGACACATTGGTATCTCTTGGGATCGTGATTGGCGGATTGGTAATTTATTTTACAAAGTGGTATTGGATCGACAGTGCACTTAGTATTCTTGTGGCCATAATAATTTTATTTTCTACTTGGTCACTTCTCAAGGATAGTTTGAAACTCTCAATAGACGGGGTTCCTGAAGGAATATCACTGACAGAGGTAAAAAATACGGCAATGTCTATCGTGGGAGTAAGCGATTTTCATCATATCCACGCTTGGGCCATCAGTACTACAGAAAATGCTTTGACTGCACATATGGTTTTGCCTAAGGATGTTTCAATTTCTGAAGAAATGGTTATTAAAAAGCGACTGAAGCATGAGTTGGAACATCTCCAAATACATCACATCACCATTGAGACCGAACGGTCAGACAATCCTTGCGTGGAAAAAGACTGTTGAGTCAGGATACAATAAAACTTAAAACCTTAAATGGTAGAACGTGCAAACTGAAAGCTGACCAATGTTAACTCGTATCTTAACTTAAGGTAGGATTATTCAATAAGGATAACCCTAGGAATCTTATCTTTACCCTTCAATTATAAGACATTAGTGTGCAAATAAGATCAGTAAACATAACCAGATACATCACACCACTTCGTGAAGGTGGGTCACTGCCTGCCATTACGGAAGCTGATGACGGTGCAAAATACGTCATCAAGTTTAAAGGTGCAGGGCAGGGTAGTAAAGCTTTGATTGCAGAACTGATTGGGGGCGAACTTGCTCGCAGGCTTGGCTTTTTGGTTCCTGAAATAGTCTTTGCAAACCTAGATGAAGGATTTGGTAGAACGGAACCAGACGAAGAAATACAAGATTTACTCAAGGCAAGCGCAGGTTTGAATCTCGGGCTCACTTATTTGTCTGGGGCAATTACTTTTGATCCTGTAGTCACACCCATCAATGAAATGGTCGCCTCCATGATCGTGTGGTTGGATGCTTTCATCACCAATGTGGATCGCACCGTGAGGAATACCAATATGTTGATGTGGAAAGGTGATCTTTGGTTGATTGATCATGGAGCTGCACTATTCTTCCATCATAATTGGGATTCTTGGGAACAACATGCTACCAAACCATACCCATTGATAAAAAATCATGTCTTGCTTCCTGTAGCTACCAAACTCCATGAGGCCAACGAAATCATGAAAAATGAACTCAATGGGGACATCATCAACGAAATAGTCAATTTGATTCCTGATGAATGGATGCCTGAAAGGGAGGGTTATGAAACTCCTCAAGAAATTCGGCAAGTTTACGCCAACTACCTTCAAAAAAGATTGGCTATTTCTGATCAATTCACCAAAGAAGCGATCGATGCAAGATAGATTATTATATGAATATGCCGTTTTGAGGTTAGTCCCAAGAGTAGAAAGGGAGGAATTTATCAACATTGGAGTTGTAATATTCTGCAAAAGAACCGATTACCTCAAATGTAAAATTGAAGTAAAAAGTGAACGAGCATTGGTCCTTTTCCCAGACCTCGATCTTGAAAATCTTGCTTGTTATCTGAGTGCTTTTGAAAAAATAGTTGCCGCACATCCGGAAGGTGGGTTGATCGCCACTTATGACGCACCTTCGAGATTTAGATGGCTGACCGCAAAACGCAGTACGATTGTACAAATTTCGGCCATCCATTCGGGCTTGAGTGAAAATTTGGACGCAACATTGGAATCACTTTTTCAAGAATTTGTTTGAAATCATGAACAGTGTTCTACTGATTTCCTAAAACACAAATGTAAAATACTTCAGAAAGGTGGCCTACTAATTTGCCAAAAATCGAAGCACAAAATTTATCAAAAGGAGCATCCATTATGGAAATTTACAGCAAGAATGTGGACAAATCTATAAGCGTTTGGTATTATTGTGGCAAATTGGACGTTTGTTAATAGTGAACAGAATTTTTAGAAATTTTTGCATCTTTTTGAATGTCGTTTTTGTGGCTGGTACCGCCATGACGCAGATTGGACCGCCCAAAGATCTTTCAAGGCCTCAGAATCCAGATAATCCCAATGCATTTGAGCCTGATTCTTCCAATTTAATCAATGAATTTATAGAGCGAGACAGCTTTGAGTACAACTATATTTTGCTCAATAACATCTTTGACAAAATCATTTACAGCGATACCACCAATAATAGAAAATGGTCACTGGTGGATGAAACAGAAAGACAGCAGTTTCCATATCTGAATCTGGGGAATTATGGTTCAGCTTCTCGGTCAAGCGTGGTAGAATTGGGTAAAAACACTGGATTTAATTTGGGTTTTGATCAATACAATGTTTACAATTACACCATTGATTCTTTTAGATTTTACGATGTAAACAGGCCATTGGCTGACTTATTTTTTTCGCCATTTCTTGGAACTCAAGACAATTTTATCGTTAGAGCCGATTTCGGACAACGATTTGATAATGGTATCTCGATGAGTCTCAATTTTCATAGAGTAAACCAAAAAGGTTTTTACATCAATCAAAGGGCAAAAACGACCAATGTTGCCTTGGTGTACGTAAGGAGTCTATGCAAGGTCGGCTGAATACTTTTGTGGTTATTCTCAACAACATAAATACGGAGGAAAACAATGGAGGTGTAACGACCGATTCACTCTTTGACCAACCAAATTTCAATTTCAGAGAACGTATTCCAATTTTCAGAACCAATGCTGAAGTGCGCAAAGATCAACAGAATATCGTTATCCAAAATACTTTGAGGCTAGGTGATTCCATCATTGAACCATCTGATTTTGTGGTGCAACATCGATTGATTTATCAGACGGATAAATATAAATTTTACGACGATGTCACCCAAGGTGCTGCCGCGTTTTATGGCGATTATTTTGTTGAGGAAAGAGGGCTCAGGCTTTATAACAAAGTCTTGAAAATTTCAAATGATTTTTCGTTGTACAATTCTACAGATGGCGGGATAAGTGGTAAGGTTGGCATCATTCATGACTTCATCAAATTTGACAATGAAGCCGAGAAACAGACCAGAAATGACATCACCGCATATGCCCGAGGTATTGTACCCATTGGGAAAATACTCAATTTGGATGTTGAAGGTAAACTAGGTTTGGGTTCTAATGTGGGCAAATTTTATGCTCAGGGTGGATTTTTATTGAATGTTGGTAAATGGGCTTCTTTAAATCCTGGTTTGGCAGTATTTAATCTTGAACCTGGAAATGTGGTCTCCAATTTAGCAATCAACAGTACTACTTTTTACGATAATGACCAAAAAGGAATGACTGGTTTCCAAGTTTTTGGAAATTTGAGAGTGCCATTCACAAAGACCAATTTGTCATTGAAGCAGGGTGTAGTTCAAAATTTGGTTTATTGGGATGGAGAAGGAAGACCTCAGCAAATTGATGCAAGCGTAAGTCAGACCGTCATCAGTGTAGAACAAAATTTTAAATTCAAGAGCTTTCACCTCGACAATTCCTTTACCTTTCAGACTTACAGCAACGCCAATATCCAATTACCACCATGGTTTTCTAAACACGCTTTATATCTAAGAAGGAAGGTTTTCAAAAAAGTCCTGGATGTAGATATCGGTATAGAACGACAAATCATACCTGCCTACAAAGGCCTTGCTTTCATGCCGCTCAATGGACAATTTTACAATGTAGACGCAGATGTCCCTGCATTCAATATGACATCCGCCTTCATCAATGCCAAAGTATCCACCTTTCGTGTGTTTGTGCGCTTAGACAATGTGGAAGATTATTTGTCAGACACCATTTATTTCCAGACATACCGACATCCGTGGAATGACGGAAAATTGAGATTGGGCATCAGGTGGAGATTGTTGGACTAGTAGCGGCGTAAAATATTAGGCCATAACAAATGATATGTTGTAATATGGCGGCGTAAAATCTCACGCATCTAACAATGCCATTTTCGAAATTTTATCCAGTGAAAAGTGATAGGTCCAAATAACTTTTATAATATTGTATATCCATTTTGGTAATAAAATATTTATGGAAAAACTTACTCCTATATCGGAATCTAATTTTGACATTCATGTCAAAAGAGATATGGGTGTCACAATTGATTTTAAGAGGTTTTTTCAAGAGTACATCGATAAAATCCCAGATTTTGCCATAGGTCCGTCATTCTGGCTCATCCCAGATCAAATCAATATGAGTTTTTATTCAGTGAGTGATAATATTCACTTATTCACTCCTTATACAAAGTCTGAATGGACTGGAAATACAGTACAATTTTGGTTGGAAAACATTCATCCAAATGATAGAGATTTTTTTCTTGCTGCCACTTATTTTTCCATTCAGTTGCATACAACAAACGATCATGTAAATATCAATATGTATCTCAGAATGGCCGACCATCATTCTGAGTATCGATGGGTATTGATTCAATACCCTGTAACATGTCTCAACGAGTATAATGAAGTCGTCAGCGGCTTAGTCATTGTCACAGATATTTCACACCTCAAAACAGAGTTGTTTTGTATGATGACATTAATGGATAAAAGAGAAAATTCCAATAAATTTTACACGCTTGAGATTATTTCAAACGAACTTCAAGCGCATGATTTGGCCAACATCACCAAACGAGAAAAAGAGATTCTCATTTTGATGGCTAAAGGTTTGAATACACCACAAATTGCAGAATCCCTTTTTATATCATACCACACCGTCGAAAATCATAAACGAAATCTCCGGCACAAAACCAATTCCAAAACCTCTGCCGAGTTAATGGGTTATGCTTTCAAATACAATTTACTCTAGTAAAATGACAGATACCTGCTATTGGAATTGACCTAAGTATTGACTTATGTTTGTATGTCCAAAGTTATTGCCGATGTTGAAATGTTATCCTGATGTGAATTTGCATAATGGGATTCAAAAATTACAGCCTTTTCTGTACCTCCAAAAGTATCAATTACATAAAAGTGAGTTCATCTTTTAGGAAGTTAACAGATAATTTTTTTAGCACAGAAGTCAAATAACAAATGATTAAACCAACCCAAAAAATTTATTTTGTGAAATGCTTATCCATTGGTTTCCAAACAGAATTTAAAATTATAGAATTTTAAAATGAAAGTTTTATGTTAAAAAGAGCTTTTTCAACCTTCCTAATTTGTACGATTTTCACAGTATCTGGCATTAGTCAAATACGGTATGTAAGTCAAATTTTTGGTACACCTGCTGGAGATGGCTTATCATGGGCTACCGCATCAAACGATCTTCAAGCTATGTTGAATGACGTACCTGATGGTGGAACCATCAGACTTGAAGCAGGAATTTATACACCAAATGCTTACCCAGCGGGGTGTGTTGGGTGTACCTACAACAGAGATTTTGCATTTTATGCCAATAAAAATTTGACTATCCAAGGAGGGTATTTAGGTGGAAGTGCAACTCCTGTGACCGGTGCTCATAGTACCATATTAAGCGGGGATATTGGGGTCTTGGGCAACCATTCTGACAATGCTCATCATGTTTTGTTGAGTAATAGCCTTGTCGCCCTACAGAACCTTTCAGTAAGGTATGGTATGGCCAATGTTGGTGGCTCTATTTTCATCGACGGTATAGAGATTTGAGGAATAATGGCGCTGGCGTTATGTGGTTGATGGCGGGGTCAATATGATTGATGTTTTTATCAAACAATGAGGCAGCCAATCAAGGAGGTGGCTTTTATGGTAAAAATACTTCCTTAAATATGGATAGATGTGCCATCACTGACAATAGCGCTAATCAAGGAGGTGGGCTATTTTTTAGTAATGAAAATTATCAAATTGCGTTGATTGAAAAATCTGTAATTGCCAATAATCTTGCCAATCAAGGTGGTGCTATGTTTCTGTCCGATCCACCAAGAGCTGTTCCGTCATATATAGATTATAGTTATTTTAATTTCAAAATTGATTTTTGCACTTACTACGGGAATACCGCCAGCAATGGTAGTGTTTTGTATGCGCCAAACATCGTTGATGAAAAAATGGTATTTACCAACAGTATAGTATACGGTAATTCCCCAAACATCCACAATCATGGAGAGCCTCATTTGCCTGCTGTTAATTCAATAATTCAAGGCTCTGTTGTGGTCTATCCACGAATAAGATCAAAGTCTCCTGACTATATTAATCCGAGTGATCTTGATGGCATCGATAATGTATTTTTTACAGACGATGATGGCCTTGTCCCACAAGTCACAGGCAAGGCAGCGTTGGCTGAAATTGGAGCTTATATGTGGAATACAAGTCTTTGTCCAAGTGGTTCTACATTGTATGTAGATATTAATAATCCAATTTCAGGTGATGGTTTATCTTGGGCAACAGCTTTCAATGATCTGAATATTGCTTTAAATTTTGCAAGAAGATGTGTATCGGTACAAGAAGTTAGGGTAGCACAAGGTATTTATAACCCAGATCCTTTCAATTGGTACCCAAGTGAAACGGCTGAGGAATATAGATCTGCTACTTTTATTTTAAGACCTGGGCTTTCTGTATTTGGTGGCTATCCGACTGGAGGCGGGACCAGAGACCCTTCAATCAATTTTACTACACTTACAGGGAGTTTTACAAGAAATATTGTTTCTATTCATGAGCCCAACAATAATGCTACTGATACCACCATATTGGATGGATTTACCATAAAAGGTGGCTTTGCTGAAATGACTAGGGACGCTAGAACGGAAAGTTATTTTTCAACAGGGGCTGGTGTTAAAATTAAAAGTAATTATGTGAAAATAAATGGAAACATCATCAAAGAAAACAGAGCACTCAAGGCTTCTGCTATTGAAGTGATAGGAGACCATGTTGAGATAGCCAACAATACCATTACTGACCATACAACAAGTCCTTCTACCTATTTCTTATATGAGCCCAAAGGTTCTTTAATCACAGTAGAGGGCGACAGTTGTAATATCAATTATAATATTATTTCTAATAATTTACTTGGAGATTCAAGCATCATCCTTGACATCAAAGGAAGTAATCATAATATTACAGGGAATGATATAAATGCCAATCCTTCTGAGCCAATTTATTTGCAATCATTTAGAAGTACGTGTTCCTTCAATTCAATAAAAAACAACTATGGGAATGGTATAAAAATACTTGGAGATTCATGTGAAATATATAATAATAACATAGAGAATAATTACCTAGATGGCATTTATGCAGAAGAGAAAATAATCATTTATCCAGCATCACTGGAATTTGCCGTTTATGGTGAGGGATATGCAGGTGATATATTTCATTACAATAACTTCACAAAAATCCATGACAATATTATAAAGGCTAATCAGAAAAAAGGCATTTATATTTTCGGAGACAATGATGCCGATGTTTACTCCAATACCATTTTGAATAATTTTTCAGATGGGGTAAAAGGCGCTTCCTCCGTACGGGGGAATACATTTTCTGGAAATGCTACGGCAATTATAAGTGACAGTGCTACTATCCACAACAATGTCATAAAAGAAAATGGTATAGGCATATCTGTGGACATTGGTCAAGTTTATAACAACTATATTATTGATAATGGCACGGGCATTTTTATATCTTTAGGGAATGTGTATAACAATGTGATTGCTGCAAATGATTTAGAAGGTGGAATAAATGTTAGTAACACTAATCTCACAGATTATTTAAATCTTGATATGCACATTACAAACAATACTTTTTATGCCAATAAATCCACTAACCCAAATCGCGGAGGTGGACTTTATGTCTCTTACTTTAAAGGGGATACCGTAGAAATTTCAAACAACATATTTTATCAAAACGCTCTGGGAATATTTACTTCGATTGCAGGGTCAGATTATAGATATAATAAACTTGAAGTCGATTATCCCCCCATATTCAAAAATAATTTATTGCAATTGAGCGCACCAACTTATGCTGGAGTGACCAACAATGACTTGGGAATTGGCTCTAGCAATAACATCTTTAGTGGTTTTCCGGATTTTATAGCCGTCTCTGATCTTGATGGTCCTGACAATGTGTATATGACCAGGGATGATGGTTTGGTTTTGGGGGAATTTAGTGTTGGAATAGACGCAGGATTTGATCAAGCAATTGCTCCCCTTGCTTCTATTGACATAGCGGGCATTCCAAGAATACTAGGCCCACAAACGGATATAGGAGCCTATGAGAAACTCAATTGTGTGGCGCTGGATACGCTTTATGTCAACAAAAATCATGTTCATACAACTGGAGGCGCAGGTTGGCTATCAGCTTTGACTGACCTTGATGTAGCTTTATGGCTTTCCCAGGAATGTACCAATGTTTCTGTTATCAACGTTTCCGCAGACGAGTATACACCCAATTCTAAACCCTACGAAATGCAACCTACTGGCAAGGGTATTGAAATTGTAACATCAGATGCCAGAGACAAGACTTTTAATTTAAGGGCTGGCGTAGATTTGTACGGGGGATTTATTGTGCGTAGTGGTATTGGTAGCCGTAATTCAGAGAAAAATAAAACAATCTTACATGGCATTATTGGAGATACTTCTGTATTACACACCGTCATGATGAGTTATCACAAAGATTACTGGACAGATCCTCAAGATACTACACTTCTGGACGGATTTCACATCATCGGGGGAGAGGCCAATGAGGCCCCAAATCAAAAATTGACCGTCAATAACAATGACATTTTTAAGTCACAAGGAGGTGGAATCACAGTTTATGGAGGTACAAATAAAATTGTGAATTGTACTGTTGAAAATAGTCAAGCAAATATTGGTGGTGCCATCTTCCTCAATACAGATACCACCATTGTCGAAAATTCTGTATTCAAACAAAACCATGCTAATATAGCTGCGGGCATCGCATCTGTAGATGGCAATTATAGATTAATCAGTAATTATTTTGTTGACAACAACGCGGATACAACTGCTTGTGTCGAAATCGAAAATGGGCTTGGCATTATCATTAACAATGCATTCGATGGCAATCAATCCATCTTTAAAAGTGGGGCTTTGACTTTGTTGCAAGGCACTCATGCTGTTGTGAATAATACCTTTTTCAACAATTCGTCAACAGAAGTAGGAGCATTGTATGTTGATGGAGGTAATTTTTCCATTTACAATAATATATTTCATAGAAATAAGAAAAATGGTTTGTTTGATGTAGTTGGAAGCGATTATCAACATTCTGCTGCACCTCTTACTATTGCATTCAATAATAATGGAATGCAACTTGATAAAGATGCAAATTATAATGTAACGAATCATAATGAATTGGGAGGTGGAACAGCAAATCTTTTTGATATAAACCCAATTTTTTATGATACTCTAGATATGGCCGGTGATGATAACAAATATGGCACTTATGATGATGGCTTAAGACTTTTGGTCGGTTCACCAATGATCAATGTTGGCGCAAATGCTGCCATTCCTCCTTATATCACTACAGATATCTATGGTTCCCCAAGAATTCAAAAAAGCATTGTTGAATTAGGAGCATACGAGGGGCCAAACGTGAAATGTCCTGAAGGTATTTTTGATACTTTATTTGTAGATTATACTGTAGCAATATCAGGCAATGGTAGTTCTTGGGCACAAGCTTTCAAAACACTGGATGAGGCAATATTTATTACTCATATGTGCCCATTTGTGAAATACATTTGCGTGGCTCAAGGGACTTATTATCCAAATGCAAAGCCATATAATATGCAACACTATCTCCAAGGCATAGAGGTTGAAACAATTGATCCACGTGATGCTGCTTTCCACATCAGAGATGGAGTAATATTATTAGGAGGTTATGGCACTGGAGGTACTGAAAGAGATTTGAGTGCCTTCAATACTATACTAAGTGGAGACATCAATCAGAACGGCAGCAACCAATCTTACCACACGGTTTTGATGGCGTCTAGTCCTTTTTGGTTCATAGGAGAGGATACAACGGTTGTTGATGGCGTCATTGTGAAAGATGCAAATGCAAACAATAAGCCTTACGAATTGGAAGTCAATAATAGTCTGATCCAGGCGAGTTATGGCGGTGGACTTTATATGACCAATGGTTTTCATGCAGTCAAAAATAGTACCATAGAGCAAAATTATTCAGATGAAAAAGGAGGTGGTTTGTATAGCTATGGCACCAAAAGCACATCCATTCAAAACAATTCTATAAAACAAAATACGAGTGGAGATGGGGCAGGAATGTTCATTAGGCAAGGTGAAAACCTTGACCTGGGGTACAATGGTTTTTCATCCAACACAGCTTTTGATAATGGAGGAGGCATGTATATGGACTCAACAACAAATATCCTTCATCATAATATTGTGAAAAGCAATATTGCTAAATATGGTAGTGGATTTTATATCAAAAATCAATTCAAAATTGAAGACTCTGACTTTATTTTTAATACCACCACAACAAATGGACAAGGAGGTGGCATTTTTACAACAAAATCGCAAGGGATTATAGATCGATGTGCTTTTGATGGAAATATAACAGATCTTCAAGGAGGTGGATTATGCGCCTATCTCTGTGACAGCATTTTTGTGTGGAATAGCTTATTTCATAACAATGATGCAACAAATGCGGTAAGTCTCGGTGGAGCAGTTTACAACGATAAAAATGATTTCTTTGAGCAAATAAATTGCACTGCCTATGCAAATATTGCAGATGAGGGTGAATCCATCTATACGGTGAGTAATAATCCAATTTTAAGAAATAATATTTATTATGATTCCAATCCCATCAGTATTTTGACGGGTGCAATGACATTGACCAACAGCATTGTAAAGGGAGGGCACCCACTTTGCACTTCATGTCCAGGCACTTTAGGAGATATAAATCCTGTATTTGCTGATGACTTGGACGTGGATGGTGCGGATAATAAATATCGTACAGCGGACGATGGCTTTAATGTAAAAATTAGTTCTCCGGCTATAAATAATGGAACTTCGTATGGTAATTTGACGCACGATATTACTTACAGTTTGCGAGAGTGGGGGTTTAGAGACATAGGTGCATATGAAACCTTCAAATGTCCTACAGATGTTCAACTTTATGTTGATAAGCAAGTAAGTGGAGGTGAAGGCTCTGATTGGAATACTGCACTGAGTGAAGTGTCAACCGCTTTGTACGTTGCACAATCATGCCCCAATATTGAAGAAATCCACGTTGCAAAAGGAGATTATTACCCCAGCTACAAACCATTTGAAATGCAGGACGATCAGAGAGGTACAGAATTATATACTACCTCTGATTTGGACAAAACATTTCATGTCAGGGCTGGATTGTATGTTTATGGTGGTTACAAAAATAGTGGTACAGATAGGAACAGGGATTTATATCCTTCAACTTTGAGTGGGGATATTTCAGACAGCACTTTCGATGCACGACACGTGGTTTTATTGGGTGGAGATAATGGCACTTGGACGGGCCTAAAAAAGATAATTTTTGATGGCTTTCATGTCACCAAAGGACATTCCATCAATTTCGGTGGCTTGACAGTCAATAAACATTTAATAAAATACGATGTCGGTGCCGGTATATATGGAGATTTCCTTGAGAAAATTACTTTAAACGACAATGTAATTCATGACAACTTGGGACATGGTTTATACTTATATGGTGGTAAAAATGATATAATTCAAAACGTCATTTCTAATAACATAGGTGTTGATGGTGGGGGTGCTTACTTTACACAAGGTTTCAATACACTCATGGATAATACCATTTCAGAAAATAGTGCAAGTCAAGGAGGTGGACTTTTCCTTTTCCAAGATTCTACCATTCTCATCAATAATTTGATTCACCAAAATTCGACAACATTCTTGTGGGGTGGTGGGCTATTTGCACAACAAACGGATGTAACATTAATCAACAATACCGTAAGCTCAAATATTTCAAAATATGGTGGAGGTGCTTTTATTGAAAATTCAAATTTTAAATTAGACAGCAATTCTATCAGTAATAATTCTGCCAATCAGTTTGGTGGCGGAGGTATACATATTCAAAACAGTTTTGGTCGTTTGTATAAAAATAGATTTACTTCAAACAATGCAGTGCAAAATGGCGGAGGCTTATCAATTGCTGGAGGTGATATTGAGATTGAAAGTAATCTTTTTACAAAAAATAAATCTGAAAATACAGGAGGAGGTATCAATGCTGGTAATGCTGAATTATTGATAGTCAACAATGTATTCTATAAGGATACAGCTCGATCAGGAAGTGGAATTCAAACTTATTATGGATTTAGTGAAATTCAAAATAATACGTTTTTTCAAAATGAAGGCTCTATTGATGGTGGCGCTTTTGGGACTGCTCTAGGTGCCAATGACTTGACAAACAATATTTTTTATCAAAATACAAAGTCAGGTGCAAATGTCATTGGTGCGGATTTCTATAACGACGTATTCAATGAGTCTTTCAATGTTTTCAATAATAATGCAATGCAATTTGCTGAAAATGATTACACCAGCGCAAATAACAATGTGCTTTTTGTGAATGCAGCTAATGTATATAACCTTGATCCAAAATTTGAAGATACATTAAATATTTTGGGTACAGATATGGTTTTTGGAAATGGTGATGATGGTTTAATTCTTCAAACAATAAGTCCACTTATCAATGTTGGGAATAAAAATCTGATAGCTGATAGTGTAAAATATGATGCAAAACATGAAGCCAGGGTCATGAATTATCAAGTTGATCTTGGTGCTTATGAGACTTTCAGAGACCCATGTATTTCAAATGTAATTTATGTAGATACCAATGCTGTTGCAGGTGCTAATGGACAAAGCTGGTCTAAAGCATTTCAAACTTTATCTGAAGCATTATTCGTTGCCCATAATTGTCCAAATGTGGATACCATACTGATCACTGAAGGAACTTATTTCCCAGAGACTAAGCCATATGAAATGGATGTGACGATGAAAGGCCAAGAAATCACTACGGGTAATGATCGGGATTTGACTTTCCACATAAGACAAGGTTTGACAATAATAGGTGGTTTTCCTGGTGGTGGTGACGACTCACCCTCGACAGCTTACAAAACGAATTTGGTTGGTAGAAAGGAGTTTTCCAGTTTTCCATCTTATCATACCATAGTGATGGATACCTCAGCAATGTGGACAAATACCAACAAGGAATCATCCATTCAGTACTGTATAATTAAAGGTGGAGTAGGCGAGACTGGATTGGATCCAGATTCCATTTTTGTAAATAGTTCATGGTTAAATAACTCCAATGGTGGAGGTGTTTATATCAATGGTGCGTCTGGATTATTGAAATACAACACAATCAAAGAAAACGACGCGTCAAGTGGTGGAGGATTATTTATAGTAAACTCTTCTAAAACAGAACTTGCTGATAATGAAATCAATAACAATTTTGCAGAAAAAGAAGGTGCAGGAGTTTCTTCAGTCCAAAGCTTTTTAGAATTGCTAAATACAAATGTTCTAACTAATAACAGCAGCAGAGACGACTTACGAGGACTGACTGGGTTAGAGAGCATTATTAAATTGATGGGAAATAACATCATTGAAGGTATGAATTGTAAAAATGGTACTGTTGAGGTAATTGGCTCGAATACTATTAAATAATTTGATTTGAAAGTTTATAAAGCATAATGGAGCGACGCAAGGCCCCGCGTCTGTACAAGATCAGAAGAGGCGAAAAGCTTTCGCCCTAGGTTTCGGGTATTAAATATGTTGAGACACAAGGCCTTGCGTTTGTACGAATTATATTGATTGGGGATTAGAAAATATGTTGAGACGCAAGGCCTTGCGTCTGGACAAAAATAGAAGGGGCAATTTGCTGCGCCTGCAAATGGGAGTTTGGGCTCCAAAATATTTCAATTCAATTAAATTTTTGAAAGCTCGTGGCTCGTGGCTCGTTGCTCGATGCCAAATTACGAATATTGTTTTCCTGCGCTAGTCAATGTTAACACGCCAGCCACTCAAGCCCAAAAGAATAAAAAAAAGATCTTTCGACATTCTCAAAAACTCGAAACTCGTGGCTCGAAGCTCGCTGCAAAAAAAAAACTGATTGCTGATTACTGAAAGCTGACCACTGATCGCTGACAGCTGACCACTACTTAGCTCTAACCACCTCAAATTCAAAATTGTGCAAACCCCTCAGAATAGAATCCCGACTGTTTTGAATAAAAGAAATGCGATAATTACCTACTTGGTTGAAGCCAATACCAGTTTGGAGGTAAATGGGAATCGTACATTTTCCTGATTTACATATGGTATTTTCAATGGCGCTATCTGTTCTGAAATCAAATGAAACAAGGTCATTGATGATGGTCCCATTTGGGAAATAAGTATTGATAGTGGTATATAAATTTTCATAAGGAAATTCGACCTCATCGTAAGTGATGCCAAGAACTAAGTCATAAGTGCTGGTAGTATCCTCGATTTCAAATGCAAACTCCACGGAGTCAGTATAAGTCAAGTGCTGTGATTCTATGGGGAAACTACCTTTATATACAACATTGCTGTTGCAAGAAATCAAAAAAACAAAAGTAGACATCGCCAATAGCATTGTCCACTTTTGTTTGATATGTTGATGTCTTATATTTTCAATCATCCCTTGAAAAAATCTTTCATGCGATCTATGAAGCCTTTATCTTCTTTAGATGGATTGGGTTGGAAATTGGGCATGTCCTTGATTCTTTCCAGAATTTTACGTTCTTCGTCATTGACTTTTTTAGGAGTCCAAATGTTGACATTGATCAATTGGTCACCCTTGCCATATGATTGCACAGAAGGCAGACCTTTTCCTTTCAACCTGAGCAATTTTCCTGCTTGTGTACCTTCAGGGATTTTGATCTTGGCCTTTCCATCGATGGTAGGAATTTCAACTGATGTACCTAATGCCGCGTCTGCAAAATTGAGATATAGATCGTAAATGATGTTTTGACCATCTCTTGTAAAGAATTCGTGTGGAGTTTCTTCGACAGTAATCAATAAGTCACCTGCTGGTCCGCCATTTTTTCCTGCATTGCCATTTCCACGCATAGATAATTGCATGCCATCTTCAACGCCAGCAGGAATTTCCAATTCGATGATTTCTTCATTGAGCGTCACACCTTCACCACGACAGCTAGAACAATGCGCTGAAATGGTTTTGCCCTTTCCTTGACAAGTGGGACAAACAGATGTAGTCGCCATTCTACCCATGAAAGTCTCCTTGATCATCTTCACATAACCCGAACCTTGACAAGTACCACAGGTGTTCATACTTTTACTGTCCTTGGCTCCTGATCCGCCACAAGTTTGACAAGTGGATTGTTTTTTGACCTTTATTTTCTTTTTGACTCCAGACTCAATTTCTTCTAAAGTCATCGATACTTTGATGCGCAAGTTGGCACCTTTCTGGCCACCCGCAGATGTTCTGCCGCCGCCACCTCCAAAAAAGCTCTCAAATGGACTTCCTTCTGAGCCAAAAACATCGGCAAAGATGTCTTCCATGTTCATACTGCCACCTCTGAAGCCGCCACCGCCCATATTGGGATCTACACCAGCATGTCCATAACGGTCATATCTGGCTTTTTTATCGCCATCTGAAAGAATTTCATAAGCTTCTGCTGCCTCTTTAAATTTATCTTCAGCTTCTTTATTATCTGGATTGCGATCTGGGTGGTATTGCATGGCTACTTTGCGGTAAGCCTTTTTGATGGTATCTGCATCAGCGGATTTAGTGACACCGAGTACCTCGTAATAATCTCTCTTTGCCATATATTCTTATTTCCCAACTACGACCTTGGCGTATCGGATTATTTTATCGTTTAAAAAGTAACCATTTTCAACTGTATCAATGACCTTTCCTTTAAGATCATCTGAAGGTGCAGGAATTTCCGTGATGGCCTCATGAAATTCAGCATTAAATTCTTTACCAGTACTCTCCATGACTTTGAGTCCCTTTGCAGTTAGTGTGGTAAATAACTTATGAAAAACAAGGTTGACACCTTCAGGAAAAACTTCTGTAGAACCAGGCATTTCTCCCGCTTTTTTAGCCCTTTCAAAATCGTCTAAAACGGTCAACAAAGATGTAATGGTATCTTTAGCTGCTGTTTGTCTAATTTCTAAACTTTCCTTCATCGTTCTTTTGCGGTAATTGTCAAATTCCGCAAATAATCTGAGGTGTTTATCTTTCAATTCGTCAATTTGTGACTTCAAATTGGCGATCTCCTGTTCTTGAGTTTCTACCGTGTTTTCAGTAATCTCTTGATCAGTTGTTTGATTTATTTCTTCTGTATTGTTCATTTCATTTTCTTCTGCAAGAGGATCAAATGTCATTTCTTCAGATTTATTAGTGATAAAATAATCTAATATTGGTTGTACCAACCGCTGATATATCAATAGTCTTGCCATGTGTATATAGTCGGTCAAAATGTCAATAATCTAAGCAAATCTTAGTCAATTTGTCCTTGTATGCTTGTAGAATCAATGTTTTGGACAAAATGTTTCAGCTTTGAAATTTTGGGATTGACCATCAATACTTTTTTGTCTGGCCCAAGTAAGTAGGTAGTTGGTATCTCTCTGATGCCATAAAGTTTAGCAATATCAGACTTAAATAATTCTTTTTCAACTACTTGTGTATTCCAAAATATGCTGTCCATGGCAACAGCAGTTTCATATTGCTCCAAACTTTTCTCCAGTGCAATGCTTAAAATCATAAATTTTGGGTCTGTGGTATTTTTTTCTAAATAGGATTTATATAAGGAGACCAATTCCGGGTTTTTTCTCCTACACGTTGCACACCAAGATCCCCAGAAATGAAGCAAAACATACCTGTTTTCAAGAGAATCTAGATTGAATTTTGTTCCGTCCTTTAAGACAATTTTTGGAGCAGGAACTTCATTTCCCTTACTGAACTTAGGTAACTTATAAATATAATTGCCAACGAGACCTGCAATTAAAATGATAAGCGCAATGTTTAATAATTTGGAAATCATGTATTTATAAATCTGTTATTTTAAATTTTGAGCAATATTACTGTTTTATTTTTATTAAATCTCCAATTAGAGTCAGTTTGACGTTTAGTTAATATTAATTTTGCCATTATGTTGAAGTGGAATATCATTCTTGTCCTATTGGTGATGAAAACTTTGGCCCAAGGTCAGACGGTCACTTTGGCAGATTCCTTATATGAACCAGTAAAAGTTTCCTTTTTTCAACCGAGTCCAGAACTCAATAAGAAAAGGTTTTATGGCATGGCTGGCCTTGGAGTGACGATGTATGGTGGGTTTAGCTATGGTTTATACAATTCTTGGTATAAAGATTTCCCAAAAGGTGATTTCAGGTTTTTTGATGACGGCAAAGAGTGGTTGCAAATGGATAAAGCTGGCCACCTATTTTCTGCCTATTTTCAAACTGCGTATTCTTATCAAGTTGCAAGATGGACTGGTCTCAAAAAAACACCTTCTTTATATACGGCAGCAGCCATTTCGACTTTGGTGCAAACAACCATCGAGACCATGGATGGTTTTAGCTCCAAATGGGGATTTTCTTTGAAGGATGTAGCAGCCAATGTAGGAGGGACGTCTCTTTTTGTAATTCAAGAAAGCTTATGGGATCATCAATATATCGTTATTAAGGAGTCAAGTTTGCCTGTAAATTATAGTGAAGCACCCATTTTTTCATTAAATAATTCTACTAAAACCAGTCTTGAAGAACGAGCAGATGATCTTTTTGGTGCCACTGCTTTGGAAAGGGCTTTAAAAGATTATAACGTACAGACCTATTGGGCATCTGTCGATGTTCACGAAATTTTGGGCAAACCTGCCATCTGGCCCAAGTGGCTAAATGTGGCATTTGGATACGGAGCAAGTGGTTTATTTGGTGGATTTAATAATCAGTGGACCAATGATGCAACTGGAGTTTCTTATGATGTAAGCAATCAGATCAAACGACAAAGACAATATTATTTGGGATTGGATGTGAATTTCCACAAAGTGCGAACCAAAAGTCATTTGATCAATGGCTTATTAGATGGTCTGAATATTTTCAAAACTCCATCGCCGGCTATTGAATACAGTGGGGGAGAGTGGCGTTTTCATCTCCTTTTTTGGTAGGGAATTTCGATAAGTTTAATAAATATACCAAACGGAATGGAGCTGTCGAGATCGAAGAGAGAGCTGCCCCCTGGCGAAATTGAACGATGAAGTCTTAATTTGCAACAAGGTTAAGAAATTCATTTATCCGCCCATATAAGACCAGGCTGATTCCAAAGCCTTGTTTTCTTCTGCATAATCCCAAAATTTACTAAAAATAGCATGATTGCTCAAAGTGCTTCCGTCGCCAATGACAATCAAGGCAAATCTTGCTCTGGTCAGCGCTACATTCAACCTTCTTTCATCTGCTAAAAAGCCAATTTCTCCTTTATCATTTGATCGTACCAAACTGATGTAAATGACGTCTTTTTCCTGACCCTGAAAACCATCGATGGTATCAATTTCAAAATCTATATTTCTAAAATCTGTCTCCTCCTCAAAACTTATCCTCAGGTTTCTGATCTGTTCTGCATATGGACTGATGACTCCAATGGAAGCTCCCAATAAGTTTTCTTTATTGGCAAGGATGTGTTCCCGCATCAGAAAAAACTCGCCATCATTTTTATAACTTCTGTTTTCTTGACCAATGACTTCTTCAAACCCAGTACCTGAAGTGTCAATCAAGGTGAGTGGTGGTAAAGATCTGAGTAGCCGATTGGCAACTTTTTCACTAGATAACAACTTGCCATTGTAAAACATTTGGTTTGAAAAGCCCAAAATGGTATCATTCATTCTGTACTGAGTGTTGAGTAGGTAACTATCGTGAATTACTGGAGTGAGAATGTCCAAAAGTGTTGTTTCCAGACCTAGTTGTGCAGCATTTCTGCTTTTTACAGTTGGAGGGAGTTGTTTGTGATCGCCCGCCAAAATGGTCCGTTTTCCTTTGATCATGGCGACCCAAGATTCTGGTTCCAAAGCTTGACTAGCTTCATCAATGATGACCGTGTCGAAATATAGGTCGTCTATGTCTGGATGTGCAGCCCCAATCAAGGTAGATACGACCACTTTTGCATTTCCTACAATTTCTCTTGTCAATTTATATTCCAATTCCCGAGCCCATTTTCTCAATTCCCGGGCTTCTTTTTTGTAAGCAAATCGTTCTTCGCGTTCTACTTGGCCAAAGCTTCTACGATACTTTGAAGACATTTTTTCAGCTTCGTCGGCTTGTATTTTTACCTTTTTGATGTGAGACCAATCTCCATGATTTTTGAGTTTATCTTCCAAAGTCAAATGCATGACTTTGTCACCAATCCTGGTAATATTTCCGATGCGAATGGTATCAATTTGCAATTCAGAAATTCGCTCTGCCAATAAATCTACTGCATTATTGGATGGTGCGCAGACGAGGATTCTTTTCTCAGTTTTAGAAAGGGCTTTCACCAAAGCGGTAAGAGTGGTGGTCTTCCCGGTACCAGGAGGCCCATGAATGATACCAATGGATTCCACACCTATACAAGCCCTGATGGCTGTTTTTTGGGAAGGATTGAGGTATGGAGGCAATTGGTCTACATTTACTTCAATGTCCTCTCCACCCTTATTCAAAAGTAAAGAGGTATTTCTTATACCTTCACGTAATATTTTGATGTATTCATCTTTACTATCTCGGACGGTATTTATGGTTTTATGCATGATTACGTACGGTCGCGCATCGTAAACCAACTCAACTCCGGCCAAGCCTTTTTCTGGAATGTCGTCCTTGTCTAATGCATCGTTTCTCAAGATAACGCGCATTTTTTCTTTTCTGACAAAGGAAATGATGCCGCCAAATTCAGTTTTTTCGCTTCCCACATTGAAGAAAAGGTTTACTCCAGCTCCTTCCTTCATTTTGTGACTGCCGCTGTCTCCAGGTTTTCTGGAAATTTCTATTTCAAGATACTCTCCAACTGTGTACCGAGTTGAAAGTATATCAACTGGGTACCAAGCAAAACCTGCCGCCACTCTTTGTTTGATCGGAGTAGACGCATTCATACTCTTAAAAAATAACTCTTCTTCTTTTCTTTCGAATTCAATGGCATCCAAAAGAATTTGATATCTGTCCTTCACTAAATCTGCTATAAAAGTTTGATGAGTCTTTGCCAGATTTCTTCAAATGACAAAATTTCAGCATATGCATTTTCGCTTGATATTATTGCTTCTTTTGTTTTCATCTTTTTTAAAATTGGCTCTGCAAGGTAATTTACTCTAACAGGATGAAAGTTTGATTTTGCCAAAACCTCCAATAACCTGATGAAACATTGGGCACGATATGTATCATTGTCTCTGAGGTATTTATACTTGAACTGGCCAAGGTTTTCTATAATATCTATAACTTTGCCCATTTTGTTGTTTTTGATATAGAAAGCAATTTCTATAATACGATAAGTCAGGTTCATTGCCTTCTTATCTTTCAACAAATCATTGTGTTTTTTTAGGAAACGCTGTGGTGTTAGTTTGTAGTTAACTTCAGAAAACTTTTCTTGTACTTTTGACTCAGATGCCAGTAAAGACAACAAAATAAATCTACTTTCCCATTGGGTGATTTCAAAAGTAAAATTTTTAAGCGACGGTTGAGTAAGGACTTTATTTACTAAATCTGCTGCACTTTCAAATTTGGATTGCATAGCATAACAGATAAATAAAAAATCGCTGAGGTAAAACCATGCCCGAACTCCAGGAGTAAGCCAGGAAAAGGTAGATTCTATAGCTAGCTCCGCTTTTTCATATCTTTTAAGTAAAATGAGCGCATATATTTTATTGGATTCCTGACTCCATTTAAAAAATTTATCAAGAATTTGTTTATTGTCATAGTAAATCTTTGCTTCTTCACTGAGTATCAATAGTTCTTCGTATTTCTTTTCTACTAAATAATAATAGTAACTTAAATCATATTTGTATACATTTAGTGTGAAATTGTCACTACGTTTTGAAAGTTCATTTATTTCCTGGATACGGTCTCGTATGATAATTCTGTTTTCTTTTGAAGGATTATATTTTTCTTGGGTAAAAATATAGGACAATTCACCATTTATAACCTCAGCCCTATCAGAATAAACAACTTGTTCTGCGACCTTTTCTTTTTCTGTCTTATATTGTAACATCAGTTTTTTATCTGGGTTTACAAAGGCATAATAGTAAAATAGTTCATGAACAGTAAGTTGTGATATCATCGTCAAATCAAATTTTTTTGCTTTTGTGTGAATTTCTTTGATCGTATATATGTATGCATTAGTAAATAAATCAAGTTTTAAGGCCATTGCTACTGAGAATTGTTTCAGTAAAAGGGCCATTGTTTGATTTCTAACTCCAGTGTTGTATTTTTCAAAAGTCCCATAATATATCTCATCAATAAGTCGGCGACGGAATCTTGACTTTAGTTTTCTATAGGTTTGGCTATTATCTGTATTACCATAGATGATTTGTTCGATGATTCTATCATTTAAATGCTCTTCAGCTTCCAATTTTTTGAGAAATAATTGACTTTTTTCGCCCATAAATAGTTCATATGGATCTTGAATCAACCCTTTTTGGCTTAATTTTGATGGGATGAGCATATTATTTGACTTTGATAAGATACTGTAAATGAATTAGTTGCAATTTTTAATAATAGCATTGCCTGTTTAAAAGGCATGTCACAAATATATAAAATAAGATAATAAAACCTACTAATTGTTGCCATACTTTTGACTTAAATTACTGAAGAGATGGAAATTATACTAATAATATTGAATGCTGTTTGTGGAATTGGTGGTGATAAAATGGAATCTTTCTAGTTCCAATGCATAACAAAAATATAAAAATTTTGATGGACTCACCGAGAGTTTTCAAAATGTAAGATATACTATTTGGATACTGTATTTAGGGGGCAGCTAAACGTAGCAGGCCCCCTTATCTTTCTAGGAATTTTGAATATAAATTTTCCTTAATTTAGGCTATCCGAATGAAATAAATCAGCTTTTGTTTGACACTTCCCTGAAAATTACCTTTTCATACAAATTATTGGTTGACCAAGGCATTTCCTTCACTCCAACTTTTACAAAACCGTTGTTTTCATAATAATGACACAACCAAGGATTGTTTGCATTGCAATCCAATCGAAATAGGTCTATTTGTTTGGCTTTCAGGTCTGCTGAGATTTGATCCAAAATCCTTTCACCCAAATTACGTCCTTTAAATCGTGGATTTACAACCAATGCATGCACATATCTGGCAAATTCAGATCGTTCGCCCCAATATTCTGGATCTGCATCCATAATTTTGAACATCCCAATATGTGTATCCTCATCGTAGACTAAGAAAAACTCGCCATTATCAATCGACGTTTTGACTTGTCCTATTCTTGATTCATCAATCTTTAACCAATGTCGCCAATGATTGATCTGTTTGTCCTTCATTGCTTGCGCTGCTCCTGTAAACAAGGTAAGAATGGTGTGGAGGTCGTCACTTTTTGCTTTAGTGAATGTAAGCAAGGTCATGTTTTATGTCTATGGTATTAAGTTTAGAGTCTTTTTATGTCGAGATTTTATTGGGTCTTCTGAGGATTTCAAAAGATATACAAATTCAAATAACAAAATAAAATACGTTAAAAGCGCTTTTGTTAGGCGAAAGGAACCAAAATTAACACCATATTCAGAAAAATCAAAATATTTCTGTTCACAACAATTATGAAATAAAGTTATCTTTGCCGCCCATGAAAAACATCAGAAATTTTTGTGTCATTGCCCATATTGACCATGGCAAGAGTACACTGTCAGATAGACTACTGGAATTTACCAAAACCATCTCCGCAAGAGACATGGTTGCGCAAGCATTAGACAATATGGATCTAGAACGTGAGCGTGGTATTACCATAAAAAGTCATGCCATTCAAATGTACTATAAACATTCAGATGGCGAGGAGTATACATTCAACCTCATAGACACGCCAGGTCACGTGGATTTTTCTTATGAAGTCTCCAGATCTATAGCTGCTTGTGAAGGTGCCCTTTTGCTCGTAGATGCAACTCAAGGTATTCAAGCACAAACGATATCAAACCTTTATTTGGCCATTGAGCACAACTTGGAGATTATCCCAATTCTCAACAAGGTCGATATGCAAACCGCTATGATTGAGGAAGTTGCAGATCAGGTAATAGATTTGATAGGCTGCAAAAGAGGCGATATCGTTCTGGCTTCTGGAAAAACTGGTATTGGTATCCAAGACATCATGGACGCAATCGTAAATAGAGTTCCTGCTCCAAAAGGTGACCCCAAGGCTCCGGTACAAGCACTCATTTTTGACAGTATGTTCAATCCTTTCAGAGGCGTTGTTGCTTATTTCAGGGTCATGAATGGTACCATTTCCAAGGGTGAGAAAGTAAGATTTATCAACACGGGTAATGAATATGTCGCAGAGGAAATTGGCATCTTACAGATGACCCAAATACCAAAAGATAAAATCAGCGCTGGAAATGTTGGATACATCATCACAGGCATAAAAGAAAGTAAAGAGATCAAAGTTGGTGATACTGTTACTACTTTGAGTAATCCTTGCTTAGAGGCAATTCATGGATTTGAAGACGTAAAACCAATGGTTTTTGCCGGTATTTATCCGATTGATAACGACGATTTTGAAGATTTACGTGACAGTTTAGAAAAATTGCAGCTCAATGATGCTTCATTGGTTTTTGAACCAGAGACTTCTATTGCGCTCGGTTTTGGATTCAGATGTGGATTTTTGGGCATGTTGCACTTAGAAATTATTCAGGAACGTCTTTCAAGAGAATTCAATCAGGAAGTCATTACCACAGTGCCCAACGTATCTTACTTTGCCTACACCAAAAGAGAAGGCAAAAGAAGGATCAATACGCCCAATGAGTTACCAGATCCTACCATGTTGGAGAAGGTTGAGGAGCCATACATCAGGGCTCAAGTGATCACAAAGCCAGAATACATTGGCGCAATCATGACGCTTTGCATTGAAAAAAGAGGTTTACTCACCAAGCAAACTTATCTGACAACCGAAAGAGTGGAACTTTCATTTGAATTACCACTCGCGGAAATCGTTTTTGATTTTTATGATAGACTCAAATCTATTTCTCGGGGTTATGCTTCGTTTGACTATACACCTATAGATTACCGGGCTTCTGATTTGGTGAAACTAGACATAAGGCTCAATGGTGAACCCGTGGATGCTTTATCTTCTTTGGTGCATAAGCTAAAGGCAGAATCACTTGGCAGAAAAATTTGCTCCAGGCTCAAGGAGTTGCTCCCAAGACAACAGTTTGTGATCGCCATCCAAGCATCTGTCGGTGCAAAGATCATTGCAAGAGAAACAATTTCCGCGATGCGCAAAGACGTAACCGCCAAGTGTTATGGTGGAGACATTTCCAGAAAGCGAAAATTATTGGAAAAGCAGAAAGAAGGTAAGAAGAAAATGAGACAGATTGGTACTGTTGAAGTTCCTCAGAAAACTTTCTTAGACGTGTTAAAACTGGATTAAAGCCAGATTAAAACATTTTCTGAATTTTTTACAAAAGCTATTTTCTAAAATTTTAAAGTTTAGAGCAAACTTTAATTGCCCTGACTTCGTCTTTAGAATAAAATAAAGATACACGGATGAAGAAATCATTGCTTTTATTTGCTTGCTTGGCTCTGTTTGCTTGTGACAACTCCAATGAAGATTGCGTTCCTAAAGAAAATGAAGATTGCGTTTGTACTTTGCAGTATGACCCAGTATGCGGTTGTGATGGCAAAACCTATGGAAATGCATGTGCTGCCGCTTGTGCAGGAATTTCTGCAGTAAAAGGTGAATGTAATATTGATAAAAATATCCTCAACGGAACATATGATTTTTTGGGTTACAAGTCCTTGGATAAAGTGAATCTATCCATTCCTGAGAAAAAACATGAATTTGATGTGTTTGTTGAGTTCAAAGATGGAAGTGGTAAAAAAGAAGTGAGCGGAAGATCAGCGATCAACATGTATGCAGGCAATTTTGAGGTTTTAGGTAGTTTGAATGAAACAGGTCCACTAGTTGTTGAGTTGAATATCATGACAGAAGTCGGTGGTAGTCCAGCTGCGAGTACATTTGAAACCAATTTTATCAACAGGTTGGATAACGCAAAAAACTACACCATCCAAAACAACTTATTATTGATCACTTATGATTATAACAATGGCAGCGATGTCATGGTCTTCAAGAAAAGATAAATATCTGCGAAAATTATTGTTTGGAACAAACCTTTAATTAGGAATGAAACGTCTTTCAAAAAAAAATAAACACATGAATTTAAATAAAATAAAAATACTTTTTGTGGTAGCTCTGGCGCTTTTTGCCATTGGTTGTGAAGAGGAACAAGATTGCG
This sequence comes from Saprospiraceae bacterium, assembly GCA_016715105.1. GTDB lineage: Bacteria > Bacteroidota > Bacteroidia > Chitinophagales > Saprospiraceae > JADKBO01. Next base: position 22,381 of record JADKBO010000023.1, on the reverse strand, counting down.
TGGCCAAAGAAAATCCTGACTGTTTTTGTCCTCAAAATTACGACCCAGTTTGTGGTTGTGACGGCGTAACTTACAGCAATGCTTGTGCTGCTTCTTGTGTTGGAATCAGTGCTGTGAAAGGAGCATGTGGCATCGATAAAGAAATCCTTCAAGGTGATTATGAATTTCTTGGTTACCAAAAACAAGACAATATCAGCTTAACAAGTCCGGTAAAAAAGCATAAGTATGAAATTGATGCTAGCTTTGGAGATACAGAAACGGCTTTCAAAGTAAATGGAAAGGCATCTATCAATTTTTATGGAGGCGCTTATGAAGTAAAATCTAGCAGGGATCAAAAAGGTCAGGTAAGTATTTCAAGCTTTGGGACTACGAAGATTGGCGGAACTCCTGATGATTTGATATATGAAGCCAACTATTGGGCAAATATGTCTGCAACAACGAATTATGAATTGAAGGGTAATCTGTTGATTCTAAAATTTAATTTTGAAGGAAATCAGGATCAAATGATATTTAAGAAAAAATAAACTTCCCTTTTATAAAAGCGGTTTTATTGCTCTGGTAATTTCTCGTTTTCCTTTGGGACCTGGAAGTGCTTCTACAATAAAACCGCAACTTTTTAATGCCCTTTTGAAAGCTCCCTTTGCACAATAAGTAACTAAAATTCCACCGGGATTGAGCGCATTATACATTTTTGACATCAATTCCTCTTCCCATAAATTTGCTTGACTGTCTGGAGAAAAAGCGTCGTAAAAAACGACATCAAATTGGGTTTGAATGCTGGTATCTTCTATGCGATCGATGATTTTATTGAATTGAAATGATGCTTCAGCAAAACTTGCAAGTCGATGCATATCTTCAAAAACCTTTTTAGATTTCGTATCTAGTCCAAGTATCTCTACATAATTGAGCTTTTGTGCTGTCTCCAAATCAAGGGGGTAAGCCTCTATACCAGTGTAATTTATTTCTATAACTTCTTCTTTACCAAATAGATAGGAAAGCAAAGCGTTGAGACCTGAACCAAAACCCATCTCGAAAATACGGATGGATTCATGGCCTTTTTCCATCAGATACCTCAAACCTGCATTGATGAATATGGTATTACTTTCTTGCAAGCTTCCATGATGTGAATGGTAAGTAACTTGAAATTGCTCTGAAAAAAGGGTGTGAGACCCATCGTCTGACAAGATGATTTTTGCCATTGGAAAATATTCAAAGTTTATTTACTTGATCTGTGGCCAAAATGTGTTTCAATCATTTCCCGCATTTTATTCACAATTTTTGGAGCTCCGATGGAATACAAGTGAGAATATATGGCATTGACAAAACTATTAGAGACTTCACCAACGTGGCTTTCCAAATATTCATGAAGCAAATTTTCATACAATAAGGTCACCAAGTTGGGTCTTATTTGATAAAGTTCCTTGTCAAAACTTTTGAGCAAATCAAACGATGGATTTTGGTTGAGGTAAGTCAATAAATCATCCCAAGATGCAGTTTTGAAAAGCAAATAAGGGTAATGAATACTTTTTTTGAATTCTTCAAAATGCTCATTTTCAGCCAATAAGCTGATAAACTTCTCTCTAAGCGCAGGATTGTAATCATCAATGGCGTCAATAATTTTCAGATCCTTGGTGTTGATATAAAGTTGCGCAATAGAAGGCAAAACCGATTCCCCAGATACTTTTAATTGTAGCTGTGCATATTTTCTGGCTAGTATATGGTCTTTGTGAGTCGTTTGGTTCTTTTTGAGTAATTCCAATGCAATATCAGTGGCATTCATCAACTGTAACTGATCAATGATCTTGTCGATGTATTGCATATATTTTCTCAAAATTTCAATGGGCTCACCTTTAGCTTTCATTGCGACTGCATATAGAATGCCGATTTCCACTTCATTTTTGGACTGATCTATCCGATGATTTACAAACTCTAAAGCTTCATCAACAGTTAATATTTTTTGTCTGATGGCCAGGCTGAGTGCATCATTGGTAGGGTAAATGATTTCATAATACGAGAGGCCCAATAATTCCTTGAAAAACACTTGGAGAGATTCTCGCAATTCGGGGCTGATTTCACTTTCCAAGAGGTGTCCCAGTACTCTGTGAAATCGATGTGCGACCTCCAGTAATTCATCAAAAACCATTGCTTTGTAATTCTTGAGGACATAACTGGTTTTGACGATAGCAGCTTTCACGATGTAAAACACTTCCAAGTATTGCCTTAAAACCAAAGCATCCTCTGCTTGTGCCAACAAATCCTCAATGACAATGAAATAGTTTTTCAACTCCGTTTTGGTCAAACCTCCGTTTACACCTGTGATAGGTCTCACGAAACCGTCCAACAATAATTTATACTTGTCTTCATTATGCTCAAGTTCTACTTTACGCGCAAAGTTGATTTTGAGCGCGCTGAGAAATTTTTTGTCTTTTTGGGCATAACTTTTCACAAAAAGGAGGAGTTCGTCGCCAGTAACACTGTTGAGTATGTTATTGATACTCAGTGATCTAGGTTTCTTATCTTTCTGTCCTTTGGGGTGGGCCTCAAGTTTCAATTCTTTGATGGCAAGTAAGGAGGCAACCACGTGTTTGCAAGCCTTATTATTCACAAAAAAAACGCAATCACAAACTACTTTTTGATTTTTTTTGAATGGCTTTTGAATTTCAACCTCGTATAAACCACCATCTTTTACATAAACCGTGTAAAAGTCATTGTCCATCTTATTGATTTCCAAAACTGATTTTTCCACGAAGAGATTTTCTCCTGCTTCATACAGTTCAGGTGAGAAAAGTAGGTCTAATGAATTGATTAGATCGCTTGATTTGGACATGAGCAGAATTGAGAATTTTCTCAAAGATACTGAATTTAATATGTTTTTCCTCAATGATGACCAAGATGCCCGTCTAAGATTTGACTTTCAAGTGTTGTTTTTTATTTGGATAACTACTCCACAATGGTTCATTAACTATTAAATAAGTTAGGATATGGTTGTAGTTTTTTTGTTGATGGCACGCTCTATTGCAATGAATGGTGGTGTTTTTAGTAAAATATTGAGTTGAAAAACTATCAAGTTGCCGCAACAGTCTTTTTTTAAGATCTAATGATGTAGAGGTATTGAACACAAATCAAGCATAATAAAATAATGGAATATTCTTTTAGTAAGAATTTGAAAATTAGCGAGAAGTTGTTATTAAATTTTGTGGAGGAGTTCTTTTAAATGCTTTTATTTTTCATTTTTAGAAAAAGTCAATGCCATTGGGATTCGCTGTAAATGGCAAAATATTTTTATTTGAATTATAAATTTTAACTAGTTTAGCAGCTTTTTCATGATTACTTATTCAAACAATGAAGAAAATATATTTGGTTCGCCATGCCAAATCTTCTTGGGAATACACTGGTATCAATGACCACGAAAGGCCACTCAATCATAGAGGTGAACAAGATGCACCTATTATGGCTACTCGGATATTGGAGCAATTTGAAATACCACAATTATTAGTCACATCATCTGCTAAAAGGGCCTATGATACCGCTATTTTATTTTCAAAAGTATTCAACACACCCTCAGAGCATTTCAAGGTAGAGAAAAATTTATATCATGCCGATATTGAAGACTTGATGTCATGTATCAATGGTATTGACGATCAATATGATCATGTTTGTTTATTTGCTCATAACCCGGGCATTACTTATTTTGCCAACATCGTTTGTGAAGCAAATATTCACGACATTGCCACGGCAGGTATACTGATCATGGAGGCAAATGTCAGTTCATGGCATAATATTGAAGCCCATGACATTACCCTTATTTCCTATATTTATCCTAAAATGGAAGATTAATTGTCCTACCTTTGCGTTTTGATGGTAATTCTTCTTTTATGCGTTTAATCATATTGGTTTTTATATTTGCAATGAGTTTTCTTTCTTGTAAGAAAACACACAAGCCGCCCACCTACAATTTTGAAATTCCCCGTGAAAAATTGGTGAGTGTTTTGCTCGACGTCTATATAGCAGAGGCAGCTTTGTTGGAGTACGAAAAAACTTACCAGGATTCCATGCGCAAAATGTTTATCACCGAAATTTTCACCATCCATAAACTTGATAAAGTCCTTTTTGATACAACGATGGTCCAACTTGCTCAAGATCCCGAATTATACAAAGACATCCACAGCCAAGTTACGGATAGTCTGAAATTGAAGGAGACGTCAGACGCACACGAGGAAGCAACTCAATAAGTTTTTGGAGGACGGAAATCGGAAAGCCACGAGCTTCGAGCTTCGCGAGCCGCCAGCTTTTTGTTTTTTTCGTGAATTCGTGGCAACCTTTTTTTCGGAAATCGGAAATCGGAGGACGGAAATCGGAAATCGGAGACCGGAAACCGGAAAGCCACGAGCTTCGAGCTACGAGCCGCCAGCTTTTTGTTTTGAATTGTCAGCAACCTTTTTTTGGAGATCGGAAATCCGAGAACTGAAAGACCGGAATATGAAAGCTACTTATAGCTACTGGCCTTGCCAGCTTTTGTTTTTTCGTGAATTCTGGCAACCTTTTTCCAATATTAAAGGCAGACTGAAACCGGAAACCGGATACCGGAAGTCGGAAGATTCATGATATTTGTTTTTTCGTAATTCGTGGCCACTAACTTTTGTGTGGCAAACAAAGCTCTGAAATCGGGCTTAGCCACCAGTTTTATGCAGACGGATACGGATACCGGAATTTTAAAGTTTAATGATATTACTTGACAACTTGCTCATTTGCCACTGGCTTTAGCCTGTGGCAAATGAATGCTCCTGCTACCTGGGCTTTAGCCCAATATCTAGCTTGTTTGAATTGAGTGGGAAGATTCAAAAAAGGAAACCGAAGACGATTAATGAAAACCGAATTCATCTTTTTACCATCATTTTTACGAACTATCGTATCATTGTGCCTTAATTAAAATAAGTAAATTTGGATATATTACAGAAAGTAGCTCAACAAACGAGCTTACCGTATAAGTCGGTTGTGAATGTCATCAAATTAACAGAGGAAGGGGCAACCATCCCGTTTTTGGCAAGGTATCGAAAAGAAGTCACTGGCCAATTGGATGAAGTGGATATTGCAAAAATTGTCGATTCCAAAAAAGATCTGGATTCCTTGGAAGAACGCAAACAAACAATCATTGCGGCCATTACAGAAAGTGGTCTTTTGACAGATGAATTAAAACAAGCCATCCTCAAATGTGAAGACAAGGTCGTTTTGGAAGACCTTTATCTTCCCTACAAGAAAAGAAAGAAAACACGGGGAGATATTGCCAAAGATAAGGGTTTAGAAGGCCTTGCCAAACTGATCATGGCGCAAAGATCCAATCCTCTGGATGACGCAAAAAGATTTTTAAATGCAGATGTCCAAAGTGTAGCCGACGCAATTGCGGGAGCAAAAGACATCATGGCAGAATGGGTCAATGAAAACCCAAATAACAGAGAGTATTTGCGCAATCAATACACTCGATTTGGTAAAATAACCAGCAAAGTGGTCGGCACGAAAAAAGAAGCCGCCACTGATTATCAGGATTATTTTGAGTTTTCTGAACAATTGATTAAGTGTCCTTCCCATCGGTTTTTGGCTATGTTGAGAGGAAAAGAGGAGGGATTTCTCCGTGTGAAAGTAGACGCTGATGAAGAACTATTGATTCATAAAATACAAGAACGAAGTGTGAAATCTTCTGGGCCAGCAGCTGATATCATCAAAGAAGCGGTGAAGGATGGGCTTCAAAGATTGCTTTTACCTTCTGTTGAAAATGCAGTTTTGTCCAACTATAAAGAAAAAGCAGACAAAGAAGCTATTTCCGTTTTTTGCAGCAACTTAAAACAACTATTATTAACCGCTCCTTTGGGCAGTAAATCGGTCCTTGCCCTCGATCCTGGTTTTCGGACTGGATGTAAGTTGGTTTGCCTTTCTGCAACGGCTGATTTGCTCCACCATGAAACCATATACCCCAATCCACCTCAAAATGAGAGCGTTCAAGCAGGAAAACAATTGAAGTATCTGATCGAAAAATTTGGAATTGAAGCCATTGCCATCGGAAATGGAACTGCTTCCAGAGAGACCAAAGCATTTGTTGATCAAGTAATTGAACAACTGAATACACCTGTGGATGTTTTTGTGGTTTCAGAAAGTGGGGCGTCTATTTATTCAGCATCAAAAACAGGGCGAGATGAATTTCCAGACTTGGATGCAACAGTAAGAGGGTCAATCAGCATTGGTCGTCGGCTCATGGATCCATTGGCTGAATTGGTGAAAATTGATGCAAAATCCATTGGTGTGGGACAATATCAACACGATGTAGATCAGGGAAAACTCAAAGAGGGATTGGATCAAACGGTCATCCATGCAGTCAATCTTGTAGGAGTGGACCTGAACACAGCCAGCAGCCATCTATTACAATACATTTCTGGTCTGGGACCTACATTGGCACAAAACATTGTGGATTATCGTTCAAAACTTGGTGCTTTTTCAAAGCGGGAAGAGCTTTTGAAAGTACCGCGCCTTGGCCCTAAAGCCTATGAACAAAGTGTTGGTTTTCTTCGTATTAGAGCTGGGAAAAGTCCATTGGATAATACAGGCGTGCATCCTGAATCATACGAACTGGTGCAGCAAATAGCCAAAGATTTGGGTTTAAAGACAGACGAAATCATTGGCAAAAAGGAAGTCATCGCCAAAGTGCCTTTAGAAAAGTATGTCAATGATAAATTTGGTATGCCCACCTTAAAAGACATTGTCAAGGAGTTACAGATGCCAGGGCATGATCCGCGTGGAAGTGCCCAATCATTTTCTTTTTCAAAAACGGTAAAAAGTAGCGAAGACCTTTACGTTGGTTTGGAGCTTCCGGGAATTGTCAACAACATCACCAAATTTGGGGCTTTTGTTGACATTGGCATCAAAGAAAATGGATTATTGCACATTTCTGAAATATCAAATACCTTCATTTCAGACCCCGCAGAAGTTTTAAAACTTGGGCAAAGCTTCACAGTAAAAATTATCGCTTTGGATTTACCACGTAATCGCATAAATTTGAGTCTCAAACAAGTTGGAAAACCTTCATAACACTAAATTTTATCCATGTTGCCATTCAAAAAGTACAAATTCCTCCTATTTTTCTGGGTTTTATTGATTCATTTCGGAGTTGCTTGCAAAGCTTCCAAATCAGATGTGAAAACAGTTTTTAAGGTAACATTGGTAGACAGTGTTAAAGCTGCAAAATTGATTACCACAGACAACTCTGATGGTTTTTTTGATCAGATTTCTGCTTTGGAAATGGCCATTCAAATGAAAAATACAGCGGGTTATCCAGATAGAGCATCAGCTTTAAAGGCATTTATTCCTTTTCTAAAAACACAAGTAAGTAATCCAAGTTCGGCAGACAAAGCTTACGTGGATTCTATGTTTTACTATTTGAGGAAAAACTTGGAGGTGCTCAATCCTGCATTATTGATTGATGAAGTCAACATTGTAAAAATAAAACTTGGACATTATGGTGCAGGTACTTTTTATACAAGAGAAAATACCATTTTTATTCCAGAAGATGAATTCAAAAAAGATTGGAAATCCAACATCACAACCATGTATCACGAGCTTTGGCACATTCTATCTAGAAAATATCCAAACTTGAGAAAATCTGCCTATGGCCTGATTGGATTTGAAAGTCATGGCATAAAATTGAAGTTTGATGAAGCACTTTCAAACAATGTTTTGACCAATCCCGACGGAGCAAACTACGATTACGCCATTAAATTGCAAGATGATTTGGTGATTCCAGTGCTTACCTCCAAACTTCCAAAATATGATGCCTCAGCTCCTGCATTTTTTGATTACATCAATTTTGATTTTTATGATATCGAAGCCAATGGTAAGGTGGACACTATTCCAGCTGCTCTTAAATCCATGGAAGGTTTTTTTGAAAAAATAAAGGACAATACCCAATACATCATCCATCCTGATGAGATCATGGCAGATAATTTTGCCCTTGCAGCAGAAGCATTCGAATCAAAAAAATATGACCAATTTTCTCCAGGTGGAAAGGAATTAATTGATGAGTTCACTAAAGTGCTTATGGCCTTCAAGCAATAATTTAACTGCAATTCCACAATGCAAATAGATAGATGCTCACGAAATTTGCCATAATTAACTATTTTTGAAAGATATAATACATAAATCCATTGCTGAAAAAACTAGATTGGTACATCATAAAAAATTACTTGGTGACTTTTACCTTCACCATTTTGATGATCACTTTGATTGCCATTTGTATCGATTTTTTTGAAAAAGTAGATAAGTTTTTAGCTGCGGATACTACCGTTGGGCACATCATTAAAGACTATTATCTCAATTTTATACCATGGATCAATGGCTTGCTTTGGCCCCTTTTTGCGCTACTTGCAGTGATCTTTTTTACCAGTAGACTTGCCAGAGAATCGGAAATTGTTTCCATTCTAGCCGCTGGAGTGAGTTATGATCGATTGTTGAGGCCGTACTTTGTTGCCGCCATCTTTTTATCGGTTTTATTGTGGCTGGGCAATAACTACCTGATTCCCAACAGCAATCGGATCAAAAACGAATTTGAGTCAGAATACATTCGGCGAACGAGTAAATCGACCGTTGCAGCAGATCAGCATTTTTATATTTCGCCCAATGAAAAGGCCTATTTCAGAATGTTTAGCTCCAGGGATAGCACAGCTTATAACTTCCGGGTAGAGACATTCAAAAACAATAAACTTGTAGAGATTTTAAAAGCAGAAAGACTGACTTATTTGCCTGATAGCGGAAAATGGCGCATGATCAATTATGAAATTCATAAGATTGATAGCTTGAGGGAAAATCTGGTGGTGTTTCCTGACACTCAAAAGTTGGTGAAATATCCATTCGTACCAGATGATTTTGTAAGGTACAGCAGACAGATGGAAATGCTTTCTACTTCGGATTTGAGGGCTTTCATAGCGGGAGAAAGGGCCAAAGGAATGGACACCGCCAAAAAATACGTCATTGAATTGTACCGAAGAACTGCCGATCCTTTCACCATCATCATACTCACGATCATAGGAGTGAGCGTTGCTTCAAGAAAAGTACGCGGTGGAATGGGATTTCACCTGGCCATGGGCATCATCATAGGAGCAGCCTTTGTCATAATTTCCAAATTTTCGATCACCTTTGCCAGCAACCTTTCCATTCCTGCTTCAGTGGGTGTTTGGGTTCCTAATATAGTTTTCAGTTTTGTGGCTTATTTTTTATATTTAAGAGCGCAAAAATAAAAGATCCATTTTGAAGTTAGTAAATCTAAAGAGTCACTTGATTAAAGACTAACATGACAAAGCAATTTTTCCTTTTGATACCTATAGCCGTGTTGCTGTCGTCTTGTTTTAGATCGGGATATTCAGATTTAGTGGTAAAAGCCCCTTTCATCAAATTGCCTCAAGAAAAACTGGGAGATTCAGTCCGGACCTATTCGGTGGATATTGATCGGCAAAATATTCAAGATCTTTACGCCTTAGGAAATAGCTTTGCAAGTCTGCAAAACAAAGTCAGCCTAAAGGGCTTTAAGGAAGATTCTAAATCTCCAGATGTCATGATCAGTATGTACGTAGGCACAGGATATTTTTATGACAAAGGCATGAAAACCAGCACTCGGATGGATAAAGAGGGCAATCCTTTTGAAGTTTATCAGCGTGAACTTGCCTACAGCAACTTGGTTTCTTATCGCATTTACCGACCAGATTCTAGTTTGATGCATGAAGTGATTGTCGTCAATCGAGATAAAAGAGAAACATATCAATCATCCTCTTTCAAAACCATCAAGGAATGTGATGAATGGTGGTTTAAAAATGGAAATACAGAGGTGAATGAAATAAAAAGCTCGTTGATCAAATCAGGTTTTGAGGCCATCAATACCGAAATAAATCAACATTTTGGATTTTTAGAGGCTACCAGCAGCGTTGATTTCAGAATCATTAAGGACGAAAATCATCGGGATTTCAAAAAATTCTATTCCAACAATAAAATTGTAGAATCCGCTTTCAACCAGTTGAAAACTTCGAATACAGAGAAGTACCGCAAAAAAATTCAACCAGCCATTGAATTTTGGATCAATAAACTACCCGAATACAACGAATCTGACGAAAGTTTTATCCGATATGCCTGTTTATTCAATATTTCCATGGCTTATTATTGGATGGATGATTTTGACCGTGCTAAAAATTATGCAGCGCTTTTGATTGCTGAAGAAACCAATGATGTAGAAGCCAATCGAGTTTATGATTTAATTGAAAGAACAGAAAAACAGGCCTTAAAGTTAGGTTTACCAGGCACGCACTTCCAAGTCCCTGAATCCTGGAAGTAGAGTAAAAAGTACCCCGAGGGCACATAAAACAGTTAACTTTCTTCTTTCTTTTTATTACTTTTTCGAACTCTAATTCTTAAATTCTGCCTTCAAATAAGTAGCTGTATGGCTATTTTTAATTTTGATCAATTTTTCTGGTGCTCCTTGAAAAACGATATTGCCTCCATTTCTACCAGCTTCTGGTCCCACATCAATCACATAATCAGCTACTTTTATGACGTCCATGTTGTGCTCTATGACAATGACCGTATTGCCTTTGTTGACAAGTCGGTCGAGTACCTCAATCAAGTGTTTGATGTCTTGAAAATGCAAACCCGTTGTTGGTTCATCCAATATGTAAATGGTATTGCCAGTGTCTTTTTTAGACAACTCCTCAGATAGTTTTACCCTTTGGGCCTCACCACCAGAAAGGGTAGTGGCTTGTTGTCCGAGCGTGATGTAACCCAAACCGACACTATCCAGGGTTTTGAGTTTTCTATAAATATTTGGAATGTTCTCAAAAAATGGTGCGGCTTCTTCTACACTCATTTCCAAAATATCAGAAATCGATTTTCCTTTAAAAAGTATTTCTAAGGTCTCTCTATTATACCTTTTGCCCATACATGTTTCGCAATCCACTAAAACATCTGGGAGGAAATTCATTTCAATCACCTTTCTACCGGCACCTTGACAAGTTTCACATCTACCCCCTGAGACATTAAAAGAAAATCTACCTGGTTTATACCCTCTGATTTTAGCCTCTGGGTGAGTAGCATATATTTTTCTAATGTCGTCAAATACACCAATGTAAGTTGCTGGATTTGATCTGGGAGTTCGGCCTATGGGTGACTGGTCAATTTCTATGACTTTGTCCAAATGTTCCAAACCTTCAATGCTTTCGTATTCAAGCGGTTTTTGCAAACTATTATAAAAATGTTTACGCAAAATATGGTAGAGCGTTTCGTTGATCAAAGAAGATTTACCACTACCAGAAACACCAGTTACTAAAACCAATGTGCCAAGAGGAATTTCGATCGAAACATCCTTCAGATTATGACCTTTTGCACCATTCAACTTTAAAACATGCCCATTTCCTTTGCGTCTTTTTTTAGGAATTTCAATTTTTATTCGATCCGCCAAATAGTCAGCAGTCGTGCTTTCCAATTTCATGAATTCTTCCGGAGTTCCTTCTGCCACAATTCCACCGCCATGCAAACCAGCTCCTGGGCCCATGTCAATCAAATAATCGGATGCAAGCATGATGTCTTTATCGTGTTCTACAACCAATACTGAATTGCCTATCTCCGTGAGGTTTTTCAAGGCTTTGATGAGTCGGTGATTGTCGCGTTGGTGCAAACCAATACTTGGCTCATCCATGATGTAAGTAATGCCTGTCAGCTGACTACCAATTTGCGTGGCTAACCTAGTGCGTTGCGATTCTCCACCGCTGAGTGTTCTCGTAGGTCGATCCAGAGAAAGATAATCAAGACCGACTTCGAGCAGAAAATCAAGACGCATGGCAATTTCTTTCAGAATTTCTGCAGAGATGGCTTTTTGTTTTTCATCCAGATGATCAGGTAAACCACCAATAAAAGTGCGCAATTCGCTGATATCCATTTGAGCCAATTGTCCGATGTGTTTACCACCAAGTTTGAAATAAAGTGAATCGCGCTTGAGCCTGTAACCATCACACGTGGGACAGGTCACTACGGTCATGAATTCCTCTGCCCAACTTCTTATTTTTTCAGAAGTAGTTTCTTCGTACCAAGATTTCAACATATTGAGCAGACCTTTTTCGCCCAAATTGTAGACATAATCGTGAGGTATGTAGTCATATTTGCCACCAAAAGTACTGTCGCCGCCATTCAGAATTACTTCCAAAGCTTCTTTTGGAATGGACTCCACTGGATCGCTGAATGAAAATTTGAATTTTTTAGCAATGGCTTTCAATTGCGCAAAAGTGGTATTGTCGCGCACTGCACCAAATGGCTTGATGCCTTCTTCATTGATGCTTTTGCTCGGGTCAGGAATGACGAGATTGAGATCTGCCTCAAACGTTTCACCCAATCCTTTGCACGTTTCGCAACTGCCATATGGAGAGTTGAATGAAAAACTGTTGGGCGAAGGTTCTTCGTAAGAAACCCCAGAGTCTGGGTCCATCAATTGTTTGGAAAAAGGCGCTACAATGTCATCGTCCAGATTGAGCACAAAGATGAGGTCATTACCCATTCTGAATGCCGTTGATAAAGAAGAACTGATCCTCGCCCTTTTATCTGCCTCCACTTTTATGCGATCAATGACCACCTCAATATCATGCGTTTTGAAACGGTCGACCTGATAATTTTCTTCCAAATCTACGATGACGCCATCCACCCTTACTTTGGTATATCCCTTCTTTCGTGTTTGGTCAAAAAGCTCCCGATAATGCCCTTTTCTTCCCCTTACAACAGGCGCTAAAATGACAATTTTTTTGCCTTGAAAGTGTGAATAAATATGATCAATGATGGCTTCTTCCGTGTATTTGATCATTCTTTTACCCGTCGTGTGGGAATATGCCTCACCAATTCTGGCAAAAAGAAGTCGCAAGAAATCATAAATCTCAGTAGTAGTGCCAACGGTAGAGCGAGGATTCCAAGCTGTGGTTTTTTGTTCGATCGAAATTACCGGACTAAGCCCATCAATTTTCTCCACCTCAGGACGATCCATATTGCCGAGAAATTGCCTTGCATACGCAGAAAACGTCTCCATGTACCGCCGTTGACCCTCAGCATAGATGGTGTCGAAAGCCAATGAAGACTTACCACTGCCACTTAATCCTGTGATAACCACCAACTTATCGCGTGGTATTTTGATGGAAATGTCTTTGAGGTTATTTTCTTTGGCACCGATCACATGGATATGATCGAGCTCTGTATAAATGGGGGCATCAGCCATAAATAGTTAATTTTTAGGTAGCTACATTTTAAAGAATGCATTAAAGCTTGTCAGTGAGACAACGACAAAAGTACGGTTTGGGTTTTGAAAAAGGGAGAGGGGGGGATTATTTTTGAAGGAAGGGATGTTGTTTGGTGGAGAATGGTTATTATAATATTGAGATCGGTGAAGTTGGTGAATTGGCTAGAACCCAGAAAGGGTTCAATTTGATTAGCCCCGTGCGAAGCTCGGGGAATCAAATCCCAATTTCTCTCAACCCTGACTTGGGTTGAATGGGTCACCATGTTGTTTTAAATAAAGAAAGATTGATTCCAGCTGCAAGTTTTAGCGGATATTGGACGGATTTACGTCCATTGAGACCACACCAAGATGAGAGAAGGGTGCAAAATGTGATGATAGCATCGCCACTCATTTAATTAAATAAGGAGTTGATATCCGGATTGTACAAAAAGACCTAGGGAACCAATCTGTCAAGACAATAGACATTTATGCAAATGTTACAGATCAACTAAAACTCGACAAAAAGGCCCATAGATGATATTGATATATAAATATTTAGTAGTTTTGAATGCGATATATACGCCATTAGTGGTGTATAGACAATCGTAAGCGTAGAAAAAATAACATATGAAATTAGATTTATTATTTGTAGACTCTTTTTGACACCTTTAAAGTTTTTGATAAATTGGACACTCAACAAGCTAGTTTGACAAATAACAATTCCCTAAAGTGTATGGCAAATATTAAATCATTTAATAATTTGGCAGGACTATCAAATAAAAAGCTGTGCAATAACGACACAATAGAAATGAACGAAATTGACACGTGGTTTGCAGAAAAATAATAGTAGACCAAGGTTCACTGAATGACAACATTGCAAGGTTTGAAATGCAAATGAAATGGTTAAAGCGAAACTTACCAAAATGACAATTGAGCAAAAAGACATTGAGCAAAAGTTGAAAATAGTTCAAGACTTAACAGTTCATTTATCATTCCATTTAGGCGAAATAGTTACAATAATGCGACAAAATGGTCACTATCCAATGCCGAATGAAATGAAATCTTTTCTAACCGCAGAATAAAACGCCAGCTACTAACAGCAGCTACAAGAAATTGGCGGTTCAGTGGTTAAATGAAGCTTTGTGCTTCATTTCAAGTTCGGTGGTGGCAGTCAGTTTAATCCTTTGAAAAAGTAGAATCTGGTCATAAGGGTGATTGGTTCAAACATTTAAAGATGAAATCTGGGAATTTAGAGAACGTGATTCTTCCAAATTTTATAGAATTTTTGCATTTTGGGATTCGACTCTGGACAAGCAAACCCTTATTGTAGGAACACATGGTTTAGATAAGAAAACTAATAAAACACCAAGTCATGAAATTGAAAGCCAAAAGAAGCATGAACAAATATTTTGAACAAAAAAGATAAAATATGAAACTCACAAGTGTAGAAGAATTAAAAGAAAAGCATTTGGGTAAAATCGGAACACCTAAGCGAGATAAGTATGAGCAAGAGCTCAAAATTGAGTTGCTCGCTGAAGAAATAAAAGCCTTGAGAATTTCAAATAATTTAACCCAAGATCAATTGGGTGAATTAGTTGGTGTGCAAAGAGCTCAAATCTCTAAGCTAGAAAATGGTAAATCAAATATAACTATAGGAACATTATTAAAAGTGATGAACGCTCTAAAAGCAAAAGTTAGTTTTAATGTTGAAAAATTAGGGGATGTACAAATGGTATAAAATAAAAAACTGATATAACAACGGCTATGATGATAGATTCGCTATCGCTTCCTCCATCGCATAGCTTTGGAAGTTGTGGCAATTGCTATAACAGAACCCATGGAAAAAATTATAATTTGTTATTTAGATAAATGAGTGATGAAAATTTCAGAAAAGCACATAGAACAAATTAAACAACTTTGTAAAGAATATAGAGTTAAAAACTTTTCTGTTTTTGGTTCTGTATTGACCGACAGTTTTTCTTCAGATTCCGACATTGACTTTGTAGTTGACTTTGACGAAAATGACCCAATAAAATATACCGACTTATATTTCCAATTAAAAGAGAAATTAGAATTGATTTTAAAACGAGAAATTGACTTGATAGAAGAACGTGGAATAAAAAACTCGTTTTTCAGGAAAGAAGTAGACGAGTCAAAAGTTGTTATTTATAAAGGATTGGGGTTTAAAATCTCCAACTGCTCATAGCTTAGAGTGTAACAATAAAAACGAAAAAATGAATAGATTTTTAATAAAATATATCATACTGATTATAGGAATTCAAACTCAAGCACAAAATATTACTTTTGACGATTGTAGTGTAAGTCCAATGTATCCGACATATGATTTAGCTCCGAATTATCCTCACGAAGATTTAAATGAATACTTTAAATCTCAATTACCTGAGCATTACTTTAAAGGTGAAAATTCTCCAATTTCTGTTCAACTGTTAATTGATAAAACAGGGAAAATTTGCTGTAAAACAATTCTGAATGTGATAAAAGTTGATGGAATAGCATTTCAAAAAGCTATCACCAATATCAAGGATTGGACTCCGGCAAAATCCCATGAAAAAGAAATAAACGTGTCTGTTGTTGCGCAAATTCACTTTAAAGAAGGGCAATTCAGGAAAATTGAGTTCCTAGATGCTTCAAATAAAATAAGTAAATCCGAAAGTAAACCAAAAGGAATAGTCAGCACTGGTATAATTGAGGATGCTCTTAAAAATATAGAAACACTGACATCTTTTTCTCAATACGGTGAAGGTTTGCAGCAAATAGATCCAAGAATTGGAGAATTAATAAATTTAAAAGAATTGTATCTCGGAAAAAATGAATTCGAAACGATTCCTCTTGAAATTTTCGAACTTGAAAAGTTAGAACAGTTTCATATCTATAACACTAAATTGAAAATCATTCCTCCAGAAATAACTAAACTTAAAAATCTCAAAATTTTTATCATAAACGACAATGAAATTGAAGTTATCCCTGAAGAATTGGGTCAAATGAAAAACCTAAGGTTTATAAGGATAAATGGCAACCCTTTAAAAGAAGGAGAATTTGAAAGACTTAAAAGATAAGTTGCCGAGATGTCAAATTATGTGAAAGGAATACTTTTGATAACCTGTGATATAAGCTCAAACTTGCTATCACTGCGTCCGCTCCATATCGCAAAATTGTTACCAGCAGGGCTAAAACGACAGACGAAATAAAAATGAATTACGACTTTTTCGCAGACAAGGCAGACAAATTAGAAATTCTTGAATTTATTTTCAAAGAAACAGACCTGTATGTTTACGATTTAGGATCACCATATGGACAAGAGATTTTTCAATACACAACAGTTGACGAAATATCATCAAGGTTTGAACTTGAAAGAGATGAATTCGGAACTACATTTCAACTCTGGACACCAAGACACAAAGGCAAACCCATTTTCAGAAAAGTTGACCTTGACCCAAAACGTTGCAATGGACATACTTTTCGTTATGCGACAGAAGGTTGGGGACTTATTCAATTATATTTCGGAGGACTGAAAAATAACGAACTTAAACATTCTCACATTGGACACTGGAACGAAAGGGGAGCATTAAAATGGGAAGACACTAATAATGCAAATGGACCTGTTAGTTCTTGGGACTGGACGGAAATTCAGGCAACTTCAAGAAAATTAAAGTATCACATTCATAATAAGTTGGCGACAAGAAAAATTGGAAGTTTTGGTGTTCTAAGTGGTGCCGACAAACTTGAAAAGAAAGGAATAATATTAAGATGATACAGTAACGAACAAGAAAGACCGAACCACTTAAATCGGATCGGCAATATAGCGGCTGAAAGGTATCTATGAAACATTTTAGCAAGGTTAACAGTAGTAATTCTTTTTAACTTTTGTGCTAAAATTTGGCCACATTTCCAACTGCTCATAGCCTTCACTGTTACTAGCAAGCATATCCAAACTCCCAAATAATTACAACTTTCAATTGGCTGACATGTGCTTTTCACCCCAACTTCTCATTTGACTAATAAACGGAAGTAAGTCTTTTCCTGTATCGGTACGTGAATATTCAACCTTCGGTGGAACTTCTAAGTAAACTTTTCTATCAATGAGTCCATCGGCTTCCAATTCTTTGAGCGTTTGAGTAAGCATTTTTGGTGTTATACCCACCACTGATCTTTTTAATTCCCATATCTCAAAAAACCATCTCTCAATATCCATAGAATTCGGCCCTTATACTTTCCACCTATTCGTTGGAAAGCATAATCAACTGCACAATGTGCCTTTTTAATTTTATTCTTCACTTATTTATAAATTTAAAATATTGATAATCAACAATACTATACTTTTAGTATGTAGGATACTTTATAGTATGTACTTGCTATAAAGGTAATAAGGAATTTTCTTTGTAAAAAATTTTAAATTCAATAAATCAAAAGAAATAATGAATGTATCAATTAAAAGAGTGCTGCATTTTCCAATAACAAAAATCATCATCGGAATTGTCACCTGTTTTTCTCTATTTGTCATCATTCAAAACTTTGTATTAAAACCATTTTTTTATGGCATTATTCAAGATAAAAGTATTGCTGACCCGATTATTCATTGTCTTTCATTAATAGTATTATTAGTCAGCTATTACTATTTATTCCGGTTTTATGATAAAAGAAAAATAACAGAGCTATCCACAAAATATTTGCTAAAGAAATGTTTGGAGGGTTTTTCTTAGGTTTTTTACAATATCATTTTCGATTTTCATTTTATACATATTAGGGTATTATCAAATAATGAGCATTTCAACCACTTACTACTCCATGAAGTTTTTCACGGTATTGTTGGTTGCGGCCTTGGTTGAAGACTTATTCCATAGAGGATTGATCATCCGGGTATGTGAAAATTGGTTAGGTACACATCTCAGCCTCGTCATTGGTATGTTAGTAGAAATGCAACACATTTTTAATCCCAATTCCAACCTTTTTAGTCTTTTTGTTACTTTGATTTGGGGGTTTACTATGGCAATGATGTTTATCTATACTAAAAGAATATGGCTGCCTTTTTTCTTCCATAGGTTGGAATTTTTCCCAGCCTTTTTATGGGTCAAATCTCACAGGGGTAAATGATATGGGCAGTATCATTCAATCAAAATTCAACGGTCCCGAGTTATTAACAGGAGGTGCCGTTGGAATTGAGGGTTCAATTTTTACAGCATCTTTTTTACTACTTATCGGAATCATACTTTATTACTTAGCAAAAAAAGAGGGCAAAATTGTAAAAAGTAAACTGTTTAAAAGATGAATTTAAAAAATGCGTTTTAAGTCTTGAAAAATAGTTTTCACCAATGATTTTACCCAATTCCCGGACAGATCGGCAAAGGTGAAGAAATGGGCAGAACCCAGAAAGGGTTCAATTTGATTAGCCCCGTGCGAAGCTCGGGGAATCAAATCCCGAATTTCCTACAACCCTGAATTGGGTTGAATTGGTCACCAAGTTGTTTCAAATAAAGAAAAATTGATTCCAGCTGTAAGTTTTCGCGGATATTGGACCGATTTTTGTCCATGAAACCACACCAAGATGAGAGAAGTTTGCAAAATGTGATTATAGTTACGCACTCATTTAATTCAATCAGGGATTGATATCCAGATTGATGTAAGAACACTAGGCCACCAATCTGTCAAGACAACGGAGATTTATACACATATTACAGATCAGCTTAAATCCTTGATAAGAAGCACCATTGATGACATTGGTTTATAAATATTTAGTAGTTTTGTATAGGAAATATACGCCACGGGTGGCGTCAAGGCAATCGTTACAGTGCATTTGCAGCGACTCATAAATAGACAATGGATCAGAAATTTGAAAACATAAAAGACTGGATTGATTTTGTTATTAAAAGTAGTGATAACGAATTAATGGAATTGATGACGGAAGATTTTTGTATTAGATAATAAAATTAAAAATCTGATAGGGATTGAGAACGATAAAATTATAACGGATTTCAAATTTAGGATACAAGGACATGATTTAGAAAATGAGATATGGAACGAGACTATTTTCCATTATCCCAAACTGCTACCTGATGAAATATGTCTCTATTTAATTGAAAATAAAATTGCACTTACAACTCTTGGACATACATGACAGTCTGATAGAATAATGTGGATTCTCGGAAAACATGTTGATGAAGCAGCATTGACTCTTGGAAAAGAAATCTATAATAGGGATTTGTATTCATTAGAAGATTTAAAACGACTGTTGGAGACCTTTTATGACATGCATTGGCTATGGAACTCACTAATTTTCGAAAATCCATCAAGCATTGACAAACTGTATTTGTTCAATGAATTGTTAGATAAACGTGATGATTTAAATGACATTAAGGAAAAAAAGAGAGAATTAGATGTTGAGAAAGATTTGAAGCAAACTGACTCTGCTGAATTAATCAGAAAATGCTTTGCTGAGAATAATCCTAGATTTTATCAATTGATTACAAAATCCAAATTCTCCGATTGATTTGTTGATTCAACTAAAAAGATATTAAAGACATTAAATCCGCAAGAAACATTAGAAATTTTGCGATTGAAAATATTAAAAAAAGAACCAAAAACACGTTATAACAATGTAAATACAAAATAGGGGAAATAGTAGTAGATTCAACTCTTGTAGCCCGCTTAAATTTCATATCAGTTTGATGAGATTGACCCCCGCAATTGCCTCTATTCTTATACTAACCGTTACCACCAAGGAGAAAAAAACGACCATGCGGAGATTAATAGCTTTAATCTTCGCATAATTTGCGGAGAAACCAACAAGCAACAAACTCACTGACAAATAAAGCTTTTAGAGGCAAAAAATTCTCTTGCGGTGTAAAAGTTGTATTTTCACCGCATATTTTGCGGCGATAATTATGTACATACACGAAAGAGAAAATTGGACAAACTTTTTTTGGGACAACGACAAGTTATCACCCATCTTGGCTTCTGTAATGCATTTACAAGGTCGTATGGAAAGTTTAGGTTTCGATTTTATAGAGCGTGCCACCTTGGAACTATAAATTATAACAAGCTAAATACCACAAAAATGTTAAATAGAATTTTTACACCTTTCCCCGTTTTGACAACTAAAAGACTTACGCTCAGGCAACTGCTCATTACTGACGAACATGAAATTTTTACATTGCGTTCTGACAGTGAAATAAATAAATATCTAAACAGGCCATTAAGCAATACAATTGATGATGCAAGGAATTTCATCATAAAAATTAATGAAAACATCCATAAAAATGCCGCCCTATATTGGGCAATAACTTTCAGTGACAAGGATATATTAGTTGGGACTATTTGTCTTTATGGTTTTTCAGATGAAAATGAAAATTGTGAAATAGGTTATGAGCTTTTGACAAATTTTCAAGGGCAAGGAATAATGAAGGAGGCGGTAGAAAAAGTTATAAACTATGCATTCAATACAATTAAAGTTAAAACAATTGAAGCATTTTTTCATAGAGATAATCAGAGCTCTATAAACCTGTTGGAGAAAGTTTTGTTTATCAACTCAAATAAATCTGATGAGACAAACCCTGAATTAATATGTTACCATTTGTCAAATTCCAGTAACAATCTTGAATAACTAAGTCTCATAAAAGCTCGAACCGGCTAGAAGCGACTGTCCATTTAGTGCGTCATGGCTTCGACACACATTTTATACGATGGGGAGTTGGTATCTGGATTGTGCTAGAAAACCTAGGGGAACCAATCTGTTATGACAACAGAGATTTATACATATGTTTTAATAAATATTTAGTAGTTTCGTGGGACAAGCCGCGGCTTCAGAAAGGCACCAATGCAAACACACAAACGTTACAAGCAATGCTATGACAACAGACTACGAACTTAAAAATATCGACCCTGAAGACATCGAAGACTTACTCATAAAAGTAGAGACTTCGTTTGACATCAAATTTGTTGGTGACGAGTTAGTTCATATCACAACCTTCGGACAACTTTGTGACCATATCACAAACAAAATCCAGCTTTACAATTCAGAAGACTGTACTAGCCAACAGGCGTTTTACAAACTTCGTGACGCAATTTCATTGACACTGCAAATCGACAATAAAACAATTTCTAGAAACTTTCCTCTTGCCGACCTTTTACCAAGAAAATCCAGACGTTCAAGGACAATGAAATTGCAAAAAGCAATTGGGTTTTAAACTAGATATTTTGCGACCACCGCATTGGGTGACAGGAACACTTTTTTGTTATACTTCTTGGTTCTCTTGTTGTACTTTTCTTTAACTGGCAGTTCGGACTGGCAGGGCTTGCATTTTCAATCGCTGGATTTTGGGTTCGCAACAAATCGGAAACGAACTTGACTTGAAAACGGTTGGACAAGTTGCAGAAAAAATGACGAAAGAGAATTATTTAAAATCGAGACGAAATCCGAATACTTTTAACAAAAAGGAAATTGAAAAGTGTTGACCGACTGGTTCAGCAACTACTTTGACATCGACAAAAGTAAATTAACGAAAGACGCTAAATTTGTATGACGACAGAACGAAGCACATCTTGTAACAGCATATTCCCAAAAGGCGCGTTCTCGTGTTCCAAAGAAAGTTTTATGGTTAATCAAAATTTAGTTTTTCAAATCATGATTTGTTGTAAAATTCCCACCATTTTGGCAGCTACAAAAAGTTAGGCGTCATTTTAACAGAACCAGATGAACAAGATCGAAGGCATACAAGACAATAGTGATTATGAAGATTATTGGGATTTCAGAAATTTTCGCATTGACGGATATTGGTTAGACGAAAAACTTGACGAACTATATCCCGACAAAATGTACAAAGGACTAAATCTGACACTTGTATGTTGGATGGAAAGAGAAGACGAAAAGCAGTTGTTTGGAAAAGAATTTTGCCAAACGAAAAACGAGACCACAATTTGCCCAATTCTTATGTGTCCAGACGATAGCGACTTTTCTTGCACTTTTAATAGTTGCTGAAATAAAAAATTGCGTGATTTAATACAGTGGAAACAAATTGGTTTAGATATGACAAAAAGAATGGGACGCTGAAAAGTTGGCTCTACAGTAGAATGGTTTAACAAAATCAATGA
>JADKBO010000022.1 GCA_016715105.1 Saprospiraceae bacterium | reverse complement strand
ATTTATCCAATCAAAAATGGTAATGTAAACTAATGCAGGTTTTTAAATATTCTTAAGTACCTGACCCTGATACAAATCCTGATATCCTCTGGTCACTAACTTATCTCCGGGATTGAGGCCAGATAAAATTTCAATTTCCGAACCATAAAGCTCACCCAAAGAAACGGTCCTTTTTTCAGCTATTTGCACGCCGTCTTTGTCAGACATCACATAAACATATTTGCCAGTTTCATCACTTTGTACAATATTCACCGGAATGACGATGGCTTTTGAATTGGAATGATTTAAGATCTTTACTGTTGCTGCCATATTCGGTTTCAAACCAGCAGCAGAAGGAATTTTACATTCGGCAGAAAAGCCTCTGGAAGATGCATTGACAGACAAACTGATCCTACTGAGTGTAGATTTAAAAGATTTTCCAAGAGCTGGCACTTCAATCAAAACTTCATCTCCTTGTTTTACATCCGATGCATAATTTTCTGGAATATCGACATTGACTCTTAAGTCTCCGTTGTTGACAATCTGAATTTGAGGTCCTTGAGCACCTACCCCACTGAATAATTCTCCAGTTTTAATATTCACTATTTCTGCAATACCACTTTGGTCAGCGTATACCAAATAAGTTTTGAGTTGTTCTTCCTGCACAGAAATCTGATTTTTAATGGCATCGACATTGTTTTGCGCATTGAGCAGTTGAACTTCAGTACCTATTTTTTGATCCCAAAGTGCTTTTGTCCTAGACAATAAGTTTTCGGCAAAAGCCAATTGAGACTTTGTTGCTTCGATTGATTGCCTTAAAACAAGATCATCCATTTTTAGAATCAATTGCCCTTTTTTTACTGCTTGCCCCTCCTTAATATATAGTTGCTTCACATATCCCCCCATGCCATTTCTAGGTGCCACGTAAGAAATGTTTTCAGACTGAATAGAGCCTTGTAAATTGATGTAAGACTCAAATCCTTCAGGAGCTATCTCAGAAATGGAAATCAATTTTGGTTTGATGGCTTTGGTAGGATCTATTTTAATGATCTCAGCTTCCAATGTTGCGATTTCCTCTGTGATGGTTTCATGTTCAGTTTTGAGATCTTCTAATTTCTGAACTTTACCTTCCAAAGTGGTAAGGTCATAACTTTCCTCCGTTTTTGATTTACAGGCAGAAATTGCCAAAATCAAAATGCCTATGTAAATGTATCCTTTCATATTTTTTAATTAGAATGCGCTTAATTATAATTTTCCTAATGATTTATTGACAGCTGTTTTTGCTAAATATCCCTCATAAAGTGCTTGGAAATAACTTCCTTGAGCCCTTTGCAATTCTGTGTCAGCTTGTATTAATTCAAAACTTGAACCCAAACCTGATTCATATTTTTTACTCGTCGTTTCAAATACTTCTTTAGCCAGTTCGATGTTTCTTTCCTGAACTTCCAAGTTTAATAAGGCATTTCTGAGAGAATGAAAAGCAATGTCTTGTTCCATATCAATGGCACGTTTTATTTGAGAAAGACTATTGTCTACTTTCTCCAACTTCAATTTTGCTTGACTGATTTTATATTTTTTCTGAAAACCATCAAAAATCGGTTGATTGACACTGATACCCACAAGGCCTGTCGTAAACCAGAACCAAGGGCTTGTACCTGGAGCGGCAAAACTTGCGTTGCGTTGACCCGCCCTTTGGAATTGATAAAATGCAGCTACTGTCGGGAGGTATGCTGCCTTTTGCCTTTCCACATCCAACTCTTGCAAAGTTTTGGCTGAATTGAGTAATGAAATTTCTTTTCTTTGTTCATAATCAAAACCATCAGGCCCAGAAATCATCAAACCTTTTAATTCAGCTGGCTCGAGTACTTCAGTAAGCACAATTTCATCAGAGATTTTTATACCCAGAGCATTTTTCAACAACGTCTTACTGATGTTGGTAGCATTTGCAAGCTGGTTGATTGATGTGGTGGTGTTATTTTGTGAAACGCTGAGTTTATCGATATCCAATTTTTCTGCAAAGCCATTTGCAAACATGATTTTCATATCTGAAGCCGTTTTATCGAGTCTTGTTTTAGTCTCTTCCAAAATGGTTTTTTGTTTATCTGCAATCAAAACGGCATAATAAGCTTTCTCTACAGCCTCTTTTATTTTTTCTTCGGCTACTTTGATATTTTCCTTACTGTAATCTATGACTGCATTTTTTGCTTTGAGTGCAATGAAAATATCGGGTTGAAAAAGCAATTGATTGACAGACAAGCCAAATTGAAAATTTAGCGGAGCCACAAAACTGACTGGTTGGAGGCCAAAAGTCGCATTACCTGTATTGATCGTATTTCCATTTTGATCTTTGACACCTTCCTTGGCCAAAACCTCATATATACTTAGGTCAGAAGACGGAAATTGGATCTGAGGTCTATTGGTATAATAGGTCCCTTGACCAGATCCTGTCACTTGAGGAAGTACACTACCCGTAACTTCCTTATTGACCAATTCTTGAATTTGAAGATCCAATTTTAAGTTTTTGATGTCTTCGGCGTTTTGCAAAGCCATCTCAACAGCTTGTCGCAGCGACAATTGGTGGGTGGTTTGAGTATAACTTTTGGAAAAAATCAGCAGGATAATCGAGGTTATAATATGGAATCGTCTCATAAAACTTACTACGGTGGTATATAAAATAAGGACAAACGATGTTTAAAAAATTGGACACTTTGAAAAATATTTTCTTTTCATTCTTCCAACATCTAAAAAAACAGTGCAAATATCATTAATATTTGGTTTCAATTACTACTTGGTAATAGATTAAAAGTAGGGTTTTGTCTAAAAAAACAATGATTTAACATACGATAGAACCATTGTTTGTATTTGATTTACTTTTGGATAATTTTTGAATCAGACTTTGACCTACTCTTCTATATGAAAATTTAAAGAAAGCTAAGATTGAGATGATCATCTGAACGTGCTCATACATTTTAAGTTTTTAAAAAACTACATCAGGAAGAAATTCTCTCATAATTTTAAGTACGCAATCGAATGCGCATTTCATCATACATTATCAATCAGATAATCGATTAACTAGAAAAAAATGTAGAAAATCTTGGGTTTTTATACATTGATACTGTTATTTCTCTAAAATGAATGCAAAAAATTAATTTCCTTATATTAAGTTTGTACAAATATTAAAGCAACATTTTATCGAAAATTTAATAAGTTATAATACTCAGGATAAAATCCTTCTAGCTGTTGATTGCATCATTTTTGGCTTTGACCAAGAAGAGCTTAAGATATTATTAATAAAGAGAGATTTTGATCCAGAAAGAGGACGTTGGTCCTTGATGGGAGGTTTTTTGCACAATCAAGAAACACTTGATGAAGCAGCTATCAGAGTATTGACTAAATTGACAGGTATTCGCAATATTTATATGGAACAGTTACCTGCTTTCAGTAAATCTGACAGAGATCCAGTAGAAAGAACCATTTCAGTACCTTATTATGCGTTGATCAATATTATGGAACACAGTGAAGAGCTCATTGAAGAATATTCAGCAAAATGGTTTTCTCTTAGAAATTTTCCACAATTGATATTTGACCACAATGCTATGGTGGAAAAAGCCATCAAAAGGTTAAGGTCGCGAGCTTCCACTATGCCCATCGGATTTGAACTTCTTCCCGAGAAATTTACGATGAGGCAACTTAGAAAATTGTATGAGGCCATTTGGGATGAAAATTTAGATAAAAGAAATTTCACCAACAAGGTAAATGCAATGGACATTCTTGTAAAATTGGAAGAAAAGGAGATGGAAACTTCCAAAAAAGGATCATACCTATTCACGTTTGATAAGAATAAGTATGACATCAAGATCAATGAAGGTTTTCAATTCAAATTGTAGTATTTGAGCAGAGACGCAGGGCCCTGCGTCTGTACAAAGTTCATAAATGCAGAGACGCTAGGCCCTGCGTCTGTACTATTTTTAATTGCGAAATTGCTGAATTGCGAAATTGCTGAATTGCAAAACTGCAAAACTGCGGTAATTACAGCATAAACAAATAAACACATAAACATATAAACTTCTAGTATTCTCGAAATTTCTGATCTCAAAAAAGCTGATTACTGAGGGCTGAGAGCTGAATGCACTGCCGCTTCTCATCTCTTATGTTTCGAAACAATCACCATTTATATTGGTAAAATCGGCCTTCAACAAACTTTATCTTTCAAAACAAAATGCTTTATTATTTAATATTTTTATCGAATTTATTTTGATAAGTTAATTCTGGTCGTATTTTTACAAGTGTATTTGACACACTTAATAGATCGTTTAAAGCCTTAGTAATCTATTCTTTCAAAAATCGAGACAGTTTTCACCAATTAGTTTCTATGACATTGGTGGAATCTTTTGAAAATATAATGCTAGCGTTCAAGCAAACTATTCAAGTTGTTAATAAAAAAGTTCTTTAAAGCGGATAAGCCAAAAGTTTATCCGCTATTTTGCATGAATGTACCATTAATATAAGCTACTTTTCAAAATTGGAATTCAATTTGTGAAGGCTCAAAATGTTCGTTAAAGCAATCGTAATTTGTATTTCTGACGAGAGTTTGCCTTACTATTTCCTTCACAAGGAATTCGTTTTTTGAATTGTAGCCATAAAAAAATATAAACAATGATCAAAAAGTTTAGCATTGCAGTTTTAGTATTTTGGAGTTTTACCCTTTGGGCTCAGCCTTTAAAAATGGAAGCAAATGTGAGCAAAATTATTGCTCCGATACAGCCAACTATGTATGGTATTTTCTTTGAAGACATCAATTTTGCTGCCGATGGAGGACTTTATCCAGAACTAGTCAAAAATAGAAGTTTCGAATTTGAAGCTCCAATGTTGGGTTGGTCCGAACCATCGACCGATAGATTTTCACTCAATCTCCAGTCTGGTAATTCTTCTATCATGAAGTCCAACACAGACCAAGGCGTGAAGAATTTTCTTAGGGTTACTGTCCACAATGATCAAAATTATAAAATTCTCAATGACGGTTTTAGAGGGATGGGGTTGAAAGCTGGAGAAGCTTACCGCGTTTCATTTACAGCTGATAATTCCGATGGTGGCATTAAGAATATCATATTTACCATATTAGATGAAAATGACAAATCTATAGGTAAACAATCGATTGAAGTCAACGGGCCTTGGAAAGCATATCAAACTTCCATTACACCCAATAAAACGACCGCAAAAGGAAAACTTCAAATCACTTTTGAAGGCAAGGGCAAAATCGACTTGGATATGATTTCTTTATACCCGACTGTCAATTGGAAAAACAGACCAAATGGTCTGAGAAAAGATTTAGTACAATTGCTGTACGATTTAAAACCTGGGTTTTTGAGATTCCCAGGTGGTTGCATTGTAGAAGGAAGAACACTAGCTCAGCGTTATCAATGGAAAAAAACGGTAGGCCCTATCGATGAAAGGAAAACTTTGATAAATCGTTGGAATACAGAATTTGCACACAAGCAAACACCTGACTATTTTCAATCATTTGGCCTTGGTTTTTTTGAATATTTCCAATTGGCAGAAGACATTGGAGCATCACCACTTCCAATCCTTAGCTGTGGCATGGCTTGCCAATTCAATACAGGAGAGTTGGTGCCTATTGATGAAATGGATCCTTACATTCAAGACGCACTAGACCTCATTGCTTTTGCGAACGACGATGTAAGTACACCTTGGGGTAAGGTCAGAAAAGAAATGGGACATCCAGAACCGTTCAACTTGAAGTTCATCGGCATCGGAAATGAACAATGGGGCCCAGAGTATTTTGAAAGATATTTCCTTTTTGAAAAGGCAATTTTAGAAAAGTATCCCAACATCTCTATTGTTTCTGGCAGCGGTCCTTTCCCAGATGGAGAAGAATTTGAGTATGGCATGAAGCAGTTAAAAAATTCCAAAGCCACACTCAATGACGAACATTACTACAAGCCGCCAGTATGGTTTAGGGAAAATGCAAATCGATATGATCAATACGACAGAAGTGCACCAAAAATATTTGCAGGTGAATATGCAGCTCAAAGTGTGGCCACGGTAAGTCCAGAAAATAAAAATAACTGGGAATGTGCTCTTTCAGAAGCAGCATTTATGACTGGTCTCGAAAGAAATGCCGACGTGGTGCACATGACATCTTATGCACCTTTAATGGCACATACCGAGGCTTGGCAATGGACGCCAGATCTTATATGGTTTGACAATTTATCAGCATACGGCACAACTAATTATTATGTGCAAAAAATGTTCTCAAATCATGCAGGTACTGACTTACTCAAAATAACTGAGGCCAATGCTCCTTTGATTGGTCAAAAAGACATTTATGCAAGTTTGGTAAAAGACAGCAAACTCAATAAATTATACCTCAAAGTAGTCAACACTTCCAAAAATTCAAAACCTTTCCAGGTGGATTTTACTGGTGCAGAACTCCTTAAAAACGGTACAGGTATGTTGTTGCAATCTGATGATTTACAAGCATTAAACTCCATAGAAAAGCCTCAATTTATCAGTCCTAAACCTTTCAGTTTTGAAATGTCTAAATCCAAACTTGAAGCAACAATTCCTGCTCAAGCCTTGTGCATTTACACCATCAATTTGAAATAATATAAAATAAAAAACAGAACCAATTTTATAAATTCATATCAAAACAATTATGCAAAAATTAGATACACTAGACTGGATTTTTATCGGCATCTACTTTGCGATTTTACTCGGAATTGCTTTCTGGGTGATCAGAAAGAAAAAGGGAGATACTGAAGACTACTTTCTTGCTGGAAGAAATGTAGGCTGGTTTGTGGTAGGGTGCTCCATTTTCGCCTCCAACATTGGCTCAGAACACGTAGTAGGACTTGCGGGTGCTGGTGCAGGAAACAAATTACCCATGTTGATTTATGAAATACAAGCCTGGGTCGTATTGATCTTAGGATGGGTATTTCTCCCATTTTATGCAAGGAGTGGTGTTTTTACCATGCCAGAATTTTTGGAAAAAAGATTTGATGAAAGATCCAGATGGATATTATCTATTTTCTCGATTGTTGCTTATGTCTTAACTAAAATATCAGTCACGATTTACGCTGGAGGTGTAGTAGTATCTGCCCTTCTAGGCATTGATTTTTGGACAGGTGCGTTGTCGACTGTAGTGCTTACTGGAGTTTACACTGTTCTTGGTGGTATGAGGGCTGTAGTTTATACAGAAGCTGTTCAAGCTGTAATTCTCATCATTGGCGCCGTTGCACTTACGGTCATTGGATTGGATAAAGTCGGTGGTTGGGAAAGTATGAAGGAAACTGTAACTCCTGCTTACCTCAACATGTGGAGGCCAGCAACAGATCCTGATTTTCCTTGGCCATCTTTATTCATCACCAGTACCATTGTAGGGATCTGGTATTGGTGTACGGATCAGTACATTGTACAAAGGGCTTTGTCTGCAAGAAACTTGAAAGAAGGTCGTCGTGGAACAATTTTCGGAGCACTCCTAAAACTATTGCCTGTATTTATATTTTTGATTCCCGGTGTTGTTGCATTGGCATTAAAAATGAGAGGTGAGTTGGAATGGGATTCTCCTGACCAAGCTTTTCCAGTTTTGATGAGTAATCTTCTACCTTCTGGTTTAAGAGGATTGGTGGCAGCTGGATTACTGGCGGCACTGATGAGTTCACTAGCATCCGTTTTCAACTCTTGCTCTACCCTATTTACGGTGGATATTTATAAAAAACTCAATCCAAATACGCCAGAAATACAATTGGTAAAAGTGGGTCAAATAGCAACAGCTATCGTAGTGGTGATCGGTATCATCTGGATACCAATCATGGCCAACATATCTGGTGTTTTATATGAATACTTACAAAAAGTACAATCCTATATTTCTCCTCCGATCACAGCTGTGTTTGTGCTTGGTATCTTTTATAAAAGGATCAACGCTCAAGGTGCTTACGTCACATTGGTCACAGGATTTTTGATCGGAGCCATGAGAATAGTACTAGAATTGATGAGACCTACTTTGGATCCTGATGGCATGTTATATGCATTGGGTTCGATGAATTTCTTGACTTTTGGTGCTTGGTTCTTTTTATTCTGTATCATCTTGGCAGTTGTCGTTAGTTTAGCTACACCAGCTCCTTCTGAAACACAAATTGCTAATTTGACCTATTCTACCTTGTCAAATGAGGAGAAAGCAAAAAACAAAACAAGTTACAATTGGATCGACATAGCTATCTCTGCTCTTGTTGTGGCAATAGTAATTGGAGTTATGATTACGTTTAGTGGTAGTTAAAGCAGAATTTTAGAGCAGATCAAAAAATTATCTTAAATAGTACAAATAGCAAAGTCAACTATTTAAATAAAAAAAAGGCTGTTTGGAGAAAGTATTATATTCAAAATAAGTGAGGGGTCAACAAAAATAAAATGGCATATTGTCAATTTATATTTGATGACCCCTCTTGATTTAGTTGTATAGGTATTGAGTTTATTTCTTTTCCAAACTCTTCGGTTTATAAAACACAATATATCCTGGATCTTTGCTGTACCGATCATATTCATCATCATGCAAAAACATGATGGCTCCTGTTTTCTTCTCAACACCCAAAAACATCTGATTATCTTGTTCTAACATTCCATTTTTCCAATAGTTATAGTCTGGACCTTCTTTGAAATGCTCATCAACCTTTGGATAATTGCATTCCAATTTTCTAAAAAATTCTGCTATGGATGTATAAGTAGTCATTTCTTCTTTCAATGCTTTGAACTGAACACGAAAACCATAATCCTCCTCATAATATTGAGTCACATAATTGGATAAGTTCTTTTTATCCATAATCAATAGGTGCCTACAGTCTTCGCGTACCTTACCATTTGATTCAAAAAATTCGTCTACCATATCATATTTAGATACCATAGCCAATAGCTCTTTTTCCGAAACCTTTGCAGGATGTTTCGCCACTGTTCTTTTGATAAATTCTGCCCTATGTTCGTCCGTTCTAATGGATTTTTGTGCAAAAACCAGATTTGGAACCGTATAAAAAATTAGTATTACCAATAATATAGAAACATTTTTCATAATTAATAATTTCATATAATGTAAAGGATTCAAAAGGCACTACAATTATTGCAATTATTAATAATGTATCTAAATTTTTTAAAAAAATTGAAAATTGCCCTAAAAAACGCTTGTTTCATTTGAAATGTACGTCATGAAATAAATGATAAGCCACCAAACTTTTAAACAATTGCAACCTTGCATGAATAACCAGATGGGCATATATTAATAGCACTATGAATTAAAAAGTTACTACCAACTTAAGGATAAATAATATCTTTATCTGGTATATCTGATAAAAATTATAGATGGAAATTGCCGATCAAGAAAATCTACCGCCTTCGCCAGAAATAAAAGAATCTCAACATTGGCTACAAAGACTAAAAGAAGAAAGTTGGGAAGCTGAGTTATTGGTTTCAGCAATTGCCATTTATGGAACTTTCCAGTTATTCAAGGGAATAAATGTTGCTACCAATTTATTCATTGATCGATTGCCACCTAGTCAATATATAGTGGCTTATTTCATCGTATTTATGGGATTAATTGCCATCAGTATTTTGGCTTCGATGTTTGTAATACACTTTTTCTTGAGAGCATATTGGGTAGGTTTAGTGGGTCTTAATTCTGTTTTCCCCGATTATAGCTTGAAAGACAGTGCATATTCAAGAATTTATACAGAGAAAATGCTGGAGGTTTTACCAAAAATGGAACATTCATTAAAAAAGGTAGACGATTTGTGTAGTGTCATTTTTTCAGCTGCCTTTACGATTTTACTAATCTATGCCTACATCTCCATTTCGATGAGCATTTATTTGGTCATATATAACTTGCTGGTGGATTTTATACCATATTATATATTATTAATTCCGCCATTCATCATTGTGTTTTTGATTTTTTTCCAATCCATATTCAGTATTGTGGCAAATCTCAAACGGTTCAAAGAACACGAACAAATTCAAAATTTGTATTTTAAGCTCGTGCAAACTACTTCTTTTATTTCGCTAGGTCCTCTTTATAAAAATATCATGCAAGTGATGATGACCTTTGGATCAAATTTCAAAAGTAATAAACCACTCATCGGCTTATTGTTATTTTTCTTATTCTCTGGAATTTTGGTAAGCATTTATCAAGTAAACCAAACAAACCTTTTTATTTAGTAAGAACAGACTATTATTTTGACGAATTAAAAACTTACGCTGGCTATTACCATTCGGAAAATGAAGACATTGATTTTTTGCTTTCTCCGGAAATTAATTCCGATATGATTTCATCTCCAGTTCTTAAATTATTCATCCCAGTTTTTACACACGAAGGCAAAAAGCAAGATACTTTTTGTGGGGCTATTGAAAGAAAAAATGGTTTTTTAAAAGAAGACGAATTAAAAAGACTTCGATCTGAAAGAATTGATTGTTATAGCAAATACCATCAAATCTCTTTAAATGGACAAATCATAAAAACAGATTTTTTGAGATATGTACACCCCAAAACCGGACAATATGGTATTGTTTGTTACATAGAACTCCCCACTACAATGGAAGGGAAAATGTATTAGGCATCAAAAAGATATTTGATAAAGACATCATTTATAACTGGTCTATCCCTTTTTACTACATACCTAATTCAGCACCAGGCAATTAAAGTAGATATTAAAACAAAAATGACTCTTTCTTTTACAATCGACAACATTCATAAATCCGAACTTCCATTATTATTACCCTTGTGGGAGTCTTCGGTGAGAGCAAGTCACCACTTTTTGGGGGAAGAAGACATCGCTTTTTTCAAAAAAATGATCATCGAGAATGAGGTCTTTGCCCACTTTCATGAAAAAGAACATCTCTACGTTGCAAGGAATGAAATGGGGAAAATTTTGGGCTTTATTGGTGTTTCAGGCACAGCATTGGAGATGCTATTTTTGGATCCAACTTTTTTGGGTCTTGGCATTGGTACCTTCCTTGTAAATTTCGTCATACAAAAACACAAGGTGTCAAAAGTAGAAGTCAATGAGCAAAATGTCCAAGGAGTCCTATTTTATAAAAAAATGGGCTTCAAGGTTGTCGGAAGAACTGAAACAGATCCTTCTGGAAAACCATTTCCACATTTGATCATGGAAATTTAGCTTCTATTTTTAGATCAAAAAATGATTAATATGAATGGCCATAAGTTTTGATCAATCCATCTATAAAATCATTTGTCTCCTGTTTTACCACCATTCTACTTTCATCCGCTTCAAACCAATCAATAGTATCTTTAATGCCCACTTCAAATGGAATGGTTGCTTTGAATTCAGGAACCACTCTTTTTATTTTTGAATTATCAAATATGGCGCAATGGGCTTTATCCCCAAGCAAGGAACCACGTTTGGAAGGAAATCCAATTTTCTCCGAATAATCAGCAATAAAATCAGAAGGAATGTGAATGATTTTTGCCTTACAACCCACCGATGCGGCAATCGTCTCATAAATATGGTTCCAGGTCATTACTTCATCAGAGGTAATGTGGAATGCCTCTCCTATTGCTTCCTCATTGCCAAATAAACCAACAAATCCAATCGCAAAATCAGCAGCATGTGTCATTGTCCATAGTGAAGTGCCGTCACCTTGTACAACAATGGGAAGTCCTTTTTTGATTCTGTCAACAGTTGTGTATTCTTCCCATCCTCCAATCGTAATCGGAATGACTGTATTGTAAGTATGCGATGGTCGTACGATGGTCATAGGAAAATCAAATTCCTGAAATGCTGACACCAGTACATCTTCGCAGGCAATTTTGTCGCGAGAATAATCCCAAAAAGGATTTTCCAAGGGAGTGTCTTCAGTAATGATTGGAAACTTTGGTGGTTTTTGATAGGCAGAAGCAGAACTGATAAAAATATATTGATTGGTTTTGCCCTTGAATAATTCGATATCCTGCAAGACGTCATTTGGTTTGAAAGCTATCCAATTCACAACTACATCCCACTCGTGTCCTTCAAGAACCTTTTTCATGCTTTCAACATCGTGAATATCACCAATCAGGTTTTTAATTCCGGTTAACGTTGGTCTATTACCTCTATTTAAATGATACAGATCGATACCCTTGGAAATGGCGTACTTGCTGACTTCACTGCTGATGTTTCCTGAACCGCCAATAAACAATACTTTCATACAAATTCAAATTTCTGTTCCAAATATAGAAAAATTGTGAGCACTTTCATCTTTGTTTACCAGATCATGGTTATTGGTTTAGTCTAGGTTTTTAAATAATATTGGAAGTTTTCTCCATTCTAAATGATAGAATTTTCAGTAAAATCCTCAAAAGTAGCTTATCCGTTTTTAAACGTTTATAAACGTAACTAAACGTTTAATTTACGAATAACCACAACAAGTGACTGCAAATTTGCGACATCAAAAATTATTAATCAATCAAAAATAATGATCAGATGAAAAACTTAGTAACACTTATTGGACACTTAGGCAACGACGTAAAAGTAACCGCATTTACGGGAGGTTCAAAAAAAGCAGCTGTATCCATGGCAACCACCTCTTCATACAAAAATGCAAAAGGTGAGTACGTCAAAGAAACGCAATGGCACAATTTGATAGCATGGGGAAATCTCGCAGAAAGTATGGGTAAATATTTAGCCAAAGGCACCCAAGTTTCGGTAGATGGCAGCATTATGTACAGAACTTATAAAGATGCTAATGGAGTTGAGCGCTACATCACAGAAATCAAAGTTGACAACTTTATTAAATTGGAAAAATCACAAAATGCAAAAGAGCAGAAAAATCTAGAAGGTGCCCCACTCGATTTTAATTGATATGAAATGCTTTTTTGGAGTTTAGTTTACCGAAAACAACAAGGATCTTTTGCCATTCAACTACAGGGATGTTGATACAACATAATCGCTTTAATTTGCTTAAAAAATTAAGTAAGTTAAAAGGAAGGTAACTTTCCAAAAATTGCCATGAATAATCACGATTATTTTGGAAAGTTACCCCTACATTTCTATGACAGAGATGAAGATCGATAGCAAATTACAGCTGAATTACTCAATTGCCTTTTTGCGAAACAGTTATACTGTTCTCTTCACTGTAAAATTATTCCTCCAATTTCCGATTTGCGTAAAACTGAAAACAGCTCGAGGCTCGAAGCTTTCCCATTTCAGATCTCCGTCCTCCGATTTTTGCATTTCACATCTTACATTTCACATCTCACATTTCACATCTTACATCTCACATCTTAACCAATAGCTTGCGTAATATCCGCCTTAATGTCATCAATGTGTTCAATACCCAATGATATTCTCAACAAATTGGGATCTACACCGGCTGATTTTTGTTCAGTTTCTGAAAGTTGAGAATGCGTCGTAGAAGCTGGATGAATGATCAACGTTTTTGCATCACCAACATTAGCTAAGTGAGAAATCAATTTCAAACTGTTGACAAAGTTTTCTGCCCTTGCGCGATCACCTTTCAGTTTGAAGGACAATACACCACCAAAACCTCTGGTCAAGTATTTCTGTGCTAGACCATGAGACGGATGTGACGACAAACCAGGGTAGATCACTGATTCTACATCTTCGTGTGACTCGAGCCATTGTGCCAAAGCTATTGCATTTTCACATGTTCTCTCCACTCTCAAAGTAAGAGTCTCCAAACCCTGAAGTAATAAAAAGGAATTAAATGGAGACTGAGCAGGACCCCAATCCCTCAAGCCTTCTACCCTACACCTAATGATGAACTGTATGTTTCCAAATGGTCCTCCAACTCCAAAGACACTGTTTAATACAATGCCATTATAACTAGGAGAAGGTTCAGTGAATTGAGGGTATTTGCCATTACCCCAATCAAAAGTACCCGCATCTACAATAACACCACCCATCGTTGTGCCATGTCCTCCAATCCATTTAGTTGCAGATTCTACAATCACATGAGCTCCGTGTTTGATGGGCTGACATATGGCACCACCCGCTCCAAAAGTATTATCAACAAATAAAGGAAGGTCGTATTTTTTAGCCAATGCAGCAAAACCTTCAAAATCTGGAACAGTGAGCCCTGGATTACCGATGGTCTCCACATACAAAAGTTTTGTTTTGGCATCAATTAAACTTTCAAAGCTAGCCAAATCATTACCGTTGGCAAACCTTGCTTCAACACCAATATTCTTAAATGAATTCTTGAATTGGTTGTAAGAACCACCATATAAAAAAGAACTGGTTACAAAGTTATCTCCAACAGTCGTGACATTGTTGATCGCTATAAACTGCGCCGCATGACCTGAACCCAATGCCAAAGCAGCGACACCTCCTTCCAATGCTGCGAGTCTCTTTTCAAACACATCATTGGTAGGATTCATGATTCTGGTATAGATGTTTCCAAACTCCTTGAGTGCAAAAAGATTGGCACCATGTTCAGAATTCTTAAATTGATAAGCAGTGGTCTGGTAAATGGGGACTGCTCGCGATTGAGTGACCGGATCAACCTCTTGCCCCGCGTGTAATTGAAGCGTTTCGAATTTCATAAACTAATATTTGCTATGTGGTTTTAAAAGAATTAAAAGTATGGTTTTTTGGCTGCAAATCAAAATACATAAGCTTCATACATAATTCTCAACGCTCACATCTGTGGCCCAAAGTGTATAAAAATTAGTGAGTTAGCTGTTTTAGCGAATAACTTTTTTATTTTTGGCCTTCAATCCACGAATTTATGAAAAAAATATTGGCTGTATTTGTCTTGGTTTTTATCCTGCAATCAGAGATGATTGGTCAAGGTGTGGATATCAAGTTTACAGAAACAAAAAAAATGGCGATCACCATTGGTTTACTCAATGGAGGTGGTCTATTGGGTGCGGAACTCGAAACATTGCTATCCAATAAACTAGGAGCACACATTGGAGTTGGCTTTGTCGGGGCTTGTGTAGGATTGAATTATCACCTTAAACCAACAACAAATTCTTCATACTTTTCTCTTGAATTGAGAAACCAAGGTATTGGAGAAATTTATACGGATACCAGCTTGGGCTTGGGTTTTGTACTCAGATTCAAAGGAATTTCTGCCCAAATTGGAGGAGCCTACATACTCAAGGCTGGACCAAACACTATTGAAAATTGGAACACTGGTTCTTTTGTACCTCAGGTTTCGCTGGGGTATTACTCTGCTTTTTAACTACGTTAACATCAACGTGTGCAGACGCAAGGCCTTGCGTCTCTACGATTGGTAATTTAATACCAATTTGAATTCCCACGTGTGCAGACGCAAGGCCTTGCGTCTCTACGATTGGTAATTTATTACCAATTTGAATTCCCGCGTGTGCAGACGCAAGGCCTTGCATCTCTACGATTGGTAATTTAATACCAATTTGAATTCCCACTTATGCAGACGCAAGGCCTTGCGTCTCTACGATTGGTAATTTATTACCAATTTGAATTCCTACGTGTGCAAACGCAGGGCCTTGCGTATCTACGATTGGTAATTTAATACCAATTTTACTAAAACATTCATTTGACTCAAGTCACCATTATTAGCTATTAAACATGTTTTGGGTCATGCTCATCAAGCTTACAAGTAATCAAGTCTTATGACCCTCCTCATTTATTTCCCTTCAATATCACTTCATCTTTGTACTATCAATTCACATCAAAATTTAAGTAAGATGAATGCAATTAATTTTAAACACACATTAATCCTGACATTTCTAATGATTGGCATAAGCCTCAGCGCTCAGGAAAAGTATACAGTTAAAAATAACCTCAACTTAGTATTGTCTGGCACATCTACTCTTCACGACTGGCACATGGATGCTCAAGAAGGAACATGTACAGCTACTTTTATTACTGGAGCAAATAATGACATCAAAGACCTTACGGCTATGTCTTTCAGTATGGCGGCAAAATCTTTGAAAAGTGGAAAAGGAGCAATGGACAAAAATGCTTATAAAGCTTTGAAAATTGAACAATTTCCTAATATAACAGCTAAATTGGTTAGAGCAGATGTAGTGTCTGGCGCGAATGGTGCTTATACCATTAAGTCAGTGGTGAACTTGACTATGGCGGGAAAAACTTTAGAAACACCTTTGGTTGTAACTGCTAAAGTACTTGCAAATGGGGCTATTCAAATCTCTGGTGAGAAAAAACTCAGTATGAAAGAATACGATATGGTACCTCCATCTTTTATGATGGGTACAGTAAAAACAGGAAATGACGTGGTATTAAAATTCAACTTCAATCTAGTTGGTCCATCCACAGCCGCTAATTAATAAAATACAATCTTAAAAAATATAAATTATTCATTCAACTATAAATAATTAGTCATGAGATCTATTATCAAGTTTTTTACAATCGCGATAACCTTATGTTTTACAACTTTAATCTTTGGTCAAAAAACACAATACTCTAGACCAAACGACCAAACAGGACTCAATGTCTTTGAACCATCTAAAGTAGAAACTACGCCTTTCGAAGGACTTAAAGTGCAAATCGGAGGTAGTTTTAGACAGAGTTATCAGTTACTCAAACATGAGAACGTAGACACATCACGAGCAAGGACCAACGCCTTATATGCATTGGGCAATGGATTTAACCTCGCTGCTGCCAATTTAAACTTTGACGTACAATTGGAAGATGGTGTAAGAATTTATCTTGAAAACTATATGGCTTCACGACACCACAATGAGTTTTGGGTAAAAGGTGGATACATTCAAATAGACAAATTGCCTATGTTCAACAACCCAAAATGGTTTACCGACTACTTCAGAGTAAAAATTGGCCACATGGAAGTCAACTATGGTGATACACACTTCAGAAGATCAGATGGTGGTAACGCATTATTCAATGGTTTTGTTGAAAACAACATCATTGACCAATTTGCAACAGAAATCGGTGGTGAAGTATATGCTTTCCCTACAAAAGAAACCATGGTGATGTTGGGTATTACAAACGGCCTCATCAAAAACAACATCTTGGACTATAGCGCAGCACCAATAGTTGTTCCAGGTGTAGACAGTATTACCAGAAAAGCACCATCTATCATATTGAAAGCTGCTTATGACAAGACTAGCAAAGACCTCAGAATGAGATTGAGTGCTTCTATGTATGCAAATTCTTCTAGCCCAAGTAATACCCTTTACAGTGGAGATAGAACTGGTTCTGGATATTTCGGAGTTCTTGAAAATGCCGCTTGGGCAAATAGTACAGCTGGTCACACTAGTGGTAGATTCAATCCTGGCTATAACAATAGTATCATGGCCTTCATCATCAACCCATTCATCAAATACAAAGGATTAGAATTCTTTGGAACTTATGAAATGGCTTCTGGCAAAACTGTGAATGAAAAAGCAGACAGCTATGATGGTAAAGACAGAAAAACTACCCAATTATCAGCAGAAGTTATAGCAAGATTTTTACCAAGAGAACAAGCTTACATCGGTGCCAGATACAACACAATCACAAGTAGATTGAGAGGATATACAACCGACGTAAATATTGATAGAATGGTCTTCGCCGCTGGATGGTACCCTACTAAAAACTTGCTCATCAAAGGTGAATATGTAAAACAAGTCTTTGATGGATTCAAAGGAAATGACATCAGAAATGGCGGCAAATTTGATGGAATTGTGGTAGAAGCTGTAGTAGGTTTCTGATGAGAATGCCCGCCGGAAAGAACATAATTGTAAATGAAAAATGAAATTAAAAATTGATGATCTTTTTGAAAGTCAATGATTGATGGACTGAAAACTAACAAATATGATTGCTTTTGGCTTGTGTTTACGAATTCCTTGAATCAAATGATGGAGAAGTTGGATGCTTGTGAAAGTGTCCAACTTCTCTCTTTTATCGCTACAAATCAGCTTTTTACTTTTGAATCAAAAAATTAAAACAATTTAAGTCAAACACGGCTCTCTTGATCAAAATTGGGAATAGCTAAACAGACAACTTTTTTTCAAAAAAAATTACAAATCATGTCATACAAAATAATCATAGCCCTCTTTTTGTTCTTGTCTTTCAAGCCAAGTGACATTAATAAAGACGCCTTGAATGCTGAAGTATGGTTGATCAAACCAGAAAGCAGCCTGGTTGTCTACGGCAAAACAAATGTCAATTCTTTTACTTGTTTGGTCCCTTCATTTGGCCAAACTGACACCCTATCTTATATCAAAACCAATAAAAACGCTTCTTTGGATATTGAATGTGTGATGTCTATCAATTTGCATCGATTCAATTGTAAAAACAAAATGATGACCAAAGATTTGCTCAAAACATTGCAAGCAAATTGCCACCCCAATATGATCATCAATTTCTTAAATCTATCTGACCAACTTTCCAGCATCACTAATAATAAACTCATTGTAACTTCAACTGAAATTGAATTGGCTGGTAAAAAACGCAAAATGATGATCAATCTTTACGGATCTGAATGCAACAGCACTTCAAAACAATTAAAAGGAAAGGCACAAATTTGTTTTTCAGACTTTGGTTTGGAAGCGCCTACAAAAATGGCTGGAACCATCAAAGTAAAAAATCAGCTTGAAGTAGAATTTACTTTACACTTGGAAAGGCTTGACTTTCAAAAAATATAGGTTATTGGCGTTTAAATATGATTGTAGCTCTTTGTCAAATTGTCTTAATAATTTCATAATATTCAACTTGTAACACAGTATTACTTTTTTGATTTGACCTCAATCACTATCTTGGATGTGACAATAAAGTCAAATCGAAAAGCACAGTTGATGAAAAAAATTATCCTCTTATTTCTCTTTTTACCCTTCTTAGGAATATCTCAAAGCGGTAAAGTAATGGACAATCTTTCTGTAGTTAGTAAAATACTAGGAATGGAAAGGAAATATGCCGTATATCTTCCACCTGATTATTATACTTCAGAGCGATCTTATCCTGTTTTGTATTTATTACATGGTGCCGGAGATGACCACACGGGTTGGGTCCAATTTGGTGAAGTTTTACAAATAACCGATAAAGCGATTGCGGATGGCAAATCTACCCCGATGATCATCATCATGCCAGACGCAGACACAAAAGTGCGAGGATATTTCAACAGTCCAGATAATGCCTGGAAATATGAAGACTTTTTCTTTGATGAATTGATACCTGAAGTTGAGAAAAAATTCAGAATCAAAGCCAGCAAACGTTTCAGAGCAATTGCCGGATTGTCAATGGGTGGTGGTGGCTCTTTCATGTACGCCTTACATAGACCAGACATGTTTTCTGCTGCTTGTCCATTGAGTGCTTATACCGGTCCATTGTCAATGGAAGCCTTCAAAGCACAACTTGCTAACCGCAACATGGCAGGAACTGAAGCCCAATTAGAAGCATATTATGCAAAACATAGTGCAACAGAATTGGTCAAAACACTACCTGCAGCTGATCTCAAAAAGGTAAGATGGTTCATTGATTGTGGTGATGATGACTTTTTATTTGAAGGAAATGCTTTGATGCACATTGCGTTGAAAAAAGCTGAAATTCCTCACGAATACAGGGTGAGGCAAGGTGGTCATACCTGGACTTATTGGAGAGAATCACTTCCTGAAGTGCTTGGATTTGTATCTCTTGGCTTTCATCAATTCTAAAACTACTTACAAAAGGTTTTTTCTTATTCATATTGAAATTGGAATTTATTGTACAACAAACAATTCCTTCATTTATAATATTTTTCCAACATATCTTCTAAATTTGCACCTTCTTTAGTACGATATAGAAATATTAAATGGATAAGAAAACCGTACTCTCTTGTATTCAGCCTACAGGAGATATGCACTTGGGCAATTATTTTGGAGCTGTCCAAAACTGGGTTAATCTTCAAAAAGATTATGAATGCATTTATGGAGTGGTAGATTATCATGCCATGACAATGCCTTATGATGTTGCGAAATTGAGAAACAATACATGGGAATTGATCACCAATCTCATGGCTGTTGGTGTGAAAGCAGAGAATTTGTTTGTCCAGTCTTTGGTCCCCGAACATACAGAACTTGGTTGGATCTTCAATTGCTTTTGTTCGTATGGACAATTGACAAGAATGACACAATTCAAAGACAAAAGTTCGCAAATTTCTGAAAGTAGCAAAGAAGAATTTATTTCCGTAGGCCTTTTAGACTATCCAGTTTTGCAATCTGCAGATATTTTGATATATAAGGCAGATTATGTTCCAGTTGGTAAAGATCAAGAGCAGCACTTAGAGTTGACCAGAGACATTGCACAAAGATTTAATAATCAAGCAGGTAAGGAATATTTTGTACTTCCAGAAGGTCTTTATACCGCTACTCCGAAAATAAAATCAACAGCAGATCTTCAAAAAATGTCAAAATCTGCAGGTGAGAAACATTATATCTCATTGTTTGCAGAGCCAGAAAGGA
The DNA here is from genome assembly GCA_016715105.1 of Saprospiraceae bacterium. Classification (GTDB taxonomy): domain Bacteria; phylum Bacteroidota; class Bacteroidia; order Chitinophagales; family Saprospiraceae; genus JADKBO01. The sequence goes on along the minus strand of JADKBO010000022.1, from coordinate 116,932 downwards.
TTACCGAACAAATCAAATCTGCCGTTACCGATTTGGGTGAAGTTACAGACGGTAAGATGAGTGAAGGTGTCGAGAATCTTTTCGAAATGATGAAAGCAGCAGGTGCTATGGATGCATACAACGCACTTCAACAAGACTACGCCAATGGATCTTTGAAGTATGTAGACCTTAAGGAGGCCACCGCAAAAGTTTTACTAGATATGACTGCTATTTTTAGAGCAGAGAAGGCTGCACTAAATGCCGACAAAAAAGCCATCAAAGAAGCGGTGAAAGCATCTTCTGAGGTAATCAGGAAAAAAGCTCAACAAACTTTGAAAGAAGTGAAAGAACTTATCGGCCTTTTAATGTCAGATATTAAATACGATTTGTTTAAATAGTCTCACAATTTCTATAAAGTTGAAATAGGCACTATTATTTTATATGAATTAAATTGCCAATACATCCAGTGATCATGAAAGAAAAAGTTGTTATATTAGATTTTGGCTCACAGTATACTCAATTGATAGCCAGAAGGTTGAGAGAATTGAATGTATTTTGTGAAATATTCCCGTACAATAAAGACCTCAGCGAACTTGGCCATGTAGACGCATTTATCCTTTCAGGTAGTCCTTTTTCTGTACTCGATGAAAATGCTTTATACTTGGATTTATCTGCAATTATTGGTAAATATCCCATTCTAGGCGTTTGTTATGGAGCGCAAATGACTGCCCAGCAATTGGGTGGCAGGGTTTTGAAATCAGAAAAAAGAGAATATGGCAAGGCTAAAATGAATATTCTCGACCATGATTGTGCCTTGTTCAAAAATATGAGTGATGGTTCCCAAATATGGATGAGTCATGGTGACACCATCGCTGCCCTACCCGTTCACTTTGAATTGATTGCTAATACTGATGGCATCCCCGTTGCAGCATTCAAAAGCAAAGAAGATGCTTATGATAAACCCATTTATTGCATTCAATTTCACCCTGAAGTAACCCATAGTTTGGAAGGTATGCAACTACTTTCAAATTTTGTTTTTGACATCGCTGGTCTCAAAGGTGAGTGGACACCTGCATCTTTTGTAGAAGAAAAAGTAACCGAACTCAAAGAGACTCTTGGCAATGACAAAGTATTATTGGATTATCCGGTGGTGTAGATAGTAGCGTGGCAGCATCACTCATACATAAAGCCATCGGGACAAATTTATACTGTGTTTTCATAGATAATGGTCTTTTGAGAAAAGACGAATTTCACACCGTTCTGGAATCTTACAAACACATGGGCCTCAATGTCATTGGAGTAGATGCCTCTGATGATTTTCTCTCACAATTGGATGGAGTCTCAGACCCAGAAACCAAAAGAAAAGCGATTGGTCGGGTGTTTATAGAAGTCTTTGAACGTGAAGCACATAAAATTACTGATGTAAATTGGCTAGCTCAAGGAACAATTTATCCAGATGTCATCGAGTCTGTGTCTGTACACGGACCTAGTGTGACGATCAAGTCTCATCACAATGTAGGTGGATTACCAGATAAGTTGAGATTAAAAATTGTGGAACCGCTCAGAATGCTCTTTAAAGATGAAGTAAGACGAGTAGGTAAAGAATTGGGCTTAGATAAAAACTTGATAGGTAGACATCCATTTCCAGGACCGGGATTGGCCATCAGAGTATTAGGTGCCATTAGTAAAGAGAAAGTCAGACTTTGCCAAGAGGCAGATGCAATCTATATCAATAAATTGAGACAATGGAATTTGTATGATGAAGTTTGGCAGGCTGGAGCTATTTTGTTACCAGTACAATCTGTAGGTGTAATGGGTGATGAAAGGACTTATGAATTTACAATTGCCCTCAGGTGTGTAAATTCTGTTGATGGCATGACCGCTGAATGGTCAAAATTGCCCCACGAATTTCTAGCTGAAGTATCTAGTGAAATCATTAACAACGTGAAAGGTATCAATAGAGTGGTTTATGACATCAGCACAAAACCACCAGCTACCATTGAGTGGGAATAATCCAATTGCAAGAGACAACAACAACTTTTTATTTGTTTTGAATAGCAAATTTCCTGACTTAATAAAAATAAGGAACCTCCAGAATCCCAATGTTATACATTTGAAAATCACTCAATTGCGTTATATTCGCATAAATTGTACTTTTTGATGACCAAACTTATGCATATTACATTATCACTTCGTGTAATCTTTTTATTCGCCTTAATGAGCATGGTTGTTGCCTGCAGTACTTCCAAAAAGTCTAAGGATAAAGTTCAAATTATCAAAGGCGATGATGAGAATAAGGGAAAAGAACCTACACCTACCAAAGTAGATACGGTAATTTCCACACCCAAGGTTGTTGATCCTGTAAAAGATAAGGATCCGAAGATGGGGCCAGCCGATTATATCAAACAAACTTATCGCATTGCACTTCTATTCCCGCTCGATGCCTCTTCCGGTGTAATTGACAATCGGGAAAATTTGCGATTTATACAATATTATGGTGGTGTGAAGCTAGCGGGTCAAAAGCTGGAAGAGCTGGGTTCCAAATTTGAAATAGATGTTATTGACACAAAGGAAGGAATTTATAGAAGTTCCCTGCAAAAAAAATGGGATCTCATCATTGGTCCTTATGCGTCAGCTTCATCAGAATCTACAAAAAATGACCTGCAGACTGTGATGAATTTCGGAAAGGAAAATCAAATTCCTGTGGTTTCTCCGTGGTATTCTACAAGTAAAGCAAGTGAGGCAAATCCCTATTACATTCAACTAAAGCCAAACATTAGAGAACACTACAACAGCATCATTGAGCACGTCGTCCAATCAGGTTTATCAGATCAGGTAGTTCTTGTCGGAAGAGACAATGGATCAGACATCAAATGGTTTGACTATTTTCAACAGGTAGCAAAAGCTCATTTACCCAAAAAGGGCGATAGACCTTTTGCAGAAATCTTAGTAAAAGAGGCTACTTTGGTTGAAAAAAATGATGTTTTCAAAAGTAAAATCGATGCTGGCAAAACCGTTTTTATATTTCCCAATTATTCCTATAATGATGAAAACTATCTCGTTGCAGCCATGACCAAACTTTTGGGAGAAAGGAATAACAAAAATGTCACGGTTTACGGAATGCCTTTTATCCTTGATAGTGAAAAAATAGGGTTTCAGTTTTATAGTGGTCTCAAAATGAGGCTAGTAGTTCCCGATTTTGTTGAAAAAGACAATGAAAATGTAAAGGAATTTACGCGCAATTTTTATCAGCAATATAAAACCATCCCTGCAGCAGACGCATTTGAAGGATATGATGTGATGACTTATCTGGGTAATGCTTTGATCAAATATGGTAAAAATTTCACCCCAAGTCTACAGAAAGAAAAGGACTATTTATTGCAGACCTCCTATGATGTAAGACCTGTTTATGAAGAAGGAGATGATTCCTTTTCAAAAATACAGTTCTACGAAAACAAACATCTCAACATCATCGAATTCAGGGGTAACAAATTCGTAAGGTTATAACCTCATGCTTTTTACGGAAGAGAGAATCAAAAAAATAAAGGCATTGGTTGCCAACAGACAATATGACCTCACTGTTATTCTGGAGAATGTACATGATCCACACAATGTTGGTGCTATCATCAGAAGTTGTGAAGCAGTGGGTGTACTCAATGTACATATCGTATACACAGAGCCAAGCAAAAATTCAATCGTACAATACATCGGTAAAAAAGCTTCGAGAGGAGCGAAAAGATGGGTCAACATACATTTCTACGATGACGTGATTGGTTGCATCGACAAGCTTAAAAATGAAGGTTATACCATTTTTGCAACTCATTTGGGTGCAGAGGCCAAATCTTTGTACGACATAGACCTTACTCAAAAGTGTGCTTTACTTTTTGGCAATGAAAAGGATGGTGTCACGGAAGAAGCACTTCACGTTTCTGATCAGAATTTCATGATACCTACATTTGGGATGGTACAAAGTCTCAATGTTTCTGTTGCAAGTGCGGTCAGCTTATTTGAAGCAAGTAGGCAAAGAAAAATCAAAGGCTATTATGATAAAACCTTTGATGTACAAAATCCAGAAATGCGTCAAAGTTTGATTGATTACGTAAGGGATTCACATCCTAGAATTGTAGAAGCAAATCCTACAGTCATTACTGAACTCATCGATTTTTTAAAAATTTAGATTATTCTACGTCTGCTTCTTTCCAAGGAATAATCTGAATGTTTTCTTCTGCAATCATAGGCACATTCAAAAACTTAAACATGACTTTCATAGTGGCAATTACATCTTCTACACAATAGCTTACTATTCTTTCCAAATCTTGATCCTCATAATAAACAGCCCCTACTTTACTTCCATCCAAATCTGACTTCGGACTTTCTATTCCCAAAACCGCACATATTAAGGCCAAACTTGTATAACCTTTTATATCCCCAAAACGCCATAAATCCAATGTATCCAACAATTGTTCTGTTTGCCATGGCTTTTTACCTGCGATGTCAAGCATATGTGGCATCGTGACTCCATGTTTCACCATCCTCCTACAGATATAGGGTATGTCAAACTCCTTAATATTGTGGCCACAAAAGAAATAAGATTTGGGATCATCAAAATGTTGAGATATTAAATCGGTAAAATCTTCTAATATTTGCTTTTCATCATGACCTGCAAAGCTTTTAGCCCTGATCTGTTTGTCTGAATTGATATAACCTACCGAAATGCAGATAATTTTGCCAAATTCAGCGTAGATAGCCGCATTGTTTTTATAAACTTTTTCTCTCAACGACAAATCGGTTGCCGATTCAGGATTGATTCTGATCGCCTTTTTATCCCACAGTTCTTTAAATACTGCAGGTAGACTTTCATAATCTGGAAATTCTGAGACCGTTTCTATATCTAGAAACAAAGTAGAGGTCAAATTTTTACTTGAATATGCCATTTTTAAGGGTTTTCCCGTACCTTTTTATTTCGTGGTAAACATTGAATCTTTCAAAAACTATAAAATTGAGAAAATAATTCGTAATATTTGCAACGTTTAAGCACTAAAATAACACAAATTAATATGGAGTCAATTAAATCAAAGCAGAATTTTACAGCATGGGCAATAGTAGCTATCATAGGTTTACTAGGTTTAAATGCTTACCAGTGGTTTTCAAACAGTCAATTGAAAACACAAAATGTAGCTCAACTTACTCAGGTTGAGGATTTGACAAAAGCGCAGGCAGAATTGGACCAAGACTATCAAGCAGCTTTAGAAAGTTTAGAGCAATTGAGAGGCGACAATAAGGAGCTCAATGAATTGATAGACAGCCAAAAAAACGAACTAGAAACTCAGAAGGCTAAAATCAGCGATTTGATTTGGTCTAAGAGAGAATTGGGTAAGGCTAAAGAAGAAATGAAGGTATTGAAAGCGCAAGCTGAGCAATATGTTGCTCAAATCAATAAACTTACAGAAGAAAATCAATTTTTGAGTTCTGAGAACACCAATTTGTCTACTCAAAATCAAACTCTGGCAACAGATTTGGAATCAGAAAGAATCGCTAAAGAAGAAATTGCACAAGCAAGAGCTATTTTGGCTTCTGAAAAAGATGGATTGAGTAAAACGAATGAAACACTTTCAAGCAAAGTTGATATGGCTAATGCCATCAAAGTAAACTTTATGGAGGTAACAGGTTTTGAAGTGAAAGGCAACGGCAAACTGGACAAAGAATCAAAAGCAAAAAATGTTGATCTTTTGAGATTCTGCATCAAAACAGAAACCAATTTGGTGACTCCAGCTGGAAAGAAGAAGTTTTATGTGAGAGTAATCAGCCCTACTGGTGAAACAGTTGCAGTTGAGGATTCAGGTTCTGGTGTATTGACCAATAAATTGGACAACACCCAAATCAGATATTCTACTTCTGGTGATGTAGAATACAATAATACAGATACAAATGCTTGTATTGATTGGACATTGGCTCAAGCAATTACAAAAGGTATGTATGATGTGGAAATTTATAACAATGGCTTTATAGTTGGTAAGGGCAACTTTAAGTTGAAATAATAAAACGCAATTCATTTATTTCCGACTTCGGTACAAAATATCGAAAAATTGTAAGGTGGTACATTGTGCCACCTTTTTTTGTTTTTAGTATAATTGACCTGTAATTATGTATAGTTGGAAAAGTTCCTAGCCATTATGGAATAAGCACAAAAAAGGGGATGCATTTTCACACATCCCCATTTATATTGTTACTTAAGTACTACTTATCTACTTATTGTTGTGATTGTAGTGGAATTTCAGCAGAACCTCCACTTACAATGATTGCAGTGATGATACAAAGTACAAATAGAGCAATCGCTAAGCCCCATGTTATTTTCTCTATCAGGTCAGTTGATTTACTCGCACCAAAAAGATTATTAGCGGTTCCACCACCAAATGTAGAGTCTACTCCACCTCCTTTAGGATTTTGAATTAAAACAACACCCATTAACAAGATACAGTTGATTGCAATTATTATTGTAAGAAAGTTTACCATTGTTTCTAACCTTTATTTTTAAGTTTTTCTATTTGGGTTGCAAAGTAAGCACTTTTTTCCGGAAATTTCAAAATTAATCTGTTATACATTTCAATTGCTTGATCATTATGTCCCTGACTAGCAAGTAATTTGGCCAATGGCTCGGAAACCATTTGATTACTCTTCTTTACAGACTGCTCCGCAGAGAACACAACACTGCTTTTGGAGTCCATCTTCTTCTCAATCTTGGATAAAGTATGTAAATGACCTCCTTTTATTGGTTTAAAGTTTTTGAGCCAACTATTAAAATCTGAAGTTGTTTCATCTGGTTGTACGATGAATTTTAGATCCTTTTTCTTGAGTTTCTTTTTTATTTTGGCTTTTTTGATGTCATCCTTGTTTTCATGAATTGGATTTAACACCACATAAGTCGCTTCATTCTCATTAGATTCACTGCCCTCTTGTCTCTTTTCTATGTCAGAAACTATCTTGGGTTGGAATTCAAATGATTTAATTTTATCAACATCTTCTTGAGAAACACTTTCTTCCACCCAATCAACCAAAGCTTCTTCTCTTGTCATAAAATCTTGATTTTTAACTATCGGTTCTATAATTTGCGATGATTGTTCACCCATCCCATCAGTTAGATTTGCATGAAGGGTGCTTTTGTTTACAATTTGGTTGGCTCTTACCATCAATTGATTGGAGAACTTTTCACCGGCAATACTTTCATACAAGGCCAATGTGTGTATTGCAACAAATGGTTCCGCATTTTTCTTTAAAAGCAACGAATCTTCAGATTCATCATCGATAAAATTTGGTTCTAAATGTTGAAAATAAGGCATAAGTTCTTACATTTTCATTTTGGCCATCTGCTTAAAAAAGCCCTCCAGCACTTTAAATTTGCCAAAATGTTTTACAAAGAAACAAAATAGATGCTGACTAAATGCCTAGTTTTTCAGGGGTGAAATTTACCCTTACCAAAAATATCACGCATAATGATAAATACTAATCTGTAGTATATTACAATAAAATATATGTGTTGATAAAACTACCTTAGTTGTTGGTAACTTTTGTAAAGACCTTGAATATGCGAAAAGGTAATTCTTGGATATTTAAACCTTACGGGGAGCACTCCAAACATCTAAAGTTGATGATTATACTAGATCAGATTCCTTCCAACCTTTTCCTGTACGCATCTCTTCGCGATGAATTTCTTTCAAATCCATATGTTCGTCAAAAGATTCTTCCTTTGTAGGATGCTGGGCTTTCAAGTGCATTACTTTCCTTGCCAGTTTTAAGGTCATAAAAAATATGGGGAAAACACACCACATAAAACCTGGACTAAATTTGATGTTGATATAAAACAAGATGGCCATATTAAAAAGTGATTTTAATATTGTCAAAAACAATTCTTGTTTTGCAGGTAATGGCAGGTTGTTTATTTTCTTTCTCATATCTTTATAAATCCTTTTTCAATCAAATCAACTCCAATTTTCGAAAAATAATTTCCACTTATGGCAGAAAATCCCCCAACTAGCCCAATTATCAGACCAGTGATTAAATATACTGGAAGAACGCCAATCCCACCAAATATTTCTGACACCAAAACAGCGATACTTACTTCTGCACCATAGTCCTTAAAATAAGCTATAAATGTCCATGCCATGAAACAAGTTACAAAAGAAAGGATAAAAGAGGTGTACCCTTTTTTGATTAAAAATATGCCACAAACAAAACAAGTTACCGCACTGATCCACCATCCATATTTTTCTTCCCCAAAATAAATGGTGATGGCAATGAGCAAAATTGAAACAGAGAGTCTTGTACCTTTCATATTTTTGATTTTACTACGTCGGGTTTTATCGTCCAGGTTGTTACCGTATTATCCAATAATTCCGCTTTTGTTTTAACAAAGTATAACTTATAATGCTCTTTTCTCGCCCACTTATCTAGAAAATTGCGATAGTGTTTACTGGCTGGATCGCCGCTTTGTCCTCCCGGATATACTCCCCAAGCTTCTATCTTGTCATCCAAACTGACAACCATACGCCAGCTAGGTCCCCACCCTGCCTGTTGCGCATTGATGCAATCTATCTGGCCATCAATATCCAAATGCATGGCAGAGAAGGCTGGCAACTTCGTGATATGCTGAATACTTACATCTCTTGACTTACCCCAAGGTTTAGGATTATAAACTTGATCTTTTCTTCTGAGTTGTGCGATGCTATAATTGAGCACATCTGCAAAAGATTCTTTCTTGTCCTTTGTAGATTCCATATCAAAAATCTGGTGGTTGCCATTTGTTTTTGCAAGTTCAATGAATCTTTGTTCATTGGGTTTTGGCAAATCATATTCCCTATGTTTAAATACTTCTTCATATGTATTTTCTAATACCAAGTCATATAAAGTGTCAAATAATGCAGGTGCCAATTCATTTTTGGCAAAATCATAATCCCAGTTTTCCAATGGTTTTAGGAATTTTCTGTCCTCAGCATTTGCTAATTTAAGAAATACAGGAGTCATTGCTCTAGCTTTGGCCGACACACTGTTACCCTGCATACTTTTCATTTCCTTTACGGTAGCCTTTTCAGTATTTCTGAGGATTTCATGTATTTGTTGATTTCTGAAAAGCTCAAACCTTCCGCTGAAATAATAGCCATAATCTGGGCTGATGGAGCGCTGGTTGGAAGAAGTCAAATAATTTTGAGCTGGATTTTCGTCATAAGGCATTTGCTCATAGGGAATGTAATTTTTCCACAAATTATTGCTGTTGGTACCATCTTCTATGGTTTTGCCATCTCCTTCTGCTCTTGCAGGAAGTTTGCCTGTAACTCGCAATGCAATTTGCCCATTTTTATCAGCCATCAAAAAATTGAGAGCCGGAGCTGAGTAATCTTTTAGAATGGTGTTGCATTCATCAATAGTTGAGGCTTTCATCATTCTTGTAAACAGCGAAATGTCAAATGTAAATGAACTATCTGTGCCTACCCAATGGGCTGCAAGGTCATTCTTCGCATCTTCTGAATAAAATCTTATATGGCCAAAATCTGTAATATGAGTCGTGTCAAATACAGAATCTCCACCTTTTATTTTTATCTCTTGAATTTTCCTTTTGACTGGTTTGTATTTACCATCTACTAAGTACTCATTTCTATTACCATCTTTCCAAGTAATTTTATAAAGGTCAAGGACATCAGAACCTACATTGGTTTCTGACCAAGTGATATTTTCATTAAAACCTATAAATATGCCTGGAATTCCGGGCACAGAAACACCATAGGCATTATAATCTGGCGTGTTGATGTGCATTTCATACCAGATGGCAGGTAAACTGAGCATCAAATGTGGATCACTACACAAAATCGCTTTGCCAGTAGCACTTTTGTCGCCGGTAATTGCCCAGTTATTCGACCCAATACCGTGAGGTTTATTATGCAAATAAGCTGATTTAATAGTAAGTCCTTCAGTTTTGGGATCGTAAATTGACCGTTCTACCAATTCTTTGGGCTGGTTTCCATTTTGAATGACGGGTATGTCACCACTTGGATAATCGGTAAAAATATCATTGTATAATTTTTCTCCCATCAATCCTTTTGCGTTGCTCTGTCTTACGTCAAAAGTTCCGGTGAGCACATCAGTCATGAAGGCAGTTACTTCAGCAACTTTATGTACGGACCATGGTTCTGGTTTGAAACCTAATAATTTGTATTCAATGGGATAGTCCTTAGGTTTTAAATTCAATATGTAAGCATTTGCGCCTGCCACGTATGCTTCCACTGCTTTCAAAGATTGCGGTTGCTTAGTCAATTGTGCCACAGCTATATCTGCAGCAATTGCGGTTCCTTTTCGCAACCTTTCTAGGTCCATTGGTAGAGCACTTGTCCCAAGAACTTCAGACAATTTGGACATTGTCGCCCTTGAAATGAAATCCATTTGGAAAAGGCGATTTGAGGCTTCTAAATATCCTTCTGCGAACAATGCATCCAAATGGTTTTTTGTAAATATGTGAGGAATAGCTCTTTCATCAAAAATAATTTCAATTTCATCAGAAACTTTAAAGTTTTTGGAACTCGTAGCTGATTCTTTCCTTGCATTATTCCAAACTCCTGTATTTGGATTTAAGAATTTTCCCAATGCAGGTAGAGGTACATTTGGAATGGAAATGTTCCCATTGAAAAAAAATCCCAATAACAAAGCTATTGCTGTAAATAGGACAAATAACGAAATATTTCTAACCATGATGTTGTGGGAACTGTCTCCAACAAAGATAGGAATCAGATACCTATTTGTTTAATGAATGTATTTAATTTTAATGGAAGGCTATTTACTCATGATTTTTTAATGTTAACTATCCGCAAATAGCTCATACCACAACCATAACTATATTTGTTCTTACGATCTTCCCTCAAATTATGACTATTAATTCCAAAAATGATCATTTCACAAACAACCATTCATTTTTTGTAGAAGCCTCTGAAATGAATCTGTATCCATCCACGTCAAACGATTTGAGGTCCTCTTTCTTTTCTATTTTGTGGTTGATGACAAACCTGGCCATCTGACCTCTACTTTTTTTGGCATTGTAAGAAATGAATTGGAGTTTACCATTCCTTTCCTCTTTAAAGTTGATATTTAAAATGTCCGCTTTTAAAACTTTTTGATTGACTGCTTTAAAATATTCATCAGATGCTAAATTTAAGATAAACTGCTCTTGTCCTGAATTTTTTAAATCTTTCTTTATGGTCTTCGCAATTTCATCACCCCAAAAATGGTACAAATTGCTTCCAAGGGAAGTTACTAATCTCCTGCCCATTTCCAATCGATAAGCTTGCATTTTGTCCAATGGTTTTAAAACTCCATACAAACCTGACAAAATTCTCACATGATCATTGGCATAATAGACATTTTCCTCTGAAAGCGTATAAGCATCAAGACCTGTATAAACATCGCCGTCAAAAGCAAAAATGGCAGCTTTTGATTGATTGTCAGGGAAACGAGCTTTATAATTTTTAAATCTGCGCACATTTTCAACGGCAATACTTTCTGAAATTTCCATCATTTCCATGAGGTCCTTTACAGATTTTGATTGCATAATCTTGACAAGCTCCAAAGATTTTGATCTGAAAAATGGCAATGTTGTCGGGTATTCATTTGTTGTATTTTCAAAGTTTAGGGACTTTGAAGGAGAAAGTAAAATGAGCATGAATGATTATTTTTTGTTTCGACTACCTTATAAATAAAAAACCCCGACCTTTTTAAAAAGTCGGGGTTTAAATATCTTGCATTACCGCAAACTATTTTCCTCCTTTGATTACATTAGGAGCGCTTGCAGGAACAGCTTCATCTGCTTTTTTCTCAAGAACCTCACCTTGAACTCTGATGTAGTGTTCTTTACCTTCATTGGTTGTGATGGTAACAGTTTTGGTGAATTTACCAATTCTGTTGGTGTCATATCTTACTTCGATATTGCTTGTTTGTCCAGGAAGAATTGGATCTTTTGGCCAAACAGGAACAGTACAACCGCAAGAACCTCTTGCATTGTTGATTACTAATGGCTCGATTCCGTCATTTTTAAACGACACAAGTCTCAAAGGATCTGCTCCTTTCTCAATAACACCGTAATCCAATGTTACATCAGATTCTCCTTCGCCAAAGATCATTTTTGCTTTTGATGGCGGTGGTGCGGCTACATCTTCTATTGCTTGTGCATTAAGACCCAGACCCAAAAATGTGAACATCACACTTAAAAAAAGTACTTTTCTCATCTGTATGGAATTATTTTTAAACAAATATAAAAAATTTACAATGAATAATCAACTCATTTGCTAAACAAATATAAGACGAATATTGTGCCAATACGTTTCTTTCTTCGTCATTAAAATTCTGTTAACAATTCTTAGAGGTGAATAACTTCATCATATGCGGCAGCAGCAGCCTCCATAATGGCCTCACTCATGGTAGGATGTGGATGTATTGACTTGATAATTTCATGTCCCGTCGTCTCCAATTTTTTGGCTGTGACACACTCTGCAATCAATTCTGTCACATTTGCTCCTATCATATGAACCCCAAGTAACTCACCATATTTAGCATCAAATATAACTTTTACAAATCCTTCCTTAGACCCAGCCGCACTTGCTTTACCGGATGCTGAAAATGGAAATTTACCTACCTTTAGTTCGTAACCAGCTTCTTTGGCGGCTGTTTCTGTAAGTCCTACGCTTGCAACTTCTGGCCAACAGTATGTACAAGAAGGAATATTTCCATAGTCAATCGCTTCAGCATGCATACCTTTAATTTTTTCTACACAAGTTATACCTTCCGCGCTTGCCACGTGGGCCAAGGCTTGTGTAGGTATGACATCACCGATGGCATAAATACCAGAAACGTTGGTTCTGTAGTATTCATCCACTTTTATCATTCCTCTTTCTGTTTCTATTCCTAATAACTCCAGTCCAATATTTTCAGTATTTGGTGTAACACCAGCTGCAGATAAAACAACATTACAATCTATCACTTCTTCCTTGCCATCCTTTTTGGCTTTGATATAAACCTTACAACCGTCACCAGCAGTATCAACTTTTTCAACAGCCCATCCTGCTTTGGTAACAATACCTGCTTTGGTGTAAATTTTAGTAAGTTCTTTAGAGATATCAGCATCTTCTCTAGGCAGAAGACCTTGATCCATGAATTCCACGATCGTAACTTCTGTTCCAATTGAATGGTAGAAATACGCAAATTCTACGCCGATAGCTCCTGCTCCTACCACAACCAACTTTTTGGGTTGAGTGCCAAGGGTCATAGCCTCTCTATAACCAATGATTTTTTTCCCATCTATTGGTAAATTTGGTAGTTCCTTTGCTCTTCCCCCGGTTGCCACAATGATATGATCCGCTGAATATTCCTTTTTCTTGCCTTCTGCATCCGTTACAACTACTTTTTTACCTCTCGCTAGTGTAGCATTTCCATTGATGACAGTAATTTTATTTTTCTTCATCAAAAAGGTGACACCTTTGCTCATTCCATCGGCAACTCCTCTTGATCTTGAAACCATTGCCCCGAAATCTGCTTTAGAATCCGTAACTTTTATACCATAATCTTCAGAATGCTGAATGTAATTAAATACTTGTGCACTTTTCAAAAGTGCTTTTGTGGGAATACATCCCCAGTTCAAACAAATACCTCCCAGACTTTCCCTTTCGACAATCGCTACATTCATGCCCAACTGAGCTGCTCTTATAGCTGCAACGTATCCGCCCGGACCACTACCTATTACTATTAGGTCAAAATTCATATAATCAAGATTTTGTTTAGATATTTAAAATTCCCTACAAAAGTACGTTTTTGATAACTATATCTACGAAAAGTAAATAAAATAGTCCTTCTACTTGTTGCAAATTTCACCAATAACTTTGTATTTGGTTCTTCCATAAACAACAAAAGCCCATCCTCTTATTGAGCATGAGCTTTTGTTTGATCTATAAAAGGCAATTTTTAGTTTTTGCCTAATGCTTCATATCTTGTTTGGTATTCCTTGGATTTATCCATTTGTCCAATTCTTACATAAATTTCCTTTAAGGCTATCAATGTGTTTGGATCCTTAGGATTAATTGCTTCACTTTTCAAGAAATAAGGTAAAGCTTTTTCAAACATAGCAGCCATTTCAGCTTTAGCGGCGTTGTACTTTTTAGTTCCGGCAGCTGAATAATCCTGTGCAAAACCGTTTACTCTATCTGCCATTTTAGCAGCAGAGTTATAATAGAAAGCACCAATGTTGTAAGGAGCGTCGAAATTAGTTGGGTCTTTTGCCATTACCATTTCGTAATACTTCAATGCTTCTGCATTGTATTCTCCAGCCTTTACCGTATCACCTGCCTCAAGGCTTTTTTTAGCCAATTGCTCATTTACACTTCCCAATGTATTGACAATACCTAAGTTATCTGGTTCTAATTCAGAAGCTAATTTCAATTTGTCTATTAATTCTGTAAGTCTTCCTTTCTTCAAAGCATAGTTGATTTCTGCAAACAACAAACCTGAATCCCCAGCAAATTTCTTTCTACCTTCAAGCAAGAATTTTTCTGCAGCTGCATCATCACCACCTTCAGTGTTCATTTCATGCAAAAGTTGGTAGATATATGGCTTATCAGTATTATTATCATAAAGATACATGGCATATGGCTTAATTTCTTTGGTCATTTCACCAAGACTTCCTGCAATTACTGTGAAATAATAAAGTTCATCTTTCAACATTTTGTCATCCAATCTTGATTTTTCTCCAGCTGCTTTCAAAACATCTGAAATCTTGATTGCTTTTTCAAAATTACGGAAAGCACTTGCATATTCTTTTGCATCATACTCCGTTGCACCTGTGTTGTAAAGGTTTGTTTCCGCGATGACCAATCCTTTCAATGCATCTTTGGTTTGACCTTTTTTGACAGCTTTAGCTAGAGCCATTTCATATGCATCCGTTGCCAAAATAGCCGCTTGTGGCATTGCATTTTTGTGATTTGGATTTTTTAGTCCTTCTACAAAATTGGCATCAATGACAGAATTGTACAATTCTCCTTTGGTATTCAGGGCGTCAGGATCCGCAGAAACCATAGGATCTGCAAAAGCTTCATTTAGCAATTTGATTGCATTGTCTAGGTTTGCACTGTTAGCAGCTACATTCTGCTTGTATGTTGCCAATTCTTTTGTGGCTTCTTTGAGTTTCTTTTTACCATCTTGAGCATTTAAGGAAAATGCCATAACAAATGACAAAAATAGAAATGTGAGTTTTTTCATTTGAATAGAAATTTTTTCTCTCTTTTAATAATTAAGTTTCAAAATAAAGATTTAATATCCTTTTGACGAAGACTATGTTTAAAAAATGTTTATTTCTTGTTAAAATTAACTAATACAATCTTAAATTATTCTTCTTCGCCGGTCGAATCTGGTACAATTAGATCATTGTCTTTGACAATTTGCTCCTCAACAATGATTTCTGCATCTTCTATCAGTTCTTCTTCCTCTGCACGTTTCATCACTTCAACATCAGCAATTGAGTCATTCCCATCCAATCGAATGACTTTCACACCTTGTGTTGCTCTTCCACTGACTCTGATATCGCTGACATTCATCCTAATGATGATACCATCTGAAGTAGTAATCAATAGATCGTCATCATCATTTACAGACTTCATCGCTACGGTATTTCCTGTTTTATCTGAAATCTGAAGTGTTTTGACCCCTTTGCCGCTCCTATTAGTTACACGATAGTCTTCCAAACTGCTTCGCTTGCCATTACCTTTTGCAGATATTACCAAAATAGTTGTTGTTGGATCGGTAGGATCAACCGTGACTAAACCGATGATTTCATCATTTTCGTCATCTAATTTCATACCCGAAACACCAGCAGCAGATCTACCCATCGCTCTTACTTTGGTTTCATTAAATCTGATAGCTCTACCGTTCTTATTCGCAAGTAACACTTCACTTTGACCATTTGTAAGTTTTACTTCCAACAATTGGTCACCTTCATGGATCGTGATTGCATTGATACCATTGATACGTGGTCTTGAGAATGCCTCAACAATGGTTTTCTTAATGACACCTTTTTTAGTACAGAATACCAAATAGTGGCTATTGATATAGGCCTCATCCGTAAGGTCTTCTATCATAATATAAGCTCTTACTTTATCTTCCTTAGGAATATGAACCAAGTTTTGAATGGCTTTACCCATTGAAGTTTTCTGTGCTTCAGGAATTTCAAAGGCCCTCAACCAGAAGCATCGTCCCAATTCGGTAAAGAGTAAAATGTAATTATGGTTGGTTGCAACAAATAAATGTTCTATATAATCTTCATCTTTTGTTTTACTACCTCGAGACCCTCTTCCACCTCTGGATTGTTGCTTATACTCAGTAAGTTTTGTTCTCTTGATATAACCTTGGTGTGAGATGGTAATGGCAACTTGTTCGTTTGGAATAAGGTCCTCAATCGAAATTTCATCATCCGCATAGTGAATGTCAGTCATCCTTGCATCCCCAAATTTCTCTTTTACTTCGTCTAACTCAGTTTTGACGATTTCTTTCTGTAGTTCTTCACTATCCAAAATTGATTGTAAATACTGAATAGTTTTTTGGAGTTCATCGTATTCTGCTTTGATTTTGTCAACTTCCAAACTTACCAATCTTGACAATCTCATTTCCAAGATGGCCTTTGCCTGGATTTCTGACAATTCAAACGTAGCTACCAATTTTTCTCTGGCTTCATCCACGGTTGCAGAATTTCTGATGATGGCAATTACCTCATCGATATTTGCCAATGCAATCAATAATCCTTCTAAAATATGCGCTCTTTCCTGTGCCTTTCTAAGGTCAAATCGAGTGCGTCTTACAACAACCTCGATTCTAAATTTGATAAATTCTACCATTAATTGCTTCAAATTGAGCAATCTAGGTCTACCATTTACCAATGCGATGTTGTTTACTCCATAGGAAGATTGTAGAGGAGTGTATTTATATAATTTGCTTAATACTACACTACCCATGGCATCTTTGCGGATTTCAACCACTACCCGGAGACCAGTTCTGTCTGATTCGTCCCTGATGTCGGATATACCTTCTATTTTACCTTCAGACATCAATTCAGCAATTTTCTCTACGAGACTTGCCTTATTGACCTGGTAAGGAATTTCATTGATGATGATGGTTTCACGGCCGTTGTTGGCTGTTTCAATAATTGCTTTACCTCTTACAACAACCCTGCCTCTACCCGTTTCAAAAGCCTCTTTTACGCCAGCATACCCAAGAATAGTTCCTCCTGTAGGAAAGTCTGGGGCTTTTACGTATTGCATTAATTGTTCAATGGTGATTTCAGGATCATCAATGGTTGCTTTGATACCATCAATGACTTCTGTGAGATTATGTGGAAGCATATTGGTGGCCATACCCACTGCAATACCAGAGGCGCCATTTACCAATAAATTTGGAATCCTTGATGGCATGACCGTTGGTTCAGTCAAAGTATCATCAAAATTGAGAGAAAAGTCTACAGTTTCTTTTTCAAGATCTGCTAATACTTCATCCGTAATCTTGTCCATCCTGACCTCAGTATACCTCATCGCAGCTGGACTATCTCCATCCATACTTCCGAAGTTACCTTGACCATCAACCAATTTATATCTGAGTGACCACGTTTGTGCCATCCTCACCATTGCGTCGTATACAGATGAATCACCATGTGGGTGATATTTACCTAATACTTCCCCAACAATTCTTGCAGACTTTTTATGAGCTTTATTATAGGTCACACCCAATTCATGCATTCCATATAACACTCTTCTGTGTACTGGTTTTAAACCATCTCTTACATCTGGCAATGCCCTGGATACAATGACGGACATTGAATAATCGATATAAGCCGACTTCATCTCATCCTCGATGTTTATCGGCACAATCCTTTGATTATCTGACATTTATATATTTTTAATATATTGTTTAAGAACAAAGTTGCAAATATAAGCAATTATACCCATAAAATCAATTAAAAAGTATAGAAAATGAATGAAAAGAATGGGTTGTAATTGTCTGTATGTCAGATATTTACATATTCCACTTTAGGAGAATTTATAATAGCTTCGCATGGACTTGCGCTTCATGTCTATTACCGCTTTGATGGCTTCTGTGATGATGCTTCCATTCATCTTAGATTGTCCTTTTTCCCTATCTTTGAATATGATGGGAACTTCTACTATTTTGGCACCATTAAGAAATGCTGCATACTTCATTTCTATTTGAAAGGCATAGCCTTTACACGTTATCTTATTGAAATCAAATTTTGAAAGCAAGGTAGCGGAATAACATTTAAATCCTGCTGTAGAATCCATTATTGGCATACCTGTAATGGCTCTGACGTACAAGGAAGCCATTCGTGATAACAATATTCTATCAAAGGTCCAGTCTTTCAGTCCGCCTCCAGACACATATCTACTGCCTATTGCCAAGTCAGCGTGATTGATTTCACAGGCCTCATGTAACCTCAATAAGTCTTTGGGATTGTGACTAAAATCAGCATCCATTTCAAAAAGGTATTCAAAACCATTTTTCAAGCCGTATGAAAATCCTTCAAGATATGCAGTGCCCAAACCAAGCTTTCCTGCGCGTTTGAGTAGATGTATCCTGGGCTCAGATTGCTGGACTTGTGAAACAAGAGCAGCAGTGCCATCTGGTGAATTATCGTCGACTATCAACACGTGAAATCTATTATCCAACTCCAATACAGCAGCTATGATATCTAGCACATTTTCAGATTCATTGTAAGTAGGAATAATGATCAACGATTTTGTTGACATAATGGTAATGTTATTTAATTCAAAATAGACTTTTGAAGGTCAAAATGAAAATTACATTATATAAAAATGTAATTTAATACTTATTTAATATTAATTCTTTAATTCATTAAAGGTATAAAAGGATTTGATTCATGCATCATTTTGTAAATCGCTTCAAAAACGGTATCAGGATTTGGTTTGGTATAATAATCACCATCACTTCCATAGGGCGTTCTATGATCTTTGGCAGACAAACATATTGGTTTACTGTCCAGGTAATTATAACCATTTTGTGTCTAGCTCCATATGTCACTACCGTCACATCTTTACCTTCCAATAGTACATTCGGAACACCCAAAGGAAGCTTTATTTCACTTAAATTACTTGGTACTCTTTCCTTGAGTCTGTACGCATTGAGACATTCAACAACAATTCCTGGATCATCAGAATCTAAGAGTGTGTTATACATTCCAGCCATTGAACGAAATTGTGCGGCACACATAGATAAATACCTCTCATGCCATTGATAATCATGCCCATTGGAACCAGCATGCCAAACCTTCAAGTCTGTGTCCTCTTGTCCTTACAATCATTGGGGCTCTCTGTAGACCATCTGTACGATATCTCAACGTTGCCACATCGTCTGACAAAGGAGAAAAAGCATATCCTAAATAATCCAGATATTGTATTTCTACAATTGGTTTTATACCTCTCATAGATGCACCAAGGCTTGGCCAATAATGGTCCATTCCCTGATACCCGTATCCATGATTCTTTTATTGCCATATTTTTTCTTGCAATCCAGCAAATCCTTGATTTACGTCACCGATTGCCTTAAATCTTCACCAAAGGCTATTAAGTCTTTTCTTTTTTCAAAGGCGTGGTCAAAAAATGCATTGATGATTTGATAACCTGTTTTGAGCGCTGGTTTTTCGTCATAAATAGGATTGACAGGTATTTGCGTAAGGGCAGCTTTGGGCGTTTCACTGTGTAATTTACTGTGATATGCCATATCAGCCTTTATAGATCTTTCCATTACAAAATCGGCTAATTCTTGATTTTGTAAACCTTTTGTCCTCAAGAAATGTAATACCCTTCTGGCTATGGAATGAAGGTCTGAGTAGAATGGATTATGAAGTTTTTTTATTTCTAAGCTTGCTTCTTTTATTTGATCTATAACTTTGACTTGATCTGGAAAACTGTCTAAAATGGTTGCCAATTTTACCCATTGTTCCTTTATGGGATTTTCATACATGGACCATGCATGTTTGATGCCATCTTTGACAATTTGTTTAGCACTGGCTCCAATTTCTTCTATTTCTTCTTGTGAAAGAATGGCATTGGCCATGATCCACTCCTCCATCTTTAAGATGCAATCAAACTCGCTTTCCCAATCCAATCTAGATTCCGTCTTATATCTTTCGTGAGAACCTGAAGTACTGTGTCCCTGCGGTTGGGTACATTCTTGCACATGTATCAATACGGCCTTGTGATCCCTCCTGGCAATATCAGCTGCTTTTTGAAACACCATACACAGTTCTTGATAATCCCAAGCCTTGCAACATAAATGTGTATTCCTTCCCATTTTCATCGATCAATAAGCCTTCCATGGCTTTACTGATGCTTGATTTTGTGGTTTGCAACTCTACTGGTACAGAAATACTATAACCATCGTCATAAACGACTGTAACTGAGTGGAATGTCTCAAAACACCAGCTGCATTCATCATTTCCCAAAAAGCACCTTCAGATAGCGGATCCTCTCCGATAGTTAAAAAACAAACTTCGTTTCCATTATTCGAAAGATGATTGAGTGTCGGTTCATCTAAAGATCTAAAAACTTTGGATGCGAATGCATGACCTATTGCTCTGGCAACT
Source organism: Saprospiraceae bacterium (assembly GCA_016715105.1). Lineage (GTDB taxonomy): Bacteria > Bacteroidota > Bacteroidia > Chitinophagales > Saprospiraceae > JADKBO01. Next base: position 96,270 of record JADKBO010000022.1, on the reverse strand, counting down.
TGACCACCAGTGCAGGATATATCAGATGAAATATTTAAAAGATCTTTTAAGTCCAACCAATTCCCTTTAAGAATCATATGTGTCTGATGCAAATGGTTATTCATTTGTCTTCCACCAGAAAATGGATCGTTATCACAATTGGCATACAGTTGAGAAAAATATTCTTCAACTGTCATCAAACCTTTGGATAACATGAAAGTCTGGTCTCTATAATAGCCAGCTTTCCAATCACCTTTTTGGAAAGCCTTTGCAAGGGCCAATTGTGGCAATTCTTTCCATCACCAGTAATTCCAAATTTGGCCTTTCCACTTAAGACTTCTTTTCTGGCCATGAGACTTACTTCTACTCACCACTGGGTGATGTAATCATGGATTACTTCTTTTAGTTTGAATAGTCATCTTCAATGTCTACAAATTTCTCCAGGAGGAAATAAATCTTTTCTCTCATCTAAGGCACTGGTTTTATGGCTCAAGGTAATGAAAATTATCTTGTCGAGAAAAACTAGAGCCATTCGAGAACTTATTTCATACATATAAAATACTATTATATGTTTAACCATTAATCATAACTACTTATACCATTTATTATAAATCAAGTGTTGAAAATACATTTCATAAAAAAGCAGGCAAATAAGCTATACTTTCATAGGTGATTTATTAAAACAGGATCAAGCTCAATGGTCTGATCCCGTTTTTTCAAATTCCACTTTGGAATATTATAACTAAAACATTTACCTAATCTTTGTGAAGCGATGAGAGAATGTTTCTTCATCACCAATTTCAACTCTATAAATATAAGCCCCTTCAGGAAGTGAGTTACCATTGATAATTACTTGATGTTCACCTGCTTCGTATTTACTAGTTTTTGACAAAATCAACTGACCTGTGGCATCAAATATCTTCAATTTGACTTCTGAATTTTGCACAAACATGTTGAATGATGTTTGATCAATGAATGGGTTTGGAGAAACTTGATCTACGCTAGATTTCAAAACTTCCTTAACATTGCTCAATTTCAGTGCCTTACATCAAGTGATTCATCATAAAGTTGAGCTTCTAATTTATTGCTTAAACCAGTAATAGCTTTTCTTGAGATAAAGTCGCTTGGTCAAATTCAAGTGTCAAAATTGCATCAGCTAGTCGAACTTTTAGTTTTCTCTGTAGTCCACGAAACCAAGACCTCACTATCCTTGATATTCACATGTTCGTTTTCACAAATATGGAAGGCACATGTTTAATGTTCAGGGCTGGATCAACTTTGAGTAGAATTGGTATCCAGATACATCAACAGCTTCATCCAAATACAATTTCAAAATAGATTGTTATCTGAAGTCGTTTCAATGACCTGCCTCATTCTATGCTTTGATTCCTGCCCGCTAAGCTTTCATTTCCAAAGTCTGAGTATGAATCATTGACATCACCAATTTTGATACCAACATAATTGACTTTTTCATTTTTAGAAAGATTGTCAAGTGCAACAACTTCTTCAAATGGCCAAGGATTTGTTGGATCAGAGAATGTAAATCCTTTTCTTACAAACCTCAAGAATTGTTGGCTGGGAACTTGCAGTTACCTCTAAAACAACTTTTCTGATATCAACTAAGTCACTTACTGTAATCTTCTGATCAAAGTTCGCATCTGCAACAATCAATTTAAACGGATTTTCTAGTTCCTTGATTTTCAAGATGTGTCTTTGTATGTGTAACAAGTCAAGCGTATTTACACCTTGTCTTGCATTATCTGTTTTGAGTGGACTTACCTGGTAGTTATCATACATTGGCAAGCCATCAAAGCAAATTTCATATCCTCAGTTTTGTATGATTTATTCATCTTCTCAGAACTGATAGAAATGTCATATTTTTTTACAGGAAGGTTAGTGCTAGTAGTTACTTCACCGCTTACAATTGCCTTACCTTGATTTTCAGCACATCTGTTTGAGCTGTCAAGAATATAGTTTCACTGGACGAAATCTACGTTACCCGCTTTGTCTGTCACATATAAGTCAATTCTTATGACAGATTCAGGATAAGTGATCATCATGTCACAGTTGATTCTGAGTGAATCATCATTGACATTGTCTTTGGAGAACGAAAGTTCTACTGGTTGGCCGCAATTATCAAACTTCCTTTGTCAAAGTCTGAAGACCATAACCAAGTGTCATATCCATCCTTGTTGATGGAAGTTGATAATTCCTCATAACAGTAAGGAACTGGTTTTTACAATCCTTTACAGTGATGATTTGGAAACACTCAGTGACATTTCCCACAAATCTTTCACTACCCAAGTGATCTTATGTTTACCGATTGGCAAAGAAGATTTGTTGAAAGTTCTGCTTTCTCTTTCTTCTTGAATGCTGCCATCATTGAACATATCAAACTTGTATGAATAATTGATTCTAAGTGAATCTGTACAGTCATCAATAGCATTTATTGTGTATTGGAATGATCCAGTGCATAAATTATCGTCCGCACAAACTTCAACATCCTGACAATTCAAGATGGTTGGTTGATCACCATTTTTCACTTCTATCCATTGATTGTACTCCCAAATGGTGTTTTCACCACAAAGTGTCATCAATCGCCAAACTCTTTGAATTTTGTAGCAGCCATCTTTTTTAGAGCCCCATATCCAATCTGAGTGGAAGATTCCAACTGGTTCACAAAATTCTGGATTGATGATTGGCACACCAGTTACAGATGTATCGGTATTGGCTTCACAAGATTTAATCACCTTGTCACCTGGCCAGATGACACCATCATTTTTATTCGCATTGGTACTATCTTTATCAGTAACAAAGAATCTTACACAAGGAATAATGGTAATTGTCTGTGTTGCTTTGGTAACAAGTCCTTGAGCGTCAGTTGCTGTGAAATATCTTGTAATCAATACCCTCTCATTTTCTGTCGATTGTATATTTTTCATCCAATGTCATATCACAGGCATCGGTTTGTACCGCTCCAACCAATAAACGTTTCATATCTTTTGAATGGATCGGTTTATCAAACCATCCTGATCAGAACAAATTGGTTCCAAAACCGTAAATTGGATCTTTGGTAGTTTTGTCAGTGTAAACTCTACCAAAGTAAGCACCCAGATCTTCTTCTAACCATGGATATTTACAACTTACGGTCATATCAGTTGGTGGCACTAGTACCGGTGGAGTTTTATCTTCGACTTTAACAATAGACCAGTTTTCATTGTATTTATCACCTAATCCGTTGATTGTGTCTCCAAAATTCCTGACATATTGGCGTCATCCCAAACCCTGAGCCAAACTTTGATTTCTTTGCCTATATCTTCACAACAGAATTTAACGTATTGGCCTTTGTCAGTATCCAAAACTCTATCATGCTCATGTAAACTGACATTTTGATCCAAGCCATTTATTCTACCATTGTAAGTCGTATTATTATTCCAAGGAACCATTGGAGTTGCACCATTGCGATCGTGATCCCAAAGGTCACCTTCGTTTCTGCATATAGGTGCGTTATCCTCCCTTCTTACTTCCAAATATATTTCATTACAGTTGTCGTAAGAGCCATTGTCAAATGCAGTAGTATACAATTTCGCCACTCCATCTTGGATGCTATCTGGGTTATTTGTAAGACTTACAACAATGAATTGTTTGGTTATCGCCACAGGAGGATTGTCATCAATCACTGTAATTTTGATTGAGTCAATTCCTACATTTCCACAGCAATCCTCAGCTTGATAATAGATGGTGTAAACGCCTTCAATCAAGTCACCTAATATGTATTTACCGTCATTCAAGGTCAGGTTACCACCTGAAGCCCAAACTAAGTATTTTCCGTGAAGATCCGCGCAATTGTCAGTAATAGTCGGCACTGGAACTTCATATTGTCCAACGCAATCCGTTCCCAAAATATCAACAACAGTTGACTTTCCTTGGTCTACAGTTATAACTGGAGCTTTATCATCTTCAATTTTGATCAACTGATCGATGTATCTGAATTCTCCTGCACCAATCAAAATTGTCCATCTTCTATTTATCTTATAACACGATCCAGATCCATCCAAGCAGATGCCAGATGGTTGCGGCCCAGGATTTACAACCCATGAAATCACCATCACGATCGGAGACAATGATTCTCCAACATTCAGTATTCAGGAAACGTAAACATTGATTGTGATTTGGATTATACAGATGATGCCAATACAGGAGGACCTGCTTTCAATGTTTTGGACAATTGTGATCTTGATCCTGAAGTGACCATTTCATACAATGATATCTCTGTAGGATGTACTAAAAGATATGAAAAAGTATTTACGGTGACTGATGATTGTGGTAATGCGACTACTAGAACTCAAATCATTAACATCAATGCAGGTTCTGCAGCCGACTGGGAGGATGCACCCCAAGCTGTAATCAACATCAGTTGCTTAGCTGACTTACCATCTTTGGTTGATTTAAATTATGGCGGTGCAAGTTCTGCTTGCGCAACACCAGCCACAGTATCTGGAGTTGAAAACAGAAGTTCGTTTCTAATGGAAGATGTGGTGTCATCATCAGAACTTGGACACCTGATCCAAGTTTGTGTGGTGTGCCGGATCCATTTGTGCAAACCATCAATGTCAATCCTACTGTGCCACCAGTTTTTGTAGGAACATTACCAAGTGATGAGACCCTTGATTGTGGAGAAACTCTTCCATCTCCTTCAAATTTAATTTTGAACTTGTCTTGCGCTACTTCTACGATTTCAGTAGTTCCTAGTACGAGTGTCAGTGGAAATAATGTTACTTACACTTGGTCTTTTACAGGAATTTGTCCAGTAGACCAGCTTTCACATTCACAAACTATAACCATTCCAGAGGATATTGATTTCGTCATTGATGCTCCTACTGAAATTTGCGAAGGTGCAGAAATAAGATCAACTGACTTTACCTTCTTCGATCAAACTTCATTGAATGATTTGAATGTAACCTATTATACAGATCCAGGTTTCACCAATGAGTTAAGCTCATTAGAAGTGAATGCACCTTTAGTGATCTATGTAAGAGTAACCAATGCTTTGGGATGTAGTGAAGAGACGACCGTAAATATTGGTATGATTCCAGCCGTATCAGCAGGATCTGATTTAAGTTTTGATTTCTGTGGTAATGAAACAATCAATTTATTGGATTATGTCGATGGAAGTGCAGATTTATCTGGAGACTTTACAGATATAGATGGATCTTTTGTCTCGTTGACCTCCTACACAAACCTTTCTTTATCAACACTTTCACCGGGCGCATACCGATTACAATATGAAGTCCTAGGACTACAATCATGCCCTGCAGATGAGGCTATCATTACTTTCAACATAATTGGCAAACCTCAAATAACTGTAACGAATAAAACATGCGCTGTTGATTTATTAACCTACAGCTTTGATGTCGAACTAAATGGAAGTTTTTCCGGGCTTACTGCTTCTTCTGGTACAGTAACGAGCTTGGGAAATGGAAAATTTACCATAAGTGGTGTGAGTAACGCAAACGATGTTGTACTTACAGCAACTGGATCAGTTACCAATTGTGATGCGACTCAAACCGTCGTGAAAGCAAATTGCGCATGTGGAATTATACCAGAACCAACCATCTTAACTACGGGCAAATTCAATTGTTTGAATACTCCCAACCCAGTTTTGGAAGTTGGTAATATAGCAGTTGGTAATAAGGCTATTTGGTACAGTGATGCAGCTTTGACCAATAAAATCAACGAAGGTGTGACTTATACCCCAACGGTTAATGCTGTTGGAACTTATGAATATTTTGTCATTCAAGAAGCACCAGGTAATTGTTTGAGTAATGCTGTAAAAATTTCATTCGAAATCAAACCTCTACCTGTTGTTGTAAATGTAAGTCTGGAAGCATGCGACGATGATTTTGATGGTTTGACAACCTTTAATTTGACCTTAAAAAGAGGTGAGATTAATGCTGTGGCCGCTAATACTGTAACTTATCATTTGTCTCTAAGCGATGCCCAAAATAATTTAAATGCGATAACAACTCCAAACGCATTCAAAAATACAATAGCGGACAATCAAAAATATTTACAAGAGTCATCAATGCAAATGGTTGCGTAAGTACTGGTGAATTCAACCTCATAGTAAATAAAAAAACCAGACATCAGCTTGGTCATTGCGGACGCTACTTGTCTTGGTGCCAATGATGGCAAAGTAAGTATAACTGTAAACAACGGCTAACCAATTTACAATATAAAATTGTCAAAACTCCTTATGGTGCCAATACCAGTTTTAGCGATTTGGCCATTGGCAATGATACCGTTTCTGTGAGATCAGATAAAGGTTGCGTTACTACTGCTGCGTTTTGCAATAAAAGATGGTATCAAATTGGTTGCAAGTGCGGTGCAAATAGTTTGCAACGACAATAATACCAAGACAGAACCTGCGGATGATCAAGTTACCATTTCATTTACTGTGACAGGAGGTACGGGTAAATTCATCATCAAAGAAAACAATGTACAAATTGGTGGTGATTATGATTATGGAGTACTAGTGAGCTTACCAGCAAGAGCTGCTGATGGCAGTTCAGGCAAACTTACCATTGAAGACAAAACTAATGGCTGTCCTATTGAAGTGTCATATGGACCATTAGATCCTTGTTCTTCAGATTGTACCATCAGTGCCAATGTTGTTCCAGGCACCTGCGACAATGGCGGCACTCCAACAGATCCATCTGACGATAAAACCACCTACACTATTACTGCTACTGCAGCTAATGGTGGTGCCATTGCTACCTTGTTTGTAGATGGCGTCGAATCTGGAAACATTGTATATGGGTCACCAAAGAAGATCACATTTCCTGCAGATGGACTTACCCATACCATCAAATTGGTAGATGGCTTAAAAAGTGCCTGTATTTTCAATTATACTACTCCGGCGCTAGTTTCTTGTTCTGATGTCTGTGTTATTGGTGCAATAACTCCAATATCTGTATGTAATGATAATGGAACTGAAACCGATGCTGCTGATGATACATATTCCGTTACATTTAAAGTAACAGTTGCAAATAGCAGTTCATTAACTTATACAATTGAAGGCCAGACAGGCACCTATGCATATGGCCACGATTACACTTTTGGCCCCTACTTAATTTCAGGCGGAGATAAAACATTCAAAGTGATTGACGGGAATGCCAAATGTGAGCAAACTTTTACTGCAACTGCACCAAAAACTTGTTCTTCAAAATGTAAGATATCATTTGATCAGTTTTCTACAACTTGTATCAACAAAGGTACAAGTACCAATCCTAGCGATGATACTTACGAAATCAAAATACTTGTAAAACAAATCAATGGATCTGCTGCTGGATATAAAATATTCATAGATCAAGTACTCCACAGCAATGGTATCTATAATGTAGAAAAAACTATCTCTTTAGCTGCCGATGGTGGTGAACATTTAGTAAGTATTGAGGATGCAGACGATGTAAATTGTAGTGATAGCAAACTGACCCAAAAACTCTTACCTTGTTCTGACGAATGTGTCATTGGCACCATCACTCCGAACGCACAATGTAATGACAACGGGACTGAAACGGATGCAACAGACGATACTTACACAATAACTTTCAATGTTACTGCTCAAAACAGTAGTTCTTTGACTTATACCATTGAAGGAGAATCTGGCACTTTTGAATATGGCAAGAGTTATACTTTCGGTCCATTTTTAATTACTGCAGGAGACAAAACCTATAAGGTAATTGATGGTAACAATAAGTGTGAAAAAACATTTACAGCCAAAGCACCTAAAGCATGCTCTTCTAAATGTAAAATCTCGTTTGATCAATTCAGTGCAAATTGTAGTAATAAAGGCACCACCACCAATCCGGGTGATGATACTTACGAAGTAAAAATGCTTGTGAAGCAAATAAACGGTTCAACAGCAGGTTATAAAATATTCATCGATCAAGAGTTCCATAGCAATGGTGTTTATAATGTTGAAAAGACTATTACCTTGCCAGCAGATGGTAAAGAACATTTGGTAAACATTGAAGATGCAGAAGACGAAAACTGCCGAGACAGCAAGGTTACTCCAGCCTTCATTCCATGTTCTAATGAATGTGAGATCGGTGCAAACATCAATGTAGGCGATTGTGACAACGGAGGTACATTTGATAATATCATTACTGATGATACCTATGAAGTAACAATTACTCCTAGTGGATTAAATACCAACACCAGCGATTGGAAATTTACATTGGATGGAAAAGATTATACAGGCAAATTCGGTGAATCTGTTACCATTAAAGGTCTTAAAATTATTGATGGCAATAAAAACATTACCATTACTACGGTTGGTGGCAACCAATGTGCTCAAGACTTTACAATTGTTGCACCTCCTTCTTGCTCAAGTCCTTGTGATATTAAAATTGCAGAACTTGTTGCTGGTGATTGTAATAACAACAACACAGGAAAAGATTTGACTGATGACTTTTTCAGTGCTTCATTTAAAGTGGAAGGAAATGAGCCCGGGCTTACTATGTTTTCGGTGAAAGTCAATGGTAAAGAATATGGTCCATTTGATTATGGAAAAACAATCACGATTGACAGCATTCCCGCAGATGGAAAAGATCATACCATTTCAATTAAAGACACAAGTTCAGTTAAAAGCTTCTGCGTGGCGAGTGGAAAGGTCAATAAAGCACCTTGTTCTTCATGCGATGGCACTGTAAATGCAGGACAGGACCAACTTATTACTTGTGCTCAACCTTCTGTAACACTCACAGCCCAAGCAGTTGGTGCTTTAGAATATCTTTGGAATGGACCAGGACTTGTCAATAAAAAAGTCAATCAATATCCGTGACCACTGCTGGAAAATATGAAGTTACGGCATTGTTTGCGTATGGATGCGATGCCAAAGACGATGTAACGGTGACTAAAGACGCTAATATCCCATCTATTGTTGCAGGTGCAGACAAAATACTGAATTGTGAGATTTTGAAAACCACACTCACTGCTTCTACCCTTTCCAACTTAGCAAATATGGAGCTTGAATGGAAAGATGCCGCGGGCAATGTGGTTGGTAATAGCTTATCAATTGAGGTTAGCAATTCAGGAATTTACACCATCCATCTTACAGATAATGCAACTGGATGCAGTACCTCAGATGAAGCTGAAGTCACCAAATATGATCATGTGCCAGTTGCGCAAATCATTGCAGATCCAAGCAATATTATCAATTGTAGTTTGAAGAATATTTCTTTAAATGCAATGGATCAGGCAAATTCAATATACACTTGGCAAACTAGCTCTGATGGAAATGTTGGAGGTAGTACCATCACTGTGACTCAACCTGGAATGGTTACACTAAAAGTGATTGACACATTGAGTTTGTGTACCAGTACTTGATTTGATGATCGAAGATGGAGTAGAATATCCATTGATTTCTATCAAAACTCCAGGGCCTCTCAATTGTAAAGTATTTGATATTGCGATTGACGCATCAGCTTCTATGACTGGCACTAATATTTCGCACACATGGTACAATGACAAAGGAGAAGTCGTCGGCACTGGATTGATTTTGAATACTAATAAACCTGGTATTTACAAATTGGTCAGCAAAGACAACGTCAACGGTTGTGAAAATGAAAAAGAAGTAACTGTAGAAGACATTGGAGAACGTTTTGATTTCGGATTGTCAAGTAAAGAAATAGAGGTAAACTGTAATGACAAAAAGACAAACCTTACCTTATACGTAGAAGGAAATGTCAAAGATTACGACATCACATGGACTTCTGATAATCCTGCAAATAAAATCAATGCAAGCAATCCGTTATTGCCACTGGTTGAAGGTGTGGGTATATACAAAGTTTCTATCGTCAATAAGCTGACGCAATGTGAAGCTAGAGAAGAAGCTAAAGTATTTACTCCTGTAAGCACTCCTAAATTTACCGACCTTGAAATCATTAACGAAACGTGCAAAGATGATATCGACGGCGCAGTTATGATCAATGGAGTTGAAGGAGGAACACTTCCCTACATCATCAAAATCAATGGTCAGACAGTAGGTACAACAGTGCAAACCAATCTTAAACCAGGAATTTATAGAGTTGAAGTGATTGACAATAAAGGTTGTGCTGTTGACTCTTTAGTGACTGTAAAAGAAGGAAATGACTTACAGATCGATTTACCAGTTTCACTCAATGTTGATGTTGGAGAAGAAATTATTTTAACAGCAAAAGTAAATGTTCCAGATACGCTTTTGAAGGATTATTATTGGTCCCCAGCGTCATTGGTAGATTGCGTCAACTGTTTCAGAACTAGAGCCAATACTTTAACTGATAATGACTTTTTATTTACAGTCATCGACATCAATGGATGTATGAGGGAATCAAAAACTGAGGTGAGAATCAGATTGGTCCTAGTGTTGCATACGCCAAATATTTTAAAAATTGGCGATGCTGATAACGGAGAATTCTTCATTGCAGCTGAATACGTGAAAAACTTGAAAGAGGTTGCAATTTTTGATAGATGGGGAAATAAAGTGTTTCAGAAACAAAACTATGCCCCTAATTCTAGAGGAGAAGGTTGGACAGGATTAATGGGTGGAAACGAAGCTGCAAATGGTGTATACGCTTACGTCATAGTAGCTGAATTGTCAAACCCTTATTTAGATAGTAAAGGCAATACCGTAACGGAAATAACTGTAGTTGGTGATGTTACTGTTATAAAATAAAATTGGGATAGTAGTTTTGAATAAACGATTATGACCACAGGAGGTGCGTGACCCAATCAGCGCACCTCTTTTTTTTTGTTTAATATTCTAAGTGAAAACACAGCTAATTTGCAACTACTACTTTCTTGGTGACCACTACCCCACTTTCTGTTGTAGCGCTCAAAATATAAAATCCTGTTTTCAAATCAGCTAATTGTACTTCATTTTTACTAGCAAGAGAAACGATCTGGCCATTCAAATTATATAAAACTATTTGCTTCACCGTTTGCTCTGGTAAAGACACTGTAAGAATTCCATTGGATTGATTGACGGATAGCCCATCTGCCAAATTATGGTTATCTACATTGGTAGTATGATTTATGGCAGGGCCCAAAATTCGCCAAATGCCCTCATCAAATTGAATTGGAACATTTTTCCCCCCGTCTTCTGCAGCATCACCCATTCGCACGAGTACAAGATCCAGAGAAGGAACTATATGCAATTTTTGGTCATTTTTTCCCAAAGCGGCATACATATCGGTTGGTGCACTTTCAATAAGAGGGCCAGCAAATTTGATTTGAGAGGAAGGTAACATAAACTTGTCTTTGCCATTGAGCCATGTCAGTAAACCATAAGAAGGGTTGATGTTTTGAGAACTGGTGTGCATTGCTTTTACATAATCGGCTGGAATGACGTTATTTCCGGACCATTGCCCATCATTGATCAATAAGAGGCCAAACCGCGCCATACTCAAAGCCGTAGAATAGAAAACATTATTATAGCCACTTTTTACATAAAGTCCATTCATCCCTATTTTCTGGCCAATGTTTTTTCTGAAAAATGTGGTAAGGTTATCACCACTTGCTCCTTCTATGACACCATCTAAAAGGGTATAAGGGCTATTATGATATGCCCATCTTTCACCTGGTTTGGCCAAACATTCCAAACATGCGGGTTCTGTGCAATCTGAGTTCTGTGCATCATTCAAACCACTCGTCATTGACAATTGGTGTTTGATTTTGATGAGACCTTCACTTGACGCATCACAACTTGTCCAGCCTTTTCCTAAATATTTTGAACTACTATCTTCAAAACTCAATAAACCTTGTTTTTCGGCTATGCCAACCAATGATGAAGTGAGTGTTTTTCCAGCGCTAGCCCAATACCAAGGTTTTTCTTTATCATGATCATCAAAATACCACTCCACCACAATTTTGCCTTTGTGCAATATGAGGAATGCTTTTGTTTTATGATCTGCAACATAAGTTTTAAGCTCATCCAATCGATCTGTGGACCAAGCCAAGGAAACAGGATCTACCCTTTCCCAATCATCATTGGACACCGGCGGAAAATAAGGAGTTTGAGCAAAAACTAATGAGCATTTGATTAAAACTACCGCTGTCAAAATTATTTTCATATGTATTTTTTAAAGAGGTTGTCTGACAAAAAAGTCCATAAAGCAAAGTCGTTAATCAGGAGTATATGGGTCAGAGGTATAAATCCCCCTTTAGACAGGTGCTTTTGCAAAAGGTTTAATAAGTTTTTGCGCTTTCTCTAAGGTTTTTTAAAGGTAGTAAAAACATGAACCGTTCTTCTTTATGCCTAACACCTTCTTTGTTTTCACTCAAATTCCAAAATGGATACACCTTTTAAAAAAATATTTACATACTTAAAATGGGCTAAATGCTTGTCTATCTTTTCGTTAAGTTGATAACCAATAAAAATTATAAAAAAACGCACACAGATAGTTGTGAATAAAGAAATAGAATTTTACATTTGCACCGCATTTAAAAGCAATGCTTCCTTAGCTCAGCCGGTTAGAGCATCTGACTGTTAATCAGAGGGTCCTAGGTTCAAGTCCTAGAGGGAGCGCAAAAAAGCTCAGTAAACACAAGGTTTGCTGGGCTTTTTTCTTTTATACTTGTTTACATCTTCAGAATCTTTTTGATTCCAAAAATTCAATGTCTACAAAATCTGAAAGTCCAAGATATTTCGCAAAAAAGCTTTGAATATTAATATAATTAACACCTACTTTTGCCACCGACAAAAGAAATAAATCAATGGAACCATCAAAATTGAGTGTAAGACTGATCGACAAAAGTTATGTTGCACAGGCTGTACCCATTTTAGCACAACTCAATAAAACCGTGCCACACGAATTGATAGCTTCACGTTTTGAAGCCATGTTTGGTTACGATCAATACATTTGCTTTGGCTTATTTGATGATGACCAATTTGTAGGTTTGTGCGGGGCATGGACGACAACAAGAGTTTATTGCGGCAAACAACTTGAGCTTGATAACTTAGTGATTGATCAAAATGTAAGATCAAAGGGATATGGTAAATTTCTTTTTGACCACATAGATAAATGGTGTATAGAGCGAGGATATGAAACCATAGAATTAAACACTTACGTCCAAAACGCACCCTCGCACAAGTTCTATTTCAACCTAGACTATAAAATACTAGGATTTCACTTTCAAAAAATACTAGGAATAAAATAATTGCTCTGGCTTGATGGAAGTAGGATTATGGATTATCAAATGCGTCGTTGTCTGCGATTTTCTTTAGCACTGCGTTTTTGAGTTTTTCTTTAAACTCTACCATTTTCTCAACCAGTTGTTTGTCAGCAATGCCCAACATGTTTACAGCCAAAATTCCTGCATTTCTTGCCCCATTGAGTGCTACAGTTGCCACAGGAATTCCATTGGGCATTTGCAAAATAGATAAAACAGAATCCCACCCGTCTATGCTATTGGAAGATTTTATAGGAACACCAATGACCGGTAAAGGGCTAATAGATGCAACCATTCCAGGTAAATGTGCTGCACCACCTGCACCAGCAATGATGACTTTGATGCCTCGTAAATGGGCGTTTTTAGCAAATTCTACCATTCTCTCGGGTGTGCGGTGCGCTGATACAATGGTAACTTCAAATGGGACGCCGAATTCTTTCAATACTTCTGTGGCTTGTGACATGATGCCCAAGTCAGAATCAGAGCCCATGATGATAGAGACAATAGGAGTAGACATAGATAAAAGTTTATGCAAAGGTAAACCCTAATTTGGAACTACCTATTAAGAATTTTTAAAAAGTAACCTTCACCAATGATAGCTTATAATTTTTCTCACTAGGGACAACAAAAGAATTACTTCCCGTTTGCACAGCATCTTGGAATCTCAACTTCAATTCTTGATAGTCAGTATTTAAGACAGCGTTGCGTTCAAATCGACCGAGTGGGTCAATGACATATTCACTGATGGTGTTGCTATTTTTGATTTCGTCATTGTAAACAATGTGTAATCTGGAAGGTGTGGAAAAAAGAAAAAATGAAGAAAATGCACCATCATCATCTTGACTAAACTGCTTCTTGAATAGAATTTTGCGCCAGTGTTCCGTTCCATCAGGAAACACACTGAATATCATCATATCCTCATGATAATAATCAACCAATCCCCTATTTCCATAATTCTGTGAGCCCAATGATGGTGAACCCAATGTTGGCATGGTACTCAGGGCACTTCTTCTAATATATTCTTTTTCCATTTCTGTAAGCAAAATCAAACCACCATCGGCCCGCCATATCAATTTTTTGATGACTTGATCCCTGATTTCATTATTCTTTCCTTTTTTCTTGCCATACATTTCACGCACCAAATCATCATCATATTCTACAAAAACAAATCCTTCATCGGTTTGTAATTCCGAAACTTTGGTATTGAGCATATAATAACCATTGGTCTCTGATTCATATTTATTTGAATAAAGACCGGCAATGCCCAACCTGCGGTTTTTGTTGTCATAGGCAAACTTCACCCCCGAACTGTATTTATTTGGCATAGGTATCCTATGCAAACTATAAGTCTGATTATCAATAGATTTGAGCAAATTGAAGTGATGGTTTTTTTCTCCAGAATCATTATCAACTTCAAATAAAACGAATACATTTCCATCGTCGGTCACTGTAAAGTTTCTGAAATTTTCTCTTTCACCAATGCCTGTCAACTTCAAAATATTTTGATACAATAGGACGCCGGCTCCCACATCAAAAACCGCTGTCGTGAGGTTTTCTCCAATTGAAAATAAAGCAATCTTGGTTTGATCTTGTGAAAGGGCAAATCTAAATTTTTCCTTTACAGCAGACCGATCTATTTTAACCAATGTATCCTGCCTTATAAAACTTGCTTCAGCGGAATAAATAAGTCTCGAAAAATAAAAAGTATCTTCTTGGTAATAATTGAAATAAATGTGGATTGTTGTATCAAAAGGGGCCACCTGCAATACATTCACTCTTCTCTGTTCAAAATTGATTTCAGCGGTCCTTTGAAAGTCTAGATTTGATGAAAAATATCAAAATAAAATTGATTACCCCTGTCTCTGTAAACCAATGTATTCCCTTTTAAATCGGGCATAATTTCATAGACAAATTCATTTCTTATGCCAATTTCTCGGCTCACTTTTACATCCTGACCAATGGCCATTGCATTTAAAAAAACAATGAAAAGCAAGCTGAAAAGGGAATTTTTCCGAGACATAATTTGTGATGGTGTAAATTGTATACAATAAAAATAGTCAAAGGTTTGAATAGTTCAAACTTTAATTCCTTTAGAACTCAAAATTTACAGTTCAAATTGTAAAACCAGTGTCCCGTTTATTAAAAATCAACTTTAAAAGAAATACCAAAAAGGTTTCATAATTTTGTTAAGCACCCTGTATTGGGCCAATAGCATTTCACCATCTGGCATCTCTATAAAGAATTTATTATCCACGTGGACATGACCAGGACTTTTAGTAACAAAATCGCCAGTAAGGTCTCCCATAGAATAAAAAGTGAATGACTTGGTGGTGTTATCGGTATACACGATGGAAAGTTTGCAAAACACAGGACTCGCTACAATCCTCTTTCTTTCCGGATTATCTGATTCGTTTGATTCACCTCTGATATAACTAAAAAAGTCAAAATAAGCAGCCATGGTATTTTGGTTGGGCGTGCGATTGGTTACTTCGTTGTCAGCATTCAAAATCTTGTACCCATCATTGTATTTTGTTATGGTGAAACCAGATGTCCGATCTTGCGGATAATCCATTTCTATTTTTTTGATTTTGTCTACTTCTTCTTCAAAGACGATTTTGGACTTCCACTCTCCGATATTGTAGTTGAGTCTCCGCCTTACAGAACCATCTAGGCCTGGTAAAAACATCATAAATGGCTGTGCTGAACCCTTCATTAAAAAAGGAGTATCAGAACCATCTCCAAATTCAGAACCCACAAAATAATGTTTGACCACCTCTTTTTCTCCATTGTACAACATCACCTCAATGCCATTCTGAGCTATATCCTTTATGATGGTTTTCTGCATATTTACAGGAGGAATGTATTTCATTTTTACCCCTTTTAATACCGCCAATAAATGAGGCATCGTTTCTTCATTGACCTTGTATCGGTCATTGATCACCCATTTTCCTTCCATTTTTGTAAAAGATTAATGGCGGATATTTTTTCTTTTGATTGCAATACGCTCAATCTCATCCATATTTTGAACTGCAAAATCCCTGTCTTTGAGCAATGGATCAACAAAAACAGGATCTTCGCTTTTCTTCTGATTGATTACAAAGTATCCAGTAATCAAACTTAGTAAAACGAAGACAATGATTAATATTTTGCTACTTCTATTCATAAATGCTAGGATTAGATGATGTATTTTTTTCTCCTGATATAATTGAATATGAGTCCAAAAGCAGCAAGCAATACCAATGGTGTCAAGACATTGAGTACTTGCCAAAACGTTTTTTCTTGGTCAACTTTTACTGTGTCCAGTGGCCTCAACTTCAACTCTTTTGATCGAGCGGTAAGGATTTGATTTTCATCTAATAAATATTCAATACAATTGAGTATAAAATCATTATTACCCTTATAGTATTTGATATCCCATTTATTAAAACCCAATTGTTCTGGATCTCCGGTGCGGGGATTGATCAGGTTTTTGGCAAAATCTGCATCACTCACTACAATTTGTTTAGTTGGTGTGCTTTTTTCCACAAACTGCATTTTGCTATTTTTGAGACTCTCTGCAAACTCTGCGCTCACTCTATTTTTGAAAAGGGACTCAAATTCACCTTCTAGCAAAACTGCAACAGGAATATTTTTTTGATCGAAAAATTCAGGTTGGAAAGGAGTCTTTAATATTTCGAATGTAAGTCTTACTGGGTTGAACTGCACCTTACTGTAATCTGAGCTGGTAAGTAAAATGGTTTTAGTAATTGGAGTAGCTGTCTTTACAGTGTCAATTTGCGCTGGATAAAACATACTTACCCGATCAATATTTTTGACGATGGGATGTTCTGACTTAGCCGCAATAAGTGGATGATAGGGCCATGGAAACATTGCAGTCTGAGGTTTATCGCCACTCATGCCAATGATTTGAGGTATCTGACTGCATTCCAAATCCATGATCAAATTGGGCATTACGCGGGCACCATATCTAAATAATAAATCCTCGGTTCCAGAAATGACATCTTTAGGAATGTAAAATTCATATTTATTGATGCTATCCAAATCCACTTGAAGTTTCTCAATCAACCACAAAATCTTACCTCCATTCATCAAATATTGATCAATTTTGAATTGATTTTGTTGAGAAAATGGGCTTTTAGGGGCGTTGACAATTAGCAAATCAATCTCAGCGTCCAACTTTACTACAGAATCCAAAACAATGCGGCCAGTATTATAAAATCTGCGCAACTCCCGCTCCAACATGATGGTATTTTGAGCCGGCAATTCGTCTTGTCCAGCAGAAAACACAATATTCATCTTTCTTTCCAGCAACAATTTTTGGATGGCATTGCTAAATTTATATTCCAAAAGTGAGACGCTATTGGCCAATATTTCTTGTTCATCCTGACCAGCTTGCTGCGGTTCCAATAAGTTTACCACTACTTTTCGCTGACCTATTTGAAAAGACACGTAAGGAAATATTACTTTTTGCACGTATTCTTTCCCATCAAATACCTTGAGAGAGGTTGGTGCCAGTCCTTCTTTGGTCAATTGCTGATACCGTTCGTTGATTTGGTCTGAAGAACCTGCTGTGGGGTCCTCAACTTCAAAAACGATATTATTGTTGATCTTTTTATAATCTCTCAACATATCAACAGCCGATTGTCTGAGCTGATCGAGGCCAGCAGGAAAATCACCATCCATATACAATTTGGCATAGATGACTTCATCCACCTGAGCTACCAAATTTTTGGTCGGTCCAGTGAGGGTAAAACGTTTATCTCCCGTCAAATCAATGTATCCATTCACATAAGAGGACAATACATTGACCAAAATGAGGATGGCCAATAACCATATAAATTTGTTTGAAAAAATGTCTTTCTGTGCTGCCATATTAACCTCGCTCCTTTTCTATGGTCCATTGTGTAAGCCAGATAAATCCTAGAATTACACTGATAAAATATACGATGTCTCTCGAGTCTAAAGCTCCTTTGCTTATGGAAGCATAATGCGAGTTGAGCCCAAGAGATTGAATAAAATTGCTCACATCAACTCCCCAAAGAGGTAAATTTGCTAAATACAAAAAAGCCCAATGAACAATGAAACATATCAACGTTCCTAATATAAATCCAACAATCTGATTGTCTGAAATAGCCGAAGCAAACATTCCGATAGCTACGAAGGCACCTACTAAAAAGAACAAGCCAATGTAAGAGCCCAAAATAGCCCCAGTATCCAAATTGCCTTGAGGCGAACCCAATTGATATACACTATAATAATATAATAAAGTGGGAAGTAAAGCAATCAAAACTAGGGTCAAATTAGCCAAATATTTGCCCCACATGATTTGCCAACCTTTGATGGGTTTGGTATACAAATATTCTAATGTCCCCCTTTGTTTCTCCTCCGCAAATGAACGCATGGTTACTGCTGGAATTAAAAACAAAAAGACCAATGGAGCAATGGAAAAAAGTTGGTCCATGGTTGCATAATCATATTCCAATAAACTGGTATCTGGAAAAATGAACATGAATAAACCCAGAATTACCAAAAACACTCCAATGACAATATATCCCGTCAATGAACTAAAAAAAGCCGTTATTTCCTTCCTATAGATTGCTCCCATCTCCTTGCTTTTTTGTGAGTTGTTGAAATATTTGGGCTACATCTCTAGTAATCATTTGCATGCCCACGATCACCAATTCATGTTTGACTGCAAAATGGAATATAGCTGGACGGATATCGGTGTTTTTATCAAAAGAAATAACCAATAAGTTACCTTGTCTCTCGACTCCCAATACACCTGGAATTGCACTAAAATCAGGGGTTTTTGCCGACAAATTAGCAAGCTCCAAGTGCAGAATCTGATCGCCAGAAATCCTGGCTTGAAGTTGCTCAATTGGGTCGTCAGCAATGAGTTGACCGTCGTTGATGATGATGACTCTAGAACAAAGTGCTTGCACTTCTTGCATGATGTGAGTGGAGAAAATGATGGTCTTTTCTGCCTGCATAGATTTGATCAATGCCCTTATTCCTACCAATTGATTCATGTCCAATCCAGAAGTGGGTTCGTCCAAAATCAATACTTCAGGATCGTGAATCAATGCTTGAGCCAAACCAACTCTTTGCTGATACCCTTTTGAAAGTGTACCTATGATTTTATTTGCCTCCTTGATCAAACCAGTTGACTCCAGTAAGTAATCTATTCTACTTTTTGGTTTGGAAATTTGATGGATTTGGGCATTGAATTGTAAATATTCGCGTACATACATTTCCTTGTACAAAGGATTGGATTCTGAAAGATACCCAATGTGTTTTTTACTTTCAGTTTCATGATGTGAAACTGGTAGCCCCATTACTTCTATGTTGCCGGCATCTTGTTTGAGATACCCTGTTATCATTTTCATGGTGGTAGACTTTCCAGCCCCATTTGGGCCCAAAAAACCAAGGATTTCTCCTTTTCCGACAGTAAAACTGATATTGTCTACTGCTTTTTGTTTACCGTATATTTTGCTTACTCCAGATAAAACTACAGACATCTACTTTATTGGTGGATTTTAATTCATACCATTTTGAAATATAATTTCAATCTTGATTGTTCATACTTTCAAGTGTTCTACTCATATATTTCGTTTGATATAGCGCACAAAGTTATCAAAATAGTATAGAAATGTCATGCCGAAGTTTGAGATAATGGTGAATTGTGTGGGTGTAATGAGTGAGTAAATGGTAAATGGTGAATGGTGAATGGTTTGCCCCCCCCCCCCCCGCCCCCTTTTTCGCGGCTGGAATGTGAGGTGAGATGTGAAATGTGAATGCCCCTCATGTTTGACATGCAAACAAAATAAAAGGATTGAGTTGAGCCAAGGCACGCCTTGGCTTCACAGCTCGAATGTGCAGTGGAACAACAAGTATAGATAGGTCATGTTTGAATCTTTATCATTTGAATTAATAGTAATTGGTATTGGAAATCTTTTGAATTCCATTTAAATGATGTTGAATGCTCTTCAAAATTTCATAAATTTGGGCCGTGTTTGTAAAATCCATAAAACTTACTAATTACAAAAATTATCAAACTGGGCAGTTTCAGTTTGATGATAAAGTCAATGCTATTGTTGGCTTAAATGGAATGGGCAAAACCAATTTGGTTGATGCCATCTATTATGTTTGTATGGGTAAAAGTTACTTTTCGACATCAGACAAACTGGTCAATCATCATGAAAGTAATTTTTTCAGATTAGATGCCATCATCGATGAGGTCAATGTGGTGGTGAAAGTACAACAACCCAAATTGAAGGAAATAGCTGTCAACGGAATTGCTTTCGAAAGAATGACAGAATATGTTGGTACCCACCCTATTGTGGTAATGGCGCCAGATGATATTCATAATTTATTACTTCTGGGAGAGAACAGAAGAATTTTTATCAACAATACCATTGTCCAGTACGACCAACAATACCTCAATGAGCTTTTACTTTACAACAGGCTGCTCAAACAACGTAATGCTTTGTTGAAATCATTTTTGGAAGAACGAAGGCAAAATTTGGTACTGCTTGAAACCATCACTCAACAGATGGAAAAACCAGCAAGCTACCTTGCAGCTCAACGTCAGCGATTCATTTTGTCCCTCAAACCTATTTTCCAAACCCACTTTGAAATCATATGTGGCGGCAAAGAATCGGCAGACCTCTTGTATGATTCTGATTTAGAGACAACTTCTTTTGCAGAACTTTCAAAAAAGAATTTAGACAAAGATCTCATCACAGGGCGTACAAATGGTGGCATTCATAAAGACGACATCAAAATGATGCTTGATGGTGAAAAAATTAAAGATTTTGCTTCACAAGGACAGATCAAATCTTTCATTTTAGCCATCAAATTGGCGCAATATGACTTGCTAAAATTATACTCTGGAAAAAGCCCCTTGTTGTTGTTGGATGATATTTTTGATAAGCTTGATCCTACCAGGGTTGATCATTTGTTATCCATAGTGACTTCCGCAGAATTTGGTCAAGTTTTCATTACAGATACAGATGAGGATAAGGTTCCTGCTTTGCTAGATGGGAGACTTGTCAATTATAAAAAAATACATATCTTGTAGTTTAAATTGCCCTTCAGATGAATATCATTAAAAAAAGAGATAAAAAACTTGATGCAGCACTGTCGGGGTATCTTGCCAAAAATCCCAACATCCATCGGGGAATCAGCACAGTACGCATTGAAGAAATTTATCATCAAATGGTGGGTGATGTCATTTCCAGATATACAGAGAAAGTGTACATCACAAAAAAGGGAGAATTGCATATTTACGTAACTTCTGCTCCTTTGAAAGTAGAGTTGCTTAGCCAAAAAAAACAACTCATCATTTTACTCAATGAAGCATTGGGTTCAGAAATCATCACAGACTTGAGAATAAAATAATGATCAAATGGATATTGAATACGTAAGAAATTATTGTCTTTCTCTTCCACATACTACTGAAGATATGCCATTTGGTGACGACACACTTGTTTTCAGAGTAGGAGGTAAAATTTATGGACTTATGGGATTGAATTCTGGAAGTATCAACCTCAAATGCGATCCTGAAAGAGTAGAAGAATTGCGCGAAAATCATCATTATGTTCTTCCAGGTTACCACATGAATAAAAAACATTGGAATACCGTTTTGCTTAATGATGGTATTGAGGCCAAATTCTTAAGGTCATTGATTGATCACTCTTATGATTTAATCTTTCAATCCCTTTCAAAAAAAATAAAAGAAACCCTTGTCGACCCACGTTGAATTTTTGATCATTGGCCAAGGTATTGCCGGTACGATGGTCGCTCAAACTTTAGAAAAAGCAGGTAAAAGTTTCCTCATCATTGAAGACGACCACGCCACTTCTTCTTCGATTGTTGCCGCTGGAACCATCAATCCAGTAACGGGCAGAAAATATGTAAAGACGTGGATGGCCGATACCATTTTACCGTGGGCGGATCAAACTTATGCTCAGATTAGTGAAAATATTGGAGCTACCATCCATCGTAAGTTACCCATTATCAGAAGTTTACACAACATTGGTGAAGAGAATGCTTGGTTGGGTAGGGCCAGTGATCCCGCTTATGCTGATTATATTTCTCCTCAAGCAGCGCCAGGTAAAATAGCTGAGCAAGTGAATGTCCCTTTCGCCTTTGGTGAAATTACAGGGTCTTCACAAGTTGATTTAAAGAAATTGATCGAAACATGCAAGTCTCGTTGGCTTTCCAGTGGATTTTACAGATCAACGGTTTTTGAATATCAAAATATACAAATCAAAAATGGAGGGCAATCATTTCAATACGATGACATCCATACAGAAAACCTCATTTTTTGCGAAGGCCACCAAGTCATGCAAAATCCATTCTTCAATTACCTGGAATTTGATCCTGTAAAAGGAGAAGCTTTGATCATACAGATTCCCGATGGATTTGAAAAAAGCCTCAGAGATAAAACTTTCATCACTCCTTTGCCTACCAAAGACCAGTATTGGTGCGGGTCCGGTTATGAAAAAAATTATACCGATAAGAATCCCAGTGCTTTAGGTCGATCACAGATAGCTGCTCAAATCAATGAAATACTAAAAGTACCCTACGAAATTGTTGACCACATTGCGGGAATCAGGCCTTCCACAAAAAAAAGGAGACCTTTCATTGGAAGACACCCACAATATGAAAACATGTATTTATTCAATGGCTTAGGGACCAAGGGTTCATCACTCGCACCTTATTTTGCCCACCAATTTGTTGGTTGGTTGCTAGGCAACAATGGCCTCCATCCAGAGGTCAATTTCTAAATCTCAGTTTGCTTTCAGTACAAATTTCATTTATTCCATCAAACTTTTTAGTTTTACCACAACAATGCTCGATCATTTATGGCTCAACCACTTACCAAGGCTCAGATAAAGGAAATCCAAAAGGTGCCTTATGAGAAGATTCGTCCATATCTCAAAACGGGTCAAATTGTTTTTTGTAGTGGATCCTATTTGTTTTCAGGAATCATTCAAAAACTGACAAATAGTGTTTGGAGCCACGTCGGTATTATTTATAAAGATGAAGAACTCGGCAGGGTGCTTTTACTCGAAGCAGAACCATATATCGGCATCCGACTGATTCCACTTTCAAAGTATTTGAGAGATTACAAAAAAGACCGGCCATACAAAGGTCAAATGGTCATTACCAACTTGACATTTGAACTCACAGACGAAGAACACAAAAAAGCAATCAGTTTTGGCTTAGATGAATTATCTCGCCCATATGACAATTGGGAAATCATCAGAATCATGTTGAGGATATTGTTTAAAATTGGTAAACGGGAAAAAACAGGAATTATATCTGCAGCGAATTGGTGAGAGATTGCTATGCGAAGTCGGGGTACTTATTCAAAATCAATGATAGCTACGTTTCACCTCAAGAAATATGGCAGGATGAAAACATTACATTCAAGTACCGAATACTATAGGACAAATAAGTACGAATTTATTGCTTTTCATGTAAGGCCGTTACTTTTATGATATAAAGCATCAAAGGTTTTATGAAAATTATAAAGCATATTGATCCTAGAAAGATTGACATCCATTATCTTTCGACATGCAATCCAATTCTCCAATGTATTCTAAGAAAATAGTTTATTTATTATCTCTTTTCATCTTTTTGGTTTCCTTCTTTTATTATCCTAAATTTCAAAAAACGGGTAGTGAAGCCACTATTAGCTGGGATGTTTCAGGATACTACTGGTATCTGCCTGCTATTTTCATTTATAAGGATGTAAAAATCATGTCTTTTTCTGACACGATCATGACAAAATACAGTCCGTCTTCTTCGGCCTACCAGTATTTCAAACATCGATCGGGGCATAACATCATGAAATATACCTGCGGCCAAGCTTTGCAATATTTGCCATTTTTCTTGTTGGCCCATGTTTCTGCTCCGCTTTTGGGATATGAAGCTGATGGTTTTTCGATTCCCTATCAGTTTGCAATTCAGTGCGGCAGTTTGCTGATGTGTTTTATTGGGCTTTGGTATTTGAGATTGATATTGCTGAGGTTTTTCTCTGATAAAACCACGTCTATTTCCTTGATTACCTTGGTTTTGGCAACCAATTATCTCAACTTCACTGCTTTGGACGGTGCCATGTCTCACAATTGGCTCTTCACTTGGTATTGTCTTTTGATTCATGCCAGCATCCAATATTATGAAAACCCAAGGTTGAAAATAGCCTTGTGGATAGGATTTATTGTTGGCTTGTGCGGATTGACAAGACCAACTGAACTGATTGCCGTAATAATACCCATATTTTGGGGAATGAAGGGAATATCAATCATTGACATCAAAGAAAGGATTAAATTTTTATGGCAACAAAAAATGCAATTAATAGCAGCTGCGGGACTGGGCTTTATTGTGCTTTTTTTGCAATTGGCTTATTACCGGTATGCAGGTCAAGAATGGTTGATTTATGCTTACCAAGATCAAGGGTTTTCGTGGCTGAGCCCTTATTTCAAGGACTATTTGTTTAGTTTTAGATCAGGATGGCTCATTTACACGCCCATCATGGTCTTCTCCTATTTGGGAATCATTGGTATGGTGAGAAACAAATTCCCATCTTGGCTGGCGGTTTCTTTTTATGCATTAGTTACTACTTATGTTGTCCTATGTTGGGATATATGGTGGTATGGAGGAAGGGCCATGGTGCAGTCCTACCCCATCCTATTCTTGGGCATGGCATTTTTGATTCAACAAATAATTGAAAATAAAAATAAACTCTCACAAGTCATCAAGGCATTGTCAGTCGTCTGCCTAGGATTGTGTATTTATTACAATATTTGGTGGACACATCAAACGCATTTAGGTGGTTTGGTGGACGCATATAATATGTCTGGGAGGTATTTGGCACGTGTAATCGGAAGGTGGTCAATTCCTGAAGATGTATTCAAATTGTATGATACAGATAAAATTTATGAGGGTGTCAGAAAAAATGTAAAACAAATTTATACCAATGATTTCCAGAGTGACTCTCTATTGGTCAAAGCAGATAAGAAATATGGAGGATCGATCGCAGAATTTATCAATACTGAAAGACAATTTACAAGTCATTATGAAATTCCAATTGCACATGGTCAAGCTGATTGGTTGAGGATTATTTCCAACTATTGGTGTGAGAAAAAAGAATGGGAGGCTTGGAGAATGTCACAATTGATTGTGCAATTTTTGAATGAAGAGCAAGTTGTGCAAACCACCAACTTCAGAGTTTATAGATTTTTGAATGACAACCTTGCAAGGGCAATTTATTTTGATGTTGCGTTGCCCAAGAATTATTTCACAAAAGCAAAGTTATTTTGGTGGAATGCAGATGGCACCAAAGAATTGATCATTGACGATTTGGTGGTGGAACAATTTGATGAAAACTAAAATAAAAAAACATCAATGAAACAAAACTACGACAAATAGCGTTATATTTACGACAAGTTTCATTAATACAACAAAGAATAATTATGACACTTCAAGCACTTACTTATAAATCCAAGGACGACAACTCCATCTTTGCATTGATACAAGAGATCAATAAAGGAGTTTCATTCAAGTCATTCAAAGAATTTATAAAAAATACCAGTTTCTCCATGAAGGAGTGGTCATCATTTTTGCATTTATCTGAGCGGTCTTTGCAACGATATGAAAAGGAAAATAAATCTTTTGAGCCATTACAATCTCAACAATTGGTAGAGATTGCCCTGCTATTTAGTAAAGGAGAGGAGATTTTTGGTACAAGGAAAACATTTAGCCTTTGGTTAGAGACAGAGAGTATTGCATTGGGGCACATTCAACCCAAGTTGTTACTCACCAGCACTTTGGGTATCAACCTCATCAATGATGAGCTTACTCGTATAGAACACGGCGTACTGGCATGATTGTTTACAGGCTGAGCAGGGAAAAGTATGCTCGAGACCTCAGTGGTGAAGGTGCCCGAAAGGCTGGAGGTCGTTGGAACAGTCGCGGTATTCCGCTTGTATATACCAGCCAATCTATTTCACTTTGTGCACTTGAAGTTGCCGTGCATTTACCACTTGGTATGGCACCAAAAGATTATCATTTGGTGAGTATTTTGATTCCAGATGAAACACCCATGCTTGAAATACCTTTTATGAAACTGCCGCTCAACTGGAATGTATCTCTACATTCATTGACCACTCAAGCAATCGGAGATGATTTTATTGATCAAGCCGAGCATCTGGTGATGAAGGTTCCTTCTGCAGTTGTCATTCAAGAATACAATTATTTGATCAACCCGGCACATGCTGACATCAAACAGGTTCAAATTACCGAAATCATTCCATTCAGATTTGATGACCGATTGTTTTCGAAATAAACATCAGCACTGAATTTTACCATTCAATCAAAGCACACATTTCATAATTTGGAATTAAAGCCATTGCTTTTTGAAACAAAGCATCAAAAGTTTTAAGAAAATTATAAAGCATATTGGCCCTAGAAAGTTGGACAACACTTATCTTTCGACATGCAAACCAATTCTGCAATGTGTTCGAAGAAAACAGTCTACTTATTATCTCTTTTCATCTTTTTGGTTTCCTTTTTTTATTACCCAAAATTTCAGAAAACTGGCAGTGAAGCAACCATTAGTTTGGACGTTTCAGGATATTACTGGTATTTACCAGCCATTTTCATTTATAAAGATGTGAAACTTTTGTCTTTCTCGGATTCGATTATGGCCAAATATAGTCCTACAACTTCCCCATATCAGTATTTCAAGCATCGGTCTGGTCACAATATCATGAAATATACTTGCGGTCAGGCATTGCAATATTTACCTTTCTTCCTGATTGCCCATTTGGTAGCTCCGGTGTTGGGTTACCCTGCAGATGGTTTCAGTATACCTTATCAATTTGCCATACAATTTGGAAGTTTGCTTATGTGTTTTCTGGGTTTGTGGTATTTGAGAAAAATACTCTTACACTACTTTTCTGACAAAATTGTGATGTTATGTCTGGCCATACTTATACTGGCGACAAACTACCTCAATTACGCTGCCATCGACAATGCTATGTCTCACAACTGGCTCTTCACCTGGTATTGTTTATTGATTTGGACCACAATAAAATACTACCAAAATCCCACAATAAAAGGGGCTCTTTTTATAGGTTTTATTGTTGGAATATGCGCCTTGACGAGACCAACGGAAGTCATTTGTGCAATGATTCCTGTGATGTGGGGTATGAAAAATTTCACAAAAGACGAGATAAAAGGGCGACTGGAATATTTATGGTTACATAAAAACCAAATACTTATGGCTGGATTTATTGCATTTTGTGTGGTTTTTATTCAGTTGGCTTACTATCGATATGCGGGACAAGAATGGCTCATTTACGCCTATCAGGACCAGGGTTTTTCCTGGTTCCACCCACATTTCAAAGATTATGTTTTTAGCATCAGAAGTGGGTGGCTTGTTTATACCCCAATCATGATTTTATCCATCATAGGAATGATCATCATGGTAATCAAACGTTCCATGCCGTGGTTAGCAATTGTTTTGTTTACCATTGTAAATACATATATAGTGGTTTGCTGGGATGTATGGTGGTATGGTGGTAGAGCAATGATACAATCATATCCGATATTACTTTTTGGTGTTGCAATTTTGCTACAAGATGTTTTTGAAAATCAATCCAAAATCATCTGGAAATCAGTGGTTTCAGCATTCTTGGGCATATGTATCTATTATAATATTTGGTGGACACATCAGGTGCATTTGGGAGGACTTATAGATGTATCCAACATGTCTCCTAGATATCTTGCACGAGTAATCGGTCGCTGGTCAATTACAGAAGATGTTGTAAAACTTTACGACACAAATAAAATTTTTGAAGGTGAGCGCAAAAAAGTAAAAGTAGTATATACCAATAATTTTGATAATGATCCATTCCTCATGCAAGCCGATAAGAAATACGGTGGGAGTATTGCTGAATTTGTCAATGCAGAAAGGCAATTCACAAATACTTATACCTTGCCGATTGACAGCAAAAATGGAAGTTGGTTAAGAGCCACTGCAGATTATTGGTGTGAGAAAAAAGAATGGGAATCTGTCAGAATGACCCAACTGATTGTTTCTTTTAAATCACATGATGTAGAGATAAAAAGAAATGCCATCAAGCTTTACAGGTTTCTGGACGACAATATAGCTAGGTCAATTTACTTTGATGTGAAGCTGCCAAATGAAAATTTCTCTTCCGTAGAATTAGTTTGGTGGAATACGGGTGCTGATAAAGAATTGATAATTGATAATTTGGTTGTAGAACAATTTGAAGAGTAAAAGGTCGTGTCAAATTGAATTAATTTTTGTTATATCAAAATCCTGATGATATACTTGTAGGAGCAAGAGCAATACTTACAAGAGTTTTTTGAGCACCTATTAGTGGTAAGAGTTTCACCTATTGGCTTTTCTTTTTGATCAATAATTGTTGTGAAGCAGGTCTTTCTTCAAGAATGTCAAATTTCTCCCTAAATGGTTCATAATCTCCCATAAATATCAAATAATAATCCAGACTTTCATTTATAACATCACCATTGGTATAGTGAATTAGCTCTAGTTTATCTTCATAAAAGAAATGATTGTAATAGTTGGAGGCAGGAAGAAACATCCAGTGAACTCCAACTTTTGCTGGTACATCCTTTTGCAAATCTTCTATATTTTTCACAAGTTCTTCTGTATTTGCATCATACCACCATTCCCAAGTGCCATTCATATTCAAAGATTTATAAAAATGAAAGAATAAAAAGCCACCAACAACAATGCCTACAAATTTTTTCATTCCTTCACTCAACAACAAATCTGCATATAGTGCAATGATTAATCCAAAGAATGGTAGATATATCAATGTTTTCCTATCAATTGGAAACTTCGCATTTAAAGCTAAATTTGTTACAAGCATTGATAAAATAAACTAGAAATGCTATACTATAAAAACAAAAAATTCTTCTTTAAGGGTCTTTGGTTTTCTAGACAAAAAAACAAACGCAGCGATTATGGCTAATGCTATGAAGGTACCAAATACACCGACCAGAATTTCAGGTTTTCCCATGTATTTTTGGTGATGGTTGAATTCAGAAAAATAAGATGCAAAAGAATCTGTAAGGATATCAGTACCCCACCTAAATTCATCAGCTTTTGATAATGCTGATATTGGTATGTAGGTTAAAACGGCCATTACAAACAAACCTAATATTGAGATTACAAAAAGACTTTGTCAACTTTTTCATTCTCCATAATATCAAGGCTAAACCCCGCTAAAGACAAAGTAAAATATGATATTTGAAAAAATGGATAAGGTAGAAAGTATGGCAGATACTACAAACCCAATCAATGCCGCTTTGCTATTACCTTCCAAGTATGCCAAGATAAAAGCAAGGGAAGTCATTACAAAAGTGATTGCCATACCATATCCCCTTGCAAGACTAAAATAGTCAAGTAATATCGGACTCGTCAATAATAAAGCTGCAACCAATATCTGAATATAAAAATCAAGATCTAATTTTCTTACAAATGAAATAAGTCGCATAAGTAAAGATCGGTGCCATCAAAACACTGCCAAAGCGAAGCGCCAAGGCTTTCATCCCAAATAACAGGTGAAAAAACTGAAAGGACATAGTATTCAACCAGTGATTATTGGCTGTAAGCCATTCTCCTTTTTTGAATAAGAACAAATAATTATCCTCATGAATAAGCCCAAAAATGCTTGAACATTCATCATGTGTCATAGATAAATTATTAGCCCTAATCAATGAAACTACAAAAAGCATGACGCCTAAAATCAAAAAAACAACCCTTGTCTTGGATAATTTCGACAACATATACCTCTAATTTTTCGATGAAAGATACAATTTATACTAAAGAAAAAGATCATATTTGCAGATACAGTAAGGCTTTTCATTTTCACCTTATTTACCTACATTGAATTTTTGATTATTTTCAATAGAAAAAAAAAGATTAATGTCAAAAAAACTTCTTCTTATATGCTTTTCTGCATTATTTCTTTTATCAATAGCAATGCATTTCAATGTTTTCAAGACTGATTTAATAGGGAAACATTTATGGCGACAATCCCAAACGCAACTGAATATCCAGCAATTTACTAGATATGATTACAACATTTTGAACCCAAGACATAATTGCTTCAACAATAATGGGAGTAATATTTTGAGAATGGAGTTTCCCATCATGCAATGGCTCATTGCATCTGTGAATAAAATTTTTGGAGAATCAATTTTAAACACAAGAATTTGTATGTTTTTATTTGGCTTCTTGGGAGTTATTGGCATGTATTTATTAATTCTTG
Organism: Saprospiraceae bacterium; assembly: GCA_016715105.1. Lineage (GTDB taxonomy): Bacteria > Bacteroidota > Bacteroidia > Chitinophagales > Saprospiraceae > JADKBO01. The sequence continues at coordinate 65,740 of JADKBO010000022.1, read as the reverse complement.
AACTTTTTTTCAACAAGGTGGTTGCTCTTATAACGGCTGTAGCTTTCAATTTTTCTCCAGTTTTCTATTACTACACTATGAATCCCCTTCCTGATGTTTTTGCGCTCAGCATGGGAATTTTTGCGCTGGCGTATTTTATAAAATATAAAAATTCACTTGAAGGTAAATATATGGTGATTTCGGCAATTTTTATGTCTGTTTCTATCCTGGCTAAGCTCCCATATATACTTTTTGGTGCGCTTCCTGCGACTTATTTCATTCAAACATTGATAAAAAGAAAAGAAGGATATCAAAGGAAAACGAAACAAATTTTTATTTCTTACTCACTTGCACTCCTCGGCCCTATTCTATGGTATGGTTGGGTTATGGGAGAATGGGGAACGACTACAATTGTTGGTGGAATAATCAAAACACCTTTGCCAGCAGAACGGTATTGGTACATCCTGAAACACCATTTAGAGGTCATGTGGCCAAGATTGTTAATGGGATATCCTTCTTTGATAATTTTCTTTGTTGGAATATTTTACATTTTAAAAAATAAAAAGTACCTCACTTCCAACTTTTGGCTTTTTGGAGTTATGGGACTAGGATTATTAGGATACTTTTTCTTTGAGATTTCTATGATTGACATTGTACATGACTATTATATGATGCCATTCTTTTTGATATTTTTTGTCATCATTGCGTATGGAATAACTCAAATTCTGGACAAAAATATTTTATATCAATCATTTTTGAGTTTTGCAATTATTGCAATGCCAATTCATGCATACTTTACATCTACTAAATTGTGGTCTGTGCAACAATCCTTCTATGATCCTACTCTACTCAATGACCGGGAAACACTGAGAAACATTGTACCCAATGATGCAAAATGTATCATGATTAATGACTACAGTGGATATATATTCCCCTACCTCATTGATAAACTAGGATATGTATTTGATCATGATCATTTACCAAAAGAATGGGTAGATGATATGATTCGCAATTATGATGTTAAATATATGTATAGCACTACAAGGGTTGTGGATAGTCAGGAAGATTTCCAAATTTTTTATGACTCCTTGATATATGAAAAAGGGGCAGTAAAAGTTTTTAAACTCAAGGTTAATCAGTAATGAAAAGCTATAAATTTTTAGATGTTTTGGTAATAAGAAAATGGGATACTTTCCACCTTTTCGTTCTTAAACTAAAATCTATTTCCCCGCAATTAATGAATATTTTCTTCAATACTTATTTCTAAAGTTAAAAAAAATTGCATCTGCAGCTTTTCCTACTTTAGGTAAACAAATTTAAATCCATGTTGGAACTCATTTTTATCATTAAATATCTTGCTGTAATATATTCCATTTTCTAAGTCTGATACATTTAAAGAATTATTACCCCCAACCAAATTAAATTTCTAATCAACTTACCTAGAGAATCAAAATATATAAGTCATAGCTTTTATTATTTGTTTCATTTTGCAACTCAACATATAATTCATCATTTTACAGGATTTGGATAATAACTAAATTTAAGTGACTCTCTATTTGAAAGTTGAGGGGACTCTGAAATAGGAGAAAAATTACTTGAAACTGTTTTAGTACCGTGATATGACGGTGGTAAACCTAAATTATCTTGCCTCAAGTATACCGTATATGACATATTTGTTGAATTTACAAAAATCCTCTCAGTTCCATAAGTTACTGGTGCCCATGTCCCGTTAGAATAGAGAATATGCCATGTATATATTGAACTCCTGTCGGGATTACTAACAGAAAATTTTCTAGTATATGTATTTTGATAATTTACATAAGTCATATAAATAGAATTATTATCAATTTCCAAAACTTTCCATAAATAATTGATAACATTACTTTTTATAGCAGAATTAGCTGGATCTGCCAATCGGAAGGCATCTGAAGGTACTGAGCCAACATAACTAGTTGGTACTTGCAAATCTTGTTCCTTTATTTTTCTATTTAAAATGCGACCTGGTAAATCCAAATAATATGAAGACAATGTATTTACAACTGGATTGAAATCAAATGACTTGACCTTAATATAATGATGGTTTAGCCAATTGTTTATGCAAGTAGGACCTCCAAGTTTAGCAAATTCTGTAAACCATCTAGAATCATCATAACCATAAGTGTGTTGATTATTTACAGCATCTCCTGTCCATGGTAAACAAGCACTAGGAAAACTACTTGGGGAGAGAACATCGACCCCTGCGCCACCGTCAAAATATACTAAATGGGGCATCTTTGCAAAGTAGCGACCATTCGGCAATACACTTGGTAGTTGCTCATTTGCCCATGGTCTAGGTGACCAACCTTCTCCATTTCTTTCATATTGTTTTCCAGAACAAGGATCTATTATAGCTTTAAGACAATTATTGCAGCCAGGCATAACTGTATTGAATGTACTTTCTGTCATTTCGTTTGGCTGACTACAAAGTTGAACACCAGATGTTGTATATAAATTTCTTCCATTATTATATACATTATTTTGGTCGTTTACTTCTCTTGGTCTCATTGCAGCACCATTGTAATCAAAAATATAAAGTGGTTTACCGTTAGCACCAAATTGTTTTATATAAGTTGTGCCGCTTTTTATATGTCGATAATAAATTCTATCGGCCTGTGTAGACAAAAGGACAAATTTATTGTTACTTCTTGCATATTCCCTTACTTTATCAACAAGATTTGTCAATTCATAGGCAAATTGCTTCCATTCCATTGTCTTCATTTCTTCTCCAAAATTCTCTTTATTAGTCTGAGTATCAGTAACAGAAGCCACATTTAGAGATGATGTTATTCCTCTGTGGCCGTCGGGAAGATTACCTTGCAATTTGCTCCATTGTGATATTTGAGAAAGCTGAATTGCTGTATAACCCATGTCAATAAATTGTTTGCAAACAAAAAATACCCACATTTTTGCTTGCAAATTAATGAGATAAGGCTCTGACTCACTATCTGTAACAATTGCAACTCTTTTAACAATTTTATTATAATCAAATTTTAGATCGTCTTTTGGGGTACTAGTATTTCCACTGACAAAATAATAGTTTGCCTCACCTGATGCCACAATTTCAGATGAAAACAAGGATATGACAGACTTTGGAATTTTAACCTTTGGAACCTGATCCTTAAATATTTTTTCGGGCACAAATGCCTCAACTATTGGCCGCCTAAGTTGAGCAGCATCGTATGCCCTATTTATATCTTTAACAGCTTTTCTAATTGCCAACAACCGTCGCGTCACAAGGGGATCTGCCCCAGAAATAAAGTGATCAACATCTGATTGAATTAATGTGTTCTCCCCAGCATAATATCCAACAACTCCTCGAATAAATGCAGCATTCAAATCAGTTAAAAGATTTAAATCTTGTTTGTATTTTTCAGGGCAATATTTATAAAGGCAATTTTGATCACATGGGTTAGTGCAAGGGACTATCCCTGCCCCCATAATAGGAGTATCTATTAATCTTTTACCAAACCAATTTTCTTCGTGTCTAAAATATTGAACCATTTCATCCATGCTGATACTTCTCGCTAAATATCTTTCTATACCAATAAAATCATTTGCCAAAATATAAGGATTTGGCTGGGCAACAGGTGTGGGAATATAACAATCAGCACATTCATTAAAACAATAATAACCGGTATAATTTCCACTATAAAGTCTTCCTATATTTACACCTGTTGAATAATTTCCAGTTGGATCAGGGTTAAATACATAAGAATTGCAAGGATACTCAATAAGTTCTGTTATTTTTGATTCAACTCTGTTGTTTTTTTGTGGGTTAATGATATCATATTGAAAGCTATATACCAAGATACTACCAGCCCATGCAGTGACCTGCTGATTTAATTTAGAAAATTTTTTATTCCCATCAGAAGTAAGCACAATCTGCGAAGGGTTGAAATTGCCCACAACTCTAACTTCACCAATTATTAAACCTGCAGGAATGCTTTCATTGCTAAGATTAACTTTAAAGTTACAAGTTAGTGTGGTTTGGGAAAATAATAATTCTGCAACCAGGAAAAAGATAAGAGCTAATAAGTTTTTCATATATATGTTTTTTTTGTCTTCAAAAATAAATATACAATTATTAAATTATAACGCTAGTGTAAGATATTATATTTTTTTTACTTTCCGTAATTTATAATATTTAAAAGTTCGTATTTTAACATTTGATCAGATTTCATATTTATTAAAGAATATAAAATTCGAAATTTAAAGCAAGAGTGTAAAGTTTTTTTTGCGCCGAAAATCTACTCAAATTCAAAAGTAGATTTTAAACTATCTAACATAAGTTGCCACTTTAGAAGATATACTTTATATTTGTATTAAAACCTAAAGGAAAATCAATTTAAACTTATTTAAGTATTACAATTTTCTTAACTTCCATCTAGAATAACTTAAGTCTTCCCAATTATGAAAGCAATTCTAAATGAGTTGTATGAAATCTATTCGAAAAGACAAAGAAACAGCCTGATTGACGACCTAAATAAAAATTATTTATTTTAGAAGGGATTTAAAGTTTTGAAAAAATAGGCCTATGTTGTTTCGTATTCTATTAGAAAAAATATCGACTTTTTGGAGGTATTATTCGAAAGCCAAGACCATATACAAGGTACATTCTCCCTTTGTTTATTCCTTTATAGATGAAGTGATCAAAAACGATCACATGTATTATGCTTTTGAGATTTTGGAATCCCACCGTAAAAACTTAATGCAATCAAAGGAAACGGTCATGTTTCAAGAAATGGGTGCTGGAAGTAAAGTTTTGAAAAATCAAAATGCAACAAGACAGCTTTCTGAAATTGCAAAGAGTGCGCTTGCTCCTGCGAATCAGGCAAGAATTTTATTTCATTTAGTAAATAAGTACCATAGGAAAAATGTCCTTGAAATTGGTACTTCACTTGGTTTGTCCACTTTATACATGTTGTCGGCAAATTCAAAAATGCAAATGACCACAATGGAAGGCAATGCAGAGGTGCTCTCCAAGGCAAGAGATGCTTTCAACCAATTTGGTTTCCAAGGTGTAAGAACTGTTTTAGGCAATTTTGATGATACATTGCAAAACACACTTGAATCTGGGGATAAATACGACTTAGTTTATGTAGACGGCAATCATAGTTACGAAGCAACCAAACGTTATTGGTCACAAATTCTGCCCTATTGCACGCCTGATGCAATTATTGTTTTTGACGATATTCATTGGTCTAAAGGAATGTATGATGTCTGGGAGGAAATCAAAAATGATCAAGCAGTAAGAGCAAGCATAGAAATTTATGATTTGGGTTTTGTTTTTTTGGACTTAAAACTGGCAAAAAACAACTTTACTTTTATAGATTTTTGGTGGAAACCATGGCAAATTGGCTTATTTCTTTGATAGATTTGGACAGATCCTTCCGTAAAAAACAAGTCTTTTAGGTCACTTTTTGACCTGAGTAGGAAAAAGTAACAAACTGAACACTATATTTACCTACAAGAAACTAGCTGATTGCTTATGAGACCAATAATTACCATCCTACTTTTTGCCATTTTTACTATACAAACTTTTGCCCAAGGGGAGTCTGTTACTGATACCTCGCTAATTGGTTCACCAGTTTTAAATAGTGATGCCAATGGTGTATATTTCCAATCAGGAAAGTCAACAAACTTTGGTGAAGTATCAATCAACGGAGATGCACAATACCTTCCAATTGTTGATGGCAAAGCTTATTTGACAGACGAGATCAGTTTTGCTGGTAGTATGTTTTACATCGAAGCTACCCAAGGTAGTCAATTGACCCATATTTCTAAAAAGAAGGATGGACGGCACAGAATCAAACAAATCCCCCTTTGGATGAGTGTAATCCCACCACTATTGGCTATTATTTTGGCCTTGATATTCAAGGAAGTAATTATTTCTTTATTCATTGGGATATGGTCTGGAGCATTCATTGCTGGAGGCTTACGTTTGGACTCTTTTTATTATTTCATTGCCTCAATATTCAATGTTGTCAAAGAATTTGTAATAGACGCCCTAAATGAAAGGGGGCATATTTCAGTCATCGTGTTTTCTCTTTTGATAGGGGGAATGGTAGCTATTATTTCAAAAAATGGTGGCATGGTAGGTGTCGTAAATGTTTTGACCAAGTATGCCAAAAGCGCCAAAAGCAGTCAATTGGTTACTTGGTTTTTGGGAATCGCCATTTTTTTTGATGATTATGCCAATACTTTGATCGTTGGGAATACCATGCGCCCCGTGACAGATAAATTCAGGGTCAGCAGAGAAAAACTGTCCTACATCGTTGATGCAACTGCAGCTCCTGTTGCAGCCATAGCTTTCATAACTACATGGATTGGGGCAGAGCTTGGTTATATAGATGATGGCTTACAACAGATAGGTTTAGATACTCAGTTGACTCCATATGGGGTGTTTATCAGTAGTCTGAAATACGCCTATTACAGTATTTTTACACTCATTTTTATGTTTATGCTCATTTGGATGGGAAGAGATTATGGACCTATGCTCAAAGCTGAACGAAGGGCGAGAAAGACAGGTCAAGTTTCACCAGCGCGTACAGCTGATGAAGATGAGCCAAACATGGAGGATCTAAGTCCAGTTAAAAATGCACCACTCAAATGGAGTCATGCTGTTCTTCCAGTCCTTACAGTTGTATTTATGACTTTATTTGGATTGATGGATACTGGCATGGATGCGCTTTACGCCCAACTTGATCCCTCTAAAGTTTACTACAGTTGGTCTTCCATCTGGGATAATATTGCTGGATTGAGCAAAGAAAGTAGTGTAGGGTTTTTTAAAAAATTGGGTATGGTCATTGGTGCAAGTGACAGTTATTCTGCGCTTTTGTGGGCCAGTCTCTCAGGTGTCATTGTTGCCATCATCATCACGGTTGCCAATAAAACCATGAAACTTTTTGACACCATGTTTTGGTTGGTCAGCGGCTTCAAAACTATGTTGCCAGCCTTGGTGATTTTATGTCTGGCTTGGTCACTGGCTAAAACTACCGACGCTTTACATACAGCTGATTTTATCAGTGGAGCCCTTACGGGGAATGTCTCTCCTTTGGTTTTGCCCTCCTTAATTTTTATAACAGCAGCATTGATTTCCTTTAGTACGGGTTCAAGCTGGTCGACAATGGCCATCCTTTACCCCATTGCCATTCCTACTACTTATGCCATTTGCGTCAATGCAGGAATGGAACAAGAGCAAACCTTGGAAATTTTATATAGCGTTATAGCGACTGTTTTGTCGGCGTCTGTTTTAGGCGATCACTGTTCTCCTATTTCTGATACTACCATTTTGAGTTCATTGGCATCAGATTGTAATCACTTGGATCACGTCAAAACACAAATGCCATACGCTTTAACAGTAGGAGCTATTTCATTGGTTTGCAAAGGTTTAGCAACAGTTCTTGGGGGATCAGCTATTGTGAGTTGGCTCATGTTTTTACTTGCTATTGTAGCTATGTATTTAATAATTAGATATTTAGGACAGAAAGTGGAGGATACTGTCGTTATAGAACATACCTAGATAAAAATGTATGTTTAATATTGTGTTTAAAATTTTGCTTTTTGCGATTGTTTCCACTTTTTTAATCAGTTGCAGCACCACAAAGCAGGTCAAACCTTCATCAAAGCTCAGCAACGAAGAGTTGATGGCATCTTCTGATTTGCAATACCGTCAAAATAATGTTGAAGGGGCGTTACACTTATTGGATCAAGTATTACAAACTGAACCAAACAATGCTCAGGCACTTTCTAGAAAAGGAGCCATACTCTATAATCAAAATAAAAAACAGAAGCATTTGAATATTTGCAAAAAGCCGTAGCCGCTGATCAAAACAATGATGTGGATATCTTATATTCTGCATTTATGGCAGCAGACGCCGTTGAATCATTACCCTTAGCTATAACTTATGGAGAAAGACTGCAAAAACTTCCAAATCTTACTTCGGCCCGCCAAATAAAAAGTCAATCAAATGTTGGCTCAAATCAAATTGAAGCAAAAGTTTTTCAACAATGCGCAGGATGTGAAATTGGAAAAACTTCCTCCACAGATCAATACAGCCAATTTGGAATATTTACCCAGAATCAGTCTCAATGACGAAAGCCTATTTTTTGTAAGAAAGATTTATGACAAGGAAATGATTTACGTTTCAACAAAAAGTGGTGATACTTTGTGGTCTGAAGCGAGTCCATTTGAGGCGTGGGCTTCCCTGGAATCTGCGGGAGCTTTCTCTATTGCTGAGGACAAAAGCAGGGCTATTCTTACCTTGTGTTATCACCCAAAAGGCATCGGTTCATGTGACTTATTTTTGAGCAGAAAAGTCAATGGATTGTGGTCTCAACCTACACATTTAGGGGATGTCATCAACAGCAGAGAATGGGATGCGCAACCATGTTTCAGCGCCGATGGAAGTAGGATTTATTTTTCATCAACCAGAAAAGGAGGCTATGGAGGCAGTGATATTTATGTGATCAACATCATTGATAATAAATGGCAAGAACCTGTCAATATGGGCCCTAATATTAATTCCCCAGGAAATGACGACGCGCCTTTTATCCATGCCGATGGGCAAACTTTGTACTTCAGATCTGATGGTTGGCCGGGAATGGGTTCCTATGATCTATTCATGACTCGTCTAGATCAAGATGGAAAAGTTTATACAGATCCAGTAAATCTAGGTCATCCTATAAATACAACAGGGGATGATGGCGCATTTGCCTTAAGCCCAAATGGAAAAACAGCTTATTATGCAACTGATTATTTCAGCAAACAAAGTAATGAGATTCCAAACCTGGACATCATCACTTTTACACTGCCAGAATCTTTGAGGTCCATTCCTACCACTTACCTTCTACTAGAAATTGTGGATGCAAAAACTGAAAAAACCATAGCCGCCGAATTTGAAATCATTGACTTATCCACCAGTCACAAATTGACAAAAAGCCAACACTTACCAAACATTTCCAGACCTATTCCAATCAAGAGTGGCTCAAACCTTGGTCTATTTATTCAAAAAAATGGATATTTACCTCATAGTGAAAACTTCAAACCTGAATTTGGACGTACTGCAGATGAACCATACAAACTCGTTGTGAAACTGCAGCCCATTACAGAAAGACAACCCATTGTCCTCAACAATATTTTCTTTGATACAAATTCGTCTAAATTGAAATCAGAGTCGTATCCAGAATTGGATAAACTGGTAGGAATGCTTCAAAATGAAGCAGCAAATGAAAATTAAATTATTAGGACATACAGATAGCGTTGGTGAAGAAAATGACAACCAACTTCTATCGGAAAACAGGGCCAAATCTGTGTACCAGTATTTGATCGATCACGGCATCACCACTTCCAGATTATCGTATCAAGGCTTGGGAGAAACAAAACCTCTCGCATCGAACGACACAGAAGAAGGCAGATTCATGAATAGAAGAACAGAATTTATAGTGGTAGAATAGCAGTTACATTAACCTTCAATTCCTTTCAGGAGTAATATGGCAATGGGCAATGGGCAATTTGGCAATAGGCAATTTGGCAATGGGCAATGGGCAATTTGGCAATAATGCCTGCGTTCGCCCGTCCCTAGCGGGGCAATGGAGCAATATGGCAATGGGCAATGGCAATGGGCAATGGGGCAATTTGGCAATGGGCAATTTGACAATAGTAAATGCTTGCAGCGTGTCCCAACTATTGTAAGCGGTGCAATTCCTTTAAGGAGCAATTCAGCAATTTCGCAGTTCCATAATTTTTGACGCGAGTTTCTAATTAACAATTTACACCATTTATCATTAACATTTATCATTAAATATTTAACATTTCATTAACCTTTATCATTAACCATTTAATCATTAACCATTAATCATTAACCATTAACCATTAACCATTAATACCCCTTATTGATCCCTTTTTCCAAAGCTGGAATACCTTTTACCATCCACTGTGGCATTGGTTTATCCATCAAATAATGGTCAAAATATTGTTCCATTCTGATGTTGAAGTCCAATCTGTTTTGCCACTTGACGGGCCAATGTGGTTCGCCATTATAGTTGAGTAACCAAGTTTCTTTTCCAAGCCTACGTAAAGCCGTATAATATTCGATACCCTGATACCAAGGAACAGCTCCATCACCGTCATTGTGTAAGATCAAAACAGGTGTGTTTACTTTATCAATGTTGAATAGTGGAGAATTTTCCAAATACAACTCCGGTTTTTCCCAAAGTGTAGCCCCTATCCTACTTTGTGTTTTTTCATATTGAAACATGCGACTCATACCACTTTCCCATCGTATGCCACCGTATGCAGAGGTCATATTGACAACGGGTGCACCCGCTTCGGCACATTTAAAGATGTCAGTTTTGGTCAAGAGGTGGGCGATTTGGTAACCTCCCCAACTATGACCCTGTATGCCCATTCTGGTGGTGTCGATGTATCCATCCTGGGTTAATGCTTTGACACCAGAAAGAACATCTTCTTCACATGATGGACCTGGATACCCAATGCGATAAGTGACATCTGGATTAAAAATTACATATCCTTTATTGCTGTAATAACTGTAATTGATGCTTGACCTCCCTGCCAATGGCGTGCGATAGCTGTGTACTTCCTCCGAACTTCGCTCATAAAAGTTGACCAAAAGCGGATATTTTTGTCGAGGGTCAAAATCTTGGGGTTTTACGAGTAAGCCACGCAACTTTTCACCCAACTCATTTTCCCAATAAAACAATTCAATGCTGCCCCAATTGTATTCACTTTGTTGTGGGTTGGCCTCTGAAATATTTTTGAATGATCCCATTTGGTTATCCGTCAACAACAAATCAGGGAACACATTGAAATTTTCACGTGTAGTAATATAAACATTGGCATTTTTTGCTTTCACGAATTGGTCCCGATAATCAAAAGGTCCCTTCTCCAATAAGCGCACTCTTGCTTTCTCTGCGTCATAAATAGCATATCCTGAATCTCTGGTTTTTTCATCAGTTTGTTTGATGTATAAGCCGCCATTGAGTGAAATGCCATTATTTTCACTGTTTAAATTCACTACACGATTGATCATCCTTTGACCTCTTCCAAAAGTAAGTTTTGTAGTTAAGGAGTCATTGTCAAAATCAACCATCCAGATGTCGTATTTATCATAAATCAAAGCAGCATTTCTACCGCTGATCCATCCACCAAAACCATATGCACCAGGACTCGCTGGCACATCGTTCTCCTCGTCATAAAATGCCACATTGGCATTGGTCAACAGGGTCGTCAAAGTATCATCCTCGAGGTCATAATGCATCCAATTTCCGGTAGATCTTTCAAACCAGATAGCATGATTGCCAATAGAATCGATGATGACATTTCCATTTACACTGTCTGCTATTAGCGTTCTATCACCCGTTTCTAAATCAACGACATACAAATCTTTCATTCCACCTCCCATCCAGGTGATGCTTTTCAGATATTTTCTTTCGTCCCATCCGATTGCATAATCAGCACTTTTGTTCTCGGGCAATCGGATTTCAGCCATTTCTAGGTCGGCCAACTTTGCAAATTGTTTACTTTCTGTATCATAAACATGGAGGTATGTTTGTTTTTTGTCGGCTTCTTCACGGGCTTCTTGCATGGTGTACATGTATGGATCGTTATGATGCCAAACTTCCACGCTTACTATTTCTTCTTCCAATAAATTGGTATCCTGTACCATCGGAATGGGTGCTATTCCAAAAAACAATCGTTTTCCAGATTGATCAAAAGAAATTTTTGAATATTCTGGTAACCGCCACCCAGATTCTACATGAGCATTATTAACATCTAATATGATTTCGGGAGACGACATACCTTCCTGCCAGTAAAGCAATTCTCTTTTTGCAGTTTTGGATTTAGTACTGTCGCGTAAAACAACACCACCCAAGTTTTGCCCGTTTTCATCAACAAACAAGTTAGCCTCAGAAAAATATTGGCCCGAAGAAAGCACTGTTTGTGTTCTACTCACAGCATCATACTTGATAATTTGTTGCTGGTTGGTGGTGTCAACTCCCGTAGTCCATGCAAATAAGATGGGTGATTTCTGAGCCATTTCATAAGCCCTTACATATTTTATGGTATCAAATAAGCCTAACTCGGGTAAATAAATGACCAGATGATTCCCATTTTCTTCACTTTGTTTTTTTCCCTCCAAAGCGGCGATGGTATCTTTTTTATAGTTAGGTGTTTTCATTTTGAAGGCAAGCATCTCACTATAATATTTGCTCTTTTTTACATCCGTGACTTCTGGAAATAGTATAAGACTGTCTGTCAGTGTTTTATATACATACAGTGTGTCTTTAGGTAGATCATCCTTTTTTACTTTTCTCCTTTTCATTTCTCTAAGAGAATCCATAGGAGGAGAAATCGATAGGATGAGTAATTTCCCATCATTGGTCAAAAGAGGCTTTTTACCTCTATCAAATACTTTTTTTTGACCTGACTCAACGCTGTACAAAACGACCTCATCGTCGTGTTGCTCTCTGTTCATTGTATAAATGACAAATTTTCCATCATCGGAAATAGACTCATCATTTATTCTTCTCCATTCGGTAAAAACATCGGGTGTCATGACCTTTTTAGCCTGTCCGCTCAAAGCGAAATTACTCATCAAAAGGCAAAATAAAATTGTAAAAACTTGGTTAAAAATCTTCATACTATCCATTTATTGCATAAATCAACTTCAAATTCAAAGATAATCCTTTCCACAATTTAACAAACAGAATTTGCAGAAAGGTCATAAATCGTTGTCTTTCAAAACAAAACCAAGTATATTCACAATTAGCACAAATAAAATTTTTATAAAAAAAGTATAAATTTGGTTTCCAATAATCAAAAATCTATATATTTGCACTCGCTTTTAAACAAGCACTGACCCATGGTGTAATGGTAACACTTCTGATTTTGGTTCAGTCATTTAAGGTTCGAATCCTTATGGGTCAACAAAAAGCCTCCATTCGTGGGGGCTTTTTTCATTTTGGTATATTTTTTCCCAATAATAGAAAAATAGCTTTAATCTTGTGTCCAATTACACAAACTCACAATGGTCTGGACGGTTTTCATCATATTTATTTTGCTTTTATTATTTGTTGACTTATATGTTCTCAACAAATCCGGCGAGGTGATTAATAATAAAAAAGGCGGCGAAGCAAACTGCTTTTTGGGTTGCAATTGCAATGGCTTTCTCAGTTGTTGTTTATTATTTATATCAAAATGGCTTGATAAACAATCCAAACAATCTCAAGCCGTCCAATGCAATGGCCAAGTACATTACGGGTTATTTGATTGAACTATCTTTGAGTGTTGACAACCTTTTTGTCATTGCAATGATTTTTAAGGCTTACAAAATACCTCCACAAAATCAACACCGAGCATTGTTTTGGGGTATAATTGGTGCCATATTGTTTAGGGGTATTGTTATATATCTGGGTGTTTTTCTCATTCAGAAAATCTCATGGATGACCTACATTTTTGGTGCATTCCTCATCTTTACTGCTTTCAAAATGATCATGACAGATCCAGATGATGAAGAAGCCGCCGAAGAAAAATCCAAGAAAACTTTATCAAGATTTTTACCAATCAGTGCAAACCTAGATGGAGAAAAATTCTGGACTATTGAAAATGGAAAGCGGATTGCTACCCCACTTTTTGGAGCATTGTTACTCATTGAGTTTTCTGATATTGTATTTGCACTCGACAGCATACCTGCAATCATTGCCATAACAACAGACACATTTTTGGTATTTTCTTCTAATATCTTCGCCATACTGGGTTTGAGATCAATGTACTTTTTCTTGGCTAATATGTTGAGAAAATTTGAATATCTGGAATATTCCGTCGCTGCAATTCTTGTTTTTGTTGGCTTAAAACTGATGGCTGCTCACCATGTGGTTATTCCAGAATGGTTCTCATTGGCTTTTATATTTTTATCGCTATTGGTTGGAGTCATAGTTTCTATAAGAAAAATGAAGAAAGAAGAGGCAAAATAAATGGCTTTTTGACAATATGAAAAACACGTCTGGCTTTTTATTATGTCTTTTCATGCTCGTTGCGTGTAATACCAGTAAAAAAGCTGCTCCAATAGAAAACAACACTTTCGAGACTCAAACCTTTATCATTGATAGTTTCAATGCAACAAGCCCATCAATCATTTATGAAGGAGTTGGAATAAATTTGGAAGAACAAGATTTAAGTTTATCCAGCTTAGATCAATTGCTTTATCACACCGAGGCAGCATGGATTCAGATCAAACCACGCGACGGATTGAAAACAATATTTCAACCAAATGGTGACACTCTTGAAGCAAAAAAGGGTTTTGACTTTGTTGCTTTAAAGGACTTATTGCAAACCCATGACGCAAAACTAGCTTTAGTAATTGATCCCATTTATGATCAAATCCCTGAAATTGTAGATGTCGCACAACAGATAAAGGATTGGAAAATTCCCTTTGCTCATTGGCAAATAGCAGAAAAACCATATTTACAACTCTTAGATACCCTTGCGCCATTTTGGATTTCTGGGTCAGACTTTGCTCTAAAAATGCAAATTTTTTCCAATGCAATTCAAAAAAATAGATCCCAACCAAGAGGTAATTTATGGTGCAGGAAATACCAATAGAAACCTTTTTACAGATGAAATTCTCAATACTGAAAGTGAATATTTTGCTTGGTCAGGATTAGCTTTGTATAACTTCTACAGCATTCAAACCAAAAGTCAGACTACTTTCAAAAAAATCCCAAAGTGAAAAAAGTTTCCTCATCCATTTGATGACCCCAGAAAAAATAGAAACAGGTTCAGATTTTGCTGTCCTATTTGAAAACCTGCTGGCAATTAAATCTCGACAACCAGCATTTAAAGCCGACATTCAAATTCATGACGAAGATTTGGAAGGCAACTTTTCAATCATTGTTTTAAAGCACTCAATCAGCTGTTAAAGAAGGGTACTCAATTACAAAGTCGATACACTCCGCTCAATTCTACAAAGAAAGTACCATTCAAGCCATCACTGTTTTTACTGATACAGCAGGTAATAAAACAATAGCTTTTTCAAACCCTTTCAACCAAAACCTTACAGTAGACTTGGGCATTGAATTTGCCAATCAATCGGTTTACACCACAAATTACACCTTATCAGATAGTGTCAAAAGCAAGACTCTGAGCAGCAAAATCGCAGTAAGACCTTACTCTTTTACCATTGTATCTGCAAATCAAAAAACACTAGTCTTAGCAAATCGCTTACCATTACTTCCATAAACAATCTGGACCAGCAAAACTTAGTAATCAAGTGGGCAAAGCAAGAAAAATATGCAAAATATGTCCTTAACTTTGGTTTAAACAAAAATGATTTATCCCAAAAAATAGAAACAATCTCAGATAGTTTACACTTTGACAAAGTAAGAAATGGACGCACCTATTTCTTTGATTTACAGGGTATTGATTCCTTAGGAAATATATTAGCATCAAAGACTTTTGAATTTAAAGCGATTCCTCCAGACATCCCAAGAATTGTTAAAATCAGGAGAGATTTGGATAAATTAATCATTCATTGGACACCCCTGCCAGATGCAACGAATTACACCATAAAAGTATATAGAAAAGGCTTTATAGAAGAGCTTGAAGTCGGTCAACAAAACTTTTTAATACTTGATAACATACCGGGCAATGAGTCCTATAGGTTTGCCATCAAGGCTCAAAATGTTTATGGGGAAAGCGAATTTTCTCCAATCAGCAAAGCGAGTCAAAAAGGTATTTTACCACCAGCACCTACTCATTTTCGCAAAGAGGGCAACCTATTCATGTGGAATAATAGTTTGAATCTAACAAATGAAGGCATTCAATATCAACTTTATAAAGGGCCACATCCAAATAGGTTGCAAGAAATCGGCGAAAGCACATCAGATACCACTTTTTTCTACTTTGAACCAGTAACCGAAAACACTTATTTCGCTGTAAAAGCAAAGAATTCCTTTGGAGAATCTCAATCTTTTAGCAATATATTTTCTATAAGTAATCCTACGGTCAAAACCTCTCAAATTTTTGATGTATATCCAAGCGGTGACTCTACTAATATCATCATCAAATACGTGGCAGAAGTCAATCGAAAGCCTGCTAAAAGAACAACCCTCATCATCCAAGATCGAAGTAAAACAAATTGGGTGGAAGAACGAATAGATTGCAGCCCGTATATCAACCCCGATCTAGAACAATATCGCTTGCGATTACCAACCAATCAGATTACAGGTAAAGAACTGTACCTCGTTGAGGAATAGTGTTTATCCTATTATTTGTTATTCAGGGTATTCCCTAGCTTTCGAAGTAAAAAATGTATTTAATTTCACATTTTAGAAATAAATATATTTTCTTCATTAACTCCGATAGAATCCATGAAAGTTTTGCCACTTTTCATATTTATAATATACTTCCAAGGTTTAATTTTTGGTCAAATTAATTATGATTTTTCAAGTCATAATACTCCATTTGCAATGCTTTCAGGTGATTCGCTTGTAAACCTTACTGCAGCCTACCCTTCTAGCAAAACCATCCTCAATGAGGGATTTGCCAATCAAATTCAATAGGTTTCGAATTTAATTATAATGGAAATAAATATTCTGTTATTCATTTGAATATCAATGGATTTGCCTCCTTGGGTGCACCTTTCTTGCCAAGTAATACTGACCCGCAATATGAAATCAACGAATTGCGAAATCCTGTTGCATACAAAGGCGCTGTGAGGCCAATCATTGCACCTTTTTGGGACGATTTACAATTGACCGACGCAAGCAATCTTACTTATAAAACGGAAGGCGTCGCCCCAAACCGAGTCTTTACCGCACAGTGGAAAAATATCATTTGGCAAAATGGAGGTAGTGCTGCCATTTCTTTCCAATTGAAGTTAAACGAGACTTCAAATATTGTTTCTTTCCATTATAGTCAAATGGCTGGTAATATTGGAGTTGGTGCAGGTGCCTCGATTGGTTTAACATCTCAAAAAAATACCATTTTTGATGCAGAAGTAGATGCACCATATTTTTTATCTTTAAATGGTTCAAGCAGTGCAGCCAGCGCGCTTGATAGTTTAGAAACTGATGTAATAAATAGTAAACCTGCCAATAGTCAGGAATTTAGATTTACACCGAAAAGTTGTACACCGCCCACCTCTATTAAACTATTGAATTACAACTCAAATACGGCTACTTTGGCTTGGGCAGGAAATAGTGGCAGTGCTAATTTTGAAATGGCTTTGAGCAATATAGATGTAAAACCAGTGCTTGGAACGGTAGTCAACACGACCAGCCATACCTTCGGCAACCTTACATCCAATACTGAATACTACTTTTTTATAAAGGAATTCTGCGGGACCAAATGGACTAGGTTTAAATTCAAAACTTGTGCAATAGTGGCACTGCCTTACACACAAGGATTTGAAGCAAGTCTTGACAGTGACTTACCTAGTGATCTCACTAGTCAAACGACCAGTAATGACTTTGCCGATATGAACTGGCAGTCAAGTAATTTACTCAATGCTTCTACCGGTAGTAAAAAAGCAATAAATTCTGCACGATTTGCTAAGGCTGATTCCTGGCTTTATACAGCTAGTTTTCCCCTTCAAGTTGGTGGTGTTTACCAATTGAGTTTTAAATATTCCAGAACAGCAGCTACTGATATCGGCATCAGTGGGACCCCAGATTTAAAATTATTGGTGAAATACGGGCTGAGGGCAGGATCTACTGGCATGGTTGATACAATTGTTTTTCTAAGCAACATCACCAACACGAGTTATGCAACACAGACCATGCAATTTTCTCCTTCCAGTTCCGGGGATTACAATATTGGTTTTGGTTTCCAATCAGATGTTACCGATGCAATCATTTTATTGGATGACATCAACCTAGTAGTAAACTCTGTTCCGCTCCCTTTGCAACTTTTGTCCTTTGAAGCAAAACTCAACATACAGGAAGAAGTTGATTTGACATGGCAAACCACAGCAGAACAAAATGTATCCCACTTTGAATTGGAACACAGCATTGATGGAATTTCCTTTGTTAATTTTGGAAAAACATTTGCCAATGGCAGCAGCCTCAATAATAAAACCAATTATGAATATACGCACAGAAAACCATCAAATGGGTACAATTACTACCGCTTGAAAATGGTTGACCTCGACGGTAAATTTGAATATTCACCTATCAGGCTCGTCAATCTACGGCAAGATTTAGTAACACTTCTATACCCAAATCCTTCTGGAAATGAAGTATTCCTCCAAATGCCGGGAGTGGATCAAGCAAAGATTTTTGTCTATAATTTGGAAGGTAAATTATTGATGACTCAAGTCGGTAAAGTCAACGAAAACGAGTGTAAGATTACGCTGAATACTCAAGTACCGCATGGCATTTATTTGGTGACTGTCTCGACACCGAGCGAAACCAGAATTTTAAAATGGCTGGTTGAATGATTACCAATATGGCAATTAGCTCATTGCACTGCAAAACAAATGGATATGAATTTTAAATACACCAATTAATCATGAAATTCCAACAAAAAAATATAGCTCAACTGGCCATGTTTGCCGCTCTCTGTTTTGGTGAAATAGCCTTTGGTCAAACGACCAATTATACATTGAGCGATGTAGTTTCGATTTCGACTATCAATAATCAACTGACTGAATCATGGCCTACCCCAGGAACCATTGTGATCAGAAGATCAGGTGGGCTGAAAGCAGTGACAGTGCCGTTCACCATTTCGGGTAGTGCAACCATCCATACCGATTATCAAACAAATGCTGGTACCTCCGTGACCATACCTATGGGCAAAAGAGAAGTATGGTTACAAATCATACCCAAAACTGACAATAATACTGAAGGCGATGAAACCGTGCGTTTTACCCTTACTACAACTCCCGCTTATACCATTTCTGGTTCAAATTTTGTGGAATTGACCATAAAGGATCAGAGTGTTTTACCCAATGATGAAGAAGCAACCAGATTTTTAATCCAAGCTGCTTTTGGAGCTGACCCAGATGAATTAGCAGATGTAAAAAGTATGGGTTTTGAAAATTGGATTGATGCTCAAATCGCCCGACCAAAAGGTTATTTGCAAGATACTTTGATACAGCAAAATGTCATACCAAATTATGAAACGGAGTATAATGCTCGAATGACCATGTGGCATTTGATCATGCGTCGTCGATATCCAGCTCCCGGAGTAACCGTTCCTACAGATATTTTGCGACAACGAATTGCCTACAGTTTGCTGCAAATCTTTGTGATATCGCAGACAGGGGACGATCTTGCTGTCAATTCTGAAGGTGTTTTAAATTACTATGATAAATTGATTGATGGAGCTTTTGGCAATTTCCGCCAGCTACTTTTGGATGTGAGTTTGCATCCATGTATGGGACTTTATCTGAGTCATGTAGACAATCAAAAACCTGATCCAGTCAACAACATTTTTCCTGATGAAAATTATGCACGAGAAATCATGCAGTTATTTAGCATTGGTCTTTGGGAACTCAATCAAGATGGAACAAGAAAATTGGATGCTTTTGGCGATCCTATTCCTACATATGACAATGGAGACATCTCGCAATTTGCCCGTGTATTTACAGGACTTACTTGGGGCGGTACCACATGGCACGATTTTACAACCAATATGGTCGTTAATGAATCGGCCCACGATACAAATCCCAAGGTTTTACTCAATGGTATGACTTTACTTGGTGGTAGAACTACCATGCAAGACATCAATTCTGCTATTGACAATCTTTTCAATCATGAAAATACTGGACCTTTTATTGGTAGGTTGTTGATCCAGCGATTGGTGACATCCAATCCAAGTCCGGCTTACATAAGTCGAGTTGCAGCAAAATTTGCAGACAATGGCAGTGGGGTAAGAGGAGATATGGGCGCAGTAATCAAACAAATTTTGCTTGATCCTGAAGCCAGAGAAATATCATACACAAAGGATCCTACTTTTGGCAAGATGCGAGAACCATACCTTACTTTACTTAATTTCGCAAAAACATTCAACGCACAACCAGCAAGTGGTGATTATCATGAGGCAAACCTATTTTATGAATATTATTTGCAAGAGCCTTTCCTTTCACCATCAGTTTTCAACTTTTATTCTCCCAATTTCAGGCCACCGGGTGAAATGACCGAACTCGGAAAATATGGTCCTGAATTTCAAATCTTAACCGCTGTAACAGCCCTGCAAGCGGCAAATAATTTAAAAGGGTCTTTGGATTATGCCATTTCACGTTGGGGAACCGTCCATCCCGCTAATGAAATGCACATGATGTTTCCAGAAGAATTGTTGATTGCTGGAGATGTTGATGCATTGCTCAGAAAATTGTCAATTAAAATGACAGGTCGCGCCTTGCGCCCGCGAAGTTTTCAACTGATCAGGGACTTGTTGTTGAATCTTCCGGCATCAGGTCAGGATTGGCAGCAAAACAGGGTCGATGCCGCAGTATATATGATCGGCTCCATAGCCGAATTTAACATCATGAAATAAGCCAAAAATTATGGATAACAAGTCATTCAATCATATCAATCGCAGGAAATTCATTGGTCAGGCAAGTTGTGCTGCAGTAGGTGCGACCTCTTTGATGAGTACACTTACAAATTTCTTTTTGACCAATTCTGCAGTTGCTCAAAATGTAGATTTTTTTAATGATTATCGCGCCCTCATTTGTTTCTTTATGCCAGGCGGCAATGACTCATTCAATCTTTTGGTGCCAACAGGAGCTGCCTACAGCGAGTATTCAACCGTAAGAGGAGACCTTGCATTGCCTCAAAATAGTTTATTGCCCATCAATCCCATCAACGATGCTGGACGACCATTGGCCCTTCACCCCGGCGCAACGGGACTCCGAGATTTGTTTGAAGATGGTAATCTGTCTTTTATTTCCAATGTAGGAAGTTTAGTGAGACCAACTACCAAAACAGACTATCTCAATGGTTACCAAATTCCTTATGGCGTCTTTTCGCACTCAGACCAACAAGAACAATGGCAGACATCGATCCCCGACGTAAGATCTGGTTTGGGATGGGCAGGAAGGGTTGCAGATATGCTCAACGGAGTCAACAAAAATACAGCCGTATCCATGAATGTTTCCATAGCAGGAAATAATCTATGGCAAGTTGGCAACCAAGTTTATCCATACACAGTCAGTGCTGACGGGGCAGTATCCTTAAATGGATATGGCACCAATAACTCTTCGAACATATTGAGAAAAACTGCCATAGATAACCTTTTGGCACAAGAATATCACAATGTTTTGGAACAAACTTTTACCCGCGTAAAAAGAAACGCCTTGGATGCTTATGATCTCTTTAAAACTGCTACTGACACGCCAATACCTGCAGATAATCTTGGCAACGGCCCCTTGGGTAAACAATTGAGACAAGTTGCTAAAACCATTGCCGGGCGTAATATCCTTGGTGTGAAAAGGCAGATTTTTTACGTACAATGGGGCGGTTGGGATTTCCATGACGAAGTACTGGTCAATATGTCAGAGATGATTCCAGTGGTCAGCGATGCCATGAAAGCTTTTACGATTTGTTGGTTGCTATGGGTGTTGAAAATGACGTAACTATTTTTTCTGCTTCGGAATTTGGCCGCAGCCTCACTACCAACAATCGAGGTTCTGACCACGCTTGGGGTGGAAATCAATGGATCATGGGTGGGGCAATCAATGGTAAAAGGATATATGGCCAATACCCAGACCTTTATGAAGATGGCCCTTTGGATACTGGAAGAGGCCGCTTTATTCCAACCACTTCTGTAGACGAATTGGCAGCAGAATTGGCACTCTGGTTAGGTGTTTCTAAAACTGATTTGCCTATTATACTGCCTAATATTTCGAGATTTTATGACATCAATGGCGTTGCAAATCCAATAGGGTTTATAGGAATCTAAAAGGATTGAAAAATTTTGAGTGGCAAGATTTCGGTTATCAGCTTTCAGTTTTCAGCAGTCAGTTTTGTTCTTTTAAACGCTTTTGACTATTAAATAGAAAAAAGGACAACTTTGATTAACTACTTAATTCGTATTAATAAATCGCGGTTCAACCCTGAATATTAACGCGACTATTTCTTGTCCTTTCCTAAATATTCCAGGATTTCAAGCAACTTATCTATTTGAGCTTGCTGTTTATTAAGTTTATCCTCGTATTGTTCTATCATAATTTGTTGCTCATTTATAGCATTGATCAAAACAGGGATCATGCCTTGGTAGTTGACTGATAATGTACCCTGATCATCTTTTGATTCTTTAACCAATTCTGGAAATACTACCTAACGTCTTGAGCTAGTAAACCTATCTTTTGTTGAGGATCCTTTTTTAAGATAATAAGTTTTCCCATCTAGCATTTTTCAAAAGTGATAAAGTACTGCCCAACGACATAATATTGGTTTTAATCTTTCATCAGAGTTTACAGTAAGGTCTCCAGCAATGGTAGTTGTTCCATCAAATAAAAACTGTAAGAGCATTTGACCTATCCTCAGTTCCTGTTCCATTTCCAATCACAAATGCACTATTGTCATTAAAGTAGCTAATTCCACTGGAGCTGTTATCAGAATTAAAATGACCAATTGCCACTGTTCCAAAGCCTACTGCTATAGTGTTATTTCCCATAGAAGTAGAATAATCTCCTGCTGCTGAGGAATAATTGCCCATAGCAATTGAAGAAGAACCTGATGCAGAAGTACCAGATCCCATTGAAACCGAAAAACTTCCAGGGGCAGTTGTGAAATACCCCGTTGATGTTGCAGCAAACCCATTTGCATATGTAGTGTAGCCCATAGAAGTAGCATAATTCCCTGAAGCGTTATTGAGTGGGCTTTCTATTCCTGTTAATGAGATTGAATCAAAGTTCCAGGGAACTTGAGCATGTAATTCAACTGAAATAATCAAAGTCAAAAAGAAACAATAATTTTTTCATACCTTTTAGTTTTAATAAGAGTGGTAAATATATAGTTTTTAAGTAATTCTTCTAACTGAAATATTGAATCATGGAAATGAAAAATTGACTTGTAAGGTTTCTAAGCTACATTTTCATGGTCATTAAGGTCTACACAAAGTAATATTTCCTAAACATAATATATACTATAGAATAACACACATCATTTAAGCAAGTAGCTGGAAACTCGATCAACTGTTATTAGGTAATTTTATAATAACAAGTTATATTTACGTAAACAAACAATAGCACCTTATATGCCCTTCAGCTCCATAAGCAGGACTCTGATGACACCTTTTTTTGTTTGGGTGCTTTCCGTTTATGCGCTGTCAGGTCAAGAGTTCAACTTGCTTTCCCAACCAACGGATGCACACGAACTCATCCCCGATACAAGGATTTCTATCATTCCCCCACCCGACTATAATATCAGCGAACGTTTTGCTGGACTAGAATTTCAAGGTAGGCCCGAAACTGCGATTATTGTGGCAACCATTCCAGGTCCATTCAGCTCAACCATCCGACGTTTTAATGAAGATCTATTGGAACTCAGGAATATGGAGGTCATTGAAAGAAAAATGATTCCTGTAAGGGGTTATCGTTGTGTTTTCATCAACTTGAATCATGATGAAGACCAAATCCTTTATAAAAAATTCATCTTGTTTATTGGGGATGAAAATCAAAGTTTCATCATACAAGCCATTGCTCCAAATGAAGACGAAGACCTTGTTTTACAATTGAGGGAAGCTATTGGTTCGACCATCATTTCACCATTGCCGACTAAGTCTCAAAGATCATTACTTGATTACAAGGTTGACGAAAAAAAAGGTGACTTTTTACTTGCAACCATCTTATCTAATGGCATGGTCTTTACTCGGGATGGCAAGATACCTCCAGAAGTAGAAGATAAAACGGTCATTTTTTTTGATAAATCTCATACAAGATTGCGAACGACCAATAAAATGAAATTTGCCATGGACAGGTTGTCTCAATATCCAGGCCTTTTCAAAATTAAAAACATGGATGATGTTCAAAAGATAAAACGCAGTCGCTTGGAAGGTTATGAAATTACTGCGTATAACTCCAAAGCCGCCAATGAAGCTCTCAAACAAATTATCCTTTATGATAAAAGAGGCGCTTATTATGTAATGACAGCTATTTATGATCCTGCCAATAAAGGTATTCTGGCCGACATTGACAGGATAATGAAAACCTTCAAGAAAAAATAAAATATTATCTTAGGTTTTCAATACGAATCTTTTTTTCATGAAGCTGATCATTTTAATTTCCTTAATCCTGCTTTCCATTATTGGGAGTTATTCATTTTATAAAAACCAGAATCAAACTAAAAAATTGGGGGGAGATATCTCTGTGGCCAAAGCTTTTTGGCTGGGCTTCGCAATTTTTCAATACTTTGTCCTTTCCACATTTTTATTCCTCAGTAGTGGTGAGCACGTATTTAAATATGTCCTAAGTTTACTCATGGTATGTTTTGCTATTAGAGCTATTTTCCAGGTCTTGCTGATGTATGTTTTTCAAAAATGGAAACCATATATGGGCATGATTTTCAATACATTGATCTTTTATCTTGTTTCGAAAAAAATGATTGAAGTAGCTGTATTTGGCCCATTATTATCGATGTCAAACTTAGAATATGCCGTTTTCCTTTATCTTTTAATGGTTCTGTTTATGCTCATTTTGGATACATATTATGCATGGAAATTTTCGAAAATAGTAGGAAATGAAACCACTGGACCCAACGCCATTTGGTATGCATCTGCAGAAAACTCAGCATTCAAAAAAATCAATCAAACCACCACATTCTTCAATGTTTTATTATTCGCGTGGTTTATTGTAATTTTGATTAAACTCATTCAAAACATGTGATTTATCCTCATTTAAAAAATTGGCAAGGCACATTTACCCCTCCACCACTATCTGATTTAAGGTGGAGAATATTTGCACTATTATTGATTACCTCATTTTGGGTATGAGCTTTTTGGGATTTTCAAGAAAACCTTTTCAGGTATTGCTGTTGATTCTACTTGGTGCAGGACTTGATTTATTACTCACAGGATTGCTCAAAAACAAAAAAGTTTTTCCGCTTTCGGCCATGATTTCCTGCTGTTCTCTGGCAATCATATTGAACTGGTCATACGATTTTCACAACTTGTTTTTACCTGTTTTTATCTGCATTGCATCTAAGTACATTTTTACGCTCAATGGCAAACACTTTTTCAATCCCAGCCTTTTTGCCATTTGCTTCTGCCTTTTGTTTGGTGGTGAATATGTCACACTAGCACCCAGTTATCAATGGTATGGAAGTGCACAAAGTGCTTGGGTAATGATGTATTTTGTGGCAACAGCTGGTCTACTATTTTTCGTTTTTAAAATCAATAGATCTTGGCTAATTGGTTCTTTCCTAATAACGTTCATCATCCAAACTTTGATACGAGCTTATGTAATGAAGTATGTGATTCCGATAGAAACACTTTTTATTGGAGCATTGACTTCACCAGCTTTTTATTTGTTCACCTTTTACATGATCACAGACCCTGCCACAAGTCCCAGTAAAAAATCAGATCAAATTTGGGTCGGCATTTCTATTGCAATTTTAGACTTGATTTTTCATCTCAAATTTAGTTTATACACCTTCTTCTTTGCAGGTTTGACCGTTGCTGCGGCACGATATGTTTACTTTTTGATCAAAAAATATTGGTCTGCACCAGAGACATTCTCGATGGAAATTGATTGGAAAAAATACGCGGTACTGTTATTGGTGGCAAGCCCAGTTTTCTGGAGTTTTAGTTTTAATAAACACGCTGCATTGTCAGCTTCAGCATTGACTATGAAACTGAGGGCAATTCCAGCACAAGAAAGTGGCTTATCAGGAAAACGCGGCAATGTCATTGAATCGGTAGATCCTCGGTTGCAAAACGTGGCTAAATGGGTTTTATCCGTTGGAGATGCAGCAGCAGTTGCCGATGTAAATTTGGACGGATTGCCCGATTTATTCATGACTCAAATCCTTAAAGATATTTCAGACAGAGGAAAATTATACCTCAATAAAGGACAACTGAATTTCGAAAAAGTTGTAATTCCTGATTTAGAAAGGTATCTCTCAGACAATAAAAATACGGAGCACCCGGCTTTGCTTATTTTCTGGACTTTGATAATGATGGGGATAAAGATTTATTTGTAGGCTTTGGTTTTGGTAAATCGCATTTATTTGAAAACCGCATGATTCCTGACCAAAAACTATCTTTTAAGGAAATAACCGTTCCATTTTTAGCGAATGAAAATACCGTATGCCTTGCGGCAAATAGTCTGGATTTTGACAATGATGGCAAACTTGACATGCTTTTGACCAATACCTTACACCAGTATTTACCTGACTACACAAACAAGAAGGTGCCTTTGAATATCTTTGACCTGCCTTTACCAGAATATGAGGACGATCGTAGAATGTTCCATTTTCTGCATGAAAGCTGGCACAATGCGAATAATGGCGGTAAAAACTATTTGTTGTTGAATACGGGGGATTCCACTATTTTTAGAGTTCTACCAGAGTCCAAATCGAATTTAACTGAAACAAGATGGAGCCTAGCGGTTGGTACCTCCGACATGAATAACGATGGATTTACAGACATTTTTATTGCCAATGATTTCGGCAGAGACGATTGGTATCTCAATAAAAATGGCCAATATTTTGAAAGGCAGAATGGGAAATTTTATGGCGAAATAGGTTTGGATACTTATAAAGGCATGAATGCTTCCGTCGGAGATTTGGACGGGAATGGCAAAGAAGACATTTACGTGAGTAATGTTCACCACGCCATGCAAGCAGAAGGTAGTTTGCTTTGGATGAACAAAACAGCTGATCATGCTGAGAAAATCACATTCAATGAAGGCGCACAAAAACACAATCTATTGAATACCAATAGATTTGGGTGGGGAGCAGCCATGGGTGATCTTGACCTCAATGGATGGACAGATGTAGTGCAAGCAAATGGAATGGTCGATGATGCTTGGGATAGGAAGTGGGAAAAACCACAAGATTTTTGGTATTATCAAGCTCAAATTGCTAGAACAGGTCCAGAAATTCACAGTTATGCAGATAAGTGGGCGGACATCAGAGGATGCTTTATTTATCCCAATGAAGCAGATCGTATCTCCTTAAATATTGGTGAAGGAAATTTCATTGATGCTACTGATGCATTGAAGTTTGACCATCGAGCCAATACAAGAGGCGTCATTTTAGCAGATTTTGACAATGATGGAGATCTCGACATATTGATAACAAATCAATTTGGTGATCCATTTTTTTATGAAAATATTATTTTAGAGAAACAATGGATTGGTATCCAATTAGTTGGAAATGGAAAGACTACAAATAAAGACGCTGTAGGATCGAAAGTATGGCTGACTTACTCCAGCAACGGACAATCCAAAACTCAATTTAAGGAAGTTCACCTCGCCAATGGTTTTATGGCTATGGGAGATTCTAGGTTGCTATTTGGTCTGGGTAATGGAAAGGAAAATATCAGTAATATGCAGTTAAAAATCAAATGGCATAATGGGAAGGAGTCTATGATACCATTGAACGCATGGAATAAATATTTGACCATCTCCCAAGAATAAAAAATTAAATTTGTGTATGGTAAATGACATTCAAATAAAACAAAAATCGATGAGTCCTTCTAAAATGTCGGGCAAATATCGATTCGTGTTTGCGAAGTCTGTGTTATTACTTTTCTGGCAATTTACCTTTACTGCACTCTCTATTTATTTGTCATTTTCAACCTTATGGCCCATCTGGATGCTTGGGCAATTGTTGTTGGGTATAAACATGCTCCAATGGTTTTTCATCTTACATGATTTGGCACATCAAAGTCTTTTCAAGAGTCAGGCGATCAATGCCATCATTGGACACATAGCTTCGATTATTTGTTTAGTTCCTTATTACCCTTGGCTGTACATTCACAACGCACATCACAAATGGACAGGTTGGAAAGAAAAAGACCCCACTATTCCAGATATAAAAGTTGAACAATTGACCAGATTCCAAAAGAGATTGATAGACCTTTGTTGGAAATATTGGATTCCAATTTTTGCGGTAAATTACACCTCACAAACATTTTTCAATATCAAAAAACTGTTGGATTTATATCCCAAAAAGGAAACGAAAATCAAAAACAGTTTTAGCATTTTTTGGATAATTATGGTGTTTGTAACATTGACTTTCGTCCTAGGCCCTTGGCTATTTTTAAAACTCTGGGCTCTTTCATTTTTTATTTACATATCTATTTCAGACCCATTACTGATCAGCCAACACACCCATTTGGATTATAATGATCTGGACAAACAAAATTTGAGACCTGTGCCTTTTATAGATCAACCAATATTTACCAGGAGTGTGAAATATCCAAGATTTATCGAGCAATTTCTCTTTTACAATTTCCCAAAACATGGACTACACCATCAGTTTCCTTGGGTTCCTATTTATCATTTACCAAAGTTACAAGAACCAAAGGAGAACACCATTTTTTGGACAGATTGGCTTGCCATTGCCAAAACGATGCCTGGTCACATCCTTATTTTTAAATCCACTAAAGACTCAGGAGTGAAACTATGAACATGTACAAAGCTTCTGGAAATTTAGTCAATGGCTGGTATGCAGCAGGACTTTCAAAATCATTCAAAACCAAACAAGCTAAAAGGGTAGAAATTTTTGAAATCCCCATTGTTTGTTGGCGGAAAGAAGACGGAAGCGTTGTGGCTTTATTAGACAAATGTAATCATCGCAATGTGCCTTTGAGCGAGGGAAAAATCAATAAGGATTGTATTGTATGCCCATATCATGGTTGGACTTATGATGGATCTGGACAATGTGTACAAATACCGTCTGAAGGTCCGCACACGGATAGAATTCCAAACAAAAAGGTGAAATACTTCCCGGTTATTGAAGAAAATGGATTGGTATGGTTGTGGATGGGTGAAAATAAAAATCCAGATCGCCTACCCTTCCCAATGCCTACCATGAAAGAAAAAGGTTGGCACAGTTATTACATGACCACCTACTTTGAAAACAATGTGACAGACTTGGTAGAAAATTTCATGGATGTCCCTCATACGATCTTTGTACATAAGGGCTGGTTTAGAGATCGAAAGCAAATTCGCATTGGGGCTAATGTGGAAAGAACCTCAGACAGTGTACTTGTGAGTTATGATCAATCTAATGATGCCATCGGATTTTCAAACAAATTGATAAATCCCAAAAATTTGCCCATGAAACACACGGACAATTTCTATATGCCCAATAATACGCGAGTAGATTACATTTATGGAGCAGAAGAACGAGGTTTTATCATCACCAGCACTTGCACACCTATTGCACCATTTTCAACAATGGTTTATACGCTAATATCCTACAAATTTGGTTGGATGACGCTACTGGCCAAAATGGGGCTCAACAGTTATACTAGGAAAGTCATCAGTCAAGACGTTTGGATTATGAAATTACATGGCGATAATGTTAAAAAATTGGGACAGGCAGACTATCGGTCAACGCAGTGTGACACCATGCATTTATACATTGAGTCCCTGCGAAAGGCAGCAACCAATGGAGAAGCGCATCCAGCCCCTATCGCCAAAGAAATAGAATTTTGGGTCTGATGCAAAAACCGCAAAATCATATAAACGTAGTTGATTCGGGTGGAATCCAGGCTACAAACACAAAAACTTTGTCCTATCACGTCGTGGATCAAAATCTCACATATACTTTAGTCAAAAAAACAACTCTAAATCAAGCTCAGAAGTCAAGGATGTATGAATTGATGACCCAAAATTACATTCATCACACTGAGGATTTATTTTTGAAAGATTTGGATAAAAAGCAATATGTCGGGCTCGTACATGATGATCAATGGGAAATTCAAGGTTTTACCACTTATGCCATCAATCCCTCAAATTGTGGCACTGATTCTTATAACATCATCTTTTCTGGTGACACCATCATCAATCCAACACATTGGGGTACTCAAATTATGTCAAAGGGTTGGTCATACACCATTGGCATGATGATCAAGTCAGATACAAGCAAAAATTGGTATTGGTACCTGATGTCAAAAGGACATCGTACATATTTGTATTTGCCACTTTTTTTCAAAGAATTTTATCCCTCTCCCTACCCTAGCGCAAATGATCTTGCATTATCAATTATTGCGGATCAAACCTCTCAAAAAATGTTCCATCCGTATTGGAAAAAAGATCTTGGCATCATCAGATTTGATGAATCTCATGGGGCCCTCAAAACTGAGATGACAGAGGCTACTTTCAAAAAACGCAACAGCCCATATATTTCATTTTTCCTTGACCGAAATCCAGGTTTTGTCAATGGTGATGAATTGGTTTGCATCGTTCCACTGACTCCAGAAAATTTGATTCGTTCGGCCAGAGAATATTGTGATTTGGGCTTAATTGATGACTTAGAAAATGTGTAATGAATTATCCTAAATTTTTCAATCGATTATGGTTGTGGAGTCAAGCAAAAGATCATAAAGAATTCATTGATAATCAGCATGGTGTCAAAGCATTTCAACTCCAGAAATTGCAAAAATACTTGACCGAAAATGCCGAAACGCAATATGGTTTGGCGCATAATTTTGCGAAAATATCAGATTATGAAACATACGCTGCCTCCATTCCCATTATTGAAGATTATACAGTTTTGAATGATTACATCACGGCTATTGCTGCTGGGAGTAAAAATATTTTGACAAAAGAAAAGGTTTTGTTTTTTGAATCTACTTCAGGAAGCTCAGGCAACAGTAAGTGGATCCCTTACACGAAAGCGTTAAAAACTGAATTCCAAAAGGGAGTGGCAACGTGGCTTGTCGATACCTACAGGCAAAACCCCAAAGTGTTTAGTGGAAAGTCCTATTGGTCAATTTCGCCGCCATTCAAATCAAAAGAAATGACACCTGGTGGATTAAGAGTTGGAATGTCAGCGGATACTGATTACTTCAACCCATTAGACGCTTTCCTCATTGAGCAAATTATGGCAGTGCCTTCAAAAACTATTAAAGTTCAGGATTCGAATGCATTCTATAATGATTTATGCTTAAGGCTTTTGTCAGATGAAAGTTTAAGTTTTGTTTCAGTATGGAGTCCCAACTATTTATTGCAGCTAGATGAATTCATGCGTACCAATTGGATTCAATTATTAATCCATTTATCCAAAAGTAGAAGACAATTTCTACAAAGTCTGGGTCCTGATTTTGATTGGAAAATGATATTTTCAAATCTCCAATTAGTGAGCTGTTGGACCGAAGCACAATCTCAATTATGGCTGCCTCAAGTGACCAAAATCTTAGGTGATGTGAAAATCCAAGCCAAAGGCTTATTGAGTACAGAAGGAGTTACTACCATACCTTTCCATGGACAAAATGTCTTGGCGTATACCTCACACTTCTATGAATTTAAGGAAATCAGTTCTGGTCAAATAGTCCTTTTTGATGGCTTGGTTATTGGGTCAACTTATGAAGTCATCCTTACAACAGGAGGTGGTTTGTATCGTTACAATACGCACGACTTGGTTGTTTTGTCCACCTATTTGGATCAATTGCCTGTGCTCCAATTCATAGGAAAATCAAATGATGTGAGCGATTTGTTAGGTGAGAAAATAAATCCACAACATCTTTATCCCATCTTCTCAGAACTTATTTCAGACAAAGATTACAACATTCGGGCAATGTATATGCATCCAGTAAAATCTGGAAATCAAGTCATTTATGAAGTCATCTTGGAGTCTGATAGTCATACAGATTTCAGTAGACTTAGCCCTATCATTGAAGCTCATTTACTGAAAAACCCTTATTACGCACAAAGCAGAGGAACTGGACAATTATTGCCACTGCGCATACAACAAGTCAAGATTGGCTTCACAAAGTCTCTACTGAATTTTTATAAAGCTCAAAAACAAATCAAAGATGGAGATGTCAAATTGCCCATCTTATTCAAATTGAATGAATTGACAAGCCTTATAAACGAGCTCACTCCACATGATTGAAATAAAACCATACGATGCAGTTTATGAACAAAGCATTCAGGCTTTGATTGCCATTCCTGTTTCCGGAGATATGGTTTTGAGCTTTGAGCGATCACCATCTTACCTGACTGGTGCTCATATTCAGACAGAAACACCTAGGATTTTCTTGTGTGTCGATAATGGCAATGATCAAGTTGTGGGTATCTTTAATATTGGCTTACGCCGAATAATCTTTGAGCAAAAAATAAAGGAAGCGCCTTATTTCTGTGATCTCCGCATCCATCCCGATTTCCAAAATGGAACTTTACTTTTGAAAATCATTCGCCAAATCAATTTACACTGCAAAGATTTAAATCAAATACCAGCAATTACAGTGGTTTTTGCCGATAATCACAAAATGACCTCGATGATTGCGCGGCGGTTGGCCTCATCTCAAAAAAGCGGTACACCCTATTACCATGAAGTAGCAAATATCGAGACACATATATTTCGATCCATATCTTGCAAAAAGCATGAGTTCCAAATTCGCATTGCCCATGAAAATGACATTGAAGCCATGATGATTTTACAGAAAGAAATCTATAGCCCTTCATACACGCTATTTTATGACTTTCATGAGATTAAAGAAACACCTTATTTTCATGGTCTGAGTATATCCGATTTCTATCTCGCATTTGATGGCAATAAGCTCTGTGGATATTGCGGAATTTGGGATTTGAGCAATATCAAGCAGACAAAAGTATTGGCCTATCATGGATGGATGAAACTTTTCAGAAGACTCTATAATAATGTTTTGCCACGGTTTTTCAACTTTCCATATTTACCACAACCAGGTGATCAATTAAACACCCGCTCTATACACGCTATTTCAATACAAGATCGCAGCCCCATAATTTTCAAGGCATTACTCCATCATATTTGCACAGATACAATGGTTAAGGCCGATATCAGTTTGTTGTGTACTTTGGATCGAAAGGATCCATTGAATGCAGTATTTGATTCAAAAATCAATAAAGTAAGCAAAGCTGGCAAAGTCTATTTAATAAATAATGATTCTACGCTAGAGCCAAAATTCCAACAGAGTTTTTTTGTTGTAGATGCTCCACGCATTTAAAGGCTACAGGGTCCTTTTGAGATTTATCTTTGTAATTATCTACCATTTTTGTGCACTTATTTACAAAGATAAGTATCTATCTTTGTAAATATCTATACATTTTTGTCACTTATTTACAAAGATAACTCTCTATCTTTGTAAATATCTATACATTTTTGTCACTTATTTACAAAGATAATTGTATATCTTTGTAATTATCTATGTTTATTCGCTACTTATTTACAAAGATAAATGTCTACATATCTAGATAATCATTCAAAATCAGTACAAAATGGTAGGAAGGTCGACACAACAATTGCAAATAAAAAAAATACTGAAAGCCAATAGAGCTGCCTTCGTAGCAATAACTGGGCGACGAAGAGTGGGCAAAACTTATCTGATAGAAGAGGCATTCGGTAAAAGTATAAGTTTCAGGGTTACGGGAATTCAAAATGGTGACATCCTTACTCAAATCTCCAATTTCACTCAAAAGATCGCTGAGTACTCCCAAATTCCCATTGTGACAATCCCATCAAATTGGCAAGAGGCATTTTTATTGCTCAAAAGTTACCTAAAGCGACTCTCCAAAACCAGAAAACACGTACTTTTCTTTGACGAACTTCCATGGATGAATACTCACAAATCAGGTTTTGTACAATTATTTGCTCATTTATGGAATGACTATTTATCTAAAGAAAAACATTTTGTGTTGGTCATTTGTGGATCTGCAACTTCTTGGATAATAAAAAACATTGAAAATGATAAAGGTGGCTTTCACAACAGAATCACCCACTCCATACATTTAAAGCCTTTCACTTTATCAGAAACCAAAGAATTTCTGCTCTCGAAAAAAGTAAGTATTACCGATAACGCCATCGCAGAATTGTACATGGCTTTGGGAGGAATTCCATTTTATTTAGAGCAGATAGAACGTGGAGAAAGTGTGAGTGCAGCAATTAATAGACTTTGTTTTGCAGAAGCTGGATTTTTAAAAAATGAATATCAAAATCTTTATAAAGCTTTGTTTGACCAACCTGAAAATCATGAAGCCATTGTCAAATCCTTGGCAAATGCTATCGGCGGTCTTACCAGAAGTGAAATAATCAAAGCCTCAAAAGTGACAGATGGTGGACCATTTACCAGAGCAATTGAAGAACTGATCGTATGCGGGTTTGTGACTTATGAATCACCTTACGGCAAAAACAAAAGAGGATCTGTCTATCGACTCGCAGACGAGTTTTCACTTTTTTACCATCGTTTTATGGTAAAAGCAAAAGAAAAAGATAACTGGATGCAGCTTTCTACAGGTCAAAAATATAAAATTTGGACAGGTTATGCTTTTGAAAACCTTTGTTACAAACACATCGCAGAGATAAAAAGCGCCTTGGGAATAGAAGCGGTAAATACATCGCTGAATACTTTTAGGCAAATAGGAGACGCCACTCAAAAAGGTTTTCAGATAGATTTGATCATTGATCGTGCCGACAAAGCCATCAATTTATGTGAATGCAAATATTATTCAGAACCTTTTAAAATGGATAAAACCTATGCGATGAATCTCATGCAAAGGAAATCATTGTTTAGAGAATCTGTAAAAACCAATAAAAGTTTATTTACTACCATGATCACCAATCTACCGATCATGGAAAACGCATATGTTTTGGAAGCTGTGGATGTGCAACTCACCGTAGATAAATTGATGGTAAAGCGATGAAAAGTATCAGTTAAGATCAATTTCCAAAATATTGGACAAAAAAAAAAGAAGACGTTCAACTTTTTGGCGTCTTCTTTTCTAATGCAATAGTCAATCCCAATGAGTATTATTCTTTATTTTTCATATTGTCTCATCAAATAAATTATGAAAAGAGTTGGGCCACAAGTGGTAGATTTTGGGGTTATAAGGATTTAAATTCACAATCTACTTATATCTTAGGACCCAACTCTTTCTCATCAAATTCCGTAAACCGATAAAAGAAAAACCAACTATCCACTTTTGGAGAAATATAGCTTCTTATTCTTTATTTTTCAATCAGGTTGTCATTTCATCAAATTCAGCAAAAAATACAGATCAAATACATACAAAGAGCGCAAAACAAAACCATATGGTCATTTTTATCATTTGGCACATGTTCATTTGCTGGTTTCATATTTAATTTCTCAACTGTTTTATTTTTTAACAATTTTGATAAGACAAAGATGCAGTCTAAAAAACTATGAAACCTCATTGGTTTCACCGATTTTTGTTTTTAGGGGTTTCCCCTAGGTTACATGGTATTTATTACTTCTATTTTTGATCCTGAAAATGAGGTATACTATATATAAGTAATTGCCGTATATTTCGTTCTAAGTAAAAATTAAAAGAAAATGACGATGATGAAGATATTGATAGCAGATGACCACACGATGTTTGTAGATGGGATTGAGTCCATTCTCATCACAGAATCTGACATCGAAATAGTGGGCAGATGTTACAATGGTCAATGTGTTTTGGACACTGTAAAATCCAAAGAAGTTGACATCATTCTTCTAGACGTCAACCTTCCTGACATCAATGGCATAGAGGTGTGCAAAGAAGCACTGAAAATGAAACCAAATCTTAAGATATTGGCAATCACCATGTTTAATGAAGAAAGTTTCGTCCAGGAAATTCTCAACAATGGAGCAAAAGGATATATTCTCAAAAACACAGGTCGTGAGGAATTACTCAAAGCCATCAGGACAGTTTCTAGAGGTGAATCTTATTTTAGCAAAGAAGTGACCGAAATCATCATGAAAGGTTTGATGAGCAATCGCAAAGCTGGATCAAAAAGCACTTCTTTATTTCCTAAAATATCTCGCAGAGAAAAAGAAGTCCTCAAATTGATCGTTCAAGAATTTACAACTCAAGAAATTGCTGATAATTTATACATCAGCCTCAAAACGGTAGAATCTCACAGAAGCAGCCTATTGGCCAAACTCAATGCTAGGAACTCCGCAGGATTGGTAAGAGTGGCTATGGAGAATAATTTGATAGATTAAAAAAAGTGGGCCACATTCAGTTTGAAATAACAAATAGCCCTAAATGCATCTAATCATTTCTATTCCTTTAATTACTTCTTACATAGAAAAAAAGCATTAGGTCTTGTTGATCTTTCCTATCGAAATTTTCGTGAGGTTTTTTTTACGATTGACGATAATCATACCATTGAATGACCCATATGTATTTACATTTGAGTTGAAAAGCAGTACTTTAAATCAGATTACAAATAAAATTAAAATATGAACCTATTAGCTTCAGTTGCCGACATCATGACAAAAAACCCAGTAACCATCTCTCCAGATGAAACACTCACTGTAGCAAGCGAAATTTTTGATAAATACAACATTCATCACATCCCTGTGGTATTCGAAGGGGATTTAGTGGGTATGCTGAGCAAGTCAGATTTTTCATTATTTACCACAAAGTTCTCTGATGCAAGTTTTACGCACGTTTTGTTGGATGTGAATTTGCAAAATTATACGGTAAAATCCATCATGTCAACTGGCCTAGCAAAACTGGAGGCCTATCAAAGAATAAATGTGGTTCTAGACATATTTAAGGACAACCATTTCCATGCACTTCCTGTGGTAGAAGGCAAACGGGTTATTGGCATCGTGACAACTATGGACATCATCAAACACTTGGCGCAGGATAATGAGGCTATTAATTCCTATAAGTAAAATATGAAGTTCGTTTGTAAAGTTCATAAAGTTTGAGAGGTGATGTAGATGTGTAAAAATTTACACCTTCCAAGGAAAGTTCGTAGGGGCGGAAGACCTGTCGCCCATATGGGATTGAATGTTGCACATAAAATTTTCTTCCGCCTTAAAGAATGTATATGCTCATCTTTCATTCAACTTCCGGTCAATGTAATCGGCCAATTTTACTGCAGCCCAGGAAGCCAAATAAGTAAGCATTCCTTTAATCAATAATCCTCTGATCGAATTTGATCCATCATTTCTAT
Organism: Saprospiraceae bacterium; assembly: GCA_016715105.1. Taxonomy (GTDB): domain Bacteria; phylum Bacteroidota; class Bacteroidia; order Chitinophagales; family Saprospiraceae; genus JADKBO01. The sequence continues at coordinate 28,633 of JADKBO010000022.1, read as the reverse complement.
TCTTTTTGGATTTTTTATTCACAAATGAGATAGGGTTTTCTATGTTTTTATGCAATAAATAATTCTTTCCCATAACGTTTAATTTTTGTAACTATTTTTTTTCAGCATTTCAAAGAGTCAAAGCTCAAGCATAAAATAAAAAAAGAAGTAGCCAGCTATTTTTATTGAAGATGACTTCTAGAATAAATAAAGCCAACCACTACTTTTCTTTTTAAAATGAATCGGAATTAGCTTATTCCAAAATCTTGCAGTCCTTATTAATTGATCTTAAAATCAATTTCTATTTACTACTTTCTTTTTTAATTCATCCATCGTATTTGTAAATGTATTAGCCATTTCGTTTTTGATTTCTTCTATAGCTTCTTCACTTTGCTTGACTTTTTGTTTCAATTCATTGACTAATTCTTTACTTTGATTTGAAAGTTTTGATCTTGTCTTTGAGCCTTTGCGAGGTGCAAATAACATACCAACGGCTGCGCCTGCTGCAAAACCAATAGATGCTACTAAGATTGCCTTTAAATTTCTCATTATTTACAATTTTTGGTTAGATAATAGTAGTAAGTTACCAAAACTATTATCTAAAGTCAATGACAAAGTATGGCTCAAAGGATGACTAAAATCAATTTCAGAATTTATACGGTAACAAATCCAATTCAAAATTGATTTAATGTATTAAAGTGACCAATTCTTTTCAAACTGGTCACTTTTAAGTCGTGAAGACTAAGTCTTTGTTTGTTTGTAACTATTTAGGTGGAGTCAATTTCATTCAAAAAATGTCAATTTTCCGTGACTCTTCGGCTTTTTTTGTCGCAATAGCGCTGCTATTACTTCTCAAACGAGCCTCGATTGACGAAAAATTTCCTGATTTTTTGAAAAGAAAGCACCCACCTAAATAGTTACGTTTATTTTTACATTTCATCCGCACTCGGCCCATACACACCTGGAATAGGAATATCATTCAACCTTAAATCAACGCCAAGTTGTGCTCTGTGATGAATCATTTGATTCATGGTGTGTCGTAAAACACCCATACGACTCAATTGCATATAAATGGCTTCTCCACTTTTCAGCGTCCAGGTTTCCTCCAAAATATCATCAGAAGCCTCTGCAATATCCAATTTTGCTTGTGTTATGTTTTCATCAAAATATGCTACCAAATCCGCATTACTGTTACAATCCTTTGGTTGATAGGGGTTTTCTGCAAAGTCCAAAAAATCTGTTTTCAATGCCATACCAATCCAAGTAGGAAGATCAGCAATATGCGTTGCCAAAGCTTTAAAGGACATACTTTTTGGGTGAGGCTGCCAATCCATTTTTTCTGAAGGTACTAGATTGAGCATCTTTCTAGTGCCAACTGATTCTTCTTCTACTTCTTTCAAAAATGTTTCCAAATAACTTTTCATCTTCTTTATTTATTTAATGAGTTACAAAGATGAAGGTGGACAATGACAGCCCTTTGTCAGTAGGAATTTGAAATATTATTTTTGTGACTATTTTTTATGGATCAACAATCAAATTGTACTTGAAAACACAGATTCCTTGGTCAATTTTTCTGCAATCTTTGAGGTGAGGGATAAGATTTCCTCTTTAAGTGATTCTGGTTCTAAGATTTCGGCAGCATCCCCAAATGTTACGTACCATCTGGCAAATCCACACAAAGAAGAAGTGAGAAAAGTCATTTCAGTGTAAGTTTCATACCTACACTCATTTACAAAACCTAAATAATACTTTTGAGTATTTAAATACTGAGCATGTCTATTTTCTACTTGCAAAACTACCTTGATCAATTCTTTATCTTCTTTGGTAAGGTTGGCTAGATAAGTTTTGAGTGATGGATGTTCGTGAATAAAACTATTCTGATTGATACTCGCAGATTTTATCCTATCTATTCTGAAATTACGATAATCCTTTCGAGTTAAACAATATGCAATGACATACCAGTGTTTGGCGGAATAATATATTCCCAAAGGCTCCACATCTCTGGAACTTGTGGTTTCATTATATAAAGCGAAATAATCTAGGTGAACAGATTTCTTCTGACCAATGGCAATTAAAATAGTTTGTGTGAAAGCATTGCCAGTATCTTGGCTGAAATTATTGAAATTCTGAAGGACTTGGATGTTGTCATCGATCCGATCAATTTGATCCTTTTCCGCATATTTGAGAATTGCCTTAATTTTAAACAAAGCAGACTGGTATTTTGAATAGGTTTGCTGGTCTGACAATTTCTCCAACAACTTCTCTGCCATCAAGAAGGTCGTTATTTCATCCATGGTAAATGAAACAGGTTGTAATTTGTAGCCTTCTGCCAGTGAATATCCTGTCCCAGCCTCGCTGATAATGGGCACACCTGTTTCTTGCAAAGACCTCATGTCTCTGTACACTGTTCTCAAACTGATTTCAAATCGATCTGCTATTTCTTGCGCCTTCACAATCCTTTTGGACTGCAATTGAATGAGAATGGCCGATATCCTGTCTATTCGATTCAAAATTTTGGTTTAAAGGTTTATGGATTAAAAGTAATTTTCAAAATAGGAAATTATCTGCTACCCTTTGTTCATACAGCTTTTTATTGAATGAATAAAGTTTAGCAGGCCTGTGAGAAACATCCGTTTGTAGCTCATCATGGTCTTGTAATATATTAAGGCTTTTGAGTTTACGCCTGAAATTCCTTTTATCCAATTCCACTCCAAGAATGACCTCATACAATTCCTGGAGTTGATTTAAAGTAAATTTCTTAGGTAAAAGATTAAATCCGACAGGTTGTTCTTTGACTTGTTTCTGCAACCTCGACAGACAAACATCAAAGATTTCTTTGTGGTCAAAGGCCAAAGTGTCTACGTCTTTGATATTTCTCCAAATCAAAAAGTCTTCACCAGGCAATTTATCATAGTATTCGTTGAGTTTGATCAGTGAATAATACGCTACTGTGACTACCCTACCCAATGGGTGTCTATTGGTTTCGCTAAAAGTTTGCACTTGCTCAAGATAAACATTGGTGAGACCTGTACGTTCCTGCAAAATCCTATTGGCAGCTTGGTCCAAATTTTCACTTGGCTGTACGATGTCACCAACCAAAGAATAATCTCCTTCAAATGGAGGCATATCACATTTGGTCAAAGCCACAAACATATCTCTGGTCGTATAACCAAAAATGACACAGTCAACTGACAAAGCCAATTTATACTCCACATTGATTTGACTGATCCAGGAATTGATGTTTTCCTCTACGCTCTTATTTAATTTCATTGGCACTTAGTGTCATTTTGGTACAAATATAGACAAAGCTTTCAATACCCGTTTATTCAAGTCTCAAGATTAGAAAAAACATGATTTTATAGTCAACAATTGCGTTAAATGTTAAAATTTATTGCTAAAACAAATACTTAAATCCTCGCATTAAATTCTAAGTAATTCAAAAACAACACTTTACGAAAAAGCAAACCATTCTCAAAATAATAATTACGTATTTTTACGTATTTAATTTGTGATAATTAAGATATAATACTTATTTTTGAATCACAATACGTTGAAATGCCTTTTAAAAAGGGCATTCAATTACCGAACTTGTTTGACATAAATACGGAAAAATGAAAATAATTGTCGTAGGTAATGGAATGGTAGGTTACAAATTTTGCGAAAAATTAGTTTCTAAAACTACTTACAAAAAAGAAAATTTTGAGGTAACTGTTTTTGGCGAGGAAATAAGACCTGCTTATGACAGAGTACACTTAAGTGAGTATTTCCTCAATCAAGATGCTCGATCATTGGAACTTGCAGATCAAAACTGGTATGCAGAAAACGGTATTGATTTGAGGTTAGGTGAATTGATCAAAAAAATTGACATTCATAATAAAACGGTAGAATCGCACAAATCAGAAATCTATACTTTTGACAAATTGATCATTGCTACTGGTTCCTATCCTTTCGTTCCGGTTATTGATGGCGTTGATAAAAAAGGCATTTTTGTTTATCGCACGATTGAAGATTTGGACCAAATGATTAGTTTTTCAGAAAAAATAAAGGCTAAAGGAAAAAATAAAGCAGTAGTAATCGGCGGGGGACTATTGGGATTGGAAGCTGCTAAAGCCGTCAAAGATTTGGGATTAGAAACGCACATTGTAGAATTTGCACCTGTTTTGATGGCTCGCCAATTGGACGCTCGTGGTGGTGACATCTTGAAATCCAAAATTGAAGACCTTGGAATCGTAGTTCATACTTCAAAAAATACAAAATGTTTTGCTGGAGAGCAAGATGTAGAAAAAATGCATTTTACAGACGGCAGTGAATTGGACGTAGACATGGTCGTCATTTCAGCTGGTATCAAAGCACGTGATGAAGTTGCTTCAGCAGCAGGTTTGGAGTTAGGTCCTCGCGGAGGTGTTTTGGTTGATGAAAAAATGCAAACTTCACACCCGGATATATATGCCATCGGTGAAGTAGCTAACTTTTTGGGCTTCACTTACGGGCTGGTAGCGCCAGGCTATGAAATGGCAGAAGTTGTCGTTGCACAATTATATGGAGAAAACAAAAGTATGCTTGAGTCTCCAGATATGTCGACCAAACTAAAATTACTTGGCGTCGATGTAGCTTCTTTTGGTGATGCCATTGACATCCATCATGAGCACACGCCTATCATTTTTGAAAACAGACACGAAAAAATTTATAAAAGGGTCAATATTTCTGCAGATGGAACCAAGTTGATGGGCGGAATTTTGGTTGGCGATGCAGCGGAGTATAATATGTTGCTACAAATTTACAAGAACGGCATGCCGCTACCAAAGAACCCGGAAGATCTCATTTTGGGATCTAGAAATGGGGATGGAGGTCATAACGATGTAAGTGCTCTGCCAGATACGGCTGTTATCTGTTCTTGTGAAAACGTAAATAAAGGAAAAATTTGCTGTGTTATAACAGATGACGGACTAGATACCTATAAAGCCATCAGCAAACAAACAAAAGCAGGTACCGGCTGTGGTGGTTGTAAGCCCATGGTACAAAATATTTTAGAATCCGAACTGAAGAAAATGGGGCGAGTGGTCAAAAACACCATTTGTGAACATTTCCAATATACCAGAGCTGAGTTATATGATATTGTAAAAATCAAGGGAATTACAGACTATGATGAAGCATTAAACACAATTGGTATGGGACATGGCTGCGAATCGTGCAAACCAGTACTAGCTTCCATTTTCGCCAGTTTATTTATGGAAACAGCCAACAAACAACCCGCTATTCAAGATTCCAATGACAGATTTCTTGCAAACATTCAAAGAAATGGCACCTACTCTGTTGTACCCAGAATTCCAGGAGGCGAGATAACACCAGAAAAATTGATAGTCATTGGTGAGGTGGCCAAGGAATATAATTTGTACACCAAAATAACAGGTGGGCAAAGAATAGATCTTTTCGGTGCACAACTCAATGATTTACCTGCAATTTGGGAAAAACTCATCATCGCTGGATTTGAAAGCGGTCATGCTTATGGCAAAGCATTGAGGACGGTTAAATCATGTGTAGGTTCTACTTGGTGCAGATTTGGCATGAATGATTCTGTGTCGCTAGCCGTAAAAATAGAAAATAGATATAAAGGTTTACGAGCACCACACAAGTTGAAAGGTGGCGTATCTGGTTGTATCAGAGAATGCGCTGAAGCAAGAGGTAAGGATTTTGGTATCATCGCCGTGGAGGGAGGTCTCAACCTATACGTATGTGGTAATGGTGGAGCAGATCCTAAACATGCCATTTTATTAGCTTCAGGGTTGGATGAAGAAACTTGTATCAAATACTTGGACAGATTTCTCATGTTTTACATACAAACAGCGGGACCACTGATCAGAACTGCACCTTGGCTTGAAAAAATGGAAGGGGGAATTGAATATCTTAAATCAGTGGTAGTTGATGATACTTTAGGCATAGGAGCTGAACTTGAATCTCAAATGGAAAAATTGGTCAGCGATTATGCCTGCGAATGGAAGGAGGCCATAGAAAATGATTCTATCAGAAAAAGGTATAAACACTTTGTCAATTCTGAAGATCGAGACGAAAACATTGTTTTTGTTCCCTTGAGAGAAATGAAAATGCCAGAACCCTGGAAATAAACTGTAGACCTAAAAGAAGACAATCATGCAAAATGTACTAGATAATTATGAGTCAGTAATGGAAGAGCAAGTAACGTACTGGTATCCATGCGGTTATGTTGATGATTTTCCAGAAAATGCTGGTGCCTGCGTCAAGTATAAACATGCACAAATTGCAGTTTTTTACTTTGCCAGAATGGGAAAATGGTACGCTTGTCAAAATTTATGCCCCCATAAAGTAGAGATGGTATTGTCAAGGGGCATGATAGGCGATGCGACAGGTATTGCCAAAGTCGCCTGTCCAATGCACAAACACAATTTTTCATTGGAAGATGGAGCGTGCCTCACTGCAGAATTACCTGCTATCGCCACATATCCCGTAAGAGTCGAAAATCAGCAAGTTTTCGTAGGCTTTAATTTTTAAAAACAATCACCTGATTATATAGGACAAACAGATGCAACCATTAGAAACACATAAAAGTACTTGTTCTTACTGCGGTGTTGGCTGTGGAGTGACCGTCGATAAATATTCCAACGGTAAAATTGGCGTGAGTGGTGATGAAAGTAATCCGGTAAACAAAGGAATGCTTTGCTCAAAGGGCATGAATCTGCATTATACCTTGATGGACAAAAGTGATCGGCTTCTGTATCCGCAAATGCGTTGGAGTAAAAATCACCCCTTCCAACGCGTAAGCTGGGACCAAGCATTGGATAGGGCTGCCCTAATATTCAAAAAAATGATCGCTGATCATGGACCAGAGTCTGTCGCTTTTTATGTTTCCGGACAATGTCTTACAGAAGAATATTACATCATCAATAAATTGGTCAAGGGATTTATTGGAAGTAATAATATTGATACCAACTCCAGACTTTGTATGAGCTCCGCTGTGGTGGGATATAAAGATACGTTTGGTGAAGATTCTGTACCCCTTTCTTATGACGACATTGAGTTAGCAGATACTTTTTTCATCTCTGGTGCCAATCCTGCATGGTGCCATCCCATCTTATTCAGAAGGATAGAAAAACATAAAGAGAAAAATCCCAATGTAAAGATCATTGTTGTTGACCCAAGAGTCACCAATTCTGTGGCCCTCGCTGATACCCATTTGCAACTGACTCCTGGAACAGACACTGTTTTATATAATGTGCTCAATCGATTATTGATTGAAATGGGAGCTGCGGATTATAAATTTATAGACAAACACACAGAAGGTTTTGCAGAATACAAAGACCTCATTTTCAAAACATCTCTGAGAGAAGCAGCAGAAATTTGTGGTCTTACTCAACAAAGCATCGTTGATGTTGCACAACAAATGGCCAGATCAAAAGGTTTGATTACCATGTGGGCAATGGGTCTCAATCAAAGTGCCGTTGGCGTTGATAAAAACTATGCATTGATCAATATTTCCTTGATCACAGGAAAAATAGGAAAACCTGGCAACGGACCATTTTCTCTCACAGGTCAGCCCAATGCCATGGGAGGAAGGGAAGTTGGAGGTTTAGCCAATATGCTCACAGCCAGAAGAAATTTGAATAGCGAAGCTGACCGATTGGAAATCCAAAAATTTTGGGGAGGAGGACCAATTTCTCCAAAACCTGGTTACACTGCTACAGAAATAATTGATAAAATTCATGAAGGCGTAGTGAAAGCAGTTTGGATTGTTTGTACAAATCCTTTGGTGAGTCTACCTGACCTCAATCGCGTAGAAAGCGCCTTGAAAAAAGTAAAATTTTGTGTAGTTCAGGATATTTCAAATCGATCAGACACTACCAAATTTGCTGACATCTTATTGCCTGCTGCTGGTTGGGCAGAAAAAGCAGGGACCATGACCAATTCAGAACGTCGGGTAAGCTATTTGCCAAAAATTGTAGACGCTCCAGAAGAGGCGTTAGCTGACGTAGAAATCATCTGGCGATTTGCTCAAAAAATGGACTTCAGCGGTTTTGATTACACCAATGTCAGTCAGATCTACAATGAATATGCCTATCTCACCAAAGGGACCAATATCGATGTTTCGGGATTGAGTCATGAATTATTAGCAAAGAGTGGATCAGTGCAATGGCCATTTAGAAGTGGAGATTTAGAAGGAACTCCCAGACTTTTTACAGACCTTCAGTTTTATACTCCCTCTAAAAAAGCCATTTTCAACACACCAAAATCCTCTGAAAAAACGTGGACAAAAACCACTAAAGATTATCCGCTTATCCTTACAACAGGAAGGATTCGTGATCAATGGCACACCATGACTAAAACGGGAAAGGTCAATAAATTGACTGCACACATTCCTACTCCAAAATTGGATATGCATCCCAACGATGCCATAATAAGAAACATCAAAAATGGTGACATTACGGTCATTTCCAGTACCATGGGAGAAGTGAGGTGTAAGGTGAATATCACCAAAGATGTAAAGGAGGGAGTGGTTTTTTTGTCCATGCATTGGGGTAAAATATTGAATAGAAACAACCTCAGAACCAACAACCTTACCCAAGCAGTTCTTGACCCAAAGTCCAAGCAGCCTGAGTTAAAGTTTATGGCAGTGGAGGTCCAGAAGTATAACAAGCAATTTGAAAAAGTAGTTGTGGTTGGAGGAGGTGCTGCGGCCTTTAGATTTACTCAAACTTATCGTGAACTCAATAGTCATGATGAATTACTAGTTTTCTCAAAAGAGGAAAATGCTTTTTATAATCGGGTTTTATTGCCAGAATACCTCAATGGCCAGTTGACTTGGGAAGAACTTCAAAAAATAAAAGCTGAAAAAATAAAACAGCAAGGCATCATTTTAAAAACAGCTGTCAGCATTGAATACATAGACAAACAACATAAAGTGGTCATTGATAGCAATGGTCAGGAACATTCCTACGACAAATTGGTACTTGCAACGGGAGCAAGTCCATTTGTACCCTCAGAGGTTCCAATGCATTACAAGGGAATTTTTACAATGCGTTCTAAACACGACGCTGACAATCTGCGCAAACACCTAGAAAGCTCAAATATAGAAAGGTCTCAACAACAAATCCTGATCGTTGGAGGAGGATTGCTTGGGCTTGAAGTTGCTTCTTCCTTGAGGGATATGGGTGTACAAGTCATCATTGTACAAAGGAATAGTAGATTGATGGAACGCCAATTGGACGAAATAAGCAGTAAAATTCTTGCAGACCATGTCATAGATAAAGGTGTACAAATTTACTTTGACGATGAAGTTTACACCATCATGGAGGAAGAACAACAGCAGCTGTCAGTAAATCTTAAAAGTGGAAAAAATATACTTTGCGATGCGGTGATTTACGCCATAGGTACGAGGCCAAATACCGAATTGGGGAAAACTGCTGGACTAAAAACCAAAAGAGGAATCATTGTCGATGATTTTTTACAAACATCAGACGAGCACATCTTTGCACTTGGAGAAATTGCTGAATTTGAAAATAAACTTTTTGGAATTACTTCGGCAGCTGAAGAGCAGGCGGACCACCTGGCAAATTTTCTCAATGGTGACTTTTCGACTCCATACAAGGGTTCTGTATTTATGAATATTCTAAAATTCCACGACTTGGATCTTTGCTCCATTGGTGAAATAGAGTTTGACACAAAAGATGACCGATATGAAGAAATTGTCTTTTTAGATAGATCTGAAAGATATTATAAAAAGATATTTATCTACGACGAAAAAATGGTAGGAACCATTCTCATTGGGGACAAAAATGAATTTGCTGATTATAAAAATTTGATCCAAAATCGAATTGAACTATCAGATCGAAGGTCGGAATTGTTGCGTGGAAGGTCTGATAAACCAGAATTGAAAGGTAAACTGGTCTGTTCTTGTAATCAAGTTGGCGCTGGTAATTTAATTGACGCAGTTCAAAATGGGTGTAGAGATTTATCATCACTTTGTACAAACACGGGAGCCGGCCTTGGCTGTGGCAGTTGCAAACCCGAAGTAAAGGAAATTTTAGAACAGGTCATGAGCACTGAAGTTGTAAGCATTTAAATAAAGAAGACCATGAAAAAAAATAATGACTTATACCGCATGCTCATCAAAGGTGGTGTGTTGTCACCCAATGAGATGAAGCAAATTGTAAAAATGGGCAAAATGTTATCCTTGGAAACGATTTACTTTGGATCCAGACAAGACATCCTTTTGCCAAAAGTGGAAAACATTGATATAGTGATCGAAAAATTTCCAGAATTGGACATCAATTTTGTTGCGGATAGAAAATTTCAAAATGTAATGAGCAGTTATGTGAGTGCCAATATTTTTCCATCCACAACTTGGCTCAAAGGTGCCACCTATTTATACATTCTGAGTAATATAAAAACCAAACCCAAACTCAAAATCAATATTGTAGACCCAAAACAAAAACTAGTCCCACTCATCACTGGAGATCTCAACTTTATTGCTTCAGAGATTGATGATTATTGGTTTTTGTATTTAAGGTTTAAAAATGATCCAAGTCTTAAGCGATTTCCAGTATTAGTATTCAGTTGGGATATTCCAAAAATCATAGAACTCATTGAAATAGAAATATTTGAAGAAGGCACTGAAAGTGTAGATGTGCTGTATACTGAAATCATTTCAAAGTTTGAAAATTGCAGAGCCATACTTAAAGATTTGACTGTACCCTTCATACCTTTTCCAAATTATGAAGGAATTAATCCGGAAGGCTTGGACTCCTATTGGCTTGGACTTTATTGGAGAAATAATAAATATGATTTAAATTTTCTGGATGCCATCTCAGATTTTTGTCTCGATTGGAAAATAGGGAGGCTTTGCCTTACTCCTTGGAAATCATTCATCATTAAGGGAATACCCAAAAATGCTGTTTTTGCTTTAGAAAAATTATTGGGTAAATTTGGAATCAATGCCAGACATTCCAGTTTGGAACTCAACTGGCACCTACCTGTCAATGTTGATGATGCGCTAGACCTTAAGAAATTTATTGTAAGGACTTTTGACCAAAATGACATATCAACCAATGGACTTACTTTTGGGATTAGCCATGGGAATGACAACGTCTTTTTTACAGCCATTGTCATAAAAAAATATGAAGCGCTCAAAGCTTTGGAATCCATTCACATCAGACCAACTTATGACATTTTGTATTCAGAAACATTTGACCCCAACAAACAAGATTATAAGGTTTATGCACAAGATGTAGATAAAATGGAATTACCCAGTTTGCTCATTGAACTGAGTAAATTATATTTTGATCAATTGCAAAGTACAGGTTCCAGTCTTGACCTTGCACCAGTGCAGGAAAGTAAAAATAAATTGGTGCACGCTATTTTCCAATGTCCCACATGCCAATGTATTTATGACCCAGAATTGGGTGATGAGACCAATAGTATCCCTCCAAAAACTAAATTTACAGCTTTGCCAATAAATTATTCATGTTTTATTTGCGCCACACCAAAGGATCAATTTATTGAAGCAGAAGCACATACGATCTATAATTGAATGTTAAATACTGATAAGTATTTTAAAAAAATAAATGTGTTGGATAGTTATTGAAGTAAAATTCGTTTCTTTGCAGCATTGACAAACCATAAGCTATTTAAAGTTATATGCTAAGTAGGAAGAGTGTCAGGATTAAAGTAATGCAATTACTTTACATGATGAACAGAGATGAAGATCTCAAACCCAAAGATATAAGTAAACTATATTGGGACAATATCGACAAGAGTTTTGAACTACTGATGTTCAATATCTATTTATTGATCAACATCACTAAGTACTCCTTGGATGATTTTGACAAGCGTAAGAACAAATACTTACCAAGTGATCTGGATAAAGCCTTCAGGCCTAAGTTTTGTGAGAACGATCTGATTCACTATTTGGATAATAATAGAAAACTCAAAATTGCCTTCAGGAAATATGGCTTTGAAAACAAAGTTGATTTCGATCTATTGAAGAAAATTTACTACGACTATGCCAAAGAGCCTGGTTATCTGAAGTTTTTGGCAGAAAATTCTGATCATGAATCATATGTTGAAGTTTTACTTGATTTGTATAGATATGCAAAAAAAGTGGATGCTTATGTTGAGATCGTAGAAGATAATTATATCAACTGGGAAGATGATAAGTCTGTTGTGGTTGGTGCAATGAAAAAGATCATAAAGGAAATCCCTGCTAAAACAGATGATTTTTTCCTTACATACTACCCTGATGATGAGACCATTAAGGATTTTGGTGAGCAATTAATTACCAAAACCATCTCTGAAGATTCTGCTTTATTTGAAATCGTTTCACCAACATTTGAAAATTGGGATAGCGATCGGATTGCAGTATTAGACATGATTCTACTGAAAATGGCAGTTTGTGAATTTTTGCACTTTGAAACAATTCCAACGAAAGTAACGTTAAATGAATATGTTGATTTGGCTAAGCTTTACAGCACTCCAAAAAGTAAAGAATTTATCAATGGCGTGTTGGACAGAATAGCAAACGACTTACTTACTCAAGGCAAAATGGTAAAGTCTGGAAGAGGCTTACTTGAGTAATTAATTTCTGGAATGATTTTTGATCCTCGCATTACATGAAGAAACTGTTATTGATCTTATTATCAGCCATTTCTGTCACGCTTTCAGCGCAAGATGCAGTAAAGAAGACGGTAATTCTGTACAATGTAGTGCCACTAGATGTGGATTTAGCACCAGACGGAACAATTATTTCTATCAATGGTAGAGCAGATGAATATTTTACTGGTTATACTCTGGTTAAAGTAAATCAATACTTAGATCCCATGTTGGCCAACTCATCTGAGTTTTTTACTCCACCAGATGATTATCAAGTAACGACAAAGGTTTATAATGTTGAATTCAGAAATGATTTGGCAATTCTTACCAGACCTTCAATTGTGAATATCGACGATTTAGTCACTCAGATAGCCTATAATTCTGGTCAAAAAATCATGTTGACTACGTATGAAGTAAAAAATGCTGAAGAAAAATTACTTCTTGAAAACAGATTAAAAACAGTATTGATGTATTTGGAAGTAAAAGGCGTTGCCAAAGCACAAATAGCTATCAATGAAATTCCTCAAACAGTGAGGAAGAGCCAGATTATTGCTACTGTTATCCAATAACAGATTACGCTTTCACTTTTAATATTTCTTTTACTTTCTGAGCAAGATTGATTGCCTCATCTAATTGTTGATTCATAACAGTAACGTGTCCCATTTTTCTAAATGGTTTAGTCGTTGTTTTCCCATAAATGTGAGGATAAACGCCTTTCATACCAAGTACTTCACCCAGACCTTCAAAAATTGGTATACCAGCAAAACCGTCTTCACCCAATAGATTGATCATCACAGTTGGTTGTATGAGATCAGTGTCTCCTTGCGGAAATCCAGAAAGTACCCTTATTAATTGTTCATACTGCGAAGTAATGCAAGCTTCAATGGTATGGTGACCAGAATTATGGGGTCTTGGCGCTACTTCATTGATCAAAATATTGCCATCAGCATCTTCAAATAACTCCACAGCAAGTAATCCATAAATACCCATTTTTTCTGCTATTCCTCTAGAGATTTCAATAGCCTCCTTTTGTTTTTCTGAAGGTAAAGTTGAAGGCGAGAATAAAAACTCCACCAAATTAGCTGTGGGGTGAAAAGACATTTCAACAACAGGGAAATGACTCATTTGACCATCCATGCCGCGGCAAACAATGACGGCAATTTCCTTTTGGATATCTACCATTTTTTCAACTACAGAAGGCCCGGACAATAATTTTTCCAGATCAGCCTCAGAAAAGACCACTTGAACTCCTCGCCCATCGTAACCTCCTTTACGAACTTTTTGTACAAATGGAAATGTCACCTCACCAGATACAATCTTGTCTTTGATCTCAAATCCATCACATAAAATAAACGATGAGGTAGGTAAGTCATGCTCTTTGTAAAAATTCTTTTGAAAACCTTTGTCCGCAATAATATCAAGGAGCCGTGGTTGTGGAAAAATCACCTTTCCTTCTCTTTCCAAATCATATAATGCCTCTACATTGACACTTTCAATTTCGATGGTAAGTACATCTACCGTTCGGCCAAATTCCATGACATGGTCATAATTAGTAAAATCACCCTCTTGAAAATAAGGCCAAATATCGGGGGTAGGAAAATCAACGGATTTGTCCATTACACTGATGTCAATGTCAAGTGGAATAGCGGCTTGCACCAACATCCTTCCCAATTGACCACCTCCCAGAATTCCTATTTTCATAAATAACAGCTATTTTGCTTAAACCATAAAAGTAAAAAGAAGGACCAATATCTTGTTTTCCAATTTAAAAACATGAATTAACTTGGAGTTTTATCTTTGGCAGATCTATAGACTTCATACAAAACCAATGAAAATATAATGAGCCCACCTAAAATTATATTTCCAGTAGGAATTTCTCCCAAAACCACAATTCCCAAAATAATTGCATAAAGAGGTTGTAAGGATGCCAGAATACCCGCTTGACCTACATTAAAATATTTCAAACTTGTTACCATTAAACCATGCCCTAGAGCTGTAGTTAAGGTTCCCAATAACAATAACATCCATACATTATCCATCATGATATGGTATTCCTGACCATCTATAAATGGAAAAAGGACCAAAACAACTACCAAGGCCTGAAACCACAAAATTTTATATCCGCTGTATTGACTCAAAATTTTCTTGGAATATAAATTCCTGATTGAATAGGCTATTGCGGAAACAATGCCGCTCGAAATACCAAGCAACATTTTGGAAGAAGGTTCAGGTGGAACCAATAAATAAACCCCAAACAAAATAGCAACCGCCAAAATGAGATTGATCGGATCAAATTTAGTTTTCAAAAAAATAGGCTCAAGCAAAACTGTCCAAATTGGGTACGTGAAAATAGTGATCACCCCGATCGCCACGCTGGTTTGCTCCAATGCAAAAAAATACAAAACCCAATGAATCGCCAATAAAAACCCACTTCCTAGTAGTATGGGCAAATCAGTTTTTCTGACTTTAAATTCACTTCCTTTGATGGCCATAAACAGAGCCAAAGCCAAGAATGCTATCGCGCTTCTACCAAATATGGCCAATTTTGGGGCAATATTCATGTACCTGGCTATAACTGCACTCGTACTTATGATCAAAGTAGCAGTGTTGAGAAGCAGTACATGCTTCAATTGAAAAGTTTTTTCTAACCCCATCAAGTTGGTTAATGTTGAGCGCGCAAAGGTAAGTATTCTACAACGCTAACATATCCCTTCATAAAATTAATCATTTATTAACGAAAGCTTTTTAAACGGGGCCGTCTCTAATGTATCTAAGATTCAATATTTATTAAAAACTAAAATAATAAAAATGAAAAAATTGAAATTTATTGTCGCCGCCATTGCCTTAGTGTTTTTTGGTACTGTTGCTGTGAATGCGCAAGTTGAAAGTCCAAAGCCTGAAATTGCGAAGGTAGAAAAACAAAAAAAGGAAAGAAATCCGGAAGAAATGTCTAAAAAAAGACTCGAAAGGTTGAAGACGGATCTAAATCTTACTGACGATCAGGTCAAAAAAATTGAAAAATCTGACGCTGCTTTTAAACAAAAGATAGAAAGTCAGAGAGCTGCTTTCAAAAAGATGGCTGAAGATAGAGATGCAGAAATGAAGTCCATTCTCACAGATGAGCAGTATGCTAAACACCAAGAGCGTAAAAAAAGCATGAAAGGAAAAATGAAAGAAAGAGCGGGTAAGAGAGGCCATAATATGCATAATCGTGGTCAAAGACCTCAACAAGGCAGTGGTGGTCAGGAAAAATAATGGCGTTTTTTGATTTGACTCATAATGAATTGGTACGGGGGAGTAATGATGAATTGCTCCCCTTTTCTTTTGCCCTATTTGAAAAGTAACTATCCTTCAGATAGTGCTGCCAAATTATCCAAAAAGATCAGAACTCAGATACCTATCACCTCGATCGCAGACGATAGAAACAATCACTCCGCTTTCGATTTCATTTGCCAATTTTATAGCGGCGTGCATGGCTCCACCACTGCTCATTCCAGCAAAAACACCTTCTTCCTTGACCAATCTTCTGGTCATGGTAATGGCTTCTTCTTGGTTGACATCGATGATTCTATCTACTCTGGAAGGTTCATAGATTTTGGGCAAAAATTCTGGTGACCATCTTCTGATCCCAGGTATACTTGAACCATCTGTTGGTTGCACTCCTACAATCTGAACTTCAGGATTTTGTTCCTTCAAATACCTTGAAACACCCATGATGGTGCCAGTTGTACCCATGGATGAAACAAAGTGTGTCACTTCGCCAGCCGTATCTCGCCAAATTTCGGGGCCAGTTGTACGGTAATGCATGCCATAATTATCTGGATTTCCGAATTGATTGAGCATGATATAACCTTCATTTTCGACCATGCCATCAGCGAAATCCCTTGAAAATTCTATACCTTTCTCTGCATCGGTAAGGATGACCTTCGCACCAAAAGCTTCCATGGTGAGCACTCTTTCTTTAGTTGAATTTGCTGGCATAATCAAAGTCATGTCAATACCCATCAATTGCGCAATCATTGCCAAAGCAATCCCAGTATTTCCACTCGTAGCTTCTACCAGTTTATCGCCTTTTTTGATTTCACCACGTCTCAGCGCTTCACTGATCATGCCATAAGCGGCCCTGTCCTTTACACTTCCGCCCGGATTATTACCCTCTAGTTTACCAAAAACTTTCACATTGGGATTTGAGTTGAGGTATTGTATTTCTACCAAAGGAGTATTTCCGATGAGTTCAATTAATTTCATAAATGCTTTTTGCTATTGTTTAATATTCTTTAAAGACAAAAGTATCAACTTGCGGGGCATCATCGTTGGCCATGGCCGCTTTGTAGTACACTTTGGTATTTGCAGGTACACTTCTGGTAATCCAAACGTTACCACCAATCACAGAATTTTGCCCTATGATGGTATTTCCCCCAAGAATGGTTGCACTTGCGTAGATGACCACATTGTCTTCAATCGTAGGATGTCTTTTGGTCGATGCATCTTCTTTATTGACACTCAATGCACCAAGTGTAACTCCTTGATAAATTTTTACGTGATTGCCGATGATACTGGTTTCACCAATTACAATACCAGTACCGTGATCTATGCAAAAATGACTTCCGATTTGAGCTCCAGGGTGAATATCAATTCCCGTTTTGCTGTGTGCATACTCTGAGATGATCCTTGGCATATCTTTAATACCTGAGTACAACATGCCATTTGCTATTCTGTGGACAAAAGTTGCATAAAAACCAGGATATGATCTGATGATTTCCCTTCTAGACTTTGCTGCAGGATCACCCATAAACATGGCATCTATATCCATGGCTAGTTTTCCGTGTATGATCGGTATCAAATTAAAAAATTCAGATACTATGTCTGGAACATGGCTTGCATCATTGTCAGGATTTCTAACCAACAATTTGCTAAGTTCAGTACGAAGATCTGATTCATAATTTTGAATCTCTTCTATGGTTTTGAATTTTTTAACCGCAAAATCTTGGAAAAAAAGTCCACATAGTTTTTTAAAAAATCTGACTACCTCCACAGGAGATGGGCAATCAGGACATAACGTGTGTTCCAGCAACAGTTTTTTATAAAAATCTTCTTTCATTTCCCTCCTTTATAAACACTAATTTTTGAATAATTTTCAAAATAGTGTGGTACGCTTCCCTTTATTAAGTTGAATTACTCCATTGATATTAAAAATAAATATAATATCTAAAAGCAATCTCTTTACAAATTTATAAGATTTTAACAATCAATTGGGAAAAACGTTACCGTATTTGGTCAAAGCGTAAATTAAAAAGTTAGATCTATAGGCAAGCAATTGGGCTATTTTAATTTTTAGCCAGCCAAATTAAAGTCAAGTAATCAAACAAATGAACCTGATGACCTGTTTCAAATTTTAATAATGATAGTCGTTCATTACATCATTCATTCACTTAAAACTATAGAAAATGCTTAGATTTAGTTCATTGCTCCAGGCCGTCGAATATTTCAGAACTGAGACAGATTACGTACCTTTTAACCTCAAAGGAGACGCCATAGAACATCCAGATACCTTAGAAACTTTTTCAATGGTCAATTCTGAGATTATTGATTCAATCAAAATGGAAGCTAGCTCAGATGCAGATGGCGTCAGTTTGATTCACATTGTCAAAGTAGATGATGGAACCATTGGTTATTTCATAGATGCATCTGGCATTTATTCTAGTTTAGAGCATCCAGAAAAGTGGTAAAACTTATAATTTACCTAGGGTATTTGGGCGGTTGAAAAAGACTCAGAGTTTTGATAAACAAAATCCGGACAAATGTCATACTCACATGGGATATTCTCATTGTTTAAGTTTTTCATTTCAGCTATGCCTTCCCAAAATAATTCACCTTGAGAACCAATTTTTACCTTACGAAAAATTTTATCATCAAATACCTTGCTTGCATACTTGTCATTTTTATCCAATATTTTTTCTAGATCAATAATTCTGTCCTCAGAATTATCAAATGTACAGTTTATGATAAAATTAGATTTGACGTCTATCTTAATGATTTTTCTCATTACTGAAGAGGTTTGATTTTATGAAAATTTTTGGATTCCCACATTAACAATAGTTCATCCTTATGAATTTCTGCCCATGCATTAACAAGTTTATACTTACTTAAAGGTAAATCTCCATCCAAGATAGCTCCATTTGAAATTAATATGTTGGCCTCGAATTCACTATATTTTACTTTGAAATGAGGAGGGTTATGATCATTAAAAAATGTATATTACAATACCATAAAATCTGCTAATTTCGGGCATATTCCACTATTTTACTGCAATATAAAAAATAAAGACCTTAATTTGTACAAAAATTATTGAATATTCCTTACTCAAAGCTGATTTCCAATAATTTGAATTATAAATTAAATTAGCCTTACAATAAAATTTAAGCAATTCTGTGCTAGATTACAACCCGCACAATCTCCAAAATTTAACACCTACCCTCTCCAATTTTTGAAATTATTGATCAGTCCATTAGTGGATGAATCATGACTTACTATCAATTGGCTACCTTCAAGTTCTGGCAAAATTTTGGATGCTAGCTTTTTACCTAACTCAACGCCCCACTGATCAAAACTGTATACATTCCAAATAACACCCTGAACGTAAATTTTGTGCTCATACAAAGCAATCAAAGTGCCCAATGTTTCTGGAGTGATTTTTTGACCAAAATTGAATTTGTAGGTCTATTGCATTCAAAAACTTTAAAAGGCACTAATTTTCTAATTGCTTCCGCATCCATTCCTTGTAATTCAGCTTCGACTTCTGCTTCCGTTTTACCATTCATTAATGCTTCTGTCTGTGCAAAAAAGTTGGACATTAATATAGCGTGATGGTCGCCAATAGGATTGTGCGAAATCGCAGGTGCTATGAAATCACAAGGGATCAAATGGGTACCCTGATGAATCAATTGATAAAAAGCATGTTGCCCGTTGGTACCTGGTTCGCCCCATACAATTGGCCCAGTTTGATAATTTACTACTTCTCCGCTGCGATCCACCAGTTTACCGTTGCTCTCCATATTGCCCTGCTGGAAATAGGCTGCAAAACGATGCAAATATTGGTCATATGGTAAAATGGCTTCTGATTCAGCATCAAAAAAATTGACATACCAAATACCAATCATTGCTAAAATTACGGGAATATTTTGGTCTAAAGGAGCTTGCATAAAATGTATATCTGCTTCATAAGCTCCCTTCAATAAATCCTCAAAATTATCGTAACCAATGGTCAAAGCAATAGAAAGTCCGATGGCGCTCCAAAGGCTATATCTACCGCCAACCCAATCCCAAAATACAAACATATTTTCTGGAGCGATGCCAAATTGTACGACCGATTTTTCATTGGTTGATAAGGCCACAAAATGTAGTGCAATGTGTTTTTCATCTGATGCCGCTTCCAAGAACCATTTTCTGGCAGTATGCGCATTGGTCATGGTTTCTTGAGTTGTGAAAGTCTTAGAAGCAATTAAAAATAGCGTTTCTTCAGCATCCAATTCTTTCAAGGTTTCTGCAATATGACTCCCATCCACATTCGAAACAAAAAATGTCTGAATACCATCTACCCAATATGGCTTCAATGCTTCAGTGACCATTACAGGCCCCAAATCACTTCCTCCTATACCTATATTTACAATGTTTTTGATGGCTTTTCCAGTGTAACCTTTCCATTCCCCATTATGAACTTTGGCACAGAAAGTTTTCATTTGAGCTCTTACTGCTTGGATGTCAGCTAAAATGTCAATTCCATCAACTAAAATTGGATCCGGAGAAAAGCTCCTCAAAGCAGTGTGGAGTACGGCCCTGCCTTCTGTTTCATTGATCTTTTCACCTTCAAACATCGACTTTATGGCGGATGGTAATTCACATTCGTTTGCCAAATCCATCAATAATTGAAAAGTCTCAGCATCTATTCTATTCTTAGAATAATCCAACAAGATATCATTCAACCTAACGGAAAAATGGTCAAACCTTTGAGGATCAGATTGAAATAAATCCTTCATTTTTTCAAAATGGTTGGTCAATTTCCCCCATGCCGAAGTTTGAGTCGGATTTATTTTAGAAAGCATATTACAAGAATTTATTGATCAAAATTGTATTACAAAAGAAACTAATTTTTAGATATCTCCAGCATAAAATGCGTTTTTGATCAATTTTCAGATAAGGATTTCACAAACGTTGGGTAAAAGTTTAATTAGGATGCATAATATTTTGCTTTAGAGAAATAATCAATGTTATTTTTTCCGATATGTCGTGACACTTTAAAATATTGAACAAGGGTAAATATGGTGTTTGTATAAATAATGTTTCATTTCGGCAGATATTTCTCTTTAAATAGTCATTGAGATACTATTTTTAAGCCCAGATTAATAAAATCCAACAGAAATGACATACGACAATTTTACTGCAAATGCGCAGGATGCAATCATAAAAGGTCAAAGACTTGCTGCTTCTCTTGATCAAATGGGCGTTGGCACTTGCCACTTGCTTTATGGAGTGATAGAACAAGACCCTAAACTGATAGAATACTTGTTTCAAAAGTCAGAAATTTCACTGACCATGTTCAAGCGAGAACTTTATAAAATAATCGAAAAATATCCAAAACCTGAGTCTGTAGACAAGCAGTTTTTATCCAAGGATGCCAATGCTGCATTGCTCAAGGCAAAAAAATCACTGGCAGAATGGGGAGATGAGTTTATTTCGCTCGAACTCATGTTTTTGGGATTGGTGGATAGTGAAGACATCGTTGGGAAACTTTACAAATCCATGGGTGGTGAACTGCCCAAAACCAAAGATGCCATCAAGGAATTGCGAAATGGCAAAAAAGTTACCAAACAAAATGCTGACAATCAATACAATGCGCTGAAAAACTACGCCATCAATCTCAATGAAAAGGCTTTAGACGGAAGTTTAGATACGATCATTGGCAGAGATGATGAAATCAGACGTTTGTTGCACATTCTTTCCAGGAGAAGTAAAAATAATCCGATTTTAGTGGGTGACGCGGGCGTTGGTAAGACAGCGATTGTGGAGGGTTTAGCTTGGAGAATTGTGAAACAAGATGTGCCAGAAAACCTCAAAACCAAGCAAATTTATGTTTTGGACATTACCTCCATTGTTGCCGGTGCTAAGTTCAAAGGTGAATTTGAAGAGCGTATTAAAGGTGTTGTGGATGAAGTAAAAAGTAGCAATGGCGAGGTTATTTTGTTCATCGATGAAATTCATAGCCTTATTGGCGCTGGTGGTGGAAATGGAGCCATGGATGCCGCAAATATTTTGAAACCAGCTTTGGCAAGGGGAGAAATGCAAATTATCGGAGCAACCACTCCTGATGAATATCAAAAATATTTTGAGCAAGACAAAGCATTGGTGCGCAGATTTCAAAATGTGGTGATTGATGAACCAACCATCGAAGAGACTGTATCCATATTGAGAGGCGTTCAAGAAAAATATGAAGTTTATCACAAAATAGGCATTAAAGATGACGCTTTGGTGGCTGCAGCCGAATTATCTCACCGCTACATCATTGAACGTAGGTTGCCAGATAAAGCCCTTGATCTGATTGATGAAGCTGCGTCTAAACTCAGAATGGAACTTGATTCGGTGCCTGATGAAATAGATGAGTTGGAAAGAAAAATCAATCAGCTCAACATCGAAAGAGAATACCTGAAGAAGGAGAAAAATGAAAAAACCCTCACAGAAATAACTGCCCAAATCAGTAATTTGAGGGAACAATTGGATTCTCAAAAGGCAGGATGGAAAACTGAAAAGGATCTGATTCAGCAAATTCAAAATACCAAAACGCAATTGGATGAATTGAGAAGGCAATTGGATATAGCAGATCGAGAATCAGATACGCCAAAAGCTGCCGAATTGAAATACGAGGGCATTAAAAAACTCGAAGAAACTTTAGTGGAGCTAGAATCAAAGCTTGGCACTATTCCAGCTGAACAACGCATGACCAATGATGAGGTCACCGCAGATGATGTTGCAGATGTGGTTTCTAAGTGGACGGGAATTCCAGTAAATAAAATGTTGCAATCTGACAAAGCAAGATTATTGAATTTAGAGGCTGAAATCGGCAAAAGACTCATTGGCCAGAAAGAAGCAGTTGGTGCCGTTTGTGATGCAGTGAGACGCAGCCGGGCAGGATTGCAAGATCCAAATAAACCAGTTGGTTCATTTATCTTTTTAGGACCGACCGGTGTGGGTAAAACAGAATTGGCTAAGGCTTTGGCCGAAGTTTTGTTTGATGATGAGAATGCCATCACTCGCATTGACATGAGTGAATATCAAGAAAAACATAGTGTTTCCCGTTTGGTGGGAGCGCCTCCAGGATATGTTGGTTATGATGAAGGTGGTCAACTTACGGAAGCAGTAAGAAGAAGACCATATACCATTGTATTATTGGATGAAATTGAAAAAGCCCACCCAGATACATTCAATATCCTTCTGCAATTATTGGACGATGGTAGACTCACTGACAACAAAGGAAGGGTCGCGAACTTTAGAAATACGATTGTCATCATGACCTCCAACATGGGTGCAGAAGTCATTTTGGAGAATTTCGAAGACTTGGAAGCAGTTGGTGAAGATCACAGAGCAGACATTTTAGAAACGACCAAAAATGAGGTTTTTGAACTCCTAAAGCAGAACCTTAGGCCCGAATTCCTCAATAGGATCGATGAGAAAATCATGTTTTTACCACTCACCAAAGCCGAAATCAAACAGATAGGAAACTTGATGTTGAAAAAGGTGAAGAAGAATTTGGTCAGACAAGAAATCAAAATCGAATTTACAGACAAAGCCATGGATTTGCTTACTGAAATGGGTTATGACCCACAATTTGGAGCAAGGCCGATGAAACGAGTGATTGACAAAGAATTGATCAACGTTTTGGCACGTGAGATACTCGGCGGTGATTATGGAGCAGGTGATACTATTTATGTTGGGACCAACAAACAAGGATTCACTTTCACCAAAACCAAACCAGAAAATGAAGAGGTGCCCCCTACTCCACCTGCTGAGGCACCAGCAGAGAAAAGGGAAAATCAGGTCAAAAAGTTGGAGCAGGCGACCAAGGAAGTAGAAAAAGCAGTGGAAGAAATCAAAAAGGAGGGATAATTGCAGAACGAAAATCGTCCTCTGGTTTTATCTACTGAGGAAATTGCACGGGCTATTGGCTCCAAACCAATCTCCAGAAGTACTGAAAATCAGTGGATTAGTGAAATCATCATTGATACTCGCGGTGCTTTTGATGGAAAGTCTTGCATATTCATAGCGCTCAAAGGCAGCCTCACCAATGGCAATGAATTTGCTTTTCAAGCACATGAAAAGGGCATCAGGTCTTTTATTTTGATGCACTCCAAAGAACTGCCACATCTGCCCGACAGCACTGTTTTTGTTGTTGAAAACACAACTTTAGCGCTTCAGAAATTAGCTAAATACAAACGAAATCTTTGCACCCATACCCGCATTGTAGGAATCACAGGAAGCGCAGGAAAAACCATCATCAAAGAATGGTTGGCACAAATACTATCCACCAAATATGCCACTATTGCTAGCCCAAAAAGTTACAATTCGCAAGTTGGTGTTCCTCTATCCGTTTGGAATATACAAAGTCATCATGAAGTAGGAATCTTTGAGGCGGGAATTTCTACCAAGGATGAAATGGAAAATTTGCGTTTGGTTATTCAACCAGAAATAGGAATTTTGACCAATATTGGTGATGCACACGACGCTGGATTTAAAGACAGAGAGGAGAAACTTTTAGAGAAATTACAACTTTTCATTGCATGTAAGTCTCTAATAATCAACAGAGATAGCGATTTTTACGAAAAAGTACGACAAACTTTACATGGAGTAAGATTGATCAATTGGTCACTCATAGGAAGTCCTAGCTATTTAACGGTAGAATCCATCAAAATAGGATCAAAAGCAACTGAGATCATTTATCATATTGAATCGGTAGATGGAAAAACTGGCACACCTAGAAAATCAGATAATAAAGCTGGAGACACTTACAATTTGTCGATTCCTTTTATTGATGCCGCCGGTATTGAAAATGCCATGCATGTAATTACTTATTTGCATTATACTGGCGAAAGTTTTGACTTCATTGCTGATGGTGTTTCTAATTTGCAAAACCTACCTCTGAGATTGGAGGTAGCCAATTTGAGCAATAATGTTAGTTTGATCAATGATGCTTACATCAATGATTTGACCTCATTAAAGGTGGCTTTGGATTTTGCTTTACGGCATCAAATGGGCAGAAAATTCATTGTGGTTTTGTCAGAAATTGTGGATTCAGGGCTTCCCAGACTGCAATTAGAGGCAAGTTTAAAGAGGCTTTTGTTTACATACCAGGTAGATGAAATTTTTTATTTGGGAAGCGAAGTTGGAGATAATACATTCTTAGATGTATCTGGTTTTCATGCATTTTCAAATTATCAGGACTTGCAATCAGCCCTTGCCCATCAGAATTTTAGAGATTCAGTGATCTTGATAAAAGGTGCCAGAAAATATGGCTTAGAACAATTGTTTTATCAATTAAAGCAAAAAAGCCATACTGCCAAACTTACCATCAATTTGGCCGCCATTGAGCATAATATAGGAGTTTATAAAAACCTACTCAAACCAGAAACCAAAATAATGGCTGTTATCAAAGGCAGTGCATACGGCAGCGGTGCAGAAGCCATTGGTCAATTATTACAACACAAGGGTATCGATTACCTTTCTGTTGCCAATGCGGACGAAGCCAAGCAATTGAGAAATGCTGGAGTGACCATGCCCATCGTTGTTTTGAATCCAGATGGTCTTTTTGTAGCCGATCTTTTGAAATACAACTTAGAACCAGAGGTGTTCAGTTTGCGACAATTGCAAAATATCATTGCAGGTTTGTACCAATATTCCGGTCAATTGCAGATCCACATCAAATTAGACACGGGCATGCACCGATTAGGATTTCTAGAATCAGATTTAGATCAATTGACCAAGCTGCTCTTAGACAACAAAGATCAATTGGTTGTAAAGAGTATTTTTTCACATTTGGCTAGCAGTGAAGCCAGTGAAGATGACGCATATTCTAGCAGACAATTTTCATTGTTTGATCAATATTACGAAAGATTGACAGCAGAGTTGGGATACACGCCCATGAGACACATACTCAATACAGCGGGCATTGTCAGATTTCCAGAACGAGCCTATGAGATGGTGCGATTGGGTCTTGGTTTATACGGCATTGACTCCACAGAAATCATAAGCCAGCAACTGGAAAAAGCGCACTCACTCACAGCAAGTATTATTCAAGTAAAACAATTGGAATCTGGCGACAGTGTGGGTTACAATAGACGAGGTAAGCTCACCAAGGACAGCCGCATTGCTATGGTAAATATCGGCTATGCAGATGGTTTCATGAGAAATGCCGGCAATGGCAAATATCACATGTTGGTTGAGGGCAAACTTGCTCCTATTATTGGTAATGTTTGCATGGATATCACGATGATCGATGTAAGTAACATTCCAGATGCCAAAGAAGGAAGTGTGGTCACCATTTTTGATGCTAAGCACGATATAGAGCAGCTCGCTTCTGTTTGTGGGACAATTCCTTATGAGATAATTTCGAGGATTGCACCTCGGGTTGTTAGGGAGTATTTAAAAGCAATTTTTCAAATGGAGTTCCCAATGGAGTTCAATTAGTTCAATGGAGTTCAATCAGTTCAATGGAGTTCAATGGAGGTTCCAATTAGTTCAATGGCTTTCAATTAGTTCAATCAGTTCAAGAACTTGAATGGAAATTATATAAATGTATTTGGATTTGTATCCATCCGAGCAACCCCATATTGGGTTCCAATAATTTTTGATCTGTTAATTTTGGTCAAAATAAATATGCGGAAGATAAAAAGAGCAGATTCTGCATGGCTTGGAAGAATGGAAATTGTCCAGGTAAATCCACACTGAATTCAGTATAGATAAACCATTTCATTCTAGTACTTTGGATTATTGGCGACGTAAAAGTTCGAAAAAAATTACCAAAATCATTTATCAGTATTTCAATCCTGTTGAGGTTCATCAGAAAGGTTCTTTATAACATTGACAAATGGTGTTGTCACTAACCTCGGGTACCAACTCAATATCACGCAATTAAAGGAGCTCGTTGTGTGATTGGGTTTGGGCATCATCAAAGGTTTTTCACATAACCTAAGTGCGTGTATGCGTAAGGGGGTATAATGGCTTGGCTGGCACTTTAGTGCATCTGAATTAAATGTGACCCATTGAGTGGTGATGTTTATGTATTTTGGAAAAAATGACAGATTGTAAAAATGTTGTGCTGGGATAAGGATGGATTTGCTGTGTATAGTAAAAGATTAGAACGTGGTGTATTTGAGAATTTGCAAGGGGTGATACAGTCCCCAAGTCAGGAAATAGCCTACCAACATTTGGTCATGTTGATGAGTGGCATTAGCCTAGTTGGTTTTTCTTGGCGAAAACTCGCTACTTGCTAACAAAAAAGTGGTGTGTAATGTGGATAAATACATTACAATAAATTGTAATTCGATGTAGATAGATATTTAAGTTTACATCATGAATTACGAAGCTCAAATAGCCGAATTTAACAATGCAAAATGCGATTAAAGCAAAGTGAGTTGGACCAGTTGCGCAAAGATCATATTTGGAGCTAAAGAGCGTTTTGTAACAGAAAATGTTACCCCTGGTCAATTGAGCTTTATTTGAAGATTTGTTGTGGCCAAGGCCGTGGTTGAAGAGCAGACAAAAGAGACCATCAGTTACGAAAGGAAAAACCTAGTAAGAAACACGAAGGACGGCATGAGATTCCTGATCATCACAGTATAGAAGTTATAATTTGAAACCAGATCAAGATGTGACTGGATGAAAAAATCGGAGAAGAAATCACCGAAACATTAGAATACACTGCGTTGGTCTTGTAAAGAAAAAGAATTATTCGTCCAAAATACGCTTTGCCTCAAAATGAAGGAATTATTATAGGGTAAACACCTTCAAGACCTATAGAAGGGATAATAGCAGAGGCCAGTTTGTTAAGTCATCTAATTGTAAAGCGAGTTTATAGATCACCTGCAGTTTTACAGGCAGATACAAATATTCAAAAGGGAATTTGAATGGAATGTAAGCGCAAGCACAATCACTGACTGGATGGCGGCTCGTTGCAACTTAAATGAGCCCTTGTACGAAGAATTAAAAAGACAAGTATTATCAAGTGGATATTTTTACAAGTTGGATGAATCTCCAATTAAAGTATTAGATAGCGACAAACCAGAAGTACTCATCAAGGATATCAGTGGTTTATCGCAGTCCTGAAAAGAAGACTTATCTATTTGATTACAGAAAAGGCCGAGGTATGCACGGTCCCAAGGAAGTATTGAAACTTCATAATGTGGTGGCTTCAATGCGATGCCTATATTAAGGCGTAACATATGATAAAATTGCAACACTGGAAGGAATCCAAATTGCAGGGTGTTTGGCACACGTGCCCGAAGGTATTATCATAGCATTAAGCAATGATAAAAAACGAGCAGAATATGCTTTTGTAGAAATCTTTCAAAATATCTATGAAATAGAAAGTGGCCATAATCAATGAATCCCTAGATAGAAAATTAGACAGGTTAGCCAAAACAAGCCACTTCTGGATAATTTCAATCTTGGGTTGAGGAGGAATGTGTGTAAAAGTGTTGCCAAAAAGTGCAATTGGTAAGGCGATGTCTTACACCCAATCTCTGTGGCATAAAATATATACAATCTTCTTGGAGGATGGAAGACTGGAAGTTGATACACCTCTTAGAAAATAAAATCAAAACTAGCCTTAGGAAGAAAATTACTTATTTGCGGGTCTCATGATGGCGCAAAAGAATTGCCATGATTTATTCCTTTCTGGGTACTTGCAAAGCTAATGATGTAAATCCAAATGAATGGTTGAAAATGTATTAGAGAAAACCCTGGATACCAAAATGTCGGAATTATCTAATTTATT
>JADKBO010000021.1 GCA_016715105.1 Saprospiraceae bacterium | reverse complement strand
CAATTTTTATATCCTCTGGTTGGCTAGCAAAGTAGGGTGCACCATTGCCGCTATAGGATATTTCCCAAACAGCACCATCAAAAGTAGATGTGTTGTCAGCAGTACTACCTCCTCCAATACCAGATCTGGTGAGCATCAATATTTTTCCCTTATGGGTAACGTGGATAGCCAATGGCCTTTCTTCACTTTTCATCCAAACTTTATATTGATTACCAGTTTCATTTTCTTTAAAATACCTTACTTCTCCAGAGCAATAATCCGCGAATAGAAATACGTCTTGAATGGATTCTGGTAAAATGGGATTGTTTTTTGTGAGGGCGGCCCCAACAATAGCGCACCCTTTGTCATGCCCATAATAAAAATAAGGATTATGGTAATTCGCCAGACCATCACCGGAGCCTGATCCTTCAAAGTATGGCCAACCATAATTTCCGCCTTTGTCGATGATATTTACTTCTTCTGCCAAACCTTGTCCCACATCAGAGACCCAAATTTTATTGATTTCATCATCATAAACTAATGAAAATGGATTTCGAAGACCAATTGCATAAATGGCTTGATAAATTCCAGAAGTTTGATTGACAAATGGATTGTCTGCAGGTATTTTTCCATCTTCTTCTAATCTTAAAATTTTGCCAAGAGTACTGGCCAATGATTGCGCTGCGGGACCGTTAGAACCATCTCCAGTACCAATGAATAAATGACCTGTAGAGTCAAAAACCATCGCCCCACCATTATGGATATCTCCAGACAACTTATCCAGTTCTATAATGACTTCTTCTGAACCAGGAATGGCATGATCACCGTTTGACTTTACCCGAATTACTCTATTCCGAGCTTCATTTGGCACAGTATAATATATGTATACATATCCATTGCTGACATAATCTGGATGAAGCGCAATACCAAGCAGTCCTCTTTCATTAAATGCATCAACATCAAGGGTGATGAAAGGATCTTTCAAAGCTTTTCCATTTTCAAATATCAATACCTCACCATGTTTTTCTGCAACCCAAATCCTTTCAAAAGGATCGATGGTCATTGCCACTGGATTGAGTCCTGAAATGATTTTTTCAAGTTTGAATCCGGTAGGAACGCTTTGAGTGAAAGCCAAATTGAAGCCTCCCAAAAAGGTAATCAATGATAGGATTAAATACTTTAAACTTGTATTCATAGAAAATGGAGTGAGGTGAAAGTGATATTAAAAATGGAAGCCGTAACCAAAGAAAATGGTCTGCATACCTGCCATAGACAAACCAGAAATGATGATACCTGAGATGATCATGGCAAATGGTACATAAACCAGGATCTTAGCCAACTTACTTTCCCAGCCTATTTTGTGAAGTATTGGAAGTAAAGCAAATGAAAGGCACAATCCCAAAAAGGAAATTTGGAACATCATTATACTTGCTATCCCAAATATGATCGCAACTGCTATCTCAAAACCTTGAACAATTTTGGTGTCCGGATGACTTTTTGCTAAAAAGTCAGACCAGGATTTCTTCACGCCAGTGATCATGTTTTCACTTGTATTGGTTTCCTTTTCTGTTTGCTCACCGGTGACCAGAAAAATAGCTTTACCAGTGATGAAATATGCCAAAACACCAAGTGTTGATAAAGGTGAAAGTGCTGCATATAAAGCGGTACTTTTACTCAAAAACCTGATCATGGTAAGCGGTTTATGGATCAAACCAATGATGAAACACAAAACCGGGCTGAAAAAGGTCAACATCGTGATCAGATAAAAATCAAAGTCATAAATGACATTAAAACCGCTATGCAAACTGAGAATTGGGATTAAAAAAGTATGTGAACCCAACTCCATAGTCATGATGGATGATTTGCCAAGCAGCACCGGAATAATCAAATTGGCATTGATCATAAAAAGAAAATAAAGAATAGTGAGTGGCAAATTGAGGGTTGGAAATAAAATGTCCAACTTTTCTTGCCAAGTGATGTTTTTTGCCTTGAGTAACCAAACAAATTTTTGGTGTAAAAACTCGGAAGTTCCTCTTGTCCACTTCATGTGCCTGACTCTGAAAGCCCTAACTGTATCAGGAAAGTCCTCATAACAAATGACATCTTCAACAAATTTAGCGTGGTAGCCTTTTTCTCTAGCTTCAATGGCAAAACCAAGATCTTCGCTTACAATATTTGGAAAGCCACCGATTTCTTGCCATGTTTTTCTTCTCAATAAGGCACCGTGACCTAGGAACATTACAAATCCAAAATCATTTCTGAGGGGCTGATACCATTTCCAATGTAAGTCAATTCCCACACCCATATCCCTAGCGAGCAATGATGGTGAATTTGGATTAGCTCGGTGGTTTGCTTGTACGAAACCCAGAGAGTCGTCGTATTCCATTTCTGGAACCAACTTGGAGAGAAAATCTACCGGTAAAATTTCATCAGCATCAGCGATTGCAAAATATTTTTCTTTACAAACTGTGCTAAGGGCATTGTTCATATTGCCTGCTTTAAAGCCATGTCTGTTGCTCCTTCTCACAACTTCCACTCGATCAGGGTATTCGCTGGCAAAGCTGTCTACCAATTGTATATATTCCTCTTTGCTGCTGTCATCACAGATGTATACTTTATAGTTTGGATAGTCTTGGGCGATGCATGATTCCAAACTTTCTCGCACAAAATCATTGCAAGTAGTGTAAAGTATGGCAACATTTGGGTACTCCAACAAAGGTTTTCCTACCGCTGTTTTTTTGCTTAGAAAGAATTTATAAAATACTGCAAAACTTACAATGGAAAGGTTGTAAATTCCATACAACCAGGCAAAATTGATGAAAAGAATGAAAAGCCCAAGACAGATAAATTTGGGTGTTGTATCTGCCATATCCATAAGCTGGAGTAATCTTGGTTGAAACCAAACAACTGCTGCAAGCCATGCTGAGAATACAACAATGTACAACATTGGAGATGGTTTGTGTTTTTTCTTTGAATCGCTGCTTTGCCCCAAATCTGCATATGTGCCACTATGGCTTAGTTGCCCGGTAAGAGCAGTTAATTCACCTGTGTTACTGATAAATTTATTCATAATTATTTTTTGTGTCTGATTAAGAGATAGAGTTTTTATTATTTAAATTTTAATCTGAAGCCCAATGAACCAGTCATAATCGACTGTTTGGCAGTGCCTTCATAATTGGCGAGTAATATGATGGCGAGTTTTTCATTAAATGGTATAGAAGTAAGGAGAAAACCACCATTCACGGATTCTGTAAAATGTCCATTTTCACCATTCAACAAATGTGTAATGCCTTTGAAATATCCAAGGTCTGTATGAATTTTATCTTGAAAGGTGAGGTGAATACTTCCCAGAAAGCGATGAGCATGCGGTAATGCCGAGTTTTCTTTTGAATTGAAATAGGTCAGTCCAAAACGCAACCATTTTTTGAGATTGGCTTCTATACCTAATCGGCCATTATATTCGGTCATGTGGGGCATGAAGTCTGTAGTAAATCCGGCCTTGAAAATGAGATTGATTTTGGTGAAATAGACATAATCACTCCTCATGAAAAACTGGCCATTACCCATGAGTCTGTTTCCAACTTCCAGATATAAATTACTTTGTTTGCCAATGGGTGTGGAAGAAGTGAGCCACATGGTAGGGGCCATGGTTCCTCTAGAAAATAATGCATAATTGTCGGTGGATAAACTGTTGTCGATTTTGATTCCTACACTTCTCTTGTTTTTAAAATGGTAGTTGAAGCTTGCCAATCTGACACCATATGAATTTTTACCTGCATCTTGAACAGAGTAGGATGCCCACAATTGGAGGTCCTTGCTTCCACTCGCTTCCATAGATTGTGCCTTAACGAGTTCAGCTTCAGAAGCTTGAGTGTTGCTATTGGTAAGTTGCGAGGCGAGTTTATAAGAATCTGTTATTTCGTTTTTCTTGAGATGTATTTTCGCAAGGGCTAACTTATATTCCTCATTTTGAGGGTGTTGAAAAATTAGCGTGTTGAATATTTTTTCGGCAGCTTCTGTATTCCCTTTAAAATAAAAATTATAACCCAGGCCTTTCAAAGCTTCTTCATCATTTGGGTTTTGAGAAAGCACTTTATTAAATGGATGTACCGCGTTGTTGTATTGACCAGCAAACATGTAAGCAAAGCCTAAACCTGTCAAGTGCTTTTTGTCCTTGCCTTTGGTCGACAATGATTTGAAAAGTGTTAAAGCTTCTTCATGTTTGCCACTCCAAGAAAAATTGTAAGCCCTCGCTTCAATTATTTCAGTGGCTTTTGGATATGCCATCAACAAATTGTTGAGCAGGGTATCTGCTTGTGTGTAAAAACCTTGTCTGGATAAATTTTTTGCAGATTCCAATGCCTCGCTATATACTTCTTGAGCCGTGATTGTTGTGATGCTCATCAGCAGTAGGATGCAAAACATGGTTGTTTTTTTAATAACTTTCATATCTAAAGTGTATTCGGTGAATTGATTCGTATAGAGCTAAAAGGGAGCGATGGGAAAAGTGTGACAAAAATTTTTCATTTTTTTTTAAAAAAACTTTTGACCTAAAAAGTGGTGCAAATTTGTCCGGTTTCTGGACTGTGGTTTCAGGTAGTTTTATTGTCGTTTGAGTAAATTCGCAGACTTTATTGAAAATATTTCTTTATAATTGTCACACTTTTTAAAAAATTTCCTTCTATAAAAAAGGTTTTCGATGCGCGCAATGTGGAAGCTGATGATGATTTGGATGTTTCAATCAAGCCTATTGATTGGACAGGTCAGTGATACTTCAGAAATAGAATATTTTGTCCATTTGAAAGCAGACATTCCATTGGATACCATCACAGCTTATTTATTAGATCAGAATTCTACACAACTTTGGTATCATTCTTCCTCAGGACTTGCTTTATGGAGTGTCAATAATTTTCCATTCACAACTGGTGATGGCACTCAAGTGACAGATATCAATACGATCATCAGGCAATCGAGGAAAAAAACCCAAGTGCAAGAAGCTGGAGTGGATTACTTAACTGTGCTGGCGGACCAGCCTGGTACTGCGGTAAATACTTGCTTTGATCCTTTAGATTATTCGGTAAGTCAGGGAAATAATCCAGTGAAAATTGCTATCCTAGATACTGGTATCAAGGCCAACATTCAGAATAATAGTACCGCAACACTCAATTATAATCTTACCTCTTATACGGGTTATGACTACGTCAATAATGACGTTACTCCAGATGATGAGCATGGGCACGGAAGTCACATAGCAGGGATAATACACAGTATCACTCATGGTGTATCCACCTCAGGCAATAATATTCAATTCATCATACAGAAAACCCATGATGCAGATGGGAAGGGAAAACTTAGCAACATTGTCAAAGCATTATTGGATGCAACAGGAAATGATGTCAATATTGTCAATATGAGTTTTGGAATTCCTGATACTTTGGATAAAAAGCGGTTTTATCCTTTGAAAGTGGCTATAGATTATGCAAAATCCAAGGACGTTTTGGTCATTGCTGCTGCTGGAAACAGCAACATTGATATAGATAATCTCAATGAAACAGCGTTGCCAGCTTCTTTTGGCAGCACCAATATAGTTTCTGTCGGGGCTTTGAGTTGTGCTGATGCGATCGCTAATTTCTCAAACTATGGAGGGCTCAATATGGATATTGCTGTATTGGGTGAAGACATTCCAGGACCTGATCTTAGTACCACTGGAATTGACTATGCTTCAGGAACTTCACAAGCTACAGCCATCATCAGCGCTATGGCCGCATTGATTAAGACCAAAATCAACACCAATGAAGACATTTCAGTGACAAAATGCGGTTTACTTTCTGGAGTAGATTCTCTTTTTGTGCTTCAAAATAAATGTGTTTCAGGCGGGAAAGCCAATATCAATGGTGCGGTCAGTAAAATTACTAATCTCAATCAAACATATACGGTTACCAATGCTGGAGATTATGTCCCGGGTTCCTTAAGATACGCGCTCACAAAAGCTTGTGGACATGATCGAATTGAATTTTCCTTTGCATTGAACGGTACGGCCCTTGGTCCTTTCTCCAAACCTTTGTTGATAGATGGTGACATGCGAATCGATGGAAATCCATTTACACCTACAGTGATTAATGTCGGAAACGAGGGTCTATTCATCATAGGCCACTCCGGCTATTTGGAGGGAGGCGACCTGCGATTAATTAATGTGCCAAAGCTTGCACCAACTTTAATAAATCATGGTAACTTTATCGTAAAAAATTTGATAAAGTTTGAGTAGCAAAAGTTTGATTTTATATCTTTTCTTCATTTTAGGAATTCTATTCTGTTGTTTGCATTTATTTTCACAAAAGGAGTTTGAAAAATCAAATTCCCCTAATATTAAGGAGCTTTACAACGATCTTTATAACAAGGAAGCGTTTGATTCAATCATACAATTGGCATCAAATCCGCTTTTTGCAACCCAGATAGAGCATGCTAAATGTAATGACCGGGGCGGTGTTTACCACGTAATTGGTAAGGCTTTTTATGTGGTCAATGAGGAAACAAAAGCAATTGAATATTTTGAAAAAGCTTTGCGGACTTATCTTGCCAGTTGTGATGGAAACAAAGAGGAAGACATCATCAACTTGTATTATAATATTGGAATAGCTTACCAGTATACCAATACCATCAGTAAAGGCAAGACCTATCTGGATACTGCTCTTACAAGAATACAAGGATTACCTGCTTATCCCGAAGACCAGAAAGCTTTGAAGTACCAAGGAATCGGGAATTATTATTCTGAGTTGCGTGATTTTATGAAGGCAGAATCATTTTTGCAAGAGGCAGTCAGGAAAAGTGATCTGTTAGATGATTATGATGCATTTTACGTCCACATTGATTTACTGGGTCTATATTTAAAATTTGCCAATTATGAACTAGCTCAGGTGCAGTCTACCCTTATTGAAAACAAGTATATAAATACAGCATTAGTGGATGATCCTGTTTCGGTAGCAATTTATTTTTTGAATGCTGCCGAAGTTTTGCTACATCAGAAACAATATGATAAAGTCGAGGCTTACGTCAAAAAAGCACAAGATTTATTGCCCGTTGAGGAATATGGTTTAAGGTCAAATGCGCATGAAATTTTGGGTGTTTTGTATTTCACTACCAAAGCATTTGATAAAAGCCGACAAGAAAATGAATTGGCTTATCAATTGAGAACCGAGAATGAAGAAATCATTGAAGTAAATCTCGCGAAGTCCTTCTCTTTAGAAAATTTTTCAGAGATAGAATTGGCTGCAGGAAACGAGGACAAGGCGCTAAAATTTATCAATGAAGCCATTGCAAACGCGGCATTTGGCTATAAGCTCGATTCGATTCATAACCCTATTGTAAATGGTCAAAAATTTCTACATCCCGTGCATTTGATCAGACAACTCATACTCAAAGGCAGGGTATTTCATGCGCTGGCACAGAAGGAAGATGGCCGAAATAATTACATTAAAAGCATTCATACGTTTGCTAGTGCTGATTCAATGATAGGCAAAGCCTTAAATGACGTGATGATGGATCAGTCAAAATTATCTATTCTGGAACTGAATAAAACCTACACACATATTCCCATCGATGCTTGTATGAAACTCCAAAGTATTACAAGTAATGCATCATGGATTGAGCAAGCATTCTATATTTCTTCCAAATCAAAAGCAAGGGTTTTGCAATCGTATACAAGCAAAAACCTCCACTTAAATGATTCTTTGTACCAAAAGTACACAGAACTTTCTAGTGAACTTACCAGACTCCAATCCCAGAGTTTGGACAAAGGGTGGGACAACGCATCTTCAGAACAATTTGCATTGATCCAATCCCAATTACAACTGGTTCAACCAGATTCAATTTCAGCAGAAGTAACAACCGTAGATGATTTGGCAGGAATCATTAGTCATCTAAACCAAAAGGAATTATTGCTTGAAGCAAGAGAAATGCCAGATGGTTTTATCATTTTTGAAGTAAGTAAAAAACTAGGACTTCAGCACAGAATGATAAAAGGTCCTCAATTTGCCAAGAA
This sequence comes from Saprospiraceae bacterium, assembly GCA_016715105.1. GTDB lineage: Bacteria > Bacteroidota > Bacteroidia > Chitinophagales > Saprospiraceae > JADKBO01. Next base: position 128,138 of record JADKBO010000021.1, on the reverse strand, counting down.
GTGTGCAGACCATAAAAGGACTGTTGAAAGACCCGCATCAAAAGTACGATGAAGTGCAGGCTGTTTATCTTGGCGAGCAAATCATGGGCAAGGAAAATAAGGATATTGAAGCGCTCATATTCATACCAGATGGAAAATTATATGGATTTGCCCTTAGAGGCTTTGATGAATGATGAAAAACAATTTTTTGCCGAGATATATAAAATCAAATATGCAACAAATGCAGCCTTTAAGACCTCTGAAAAATCAGAAAATTACAAAGATGAATTTATAGGATTTGCTACCAACTATTCAGCAGATCTCAATAAAAACCTGGAGACAGTTTATGGCTCAGCGGTAAAATTAAGCAATTTCTCTACTTCTGAAAGAGAATTGAAAAGTGCCTCAGGCGGATACCAATCGCAATTATTTTTTGGAAAAGAAGCAAAAGCATCCTTGTTCCGTAGCTCGGCTTATGATGCAAGGATTTTATATTTTTCATTACATGGCATTGCAAACTACACCAATGGAGCAAACTCTGCACTCATATTTGATGACAGGGATTCTCAATGCGTTTTTCGAGCTTTTGAGTTACACCAGAAACCCTTGAATTCAGAATTGGTGGTCCTAAGCTCTTGTTACACCGCAGATGGGAAATACTATGAAGGGGAAGGAATCGACGGTATGTCCAGGGCTTTTTTGATAGCGGGAACAGATAATGTTTTGTCATCGATTTGGTCGGCCACCGAGCAAGCAGCTTTACAATTGATGCCAGGTTTTATGAAGCAATTTAAGGAAACAGGTGATGCAAATGATGCCCTTAGTTTTGCAAAAAGAGTTTACCTCAAAAATTCGACTCCACAATTGAGACATCCTTATTATTGGGCCAATTTTATTTTAATTTCCAATCTGGAGATCCATGAAAAGAGCCATCTTTTGTTGCCGTATTTATATCCAGGTATCATTGCATTAATGATCCTTTTGATAGTTTTCATCTTAATGAAAAATCGTCGGACAGTAGTTAAATGATTGAATTTCATTCTGTTATTTATATCATGATTTTTTGCTCTTTTACCACTCTGAGAGTCCAATAAATCAATATAAAAAATCCTTGTGTAACAAAAGTAGCCGACTACATCTTTGAGTAAGTGCATTTTTGCAGCATCAATTTATAAACAATGGATGTAGCGGGCTATACGGCTTCGATATTTATAGGTATTGCTTTGGGTATAATCGGGGGCGGTGGAAGCATTCTTACGGTGCCAGCTTTGGTGTATTTATTCAGTGTGGATGCGGTTTTAGCAACGGCATATTCCCTTTTATAGTTGGGACAACCAGCGTGGTGGGTTCCATTTCATATTTCCAAAAAGGTTTAGTAAATATTAAAACAGCCATCGTTTTTGGTATTCCATCCATCATTGCAGTTTTTCTCACAAGGGTTTTCATTCTTCCGGCCATTCCAAACGAGCTTTTTAATGTAGGTGATTTTACGGTGACAAAAAGTATTTTATTGATGCTGATTTTTGCTGTTTTGATGATTTTTGCATCCATCAGCATGATAAAAAAGACAGAAGAGTTGGTTGATGAAATGCCTCAAAAACAACAATTTAATTATCCATTGATTATATTGGAGGGTTCAGTCGTTGGCGTACTCACAGGACTTGTTGGAGCAGGTGGTGGCTTTCTCATCATTCCAGCTTTGGTTTTATTGAGTAAATTACCGATGAAGGAAGCGATTGGCACTTCTTTGGTCATCATCGCAGCAAAATCGTTGATTGGTTTCATTGGAGAAAGCAGTGAAACGGTCATTGATTGGCTATTTTTAATTAAAGTTACAAGCTTTGCCATTGTCGGAATATTTATAGGAATGGGGCTTTCAAAAAGAATCAATGGTGAAAAATTGAAACCCACTTTTGGATGGTTTGTGATGATCATGGGTATTTACATCATCGTAAAAGAAACCATGCTCAAATAACATTTGGGAATAGTAAAGCACGTAAAAAAGTGAACAAAGCAATAATTAAAAAGGATTCTATTGTAGCGTTCATGGTATAGGTTTAGGAAATTATTAGAAACAGATAAAAGTAAAATGTATGTTTTTTCAACATGTTTATGACAAAAGTTTAGCACAAGGGAGTTATTTGATAGGCTGTCAAGCAGCAGGGATAGCAATGGTTATTGATCCTCAAAGAGATGTGGATGTGTATTTAGAAATTGCAAAACAAAACAATTTGCGCATTACTCACATTGCAGAAACGCATATTCATGCAGATTTTCTTTGTGGCTCACGTGAGTTGGCAGCACTTACAGGTGCAGAACTCTACCTTTCCGACGAAGGTGGCGCAGATTGGCAATATCAATTTCCACATCATGGTTTGAAAAATGGAGATGTCATAAAATTGGGTAATTTGACTTTCGAAGTGTTGCACACTCCTGGTCACACGCCTGAAAGCATCAGCTTTTTGCTCACAGACCATCCAGCGACTGACAAACCCATTATGGTTTTTACAGGAGATTTTGTCTTTGTAGGTGATATAGGTCGTCCAGATTTATTGGAAAAAGCGGCAGGAATTGAAGGCACCAAAGAAGCAGGTGCAAAAGATATGTTCCAATCTTTGAAAAATTTGCTGCACTTCCAGATTACGTACAGACTTGGCCAGGTCACGGTGCTGGTTCTGCTTGTGGAAAGGCTTTGGGTTCTGTGCCTAGTACAACCGTTGGTTACGAAAAAATTCGCAACTGGGCATTTGACTATGAGGAAGATGAAGCAAGTTTTATCGATAAACTTTGACTGATCAGCCAGAACCACCAAAGTATTTTGCCATGATGAAACACCTAAATAAGGTGGATCGTCCATTATTGACAAGTGTGCCTCAACATTCCAAACTAACTAAACAGGAGTTTCAGGCAGCTTATGATAATGGAATAAAAATAATAGACGCCAGAAATAAGGTGGATTTTGCCAATGGATTTATACCAGGCAGTTTAAACATACAAGGCAATAACTCCTTCTCTACATGGGCTGGTTGGATGCTCAATTATCAGGAATCATTTATTTTGGTTTGTAATGATGATCAAATAGAAGGATTGACCAGAAAGCTGATGCGCATTGGCTTAGATAATATTTTAGGATATATTTCTGATGTGAATGCTTATGATGTTAAATTACAAAAAGCGGATGTGATCACAATAGATGAGTTTAAATCTTATTTGGACAAACCAGACGTACAAATCATTGATGTGAGAGGGGCTTCGGAATATGAAGCTGGTCACATAGACTGTGCTGAAAATGTTTTTGTAGGAACCATCCAAGATAATTTGTACAAAATCAGCAAGGATAAACAAGTGGTGATTCATTGCCAGTCGGGTGATCGATCTGCGGTGGCTTATTCTGTACTAGCCAGAAACGGTTTTGATAATGTAAAGAACTTTTCAGGTGGAATGAAAGAATGGAATGCAACTGGAGGCAAAACTATTGCTGGTAAAGAAGCTTCTTGTTCTTTTGCATAAATAAGCAAAATTGAGGTTTTTCCTGTTTCATTTGACGCGAATAGGAAGTAGTCTGAAATGATTATTCTGGGCAACTATTGATTGGATCGTTGCATATTTTGGCTGATGAATAAACAGGAAAAACTTCATAATATTTACTTCAATTAAGACCCAAAGTTTTCAAATAGTTTTGGGTCTTCATGAAAACCAAACAAGAAATCAACTGAATTTTGGGTTTTCTGCCATTGTAGAAAATCAGTATCAAAGCTTTCTGGGAGTATCATCGATAGTGTGTCCTCCAGAATGCAATTTCATATTACTTAAAGTAGAAAAATGTTAGAAATTATAAAGGAACCATGGCCTTGGTATGTAGCAGGCCCACTTATTGGTTTGACAGTACCGGCTTTTTTGATCATTGGAAACAAATCATTTGGCATCAGTTCATCCCTTCGGCACATTTGTGCATCGTGTATGCCTGCCAACATTCCATTTTTCAAATACGACTGGAAAAAAGAAGTCTGGAATTTGTTTTTTGTATTCGGGATTTTTTTAGGTGGAATAGTCGCATTCAACCTTTTGGCAAATCCAAATCCTGTTGAAATCAATCCTCAATTAGCAACCGAATTGGCCTCATATGGCATCACAGATTACAACCATTTGGTACCCCAAGACATCATGAATTGGGAATCACTTTTCACATTGCGTGGATTTTTGATGATGGTATTTGGCGGATTTTTAGTTGGATTTGGAACCAGGTATGCTGGTGGATGTACAAGTGGTCATGCAATCATGGGATTATCCAATTTACAACTTCCATCTTTGATCGCAACCATCAGTTTTATGGTTGGGGGATTTATCATGGCAAACCTGATTTTGCCCATCATTCTTTCACTTTAATCATTTTAAGCCATGGAACAAAATACAGTAATAGATAAAGATTTAGAAATTCGCTTGCAAGACGCCATGTGTGTCAATGAAAGTCATTTGGAACACAAGTGGTATCACAATTTTAAATATTTGGTAGTAGGGGTTTTGTTTGGAATCGTCTTTGTGAAATCTGAGGTAGTCAGCTGGTTTAGAATTCAAGAAATGTTTCGTTTGCAATCTTTTCACATGTTTGGCATCATCGGCAGTGCGGTGTTGGTCGGCATGGTTTCAATATGGTTGATCAAAAAATTCGAAGTAAAAACGATATACGGTGAGACCATAGAAATACACGATAAAAAATTTAACAAAGGACAAATTTATGGTGGATCGATTTTTGGTTTGGGTTGGGCGATCACTGGTGCTTGTCCGGGACCACTTTTTGCACAAATTGGGACTGGAGCAACCATCATAATAGTTACACTTTTGAGTGCGATTGCTGGAACTTGGGTTTATGGATATTTGAGGGAAAAACTACCGCACTAAAACCATGACGCGGTGGTCAAAAGGCTTGGTTTTAATTGGAATGATGCTTTATTGCTCATACATTATTTGCACAACAGCATCACAACATTTGGTTGCGCAGTACTTTGAGCTTTCCAGTAAACAATAAGATAAAGTTTGACGGAGAGTTCCAACACCGAAGGCAGGAAGGCTTTGATAATCACAATGTCTTTGATAAAAATTTGATGTTTTCTTATAGGAATTGGGTCCATTTTCAATACCATAAAGACATCAAATTTTCGGTGTCGCCATTTGCTTATTTTTCCAATTATAAATTATTCAAACAGCATCTGACGAAGCAGCACAACCCAAAGACGAAATCAGATTTTCGATTTCCATGGAGGTACAAAAGGAAATTGTCAAAAAGTTCTTTGGAGTTTTTAGAGCGGCACCAGAGTACCGCATGCTCAGCAATCCAACGATCGATGTAATTCGCTGGAGAAATCGATTTGGGCTGCGGTGATTTATCCAAAAAGTAAAAGTTGGCATTTATAACGAACATTTATTTAACGTAGCTGGAGTTACAAAAGCCCATTTCTTTGATCAAAATAGAATAGGACTCAACGTGGAATTTAAAGCTACGTCAAATATAAAGTTTGATTTTGGGTATTTACATCTTACTCGATTGCCATTAAAGAGTAATGCGAAGCTGTATGAAAACGATCTTTTTTTTAATTTTACCTATCTGATACAGAGACATCAAGGGGTATAATTTATGATCACTAGGAAAGTTTGACACCAATTTCGCCAATATTTCAAATAAATATAACCTTGAATTATTTTTAATGTACTTTAGCATCATCCATGAAATCAGGACGCTCTTTTCCCTCCCTTATAAATAATTAAATTTCTGCAAATCTGTTGCTTGTCAAATTTGTACTGTTTATAAAATGAGGAGTTCTATTAAATTAAAAATTAACTTCAAAACCATATCTTTCATGAAAACATCATTTATAATTTTCCTTTTGTTTAGCAGTGCCTGTTTCGTTTTTGGTCAAGACCAAGAAACAGAAGCAGAAATTCGCAGACTAGAACAAGTGGAAGTAAAGGCCATTTTAGAAAAAGATTCCATCACACTTTTGAAACTCTGGGACAAGGATTATGTAGTGAATGCACCAGACAATAAGATAAATTTTGCGGGAAAAACCACTCTGGATAGGCCAGTCCTTACTCGTTCAAGATCTTCCCTCATTCGGAACACAGAGGCAATCATCATCCAAGACCATACAGTGTTTTCGATGGGCAATGAAACAGTGGTTCCAACAGATCCTTCACAACCGGTTGTAAAACGGAGATATACCAATATTTGGATGAAAAAGGAAGACATGTGGAAATTGGTTGCCAGACATGCCAACATTATTTGTCCATAAAATAGGAGCCATTCAAAACAAAATAAAGTGAAAATTTATTTCTCATTGGTATCAATGTTATCACCAAACATAATTACCAAATGATAGAAGTATTGAAACAACACATCATCAAGCGCCTTGGAAATGATCTAGAACATTTGGATCTCGTCCTTTCAAAATTCAAACAAATAGAAACAAAAAGAAAGGAACAGCTTTTATCAGAAGGAGAGGTTTGTAAATACGTGTATTTCATTGCAAAAGGGTGTTTACAGGTTTATGTTTATGACCACGAAATGAATGAAACCACCCGAGACATTGTGGTTGAAGACCACTGGTGCAGTGAATTGATCAGCTTTGGAAGTGGAAAACCAGCTACAGAAAACATCAGGACTGTAGAGCCCTCTCACTTATTAGCGATAGATAGAAGGGGTTTCCAAGAAATGATGGAAACAGTACCCCAATTTGATAAAGTTTATAAGCAAATTCTGGAAGCTTCCTATGCCAATTCCGTGTATCGAATCAACACTTTTGTCTCCTTATCGGCTTTAGAACGATTGAAATGGTTGATGGAAAATCGTCCTAGTTTACTCACCAGAGTCTCCAGCAAACTCATTGCTTCCTACCTCGGCATTCACAAAGACGTATTTAGTCGGCTGAAAGCCAAATTGTAGACTTTTGTCATCGTCCGGAAAAATTGTGAGAGGCAACTTTGTACCATCATTCACAATTAAAATTAAAGACAATGACAGAGTATCTTTTATTATTCCGAAATGCAAGCGCAGAAAACGGTTATTTGGCGACCTCTCAGGATATGGCGGAGGACATGCCTAAGTGGCAATCTTGGATTGGCAACATTGCAATGCAGGGTAAATTGGTAAGTACTGCGCCTATGCGATATGACGCTTCCATTGTAACTAATGATGGTATAGATGAAGGTCAACCTTACAAAGAAAGCGATAGCGTGTTGGTTTCAGGTTTTCTCCTTTGCAAATCAGAGAGTATTGAGGAAGTACAAGAATGGAGTAAAACTTGCCCGATTTTGAAGTACCCAAACAGTTCGGTTGAAATCAGACCACTCGTTCCTTTTCCAACCAATGAAATGTAAAACCATGGATAAAATACTCAACATCGGACGGTATTTATTCCCGCTTTCCTTTCTATTATACGTGGGATTACATTTAGGCAAACCAGAAGTTGGAGCAGCATTTGTGCCTGATTATCTGCCATTTCCATATTTTTGGAACTACTTCACATTGGTTTGTATACTCGCATTCATCATCTCTGCAGTAATTGGCAAGTATGATAAGTTGGCCTATGTGATGATGGCATTGTATGTGATTTTGATGGCATTTATGGTGCACCTACCCAGATCCATGGGATATGAAATAGGAACTGAAGGTATGATGACAGCCGATCTTGCACGTGAGCAAGAACTGGAAACGGTCAATTTTATGAGAAATTTGATGGTCACAGGCGCTTTACTTAGCTTTGCAAAGTATGTTGCAAAAGACAAAAGGGTAATTGGCTGATGATGCTGACTTACTTTGTAATGAATTAAATCCCCATTTGGCATTGGCTGATTTGGGGATTTTTTTTGTTTATTTGAAGGATTAGATTCGAAATACAGCTTGGGAGCAAAGTGTTTTCTTTTGAATAAAATTTTAGATCTTTGGATTTTAGCCTATAAGTAAATGGAATGTCATTTTTGTGGCATTTACAAAATATCAATATTTGTCTCCGCAACTCGTGCTCAGATTTAAACAAATAAAGTGATGCCAATAAAACCAGATTTCAAAGAGGCACTATTATTTTGGATCAAACTTGGATTCATCAGTTTTGGTGGACCAGCAGGGCAAATCGCCATCATGCATGAATACCTGGTCGACAAGAAAAAATGGATCAGCAATAGTAAGTTTTTGCATGCACTTAATTATTGTATGATTTTACCTGGTCCTGAAGCGCAGCAATTGGCAACTTATATTGGCTGGATGTTACACGGAACACGAGGCGGTTTGGCAGCAGGAATTTTATTCTTCTTACCATCCATGTTTATTCTTTTGGCATTGAGTTTAATTTATGTTTCATATGGAAACATTCCTTGGATTTATGCCATGTTTGATGGACTCAAGCCTGCAGTTATTGCCATTGTAATCCTTGCGCTTAATCAAAATTGGAAAGAAATCTTTATTAAGCCCTTTTCATATTTTTGTGGCATTGGCAGCTTTTATTGGTATATATTTTTTCAACATTCCCTTTCCTTTGATCATTCTTGGCACCATTTTAATTGCAGATTCTACCGGTAGTTATTTCCCGCAATTTTTCAGTCCCAACAACCCGAAACAAAATTGTAGAGGATGAAGGCGATTATTACATCAATAAAGACCCATTGTTGGCAATACGAGTTTTAATCCAGTTCATTTTGGAAAAAAAAAGCTTGATAGCTGTACTGCTTTGGATAATTCCCTTAATTGCTTTTTTATTTTTTTACATCAGACTTTCAATTTTGGAAAAACTTGGTAGTCTTTTTCACAAAGGCATCATTGGTAACTTTTGGCGGAGCATATGCTGTTTTGCCGTACGTCGCACAAGTCAGTGTTGAAAAATTCAATTGGTTGACCAATCTTCAGATGATTGACGGCTTAGCCCTTGGAGAAACAACACCAGGACCCTTGATCATGGTGCTTGTTTTCGTGGGATTCATGGCAGGACACAATCATTTCGGAAATTCATTATTGATGGGCAGCTTAGGACTTATTACCACTACCTTTTATATTTTTCTCCCATGTTTCCTATTCATATTCGCTGGAGCACCCATCATCGAGCGAACCCAGGAAAATAAAATGGTCAAAGAAATACTTTCTTTAGTTACTGCTGCTGTTGTGGGAGTTATCCTCAATTTGACCATTTATTTGGGGCAAGCAGTTTTATTTCCTAAAGAATTTGCTTTTTCTGGAATTAATTATGTTAGTACTGAGTTGGGGAATTGTTTCCTTTATCGGCATGTATCGGTTTAAAATTGGAATGATTTCGTGGATTGGTATGAGTGCTCTTTTTGGACTTGTTTTTTATTTAATTGTAAATTGATTCTAAGAACAATTTATCATTAACAAGGCCTATAAAAAAAAAATTGTAGTAAAACATATAAAGTATGAACAGGGGCGATTATATTTGGAGGGGTAAAGTTTAAACTTTTGTAGTTATAGCTTGACAAAGTCAAGTCTGTGAAGGCTTTTGAAGAAATAAATAGTGAGCACCAGCGTATTTCAATTTTATTTGATAACAATGCAATGTAGAGGGGGGAGAATGTTGAGGGAACTTATTAAGTTTGGTTAGGAATTTTATAAAAATGCGAAGAGGTGATATTGGTTTTGCTTGTTTATAGAAAGTTCTCACAAAGAAAAATGAAAACAGAAAATATATATAAAGACAAAGGAAATACAAAATGGTACCACATCAGCAAGATTGATGTAGCGTGTCCTCAATGCTCAAATAAAGAACTCTAAATACTCCTAATCAAAGTCAAAATGAACCTGAATTAAAGTGTGGCAATTGTCATTACTCGAAAAAAAGGATTTGAATACTCAGCCCTTTCAAATATTCAGAAAGTAGTTTGTGAGAATTGTAACTCAATCTTTCGATTTAGAAACTAAAGATCTACCCACAACAGTAAAAAATCAAATTGTAAATGCCCCGATTGCAATCATCAAAATCAAATAGAGGTGGAATTTAATTTATACAAAACAAGCGGAATGTATAATCAACAAGCAAAGATCAATATTTTGGTTTAGACTTCTGGTATAAGGGTAAACTTCAAAAACAATTGCTTTTGGGCGTATAACACAGAACATCTAAATGAAATAGAGAAATATGTGTCAGCAGAAGTAAGAAAACGACATTTAGGAGAATATCAATCTATGATAGAAAAATTACCTAAATGGATTTCGAGCAAAAAGAATAGAGATGATCTGTTGAACACAATAATTAAACTTAAAAGGAAAACAGCCGAGAACAATGCATGACCATGCCAGAGCTGCCTATCGGCAGGCTCCGTCAGGTATGCTCACCGTACGCCGGTGAGTGATTTAACGGTAAAATATAAACCCTTAAAAGGTGTTAAACAGCAAATAAAAATTAAAAATATGAACTACGATGAAATAAGAATACTTGAAATTAAAGACTCAATTGATGCAGAATCCGAATCATATAATATGGATGAATTTATACAATTCACCAGAAATCTTCAAATTAGTGAATTAGAACCACTGTTGAACGAAAAAGAGTATGATGAAGACAAACTTCAAAGCGATAAATACTTTTTCCTTTCTGTACTAAGGGAGATTTTTTCTGAGTTCAAAAGTTAGGTGATAATGAATTGGAATACTACCGAGGTAGCTGCCAAAATTGTGAATTAAACCAAAATAAAGTGGTACATGTATTTGAAGGAATGCACTCAAAGAGTCATTTCGGATTTATTCCGGTTGTTCAAAAACAATCCTAACATGGGTTTTCATTTTTGCTTTGGATTTACAGATAAAAATGGGCAAAAGCTGATAACTGTTACGACTTCATGTACTTAGCTGCAAGTAAATTAGTTGAATTTAAAAAGAGGTATCAAATCCTAACAGATTACAATTTAAATATCTACAACTGTTTGGCCGCATAGTTTGTATAAAATGCTAAGAGGTGATATTGGTTTGCTTCGATAATAAGAAAGTTGGCTGGGGAATAGTTTCCTTTATTGGCATGTATCGTTTTAAAATTGGAATGATTTCTTGGATTGGTTTGAGTGCACTTTTTGGGCTTATTTCCTATTTAATTTTGCACTAGAAATGCTTTGATGCTGCTTTTTATTGGTCATAGAACTTCACAATTCTTTTATTTTTAAGCTCAGAGCCTCAAAAATAAAAAAAAAGACTGATAATTTAATTCATCTAGCTATATTTGCAACCGAATGTTTTCGTAAATTAAACGCAAATATTAAGTGAGAAGAGATATTTTTCAAGCAATTGCCGACCCCACCAGAAGGGCAATCATCGTACTCATTGCCTTACAACCAATGACACCCAATGCCATTGCCCAACATTTTGACACCACTCGTCAAGCGGTTTCCAAACACCTGCGCATCCTCACAGAGTGTGACTTGATTTCTCAAGAGCAAAAGGGTAGAGAAATTTATTATCAATTGGAGGTTGAGAAAATGAAGGAAGTTGATCAATGGATTGAGCAATTTCGCAAAATTTGGGAAACCAGATTCAATCAACTGGATGATTTACTCGATACCCTCAAAAAGGTAAAGAAATAAAAACTAAACCTAGCTCATTGAGACAATAATCATCAGGTAGCCTATTTTTACAATTCAGAAATGACATGAATTGAAAAAGCGCCTTCTCAAATTCTTTTACATAGTATCATTAGCTGCTTTATTGTCAGCCATCTATACTGCGTTTGCGCTGCCCACCATAAAATCCAAAGTTGAAAATCCAAGTTTTTTGCTCAATGAACGGCCGATTTTCCCCATTTATTTAAATGCCATATTCATTCAGAAAGACTTAAGTAACCTTGCTTGGGCCGACTCATTATTTACAGATAGTACTGAAACAGAAATGTCGAATGCTCTTTACACTGTGGGTAGAAATGGCGGTAAAATTTTGAAAAATACCATGGGCACCAGTGTAATGACCTTGCCTGCTTTTACGGTCGCACATTTATTAGCCCAGAAAAAGGGCGACACCGCAAATGGTCTGTCCATCACATACTTTGTTGTCTATCATTGGTATGGTGGCTTATTATTACTTTTAGGTTGGTATTTATTATGGGTGGTGTTGTCCAAATACTTCACTTCAGCGGTGAAAGTGGTGACCCTATTTGCTATTTGTGCAGCAACTTATTGGGCAGATTTATGGCAAGTGTTAGATCAACTAGACCTTATTTATCTTTTTTTCTTACACAGCGCTTTATTATATGCCGCTGGTTTGTTTTTCGAAAAGCCAAAAATAAACATTGGCATCCTGGTAGGATTAATTTTGGGCTTGACTGTTTTGTTGAGACCTGTCGAAATCATTTTGATTTTAATTCCCATTTTATGGAAAGTTTCTCCCAAAATCCATCACCTCAAAGTAAGGCTCTATCACATAATCAAAAACTATAAGTCTTATTTGTATTTGATTTTGTCGATGAGTTTGCTTATTGCAATGCAAATAACTTATTGGATCAAATATTCAGGGCAGGCTTTTGTTTTTAATGATCAGATAATAGGGGTGACCAGAGATATTTCTAGATTGGAAGCGTTGATGTTTGGCCCAAAAAGTGGCGTTTTTCTGTATTCACCTATTTTAATTGTGATGGTTTTGGGGTTTTTCTGCATGAAATCAGTGCTATTCAGGATCATTTTACCCATTTTTTCTGTCGTTTTACTGATTGGCTGGGCATCCATAAATTATTATTTTTGGTGGAATGGGGGAGACAGTGGCTCATTGTACATCAATCAATTGTATGTTTTTTTGGCTTTGCCATTTGCTGCATTGGTTGATTTTTGTTTGAAACGGCTTTGGTCAGGTATCCTTTTATGGCTTACGATCAGTATTTTGACTTTTTTGAATTTTTGGAGAATTCACGATGAAACACATGCTAAACTGTTAGCTCCACCGGATATCACTTATGAATATTTAAAAGCTGCTGTTTTGAAGGATAGCCTTACTGACCAAATGGTAAAGTTATTGGATACTGATGTCAGCTTTGGTGAAAATATCGTCGGAGACAGTTTACTGATCAAAAAAAGCGGACTTTTTTGTTTGAATGCTAAGGTACAATACAGTAAACGTTGGGAGCTCAAGCAATTTCCTGATAAAAAGTATTTCCGCTTCAAACTCGATGCAATCGCTCAGGACAGAGAACCAGAAATTTGGAAGCATGCTCAGATGATCGTAAGTTATTATAAAGGATCTAGAAACATAGGTAATGACTTGCTTAGAATTCAAAGACTTTTGGGGGGAAAGACCTGGCATACCATCTGGTTGGATTCTAAAGCAATGGAAGAAGCAGAAAGTATTGTTATTTCAATATGGAATGCAGACAGCACCAATGAAATTTGTTTTAGAAACCTCCAATTAATCGGATTTGATGGTATATTGCAATCTTCAAAACCATTCAAATCTTTAAAGAAATAGCTTTTTATGCGAGCTTTAGTAATATCTGGTGGAGGATCGAAAGGAGCATTTGCGGGCGGAATTGCACAATATCTCATCGAAGAAGAAAAAATAAAGTATGATATTTTTGTAGGCTGTTCTACGGGTAGTTTACTCGTACCGCTGCTGGCCTTGGGAGAAATTAGCAGGCTTAGGGAAGCGTATACTTCTGTGACGCAAAGCGATATCTACAGCATTTCCCCCTTCATTGTCAAAGAGTTTGAGGATGGCACTTTCCAAAGTAAAATAAACCACTTCAATACGCTCTTGATGTTTGCTAAAAGGAAAAAAACATTTGGTGAAACCAAAGCTTTGCGCAAGACCATAACTAAAATACTTACTGAGGGTTTGTTTGAAAGAGCAAAAAGAGAAAACCTCAAAGTCGCCGTCACTGTCTCAAACCTTACTTTAAATAAAGTTGAATTTAAATACCTGACTGATTTTGAATACGAGGATTTCATTGACTGGATGTGGGCTTCCACCTGTTTTGTTCCTTTCATGAGTATCGTAGACAAAAATGGTTTTGAATATGCCGATGGAGGTTTTGGAAATTACATTCCCATAGAGGAAGCCATAGATGCCGGAGCCACTGAGGTGGACGTGATCATTTTACGGCCTAAACACCAGATGGTGAGAAAAACTGTTTCAAGAAATCCTTTTGATATCCTACTCAATTCTATGGATTTCATGCTACAGCAGATTTCGAGAAATGATATTCACATTGCACAATTGGAAAGCATTTATAATCCCAACATCAAGATAAGACAGTTTTTCACGCCTAGAGTGCTGACAGAACACTCATTTTACTTTTATCCCAAGTTGATGAAAAAATGGTGGCAAGAAGGCATTGAACATGCAAATACCATTGTCAATAACAAGTAACTTTTTGTTATTTGATCACGGTAATGTCTCGTTTTGTCTCAAAAATATTTCCGTTTTTGAGCTTCGCGCGAATGTAAACTGCATAAACGCCCGGCAAAAGAGCATCTCCTTTCAAGCTTGGATTCCATCCATCTCCCGGAAGACCTGGCACCAAGTCCAGTTTATTCCAAACCATGTTTCCCCAACGATCAAAAATGGCAACTTGCTCAACCATTTCTACTCCTTGGTTTGTGGGTAAGAAAAACACTGAATTGACAGTAGCTGCCGCGCTGGTAGATATGATATTTGCCAATGGCCAATCTATGGACTCGGCGACAAAGATTTGCATGGTATCGTAAACTTGGCAGCCCATGGTATCGATCAGTTCTGCAACTACTATTCCTGAGACTAAACCATCAAAGTCAATGGAAGTGCAATTTCCACATATTTCTTCCCCATTAAAATACCAGTTGACCGCCCCCACCAAGCTGCTTGGTAAATTGGTGGTGTAATTGATGGGTACAACATCACCAAGTCTCAAACTGGTATCAGCTGGCAAAAATACTTCAAAAAATAAAGCAGATGGAACATTGATACTTTTGCTCAATTCGCATCCGTATAAATCTGTCAAGGTCACAATATATTGGCGCGCAATAAGTCCAGCAATGAGAGAATCATTGATCACATCACCAGGTCTGTTGATGCTGATCTTGTAAGGGCCGATGCCACCAATTACATTGACGAGCTCGATTTGTCCGTCATTGTCTCCTACACACGTTGGTGCTTTGGGGAATGCATTAAATTCAACCAAAGTGCTAGTTTCTTGTACAACTGTAATCGAGGATGTGTCAAAACAATTATTGACCAAGTCTTTAATAATCAAAGAATAGGTTCCAGGTTTGGTAACTGCAACTATACTATCTGTTGTTGATCCCGAAAATGTGCCACCAGAAAAAGACCAAGTATACTCCAATCTGGATAAGTCAAAATGGTTGACTTCACTGATGAGATTTACTTCTGTGTTTTTGCACAATAGGGGAGTCTCTTGACTTATATTGATGATAGCAGGTTGATTTTGATCGATGGTGATCGTGCGCATGAAAGTATCAAAACAATTGAGGCTTCTTTCTACAATCAGTGTATAATCTCCAGCCAATCGACTACTAAACGTAGGAACTGTGTCAAGTCTTTGATTATCAGGGGTAAGCCAGTAATAGTTGATTTTTGGTGTACTAATATTGGCAGTTAAAGTAGTAGAATCAGGATCACATAAAATATTGAAGCCATCGATAGATGCATTGGTTGTCCTCAGATCTGGAAGTATGGTAAAACTTGCTTGCGCTTGACAATTTTCTTGTGACAAAACATTGACCACAATCCTGCCAGGTACAGTGGTTGATAAGGTATCCATCGTGGAAAGTACAGCAGTTGGACTTATCCAACGATAAAGTTTTAATGGTTGATCGGACGTCACTGTAACGATTGCAGAATCTCCATTACAAGGTATAAAAACCGTATCAGGAACGCTGATGACTGGGATTCTTTTGTCATCAACGATGGTGATGGAGTCAGAGGAAACACATCCGTTGCGTTCTATGGCAGTAAGCACATAATTTCCAGCCACCGTCACCCTCAAATCTTTTAAAACTGATGCGTATGTTCCTGGGCCCCTCCATTTATATTCGATAATATTGGTAATGCTATCCACATTTATTTGCGCAAATGATCTGAAGCAAGTCAAAGAATCTGACCTTAAAGAAAAACTGGGAGGCATGGTATCTATGGCTACAGTGATCGAATCAGTGACCAAACATTTGTTGGTAGACCTGATGGTTGCATAATAGGTACCTGGCTTTGATACAGAATATGTACTATCCATTTGTAAGGAACTACTATCTGGTCCCACCCATGAAATATCTAATAGAGGTTTGTCTATTGAAAAACCAATTGCAACTCCAGGACTGAAACAGGTAATGGTGTCTGAAATTTTTCTCAAAACCACTGGTGGAATAGAATCTCTGCCAACAACAATGCTATCATTGTAAATACAGCCCAGAATACTGGTCATCTCAAATGAGTAGGTGCCTGGCAAAGTAGGTTCATAAGTGAGCACTCCGTCGGCAATGGGTTCAGGCCCTGTCCAAACGATGGTTTGAAGATTTTGAGTGTCGGTCAAAGCAATGAAACCTTTTTCGCATCCAACAACTTCTGAGGCAATGGTGTATTGTACTGTATCTCTCAAATCCAAAACCGTAATAGAATCTTTGACGATACAACCACGATTGTCTGTACTGGTGAACGCATATGTTCCAGGTGTGGCTACGCTTAAAGTATCTCTATTGCTAGACAAAATGGTAGTATCTCTCCTCCAAACTACATTGCGCACTGGTTCTGAGCTCGAAAAACTAATTGTTGGTATTGGATTGGTGCATTCAATATCATTAGGAACTAAATCTATAGTGGGTGCTAAAGTATCAAATGCCAGTCTGATGGTTTTTGGCGGCGATATACAGTTGTTGGAAGGCCTCACAGCTCTGACTGTGAAAACACCATTGGTATTATTAAAATTGAACTCAGGTCTGCCAATGCGTACTTGAGCATTGTTGGAAAATACTGCTGAACCGCCCGACCAAATAAATTGATCTCCTGCATTGTCAGATCTGGCCGTGATCAGTATGGAAAAATCATTATCACAATAAATAGTATCAAATGGTTTTAAAGCCACCGAATCCAGAATGGGTAAAATGACGTCGTGGATAATGGTAAAGGTATCTTTGAGATTACAACCTTTGAGTGTGGTCAGTTTATAAACGTAAGTACCTTCTTGTAAGTCATCTATCGTGAGCATATTGGAGGTAAATCCATTTGGTCCTGTCCATTGGATGCCTTGCATTTTACTAAGAGTGTCTATACTCACAGCAATTGAGGCTGTAGAATTGGTTGTACATGTTTTTTTCGTAATGACAGAGTCCAACACCGGTAAATCTCTCTCATCCCCGACTTGTATTTCTTTCTTTATGATGCAATTGGTCATATTATCTATTGCATGAACCCTATAGATTCCCGGTTCTTGAACCAAAGCAATGGCTTGATTTAAAGGTGATATGATGGGTGGGGATAATGAATCAATCCACACATATCTATAATTTATGGTATCTTGAGGAATAAGCTGTATCGTATCCATCGAACAGTCCACGATGATGTCAGGAGCAAAAGTAGGATCCGCTACTGATATGAAAAGGGTGATGTTTGCTGTATCTCTTGTGATGCAGCCATTCGCTAATCTTGCTTCTCCAAAGTATTGACCAACTGCAGAAACGGTAGGAACAGCTTCAGATGAAGTAAAATTGAAAGGGCCATTCCAAGAATATGTGGCGGTTGCAATTTGTTGTGTGAGCTTGAGTTGCACAGTATTCATGACGCAACTGATGCTGTCATCAGCCACATCAAAAACTGGAAATTCGTTTCGTTGTGTGATTTGAATGTTGGTGTTTGGAGCGTCACAACCACTAGCAGAAGTAAAACTCAGACTATATGCTCCATCAATCAAAACTCTTTGTTGCAAACCATTGGGAGTAAAAACAGCACCACCTGGTCCATTCCAGATTAGCGTTCCTGCAGGTCTGTCAGCGACAGCTTGAACCCATACTTCATTCCCTCTACAAAATGTTTCTAAACTTACATTAGGGATATAACTCGTATCACGGACATTCACTTCTGCACTCACGGGGCATCCATTTCTAGCCATGACAGCATCGACTTTATAGATCCCTATCAATACCACATTATCTGGAAAGCTTACTGGCGCAAAAAGACCCGTTATATCATTTCTATGAAAGTAGTTGGATGTTGTGCTAAAAATAGCAGCATTATTGATGCTCAAAGAAGTACTTCTATTTCTACAATCAAAGTCCATGGGATTTGCAACAAGTTGGGGTAGTATGGTTGCAGTATCTATGGAAATTCTTGCTTCTATTGGAACCACACATCCATCTGCATGGGTTACTAAGCCATTGTAAGTACCAGGTATGCCAATGGAAAGTCCATCCGGAGGTAATGGAGTGCCGGCGCCCATCCAATCTATGTTTGTAATCGCAAACGAGGATGAGGTAGTCACACGAATGGTAGCTAATGGTTCTGTACACGTGATGGTATCTGTGCTGACAGTCAAGGTAGGCGTAGTGGGGTCATAGGTAATGGTCAGACTGGTCATATCTGTACATCCTTGATCATTGACCACCAAATTATAAGTTCCTATTTTATCGATATTGGCCGTGTCTAAATTACTGGAAGTAATATTTCCATCTGATGTTGACCAAGTATAGGTTGCCATGTTGGTATAACCCGTTTTTGTTGCGGTCAATTGTATAGTACTGAGATTACACGCCAAGTTTGGATTATCAGCAACAATAGTAGGATTGAGATCGATGACTTTGAGGTCTATCACATAAATGGTGTCACACAAGTTTGGATCGACAGCCGATACAGGTACATAGAATGTGTCTTGTGTCGTGAAACTCATGTTCCTAAATTGATAAGAGCTACCATTACAAATAGGCGGAGGTGTGATGAATACAGAATCCTTCACTGGTTTTGCGATGAGGTCGATACAGGTATTGGATACTGCACCACATAGGCCTAGCCGAGCGAATTCTGATCCAAAATCTCCTTGGTTGATGATTGAGCCAACAACAGGTAACTTTGAAGTGTCAATTGCTAAAACACTGAATTGACATACTTTGTAGGTTCCTGCCGACAATTGGTTGATATCCAATGTATTGTCAGAGTATGCCTCGACTCTCGTTCCACTGGTTATTACGTATCTATTGATGTATTGAGGTGATGGAGATTGCCCTTGTGGAAATCTTGTTATTGCGCCAAAATTGTATACCTCATTGGTGCAATAACTATCACTCGCTATCGTAAAGGATCCCGCTCTGGTATCGCAAAATTGCGTGTTTATATTTTTGGAATTGCAAAATTCTATGGATATACAGGCTAGAGTTCCAACATCAAACTGAGAAACGTCTTCTATTTCAAGCACCCATGTGCCGTTGATTTGGCCAGTATTCAGACCTTCCAAACAGCCGTTATATGGAAAGTAACTTCCTTGTATTAGCGATCCAAACCAAATTTGATCATTGTCCCATCTGGCGCTATAACCCAATGCTGGTACTGCTGTTGCTGTACATTGTACAAATGAAATATCATACTCAATAGGAGGAAAAGACGGATTGGAAGGTGCAGTAGCTGGTCCTAAGAGGTCAATTTTTTGACCACTTGGTGAAACAAGACTCATCCTGAGTTGATTGATGGACTCGTGATTGAATTCTAACGTAATGTTGCAAATTTTGTCATTTGTCAGATCGGTAGTAGCACCAGAAATGATGATGGGAATGGAGACAAAACGATCATCCGGTATACTGAAATTTTGCAGGATACAGGATTGCGCTGTTATCCGACAAGTTAAAAGAATTAGCAATAAAAGTACAAAAGCTCTCAAATCGACCTTTTAGGGAAATTGAATAAATAAATTTAAATCTGACCCACCAAGCAGAAACGCATTTTACGTCTTCAATAATATACGATTGCAAAATAGAAATAGGATTTAATGCGCTCATTCTGATTGCATTGCCTTATGTTGTAATAATTTTAAGTAGTATTTTGCTACAAAATCACCACATTACCACTTGGATAATTTTCTATTATTCAATTTACTGTATTATTTTATGCTAAATTGAATAGATATTTTGTTGCTATGGGAATCCAAAGAAACAAAATAAGCGTTGATTTATGAAAGAAATTTGTAATAAATTAAATCCACAAAATTCTATTAATATTTAATGATTGGTACTCATGGATTTAGCTAAAAAAAATCTTTAAAAACATCAGTTTATAATCGTTCTGAAACTGTTTTTAAAGGCTCTAGATTGCTACTTGTTTTATCTAGATAAAAATAGGTTGTTGCAGAATAATCATCAATTCTATAAAAATTGACCCAGCCGTTTGGGAACGCATTGTTCATAACATCTAAAGGATCATCGAGCAAACGCCTGAAATTACCATCTAAGTGAACTGAAATTGGCTTTGTTTGCACCTGTTTTTTGATCAGCTCGCGATAAATATCTCTGTTGCAGCCACCAATTTGTTGAATGCTACATGAAATATCAGTTTTGAAATAAATTTGATCTGGAATGTGATATCTATAAAATGCGTATTGACTCGAGCTGTCATTGGCGACCGTACAGCCTTGAAAGCTGTTTGAGTAAGTTCCCAATCCCCAGCCTGTTCCTATATAATCTTCTGCCCCAGTGCCATTGATCGTGGGGAATTGTTTGTCACCATCTTTATAGATTTTAACTTCACCTTCTCCCCACCACGATTCTTTCATATTTTGGTCAGCATTTACGCCCATATTTACACCCAAATACCTGCCTTTGCCATTTAGTTTTGGGAGAAAAACAAAGTCTTGGCCCAGTTCGGAGGTCTTTTGTCTTATCCAAAATGCATGGAAATAAAGCGCATTGTGTGGCATTGAATCTGAGATCACATAATCAATGTCATAGTAGAACATCTGTAAATCTTTATCACTCTCATTCACAATTTGCACTTTTGCTCCTTTTTTATAGGGCATAGGAATATAACAATTGAAAGATCTACCTTCTGGACTTGTAAATAATGCAGATTCAAATTTGGTTGTCAAACCCAAACCAACTCCAAAAAAATCTCCTAATGGCACGTCTACTGCAGGCTTTGCATCACCATCCCAAAACATTTGTAATCGCAATGATCTCAGCATTTGCGGACTCCTATCATTTAAAGTCATCCATATCCTTTGTATTTCACCGGCACCTTTTACATCTAGCAATACTTTGGTTGTCCCTTTTTTGATACTTTCAAAAGCATTCCCTTTGGCCCCTTTATTTGATTGGCCACCTTGTCCGGTTGTTCCATGGAGATTTTCAAAACTGCTGACCCTGGAGTCTTTGTTCTCATACTCATATAATTTTTGCCCGTAGGAAGCTTGAAATAATAAATTGATCGCAAAGATGACTATAAACCTTTTCATGATTTATAAATGTGGTATGGGTGAATTAAGATTTGAACTATGAAATTTAGAAAATAATTTTGATTTCTGGAGGATTTCACTTCATTTTATCAAAATGAGAAATGTTGAATTTGCCTTTTACATAATATTCGGTAAGTCTAAATGAGAACCTTTTTCGCTAAAGAATTTATTTCCTTGTTCTATAAAGGAGATGATTTTATATCTTTGAAAAACGCAAAGTCGTGTGATGGTTGGGAGTCATCAACTGCAAGAAATAAACACCTGATCTTAATTGTTGAAGGTCTAGTTTCTCCATTTCATTTGCGAATTGCCCTCTTTGTATTATTTGACCAGCAGTGTTTAAAATTAAAAAATGGGTATTTTCTTTGATTCCTGAGACAATTATTTCTTCACTGGCAGGATTTGGAAAGATTTGGTATTCATTAGAGATTGCAGTAGAAGTAATACTCGTTATTGGGTCCCCGATGACAATGTCTGAGGCAAAATATGTAAGGCCACCTCTTTCATTTCCGATCATAAAATCCAATTTTCCATCATTGTTGAGATCTGCTACTGCAGCATTGAGTCGTTTGCCGATATTTTTGGGAAGCACATTTCGCTTTAATAATACAAAAGGCGTTGTTGGGTCAGTAGAAGTTGCCACATACAAACTCAAACTGTCTGAGTTGTTGCCCATCAACAAGTACATCTGACCTGAGGAAGCAAACACTTCAGGTGATCCGTTTTGAGTTGCGAAATTATTATTGTTGAAAAGTTTGCCGAGATTGTCGGTGTTTGGCAACTCATTGCTCAAATCATCAAAAAATGGAGCATTTTTACTTCCTTTATTTTTATAAAAATTCAGACTGTTGTTGCTTTCACCAATGATGAAATCCAACAAACCATCCTTGTCAAAATCATAGATTACTGGTGAGGAATTTGGGCCAACAAATATGTTTTGAAAATCTGTGGTAATGAGCCTAAAGTTAGTTTTACCTTGCTCAAGACCGTCATTTTGAAACAACAATACGCCGCCCTGAGAATTTCCGACAAAAAGATCAGCATCTCCATCGCCATCCAAATCTCCAAAACACGGGGCAAGCCTACTCAAGGTATTGGGAAATGCAGAGAGTTGCAAAAAGTCTTCATTAGTCAATTCAAATGCAGGGCTATTTTTTGTTCCGATATTGGTAAATAAAAACATCCTATTTTGCCTTGTCTGTCCTGCTTCTCCAACTCCATTTGTACCGACTATCATGTCCAATAGCCCATCTCCATTGTAGTCATAAAAAGCAGGATGACTGCCAACACTCGTGATGAGCATTTCATCAACCAGAAAATTCTTGGTACTTAATTTGAAATCAGGATTACAAGCTTCTCCTTCATTGAGGTATAGCCATACATTGTTCCTATTCTGGCCATTTCCAGATTCATTTGAGGCCACAATGACGTCCTTTTTACCATCATTATTTACATCCATAACAAAAGCTGCAGGAAAAATTCTGATCCTTACAGATTCGTCATTTATTGGCCATCTTGCATCTTGATCGGTCATCCAACTGTTGGTTGGCGTACCTCCATTTCTGAGAAAAGTCAAAAACTCTGCGCCAATATCGCCCAAAAAGATATCAACATCCCCATCACAATCAATATCGGAAGCAGTCACTGTCGAACCAGAATGTCTATCACCTGGTCTGCTATTACCTTTTATAAAACTCGCACAATCTTTGCTGTTATTGCTCAAAACGATGGCTTCAGAAAATTGGTTTTCAACAAATTTACCGAAACAATTCTCTTCAAAAGTCATGATGAAGGTATCTCTTCCCATGCCTTGTTCTACAGCTTTATTGAGGTAAAGTTGCAGAAAACTTCCATCGGGTTCAAACGATAAAATATCCATGTCACCATCATTATCTACATCCTCAATTCCAGTGAGGTCAATGATGGAAGCATAAATATTAGAAACTATATTATTGAATTTATAGGTCAATACATCAACAGCAAATTCTGGATTTTTAATTTTTTCAAATGATAATTGTCCATTGTTTCTTTTTCCTCGCCAAACTTCAATTCCTGCAATGCCCAAGACATCTGGAGCTTTAAAAATGTCCTCAATCCCGTCGCCGTTGAAATCTTTGAGCAAACACCAAGTATGCATATTTGGAAAAAATGATTCATACTGAGGAGCATATTGATAATTCACTTCACCGATTCCTCCTTTATTCAAAAAAGTCATTTTGACATTACCATTCCTATCAAAGATGAAAAGGTCTTTTTTACCGTCATTATCTAAATCTATTTGAGAAAATTGAGGAGCAGATAAGCCACCTACAAATGCCGAATTTAATGTTTTACCGTTGACAATGATGGGAATATCTACAGGTACTAATGTCTGTGCAAAAAGATTAGACGATACTGAAAAGAAAAGAGAAATAAGTATGGACAAGTATAATTTCATTGATTTGTCTGATTAGTATCGTTATCTATGGAACGCTCAAAATGAATTTTAGTTATAATCCTAGATGAAATATGGCTTTTTAACGGCATGATTTTGATCAAATAGATGGATCTTTTTTTCCAAACTTTTTAATTATAAAGGCCGTCACATAAGCGATCGCATTTTGCAAGGCCTCAAATTTGGAATCTTTTTGTGCTTTGATGGTAACATAAATGGCGACAGGAACCAAAATAATGGACGATATCCAAGCACCGGTAAATCCGCTATAAGTTTGATTTTTAGTTAATTTTTCACCCATAATAGAGGTAATGATGAAAAGCATATAAAACAAAATGGCGATGAGAAAGGGGTATCCATAACCTCCTTTTCTGATTATGGAACCTAAAGGTGCGCCTATAAACATGAATACTATGCAAATGAAAGCAAAGCTATATTGTTGAAATAACCTTAATAAATACATTTGTTTGACACGCTCATTGTCAAAATTATTATTCATCGCACTGAGCGCATTTTCTAATCTTGCACCCACAATGGAAGAAGCTCGGAAGAGTATGGCCCTGTATGAAGCAGAATCAATCGTTTCTCTAAATGTTTTGTATTGCGATAGATCAAATAACTGACTTTGACGGATACCTTTTATTCCAGCTTGCTGTGGTTGTGCTTCTATCAAAGCTCTAGCATTTGACAATAAGTCCTTGGGTACAATGCTTTGATTGGTGTCTATTTGTGTCTCTGCCAAAACTAATCTTTTATCTTTATTGGTTTTGTTTTCGATTTGTGAAGTCAATTTGTATGGCAGCGGTATCTTTTTGATAGGCCAATGCTGACTTAAACCACGGCAAATCAGGAAAGAAATTTTTTAACTCGTGATAATCATACTTTAAATTTTTGAGAAACTCAGATTTCTTGGTATCTAAGGAATCTATCGCATCAAGTAATTGAAAAGTGTTGAGCATATCTTCCTTATTCCGATTGATGTCCAAACCACCTTCGTCAAATTTAAACTCGCTCATGTCGAGCACCTTGTGGTAAGATTTATAAGATGTTCTCAGCAAAGGGTAGGAGGTGGTGCCATCATCTCTTTTTTTCCGCTGATCTTCTTGATAAATACTGCCATTATACAAATCCATGACAAAATATCTACCTGAACTATCTGTAAACATCCTCGCAGAATCTGACTTGATCATGTTGAGTAAAGTGCGATCGGCTCGAGACTGGTCATACATAAGTACACCTTGCATGTCAATATCATTCTCTGCTTTATTATCTACCCTTATTACAAAATCATTGAAGTCATCGTTGAAAACCTTTTCTTCTATAAATAAACTTGATTTTTGCTTTCTGATTACTTCAAAGCGCTTTTTGAATTGAAAAGAAGCAATTGGTTTGAGATAATTGGAAGTGAAAACGGAAAAAAGAAAAGTAAAAAAGGCAAGCGCAATTCCAGATGCCATAATGCGCATCAAAGGCATACCTGCTGATTTGAGACTAGTCATCTCATATCTTTCGGCCAAATTTCCAAATACCATGACCGAGGCAATCAAAATAGATATTGGCAAAGCCATGGGTACTATCATCATCCCATAATAGATTATCAGTTCAAGAATATCAAGAACTGAAAACCCTTTACCCAGGATTTCGTCGATGTACTTCCACATAAACTGCATGATCAGCACAAACTCCGCCACAAAAAATGACAGAATGTATGGTCCCATGAAGCTTCGTAAGATGAGCCAATCTACTTTTTTCAAAATGTTTTTGTTCTAGTTAAAACCAGGGGAAGACACTTTTTTTGCGTGTTGAAGTTGTCCTTCTGGTCGTTGTTTTTATGCCCAGTACGCCAAGTAATCCTCTTGTGATTTCTTTGGCTACTGCAGTACCAATAGAACGTGTAGTTGAATTATTTATGACTTTTTCGAATGTTGATTTTTCTTGTCGACTACTAGAAGTAGGTCTTGCCATTTCGTTTTGTCTCCTCAGTTCTTCCTGAATTTGTTCACTTTGGGCTTCTTCTATCTTCCCAGATAAAATATCATAGGCACTTTCTCTGTCAATCTTATTTTGATATTTTGGAACAATCATTGATCGGAAAATGATGTCGTCCAATTCTCTTTGTGTGAGGATATCCATGCGTGATTGTGGCGCACGAAGATAAGTGTGAACCAAAGGAGTTGGAATACCTTTTTCATTGAGCGCAGTGATCATTGCCTCCCCAATTCCCATAGAAGTCAACAATTCATCTACAACATAATTGGTTGTATAAGGAAAGTTTTCTGATGCCATTTTGATGGCTTTTCTATCTTTTGCAGTAAAAGCTCTCAAAGCATGTTGCACTTTAAGACCTAACTGACTGAGTACAGAATCTGGAATATCGGTTGGATTCTGGGTGCAGAAGAAAATACCAACGCCTTTTGACCTGATAAGCTTAATGATGGTTTCTATTTGGTCTTGCAACACCTTGGAAGCTTCGTTGAACACTAGGTGAGCTTCGTCTATAAAAATACAAAGTTTAGGTTTATCCAAATCCCCTTCTTCAGGGAAAGTTGAATAAATTTCTGCCAATATTTGCAACATAAAAGTAGAAAACAACTTTGGCCTATCTTGTAAATCTGTAACCCTCAAGATGGATACCATGCCTTTTCCGCTGCTATCGAGTCTACACAAATCATCTGGGTCAAAAGATACTTCGCCAAAAAATACATTTGCACCTTGCTGTTCTAGTTCTATGATTTTCCGCATGATGGTACCAACTGTTGTGGACGAAATACTTCCATATTCCGCTTTGATGGCATCTTTACCTTCATTGGTCAAATATTGCAATGCTTTTTTTACATCATCCAAATCCAGCAATGGCAACTGATTGTCATCACACCATTTGAATAATAGAGAAATGACACCACCTTGGGTATCATTGAGGTCAAGTATTTTGGAGAATAAAACAGGACCAAATTCACTAACAGTAGCTCTGAGTCTTACCCCAACTTCATCAGATAATGATAAGAACTCAACAGGGCTAGAATCAGGAATGTAGGGTAATCCAATTTTGTCGTGCCTTTCAATGAATTTAGGATTCTCGTCCGCTATTTTAGCAATACCAGAAAGGTCACCTTTGATATCCATCAATAAACATGGTATACCGTTGGTCGACAATTGCTCAGCTATAATTTGTAGGGTTTTTGTTTTGCCCGTACCCGTTGCTCCTGCAATTAAACCATGTCTATTCAAGGTTTTGAGAGGGATTCTCACCAGGTGGTCTGTTAAAATTTCATCACCTATACGTCCAGCTCCCATTATAATTGACCCTCCAGTGAAGCGATATCCTTCAATGATGTCTTTTTTCAACTGCTCAACTGACATTATATCTATTTTTTTACAAATATAACAATCAACAATAGATTGAGAACCAACAACAACTATTTTCTTAATGATTGTTGTTATCTGCGGTTCGATAATTTGACAAGTGTGGATATTTTTTAAGCTGTAAAAATCCTAATCATCAAAAAAAACAGAAAAAAATGTGTTGAACATTAAGTTTTTGGATTTATTATCGCCTAATAATATTTGCTCTATGAAATTTGTAATTCAAGAAATTAATCAAAAAGAGAAGAGATGGAATCGAAATATTATTAAGTATATTTGATCAAGATATACCAAACGGAATATGGATTGACCAGAATTGTTGTGTCGAAAATTTGATCGAGATCGGAGGGAAATAGCATAGCTTCGCCTGGATTGAACGATGAAGATATCGATTAAATTTGCAAGAAGAAAATGGTCAAATTCATTTCCGATTGGTATAATATAGACTCAAGAAAACACATCATGAATATTAATGAAGTTGAATTTCCAGATAGATATCGTCCAGTAGTAAGACGATTACAGAGGGCAGTTGAGGGCAAGGAATTGGAAGAGTATATCCGTATGGAGGAAGATATTCAAGCTGAACTTGATGATATATACATGTCTTTTAAAAAGGCAAAACAAGAAAGCGAACAAGCACGAAAAGAAAGCGAACAAGCACGAAAAGAGAGCGAACAAGTACGAAAAGAGAGCGAGCAAGTACGAAAAGAGATTGAGCAAACAGAAAAATATGTTGAAGTGGCCAAGAAAGAATTGGCGAAAGCTAATAGTGTAAAGGAAGAAGCTGTGGTATTGCTTATCAACTCGGGTATGGATAAATCTGTCGTAGCATCAAAATTAAAAATTACCTCAGCTGATATCGATAAGATATTGAGAATGAGAGAAGAACAATAATCAAAAGTGCTTTTGGCTCATCCAATCGTCAAAATTTTATTAATTTCGATTTAGACTTGGAACTATTTGATATGTCTATTCGTTACCTGATTGAATCTTTTAAAGGAAAGATCAAAAATTGAAATTTGGGGTTGACCGGTATCGACAGGGAAGTGATCTGGTTAGTAAGCATGTCGGAGCAAGGTTGCTCACTCCGTTAAAAATGGTAATCGAACAATAATTGGCGAGTCTAACTACGCCTTGGCTGCTTAATTTTAGAAATTAAGTGCCTTGAAGCACCTTGCTTGATTCCTGGTACACAGCAAGACGCTTTCAAAAACTTCAGGATAGACCATCAGAGTTTCTTGGCTGGTGATCGAAACTTAAAAGGATAGGAGAGGCATACGTCGTCTTTATACTGACGCCCGACCGAAATCCCTGAATAAAGACTAAACATGTAGAAGGCTTTCAAGAGCTTTGTCTGGACAGGAGTTCGATTCTCCTCAGCTCCACTTTAAAATTAAAAGAGCATATTTTAGTATCATAGCTAAAGTATGCTCTTTTTTTATGTCAAAATCTGAACATTTGAATTAATTTTTGAATGGTAATTGTTATTTTTTGCGAAAGGATATTATAATTTTACTCACTTCTTCAGAATATCCATTGTATTTTTTATATTTCGCCAACAATTCGTAAACTTCAAAACTTAATTGCAATGCCAACTAATTATTATCTTTTTTTTGTAACAGCACTTATACCATTACTGGTAGGTTTCATTTATTACCATCCCAAGGTGATGGGAAACGTATGGATGAAGACAAATAATTTTAACGAGGAGACTATGAAAGGGGCAAACATGGCTCTAATTTTTGGCCTCACTTTTGTTTTTGGGATCATCATCAGCCTAATGATGACTTCCATTATCATTCATCAAGGACACATTTTTTCACTTTTGGTGCCTGAAGTAAACGATAAAACAAGCCCTGAATATCAAGACTTGGTGGCCTTTATGGGTAAATATGGAATGAGATATCGTACTGCCTCTCATGGTATGGTCCATGGTGGAATAATCGCACTTTTATTTGTAACACCAATTATAGCCATCAACGCACTTTTTGAAAGAAGAGGTTGGAAGTATGTTTTGATCCATGCAGGTTACTGGTTTTTGACTTTGGTCGCCATTGGTGCAATTCTTTGCCCTGCTCTTAAATATGAGATGTAAGTTCCTTTTCGAAAATATTCAAAGAAAAAAACCCGCTCTACCAAGGATAGAGCGGGTTTTTCATTTTTAGTATTTAGATAGATAAAGCCTACAATTTTTTCTCATTAATCATATCCAAGAGCTCATCCCGATAATTTTTGCCAATCGGAATTACCTTTACCTGCCCTTTTTCCATTACCTCCAAGGTATTACCATCAAGCGCCAATACTTTGCCCAAGTTGACGATGTAGGATCTGTGTACCCTTCTAAAATTTGAAGAATGTAATTTATCTTCCAAAGATTTCATGGTTTGCAAGGCAATGACGCGGCTATTCTCTTGTCTGATGATGACATAATCTTTGAGACCTTCTATATAAATGATGTCTGAAAAATTTACTTTGATCAATTTTTTATCGGCCTTTACAAAGAAGTAATCATCACCAATTTCCTCGATTGTATCTGTTCCTTGCTTTCTGATAGTGATTCTTTCAGTGGCTTTGCTGACTGCCTTCATGAATCTATCCATCGAAATTGGCTTCAATAAATAGTCAACAGCGTCTAGTTCAAAACCTTCCAAAGCGAAGTCAGGGAAAGCAGTCGTAAAAACTACTGCTGGCGGATTTCGCAAGGATCTCAAAAATTCAATTCCTGTTATTTGAGGCATTTGTATGTCCAAAAACATGAGGTCAACCTCGTGATTTTTGAGGGCTTCAATGCCTTCCAATGCATTATTACAACGGGCTACCAATTCTAAGTTTGGCATTTTTGCGATGAAAGTTTCCAAAATATCCAAAGCCAGTGGTTCGTCGTCGACTATTAAGGTTTTTATTGTCATGTTGATTTAGTTAAGATTTATTTTCAAATTTACGGTATAGCTGTTAGGATGGTCCATGATATCAAGGGTATATTGATTGGGATATAATAATTCCAACCGCCTTTTTACATTTACAAGTCCAATTCCTCCACTTTTTTCTCTCCTCTGGAAGGCAGGATAGGTGCTTTTGAATTTTCGATTACAATATCCACATTTTCTGGATGCCCTGTCAAATTTATTTTTACAAACCCTTCACTTATTTGGTGATTCAATCCATGTTTAAAACAGTTTTCTATGAAGGGTATAAACATCAATGGTGCAATTTTTTGGTTTTTTATCTCTCCACCAACATGAACTTCTACATGAAATTTGTTCCCATGTCTAAGTTTCTCTAGTTCCAAATAATTGATCATATAGTTGACCTCCTTTTCTAAAGGAACTTGCTTTTCATTACACTCATACAACATGTACCGCATCATTTCAGAAAGCCTCAATACAATTTCTGGAGCTAAGTCTGATTTCTTTAATGTTAGTGCATAAAGACTATTCAATGTATTAAACAGAAAATGTGGATTGATTTGAGATTTTAAAAATTTAAGTTCGGATTGGAGGTTTTCACTTTTTAATTCTTGTTTCACTTTTTGACCTCTTATCCAATCATTCATGATGTAATAAATCGATGAACCAGCACCTACTAAAAATGTCGATAAAAAGGCTAGTTTCTGATTACTTATGGTGTGGTCACGCATGACTGTCTCCGATGTTGAATAATACAAGCAAAACGACTTTATAGGAGTGAAGACAATAGCAGTAATCAGTAAGTACAGTAAATGAAGTCCAAAATTATTATCTTTTAAGTAAAGCGGGAAAAGATAATATTTATTAAAATAGACGAGCAAGGCAAAAAATGACACATGGACTAACTCGTACCATAGTTCTGGTAAAAAACCCACTGAACTTTGGTTGAGAATAGCCAAAATGATGGACATTACTATCCAAAATGTGGTATGTTGCAAAACCACATTTTGTGTGAAGTGCTGCAATATGTTTTTGAAGCTCGTATTTAGCTTTAATGCCAAAGTCATTTCTGCTTTATAGGTTTGTATATGGTTGATTTTTGCTTCTTTTTAAATGATCATTCAAAAATAATGAGATATTGATGAGAAAGTTTGAAATGATAGACAAATTAGGTCTTTTGTAAGATGAATGATTATAAATGTTGGCAAAAGCGCAACTTGTTATGGTAAATCTAGCTGTAAAGTTAAAAAATGATTGTAATATGAAAACATAGGACAAGCTTCATATTTTTGAGTTGATACAAAGTTTGTCATTCTACTTTATATTCATTAATTTACCTTAAAATCAACTAAATGAACCACAGGAAAACTTTTCAAATAATTAGCGCTGTCTGTTTATTATTACTTGGAGGCTCTAAAATCGGTGCTCAAATTACGAGCGCGCAAATCGATAAATTGGTTGAAGAGTCCATGTCAAAAATGAATGTGGCTGGTGCGGCTGTTGCGGTTGTGAAAGATGGAAAAGTCATTCACAGTAAAGGTTATGGAGTGAAATCCATAAAAACCAAAGAAAAAGTGGATGCAAGTACTTGTTTTGCCATTGCATCCAATAGCAAAGCTTTCACCACAACGGCTCTTGCCATTTTAGTGGAAGAAGGTAAACTTAATTGGACAGATAAAGTCATTGACCACATTCCTGAGTTTCGCATGTACGATCCTTATGTCACTGCAAATTTTAATATTCAGGATTTGCTCACTCATCGCAGCGGTTTGGGATTAGGTATTGGAGACCTGATGTTTTTTCCAGATGGCAGCGATTTTAGGATCGATCATTTATTGGGGGTATTTCAACATTTCAAGCCAGTTTCTGCCTTTCGCACTAAATACGATTATGATAACCTCCTTTATGTAGTTGCTGGTGAAGTGGTCAAAAGAGCAAGTGGTATGTCTTGGGAGCAATTTGTTCAAGAAAAAATTATGTCACCATTGCAAATGGATAAAAGTTTTCCCGCGTTACCAGAAGTCAATAACCAAAGCGGAATTTCATATCCTCACAATACTATTGATGGCAAATTGATGGCCTTGCCTCACTTTAAAGAAATGATCAATGGGGCCGCTGGAGGAATTTATGCCAATGTTGAAGACTTATCCAAATGGATTTTATGTCATCTCAATAAAGGGAAGTATGGACCAGGTTTGGATAAACAACTTTTCAGTGAAGAAAGTCAAAGAGAAATGTGGAAAATACACACTGTGTTGGAACCGAATCGAAATCCAAGATATAAGACGCATTTCGCTGGATATGGTTTGGGATGGGGTTTGAGTGATGTCCTTGGAAATATGGTGGTCACGCATACAGGTGGCTTGCCAGGCATGCTTTCAAAAACTTTATTGGTTCCAGACTTAAATCTGGGATTTGTAATACTTACCAATACAGAACCGGGTGGTGGAGCACTTTTTTCAGCAATTTCTCAAACCATTCTCGACAGTTACCTTGGGTTGTCAGACTATGGTTGGGTGGATATTTATAATCGTCGTTTGAATGAAGGCCAAAATGTGGGAGATAGTGTGGTCACTGAGGTGTGGAATAAAGTAAAAATGAATGCTGGTCAAAAAATCAATTTGACAAACTATACGGGTACTTACCGAGATGCTTGGTTTGGTGATGTAGAGGTTTTTAATAAGAATGACAAATTGTATATAAAATGTGTGAGGTCTCCAAAGTTAAATGGGCAATTGCAGTATTACAATGCCAATACTTTTGCTGTAAAGTGGGAATATCAAGATATGAATGCTGATGCCTTTGTAATGTTTGACTTGGATGAAAACGGAATGGGCAAGAGCATTAAGATGAAGGGTATTTCACCCTATATTGATTTTAGTTTTGATTTTCATGACTTGGATTTGAAAAGGGTGGATGTGGGTGAATAGTGAATAGTAAATAGTAAATAGTAAATAGTGAATAGTGAAGGGTGAATAGTGAGTAGCGAATTAAATAGGGAATGATAAATGGTGAAAGGGAGATGTAAATTGTGAAATGTAATAATTAGAAATATAGCTTGAAGTTGAGCCAAGATTTGTATTGGCTTTTTTGGCTATGTTGAAATCCCAATACCTTCAAATTTTATTTAATTTTAGCTCATGTTAAGTGCCTTATAAAAAGCCAATAAATTTAGAGGTTGCTTATATTTGTATAAAGTGATCTGATTATAAATCCTTCAGAATTTTTATTAAATTAGTTGGACTTTTATATTTCTGATCGGAGTAATTAAAACCAATTATTACATATGGTATATCTATTTAGGAGTTTTACTTTTTCTCTTATTTTATTTCTGCTTGCAGGTTGTGCTACGTCGAAGAAAGCAGAAATTTCAAATCAGACAAAAGATGATGGCAAAATCCAAATTGCGATTTTGCAAATGAATGATGTTTATGAAATTGGTGGATTGGATGGTGGAAAAGTAGGAGGATTGGCTCGAGTGTCCCATTTTTACAAGGAACTCAAACAAAAATATCCGCAATCCATGATGGTACTCGCAGGTGATTTTTTGAACCCATCGCTTATTGGTACTATGAGATATGAAGGTGATCGAATAAGAGGCAGGCAAATGGTCGATGTGCTCAATAACATAAAACTGGATGTGGTAGCATTTGGAAACCATGAATTTGATATACCTGAGGAAGATTTACAAAAGCGAATCAATGAATCTAATTTTGATTGGCTAGCAACGAATCTTGCTCAGATATGTGGAAATAAAGAATATCCATTTTATAAGGAAATTCAAGGCAAAAAACATTTTTTACCCGAAAGTAAAGTTTATGAGTTTAAAGACGATGATGGTACATCGCTGAGATTGGGCATGTTCTCTGCAACTATCAATAGCAATCCAGTTGGATATGTACATTATTTAAATCCAGATAGCTGTGCTTCTGTAGAAATAACAGAGCTCAA
This sequence comes from Saprospiraceae bacterium, assembly GCA_016715105.1. Classification (GTDB taxonomy): domain Bacteria; phylum Bacteroidota; class Bacteroidia; order Chitinophagales; family Saprospiraceae; genus JADKBO01. Next base: position 94,125 of record JADKBO010000021.1, on the reverse strand, counting down.
GCAAAAAAGTGATTTGTTAATTGGTTTGACACATTTGACGATAGCTGAAGATTTAGCCTTTGCAAAAAATCATCCAGAAGTATCATTGATTATGGGTGGACACGAACATGATCACAATTACCAAAAAGTAGGTAATACCATGGTCGCCAAAGCTGATGCCAATGCAAAATCTGTTTATGTACACATCCTTTCTTATGATCATTCAAAGAAAATGGGGACTGTATCATCGGAATTGGTCTTTATGGATGAAAAGATCGGCTTGGATGTAGAAGCAACCATGGTCATAAAAAAGTGGAGCGCTATTTTAGACGCGGAGATCAAAAAAGTATTTGCAGAACCCTACCAAATCATATACCATGCGGAACAACCATTGGATGGTAAAGAAACGACCACGAGATATAAACCTAGTAATATGGGTGTTTTGTTTGCTGAAAGTATCATGCATGCATCCAAACATGATGCTCAAATTGGTTTTTTAAATAGTGGATCTATCAGGATTGATGATGAGTTGGAGGGAGACATTCTGGCCGTAGATATTTTTCGTGCATTGCCCTTCGGAGGAGCTATATATGATGTGAAAATGAAAGGAAGTCTACTCTTGGGCATCATGCGATACAGTGAAAAATCAAAAGGACTTGGAGCTTATTTACAATATACTGGACTTGAAAAAATGGGTGATAGTTGGATGCATGACGGCCAAGAAATCGATCCCAAGAAGGAATACATGGTTGCTATGACAGACTTCCTTTTGAGAGGTTTGGACATCCCTTTTTTAAATGAAGAAAACGATGGTATACTCTCTATTCATAAGCCAATAAATGGTGACAAGGACGATTTTCGTCAGGACGTGAGAAGGGCAATCATTGAATATCTTAAAACTTTATAATTTTTGAAATATTTAAATAACTGGTCTTCTAAGGATTACACATAAGATTTGTAGCTCCCTGACTGATCCATTTGGAAATCAAATTGATTTTATCCTCGCTCATTCTACCTGAAGGTGGCATGATGTTATTCTTGGACGTAATAGAAAGAAACAACCTTGACTTCTCAGGTTCAAAGGGCCTGATACCTACCGTTTGCACCAATCTATTGTAATTATCAGTTACCACACCATTTTGCCTGCTTGCGGCTGTGTGGCAACCACCTAAAGAACAATTTGTAAGTAAAATAGGAAGAATATCTTTTTCAAAATATACAGTATCTGGGTTGCAGTTTGAAATCAAAACAGAGGTATCTACAACAGTTGTATCAATAGCTGTTCCATCATCCATGATTCCATCATCTTGCGCAATTTGATCAAATGAACAAGATTGTATCAAAGTAAAAAAACAAAAAACAACACCCCAGTTAATGATTCTATTCCACATATCAGAAATCCATTTGATAATACTAGACAAGTACGGGGCGAAAACGTTTATTGGATGTCAAAGATTTTTTGTAAAAGGTAAAACTTTTTCGAAATTACCTGCAGTATTAAATAAAAATGCAAATATCTATTGTTAGGAGTTACACTTAAACTCCCGAAAAAGCTGAGAAACCACCATCTATTGGAACAACAATTCCTGTGATAAAAGAAGAATGATCATCGCATAACCAAAGAATGGTGCTTACTAATTCATCTGGTCTTCCAAATCGCTTCAATGGAGTATTGTTGATAATTGTTTGTCCGCGGTCAGTCAGACTACCATCAGCATTTAGCAGTAGGTTTCTATTTTGATCAGCAATAAAGAAACCTGGTGCAATGGCATTGACTCTGATGCTTTCACCATATTTTAATGCCATTTCTACAGCCATAGACTTTGTGAAATTATCGACGGATGCCTTTGCCGCCGAATAACCCATTACTCGGGTCAAAGGTATCGATGCCGACATAGAAGACACGTTGATGATGCAACCCTTACTGTTTACAACCATTGCTTTTGCAAAGGAGATAGATGGAATCACAGTGCCTAGCAAATTAAGATCCATTACTTTGCTGAAATCATCAATTTTAAGATCAAAGATGTTTTGATCTGGTTTGATGGTTGCACCAGGCATATTTCCTCCAGCGCCATTTATCAATGCGTCAATTTTGCCATGATTTTCTAGGATTTTGGTAACCACCTGATCGACAGAATTTCCATCCAATACATCACAAGGCAAAGCTCGTACATCCAGTCCCAACTCTTCGAAGTGTTTTTCTTTGACTTGAAGGTTTTCTATATTTCTCGCCAAAATATAAACAATGGCTCCTTCTCTGGAAATACCTTCAGCAATGGCAACACCCAAGGTACCGCTGCCACCCGTTATGGCAACAATTTTCCCTTCCATTCGATTCATTGTAAGATTGTTTTTGGCCATAAAATATCACTATTCAAGAATCAAACGGTAAAGCTTTTTTGCTCGTTTAAACCTTGAGAAAAATAATCATCTTTATTTCTGCAAATTTGGTTAAATAATTTTAGCAGCCATAAAAGAGAACCAAAAGTAACATTTAATTTATTTTGACCTAGAAAAACCTAAATTCTGAAAAGAATTACTTTTCTTATTTAATTGCGGTAATAGAGCCAGAAATGGCATTTTTTGCCCCATCATTCATGATAATCGTTGCAACATAAATATATACCCCAGAGATAGCTGGTAGTCCTTTATTACTCCCATCCCATTGTTTTCCTTTATAAATCAGCGATCCCCACCTATCAAAAATAGATAACTCGATCTCAGCAATATATTCCTCACTTCCAGAAATATAAAAAAGGTCATTGAAGCCATCTCCATTCGGCGAAAATATATTTGGGGCAAATAATTTATAATAATCTAAATGCAGATAAACCAAACTATCACACCCAATAACAGATTTGAGGTTCACTAAATGATCACCTTCATTTTTAAAACTTTTTTTCTGAATTTTATACTCGTGGCCTTCAAAAATGCGGGCAGAGACGGTATCAAACAATTCACCTAAGACCTTCAGATTCATGGTAACAATACTATCACAATTATCAATTGATTTAAAGGTTTCAATATATGTTCCGTTTTTACTCAACCGTTGTTTTCCAAAAACCAAAACATCATCTTTACAAATGGTTTTATTGACATTGGTTGTAAGGACCGGAATGGTAAAATCATAAAAAGTAGTCACTTTACAAGACGAACCGTCATCGATTAAGGTCTGATACTTGCCTTCTCCATGCATTTTCTTTAATTGCGCTTGGTCTTCACCAACCAAAGCAATTCCATCTTTATACCATTGGTAATTGTATTCTTTATAGAAAGGTACTTTCAGTAAAAAGTCGTCTTTGCAGGGATGTGAAATTTTATCCACTTTAAATTCAAAACTTCTAATGTCAGCCAAAACTAAGTTATCGAAAAAATAGTAAGTGCTTACATTGACTAAAACCGGATCACAGTCAGGACCAATGGCCATTGCATAGATATCTTGTGTGGGTGTCACATCAATATATACTTTTTCCCAAGATCCTCTTGATTGGCCAGTTACAAATGTTGATCCCAAACGGACCCAGTTTGGCCCATTAGTTGGACAACCAAATTCGGCATTTCCTTTTCCGAATGGTAGGTTTTTGCAATCAGTGGTGCCAAAAAAGGTGACATTGATTGCTGGAGACCTTTCAGAGTTAACAAAGCCAATAAAGAATTCAAATCGGTAAGTGGTCCCTGCACGGAGTGGACTCAAAAGACAAGCTCCTGCATATTCCTTCCAATTTCTATCTGCACCATTTTGGACAACTCTACCGTCTCTGAAGCCAACAACTCCTTTACCGTCTGGGAAAGGAAGCGGAGGTGGTAGGTCTTCCCAGCCCATCCAACCACATTCGTGCAGATAATCTGTTGTAGGATCTGAAGCTTGAATCCAAACATCAGAACAATTTAGTTGCGCTCTTTCTGAAGGGCAACAACTTCGCTCTTCAAAAGATGGATTTGGGAATCAATGAAATTGGCTCCACAACTTGACATTCACAATCTCGATCATTGAGGTCGATGAGACCATCGGCATCATCATCTTTGGCGTTGTTGCAAATTTCAACCGCAACATCGAAAATTGGTAAGGTTTGCAAACTTAGAAATATGCCAGAAAGACACAACAAGCAGATTGTTGCCAGAATTCCTGTAGATTTACTTTGGTTTACCGAGCGCCCCATGTGTTTGATTCCGATTAACTATTTCAAGGTCTTACACTTGTAAAAGAGGATGACTATAATCGATCATGCAAGCTACTTCAAATCGATACTTGAAGATAGTGTTTGTGCAAGTATTATTTTTGAAATCACCATCATTTTTTTATCCAAAACCATATAATTGCAACCTGAAACAACATTCTTAGTTATCATTGTCATTCATTTTCAGGGTTAAGGGGCTAAAAAAAGAAGTAGAAATGACTTTTAGCTTAATTATTCTGTCAGAATGAGTCAGAGCAAACGTTGTGGTATAAAAACCGAAAAATATGTGCTAAATAAACAGATAAAAAATAATTAACTGTTTGATGTGTATTAATTTACACGCCATAAATTACCAGCAAAAAATATAATTATGCCCTACTTGAAACGGATGCCTGCCATCGCTGATATGAGAGATCTGATTTTTTACAATCGAGGTCGCTATAAACATATGGATGCCTTTACTCAGAACGTTCTTCGGGGACCTTCTGAGTTATCGCCTAAAGAAAGAGAATTGATTGCTTCCTATGTGTCTATAAACAATAGTTGCATTTATTGTACTGGAGTACACGTAGAAGTTGCTATTGCTTTTGGAGTAGAAACAACAAAAATTGAAGCACTTAAGAATCATGATTTTGTAGCTTTTGAACCCAAATTCATACCTATTTTGCATTTGGTCAAAAAACTAACTCAGACCCCCAGTAAAGTCGTACAATCTGACATTGATGCTATGGTGGTGGTAGGTTGGAATGAACAAACTGTTGAAGATGTGATTGCAATTACCGCATTATTCAATTATTATAATAGAATGATGGATGGCTTGGGCATCAGAGGATCTCAATTCCTTTACGATGAAGCTGGAGTAATCTTAGCAAAAAGAGGGTATAAATTCCCTTCGATTGTAGTTTGGTTCTTGAAGAAAGCTGGATGGAAAAGAGAATGATGTCTTACTTTTACGGATAATGATTTATGTTATTTTCCTGGGTACCAATCTAATTGAATCACTTCAATTTTGGGATTTCCAGCATTTACCAATGATTTAAATTTTGCTACGTCGCTAAGTCCACCCTGGCCACGGTAATGGTAAGGATATACTTCTTTAGGGGCAAAATCCAAGACAGCCTCTGCTGCTTTCTCAACATTCATTGTGTAAGGTAAATTCATACAGATAAATGCTTTGTTTATATTTTTAAGATTTCTCATTTCTGGAATATCTTCAGTATCGCCCGAAAAATAAACACGCATGCCACCATTTTCGATCACATATCCGTTGCCTCTACCTTTGGTGTGAAATTGTTTAGCTTCTTCTCGTAAATTATACATTGGAACTCCAATAATTTCAAAACCTAGTTGCTTGGTGGTCTCCTCATTTTTCAGAACGATCACTTTCAACTTGAGATCTTCAGGGAGTTGATCGACTACTGCTTGCGGTGCAATGATTTTGGTATCTGGAGTATTGATGGCTGTTAATGTTTCTGCGCTCAAATGATCACCATGAATGTCTGTGAGTAAAATAATATCAGGTGCTTTTTGACCCGCAAAAGCATCTTTACCGCCCACAGGGTCAATATAGAATGTTTTATCAGACCAAGTGAATACTGCTGTCGCGTGTGAAATAGGAGTCAATTTGAAATCAATAGCTCCTTCAATTCCTGCTTTCATTGGATCAGCAACCCCAACCACATTAACCTTAGTTCCTTGAGAGAAAGCGGCTATACTTGTTGTACAAATAAATGCCGTGATTGTCAAAACGTAATTCAATCTATTCACCTTTCTGTTATTTTATTTGCAAAAGTAACAGAATCGACTTTAGAATTGTTTTAAATCTTAAAGAAATGATTGCTTCTTTAAGATTTAAGCACCCATTACAGCGGAGTGTTTTGGAATCAATTTTCTGAGAGAAATCTTGCATTCGTCTGTGGGTAAACTGTTTCATAAAAAAAATCCCTGTAATTGATGTGAGCAAAAATAAAATCAGCAATGCCCATTGAGTCATCGTAGGTATCCTTGGCGGGGCACACAACCATACACACTCATCAACAAGGAATTCCTTCGGGTAACCCTACATTATTGGTGAAATTGATAAAAAAAATTCCAGTGGCCCTCTTTAAATTACGGTCAAACCTTACGCAAAAAGAAGGATGAGCAACTGTGCCATCAGTATCCTGAAAATGGTAACCAAAGGATAAACTGTGGCATAGGCTTGAGCCGGTATTTCTGATTTGAAGTAAGAATTGCTGAAAGACAAGGCTGCCGGATCAGTATAGGTGCCACTCATCAAGCCAACTAGTTGTAGAAAATTGATTTTCATCAAATAATGTCCTATAAGAACCATAACCAGCAGAGGAATGATCGTAATGCAAATACCATATCCTATCCATGTCCATCCATTAAATTGTACGAAATTGTCATAAAAGCTGTGGCCTGCGTGAATGCCTACAGTAGCAAAAAATAAACAAATTCCTAGGTCTTTCATGAAATAAATGGCACCATGGTTGATGTAAGTGTGAATCATTCCAACTCCTCCATATCTACTCAAAAGCAAGGCTACAATCAATGGGCCGGCTGCAAATCCCAGCTTTACAGGCACAGGAAACGAAGGAATGAATATGGGAATAGATCCAACAAGGATACCTATGATTAACCCTCCAAAAATAGACAGGAAATCCGGCTCAAGTAATCGTTTTTCTGAATTTCCAAGGATTTGTTCTGCTTGTTCCAGGGCCCATTTATTGCCAACAACCACCAGTCTGTCTCCAAAGAACAATTCAAAAGACCCAGCAGCCAAAAATTCCATTCCCGATCTAAAACCCTGGTGACTTTCATGTCATATCGATTGTACAAAGCCAAGTCTGACAAAGATTTATGAACTGCTGAATCTTTTGTAACGATCAATGTTTTTGTGAGGATGTCGACAGTTGATTCTACCATGATATCTGAGGAAGGACGGCCAACAAATTCCACCACTTTGTCCACATTTTCTTTTTGGCCCACAATCATGATCACATCTCTTTCTTGGATGACAGTTTCAAGATCAGGAGAATATACAATTTCAGATCCGCTGTGTTTCAATCGGGATATGATTACTGAATGATCAAACTTATTTAATAATTCATTCAAAGTGATGCCAAATGCCTGCTCTTTTACCACTCGGCATTTTACTGAAGTTGGGTGATTGTGGATTTTATCTATTTTTGATTCAAAAGCATCGTGTTCTTTTTGGATGTCAATTTTGAGTACACTTTTAGTAATAATGAGCATGAAAATAATGCCCAAAACACCGAAAGGGTAGGCGATAGCATAAGGGATGGCAGGATCTCCAAAATCTTTGCCACCCATAGTCGAACTCATCTCAGCAATGGTTGACTTTGCAGCACCAAGGCCAGGGGTATTCGTGACAGCTCCTGACATCAAACCAACCGAGTGTTCTATCGATTGCCCGCTTACTTTAAATATGATGTAGGTTACCAATCCACCCAGCAGCACAGTGCCGACACTGAGCAAATTAAACTTTAAGCCTTCTTTTTTTAAGGAAGAAAAGAAAGACGGACCCACTTGAATTCCTATTGCGTACACAAAAAGGATCAAGCCGAGCTCCCTCAAAAATTTCAAACTATTTGTATCAAGAGAATAACCCAAATGACCAAACAATAATCCTGAAAACATGACAGCTGCAATGCCAAGCGAAACCTTACCAATGTGTATTCTTCCTATGAAAATACCACAACTGATGGTGAGAAGTAAAATAACCAGCGACTGACCTACATCAGGGTTTTCAGTAGGGCTCAAAAGCTTCAATATCTCTGATATCATAATAATGTAAATCTTGGATATGAATAAAAAAATAAAAAAAAAGGCAGTCATTAAACTTCCTTTTGCATATTTCCAAAATTAAAAATTGTTTTTCATATTATACCTCTTTAAATGTAAATTATATGATAACAAAAGGCCTAAAATTCAAAATAATATTAAAGTATGAGGAAAGTTGGGTGGTGAGCTGATTTTGATTCTTAAATTTTCTGTACATCAGTTTATTTGAGCAACATTAGATTGGAGTAATAATCGGGAAAATTTCCTTGGTGGTTTATTCATGGCAACTTCCATTCAGACCAAAAATAAATGAAGTGGTTTATTATTTTGGCAAAAAGGCAGCGATTCTCAATGGCCCACCACTTCCACCTTTGATTTTCATGGGTAAAGCAACTATATAAAAACCAGAAGCGGGCAAGCTATCTAGATTTGCAAGGTTTTCAAAAGCTGGAATATTTTTTTCAAATAGTATGCGATGTGATTTGAATGTTGAAGATCTACCATAATCGATACTTGGAGTGTCTAGACCTATGGCTTTGATCGCACGATTGTATACAAGCCATTGCGCTGCATCAGGATGAAGGCCCGGAAAGTGTAGTAAGGCAACAGCAGCTGGCCCCTTTTGATCAGTACCTAAATATTTTATTTTGTCTGGCCAAAATTTACCAAACCAGTTCTTAAAAGCACAATTGTGCCGTCCTTTATTCTCCCATTTTCCTTCTCCCAATTTTCTATATCTGAAACATTGATTTGATAGTCGATGTAATCGCTTACAGAATCTTTGACATCGATCACAATAGCGTCGCCCGTCAATTTATCAAGCGGAATTTCATCTACTGTTTGTTTTCCTTGTGCAAAATGAACAGGTGCATCTATGTGTGTTCCTCCATGTTCTGCACTCTGAAACTGGTAGGCAGAATAATAATAACCTCCTGCTGTCATTCCTTCAAAAACGGTGTCCAATTGAAATCCTTCTGCTGTTGGCCAATAGGGTGTTTGTGTGTCATACGTGTAACTTAAATCAATCCACGTCCCATCAAAGGATATATTGTTCTTTTCCCTTGCGCAGGAGTTAAACAAGGTTAAGCAAACAAATAAATGGAGTGCGCTGGTAGTTTTTGAGTGTGTCATTATTAATATTTGAAGAGTTGGCTAAAGTTAATAAATTATTGAATCAGGTTGAATCCGCTTTAGAGAAAGTTCATCAAGTTTTCTCATTTTACATCTTACCTTTCAAATAGCTCACCAGACGAAAACAAAGTTATAAATCAGTTCTATTTCGATATTAATAAATGAAACCAAATAACCAAAGAGGTATTTTATTGTCAAATCCTGTCTCGATCATATCAGCTGCTATAAAAGCATTTGGTAAATCCGCAATTTGCTTTTTATCTTTTTTACTGCCACCAACTTCAATGATATATTTATCGTTGATTCTGAAATCACCTATATCGGAATAAGTAAGGGTATTTGACAATCCTACTTGGTTGAGAAAAAAGGTTTCTCGCTCACTTCCAGTGTTTGCATAGCCGTGACCAATTGCAAACATCATATTAGTATTGTCAAAAAACAATTTCTCTGGTTTGGTAAGTAAACTGTCTCCATGCACATCGTATGACATCATCCTGATAAGCTTTGCGTCCTGCATATAACTAAGGTAGGTGAGGATGGTAGCACGAGATACTTCCACGTCCCTCGAGAGTTTTGCAATGTTGGGTTTATAGGGTACAGCTTGACTTACAACATATAGCAATTTTTTCAATTTATGAATGTGTCGCATTTCTACGCCTTTGAGATATGGTAAATCAGCTTCCAATGTCAAATTGATGGTGGACAAAAGTTTGATCAAATATGATTTTTTACTTTCGAGATAAAATGGGAAATAGCCATGTTTTAAGTACTCTTGGAAATATTGTAATGGTCGGATTTCTTTAGTAATTGTTCGTGCTAGCTCTATATGATTGGTTAAAATTTCCTCTAAAGATGCTGGCGCTATTTTAAAGCCTGTTTCTATTTCAATATATTCTCTAAAGGACAAGCCTTGCATGGTGTAAACTACTGCTCTGCGACTCAAATCAGCTTCGCCTTGCTTGATGTGCAAAATGGAGGACCCACTGATGACCACATGTAGTGTTTTATACCTATCGTAAATGTTCTTTAATTCTTGCGACCAGTTTGGGTATTTATGGATTTCATCTAAATATAAAAATTTGCCACCACGCTTAACGAAACTGTCAGCAAGGCTCAACAAGGTGTTGTTTGCAAAATATAGATCATCCATGCTGGTATAAAGTGTGGAGTTTCCTTCGGTTATAGAGTCTTTTACCCGATCTAATAAATAGGTAGTTTTACCCACACCCCTGGGTCCTACTAATGCTATCAACCTGTCATCCCAATCGATGTTGAGTGTGCGGTTGATCTTTAGTTCTAGATCTTTTATGAGATTGTCTTGTACTTGAATTAATGCCTCCATTCTACATTTTGTAATGCAAAGATATCATATTTATGATTTAAATGCAATCCTGATTTATCAAAAAATACAAATATGTAATATCAATATTACAAAAATATACTAAAAATGTAATGTCAAGATTTCAAAAAACAAAAAATGCTCGCAATTATATGGTTTATAGCACTTTAGAATGATGAAAAATTTAATAAAAGCTCGCAAACCGCAAATTTTGGTCTAGAATCTGTCCAAATCTATTTCAGATGGGTATATTTGAAACTAAGGAAATTAAAGATTAAAAATGCAAAAACTTTATCTGTTCAATTTTCGATTGGTCTTTTCAATTGGCTTTTTATTGTGTCATATATTTGTTGAAGCTCAAACTTCGGAAATATACAATGACAAAACTTTAACTGCATTCACCAATGTTTTTTTTGAGGCCAAAAATCAAAAACCAGATTGGAATAAAATTGGTGAAGAAATTTTGGATAGCCTTGGAATGACTTCCGAGCAGTATGCAGCATTTATAAATAGCAGATACGATACTGCACAAAGATCCAGTGAACTCCAAATTATAACCAATTACATACAACAGGTTGAAGCAAATCAAAATTTGATTCAGAAAGAGCGCCTGTTGTTATTGTGTCAAAAATCAGATCTTCCATTTCAAAAGTATGAAGAACTATTACGCTTGTATAGAACGGATATTACCTTCCAGCAAACATTAAAACCATATTTCTCCACCTACTTGACTAAATTAGAAAGGAGATGAGAAAGCACATTTGGTTAATGTCAATATTGCTAATACTTCCGCTTTTGATACATGGACAAGCAGATACGGCCAGGTATTACAAAGAAATATTTTCAGGAGTTATGGAAACCAGCCAACTTTTTAGTTCCAATGTTCCTCAACCAAAAAAAGGTGGTGGTTTTTATGAAAATATTACTGGTTATCCACTCAATGTAAAAGAATACGACTCTCAAAATGTCAATCTTGACAATGGATATTTTTGAACCATACTGCTGCCATCAGGCCATTGGTTATAGTTTGCTTTGGTGGAGGTTTTCTGGATGGCAATAGAAAGTACTGGAGTATCAGGTTGATTTGTCAAAGTCTGGCAAGAATGGGCTATGTCGTAGCGTCTATTGATTATCGTTTGGGTATGAATATTTTTGATCAGGATCTGGCCACAAGAGCTGTGTATCGTGGAGTTCAAGATAGTCGATCGGCGATTCGTTTTTTTAGAGCGGATGCTGCAAATGCCAATACTTACCGGATTGATCCAAATAAGGTATTCATTGGCGGCCATAGTGCAGGAGCTTTTATCGCTTTGCACAATATGTACTTGGATAAAGAAGGAGAAAGACCTATTTCTACTGGGATTTGGATGCAGTCAGGCAACAATGTTCCAGACCAGGGTTGCCTGGATTGTGTTGGAAATAATCTTGGATATAATGGTCGGGCAAATGGTGGTTTTAGTTTAGCAGGCGCCGTTGGATTTACGAGCTATCTGGAACCAGAAATTAGCCCTTTAATGCTAATGTTTCACAGCAGCAATGACAATACTGTACCCATTGGTATCGGAGAACCTTTCTCAACATACACTCCATTTATTGCAGGAGACGACCTGCCAACAGTTTATGGAAGTGACGAAATAAAAAAGAGATGTGACACCATCAATCAAGTATATCAATACAGTAGATACACCAATCGCGGGCATGGTGTACACGAAAATGGGACTTCAAGTTTGCACGCTGACATCATGCCGACCATAGGGCAGTGGTTATATTCAAAATATCTTCAGCCAGCGGATGTTGCGATTGTAGGCAGTTCAGAAGTTTGTGAAGGACAGCTTTTTGCCAATTATTCGGTTAGCACTCCGATTAATCATCATCTTTTCTGGGAAATAGTGGGGGGAACGATCCTTAGCAGCAGCAACAACGAAGCTCAAGTTACTTGGGACGCAAATGTAAGTACACGCAAATTGTCGGCTAGACTGATTAGCCCACATCGTGCATTTGGCAACAAGTCAAATATGGAGGTTGCCGTTATTTCTGCTGAGACAAATACTTGGATTGGGCCAGGAAACTGGTCAGATGTAAATGCATGGTCTCAAGGCAGAACACCATTAAGTTGTGATTCTATTATCATTCCAAACCAAATAAATCCACTAGCAGTAACAATTCCAGAGTTTCAAAACATTGAATTAAAATCTATGGACTTGGGTGAAAATGTATTTTTGATTATTCCTGGATCAAGTACATTGAAAGTCAAGTAATCAGTTGATTATGAGGCATAAATGCGATATAAAAAAATCAATAGCTCGCCAACTTGGTATAAAAAATGGTCAACTTGGCGAGTTATAGATTTTATATCTCGCCAACTTGGTATAAAAATGTGCAACTTGGCGAGTTATAGGTGTTTCTTTTTGAAGGAAATTGATTGGTTTTTTAATACTGGATGTTACTTATCCATTAAGTCTTTTGCGAGCAATTCATTGGATATTACACTCAAATAGTGCTCGTTTTTAATGCCTCCGTGTGGGCTTATTAAGGTTACAAAAATGGTTTTTTTAGTATTTGTTTTGTTTGTAAAACTATTAACCTTTTGAGTAATATTAGCTGCATCATTTTTTGTAAGTCGATAGAGCTCGTTGTAATATTTGATTTCAATAATATTTACAGCATTGTCTGCACGGTCAATGATGAGGTCAATCTGAGTGCCGGTTTTATCTTTGCCACCCTTATCAATAAAAGAAAAAGCTTCGTAACCAATCCCAGAAATGCCAAGAGATGATGCAATTTTGGTCAAATGTTTGAAGCATAGGTTTTCAAAAGCAAAACCAGACCATGTTTTAAAAGATTGAGAGGATGTAAGATCGTTCCCTTTTAAAAATTTCTTTTTGTCTTGCATGAACTTGAGATAGAAAATTGAATATTCATCAGTAAGTCTATATAACCCGTCCTCTTTGGCTTTATCGAAATCCCTATATTTTGAAATAAAATCACATTCTTCCAATTCTTCTAAAACTTTTGTAAGCCCACCCCCTGTTGAGTGTGAAGTAAATTTTACAATTTCATTTCGGGTAAGGCCTTTATTTTTATTGGCCAATGCTTTAATGACCTTTACATGGTTTTCATGGTTTTTAAATAATGCTGCATAAAGCTTTTCAAATTCATTCGATAGCAGTGCATCAGGTTCAAAACAAAGTTCATCTAAAATTTGAGGAACACTTTTTCCTGGTGTTATTGCATTCAAATAAAATGGAATTCCTCCCAAACACATGTAGAGTTGAATGGTATCTTTTATTGAGAACTTCATTTTTTTTTCTTTGAAATAAAGCTGTGTCTCTTCCAGTGTAAATGGATTTAACCTTATGGTCCTATTCAATCTATTGTGAAGACCTCCTTTTGATTTTACAACTTTTTCTATGATCCATGATGCTGCAGAACCGCAGATAATGAGCACCACATCTTCCCTTTTGGTGCAATAGCTGTTCCAAAAGTTTGAAAGTGCACCCAAGAAACCTCCTTTTGGTGTGTCAAACCATGAAATTTCGTCTAAAAAGATTACTTTCTTTTTCCCTTTTTTTGGAAGTGTCTCTAGATAATCTTCCAAAATTTTAAAAGCTTGTAACCAGGATTTAGGTGGAAGTACCACTTTATTAAATTTTGCTGATATTTTCAACCAAAAATTTTCTAGAAGCTGCTCTCTATTTGATTGGTACAAACCAGCACAATCAAAAACCAGGTGTTTTTCATAGGTCTGTCTTATGAGGAAAGTTTTACCTATGCGCCGCCTACCATACATGGCAACAAATTGTGATTCTTGTTTATCTAGTAATTCAACTAGTATTTTGCGTTCTGCTTCACGTCCAACAACATTCATTGTTAAGATTTAAATTCTTTTATTGTCCTCATTTTCTAGCAAAATTAATAAAGTTCAATCAAAATTTCAATTTATAGCTCGCCAAGTTGTATAAAAAAACATATAAGATGGCGAATTATAGATTTTATAACTCGCCAACTTGGCACAAAAAACGCACAACTTGGCGAGTTATAGCAATTTCAAAGCGTCGATTTTTGGCCCAAAATATCGGTGGAAATGTTATGTGTTACTTTTTTTTAAGCCACTTTTCCATCCGATATTAAATAAAGCTTAACTATCGTTTGTGAAACTTCTACTTAGATTTGCTCGTTTCCAAAGTAAATCATAGACAATGAAAAAACACAACATATTTTTACTCCTGCTTTTGGCTTTTGGTTTCACTACTGCAAATGCTCAATTGGGTAATATGCTCAATAAAGCCAAAAATCAAGTGATGGGTGTAAAGGAAGATAATACTTCTCTTGGTCTCAAAGAAGCGCTTAATGAAGGTGTCAAAGCAGCAGTAAATACTTTGGCAGTAGAAAATGGCTATTTTGGCAGCCCTTATAAAATACTCATTCCTGCCGAAGCAATGACGGTCATCAACAAAGTGAGTAAAATTCCTGGTTTTGGAGATGTTGAAGAAAAGTTGGTTGCCAAAATGAACCAAGCAGCTGAAATTGCTGCCAAGAAGGCAACTCCTATTTTCGTTGATGCCATCAAACAAATGACTGTAAAAGATGCTTCTTCCATTCTTTTTGGTGAGAAAAATGCAGCAACAACCTATCTGAATAAAACTTCCCGACAACCACTTTATGATACTTTTATTCCAGTTATCCAATCGAGTTTGGATGAAGTCAATGCAAGAACGTATTGGGCTTCTGTGGTAGAGGCTTACAATAAAATTCCATTTATAAAAAAGCTCAATCCAGCATTGGATGATCATGTCAACCAAAAGGCTTTGGACGGATTGTTTTCTTTGATTGAAGTAAAAGAAGCTGGGATCAGAGAAGATGTTGGCCAGAGAACTAGTCCTTTACTCAAGGAAGTTTTCAGTAAGTTGGACAAATAATTATCTGTTTTAATTTTATTACACCTTTCTCTTTAAATTAGCCGATCTAATTTTAATTGGTTATGGCTTATAGTGAGGAATTTGTCCAGCGCATTCGGCTTATTTTATTGGAAAAAGGAGTCGAGTTTTATGAAAAGAAAATGTTTGCTGGTGTTTGTTTTATGGTAGACGATAAAATGTGTTTAGGAACACATATTGATAAGCAAAGTGGAGAAAGCTTGCTGATGTGCAGGGTAGGGGAGTCAGCTTATGAAGACGCATTAGAACAACGATATGTGACCCCAATGGAATTTACTGGGAAACCCATGATTGGTTATGTTTACGTGACCGAAAGTGGCTTGCAAAAAGAAAAAGATCTTGCAATTTGGTTACAAAAGTGCCTGGATTTCAACCCATTGGCTAAGAAAAGTAAAAAATAAGCTTACTTAGTAATGACCAATTTTAAGGTTTTTTGTCGAGTTGCTTCTACTATTCTGACGAAATAACTGCCAACCGGCAAGTCATTCAACACTATGGACATTTCATGGTTGCCTGCACTTACCTTTTTATCCATGACCGTTTTCAATAATGATCCGATTACATTGTAGATTGCTACATGCACGCTACCTCCATTACTTTTGAATGTAAGTGTTGCAGAATTTTGTGCTGGATTTGGAAATATTTTTGCTTCTATAATCAATTCCTCTTGTTCAACATCGGTCAAACTACATCCTTCTACAATGGGAATGTGTTGAAAATCTTTAAATAGAATAGATTCTACTTCCAACCTGGGTACACCAAACCAATCAATTAGCAAAGATGCATACACAGATCTAAAGTCATACTGCATGGCGACGCCTTCGTCATCCGTAACATTGTCTGTGATATTTGGATTTTCGCCTACAATGCCTCCTTTTGCACAAGATCCGAATACAAATACAGGCGCAGCGGTACCATGATCAGTACCAAAACTATTATTTGCTTTGATGCGTCTGCCAAACTCTGAAAAAGTCATTCCCATTACTCTCTGTTCTACACCCAAAGCTTTAAGGTCGTTTTGGAAAGCAGCTATTGCATCGCCAAGTGTTTGCATTAAATCAGCATGTTCACCTGTTAATGTATCAGTGCCGTTTGTTTGATTGGCATGGGTATCAAAACCGCCAAGTGAAACCACGTATATTTTAGTTGACAATCCGCCACTTATGAGTCTCGCGGTATTCTTCAGTTGTGTTGCAAGATTGGTTTCAGGATAGCTAGCCATATTTCGCCCGCTGTCAAAGGCATCAGCTATGGTTTTTGAATATTCATTGGATTGCCTGACCGAATTTTTTAAATACTCAAGTTCATCACCATAATATCCGTCTTGACTGGTTGATGCTTCAGTTTCATAAATTTGTATCAATTTTGAAGGATCATTTAGCGTACTGCTAAAATTGGACACCGTTCCTTGGCAAGTCTCAGAAACCACATTGCCCATCGTGATGGCAAATGGGTCTTTGTACTGCGCATTGGGATAACCTACTGGAAATTGGTAATGATTGACATCAAAATATCTACCCAACCAACCTGAAGTTACAAAATCATCACTGTCTGAAGCGCTGGTCCAAATATCAGTTGACCGGAAATGTGATCTGTTCTGATTGGGATAGGAAACACTTTGGATGATTGACATTTTACCTTCATCATACAAACCTTTGAAGCCCGTAAGATTGCGGTGAAAGGCATTTTCATTTCGCACTTTTAGAACCTTACTTTCAGGTAAAAGGATGTCACCTCTGACTTTGACCAATTGCTCGTATTTATCTAAAGGAATGAAAGTGTTGAGTCCGTCATTACCACCTACCATTTGCACCAAAACCAATATTTTATCATTTTCTGGACTGATGAGGTTCATCAATGAAGACTTTCCAACCGTTGTAACTGCCATCCCCCTAAGCATGAATGGAAGCGTGACGATGGATGATGTTTGTAAAAATGTACGTCTTTTCATTACTAAAGTTTGGAGATTAAATCAATTGAAATTCAGGCATATATGTCATATAAGCCAATAATAAAGCAAACTTGTTTTCAATGTTTCGTCTGGCTGCCTCATCATTGGGTGCATTGATCATTGCTTGGTACTCCGTTGCCCAGTCAGCGTCTGATTTTCCAGGATTAAAAGTTTTTTTCATGGATGTTATTTGACTGGAAGTAAAGGGTTTTGCAAACATTAAATCGTTGAGGGTGGTAATAACACTATCTATGTTGCCTGGATTGGGTAATGTCTTGAGAAAGGCCACGACATCAATTCTTTGATTGATACCGCCGGTGACATTGCCCCGTACCAACAGAGCTGTGGAGAATTGAACACGAGCCGGTAGTGTGACTGCATTGATCCAACCTCGATAAAAAGATGGGGTTTGATAATAAGCTTTCCAACCTGCTACGGATGGCAATTCAAATGAATCCATTTGGAGTAGAGCTTGATACCGAGCCCATGATTGTAAATAGGTATATTTTTGTGCAAGGCTCTGATTGTAACTAAACTTCATTGGCACGGCAACGCTTGACATGAAATCATGTGGATTTTTGATCATTCCGCCCAGTATTTTACTGGAATAAAAATGCTCACTTTTCAACAATGCCTTTAATGCTGCTCTTCGTTGTTCTTTATTACTACCTTGTCAAATCGATGACTGAGTAACTTGTCAGTCACATCATGATTGTTTGGGACGAATCTTGACCCAAAACCTTCATTGGATGTACTTCTATAGTTGTAATCTCTCCAACCGGTCAAAACCTTGGCAATGGCAGAAACATCCTCTTCGGTATAATTGGTATAATCTCCGGGACCTACTTGTTCACCTTTGCCAATCGTAAATAATTCGAGTAATTCCCTGGCATAATTTTCATTTGGCGCTCTTTTAGTGTTTTGATTGCCATTCAGAAACCTCAACATCGACGGGTCAATGGTTATTTCTTCCACCAATTTTTTAAAATTTCCATCAAAATTATCGTGTAAAAGCATGATGTACTTCCACAAATATCTTCCATCTCTTATATCTGAAATAGCAAAATGATTGTGCCAAAACAAAACCAATTTGTGCCTTATCGATTCTTCTCCACTGATTGATCTACCAGTAAACCAAGCTTTTATGGATTGGTATCTGTAGTTTCGCACACCGTTTCCAATATCATATTTAGCATTGATCCATGTTTCTCCAATGGGCACTTCATCATCCTCTTCATAATCAAAGTTTAGTGGGAAATCAGAGATTGGAGTTGTCGAAAACAGGGTATCAATGGTGGAAGATAAGCCAGCATTTGTAAATTTCTGGAGCGAATCCATATCAAATGACATCAATGTCCGCCTCAACAGATGGGCTGTTTCAAGCTTTGTCCAAGGTCCTGTATATGGACTAAAACCATTTTTCAATGCTTCAACTTTGATGGCTTGAGTTGCGACATTTGGTTGAATGGATTTAAGAAAAGATCGTCTTTTCATTTTTTGATATTTTGGAAGCATGTACTGAAAAGGAATGGCTTTTAGATTTAAATATTTTGGAAAGGTTTAATCTTACTTTCTAATAAGTTACTAAATTACCCCTTCAATCAATTAAAGCACATGAAAAGAAGAGATTTTGTACAATCTAGCCTGGGTGGATTGCTTTTGAGTAAATCCATTGTTTCAGATTTTGGCAGCCCAAAATCAGCATATACTTTCAAACACCACTATGCACCTCATTTTGGAATGTTTAAAAATCATGCGGGTGAAGATTTAGTAGATCAATTAAAATTCATGGCAGATCAAGGATTTACTGGCTTGGAAGACAATGGTCTTTTGGGGCGTTCCATTCAAGATCAGGAAAAAATTGGAAATACACTTGCAAAATTGGGCATGAAAATGGGCGTTTTTGTCATTGATGGAGGTGATAATTGGAAGGCTTCACTCACGACTGGAAAGCAAGAATTTCAAGATAAATTTCTTGCCACCTGTCAACTCTCTGTGGAAGCTGCAAAACGTGTCAATGCTCAGTGGGCAACGGTCGTGCCTGGTTTTTATAACCGTGTTACGCCTATTGGAATCCAAACAGCCAATGTGGTGGATAGTCTGAGAAAGGGATCCGATATTTTGGAAAAAAGTGGATTGATCATGGTTCTGGAACCGCTCAGTGATACACCTGATTTGTTTTTGAGAAATTCTGATCAGACTTTTGAAATCTGCAAGGCCGTTGACAGTCCTTCTTGCAAAATATTGTATGACATATATCACATGCAACGCAATGAAGGAAATCTGATCAACAGCATCAATGCTTGTTGGGATGAAATTGCTTATTTTCAGATTGGGGATAACCCCGGAAGAAAAGAACCTACAACAGGTGAAATCAATTTTAAGACCATATTCAAACATATTTATGACAAGGGATATCGTGGTATAATGGGTATGGAACATGGTAATGCCCAGGAAGGCAAAGCTGGAGAAATTGCTTTGATAGAGGCATATAAAACGGTTGATAAATTCTAAAAATGCAGTGACCTAGCATCTGAAACTTCGGGGTATACTTTAATTTTCATTTCTTTGTCTGGTCTAATATATAAAAGATGGCCAAATTGCGTAGAAATTATGAAAGCAACAGCAGCGACGTAAGCGTCAATGTGCGCATATTTATTTTTGCAGTCATACTCATTGGTCTTTTGTATTTCGGTTGGGATTACCTGATCCAGTATACTGGTTCTGGTGAAGGCAAACAGATCATACTCAAAACCACAGAAGGTGCTGTAAATCCGCAAATTGATTCAAATGATCCAAGAAATTCCAATAATACAAAGCCACAACAGGAGGCTGGTTCTCAAGTTTTTGATGAAGCAAGGCCTTGGCTTCCGTCTTCTACTAGTGGAACCATCATCAACCATACCTATTACAGCCTTTCCTATGTTGAAGCTTTTGAACAAGCGGAATGGGTAGCATATCCACTTACGCAAGAAATTTTGCGCAAACCCAATGTACCACGCACGGATTATTTTTTTGATGATCCCTTGATTCCAAGCCAATCTGCCACCTTTTATGATTACAAAGGATCTGGATACACAAAAGGCCACTTAGCACCAGCTGCAGATATGGCATTTGATACATTAGCCATGCGAGAATCATTTTATATGAGTAATATGTCTCCCCAATTGAGAGCATTTAATAATGGTATTTGGCGTGAACTGGAAGAACAAACCCGAGATTGGGTTTATCACAACAATGCTGTCTACATTGTTTCTGGTCCAGTACTCGATCAAAGTGTCAAAATGAGCAAAAAAGGTGTGGGCATTCCAAATGAATTTTTCAAAATTATTTTGGACATCGATGGACCTGAGAAAAAGGCCATTGCTTTTTTACTTCCACATGTTGTGAGCGATATACCACTCCAAGACTTTGCCGTTACCATTGATGTTATAGAAGCCCGCACAGGCATTAATTTCTTCCCGCATTTGATGGATCAAAACCTGGAGACAAAAATTGAGGCTGAGGTAGATGTTGCAAAGTGGAAATTTAGTGATGCTAGGTACCAGTTGCGGGTGAAGAAGTGGAATTTTGAGTAGAAAGAAATTTAAATATTCTTCAGGTGTATTATTTGCTGGAATAATTTAATTTTGTAATAATATTAATTAGAATTCCCGTTCGAAAATTTTACTAATGAAAAATTATAACCCGGCCATTCACCATCGTGTATCCATTCGATTGAAAGGATTTGATTATGCACAATCAGGATTTTATTTTGTCACAATACGTACCCAGGGTAGGGCCCTTTTATTTGGAAAAATTACAAATGGTATAATGCATTTGAATGAGGCAGGTAAATTTGTCGATGAATGTTGGTTGGCTATTCCCGATCATTATCCGAAAGTCATTTTACATAATCATGTCATCATGCCCAACCATGTGCATGGAATTGTAGAATTTATAAAGACAATAACGAACCCCAGATATCCCAAACCCGAATATCGTAGGGGCGACTAAAGCCCCTTAAGTCTCGAATAAAACCTTCTTTTCCCCCAAACAAAAAAAACCCCCCCAAAAAACCAACCAAACCCCAACCCCAACCCAAAACAACCCCACCCCCCCCCCCAAAAAAAAAAAAACACTTTTTTTAAAACCCCCCCAAAAAACCCCCCCCGTCCCCCCCCCCCCCTGGGTAACCCCTAAAAAAACCCCAACCCCACAAAAAAAAAAAACAAAAAACCACAACCCCCCCCAAAACCCCCCCCCCAACCCCCACACCCCCCTTATTTAACCCCCTTTCCCCAAAAAAAAAAAAAAAAAAACCCAACAAAAAAACCAAAAAAAAAAACCCCTCCTCCTCCCAACCCCCCAAACCCCCCAAAACCCAATTTCCCCCAAACCCCCTCTTGGGAAAACCCCCAAAAGAACCCCCCGGGGGATTTTTTCCCTTTTCTACCTAAAGAAAACAACAAACCAAAAAAAACAACACTAAAAAAAAAAACAAAAAAAAAAACCCAGCGAAAAGTAAAACCCGCGAAACCCCCGGCCCTAAAAAAAAAAAAAACCCCAAAAAAAACCCAAAAAAAAAAAAAAAAAAAACCCCCCCCCAAAACCCCCCAACACCCCCCCACACCCCCAAAAAAAAAAAAAAAAAAAAAAAAAAAAAAAAAAAAACCCCAAAAAAAACAAACCAAAAAAAAACAAAAAACACCCCAAAAAAAAAAAAAAAAACCCCAAAAACCCCCAAAAACAAAAAAAAAAAAAAAAAAAAAAAAAACCCCCCCCCCACCCAAAAAAAAAAAAAAAAAAAAAAAAAAAAAAAAAAAACCCCCCACCAAAAAACCCCCCCCCCGCACCCCCCCTAAAAACACCAAAAAAACAACACCAACAACAACCCCCCAAAAAAACAAACCCCCCCACCCCCCAAACCCCCCCAACCCCCCCCAAACAACCCACCCCCCCCCCCCACCAACCACCACCCCAACCACCCCCCCCCGAACACCCCCCCCCCCCCCCCCCACCCCCCAACCCACCCACACCCCCAACCCCAAAAGAAAAACAATAATATAAATAAAAAAAAAAAAAAAAAAAACAAACAAAAAAAACCAAAAGGAAAAAAAAACCCCCCCCCCAACCACAAACCCCCAAAAAAAAAAAAAACAAATCCCCCCCACACCCCCCCCAACCCCCCCCCCCAACACCCGGGAACCCCCCCACCCCCCCCCCAAAAACAAAAAAAAAAAAGCCAGCCCCCAAAAACCCCCCCCACAACAAAAAACCGGGAAAAAAACTTGAAAAAAACCCCCCGAAAACAACCCCCGCCCCAAGCCCCCCCCCCCCCAACCCCCCCAGAACACAAAAGGAAAGGGGCGGACAAAAAAAAACCAAAAAAACAACACCAAAAAAAAAAAAAAACAAACCGCAAAAGAGCACCTCCCCCAAAAAAAAAAGCCCAAAAAAAAAAAAGCCCAGGGAAAGGAAAAAGCAGAAGTGGGGGGAAAAAAAAGAACAAAAAAGGTAAAACACGCCCAAAAAAAAAAAGGATTCAAAAAAAGAAAAAAGAACTTAAATAAAGGAAAAGGAAAAAAAAAAAAAAAAAAAGGGAAAAAAAAACCCCCCAACCAACAAAAACCCCCCAACAACCCCCCCACCCCTCTCCCCCCACAAATTAACCATACCCCCGAGAGAGCCGACTAAGCCGGGGCCCGCCCCCAAAAAAAACCCCAACCCCTAAAAACCCAAAAAACCGCCGGGACAAGCCCCCCCCCGCTCATTCGCCCCTACGGTCACCGTCACAGACGGTGGGGTCTGTCGTCCGTGGTTTTAAAATTGGTGTTACAAAATGGTTTCGATCAAACACAAAAATACAGGATGTATGGCAACGCAATTATTATGAAATTATCATTCGTGATCAAATTGCATATCAAAACATATCATTGTACATCAGTAACAATCCAGAAAAATGGGAATCAGATTCATTTTATTCAAAATATAAATAATCAGGAAATTGGCGATTATCATTAAATCAATGGAAATATGTAAGCATTTAAAGGAGATATTTCCACCAAATAATTTTTATTTCGTGGAAATATCTATTTAATTTATAAATATATTTCCATTGAATATTGCTTTAATTTATTTTATTATTCAATTAAAACGTTGATAATCAATCAATATATTCAGTAGGAATAACACCTTAATTAAAAATTTAGCCATATAACGTAAAAATAAGTTGTACAACTGAAAAATTAGTTTTATGTTTGTAACATCAAAACGTTGTACAATGTCAAACATTCAAAGATTGACCAAGGCCGAGGAAGAAGTAATGCATTACTTTTGGACCTACGGACCTTCTACAGTAAGCTCCATCATCGAACAGATGGAAGAGCCAAAGCCACCACACTCTACTGTTTCTAGTATCACGCGAATATTGGAGACCAAAGGATTTCTAGACCACAATACTTATGGTCGTACTCATGAGTATTTTCCGATTGTTGAAAAAAGTCAATATTCAAAATTTTCTATTCGTAAATTGGTGAGTGAATATTTTGAAGGTTCTGTCAATGACTTAGTTTCCTTTCTTGTAAAAGAAGAAGACTTGTCATTGAGCGATTTGGAAGAGATTAAAAAACAACTCAAAAAATAAAGTCATGGGAACATTTTTATTACAGGCCAGTGGTTGTATGATCCTATTTTATGGTATTTATTTTTTGTTTCTGAGAAAGCTAACATTTTTTGAATTCAATAGATGGTTTTTATTGGGGTCTCTCATGATGAGTTTGCTTATTCCTTTGATTGCGCCCTATTTTATCGTAGAAAAACCACCTTTGTTGATGTACAATTTGGCAGATTTCCAAGTAACAGGGCAATTCAAAAAAGAAGAAACTGGATTGACTTTTCTTGAAATTTTAATGTCCATTTTGAAAGTGACTTATTTTCTGGGTGTTGGAGTTGCCTTTTTGAGATTTTGCAAAGGCATTTACAAGATTTATGGCTTATATATCACAGGTGAAAAAGTAAATCTGAATGGTCTTCATTTTGTGTATTCTGATCAAGTGCACTTGCCATTTTCCTTTTTGAAAACCATTTATTTGAGTCGAAATTTGCCATTGAGTGCAGAAATCAATCAAGTAATCCTGCATGAGCGTGTGCATATTTCAAGGTTGCACACCCTAGATGTTGTTTTGACTGAGTTGATACACACAGCATTTTGGTTCAATCCAATCATCATTTTTTATAAAAGAGCCTTGAAGGCATCGCATGAATTTATTGCAGATGCGGTAGTGACGACTGCCACAGACAAGCAGACCTATTTACAAACATTGCTCAACCAGTCAGTAGCCGGATTACAGATAGAGTTGACAAACCAATTCTTTAATTCACAAATCAAAAAAGATTAGAAATGATGAATATGAAATCATCCAATAAAAAAAGTCTGGTTCGATATATGATGATCATTCCCTTGGTTTTAGTGCTGGGAATCATCTTTGCATCGTCCAAAATGAGTGACGCTGCTGATGTTGAAGTTGTTACGCCACTACATGTTGTTGATTCCTTGCCTGAAGGATATGATGGTGAAAAACATGATGGAGTTATTTTAGTATACACCAATAAATTGGACGAAATACCAGAAAATGCGGAATTTTATATCAATGAAAAAAAGGTTGTAAAGTCAGAAATGGACCAATTGGATCCAACTGCAATAAAATTGATCAATGTTGTTGGTAAGAGGGCAAGGTATAAATAATGAACAAGTAAATATTTATACCAAAGATGCAAAGTATATCCCAAAAATGCCTTCGCCACCACCTCCACCTGCTGCACCTAAGGCTCATTCTGAAAAATGGGGATTACCTCCAACACCACCGACAGCGCCAACAGCTCCAAAATCTGTTTCACCTAACGTTGGGTCCCTTGACCCACCAACACCACCGACCACCATCATATATGGCCACCTCCACCACCCCACCTGCCCCAAACTTGGAGAGGTAAAGTGATGGGATATTTTAAAGATGACAATAAATCTGATGAAGTTTTTAGATTAGTTGATGAAATGCCAATCATAAAAAGCTGTGAAAATGAAGCAAGTGAAGAAGCTAAGGGGAAATGCAGTAGAGAAATAATCCTAAAATTGTTATATACAAGCGTTAAATACCCGAAAGAGGCTAGAGAAAGTGGCATTGAAGGAACTGCTGTTGTTACTTTTGTAATCAATAAATCAGGAGACATTGTTAACCCTACTGTATTGAGAGATCCAGGTGGCCAATTGGGTGAAGCAGCTTTGGATGCTATTAAAGTCATGGGAAAAAATACCATTTTCAATCCTGGAAAACAAAATGGTAAGGCGGTAAATGTTGCTTATACATTGCCTGTAAAATTCAAACTAGAGGGTGATGAAAAGCCAGCAAATATGTTCACCGTCAAAGGAACTCAAGGATTTCAAAAAGATGAACCTTTGTTTATAGTAGATGGAAAAGAACTTCCAAGTTTCGATATTAAAAACATCGACCCTAATAACATAGAATCTATCGAAGTTTTGAAGGACAAAGTAGCTACCACAAAATATGGTGAGAAAGCTAAGTTTGGAGTTGTAATAATTAATACCAAAGATCAAAAGGGTGTTACCGAAGTAAAAACTAAAGGCAAAACTAATAATCTTGATGAAATGGTTGTTGTAGGCTATGGGACTAAAAAAGATAATAATTCTAATGTCAACCCTACTCAGTCAAAAAAGCCTAATGAAATTGATGTCGTAGGTTATGAAACCAAAAATGATTTTGAAATCAAAGCTTACCCAAATCCTGCGCATGATAAAGTGACGGTTGATTTCAATCCAGTTGGCAAAGAAGACATCACTATCGAGGCTTATACTGTGGAAGGCAAGTTGGTCAAAAAAGAGGTCATCAAAGTTAATCAAAAGTCAATGTCTTATACACTAGATGTCAGCGGAATCAACGATTCTAAAATGTTGATCATCACTGTGAAACAAGGTAAATTGGTATCTGGGCAACGGATTGTTTTGTCCAAATAAAAGTACTTTATGCAAAGGAGTTGAGGAAGTAAATAGCAGATTTCCTCAGCTCCTTTGCTATTTTTTGAATGCTGTTTCATAAATGGACCTACTCATTTTGTTTGGTTTTGACCTAGCAGTTTTTCTTTTGACATAGATTTAAAATCTGGTAATCTGTGTATTTTATAAATTTTCCTATTTTAACCCTTAAATAGAGGAAATGGGAAATGACATGACAGATTTGCTCAGAAAATCTGCATTATTTAGGTTTAATGAATCGGCGGAGCGCATTGAAAAATGCCTCAGCATCTTGTCTGAAGAGCAAATCCTATCTCGTCCAAATGGTGTAAGCAACAGTATTGCAAACATCCTCATTCACCTCAATGGCAATATTACTCAGTACATTATGAGTGGCCTCGCAGGCAAACCTGATCACAGAATCCGAGACCTTGAATTTGAAGCCATCTCTTCTATAAACAAAGAAGTTTTACAATCATTGATGAAAGAGACTTTCATGCAGGCCTCTGATGTGATTTTACATTTGGATGAGGCTCAATGGAAAGCCACTTATTTATTGCAAGGTTTTGAAATGAGCGGAGTAGATGCTGTCTTACATGTTGTAGAACATGCTTCCTACCATACTGGGCAAATTACCTACATCACCAAAATGCTCACAAACCAACATACCAATTATTATGAAGGCATCGATCTCAATGTGCACAATGCGTAGTGGTTTTATCTGTTTGTTTTTAGTAAGTCTGTCTTACATAAGTAATGGCCAGATTTCTGACCTCAGGGGTGGGGGAGCTGCGGTAACTGCTCAAGGGAAGATTTACAGTGTGTTAGGTGGTGCAGATGGGATTTTTGGCAATAGCGCGTCTATGCCAGACATGAAGGAAGCTCTTATGATTGATGCTGGTGTTGAAAGAAGATTCGGTTTGGCTGACTTGTCCGTTTACTCTCTAGCCGTTGTCAAAAAATTGAAACGATCAGCTTTCGGCATCAATTTGGTGAATATGGGTGATCAAGAATATTTAGAAAGAAAATTGCAAGCCAGCTTCTCCATGAAATTGACAGAAGTATTCAACATAGGTGCCAACTTCAATATGCTGCAGTTGTCCATTTCCGATTATGGACAGACTTTTACACCATCTATAGACTTGGGCATTTTGACAAAGTTGACAGAAAAGATCGCCGTGGGTATATTTGCACAAAACATTGCAACCACTAAGCAGGAAACCATTTCTTACCCTACTATTTTGGCTTTAGGTGTAGACTATAAACTTTCAGAAAAAGTTGGCTTAAAGCTGGAAGCTGAGAAAATACTGGACCGTAGTATAGCCATCAAGTCAGCATTGAAATATGCGCCTCAGGAAAAATTAAACTTCATGTTGGGTGTTGATACCCAAAGACAAAATATGGCGTTAGGAATCTCGTACCAATTGAATGGTTTTAAAATCATTGGTGCTTATACATTGGGAAATGTACTCAACAGTACACCAGCTTTAAATCTCAGATATCTGCGAAATTAGCCCTGTTTTCATTTATTGGCAAGGATTATTGCCTTAGTTTAAGCTCTGTAATTATTTCGACTCAGTTATTAATACTGGATAACTTTTCCGTTTATCTTTGATAAAAATCTATCCAATTTGAAGGCAAATTTCAAGTGGTGTCAATGCCTAATTGTGTGTCTGCTTTTTGTAAAAACCTATGCACAAACTTCTATACAGCATCAGAATATTTTGTGGTATTCTTATCAAAATTCTTTGGAGCTGGGGAAAAATTGGTTTATAAATTCGGAAGCTCAGGAAAGACATTTTATAAAACCATTTGGTCAGAATACAGTAATGTTTGGCACTCATGTCCATAAATTGATAGCAAATAAAAAGGTTGACTTGTCAGCAGGAGCAGTATTTTTTGATCAGGTTTCGGCTGACCCTACTTTGGAACAGCATTTACTCAGTCTGGAAATCAGGCCTCATATAGAATTTATGATCAGTCAGCAAACAGGTAAGATAAAATGGGACCATCGTTTGAGAACCGAAGCGCGTTTTTTTCACAGGGAAAACCAACCACAAGAGGATGCAGATTTTACTTACCTTACTTCTCGGTTGAGATATCGTTTGCAAATGTCTTTTAAACTGTTTGACTTATCAGAAAACAAAAGTGTAAGACTCAGATTGGGTGAAGAATTATACATCAATGTCGGCCGAAAAGCAAATTTGCCATTTTTCAGTCAAAGCAGGTCGTTCTTATCTTTCATAATCCCACTTTCAAAAAATACAACCATCGAACCGGGCTATATGTTCTTTTATATCAAACGTGATGTAAACAGAGTATTAGAAAGAAATATAATTTCTCTCACCTTGAACCAAAAATTTAAAATCTGAACAAGAGGTTAAATTTTTAATAAAATGAAAGGATAAAAATAAGGAAAGTCCTAAAACTAAAAGAGGTGTATCAAAAGGTTAATTTTTTGATACACCATCTCTATGAAATTAATAAAAATGAAATAACGAATTGAATTTGACTCTTTGTTTAACACTTGGTTGTCCAAATGCCTTTGTGGTTATGCAGCGCAAATGTATATCAATATTTTATTTTACGGCAAACAATCTTACGAAATATAATTTTTTTTTATTTAAAGTTACACTGTTTTAATTCTTAATGATCTCGTAATATATCCTTAACACAGTAGCTAATTTTGTGGGTTATTACTATAATTTATATATGATTGAATATCAGTATATTATATATGTAACATCTACATAAATTATATTTAAATTTATATAGCTCACTTTGCAACCAAACCAATTATTATTTGCTTCGGATGTTTTAAAGCGCCTTTATGACCTCAAGCATTCCTTCTTCTGAAGGGTGATGAGCAACCATTGAATCTTGATGGTACTTTTCTTTAAGATAAGATGCAGTAGTTTGTCCAATAGTGACAAGGTGTTGCGTGGTTATTTTGTTGTTGGCCAAATAAGCGTCTACATTGAGCGGACTTGTAAAAGCGATGATGTCACTAGGGTATGGATTTACAAAAGTGAGATCTGGCAAGTTTTGATAAACGATGATAGGGAATGCAATACAGTCAGTTAAAGCTTTTTCTATGGTTTTACGGCTTGTTTGAGCTTGGGGAAATAAACAAATTTTATCCTTCACCAAATCATTCAATGCTTCCACATCGTCCTTATAGTCGTCAAAATCATATTGGACTTCCTTTCCGAAAACTTCTTTAACTTCCGCAGCTGTGGAAGATCCAATGGCACCCAATAATTTTTGTTTTACCAACGCTAGCTGAGCAGGATTCAAACCTACAGCAAAATATTTCACCGCATTTTTACTATAAAAAAATATAATATCAAATTGATCCGGTAAGTCAAATTGACAAGCTTGGAAATCTATCAAACTTTTGCCATACAATTGGTGACCTTCCTCTATAGCCCACTCATAAATGGAACTGTCTGGCTCTATATCGGTGGTTATGAAAATAGATTTTTTATGCGTCATCGTCTTCAAATATGTCTTCCAATTTACCAGACTTCATCAACTTGATGAAACAACGAGCTGCAGCAATGACATCAGCCCGAGCATTATTGGGCGGTGTATAAGTTGTATTGAAACAAGCTGCATGCAATTCAGGTAGACTTGGCCATTTATAACCACCTGTTTTTGAAGGTATTTTACAAAAATAGGTCCCTTCTTGCATCAAGCAAAAACGATCCTTTTTAAACATGGCAATGTCGATGGTGTTTCTGATAAATTCTGCAGCCAACAAGTTTTCATTGTTAGATAAATTGTGTGCAAAAATATATTGACACTTTTCTACAGAGCTATTAAACGCTGCCAATGCTTTCTCGACTTCAATGCCCTTTTTCTCTACGTCCTCCATGTCAATTTTTGCAAACTTGGCAACTTCGTCAGTAATCTTAAGGCTGTCATCTTTGATGATGCAATCAAAATCTTCTATTGGTTTGAAATTACTGTCCAACAGTATCCACGAAAGATGGACAAGTTTTGGCCATGAAAAAGTATTCGAAAACGGAACTCGATAATCTTTCACTTTCTCATTGCCTGTGCAATCAAATATTAAATACATCCTTATTTTTTATTAAGTGCATTGAATAAATTTTCGGCCAACTGATCCGTTGTTGTTTGGGCTATTGAAACTTTGGTAAGTGGCTCATCTACATGGTGGGCCATGGAACCGTAGGCTCTATAATTTCCCGCGCTATCTTTTTCACAATAGACGCCCAACGGCATGTGACAACCTCCGCCCATCATTTTGAGTACTTTGCGTTCTACATTGGTGCAACTGCTTACGTCTGAATGGTGCAATTTTGCTAAAATTTTACGAGTTTCAAC
Source organism: Saprospiraceae bacterium (assembly GCA_016715105.1). Taxonomy (GTDB): domain Bacteria; phylum Bacteroidota; class Bacteroidia; order Chitinophagales; family Saprospiraceae; genus JADKBO01. Next base: position 63,443 of record JADKBO010000021.1, on the reverse strand, counting down.
ATCTTCTGCCCTACATTGGAAAGCCAATACACCTTGAGATGGTGCTGGAGTAAACTCTCTCGGATGAAAATAGATCACTTCAAAATCACTCAAATCCAAAGCCAATCTGGTCACACCAGCTGCGGCCAATAAAATACCATCATAATGACCATCTCTCAGTTTTTGAATGCGCGTTGGCACATTGCCCCGTATGTCTTTCATAACCAGATCATTACGCAAGTGCAACATTTGAGCTTTTCTGCGAGAAGACGAAGTGCCAATGACGGCACCATTCTGGAGTTTTAAGACTTCGCCCTGAGCAACACTTGACTTGTTGATCAATAGACAATCTCTTGCATCTTCTCGGTAAGATAAAGCTCCAATAACCAGCCCTTCAGGATTGTCAGTAGGCAGGTCTTTCATAGAATGCACAGCAATATGGGCACTACCATCTAAAAGCGCATCTTCAATTTCTTTGGTAAAGAATCCCTTACCTTCTATCTTATCAAAACTGAGATCCTGAATTTTATCACCCTTTGTTTTGATGATATTGAGCGTAGAATCAACACCTTGATTCTTCAATTCTGCTTGGAGAAAATGCGCTTGCCATAAAGCCAGTTCACTTCCTCTTGTTGCAATTATTACACTTTTTTCGATTGCTGACATTTGATTTTTTTAGCACCAGAAAAAGGCGCAAATATACATTTTGCTGTGTGTTATGAGCAATTTATTGAGCGTTTGAACTTTAAAAGATTAAAATTTTATAAAAAATGTCAATTGGTTATCGGAATTTTTAAGCAGACATTTCTGCAAAAGCACCTTCAATTTTCAATGGAACTTTGGCCATGACGTAAACTCCCTCCTCAGGTTTGCTGTCAATGACAATATTACCTTTCAAGTAATTGATTCGGCTATATATGTTTTCCAGACCCATGCCTTTTCTTGGCAAATTATTATAATCAAAACCAATGCCGTCGTCTTCATATTGTAAATACAACTCATCTCCATCACTGTTGAGTTGAATCAAAATTTCTTTTGCCTTGGCATATTTTATGGAGTTGTTTAGTAGTTCTTGTATGACTCTGAAAACACTGAGGGAAATGATTTCATCAATTTTTTCGGGCACATCATAAGGTTGAAAGAAAATTTCGGGCATGCCTTCTTGATCCAATCTATTGATCAAATCCTGAAGTGCAGGAACCAAACCATACCTTTTCAATGCCGTAGGTTGAAGATTTCTAGAGATTGACCGCACTTCCTCCACTGCATTATCCAATAGATTAGTTGCTTTATTGTATTGGTCCATTGAATTGTGGCCCGTAAGTTTTGTTTTGAAATTATCAAATTGCAGTTTAACCGTACTCAACAGTCCACCTAAACTATCGTGTAAATCTTTGGCAATACGCTCTCTTTCTTTTTCTTCACCGACAATCATAGCCTGCATGGAGTTGATTTTTATCTTGTCCTCCAACTCTCTGATTTTTTGCTGATCGATTTCGTGTTGCTGTGTGTTGATGATTTTTTCTGTCTGAATTTTGTGCATGTAAAACCTGATCAAGTAGTAGATAAAGCCAAGTAAAAGTAAAAAACCAATGCCTACAAAGTAAAGCGCTCTGCTTTGTAAAATACTGCGTTGTAATACGCTTTCCTTTTCAGCTTGTACGTTGGCGATCTGTTTGTCTTTTTCATTCAAACTATACCTGATGGCTAGCTCATTGACGATGGAGAGTCGATCTTGGTTGAGAATGCTATCATTGAGGTCTGAATACAATTTAAAATATTTCAGTGAATTCTGGTTGTCCTTATCTGCTTCGTAAATTCTGGCCAGCAGTTTATAAATGGCTCTTTTATCCGTGCTGAAAGCAATGGTTGGCAACATTTGTAAACTCTTCAGCAAATATTTGATGGCAGTATCATTACTTTTTTTGAGATAATTGATGTACCCAACAAAGTATAAGGCCTTGCTCATGGCTTTATCGTCTTTTGCTTTGCTGGCCAATTCTACAACAGCAGCAGCAACGATTAAAGCACTGTCTTTTTCATTGAGGTGAATGTAGCTTTCTATTTTATCCAACTTGATGTTGGCAATCAAAAGGGTATCCTGAATTTTTTTATTGTAAGATTCTGCTTTGTTGAGTAATTCCAAGTTTTTTTCACTATCGCCCCGATATCGATATGTTCTGCTCATTTTATACAAAATGTTTGCAGCAGTTTTTAAGTCAGCTTGTTCTTCGTAATATCGCAACAAGTCCTCATAAATATCCAAACCTTCTTGGTAAAGGCCTAAATTGACGTACCTATCTGCAATAAAAAGGTCGATAAATTTCACCTTGCTTACGTCATTTTCCCGCAAGTAATATTGTCTGGCATTGACGTAATTTTCAAATGCTTTGTCAAAATTATAACTTCTGTATTGGTAATATTCGGCAGTTATAAAATAAACATCTGCAATTTCTGCATTGGATTTATTGTCCCTAGCCTTTTGGAGCGCATTGGCCAAAGAGTTGAGATTATCGCTATTTTTTAATTTTAATTGTGCAGAAAGTGAGCCTACAAAAAAGAGTAAGGTCAACCACAATAAGCTAAATTTGGACACCATCGTTTTATCCATGTTTGACAATAGATATATTTTATGGGAAGACGCTCAGATCAGAATGACAAAATTACAAAAATAATTTAATATTAGTATCGCCCATTTGTTAAACCTATTTTACAACCATGCTGAAACCTTCATAACTTGAATGAGAAGTTTAAAATTGAATTCGAACATTAAATGGTAAAATAGGTGAAATGTGATGCAACTTTGCGGGATAAATATTTCTAATCCATTTCTGCTCACTATATAATCGTTAGATTTGGAATATCTTTGACATCGGATAAAATCTGAAAGAGACATTGGCCCAAAATGTGCATAAAGTATTAAAGAGATATTGGGGATTTGATGAATTCAGATCCCCTCAATTGGAAATCATAGAATCTGTATTGTCGGGTAGAGATACGATTGCTTTGCTACCCACTGGTGGGGGGAAATCCCTTTGTTATCAGTTGCCAGCATTACTCACGAAGGGCAAAGTATTGGTCATATCACCACTGATTTCTTTGATGCAGGATCAAATAAAGCAGCTAGAGGACAAGGAGATTTTGGCTAAGGCCATTTATAGTGGCATGCCTTTATCTGCCATTGATGCCATCTTGGACAATTTCGTACATGGGCCTTTGAAACTACTTTATGTTTCACCAGAAAGGGTCCAAACTGAATTATTTCAGACCCGTTTTTACATGGCAAATGTTGCTTTTGTTGCCATAGATGAAGCACATTGCATCTCACAGTGGGGACATGATTTCCGACCTTCTTATTTGGACCTCAAGGTATTGAGGGAAATAAAACCCAATGTTCCTATCATTGCATTGACCGCGACTGCAACGAGTTTGATTTTACAAGACATTGAAAAACAGTTAGGTCTTCGGGATGTGTCAGTTTTTACAAAAAAGTTTTGCTAGAGAGAATATCAATTTTGTGGTGATCAGAAATGAGGATAAATCTCAGGAATTGTTGCACCTCATGGAAAGTTGCAAGGAACTGGCATCATTTACCAAAGAAGTAGGGTAGAATGTATGAAAATTGCTGAACTACTACGGTCAAAAGGCTATTCTGCGGCAGCTTATCACGGGGGCATGACCACCGATCAAAGAGCTTCCATTCAAGCAAAATGGTTTGGCAACGCGGTAAGGATCATGGTTGCTACCAATGCATTCGGGATGGGTATTGATAAGCCAGATGTCAGGTTTGTAATCCACCAGGACATTCCACCAAGTATCGAAGAATATTACCAGGAAGCAGGTCGGGCTGGGAGGGATGGCAAAGTTGCTTATGCCGTTGCCATCGTGAACAACCGAGACATCATTTCGGCATCCAAAAGTATGGATTCCCAATACCCGAGCTCTGATGAAATAAAATCGGTTTACACTTTACTTTGTAGATTTTTTAAGGTCGCCATCGGGGGTGGTGCAGGTTCTGAATATTATTTTGACATGGCAGAGTTTTGCAAATTGTCAAAATTTAATTCCTCAAAGGTCTACAACACCTTGAGAATTTTGGAGCGTCAAAATTGGCTGGCTCTTAGTGAATCCCTGAAATTGCCTTCCCGGGTTTTGGTGGTGGCAGATCCGAGGGAATTGCACAATATGTATCCTGAAGAAGATTTGCGTTATGAAGTTTTGTGTCAATTATTGCGGATGTACGATGGCATCTTTATTGAAAGTATAGAAATCAACGAAACACAACTCTCCAGAACACTCAATATACCGATAGACAAAATCATCCTCATCCTCAAAATGTTGGAAAGGGAGGGAATGATTCATTACGATAAATCACTTGGAATGCCCAAAATCACTTATTTGATGGATCGTCCAGATGACAATTCATTCAAAATAGATGAAAAAGCATATCAGGTAGATCGAAAAAATGCCCAGGATAGATTGGAAGCCATCATACAATTTTTCACTGGAGATACCTGTAGGCAGGCTGCTATACTCGAATATTTTGGAGAAAAAGCAACCGTTTGTGGTAAATGTGACATTTGTAGAGGAAGTGGTTCATCTGATTATTCCAAAGAAGATTATGTAGCGGTTTTGAAACTGCTAGAAAAGTTGCCAAAGATCACTGAAATAAAATCATTGTTGCTGAAATGGCCAATAAATAGAAGAAACCGAATTCAGAACTGCTTGGAAGATCTTCACAAGGATGGCTTGATAAAGTTGACCGATGATGCCAAATTGATCAACCTCATAAAGGATCAAGATGTCCGTAAGTAAAGGATTGGTAATTTGTGTGACCAATGATATTACCTATGATCAGCGTGTCTTGAAGATTGCGCATACCTTATATGAAGCTTACCAAGTTAAGGTAACCATTGTTGGAAGAAAGTTTGCTGGAAACAATCAAGATCAATCTCAAAAATTGATACTTAAAAGGTTGGATTGTTTTTTTAAAAGTGGGCCAGCATTTTACATTGAGTACAATATCCGTTTGTTTTTTTTCCTCATAGTTTATAGAAAATCCTATAATACTTTGTGCTGTTGTGACCCGGATACCATCATGGGAGGAATGACCGCTGCTCAAATTTTAAACAAAAATACTGTCTATGATGCGCATGAGTGGTTTGCGGAGGTGCCTGAACTTAGTGGGAAAAGTCTCAAAAAGAAAATTTGGACTCAGGTTGAAAAATTTGGGGTCAAAATAAGTCGGCAACGATACTCAGTCGGACCAATGTTGGCTTCAAAATTGGCGGAAATTTATGGCTCACCATTTGAAGTGATCAGGAATGTGCCCGTTGTCTCTGCCAATAATAATCAGGATTTTGAAAAAGAAAATATCATCATTTATCAGGGCGCAATCAATGCTGGAAGAGGACTTGAAACTTTAATGGAAGCTTCAAAATCATTACCCCATTTTCAAATTCTGCTTGTCGGAGATGGAGATGTGAAAGCAGAATTGATGGTTTTAAAAAACAACCTACATTTGGATAATGTGATCTTTATAGACAAACAAACACCAGACCAATTAAAAGACATTACAAAAAAGGCAAAATATGGCTATAATTTATTGGATGCCAGTAGCTTGAGTTATTACTTTTCCTTAGCAAATAAGTTTTTTGATTATGCGGCACTTGGTGTTGTAAGTATCAATAGTCTCCTTCCGGAATATGAACATTTAATAAAAAAGTACAATCATGCTTTGATGCTCAAGGATTTAGATGCAAGAGACTTTGCAAACTTGATCAACAAAATCTCAGAGGAAGACAGAATAAAAATGGTGGAGAGAGGCAAAAAAATGGCTGTGGAAAATAGTTGGGAATTGGAGTCTGCAAAACTCATAAACTTGTATAGGCCGTTTCTTTCCTAAAATAGCTGAAAATCTTTTTCAATGATAAAATGTTATCAAAGTCTGAAGTAACTCAAATTATTTTTGAATGATTAAAAGTTTATTTAGCTTTATAGTGCTGACACAAAATCTTAAAAGCTGATTTTTTTTTAGAACCTTTAGTAAATATCATTTTGAAAAACACTGGCAACATCCTCACAAAGCTATTTTTCTTGTTGACGTGCATTTTTTTCTTGACTGCCGTTCAAGGACAAGAGGTAGAAGCTTCGGAGTATTCTACAGAAGAGCCTGTGCTTCAGCGCGTATATATGGTTGAAGGTGGGGTTTGATTCAATTTCCAAGAAATGCTTTTGCAAGAAATATAGATCATGCATTATATGGTGTGAATATAACTGGCTTAGTCCAGGTGGTAAAAGCCAAACCTCTTTTCGCTGGATTGGGAGTCAATTTTTCAACGGTGGGAAGTTTCAATAGTCCAGTCATTAGGCAAATTGATTTTGGCCAATTGGAAGAATGGGACAGCAGAACAGGCTCAAGAATTGTGGGTTTTTCTCTTTTTGGAAGGTATTTTCTGGATTTGGGTTCTTCTTCCTTCATGCCATTTTTAGAATTACAATTTGGGAGCAACATCTTTTACACCTCAACAAATTTGACTTTTCCTGGAGGAGATGAAAGTACCACTTTTTTCGAAAGTAGTGATTGGATTGGTACTTATGGCGGCGGTGGTGGATTTAGTCTTGCGGTATCTGATCGTGTTTATCTGACAACCAAAGTGAACATTCTTATCGGACAATCTGGTGAATATTATGTCAAAGAAAGAGATTTTTTAGAAAACGCATTCAGCACAACCATTGATGCGTTTGACCTCAAGCAAACTTCCACGGATATGATTGCTTGGAATATTGGACTTACCTATACTTTTTAGCAATTTTTGGGAAGACTTGTTTTACTAAGCAAATTAGAAAAGCATATCGAAATGTTTGAATATAAAGCCTTTCAAAACAGAATGAGCCAAATAAGACTTATCTTTGCGCCCCCATTCATGTGGTGGGTAATTTTAAACAAACATATATGACAAGTATCAGAGTCTCAGACTTAGAAGGTGGAGACGAGGATCTCTTCGTACATCAGGAAATAACAGTTGATAAAGGTCAAAGTCCAACTCGCATCGATAAATTTTTGATGATGAAATTGGATCAAGTATCTAGGAATAGGGTCCAGAATGCAATCAGCGTAGGTAGCATTTTGGTCAATGGAAAAGAAGTAAAATCAAATTATAAGGTAAAACCTCAGGATCATATTGCATTGGTTTTACCACGAAACCCAGATGACGACGCTCCACTTGAGCCGCAATACATTCCACTCAATATTGTTTATGAAGATGACGACGTCATGGTCATCAATAAACAGCCCGGTCTTGTTGTACATCCAGGTGTTGGGAATATGGATCAAACACTTGTCAATGCCCTATTATACCATTTTGGAGAACAAGGTCTCACCTTGTTTTTAGAAAATAAACAGCGTCCGGGAATTGTCCACCGCATTGATAAAGATACCTCAGGATTGATGGTCATTGCAAAAACAGAATTGGCAATGACACATTTGGCCAAACAGTTTTTTGACCACACCATCGATAGATCTTATGTCGCTCTCGTTTGGGGCCAGCCAGAGGAAGAAAAAGGCACCATAGATGCACCCATTGGCAGACATGCGCGTGAGCGAAAACAAATGACGGTCGTTGACGAAATGGAAGGTGGTAAATCCGCAAGAACGCATTACGAAGTTTTGGAACCTTTGTATTACGTTTCTCTGATCAAATGCCAGTTGGAAACGGGTCGAACACATCAAATAAGGGTGCACATGAAACACATCGGGCATACTTTGTTTAATGATGATCGATATGGTGGAGATAAAATTTTGAAAGGCACTGTTTTTACTAAGTATAGGCAATTTGTAGACAATTGTTTCGCCATCTTACCTAGACAGGCATTACACGCGAAATCCTTGGGCTTTACACACCCGACAACAGGGAAAAGAATGTTTTTTGATTCTGATCTGCCAGAAGATTTTGTGGCACTATTGGATAAATGGCGTGCTTATAAAAATTCTCGAACCAAACTGGAAGATGAATGATGACTCTGAAAGAGAAGAAGGCGGCGCTTGTTGCTTTGGGTTTATCCCTCACTGATTTCAATGATGAATATTGGACTGACCAAATAGAATTGGCAACGGCCCACAACCGATGGTTCAATAAAGAAAATATCATTTTTGCTTTAGAAGGTGTGCGGGATTATATGCTCGACAGTTTTAAACTAGAGCAATGGCTAGCTTCTTATGAATTGAATGAAAAGGTTGGGGGCAAAAAAATAGGCTTGATTTTAGCAGGAAATTTACCATTGGTTGGTTTTCATGATATTTTATCCTGTTTTGTTTCTGACCACATCGCTCACATCAAATTGAGTGAAAAGGACAGTGTACTCATCAAAGCGTTGTTGTCTAAACTCATAAGCATTGAGCCAAAAGCAAAGCCTTATTTCGAATTTGTAGAACGCCTCAACAATATGGATGGTGTTATTGCCACAGGTAGTAACAATTCAGCCAGATATTTTGAAACCTATTTTGCAAAACAGCCACACATCATACGGAAACATCGTAATTCTATCGGTGTTCTGCATAAGGATGACCATATGGAAACCATCCTCAAAATGGGAAAAGATATTTTCATTCACTTTGGCCTAGGTTGTAGGAATGTTTCTAAACTGCTCATACCTCGCAACTTTCCTTTGGAAATGGTTATGGAAGGTCTTCATGAATATAATTTCGTCAACCTTCATGACAAATACAAGAATAATTTTGACTACAACATCGCTGTATACATGTTGAATAAGGTGAAATATCTAAACAATGGTTCTGTGATGTTGTGTGAAGATGCAAGCCTTACTTCTCGAATTGCTACCCTGAATTATGAAATCTATGAAGACGAGGTAGATTTAGAAACAAAGATTTTGCCTTTTACTGATCAAATACAATGCGTAGTTTCTAGTAAACCCTTACCATTTGTGCAGACTGTTTTACCAGGTTTTGCGCAAACACCTGAGCTTTGGGACTATGCAGACAACGTCGATACCATCCACTTTCTGAATCAAATATAATGGTAGAGGACGGTAGAAATTGGAGTAAAAAGCAACGCGCAAACTTTGTACTTACGAAACTGGAGGAGTTATATCCTACTACTCCCATTCCATTGGAACATAAAGATCCTTATACATTGTTGGTTGCGGTTTTGCTTTCTGCTCAATGCACAGATGAACGCGTCAATAAGGTAACTCCTTTTTTATTTGAATTGGCTGACTCACCTCATGCCATGGTCCAAACAACGGTTTCAGAGATAGCTGCCATCATAAAACCCTGTGGTTTATCTCCCCGAAAATCACAAGCAATATTTGATTTATCTCATTTGTTGATTGAAAAACATGGGGGAGAGGTTCCCCAAAGTTTTGAAGAATTAGAAGCACTACCTGGTGTTGGACACAAAACAGCGAGTGTGGTCATGTCCCAAGCTTTTGGCTTTCCTGCATTTCCCGTAGATACCCACATCCATAGATTAGCAGAACGTTGGTGTCTATCAACAGGAAAAAACGTTGAAAAAACAGAAGCAGATTTAAAAAAATTATTTCCAGAAGACACATGGAATAAGATTCACTTACAAATCATATTTTTTGGGCGCCAATATTGCCCAGCAAGAGGTCATAATGCCCACGTTTGCCCAATTTGTAGTGTGATTGGCAGAAGGTCAATGTTTTAAAAGTTAAGTATACTTGAAAAGCTTAGTCTTGTTTTTTTATAAAATTGAGTATCACCTTATCTTTTTCTATTGAGAACCCAGTATCGTTCCTTTCTATGATTTTGAAATAATCGGATTCTTCACCTTCTGGTTTTACTAAAATAAATTGGTCATTTTCAACTCTCCATTTGGCATTATCCAAGCCAAAATTGATGAATTTACTCGTGCTCTTGATGTCACCGTCTGCTTGAAGTTCTACCTCCAGTTTTATATTCCGTAATAGTTGGTCTGAAAGTGATACGCCGGTTCCTGCAAGTTCGCCAATCAAACCTCCAAGATCTTTGCCCAAATCTCCCATTTCCAAGCCAATATTTCCCATTTTTGCTCCGAAAGATTTTCCAAGATATTCCATTTTTCCCTCTAAAGTGGTGGTGTCAATGTTGCTAAGATCCAATTCCTCATTAAGTTCTTTTCGAGCCTTTTCTATTTCTTTAGATGCTTCTTCCATTGCCTTTGCTATCGTGTCTTTGATGGCTTCAGTATCAACCGCTTTTTCTTTTAATTTGGCTTCCACTGTATAATTTCCAACTAAATCAGAGGGTTGTGGGCTATTGTCTTTACAAGAAAAGATGATTAAACTACAAAAAAGAAAAATCGCGTATTTCATTGTGTATGATTTAAGAAGTTAAGTGATGAGGTATTTATCTTTCAATTCCAATATTCTGGAAGCTGTTTTAAAATCTTCTTTTTCATTGGAAGCAATGATTGTAGTCGTGTTTTGTATTTCACTCAATTTATTATAAAACCAACTTTTAGCTTCCTGGTCAAAATAAGACGTCGGTTCATCCAGCATGAGTAAACTGGTTTGTGTATTCAAAGCCAGTGCGATGGACACTTTTTGTTTCATTCCACTGGAAAAAAATCCGATATGTTTGTCTTTTACCTGAGGCAATTCGCAATAATCAATAAACTCCTGGGTATCTTTAATTTTTACATTTTTAAATTTTCTATAATGTGTAAGAAGTTCATTTATAGAAAAATAAGGCGGTAAATCTATATAAGGTGCAGAAAAAACCAAATGTTTGTATACTGCATCTTCAGGAATTGGCTGATTGTCAATGGAGTAGGTAATATTACCTACAGAAGGGCTCATATGTCCTGAAACAATTTTTAGCAAAGTTGATTTGCCAGATCCATTTCTGCCAGAAATACCAGTTGTTGAGCCTTTTGAAAAGGTAACATCAATATTGGATAAAATGGTTTGGAAGGCAAATCTTTTGGAGATGTTGTTGAGGACCAGATCCATTATCCCAAATTTTGCCTAAAACCGCGCATCAAACCTCTGTCTGAATCATTGATAAACTGTAAAATGATGTCTTTGTATTCAGAAGAAGGCAATTGAGTTTCTATCATTCCAATAGCTTGGCGAGTATTATATCCTTTCACAAATAAATACCGATAGATATCTTGGATCATGTTGATGTCTTCTGTAGAAAAACCTCTTCTTCTCAAACCAACAGAGTTAATTCCTGCATAAGCCAAGGGTTCTCTTGCTGCTTTTACATAAGGAGGTACATCCTTTCTCACCAAAGATCCGCCACCAATCATTGCATGGTCACCTATTTTTACAAATTGATGAACCGCAGACATTCCACCTATCACCACATGTTCTCCAATAGAAATATGACCAGCAAGATTTACACTATTGGCGAGAATAGAATTTCTGCCTATCTGACAATCATGGGCAATGTGAACATAAGCCATGATCAAACAATTGTTCTCAATTTTGGTGGTGCCTTTATCTTTTGTACCCCTATTGAGTGTACAATATTCTCTTACTGTGACATTGTCTCCAATCTCGAGCAAAGAATATTCATTTTTAAACTTTAAATCTTGTGGAATGCCACCTAAAACAGCACCAGGATGAATTTTGCAATTTTTACCAATGCGCACACCATCCAAAATAGTGACGTGCGGACCGATCCAAGTGCCTTCACCAATTTCTACATCACCAGCAATGCATGTGAATGAACCAATCTCAACATTGTCAGCTATGTTAGCCAGTGGATCGATTTCTACCATTTTGAAATTTACTTCCATTTTGTAATACTCTGATTTAATGATTAAAAAACGTTATTCTGGCCTTTTTATGATTTGAGCGATCAATTCTCCTTCACTTACCAATTTACTGCCTACATATGCAGTACCTTGCATGTGAACGATTCCCCTTCTGATGGGCGTCAATAATTCCATTTTTAGCAACAATGTGTCGCCAGGCACAACCTTTGCCTTAAACTTCACATTATCCATTTTCAAAAAGTAAGTATCCCATTTTTTTGGTTCTTCGACATTTGAAAGCGCTAAAATGCCTCCTGTTTGAGCCAATGCTTCCATTTGCAGCACTCCAGGGAAAACAGGGTTTTCTGGAAAATGGCCTTGGAAGAAAGCTTCATTTACTGTAACGTTTTTCACGCCCACAACGTGATTGGGAGACATTTCAATAATTTTGTCAACCATCAAAAAAGGATATCTATGGGGTAGCAAAGATTTTACTTTTTCAATATCCATGATCGGCGTCTGATCAGGATCGTACATCGGAATTCCTTTGAGTTTTCTTTGCTCAAGGGCTTTTTTCTTTAGAATCCTAGCGAAATCCGTGTTGATCTTATGGCCTGGTTTGATGGCTATTATTTTCCCTTTGATGTGTTTGCCAACCAGAGCGAGATCGCCAATCAGATCCAATAACTTATGTCTCGCCAATTCATTGTTGAAGTGGAGCTCTGTGTTATTGATGATGCCATTGGGATTGATTTTATGGCTTGGTAAACCAAATTTGGAAGTGAGATTATCCAATTTTTCTTGGGTCATTCCTTTTTCTGAAATAACCAAGGCATTGGAAAGATCACCACCTTTGATGAGGTTATGAGCAAGTAAATGTTCCAATTCATTGGTAAAAACAAACGTCCTACAAGGTGCAATTTCAGTTTCAAAATCCGCTAAGTTATGGATACCTGCAGTTTGTTCGTCTACAGCAGCGCCAGGAAAATCGATGATGACATGTAGTTCATATTTATCACTGGGCAATGCGATAATTTCAGAACCAGTAGATTCATCTCTCAAACTGATGGGCTCTTCTATGATAAATTCTTCTATGTCATCGCTCAATTCTACTAAACCAACGGCATTGATTTTGTCCACATAAAATTTAGCACTTCCGTCCAAAATAGGAATCTCTTCATTATCAACTTCTATCAAAGCATTATCTACACCCATGCCTCTCAATGCAGCCATCAAATGTTCGATGGTTGTGATTGAAGCTTCATTTTGTTCTATGGTTGTGCTGCGAGAAGTTTTAGTAACATGTGCTGGATCAGCTGCTATAATTACCTCAGGTGATAAGTCAGTTCTTTTAAATTTGATTCCACCTGTATCCTGCGGTTTGATTTTAACGGTCGTGTGTTTGGCAGTATGAAGGCCAATACCTTCAATTTCAATTGCCTCTTTAAGTGTTTTTTTCTTCATGATAACAAGAAAGTTTTCTAGATCTCCAATGGAATCTTGTGTTAATCTTTATTCTGGCGTAATTTATCAACTTCTTTTTCTAATGACCTGATTTTATCTACGATCTGGTCCAAATTCTTGAAGTATGCATATGATTTAAGGTAATTCTGATATTCAAGTGCCGGATATCCATACAATTTCCTACCTTCTTCAGTAATATTTGCAGATAAACCAGACTTTGCTTGTATCAAGGTTTTATTTGCAATTTTTATATGACCGGCAAGTCCTACTTGTCCACCAATCATACAAGATTCTCCAACTGTTGTACTACCAGCAATACCTGTTTGTGCAGCAATCACTGTATTTTCACCGATAGCTACATTGTGTGCAATTTGGATCAAGTTATCCAGTTTCACACCTTTTGAAATAACAGTACTACCCATTGTTGCTCTGTCTATCACCGTGCAAGCTCCAATCTCTACATTATCCTCAATGACAACGTTACCAATTTGAGGCAATTTGGAAAAAGTGCCATCTTCCTTTGGTGCAAATCCAAAACCGTCACTTCCTATGACAGTATTGGCATGGATGATGCAATCATTACCAATGACACATTTATGGTAGATTTTTACGCCGGGATATATCAATACATTGTTACCAATCCTCACTTGTTTATCTATGAAGACTTGGTCACCAATTGTACAATTATCCCCTATGGTTGAAAATTTTCCTACTGTTGTAAACTTACCGATTCCACTATTTTTTCCAATTTGTGACGTTTGGTCTACAAAAGCCAATTCGGAAATCTCCTGATCCTGAGGATTGATATCATCTTTGAAATGCTCCAACAAAAGACTCAAGGATTCATAGACATTGTCTACTCTGATCAGAGTGCATGGAGCATCTTCCAGCAAAACCAGATCTTTAGAAATCAGTACCGCACTTGCTTTGGTATTGTATAAATGATGTTCATATTTTGGATTAGACAGAAACGCAATCGAGCCTTCAAAACCCTCTTCAATCTTGGAAGGAGCATGTATTTTTAAAGCAGGATTTCCTTCTACGGTTCCATCGAGCAACTGTGCTATATGTTCTACGGTAATATTCATTGATGCAAAGATAAGGCCTAGAGATTTGAAAAATAGGTTTGTTCGGTTATTTTTGACGTTTATATAACAAAAAAACGTTGGGTTTTCTCAATCTTTTTAACAGAATGTTTTGTTTGTAGTGGTACAAATGGCCGTAAAGAAATATTTATGTACAAAAATCTAAGAGAAACAGTAATAGATTTGGAGAAACACCAAATGCTCATCAGAGTCAAATCTGAAGTGGATGGTGACTTGGAAGTTGCAGAAATTCATCGAAGGATTTTTGATAAAAAAGGTCCGGCTATCCTATTCGAAAAAGTAAAAGGAAGCCCATTTCAGGCAGTGTCCAATATTTATGGCACCTACGAAAGAACGGATTTTTTATTCAGGAAAACCTATGACAAAATTAAAAAGGTCATAGAATTGAAGGCTGACCCATCCCGATTTTTAAAGTCACCACTCAAATATTTGGGTGCTCCTTTTACAGCCCTGACAGCTTTACCCATGCGTTCTTATTTTAATAAGCCAGTTGCTTATGGAACAACACAAATCAGTAAACTTCCTTTAATCAAGTCTTGGCCAATGGATGGAGGTGCTTTTGTAACCATGCCCCAAGTATTTACAATGGCACCAGGAGTACAAAACATCATGCAAAGCAATCTGGGTATGTACCGCATACAACTGAGCGGCAATGATTATCAATTGGATGAAGAAATTGGCCTTCATTATCAAATACATCGAGGTATTGGCAATCACCACACCTTATATAATGAGAGTGACGAACCATTCAGGTGTAGCATTTTTGTAGGTGGTCCGCCTGCTCATGCATTTTCGGCCATCATGCCTATGCCAGAGACTATAACAGAATTGACCTTTGCTGGTATGTTGGCAGGTCGTAGATTTAGATATTTCAAGGACGATCAAGGACACATTGTTTCGTCAGACGCAGATTTTGTCATCACAGGAACCATTCAAAAAGATCGCAAAATGCCGGAAGGTCCATTTGGTGACCACATTGGCTATTACAGTTTGCAACATGATTTTCCGGTGATGAAGGTCGATAGAGTATACCACAGAAAGGATGCGCTCTGGCATTTTACAGTCGTAGGAAGACCGCCTCAGGAAGACAGTAGTTTTGGATATCTCATCCATAATTTAGTTGAAGATTTGACCCCAGGCGAGTTTCCTGGTTTAGTATCCATCAATGCAGTAGACGCAGCCGGCGTTCACCCATTGTTATTGGCAGTAGGAAAAGAAAGATATATGCCTTTTAGAGAAAAGGCCCCTGAAGAAATCTTGACCATTGCCAACCGCATTTTGGGTTCAGGACAAACATCACTTGCAAAGTACTTATTTATAGCAGCAGAAGACGACGATCCCAAAATCAGTGCACACCACATCAACCCATTTTTTCAGCACTTTTTGCAAAGGGTAGATTGGCGCAGGGATTTACACTTTCAAACCAAAACCACCATTGATACTTTGGATTATTCTGGCTCAGGTTGGAATGCAGGATCCAAATTGGTTATTGCTTGCCGAGGAGCAATTAAAAGATCATTGTGGAAGGAGATTAATTTAGAGCGTAGTCTACCAGAAGTAAAAGCTGCCTTTTTTGCCATGCCTGGAGTTTGGATGTTGTCTTACAAAAAATGGGTAAGCCAACAGCAAGCCGAATTTGAAATTCAAGAGCTTGTTGAGCACTTATCAACCATATCGCTCGAGGGGATTCCAATGATTATATTATGCGATGATGCAGAGTTTGGTGCAGCAACCCTCAATAATTTTTTGTGGGTTACTTTTACTAGGAGCAATCCATCACATGATATTTATGGCGTAGGAGCGTTCTCAGAACATAAACACTGGGGATGCAATGGTTCTTTGATCATCGATGCAAGGGTCAAGAATCACCATGCACCAGAATTGATTCCAGATGCCAAAGTAGCAAGTAAAGTCGACAAGATGTTTGCTAAAGGTGGAGACCTTCATGGTTGGTCTTAGTGGTTTAAAGCTTGTTTAAAAGATAGTTTTTTGCGATCAGTGAAAGCTGCAATCACTTCCTTTTTTAAATCTCCCGAAGAGGCCATTTCCCTCAAATGAGCAACAACCATTTTTAAATTGAGGTCTTCCATTTGTTTGTTGGATGCAAGAATGCCATTGGCAATTTTTCCCGTAATGGTGATGACCAAATGAGCCAATAGCGCTCCTGAAACCATGGAAGATAACATCCGCAATTGTGGGACCTTTTCAAAAAAGGCATCCAAAACAGTTTTTAATGTGATGTAAACAGCACCTGACACTAAAGAAAAGACGATGATTTTTGATTTATCTTCTGCATTTCTTTTGTAAAAAGTATTGAGATCATCTACCATTTTGTAAACCACCAAGCCTAATGAAGCGGAAGACAGAATATTGCCAGGTAATATACCAAGGCCAGAAGAATAAACAGCATATTTACTGATGATTTCTTGAGGTTGATCTTCCTTGTTGACCAAAATTTCATTTTCTACATACTTTTTGGCGTCATCAATTATATCGCTCATGGTTTATTTTTTTTGAATGCTGATTGAAATATTATCATGCTTTTAAAATGTTTTGCTCTCCATTTTGTTCATATAAATAGAGGCGCTCATTCTAGAGTGAAAATTGATCAATATTTAAACATCGAATCGAACAAATATACTCAGATAAGCCTTCTACATCCGAATTGATTATTAAAAAATTAAAATTTATATCATGAAAAAGAATATTTTAGGAATAGCTGTTGGAGTTGCAGCAGGGGCAGTAGCAGGATACTATTTGAATTCTGATAAAGGAAGAGAACAAAGAAAGAATGCAGCCGCAAAAGCAAAAGAATTGAATGAAAACTTGAAGGCAACAACTTCAGAATATGTTGATCTTGCAAAGGAGAAGTTGGACACAGCCAAGGATAGTTTTGCCTCTGTAAAAGAGTCTGCAAAACAAAGTGTTGCTGATTTCGCTTCTAATGTAAAATCTACCATTAATTCAAAAGTTTCTGAGGCTTCTGATGAAATCGTAAAGGGAATGCAGGAAGCGGAAGCAACTGTAAAACATGCAGGTAAAAATGCAAAAATGTCTTAATTAATTGGATTTTGTCAAATTGAAATGAATAATTCTATTTCCATTTGGCAATAATTAATTAATTTTAATTTTTATAGATTTTCACTGCTATCAACTGACTTAATGACTTGGTTCACCAATATTGGAAAGATTTATCAATACGCCGATGAATACATCGATAATAGAATTGAGTTGACCAAACTAGAACTCTCTGCTAATACTGCGAATGTAATCAGCAGATCACTTACACTAGGTCTTTATCTTTTCATTGGTGCAATCATATATGTTTTAATGCTGATGATAGCAGTGATTTTTCTCAATTCATATATTCACTCCTTATTGATTACCCTGTTGTGTGTTTTGGGTTTTCACATTCTGCTCCTCATTGGAGCGCTCTTCTGGCAAAAAACCTTCTTCAATGGATTCATTACTAATTATTTAGCCATTTCATTTACGGATGTAGAGGATGGAGCTACCCAAGTCTCACTAGATGAATATAAAGCCAATCTTCAATCCAAAAATAAATTTATTGTTGATCAACTAAAAGGTGATCTCAAATCACTTTTCTTTTTGGATAAGCTAGAAGATCTTGTGGAGGAAGACCAAGTGACTGGAGAGTCTCACTGGGATGAAAAGCAAAACGAAGCTTTTGAGCAAATAAAAGATATTTTTGTGGATGTATTCAATGACAAAGAAGTTGCTGAAGCCGCAGAAAGTTTCAAATTCACACCTTCTAAAATTCCATTTTAGGTTAAAGATTCGATTTTTTTTTTAATTAATTTAACCCCGATTATTGGAGCTCATTGACAACTTTTCTTTATAGCAATGCCATCATCAAGTTTCCCTGATGGGATCTTTGTATTTGTTAAAAGGTTGCGATTATTCATGGTCGCTAATTGATTTTCATCTTCTTGATTTATAAATTCAATCAATTCTTCAAAAACCAATCGAGTTTTCTTTCAACTTGATAAATCAATGGATTTTGTCCCTTTAGTGATTGCATATGGTGAGTATTCATTTTATTTATTTAAAACCTTTCATACTATTTCCATGCCAAGATTTAATCATTTGATAATCAATTATTTATGCTAAATATAAAAAATAAAAATGATTAAATATCAGAAAAACTGAAATAACAGAAAACATTTTATGATATTAGACATTAAGAATAGATACCAATACATAAATTGATAAAACAAGTCATAAAAACCAATGTTGATGCTTTAATGGCTACATTGAGTGATACATCACCAGATTTTTATTGTGTTGTAGATCAAAATGGAGGCATTGTATACATGAGCAAGTTATTTCTTGCAGAAATGAAAACACAACCACCTTCTGTTTTTTATATCAATCCAGAACTTTCCATGATGACTTGGAAAAAAATTTGGAATGAAGTTCAGGCTTTGGGGCATAAGAAAATCAATTGCCAAATACAACTTGAAGGCAAAACGCTAGATTCTAATAAAGTCTTTTATTTAAACTTGATCTTAACTTATGCCTCTATGTTATCCTAGAAGCCAAAAGGACTGCCATAAAATCAACTCCATCAATATATTGATGACATGCAAAAGAAAATAAACAAAAAAATTTATTCCTATGATATCAATACTAAAAATGCAGTTGCCTATTTGAATGAGGCAGGTAAAATTATTTTCATGAATGAAGGCATGAAAAAACATCTCCATGATCAGTTGATGAATATCAAAGTGGATGATTTATTTTTAGAAACTGATTTGGGCCCCGTTATGGAATCTTTTATAAAACTTGGAGAAGATGAAGATCCTAAAGAAGCAGTACTTCAAATGGTTATGAAATCCCCAAGAGAAGGATTTATCAAAGGTTATTTACGACTTACTTTTCATGATACTAGACATGCACCTGCCAGGTATAGAATTGAATTTTATGGGAGAACACCATTGACATTATAGGTGAGCCTGTTCAAAATGCACTTTTAAAGTATGAAAACTGACAGAAGATGTAGAAAGTCATAAAGAGCAATTGGTTGAAGAAGCCATTGAAAACTTTAAATTTGAAGATATCATCACCCAATCCAAGGCTTACAAAGATATCCTTGCAAAAGTAGCTCAAGTTGCTGACACAACTTCCACAGTTTTAATTTTAGGAGAAACAGGAACGGGAAAAGAACTGCTTTGCAACTCTATTTATAAGTTGAGTGATCGTTCTGATAAAATTCTTGTGAAGGTAAATTGTGGTTCAATTCCGGCAGAATTAATAGAAAGTATGCTTTTCGGACATGAAAAGGGAGCATTTACTGGTGCAGACAAGCAGAAAATTGGTAAATTTGAACTAGCACATAAAGGAACAATATTTCTGGACGAGATTGGTGAGCTGCCTTTGTCCTTACAAGCAAGATTATTAAGAGTTTTGCAAGAAGGTGAAATTGAGAGAATTGGAAATGCCAACACCATCAAAGTTGATGTGAGGGTTATTGCAGCAACTAACAGAGATTTACAGAAAATGGTAACTGAAGGTACATTCAGATCAGACTTATATTATAGGCTAAATGTCTTCCCAATATACAACATTCCACTCAGAGAGCGAAAGGAAGACATTCCACCCCTAATCAAACATTTTTTGAATAAAACGAACAAGAAGACGGGCAGAAACGTCATCAATATATCTAAGAAGGATTATGGTTTTTTGACAAGGTACCATTATCCAGGAAATATTCGTGAATTAGAAAACATCATAGAAAGAGGGGTTATTTTATCTAAGGATGATACTATTGATCTTCAGTTCCTTCATAAAGCTGAGAAGGTGATTAATGAAGATGAAGAACAATATGTTTCATTAGATGAAATGCAAAAAAGATACATCATGAAAGTACTTAAAGCTACCAAAGGGAAAGTATCAGGAGAGGGTTCTGCATCTGAAATTTTGGAAATCAATAACAAAACGCTTTTTTCTAGAATGAAAAAGCTTGGCATTGATCCAAAACAATATTAATTCAGATGGGAAAATTTTACTACGAAAACACAACACCAACTGATTTGATTTCAAAAGAAATCTCCAATAGTGAGAAATGCCCACTTGTATTGGTATTTACTGCAGATTGGGTGAGTTCTTCAACCATTGTTGATATTGTAAGTCAAAAGATTGTGGATGATCGGGAAGACATTTCTTTCATAACTATTGATGCAGACAACACAAAGAACTTTTTTCAAAATACAGAATAAGAAAGGTGCCTTCTTGCATCATCATCAAAAATCAGGAAATTGTCAATCGCATTGAAGGGACTTTTTCAAAAAAGGAAGTTCTTGATAGTATTGATAAAAGCTAGATTTCAGTTGACCAAAATCAAGAAGATATCCTAGCCATAAAAGAGCATTTGTTGTATGAATTTAAAAATTCTATTTTTTGGTGTGTAAATCGAAAGAAGAATTTGATGAAAAAATAAAATGGACAAGGCCTGATGTTATTTTTTGTGATTATACCCTTCCTAAAATCAACGCTATCCAGTTTTGTATCCAGACCACAAATAAACTTGCCATTCCTTTGGTATTTGTCGCCCATTCGTTAAAACATGAATTCATAGAGTCTGCTGCTATTTTAAATACAGCTTCTGGTTTTGTATTGAAAAACAACCTAAAGACCATTACCAGTTTGACCCATAAATTGCTGGCATCCAAAAAAAATGAAGCTGAAAAACAAAAAAAAAAGGATGCAATAAAGACGATTTCTTTTTACTCAATGATAAAATGGGCCATTTACTCGAGTCTAAGGCCCATAATAATATACTAAAGGACTGTCATTCAGAGATTTATAGTAAGTTGCATCTCCTGTATTGAAAGTAATTATATTTCTATAAAAATTTGTTTTCTGAGATCCAAAACTTTATTTCATCTCGTATATAGGTTATACTTGCTTAGTATAGGACTTTTAATTGGTGTTTCTAGGCGGAAAGAAGAAGTAATTTTTTTTTTATTTCGTTTCGAACAATTTGCCTAATGAAAGGTCTTTAGCACAGAGCCTTATATAAGAGTTTTGGTTAAACAATCAAAAAACAAGTTCATGAAAATAGACTTTTTAGTAGAAAACAACAGATTGGCAAGAGGGGTTGAGCAATTGAGCAAGGCATTCAAGCAAAAGTTTGAAATAGCATGCGGTGAAGTTATACTCAATCTTGAGCATGAAAATGCAATTGGTAAAATGACAGGTATTGATCTTGAGCATGGAGTAAGTGCCATTATCATGGATTGTACACTAAAAGACGATCTTGAACTTCATTTTAGTAACGATGGAGTGCCACCAATCTACTTTTTTTCAATTGTAGTAATAGTGTAATAGTCGAAGATGAGAAAATTTACAAAGAAGTTTCAGCTGCTACATCTGCTATTTTTGCACCTATATCTGATACACCTCACAAAATCAACATTGCTAGGAATAGTGTGATGAAGATGGTGATCATAGCCGTAAATAGAGTGGATTTTATTGAAAAAGTTTTGTGTGACATCAATTCATTTCCACAACAAATAGTGTCGCTTTTCAAAGACACTAAAGCCAAAGAAACACTCTATTTTCAAAGTGCGCTGATACCTGAAATGTCTCAATCCATTTTAAACTTGGTGGAAGATTCCAAAATGGGTTTGGAGCGCAAAATGGAACTTGAATCAAAAACACTTGCCATGATCAACGATCTTTTAAAATCATATAGAGAAGAAAAATTGGAAAATACAAGTAATTACAAATTTATTGCTGAAGACTATGAAAGGGTTAAAGATGCCAAAGATATCATCATTGATAATTTGAATAACACACCAACCGTGCAAAAAATAGCCAGGAAGGTTGGCCTTAACCCCACTAAACTGCAAATAGGATTTAAATTGATGTTTTCAAAATCTATCAAGCAATTTGCAATCAGTGCTAAGATGAATCATGCATTGAAATTGTTGCAAAATGGAAAAATGAGCTGTGGTGAGGTAGCTGATGTGCTTGGCTATACCAATAAAGGTCATTTTAGCAAGAAGTTTAAGGAAGAGTTTGGCATATTGCCAAGTGACACTTATGTGTCAAAATAGGTAACTATTTAGTGGGTACTTTCTTTTCAGAAAATCAGGAAATTTTTCGTCAATCTAAGCTCGTTTGAAAAGTAATGGCAGCGCTTTTGCGACAAAAACAGCCGAAGTGTCACAGAAAATTGACATTTTTTGAATGATATTGACTCCACCTTAATACTTATTAAAATACAAACAATAAATTTAGTTTAGAAAGGAGTCATTGTATCTAATGGCTCCTTTTTTTTTTGGCTATTTTGAAAGGCATTATGACCATTTTCTTAGAGTTGATAGGTAAATCAATTTTGGGCAATTTCCACTAAATGGTTCCATGTAGAAATAAAAATACTACCTAGAATAATAAAATTCATGGTTTTTATCCTCAATTACAACTGATTATTTTCTTTATTATTTTATAATTGGCAACTCAAATTATAAAGAATGTCAATATGTATATCTCATAAAACCAGTATTTTGTATGTCTTAATTTTGATATTGTCACATTCAAAATAAAATTAATTTTTCGATTTAAAACATATTTCTCCCTTCAAGCTATTCATTATAAACACAACATAATGAACAAGCTGATTTTCAGATTACCCATTTAATATTATCAACACTAACATCTGTTTTACTTTCTGCTCAAGGCGGATTAGATATAGATGTTGATCTCGATGGTAATGATTCACCTGCAATATTTGAAAACCCATTATTTTGGGTAGGAGTGGCAGTTGTCTTGATCATTGTTGCCGTGATATTCAGAAAGAAATAATCTATTTATAAACTCAATTAAAATTAATTATCATGAGAGACATCGTATCAATAATTATTGTTTTACTCATCGTTGGATGGCTGTTTGGATTTATAGGATTCGGGGCCGTTGTAGGTAACTTGATCCATTTATTACTGATCGTTGCTGTAGTATTAATCGTTTTAAAAATATTAAATAAACTATAATAAAAATGAGCTTTTTAAAAATTAAATCATTCGTGGTTGTATCTATGTTGGTATTTGGTTCGATCTCTGTTTGGGCTCAGCCAACCATCAAAATAGGTGGCACATATGCTGATTTAGACCTTAATGACAATGCACTTTTTGATGTTACTTCCAATCCAAATTTATTCCTTGGATTACATTATCAATTGTTTTTTACTGATGTAATTGGCATAGAACCTGGTATTACTTACCAGAGATTGACTTCTACATTGAAAACTCCAATTGCAGATTTCAAACTCAATAGAGATTACATTGGTATTCCTGTTTTGATTAAAATTATTCCAAACTCCATCCTTTCATTTGGTGGTGGAGTTCAAGCAGGATTTTTAATGAAAGATAATTTGAGTGACAATTTTGAGAACAAAAATTTCACTCTGTCTGGCCAGTTGCAAGCTACTTTCAATCCTGTACAGCAGTTTGGTATCGAACTAGGTTATAATTTTGGGTTTACTCCTTACATAGAGTTTACCAATAAGGAAGTCGGTGACTTCCAATTTCAGAATGGTGACGGAAGCAACAAGTATTTTTATGCTGCATTTCTGATCAATCTCAGATAATACGAAATAATAAGAGGTGAACATTTTATGTCACATGTACATGAGTTTTCTTGTGTTCACCTCTTTTTCTTCTTTCTATTTTATCCGTGACTTTTATTTAACAATTAAATTACAACATGATGAAATCGTTGTTTGTCTATTTCTTGGCTACCCTTTTGGTGTTTAGCTCATGCAATACCAGTAAAAAAACCCAAGGCGCAATCATTGGAGGAGCGGTAGGTGCTACTGCGGGTGCCCTATTGACCAAAAAGAACAGAGCCGTTGGTATCATTCTTGGAGCAGCAGTTGGTGGACTTTCTGGTGGTATAATTGGTAGTTACATGGACAAAGCTGCTCGTGATATATCTGATGATCTCGGAAATGATGCTACGGTTGTCAGAGTAGGAGAGGGCATAGTGGTAAGTTTTGACTCAGGATTGCTATTTGATTTTGATAGTTATGCTTTAAAGTCCACTACCAAAGATAATCTTTCTAAACTAGCAGCATCGCTTACCGAATATAAAGATACCCACGTCAATATTTTGGGACATACAGATAGTGATGGCGATAGCGCGTACAACCAGAAATTGTCCGTAAATCGTTCCAATGCTGTTTTGTCCTTTTTAAATGAAAATAGTGTCTCTTCCGCTAGATTGAAATCTATGGGATTTGGAGAAAGTGACCCTGTTGCAACAAATAAAACGGACGATGGGAAAGAACTCAACAGAAGAGTGGAGATTGTACTGGTTGCAAACGATCAATTGAAAAAAGACTCGACCACAAAATAACCAATTACATTGATTGAGGTGATTTTATCACCAATCATTACCATTAATTTCATTTAATCAAATTATTATGAAACAACTATTTTTTGCTTGCGTAATTGCATTTTGTGGATTGAGTTTAAGCGCACAATCCAATGATAATTTTTCTTTAGGCCCTAAAATTGGGATCAATTTTGCCAATGTGAATAGTGAAAATACAGACGTTAATCCAGGTTTGGTTTTTGGCCTTACCTCAACCTATAGCCTCAATGAAATGTCGGGTATTGAGTAGATTTGTTGTATTCCAACAGAAGTTTAAATCGAATTCGAAGTGGATCTCAATTATGTAAAGGTTCCAGTTTTGTATAAATTCTTTTTCAACAAATTGGGAGATGCATTCAGACCACGATTGGAATTGGGATTTTCTCCAGGGTTTTTAATGAGCGCCAAGACAAATAACGTTGATGTCAAACCTAGTTACAGTAGTTTTGATATTGGGGCCATGGGGTGGTTGAGGATTTAATTATCGAGTTGGTTCTAGACTTTGGTTGAATGTGGATTTGAGAGCAGATCTAGGTTTGACAAATTTGGCTAACACTAATGTTTTGGGTATCAATGATCTTAAAAATAGAACCGTAGGATTCAATATTGGTTTGGCTTATGGGATCTAAATAATTGCGATAAAGACTTAAATGGCAAAGCATTTATTTCAAAAGTTTAAATATTTAACGATTGA
The DNA here is from genome assembly GCA_016715105.1 of Saprospiraceae bacterium. GTDB lineage: Bacteria > Bacteroidota > Bacteroidia > Chitinophagales > Saprospiraceae > JADKBO01. Next base: position 38,079 of record JADKBO010000021.1, on the reverse strand, counting down.
GCGAATTTGGAAGGTTTAAGCCTTACAGATTCGCTTTTTTGTTGGCATATTTATGGTTTTATAAGATTATGTAAATTGAACAAAATCATTCTTTTAATCGCTCTAATAATAAATAAAAGCGCAAACTATGAACGCACAACATGATAAAGTGAAAAACATTATTGATAAAATGAGGACCTGTATGTTTATAACTAAATCTGACGAAGGTGAAATAAAAATAAGACCAATGGCCACCAATTCTTATGATGAAAATGGGAACATTTGGTTTTTTACAGATTCCCATTCCACAAAGGTGGATGATTTGAATAGTGATTCTGAAGTAATTTTATCATATTCCATTCCCAGTGATGATACCTTTTTAAATATAAAGGGACATGCTTATGAAGTTTTAGACCCTATTAAAAAGGAGCAATTATTTAATTTCTTCTCCAAGGCTTGGTTTCCAGATGGGCCTAATAGTCCAAATTTGGGACTAATTAAATTTGTACCCACTGAAGCAGAATATTGGGATAGCCCCGATTGGAAAGTTTTCAATTATTTAAAATGGCTAAGGCTGTAGTAAGCCTTAGAAGTGTATGAAGAAAGTAAAGATGAACTGAAAGTAAGTCTTTAATTGTATAAATTTTTTTTGAAGTGTGGGATAAATGATTGTGTTTATCTCGCCACTTTTTTTTAAGGGAGGGCTAATAAGTCAATATGGATATAGAATATAAATTATTGATAATCCAAATTTTATATGCATTTCATGTTCTTAGCTTAAAATTGACTAATTTCAAAATCATTGTGATTTAAATTGCATGTATTGCCAAGTGGTAAATTTGTGAAATTGGCATTATTTCAATAGAATCATTGGATTTTTATGTTAAAATTGGGCATTATACGCTTGTAAAATAGGTTTGATGGAATATACTATGGAGTAGCTTTGTATATTTGTAATGCTAAAAGACCAACTATGCAAGTATCTCAATTTTATTACGCTTTCTTATTATTGACCCTTATCCACATCAATCAACCAATTTACGCACAAATATGCAGTAATGGCGTTTCCATGGAGAGAACTGGAAATTCTTCAAATTCAAAACACGACCAAGACGGGAATTATATAGTTTATGAAAATAATGACGCAGGTACCAGACGTATTTTTTTATATAATTTGGTAACAGAAGCAACAATCCAAGTCTCTGAAGAAGGAACATTTCCTAGAAATCCAAAAATTTCAGGTGATTACATAGTTTGGGAAGAATCATTCAATATAGGTTTTGATGAAATTTCTTTGTATAAAATTTCAACAAATGGGCCAGCAATCAATATAAGCAACACACCCAATAATGATGATGACCCACAAATTGATGGAAATAAAGTAGTCTGGGAAGCCATCAGCGGAATGTCTACAGATATATTTATGTATAATATTCAAGATGAGGTGATTCTCAATCTCACAAATGACGTAATACAAGATGTTGATCCACAGGTTTCAGGTAATAATATCTTATGGAGGAGGAGTGACGATTTGCTTTTATTCCAATTGGATCAAGCTCCGATTCCTGCCAATTTTGTTGTGATAAATCCTGGTTTATCACCTGTGGCTGGATATTTTAGATTGGATGGAAACTCGGTTGTTTGGGCTGCTGAAAATAACATGAATTTTACAAATGATATTTATTTACACTTGATTGAGAACGCAGGTGCGCCTATGAATTTAACAAATTCATTAACTGATGAATTTAAGCCTGTTGTCAATGGAGATTTTGTTATGTGGGAAAAAAATGATGGAGGAATTTCTTTGGAAGGGTATCAGATTTCTACCAGTAACACATTCATGATCAATGACATAGGTGAGGATCAATCTGGAGCAAATATTAATAATAATTTTGCCGTGTTTACTGTGACTACCAATTGTTCAGAATCAGAGGTATATCTCATAAACTTAATTACAAGACAATATGAAAATATATCTAATTGCTCAGAAAAGGATGATTATTTTCCAACAATTTCGGGAAACATCATTTCTTGGGAATGTTTAGATGTATCAGGAGGTCCCACCAACATAAAATACTTTTTGTTCGATGAGCAATCAGCAAATTGTTTGAATGCTACCAATATCAGCAATAATTTGCCGAATGCTGATAATCAACCACAATCAGATGGTTCGTATATTGTATGGAGCGGCAATGATGGCAATGATTCTGAAATATTTCTTTACAATTTAACTGATGGAACGGTTGCAAATATTTCCAACAATGCTTCAAACTTCGATCGTAATCCTGAGATATCTGGCGATTATGTAGTTTGGGAACATAATAATGATGCTTTTGATGATGAAATATTGTTGTACAGAATATCTACAAACGGCCCAATCATCAACATTTCAAATAGAGTAGGAAACGAAGATGACCCTAAAATATCAGGCAATTTTGTTGTTTGGGAAGGTATTGATGGAGACCGATACTGATATTTATTTATACAATATTTCGACGGGTACAGTTACAGATATTACCAATGATACAGAATCTCAATATGACCCTGATGTCGATGGCCATTATGTTGTTTGGACATTGCAATCACCTGGAGCTATAGATATTTTTCTGTTTGATGCCAATCAAGCTGCGATTCCAGCTAATTTTTTAAATATTACGTTAGGTATTTCATCATCAGTTACCAGCTTGCATATAGATAGTGTTTATGTATATTGGCAAGGAGTTGACCCAATAAATTCAGATTCGGATATATTTCTTTATAACATCATAGAAGCTGGTAATTCGTTGATCGTTTCTGATAATGAAGGACCAGATGGGCGAGTTTCTTATAATTCTAACCGATTAGTTTGGGAAGAAGGTGATTTTTCTGCAGACAACGAAATTGCAATTTTAGATCTTGAAACCCTCAATAAAATTACAGTGACCAATGATGAAATACAAAATGATAATCCAAAATTGGAAGGAGATTTACTTTTTTGGGAGGAAAGTAGTTGCAATCAAACTAATATTGTTGTGTTGAGACTTTCTGATTTACAAAGGTTTGATATCAACAATTGTTCTAATAACGAAATTGGAGCTTTCATCATAAATGGACAAAATTTAATATTTGAGGGAAATTCTTCAGGGAATCCATCCGAAATTTTCTTATTGCCTCTACAAGATATCTTACCTCCTGAGCAGGCTATTCCTAGCATGGGAACATGGGCTGTTATATTTTTGGGATTATTGACTTTGATCTTTGGTACTGTACACATCAAACAAAGTAAAAATATCTTTGTAAGCTCTGCACTGCAATGATTGTTTTATACTTTTCAAGACAATGACCTGGCCTAAATCTTATTTTTCGTCCACAAACCGTTCAGGAAAAAATTTCTCCAGAATATTCCAAAGTTTTTTTTCTGTCAATGGTTTGTTTTCATAGGCATTGATGTCACTACGTTTCATAGCTAGTTCTTTATCGGAGTCTGCAATAGAAGTAGTGAGCATGGTTATGACAACATTTGCTTTCATTTTGTCCTCTATTTGGTCGTAAGCTTCCATAAATTCCCAACCATTCATACCAGGCATATTGATGTCTAGAAAAATCAATTGTGGTCTAGGATAATCTTCTTCGCTATTTTTATTACATAGGTAGTCCAATGCTTCTATCCCACTATATTTTACAATGATTTCATCAGTCACATCAGCTTTTGCAATCTTTCTTGCATGAATATAATTATCTGATTCTGAATCATCTACAAGCAATACTTTTTGTAATTTTTTAAACATGCTCCACATTTTTGGATATGGTTATATAAAATGTAGTTCCTTTATTCAATTGACTTTCTACGCTGATTTTACCTCCATGAAGCTCTGCAATTTTTTTGCAAAATGCTAAACCAATACCTTGCCCTGCGTATTCCTTCTCATTGTGGAGCCTTGCAAACATATTAAATATTTTTTGTATATCTTTTTGGTCCATTCCTATACCATTGTCAGAAACAAAAAACTCATACTCATTTGGTAAATCTTTATAACCAATTTTGATGTGAGGTTGTTTACCAGGACAGAATTTTATTGCATTTTGTATAAGATTTTGGAAAAGTTGTTCCATTTCGATTTTGTAAACATCAATAGTGGGTAAATCTTCTACTTCAATAATGACATTTCTTTCTTCCAACAGTGTATTTAAGTTCTCTTTGGCTTCTTCTATCAATTGGTTGACGTCATTTTTTGAAAATGAAGCTGAAGAACCAATCTTGGAATACAACAACAAACCATGGATAAGTTTGGACATTCTGGTGCTGGCCTTGGTGATAAAATCAAAATAGGATTTTGCTTCTTCGTTGAGATTGTCGCCATACTCCTCTTCATAAAGATGAATAAAGTTTTTGATCGTGCGTAAAGGCTCTTGTAAATCGTGGCTAGCTATGTAGGCAAAGTGATTGAGCTCTTGGTTTTTTTGATTTAAATGAAGAAGTAATTTGGCGTTTTCTCCGGCCACCCTCATTCTTTCCTGGATTTCTGACTCTTTCTCGTTTACTGTTTTTTGGAGGTTGCTATTCACATTTTTGAGATGTGTAATCAATGGGGTAATTTGGCCTCTCAAATTATAATAATTGAATCCAGTGACAATTAAAGCTACTACAAACAAGATATAAATTATATTTTTATATCGTGAGTAGGTTTCTCTTGTTTGGGAAGTTCTCAATCTTTCTTGGGTTTTGAAGTCGCCAATGAGCAAGCGGATTTGGGTCATATTTGTCAAACCTGTATTGGAATTGATGATGTCCAAAGCTTCCTTTCTTTTATCAAGTTTCATCAAGGAAATGGTATGAATGAGCTCCTGAATTTTTATTTCTTTTAAAGCAAGTATTTGTTTGAATTGCCTAGAACGATCCACATCTTCACCGATGGCCAAGGTTATTTCTTGCTCTTTCTCCTTAATTTTTGAAAGTGCTGTATAATAAGGCTCTAAATATGTCTCATCATTGGTCAAGGCATATCCCCTTTGGCCTGTCTCTGCGTCTTGAATCAAACCAAAATAATCATATAAAAGATAATTGATATTATGGGATAACCTCCATTTATTGAAATTGTGATTTTCTACAAAGGATAATAATAGGATGGCGGAAAGGAGTGCAACTAAAGAAAAAATAGTGAAAAAAGTGGAGTTGAGGACGTTTTTTTCTCTTGCTAATGTTTCTTTCACAATAATAAAAAATTACAATTGACTAAAATTTTAAAAACTGAATTCCTGATTCCAATTCAGTGACGATTTTTAATAGTTCTGAATGGTCTTTTTGGTCAGTTATGTATTGCTTCAACTTGTCGATGCCCATAGATAACTCGTCCATTTTCCTCCTTTTGAGGTCATTTTCTGAAACCATAGCTTTATTTTTGAATAAAGTATCTGCCACTTTTGGACCTACGGTGCTTACGTTTTGTTTTAAAATGTAACCATTAGCGCCATTTAAGATTACTTCGGCAGTTTTTTCTTCATCATTGAGCATGCCAGTGATAAATACAAAAGGTACAGAGGGATAATGTTGTTTGGTATACAAAAGCAGATCCAATCCAGTACAATCTGGCAAGTTGTAATCGCTCAACACAATGTGAGGTTCCATCCATTGAATTTTTTCCTCGAATGCTTTTTTGGAGTCAGCCGTCACAAAAGCAGCGTTTGGAAAATATTTTTGTAAATGCTTCTTTATGATGATGATGTCACCTTCATTGTCATCAATGATCGCTATATTTAATGATTCATTTTCTTCCATGAATACGATAAGTTTATAAGTTATTCCTTTAGTAAAGGTACAATTAATAGTGGGTAATCTTGAAATTATATTAACCATTGTCAAGAAACCCAGGATAGCATGACATTCCTCCATCAACAAAGATTGTGGTGCCTGTCACATAATCACTTTCATCAGATGCAAGCCACACAGCTGCATTTGCAACATCTTCAACCTGGCCTATTCGACCATATGGAATCAATTTCAATAAGTTTCCATTCCTTTTTAGACGACCAAACCTCTTCATTGATGGCCGTTTGAATAGCCCCTGGTGCAATGCTATTGACTCTTATCTTGTCTTTACCATATTCCAATGCTAAAGATTTCATCAACATCAATAGGCCACCTTTGGACGAAGCATAATTCAAATGCCCAGCCCATGGAATGATTTCATGGACACTGCTCATGTGGATGATTTTCCCAGTGCCTTGGATACATTTGGTCTGATCCCTTGAATGAGAAAACTTTTGATTGCCGCCTGAGCACAAAGGAATTGCCCGGTCAAATTTACATCCATCACACGGTTCCATTGTTCAAGTGTTAATTCATGGGATGGGGCATCAATTTGAATGCCTGAATTGGAAACCAAAATGTCTAATGCACCGAATTTATCAATCGTTTTTTTGAATATGTTTTCTACATCTTTTGGTTTGGAAACATCACCCTTCACGACCAACATCTCATTATCTACAGAAATTTCTTCCAAATCATGAGCCAATTCTTCTGCAAAGTTTTATCACTGTAGTAATTGATGATCACATTGGCTCCTTCCATGGCCATTTTACGGGCGATGGCTTTTCCTATGCCAGAACTCGATCCCGTTACCAAACACGTTTGATTGATGAGTCTCATTGTTTTATGTTTATATATAGTTATCAAGGTTAATTCAGCAAAGTTGTTCTAAAACTAATGGATTTATGTAAGGAAATTGAGATTTCTCTCAAATGTGTTGAAACGACTAGATTTTATTTTTTACCCATAATATGTGGCAATCAAAAGGACTTAAGTGAAAATTTATCCTTCGGCCATCTCATTTTCGGTGATTTCAAGGAAGTGTGGGTCCTTCTCAGGCTGAATTCTTTTGTGATATTTTTTATTCCCTAAACAAAAACTTGTTCACCTTCTTTGTCACCGGACTTTAAAAGCTATAAAGTCAAAACTTTACTTGAAAATTAAAAACGACTAAAACTCCGTCTTGGTCCGGTCTTCATAAAATCTTGGAAAACAATCACTTTATCCCCAATATTGAGTGTATGATCTGGAAATGTCCACCAGTCAATCCTTTTGTATTTCCATGTCTATTTGCCCTCAAGTCAGTGAGATGTTTGGTCATGTTGCCAAATCCAGCATTCAATTTTGATAACTTCCAATCTATGGGGTTTTGATCATCAAACCAATGGTCTTCCAACATTTCTTGGCCTTGAAACAGCATAGGTATTCCCGGAGCAGTGAGAGTGTAAGGCATATTCCTAAGGCCGCTTTATTGACAGCATAATAATTTTGAGGATCATCTGGCCAAACTTCCGTAGTTATTCTCGCGCTCCCATTGGCAACTTCGTCGTGATTCTGTGTATATATTATTCGCTTAAAATGTATCATTGCTGTATTTTCTGGATAGCGTGGCAAAATCTTTTCAAATTCGATTTTCATCATTTCCCGCGATTAGCATTTGCCGAACAGGATGTACATAATCTGCGTCCCATTGTGCACTAAAGCCACAACCACCATCAGCAGTACTTTTTGTGATGAAATCATTGCCATGTAAGTCCTCAGCAATGGTGATTTTATTGGAAATTCAGCATGAATAGAGTCATTGATCCATTTTAATAAAGTAAAACCTTCTTCCATAGAAGCATCTGGAAAGACTCGTCACCATGTACATTTCTGATGTATGGAACCATGTCCATCCTCAAACCATCACATCTGAAAACGTAACCACATCATGGCATTATCATGGATGTAAGACCTTTCTGGTCTCCCATAATCAGGCCTGCTGTCACCCCAGGGGAGTAGTTGACTTCCAATCATTGTAAAATAAATGCCCCCTTTACCATTTCCAGACCAGCCGTCAAATTGCCAAAGGTCCATATGATGGCCAAAATGATTAAAACCACATCGGATAACCTCAATTCCCTTTTGATGACAAGCTTACAAATGCTTTGAAAGCATCAGGTCCTCCGTAAGCTGATTCTGTTGCAAATGGATGCGCTGGATTATATCCCTAAGAATAGTCACCCGCAAATTCATTTACGGGCATTATTTCTACACAGTTGATCCCAATTTTCACTAAATGATCAATTTTTTCAATGGCAGAATAAAATCACCTGGCTGACCATTTGTTTTTGCATGAAAAGTGCCAATATGCATTTCTATAAATGATCAACTCATTCATAGGTGGTAATTGAATTGGTCATCTTCCCAGTCAAATTTATCTTCATAAACAATAGAATTGCCAGAGCTGTTGGTCAATAAAATTGCTCTGGGATCATTTCGGTATAAATTTCACCAGATTTTGTCTTGATGGCGTATTTATATTCAGTACCAGCTTTAAGGTTTTCTACCTGAGTGCTCCAATACTGTCCATCCTCTGTAAACAACTCATTGGCTCGACCTTCCAGTCATTGAATTCCCCAACGACGGATACATTTTCGGCATTTGGTGCCTAAACTCGAAAGTAAACACCATTTTCATTTGGTGAAGCACCTAGTTCTAATTGATTGTTAGTCAAGGTATTTAGTTCCATATATTTTTTTTTGAAAAGGTCTATGTATTGGGCTTTGTTTGAATACTTTAATTAGAAAGTTTATTTTTATTGAAAAACATATGATAATTTAAAGACCAAATTCAAAGATGGGTAAATGATCAGAAACCATTGGCTTCAAAGTTTTGATTCTTTTACAGAAAAATCGAAGAACAATATATATGATCCATGGGTATCATAATTGGGAAATAAGATGGGAAAGTCCCAAATAATCCTCTCCCAATTCTAGGGTCTTTGAGTTTGGTGGTTCTTTTGAATTTTTTGGAGCTGGCACTCCAAGGCACGTCATTCATATCACCTACCACTAAGATGTGATCAGGAGTTACAGACTTTATTGAATTAGCAAGGTGGATCAATTCCAATTCTTTCGGAATGGATGAATCACTTTCAGGCGGAATTGGAGGTCTGGGATGTGCGGTACAAAAATGGACTACCTTTTCACCAATTTGTATCAGCTACAATAGATGGAACATCTTTCTCCACTCTATACAAAATTTCACTTTTAATGATGGGATACTTTGAAAGTAAAATCATACCATAAGTATTATCCAATGGAACGTTTACCCCGTATGAATAATCAAGCGTTTTAATTTTCTGTGCCCAAGCGTCATCTACTTCCATCAATAATAAAATGTCGGAATTTACAGATTTCAGATAGGACACAACTTCGTCATATTTTTCATTGTCCTGATAGACATTGTAAGAAATCAATGAAAAGGTATTGGATGAAAATTTTAAGGGATCATAATCCGGTACCTGTCTTCTGAAGTCTAAAGCAAAGCCCAAAACCCTTTTGAGTTGGATAGTTAACACATAAAGCAGGACTACCAAAGGCAACCAGTCATAATAATCAGATAAAGTGATGATACAATAAACTAAGTAAATTAAGGAGATAACTAGCACTTGAAGACTCAGATAAAGGGGCATTCTGAAAACCCAACTTCTGTTTTTACTAAAAGGAAGGATGGTCAAAATGAATAAAAAAGCCGTGAAAATTATTTTCAAAAATAATTGCTTTAAGTGTTTACGGAATGATTTTGAGAAGCCTATATCCAAATCTAGTAGCCTCGTAAGTTATAACCCTTGCACCTTCCACAATGTTTTGCAATTTTAATTATATATATAAGTATTGTCTTATCAATCTTAAAAATAATCTGAAATTGAACAAATGAATGATTTGAGACTATTTAATAGAAAGCATTTAATAATTTTAAAATATATAATCATGTTACGTTTAGCTCTTTGGTTCTTTATAATTGCGATCATTGCTGCAATTTTTGGATTTGAGGAATTGCCGCTGGTGCCGCGGGCATAGCGAAAATTGTATTTTTCCTATTTGCAGTATTGTTGGTCATTTCCTTGGTAGCTTCTTTATTTAAGCGCGCTTAGGGAAATTTTAAAATTCATATTTCTGATAAACAATACTTCGGAAGAAAAAAGATGAAAGAAATAAGATAAAAGATGAATGCGTTAATTAGCAGAGCCAATCTGAACAATCATCTAGCACATGATTATTCAACACGCATTCATCAAAGGCAATTGCCTCATAGATGCAATTTTATTAAAAATGTCTGGTATTGGTGTAATTCAAAGTAGATTTATTTCTCATATCTTACTGTAATTCTAAGCATTAAGGGTAAGATCAATTTTTCTTCAGTTAGAACGACATGGTTCTTACTCAGAGCGTAGTTACAGAAGTAACTTTTCGAAGGAGTTTGATTGGCTGGATTTCAACTCAAGTTTGTTAGTGATCAATGCAGTGACGAACTTATAATTGGTTGACCCAAGTTTCATCAGTAAATCAGGAAAGTGTACACCTGGGCTTGGTTATTTTTATTCAGGATGCAGCAGCAGATATGAAAAGGTTTAGAGATAGGCTGTTATAGCGTAATTGATGTAAAAAAATACAGCTTATCATCTGTATGCAGCTCAATCAAAAAACACAACAAAAAGAATAATGATAAAACGATGATGGGCCAATATAGTGAACAATTTGAAGAATTGGCAAAGGATTTAAAAGCTATATCCCCTGTATTGGTAGCAGATGCGTACTTTAGTAAGTTTGAATATACAATTCTGTAGTTAGTCAAGGAATGGAATTTATATCAAGGCTACGAGTGGACGCTAACCTTAGATATCTTTATAATGGATCTCAAAAATCAGGAAGAGGAGAAAAAAGAAATTTGCTGGCAAAGTGAATACTAAAAAATTGATAAAAGGGAGGTTAAACAAATGTGAGGATGAGGAGATTCGTGTTTATAGTTTGATTGTTAATTCGGTGAATCTAAAAAGGAACATCTTGCTGGTTTGTGTGGAATATTTAAACAGTCTTGGGAATGTGACAAATATGTCAATGTATTTTTCAACAAATCTTGAAAGGGATGCGATGCAAGTGGTTAGATACTACAAAGCAAGATTTCAAATGGAATTCAATTTCAGAGATGCTAAACAATTTACAGGTCTAACAAATTGCCAAGCAAGAGCTGAAGAAAAAATTACACTTTCATTTCAATGCTACTTTGACAGCTGTAAACATAGGTATAGGGTAGCAAGAAAAGGAATCGATAAAAAATAGATCAATTCCAATTTCAATATGGGATGTAAAGACCGAATTATCAAACCATTTATTGCTCAATTTTATTTTTTAAAGTTCCCGGAATTGACCCTAACTTGCAAAAAAAAAAAATCGTCTATCTAATGAAATATTGGATTTTGGCAAAATTGCGGCTTAAATTACTTCCGAACCATTGTAAAACATAAAAGAGCTTTGTCTTAGGATGAGCTCTTTTTTATTTAGCTATTTACAAAAACCTGTTTGATTTACTCAGGTGGTGTGAGGAGGTGCATTTCATCACTTCTTAAATTTGTAGTTGGGATTTTGTCATGATTTTTGGAAGCTTCTGCCAAAAATCCCGACAAAATCATATTCACTTTTCATTTTTCGCCATGGACTTCATCCATGGTTATTAATATTTAACCCCTCTGGGGTATTTTAAACGAAGTGATGAAATGCACCCTGTGAGGTTTTACAATTGGGTTTGAAAAGGCAATTGACTATTTTGCACCAAGCTGGAAGTATTGAAATTTTGGTTTATTTGTAAAAGAGGCAGGAAAAGATGCATGACCAAACAATCCAAAAGTAATGGGTAGGAGGGTGAGGTAGTTAAATAAGCAAGTTTATCCTCCTCACTTTTTTGATCTTTCGCCACTTCGACCAGTTTATTACTTCCCTGGCTGATGGTTATGGATGCGAAGGGACTATTTTCTGCACTAACTAAATAAGAAATCTGACCAATATTTAAAACATAGGTCATAAAAAACTGCTTCACAGTCCTCACAGAAGCAATGACTTTATTTTGTTCATTGAGGAAATTTATCGTTGAGGGTTCATTACCTCTGATACCCTTGATAAATTCTCCGTTAGAACCGAAAAAATTGCTTTCAAACTCAGATTGTATGGTAACAATTTCCATGTGGCATTCTTTGCCCAATTTACTGACGAGTTCAAAAGAATCATCATTTAGCTTTTGCCAAACTTTATAGAAAGGTGCGGTTGTCATGATTTGAATTTTTTATTTTTATAGGATTGGCATTGTACCTCCACCAATACGTTTTTGAAATCAAGAATGTTTTAATAGTCCGAGACAAAAAAATTTAAGTCCATCTAAATTTCATTGGCCAGTCAATTTTCGGTCAAGAAATGTATAAGTGCAATTCTGATATAAAAGAATTTCTTAAATATCAGAAATAAATTTATCGAAAACATCTCGTAAATAATTGATAATCAGTCATATACATATTTGGCATGCCTATTGCCTTATAGGAAGTGTTACTAACCATAAAATTTAGAAAGATGAATACAATAGAATTTGCAAAAAGATATGAAAGCTTCAAGCCACTATTTCTAGGATTTTCCATGAAGTTGACAAGGGATGTGAACAATGCTGCGGATTTGATGCAGGAGTCATTTTTAAAAGCGTTTGAATGTATGGAAAGGTTTGAAGAAGGTACCAACTTTAAGGCATGGATGAGTACCATCATCAGGAATACATTTATCAATGGTTATAGAAAAGCCAAAGTTAGGATCAACAATGCCGACAGGGTTTACAATTTATCACCATCACACTCAGAAAACAGCGGTTACTCGTCATTAGAAATGGAAAGAATATCAAAATATATCGACGAACTTCCCGAAGATCAAGCAAAACCTTTTATGATGTACTTTGAAGGTTATCAGTATGATGAAATTGCTGAACTCATGCAAGTTCCTATTGGAACGATAAAAAGCAGAATATTTTATGCCAGAAGATTCCTTAAAGGAGTATTGGGCGGTGAAATATTGAATGCATAAATTTAAATTCAATCATAAAAGCTAATATCATGAAAAACAGAAATTATAGCAGTTTGCTGATTACTATTAACTATGTTCAACTTGTTGCTGCTTTTAAATCATTATCATCACGTAAAGCTTAACAGAAATATAAAGTTTTAAACATTTTTCCTTATCCTAGTTTTAACAGAAAAAAGGCGTTTTCAAAAGTGAGAACGCCTTTTTTATGTTAGAGAGATTTTATTTTGTCTTGTTCGAAAACAAATATTTCTTATTTTTATTACAAGAATTACAACATAAATATGACATAAACTGTCAATTTAGCAATCTGTTTTTAGTTTAGCATCTGAAAAATCAATATATGACAATCGATCTTCAAATTATTGAACTCATAAAGTCCGGAAATGAACAGGGACTTAGGCTGTTGTACAAACATTATGCTCCAGCACTTCATGGTGTAGCGTTGAGACAACTGCGCAATGAAATGTATGCTGAGGAAGCCCTTCAAAACACTTTTATGAAAATTTGGAGTAAAATTGACCAGTATGATGCTACAAAGTCCACATTATATACATGGATGATCAATATTTTGCGTAATTCTTCTATTGATATCTCTAGAACGCAAAAATTCCAAGTTGAGAAAAAAACCATTTCAATAGATAATAACGTACATAGTAGTAGTTTTACTGAATCCAGAGAGTTTTCGATGGATGCAAAAAGCTCCCTCGAAGGAATGGAAGACAAGTACTCCATAGTGTTGGACTATCTTTACCTGTGGTTATTCCCAAAGTGAACTATCAGAAGAGTTGGATCTACCCTTGGTACCATTAATACCAGGGTGAAGAAGGCTATTGATATTTTACGGGAAAAACTCGATAAGGAGTCATCTTTGCTGTTTGGATTCATAATCCTGCTTTTATTATTGTTGAAAGGACTTTTATAAAGTATTGAATATGACTATTGAGGAAATAAGATCATCAGGTTTGTTGGAATATTATATTCTAGACCTCTTGTCTGAGAGTGAAAAACAAGAAGTCGAAGGTTATCTCCAGGAATTTCCTGAACTTAGAAAAGATAAAATTGATATTGAAAATGCCCTGCATAAATATGCAAGTGCCATGGGTATAGAACCAAGGCAGGGAGTGGAGCAAAATATTTTGGATTCTATCAGACAAATGGGTGGAATCAAAACTCCTTCTGAGCCGCCTTCAACAGGTACAGGTTTAGGGGCATTACTACCTTGGTTGACCGGTTTACTTGCGCTTTCACTGATCATCGCTGCCTATAGCTTCTTTAATTTACGAGGTGAGTTAAATCAAATGCAAGCGAATTATGCCGACGCTCAAGCCAAGTGTGATTCATTAAAAGATGAGCAAAATCAAACTATTGAAATATTACGCAAAGTAAATAATCCCGATAGTAGAAAATTAATCATGAGTCCGACGCCAGGATTCCAGGAGACAGAACTATTCTTCTACATCAATGAAAATAGTCAGGAAAACTACATTCAAATCAGAAAACTTCCTTTGATTGCAGACAATGAAGTGTTCCAGCTTTGGTCGCTTAAAGATGGTGTTAATCCTATTCCCCTATCAACTTTTACAGGAGATGGAACGCATATTATTCCAGTTGATTTTGAAAATGGTACTGGAACTTATGCAATAACCATTGAGCCGAAAGGTGGAAGTCTTACACCCAATCTTACCAAGTTGATTTGTACAGTAGGGGTATAGTGTTGGAAGACGAAAGTAGAAAGACGAGAGACGAGAGACGAAAGACGAAAGAAAGAGACTTTTGGCGCTTACCAAGGGCAGTATTTAAAATTGCATCATCTCAATTTCGAGATTTAACTTTTGTTTTTAATATAAAACAGAAACCAATAGAAGTTTTACAGATTGTATAACTTCTATTGTTGTTTAATAGCTAGTTTATCCGCGATTATCATACTCTTAAAAAATTTTTCACAGAACTTTTATTTCTGAAATCAAAAGATTGATCCTTCATTCGAAGTCAAAATTGTGACAGATTTGGTCGCAAACAAATAATGAAGCCTCATTTTTTAATTGAGCAAAAAAGCTTAAATCCCCTCGTGTTCCACTCATTGATAGCGTCAAAGTAACAACCTTTGAACTAAGCTATTAAAACCATAAAATCAGCTTACAAACGCTCATTTCTAGAAACGCCGATTCCTTTTTGCCAATACCTATATGGCCAAACCAAATTACCCAATTGGGCAAGTTTGGTGTAGTGCCCAAGATCTTTCTGAATGAGTTTTAATGGTGCCATTTTATCATTTGCAAGCACTCCAAAACACACTCATTGCTAGCAACAACAGTCCAGCTTTAATAAAATAAAATATTTTTTTTAAAAAAAAATATAAAATAAATCCAAATCCGCAATTGACCTCGTAAGTAATTAAAATCGATCTCAGAATTTCTTGTAACATTAAAAAATTTATTAAGTTATGATGTTTAGAATTATACTATTTACCATGTGCGCTGCACTGCTGATGGGCATCAGCTTGCAGGCATCATCACACCGAGAGGCACCACTGATTGCCAGTGATCCGCTTGCAGACAATACAGATTTATATGCATTCAGAAGCCCTGACGATCCGTCCACTATTACCATTATTGCCAATTATATCCCGGCAGAAGTCGCTTATGGTGGACCAAATTACTATTCCTTTGGTGAAAACATCCGTTATGAAATTCACATTGACAACGATGCATCAAAACCGGGGGACGAAATTACGTACAGATTTACATTCAAAGTAATCAATGAAGATCCAACAACTTTTTTCAATATCAGATTGGGAAAACAAAATTTGAAAACAACTTATACTTTACAAAGAAGTGTTGATGGCGGCATGACATTCCAAACCATCGTAACAGATGGTGTGGTTCCACCAAACAACATTGGTCCAAGATCCATTGAAAGTGGTGCTGGATTGAATGCATCCTATGCAAGCATTTGGAATTCGGCAATTACAACTGCAAGTTCTGGTGAGCAAGTTTTTGCAGGTCCAGTAGACGATCCATTTTATGTAGATTTGGGTGCCATTTTTGACTTAGGCAATGCTCCAAGACAAGGTGGAGAGCCTGCAAGAGACGGTTTAGCAAAATTCAATGTACACACTTTGTCTTTGAAAATTCCTATCAGTGTTTTATTGAAAGCAGGTGCTGCAAGTACTCCTTCTAGCATACTAGATAGTGATTATATCATTGGTGTTTGGGCTTCTGCAAGCAGACCAGCAGTAAAAACTTTGACGACTTCAGACAGCAGTGCATACTCTGGCGAATGGGTACAAGTTTCTAGATTGGGTATGCCATTGACTAATGAAGCGGTGATTCCTATTGGTTTCAAAGATATGTGGAATAGAATGACTCCTTATATGGAGTTTGCTGATACTACAATGGACAACTTTTTCTACAATCCAGAATTGGCTTTGTACATGGATGATGCACAGTTTGGTGGAGCTGTTCCAGCATTTTCAGCTTTGAGAATTCAGAAAAAATCCTTAGGTGCTTTTGATTTCAGTAATGGTGCTGATGGCGTTTCAGCTTTGAAAAATGGAGATGTTCCCGGAACGGCTTTCGAACCATTTGGAGATTTGTTATTGATCCCAGGAAAACCTAGATCGGTGGATTTGTGGCCAATATTCCATACCGGAGTTCCAAATTTGAGACCTTATCAATTGGCAACTGGGAAAAATGGTGATCCTGTCAAAGGTTTTGGCAAACCGTTTATCAACAACTTCCTACCAAACGGTGGAGACATGTTGAGATTAAATATGGCAGTACCTGTTACTCCAAGAAACAGTCCAGATTTCAACAGATTAGGTCTTGTTTATGCTGCGGTACTAGGTCTTACTGACAATAGATACAATTTGAATAATTACCTAGATTCTATTCCAAACATGGATGGATTTCCTAATGGAAGAAGATTGGAAGACGACGTTACAGCTATTGAACTTCAAGCAGTAAGTGGAGTTGTGCTTGCAGCAATTGGACTTTGGTATGATGATTATGATCCTACAAATTTGGTTGGTCCTGTTACCCCAGCTTTGGTTGGTGTATTGAGCTACAGCACAGGAGTTGACAAAAATGACGCGCCTTTTCAAACAACTTTCCCTTATATGGCAATGCCTTGGAGAGGAACAGAAATTAAATAAATCCTATTTATCAAAAGATATTCAATTAAATACAAATGAAGAAATTATATAATATATTTACTCTGTTCGCAGTCTTATTGACTTGCAACGCATTGATGGCTTCGAGCCACAGGGAGGCACCTTTGATTGCCAATGATCCACTGGCTGATAATGTGGACCTTTATGCTTTCAGAAGTCCAGACAACCCAAATACGGTGACCTTAATCGCAACTTATGTACCTTTACAATTGCCACAAGGAGGTCCAAATTATTACACTTTTGGTGAGAACATCAGATATGAAATACATGTGGACAACGATGCTACAAAGCCAGGGGATGAAATTACTTACAGATTCACTTTCAAAATTGTGAACGAAGATCCATCGACCTTCTTTTACATCAGACTTGGAAAACAAAACCAAAAGCAACCTACACTTTAGAGCGTAGTATGGACGGCGGTATGACTTTTGAAACCATCGTCGCAAATGGCATTGTACCACCAAATAACATCGGTAACAGATCTATCATGGGTGGTGCAGGTTTGAATACCGGATATGCAGCAGTTTGGAATTCGGGAATTACAACAGCTACTACAGGTGAAACAGTTTTTGCCGGACCTACTGATGATCCTTTTTTCGTTGACTTAGGTGGAATTTTTGATCTTGGAGATGCTCCTAGACAAGAAGGAAAGCCAAGAGATGGATTGGCTTGTTATAATGTAAGTGCATTGGCTATTCAAGTTCCAATTACTACTTTATTAAAAGCTGGAGCATCTGCAACACCAGCAAATATCCTTGATGGAGATCATGTGATTGGTGTATGGGCATCTGCTAGCAGACCTGCCATTACAACCCTTAGTGCCACAACAAATCCTACTTTTGGTGGAGATTGGGTACAAGTTTCTAGATTGGGTATGCCTTTGACAAATGAGGCAGTTATTCCAATAGGAAGAAAAGATTTCTGGAATTCTATCACTCCATATGACGAAATAGGTGAAACCACTCTTGACGAATATTTCTACAATCCAGAATTGGCATTGTACATGGATGATTCACAATTTGGTGGAGCAGTACCTTCTTTTGCACCACTAAGAATTCAATCAGCAGCTTTAGGTTCTTTTGATTTTAGAAATGGTAAAGATGGCGTATCTGCTTTACTGGGTACTGACCTAACTGGCACAGCTTTCGAGACTTATGGATCATTATTATTGATTCCGGGCAAACCAAGGTCAGTGGATTTGTGGCCAATATTTCATACAGGAGCACCAAATGCCATTCCATATCAATTGGCTACAGGCAAAAATGGCAATCCATTGGCCGCAGGTAAACCATTTATCAATAACTTTTTGCCCAACGGTGGTGATATGTTGAGATTGAATATGGCAGTACCGCCTACAATGAGAACCAGCGCTTCATTCAATGCACTTGGTTTAGTTCAAGCAGCGGTTCTTGGTTTGACAACTGCACCATACAATGCAACTGCAGACCTGGAATTCATTCCAAACATGGATGGTTTTCCTAATGGAAGAAGATTGGAAGATGATGTAACTAGAATAGAATTACAAGCAGTAGGTGGAGTTGTACTTGCAGCGATTGGTTTGTGGTATGATGATTATACACCAGGAACTAGTCCAAGCCCAGTAACACAAGACTTACTAGATGTATTGACTTATACAACAGGTGTTGAAAGAAATGACAAAGCTTTTGGAGCAACTTTCCCATATTTGGCGATGCCACATTCTGGAACAGGCGATTGCAGTGGTGAAATCATCATCAATGCACCAGTTGAAAATACAGTAGTTTCACAGTTCTTTGTTTCTTCCAATACAAGTGGAAAAGCTGGATTGTTTAGTATTTCTAAGGATAGTACCATTAGTTATGACATCTTCTCTGTAGATGGAACTGATGCTGATGGTATTTATTATGATAAAACTGCTGACGTTTTGTACCAATTAAACAGAACTAAAAATGTCATCAATGTGTATTCCAATGTGCTTACGAACATGAGATCAGGATTACAACCAGAATTGACATCAACATCAACTTCTGATTTTAAGAATGGTAGAGAAATTGCAGTAGCTGGTGATAAATTGGTCGTTGCGCAAGATGCAGATCCTGCAAACGGTAACACCAACAAATTCATCATATACACCATCACTTCATCTGGGCTTACCCTTGATAGGATCATAGACGTGAATATCAATCTTTGGGGTATGATTTTCAAAGGAGGTACACTATATGCCGTTGTTGATAATTCAAACAAATTGGCAATCTATGAAAATTTCTTCTCTGCGGGAGCGGGTACTTTGGAACCAACCAGTATAGTTACCGTTGATGGTTTGGTCAGAACACATGGTATTGACTACATTGCGAAGGAAGATTTGATGATCTTGACTGATGTAGGTGATGCAGCAAGTGCAGTAGATGGCGCGATATTTACGATAGAAAACTTCGAAAGCAAATTGGCTGATGGAGCTATTTCACTTTCTGAAAGCAGAGTCATCAAAGGTGCAGCTACTTTACTTGGTAATCCTGTTGACGTTTCTTATGATACCAACCTTGAAATGATTTTTGTAGCAGAAAGAGCTAACGGTGGTGGTAGAGTATTGGGATTTGACTTGAGAGATGAAGGTGATTTGAGTCCGGTTTACAACCAAGTATTTGCAGGCGCTTCTGCTATCTATTTGGATAATAAAACTGACATAGGTACAGCAACAAATGATTTGGATTTCAAAGCAGAATCATTGACAATTTACCCCAATCCAGCGGTTGATAGAATCAATATCAGTTGGACAAAGGAAATTGCTACCAATGGTAAAGCGACCATCAGAATCATAGATTTGAGTGGTAGAGTGATTACAACCAAACAAGTAAATAATAACGAATCAAACCTGGATGTTTCTGGGTTGAGCAATGGTCTGTATATTTTATCAATCAATGATGAAACTTCAGCCAGCTCTAAGAAATTCTCTGTGATAAGATAGTTGGTTTTTTGATAATTCCTGATCCATTTTAGCCAAATTTTTTGAAAAGAGAAATAATGGAAAAATGGATCGGGAGTTTTTTAATGAACAACAGAATTTCTAAACATAAAATTAAATAATAGCATCCAAAAATTGTAATTATTTGATGCTTGACAATGGATTAATAAATCATAGTTAAGTAAAAAAGCTGCCTCATTTATGGGGTGGCTTTTTTTAATATAGGACATTACATATTTATTATATTAATGTTTAATACACTGTAATGCAGTAATTTAAAATCTTTAAATAGATTGTTTTGAATGGAGTAAAGAAAAGCTAAACAATATGAGGTGTCAAAGTGCTTTGTTAAAGTAATCCTTATTCATTTGCTTTTAGACTTGTTTAGAATTAAATGAATATTTTTAAAAAATAAGACAAGTTGTTAAATCCAATTCCTGATTAATACTCGTATATCCATTCAAATAAAGATTACAAAGTATTATACCATTATCACCAAATAATTTAATAATGAAAAAGACTAAATTCTACCAATTGATTGCATTAGTAATAGTGACCATTTTGTGTCATCTATTCGCTTGTAAAAGTGATAGTAATGTGCCAAAGACTGAAATGACTGCCCTGTTAAACCGACCTGAGAGCATTCAATATGGCAAAGAGTGGGAAACTGTACAAAATCAGTATCAAGACTGCGTTTTAAAAATAAGTAAAACCCAAATGACAACGAAGCAAAGCTGCAACTGGCTCAAATTTTTACCAAAGAAGCTAGAGTTGGTGGAGAGCATGGCCATTATTACCCAGCAGTTTTAAAAATCCTCGACGAAGTCATTGCTGACGAAAAAGTGAACAAAGATTTATTGTTTTTAGCTATGGTCAATAAAGCTGGAGCCCAGTTGTCACAACATGACTTTAAAGGAGCGCTTGTTACTGGAAATGAAGCACTTAAACTAAATAATGTCAATGCACAAATTTATGGTGTATTGGTTGATGCTAATGTAGAACTGGGTAACTATGAAGAAGCAGTAAAAATGTCTGATAAAATGATCAGTATTAAACCAGATATCAGATCTTATTCAAGAGTTGCTTATTTAAGAGAAATTTATGGCGATGTAAATGGCAGCATTGAAGCAATGAAACTAGCCGCTAACGCTGGGTATCCAGGAACAGAGGAAACTTCTTGGGCCATGCTTACATTAGGAAACTTACTTAATGAATACAATAGAAAGGAAGAAGCCATTCAGGTTTATAGTGAAATTTTGTCTGCGAGACCAGATTATCCATTTGCACTCCATGCCTTGGGACAAGTTTATCAACAAACCGAAAAACTAGATTCGGCAGAGTTTTATTTTAAAAAGTCTATCAACATCATTCCTGAAGTAGGATTTTATATTTCCCTTGCCGAGCTTTACAAATCACAAAACAAAACCGAAGAAGTTACAAAATTGAATTCAGAAATTCTTGAGATGCTCAAGGGTGATGTAGAAAGTGGACATAATATGAATCTTGAATATGCCTCTTTTTATTTGGATTTAATGAACGAACCCAACGAGGCATTGAAGTATGCAAATGAAGAATACAAACTTAGACCCGAAAATATTGACGTAAATAGATTGCTTGCAAAAATCAATGTAGCTTTGGATATGAAAGCAGAAGCGCGTAATTTTGCTACTGCAGCTGGAAGAACTAGTTCTAAAAATCCAGAACTTATTTCCATCATTGCCAAACTATAAAACCACTGAAGATGAAATTAAGATTTACGATAATAGCAATCCTATTTGGTTCCTTCCTTTATGGTCAAACCATTCAGGGTTATGTTTATGATGAGAATGGTTTGCCCTTGGAAGGAGCTACTGTTGAAAGTAATAAAGGAGCAGACATCACCAACCAATTGGGGCAATTCAGCATCCATGGTGTGTCAGACAGTGTTGCTTTGATAGTTGGATATTTAGGTTTTGAAACACAAAATCAGGTAGTTGCACTTGGGAATAAAGTATCTTTTGTTTTGAAAGAAAAAAACTTCGAAATCAGTGAAGTCAATGTTATTGGTAAAGGAAATGCGCTGAGCACAGTTGCCAAAATAGATCTTAAAACTAAACCAGTAACCTCTTCACAGCAACTCCTCAGAAGAGTACCAGGCTTATTCATAGCACAACACGCTGGTGGCGGTAAGGCTGAACAAATATTTTTAAGAGGATTTGACATTGATCATGGAACGGATATCAGTCTATCGGTAGATGGCATTCCAGTGAATATGGTGTCACACGCACATGGTCAAGGTTATGCTGACTTACATTTTGTAATACCAGAAACGGTCAAACAAATTGATTTTGGTAAAGGCCCATACAATACCAACAAAGGAAATTTTGCCACAGCAGGATATGTAGATTTCAACACCATTGATAATCCTGAAAATAGTTTTTTCAACCTGGAAGCCGGTGATTTCAATACTTACAGAGCATCAGGTATCGCGAAATTGACCAAAGAATCCACTAAAAATATTGCTTATCTAGCTTCTGAGTATTTGTATTCTGATGGTCCTTTTATATCACCGCAGAACTTCAATAGATTCAATGTATTTGGAAAATATACCCATTTATCTGATGAAGGAAATAAGTTTTCTCTCCAGGTTTCCAATTTTACAAGTAAATGGGATGCTTCCGGGCAAATTCCTCAAAGGTTGGTGGATAACAATACGATTTCAAGATTTGGAAGTGTAGATGATACGGAAGGTGGCAACACATCCAGATTCAATGCGAGCATGAATGCCATCAAAAAGGTAAATCAAAGATCACTTTGGGTATCCAATGTTTATTACTCAAAGTATGCATTTGAGTTATACAGTAATTTTACATTTTTCTTAGAAGATCCAGTGAATGGTGATCAAATAAGACAAAAAGAGGATCGTAATATTTTTGGTGGTAAAACAAGCCTCAAAAGTAGCTTTCTTTTCAATCAATTTGCTGTCAACACAGATATAGGAACAGGATTTAGATATGATGACATCAATAACAATGAATTGTCTAGCACGCTCAATAGGACTACCACTTTGACTAGGAAGGTCTTTGGTAATTTGAATGAACTCAACCAATTTGTATATGGTAATGCGGCTTTATCGAGAGGTAAATTCACTCTCAATGCAGGTTTGCGGGGTGATTATTTCTTATTCAAATATGAAGACCTTTTAGCGGGGGCAGAGCCCAATGATCAAAAATCAAATTTTATTTTATCTCCCAAAATGAGTTTGACTTACCAGGCAGTAAAAGACGTTCAATTTTTCATTAAGTCTGGAAGAGGTTTTCACTCCAATGATACAAGGGCAATTGTGAAATCCAATTATGAAACAACGCCAAGTACCATTACTGATATTTTGCCTGTTGCTTATGGTTACGATTTGGGAACCATCATGAAGCCAAATAGAAACTTAGTGGTAAATGCAGCACTTTGGTTTTTACACTTGGATCAAGAGTTTGTTTACGTAGGAGATGGGGGCATCGTGGAGCCAAGTGGCAGGACTAGAAGATATGGAGTTGATTTGGGATTCAGAAATGAAATTGTGCCAGGATTATTTATTGACATGGATGCAAATTATACCATAGCAAGGTCAATTGATGATGAGCCGGGTAATAATTATATACCACTAGCACCAGATTTTACTTCCACTGGGGGAATTACTTATAAATCCAATGGTAAATTAAATGGAGGAATTTCTTACCGATATATAAAGAATAGACCAGCCACTTCTGATAATTCAATTATTGCAGATGGATATTTTGTTTCTGATGCAGTGATTTCCTACACAATAGGAAAGGCAAATTTGAGTTTAATAGGAGAGAACATATTTAATACAAAATGGAATGAAGCTCAATTTGCAACTTTGACAAGATTGCAAAATGAAATTAATCCTGTAGAGGAAATCCATTTTACCCCTGGAAATCCATTTTTCCTAAGGTTAGCTGTTTCTTATAAATTGTAGCTAAAATACACATAATCAATATATTGGATATATGATAAAATCTTTATAATATAGTTATTTGATTGAACAATGGCCTTTGGTAAACGTTTAATTAAGTATATATTTTATTCTGAACATAATCAATGCTTTTACGCATGTTTTATGCTCGTTAATTCAAGAATTAATTTGAATTAATAACTAGAATAATTAACAATTATATAATTTATTTCAAACAAATTGAGTGACCTAAATCACTCCCCTAAATTTATTTTCTTATTTAAAAAATTGGTTTATTATGAACTTACAATTAATTAAAAAATTTGCTTTTCTATTTGTAGCATCATTTGCAATAGTTTCATGTAATGATGATGACGAAGTAACTCCAACTGAAACCAGTGCGATGTTATATGCAACGAATAATTCAGACGGAGACATTACTCAGTACAATGTGGAAAATATCAGTGATGTGAAAATGATGAAATTCACAACTACTTCTTCTGCTGCGGATGGCATCTATTATGACAAGGATAAGGACGAATTGGTCCAAGCATCTAGGACAAGCTTTGGTCTAGAGGGATTTTCAAATATTTCAACACTCACGTCTTCCATAGCTGTAGAAATTGACCTTGGAATGTTGGGAACCACCAAAATGGATAACCCAAGAGAAATGGCAGTAAAAGGTAATTTTTATGTTGTTGCTGACAGCAAAGATGTGGATGATGATGCGCAAACACCCGATGGTCGGTTTTTTGTTTACGAAAGAAAATCTACCGGATTTGAATTGAGAAATATCATCACAACCAACATCAAGTTGTGGGGAATAACCTTCATTGGAAATGACTTATATGCAGTTGTAGATGCTGATGACGAATTGGCTGTTTATCAGGACTTTTTGAATACCACAAATACAACGACTATGATGCCAACAAAAAGGGTAGTAGTAGAAGGTATTGTGCGTACACATGGTATTGCTTATGATGCAAATACCAATACAATGGTGATGACAGACATAGGATCTGCAACCAATACGGCAGATGATGGTGGATTTCACATCATCAAAAACTTTAGTTCTAAATTCGCGGCAACAGCCAACAATGGTACAATTGCCGTGGGTGACCAAATCAGAGTCGCAGGTGCTGCAACTTTGATGGGAAATCCCGTTGATGTTGCTTATGATGGCGAAAAAGACATTGTATACATCGCTGAAGCTGGGAATGG
This sequence comes from Saprospiraceae bacterium, assembly GCA_016715105.1. Taxonomy (GTDB): domain Bacteria; phylum Bacteroidota; class Bacteroidia; order Chitinophagales; family Saprospiraceae; genus JADKBO01. Next base: position 12,933 of record JADKBO010000021.1, on the reverse strand, counting down.
CGGTGGCCGTATTTTGGCCTTTAATAATGCTTCTGCAGGTGGTAATATGACTCCGGTTTTCAATAGTGCTTTGGCAGCGGCTTCCTCTGTTTATTTGCAAAAATAATTTAGCTATTTTCAATGGCCCATGGTTTAGGAATGGGTGGTTAAATAAAAAATTGGTATAGTCTTTTATTTGGGGTCTTGTTTGGTGACAAGGCCCCTTTTTTGTTGATTGCGTAATTACTCTGGTGGCGAGACTTTAGTCTCTGCCTACACCATGCAAAATTGCAAAATTGCGGAATTACGTAAAAAAACTCTGGTGGCGAGACTTTAGTCTCTGCCTGCACTATGCTTATTGCGGAATTGCAAAACTGCAGAATTGCTTAAATGCGAAATTGCTAATTGCGGAATTGCGTAATTACTCTGGTGGCGAGACTTTAGTCTCTGCCCACACCATGCAAAATTGCGGAACTGCTGATTTTTTCTGAATGCGGCTTTAATTTTTCCAGGTTCCAGTATCTTGTTTTCCACCCTACATTAAATATTATTTTAAAAATATATCTATAGAAACTTTTTTAAAATGTTAAGGTGATTACTTTTGTGAAGTAAGATTCTGAAAACAATAACAACAATGCTATGAGTTACCCTTTTGAATATTTCAAAATTGCATATTTACAGAAATATGCAACATTTAAAGGAAGAGCCAGTAAAAAGGAGTTTTGGTATTTCATATTATTTTCTATTCTCCTTCAATTAATATTTATTCTTTTATTTAATTTTATCCTAAGTTTATCATTAATTTCTCTTCTTTTTTATTTAAGTTTAACAATACCAGGAATAGCAGTAACTGTAAGGAGATTGCACGACACTGATCATAGTTCAAAACTTTTACTCTTCTTTTTTTTACGACCTATCAGCATAGGCATAGAAATAATTAAAGCTTTGCTAAGTAATGGTACACCCGGTTTAAACAGATTTGGTCCCAATCCAAATATTAATGAACCAAGTTCTGGTAATGCTGACCAATTTGTTTAGCTATAAGTTTAAATTGAAGAACTGCTCATTCATTAATTGCCCGACATGTTTCCCGTTTCCTGTTTTCCTCCTCACTTGAGTCTCTGTCCACTCCATGCAAAATTGCTGAACTGCTAAACTGCTGAATTGCGAGTTTGTCGAAATAAACAAATAAACGCATAAACAAATAAACATTTAACGGAATACGGAATAAAAGTTTGTCAACCAAAATCATGAAACTTCACAGTCTCCGGTCTCCGGTTTCCTGTTTCCTGTCTCCGATATCCCTCCCCCATTAACCATTAACCATTAATCATTAACAATTGATTCACAACTGCCCATGGATCAAATTGTGGATAAATTTAATTTTTTCTAATGCAGGGAAATCCCAAAAGAATAGGCACTTTCTAGAGTATCTACAAAGTGCATATAATGCGCCCAGGACTCTGCCCAATCTTCCCATGGATGAGCAGAAGCGTAAGCAGTGATGTGTGAAAAATTCCAATTGTGGTTTGGCCCAAAAGCATAATATCTGTTGAGAGCGCTGGTATAATCGACTCTTTCATCACCAAAAAGTTCTCGATATTTTTCTAAAATTTGATAATCATTCCACACCAACTGATCCCAGTAATAATGCCCAATCTCATGACGGAAATGCCCAATCAAAGTGCGATAATCTTCTTTTAAAAGTGCTCTGGTTTTTTCTCTATAAACCACATCCGCTTCTGCAATATTGAGGGTTATTTTACCATTTTCATGTCCTGTTTTTACTGTTTTTTCAGTTTCTGCAACCATCGGGTGATTCTGATCAGCCAAAAATTCAAAAGCTAAACCATTGTTTGGACTAATGGATTTAGAAAGGACGGGCAAATTCAGTTTGTGCAGACTGTAAATAAGACGATGTTTAGCATTTTCTGTTCTGCGCCATGCCTCCAAATGATGATTATTTTGAAGATTTGGGATTTTTTGATTTAGAGTACAGGCTTCACACAAGTTTCGACCATCTTCAGCAGGAATAAGCCAATTGCAAACATCATGTTTGTGATTAGCGCAATACTTCACCATTTTTCCAGGTGCGCCATATTCTTCCAAGCCATTTGCTGTATGAATAAGTGCAAATAATTGAGAAGATTGATATTCAAATCCTAGCGCACTGCCACACTGCAGACACTTTGTATTTTCAAAATAAACTGGATGTGCACAATTTTGACACTTAAAAATTTTCATTTAATACCTTTTCTTTAATAAAGTCCTTTGGTCATCAAATACGGAATACCATTCAATAATTATCATAAAAAACGCTGACCAGCTTGCAGAAGTTTTACCAAAAGCATTCAAAACCATTATGCAAAGGTCGAAGTTTTACCTCCAAGTAGTTGCTATCTTCCATCATCTAATCAAAAAATTCACCCTTTTTTCTTAAAAAATGGAGATATCCAATTCCTCAAATTTCAGTATTTCTGAAATATCAGAATAAGCTTTGGTTTTGAAGGCTATTTAATATATTGATATTCAATTGATTAAAATTTTGGCATACCAATTGTCTTCACTGCGGAAATTAATCATAAAAATTTTGAAGCTATGAACAACAATGAATTTGCAGTCAAATTTGAAAGTTACAGACCGATGTTTCTTGGTTTTTCATTGAAATTGACAAGAGATGTTAATAATGCAGCGGATTTAATGCAAGAGTCTTTTCTCAAAGCTTTTGAATGTATGGAGCGATTTGAGGAAGGAACCAACTTTAAAGCATGGATGAGTACCATCATCAGAAATACCTTTATCAATGGTTATCGTAAAGCAAAGGTAAGAACCAATCACGCAGATAGAGTCAAAGATCTTGGACCCTCCACTTCAGAAAATGCAGGATATTCTACCATCGAAATGGATCGCATTAAATCTTATATCGATGAATTGCCAGTAGACCAATCTAAGCCATTTTTATTGTATTTTGAAGGGTATCAATATGATGAAATTGCAGAAATGATGCAGGTGCCGATTGGTACTATCAAGAGTAGAATATTCTATGCGAGAAAGTTTCTAAAATCAGTTCTAGGCCAGGAAATCCTTGCAGTTTAAAACAATTCATTGCAGATAAACTATTAATTTATATAACCTTTTTTAAACAATCAAACGCAAGAAATCATGAGAAAGTCAAGTAACATAAAAATGGTTGCAGATGGTTTGATTTTGGGTTTAGTTTTGTTCTTTTCATTGGGTTTTTTACACCATTTTGTAAAGGAGATTTGGGTGAATTATCTTTTTAAAATCATCATATTGTCCATTTTTTTAGGAGTATATCTAAACAAATACAAAAATCATTTGCTAAAGGGAGACCTTTTATTAAAAGGAATTGGAAAAGGTATTCTATTGAGTTCAATTGCATCAATAACCTATTGTTTGCTTAATCTACTAAGCTTTATCATCAATCCTGAATGGGCAATCATTAGACAAGGCTTTGAAGTTTTAAATGGATTTGATTTCGTCTTGATAAACGCCATTTACTTTTATGAAATGTTAGTTTTTGGAGGCATTATTTCCTTTTTAATGGTTCAAAAGATTCAAAGTAGGACTTACGTCAAACAGTATTAATCATTATCAATCAATTATATTTTTAAATACAATCAAATTTTTATATTATGAAGAAATTATTTTTTTTAGGCACTCTTGTTTTAGCAATGTTTGTAATGAGTTGTAAAAATTCAAATACAGAAGAAGTAAAAGAAGAAATGCAAGACGTTACCGAAGAGATAAATGAATCTTGGGAAGAAGAGAAAGCAGACATGAAAACTTCGCTTGAAGAAATGAGCGCCAATATCGATAAGAAAATTGAGGAAATTGACGCCAAAATGGCCGATGCTTCTGCGGATGCAAAAAAGGAGTTGGAAGAGCAGAAAACGAAAGCTCAGAAAACTAAAGAAGAGTTGGCTATGAAAATGGATGCACTTCAAAATTCAATGGCTGAAAATTGGAATGAGTTTAAAGCAGACTTGGAGACTTGGAAAAATGAAAATATAGACAACTAGTAGTTGTTTATCCCCCGGCACATTTAATACCATGAACATATTTTGAGAAATGGGCTCTGAATTTTCAGGGCTCATTTTTTTTATTTTAAATCTTTGATTATTAAGTTCATAAGGTTGAAAGTAGAAAGTTCATAAAGGTTTTTTGAGTTCATAAAGTAGAAAAATTGCGTAGATACTCTGGTGGCGAGACTTTAGTCTCTGCCCGCACCATGTTGAATTGGAGACGCAAGGCCTTGTGTCTGTACTAGAAAATTTGTAATTGTGAAGAAACATAAGGCCTTGCTTCTTTACTGAAGGGTGTGGGTTGACAATTTATTTTGTTTAAACGTAAACCATTCATAAACACATAAACCCATAACATCTCAGCATATTTAAATAACCATTAAAAGTGCAGATTTCATAAACTTTTATATATTGTTTCTCGTTTTTTCATATTATCGGAAGGTAAGTGTCGTATTGGACTGAAAAAAGAAATTTTATTTTATTTCATATTCAATCACATTATTATATCTTTACATTTTAAATGGTAAAAGCGAAATGTCCAAGTTCTATGTCATATTGATTCTGATGGTATCCACGAGGGTCTTATCTTTGGGTCAAAGCACTGAAAAGGTGTTTTTGATTGGTGAGAACCAAAAGACTTATGACAAATTGATTTCCACTTACAACACGCATTTATTGGAAGTGTGTGATGATTCTATGGACAAGGCTTATGAAAAATGGTCAGGCATATTATATGACTTAGAAAAATTTGCTTTATCAGAAAAGTTAGACATCCGAGGTGTGAAGTTGTGGATGAATGTTTTTTTTGATGGCAAAGGCAAAATAGAATACATTGTTTATTATCCTAAGCCCATCTCCAAAAACATGAATTACGATCAGCTATCAAAAGTTTTGGACAAGTTTATCAAATTTTATAACCCAAGCGTTCCATCAGCAGTGCCATTTTCTCATTATGGCAGCGCCAGTTTTCCCGTTTTTTATTCCAGAATATCTACAAATAACGAGTAAGCTCTTAATTTGATGGTGTTTTTTCAATGACGAGGTGAGGTCTCCTAACCACTAAGCCATGTCTTCGAACATCTAAAAATGGCTCATTATTATTTTATATTCATCTCCAGATATTTTATTGCAAATCTCGTAGCTTGTGCAATAATTAATCCATCATTCAGTGATCATAAAAATATTATGGGCCCTCATTGGCCTAAATACTCTGGCCTTAGTAGTATTTCTATTTACTTACTTATTTCTTACATCGGATAAAAGTGTAGATACACTGGAAAGAAGTTGGATGGTCGTGTTGGCGGGAACAGGATTGCTACTCATATTATTGGCGGCAGTACCACTTTGGTATAGTAAATCGACCTTAAGTTTGGTTTTTTCAGGAATCTTTGCAGCTCTTCCTTTGGTTATTTTTTTAGGGACGCTTATTTACCGTAAATTTCCTATCGTAAAGGCTGAGAAGACGTACGCTGAAACATACTATGCCGATAAAAACCAGAGAGCCATCGCATCAGCCATAGAAAAGAATGACCTTCCTTTACTACAAAAGTTAATTGTTGGCCAGGATTTAAATATTCAGGGAACGAAAGTCTGGGATTGGCCAGGTTTAAATTATTTGCAATTCGCTGTTAGGTTGAGAAGTAACACATTAAGTTTTCCGATCGATGAAGAAAGCAATGATGCCATCATCCGGTTATTAATCGCTCATGGAAGTTCAACAACACCGGCACTCTCAGAAGCTGTCAAATATGTGTCACCAGAATTAATTTCAGAAATGATAGACGCTGGGGCAGACCCAAATACAAATGGTTTTGTAAGCAGCGATCCTTTACTTTTTGAGTTAATCTCCAGTACAAAGAAAGAAATAGACATGGCCATCTTACTAATAAAAAAAGGTGCAAAAGTCGATGTAAAAAATAGGCAAGATTTGACACCAGTCATGTACGGAGCTTACAATGCTGACACGAAGGCCCAATGGAAAGAAGCTTGGAGGTTGGTAAAGTTTTTGTTGATGGACGCTGGTGCTGATTATACATATACCAATCGAGATGGATTAAACTTGGCGGCAATCATTAAACAAATAGCCGCAGATGCAGAAACTCAGAAAGTGACGATGCCAGCTGATTTTTTGGATGTTGTGGATTGGTTGAAAGAACACCATCAGAAGTTATAAAAGATCGAATATGCAACACATTCGATCTTTTGCCTTTGAAGAGCTCGAAAATTCAAGAGATCGAAAATTCAACTTTAATATCGAGATGAGGATCGAAAATGTTTCGATCTTTGTATTCTTTAGTACAGATTATCAAACTTTAATCTACTTTGTGGCCTTAACTTAGTTTTATGTTTTAACATAAATGGATAATTGATGCACTTTCCTTGGCTTCAATTAAATTGTTCATAAATAAGAATCAGACGTTTCTCTGATTAAAGCTTAAAATTGGGACCACCCCTTCAAATGAAATTCAAAGCTTCAACCACAAGTAAACCACAACAGTAACCACGATTATTATGCCATCGACGATTTGCTGTCCGAAGAGCACCTCATGGTCAGAGATTCTGTACAAAAATGGGTTAACGAAGCAGTAAATCCCATCATCGAAGATTGCGCAAATGATTGCCGGTTTCCAAAAGAATTGGTAGAACAAATGGGCCAACTCGGCGCTTTTGGTGTTGATTTGCCGACTGAATATGGAGGTGGAGGTATGGATGCCATTGCATATGGGATCATGATGCAGGAATTGGAAAAAGGAGATTCTGCTATTCGATCCATGGCTTCAGTGCAAAGTTCGTTGGTGATGTTTCCCATTTATAAATATGGATCTGAGGAACAAAAACAACACTACTTGCCACAACTAGCAGCCGGCACCATGATTGGATGTTTTGGTCTTACAGAACCAGACCATGGATCCAATCCTTCAGGAATGCTTACCCATGTGAAAGAAAAAGATGATCATTATATTTTGAATGGCAGTAAAATGTGGATCACCAATTCACCCATTGCAGATTTTGCCGTCGTTTGGGCAAAAAGGGAAGATGGTAAAGTCATTGGTTTGATCGTCGATAAGGGACTAGAAGGTTTTACGACGCCTGAAATAAAGGGTAAATGGTCATTGAGGGCATCAATAACTGGAGAATTGGTTTTTGAAGACGTAAAAGTTTCGAAATCTAAAGTGTTACCAGGAGTTGTTGGAATGAAAGGTCCGCTCAGTTGCCTGAGCAAAGCTCGATATGGAATCGCTTGGGGTGCAGTGGGTGCTGCCATGGACTGTTATGATACTGCCCTCAATTACGCTTTGCAAAGACAACAATTTGGGAAGCCCATCGCAGGTTTTCAGTTGACTCAGAAAAAATTAGCTGAAATGATCACGGAAATAACCAAAGCCCAATTATTGGTTTGGAGACTTGGTGTTTTGATGTCAAATGGCAAAGCCACACCAGCTCAAATATCCATGGCCAAAAGAAATAATGTACTCATAGCTCTGCAAATTGCAAGAGAAGCCAGACAGATCTTGGGTGGAATGGGTATTACCAATGAATATCCAATCATGAGACATTTGATGAATTTGGAAACGGTGATTACTTACGAAGGAACACACGACATCCATTTATTGATCACTGGAATGGACATCACTGGCCTCAATGCATTTGAATAAATAGTTGAACTTTGAATTAGAATGGTTAGGAAAAGACGAATGTTAAGGTGACCCATTGCTCTTACAGTAATTTGTGTTTTACTAACAATCTAAAATCTATAATAGGGAATATGAAAAGATGTCGAATATGACAGAACCCAGAATGGGTTCAATTTGATTAACCCCGTGCGAAGCTCGGGGAATCCAATCCTTAATTTCTTACAACCCCGAATTGGGGTTGAATAAGTCACCATGTCGTTTTAAGCATTGAAAGACTGGATTATGAATCCTCACTTTTATAATAGAAAGTGAAAAGATTAAACGTCAATTTTAAAAATTGAAAAGAACACCACCTAATGAAATGGGTGAAAGGCGTTGTTTTAATGTGTGGACTATTTAAATCCACTTCAATGCAATCCTTCTTTATAATTTCAGAAATAATGGCATCCATTTCCTGTACCAGAGGCTTGTGTATCGTATCGATGTTTAATTCCACACTTGCAAAATAGCTGAGGCTATTCATGTTGTAGGAACCAATGGTCAACCACTTACTATCACACAGTGCAATTTTGGCGTGTAAAATGGTAGGTTGATATTCATAAATGGTGATGTTTCGCCTGAGCAGCCAGTCATAGAGCCATCTTTCTGCATGTTTAAATATTTTGATGTCAGACTTTCCGGCGGTGATGATGGTAATTTTTAAACCTCTTTTTGAAGCATCAGTCAGCAGTTTTCTGATGGATTTTCCAGGAAGAAAATAACTGCCAACAATCGTGATGTGGTTTTGTGCATTTTTGAGCATTTCACCATAAGAGTTGGAAATTTCAATTTTTTGTCTTACCCAATCATTCCTTCTCATACGTAAAGCAGTGTCACCGTAATAGGGTAAGGGTTCTATATTACAAGGAGCTTTAATAAAGTTTTTTGAAAATCCACGCCAAGTTTTCCAGCATAAAACACACAAATCATTGGCAATAGCACCTTCCATATAAATGGCAAAATCAAACCAAGCTTTACTGCCATTGATGTCGTTATAATTATCTGAAATATTCATTCCTCCAACCAAGGCATAAGTAGAATCACAGACCATTACCTTTTGGTGAAGCCTTCTCCCAAAATAAAATTGTTTGCTCTTCCAAAGTGGTTCAAAAAAACGCAAATGAATTCCTGCTTTCTCCAAACGCTCAAGTGTTCTATTGGATAAATTTTGAGAAGCATAGCCATCGACAATTACATAAATTTCTATTTTCTTTTGTGAAGCTCTGATCAAAGCCTCAATAACCATTTTGCCAGTGTCATCTTCTTCAAAAATGTACGTCTGTAAATGGATAATTTCCTTTGCACGATCAATCATGGAAATCATCAAATCAAAATAATCACTACCCCCTCGGATGATTCTAGCGTTATTGTTATTAAGGTAAGAGTCTCTTGTGATTGCCATAATTGAATTAATCTTTCTGGAAGATGGAAAGCAAAATTAACTAAATATCGGGATAGGCTATTTATTAATTTCTTAAGTTTAACTTGATTGGAATGACAACCAAGCTTATGCTTATAAGAACAAAAAATGACTTAAATTTAAGCCACAAAACTAATACAACATGGACTCAATCAGCCACATAGCAATAGGCGCTTGTATGGGCGAAATATTTGGTGGTAAGAAGTTGGGTAATAAGGCCATGATTTGGGGAGCCCTTGCTCAGAGCCTGCCAGACATAGACTTCATTGCTTCTTTTTGGATGGATACTGCCAGTAACTTGTTGGCCCACAGAGGCTTTACACATTCATTTTTATTTGTTTTGATAGCTAGTCCAATCTTAGCTTTCATTACGGATCGATTTCACAGACCACTCGAGATACAATTTAAAACATGGTTGATTTTTTTCATAGCGGTGATTGGGTCTCATGTTTTGATAGACGCATTCAATAACTATGGGACAGCTTGGTGGGAGCCATTTAATCATACACAGGGTGACATTCAACACTATTTATGTGGCTGATCCATTTCTAAGTATTTGGCCAGTCTTGGCATTTGTCATCCTTTTGATTAGAAGAGGAGGTGAAATGTGGCGTAAGAAAATTGCAGTTTTTGGCCTGACCTTGAGTTTGGTTTATTTGGTATATGGAATAGCGAATAAAGTGTTTATTGACCAAGAAGTCAGACGACTTTTGAAAACTCAGCAAGTTGTTTATGATGATTATTTCACGACGCCTGCCCCGCTTCAGACATGGCTTTGGTATGTTGTGGCCGGAGATTCTACAGGTTTTCATGTGGGATTTATATCCCTATTTGACAAAAAAGATACGCTGAAGTTGACCTTTTTTCCAAGAAATGAACATTTGTTTGAACCCTTATCTGAAAGTGAAGAACTCTCAAAACTCAAACGATTTTCTGAAGGTTTTTATACCGCTGAAATGTGGCATGATACTTTGGTATTCAATGATTTGCGTTTTGGTCAGATGACAGGGTGGGAGCAACCAAATCAAAAATTTGTTTTTCATTATTATTTGAAAGAAGGTGCAGATAATTCAGTTGTTGTACAACGGGGGAGGTTTGCGTTTTGGAATGGCGAGGTGTTCCAGACCTTTTTTAAACGAATTTTTGGATACTAATAATCGAAATTCTTTCACATAAAAAGAATTCAAGACTCCAAGTCTTCCTTCATATGTTATAATGGGGCTTCGAAGCTTTCCATTAGCACTTTATTCTTTTTAAAAAGATTTAAAATCAATTTTTATTTGCAACAGTGTTGCATTAATAAACTTTAAACATTATATTTGCAACATTGTTGCATTTAATTTGACGAGTATTTAAATTAAAAATTATTTTGGTTTTCATAAGTCCGGTGCATCATTAATTGATAATCCGGACTTTAATTTTTTTAAGATGTTGAGCAAATCCTTTATAATAAAGTCAATGATAGCAGTTTGCATTTTTATTCAACCTGCATGTAAACATGATCATGCTACCAATAAAGACCTAGAAAGAGCCAAGGCTTATTACAAATCTGCCTTGGAGGCATCTGAGAATCTTGAAAGGATGTTGGACACAATGGTTGTAAATGACAGCATTCGATCAATTTTTGTGGATAGAATAAAACAATGGGAAGAATCAGTAGTAGAAATGGAGGGTATGGCACATGCTCACAAACATTCCGAGCACAATCATGATCATAAAGGTGGCTATCAAATCACTGACAAACAAATGGTCGACGTACAAAAAGCTTGGTTGGATACCATTTTAACCATTGAAATGGATATGAAAAACAGTGGCAAAGCTTCAAACCAGTAAGTGGGATATGCTAGCAAGGTATAAACTTTTTATTTTTTGGGGTTTATTTATGCTAATCCCAATGCTTAATTTTGGACAGTATCAGCAATCCTGGAATGTTTTAAAAAAAGCCAAATTCAAACAAATAAGTATTGACGAACTGTATTATGCAGATTTATTAGTAAAAACACCAGAATTTGATCTGATAGATGGTAAGGCATTTACCATTACAGGTTATTATATCCCCGTAGAAGATCCCAAAGTCATCATCATTTCACGAGCACCAATGGCTTCTTGTTTTTTTTGTGGTGCAGCTGGACTAGAAAGTGTGATGGAAATCAGACCCATTTTGAAAAGTAAAACTCGATATAAAACAGATCAATTATTGACTTATAGAGGTATACTCAAAGTCAATGATAAAGACGTGAACCAACTTCCCTTCATCCTTGAACAAGCAGAAATTCTCGATAATGCAAAAAAGTGATTTATCAAAAGCCGACTACCTGGGAATCGTTGCCAGTGCTGTTTGTATGCTGCACTGTACGATCATCCCCTCATTGATGCTCATCCAAAACTTTACTCATTTAGCAGTAAGCCTACAAGAATCAAGCTGGTATGAAAACTTGGATTATTTTTTTATTGCCATCAGTGGATTTGCCATATTTCTATCGACCTATTTTGTCAGAAACCATAGATTTACCAAAATTTTCCTTACAGCTTGGCTGCTTCAAATCGCTGGTGTAATCCTAGAAAAAGTGAGATGCCCTTGGCCATTTATTTGATTACGCTAAGTAGTTTATTGTTGATTATCACGCATGTAAAAAATTACAAATCTCATACGCATTGAAAATCATTTTTGGGGTTAGGAATATAATATTTTATGAAATGGCAATTAGCAATCAAGTCTTACGTTAGAAAGTTTTACATTGTATTTTAAGATAAATTTGAAGACTTCGAATTTGTTGAAATAGTAACAAGTTTAAAGCGAAAGAGGTAAGTAACCATACTGATCAAAATGAATAAGTAAGTGTGTTGAAAAATAGCAAATCGAAAAATAAAATTGTTTTAGTAATATCAGTAGGTATTCTTATGATAACAATAACAATTTTTGCAGTTTTCTATTCTTTAGGAATTGGTTTTGGAAAAGCAGTTGTTAATACAGTAAATGGAGTGAGAGATGCAAAAAAGAATGGAAGAAAGATAACATTGATCCAATCGATACTATAAAAAAGTCTGATAATAAAGATAAATGAGGATAGCTCAATTAACTCAGGTAATTAAAAAAAATTGATGACAATTCTTTTCTAGCTAAAAGTGAATGTATAATCAGCATAATACGTTATATAGCTTTAATTCAATTCAGATAATACTTTGAATTTATAAAATATTTCCAAAATATTTCGTTCAAGCGTTGTTTGGAACTAAGTCTCCAAAATTGATATACATTTGAGTTGAATGAGTCGAAATGGTTATTAGATTAATATTTATAGTTGTCGTATGCTTTATTTCTTGCAACGAGTCAGAAGTGATCTTGAAAGTTCTCAACTAGAGAAGTTGTTGCATATAGATAGTCTTGAAAAAGTTTCAGACGCAAATTTAATTGGAAAATTTAAGGACCAGTTTCATCCTATAAACATAAACATACCTGAAGTAAAAGTTTCGAAGATTTATCTAGATTCAACATCCAGTTTAAAAGCATTTGAATATAGTATAGCTTCAGGTGATCTTCATTCGGAATTGTGGAATTTGCCGGTAACGATAAGATGAATTTTATTAACTTTTATGACCAATTAGATGTCGAAATCGCCTGTAGTCAAAAACCTAGTTTCAGCATTTTTTATAAAGTTGATGGAGGGGATACTATGTATTACAATCAGTATTTGCAGGAATTTAAAATTGTAAATAGGTAAGAAAAAAATTGTAAAGCACCTCCTATTGTTTTAACATGTAAATCTAGCTTGTTCTAGAGTTGGTAAATAGAGTGCAAAACCAAAACCATGAT
>JADKBO010000020.1 GCA_016715105.1 Saprospiraceae bacterium | reverse complement strand
CCTAAACATATAAACAAATAACAATTTATTGTTACCAATAGGTAAGTGAGAACCCCCTCTTCATTAAAATGTGCCAAGTATTGTATTTATCTTTACAGACAAAACACTTGTGTGTGAGAGCAAAAATATTTTTATTTATTTCTGCAAATCCAAATAATAACTTTTGGGCAGCAGCCCTTTAGCTTATCTTTCAATCACCTTACTCGAGAGGAGGGTCTTTCAAATAATAATGCATTATTTATGTACAAAGACTCCAAAGGTTTTTTGTGGATAAGTACGCCCAATGGCTTAAATCGCTTTGATGGTATTGAATGCAAGGTTTTTAAGACTATCAATTCGGGCATAAGTGGCGATTACCCTCGAAATATTGTGGAAGACAAAACAGGAAACTTATGGATTGGCACAGATAACGGTTTGAATTTTTTTGACAGAAGTACAGGTACTTTTCAGAATAAGTCATTGCCAACTGTCCTTAAAAGCGGGAATTTTCGCCCTGTTTGTGTAGATAATAAAGGGCTCTTGTGGTATTTGGCTGCTGGAAAACCTGATGAAGGTTTATTTACTTATAATCCTCAGAATCAGCAAATAAACTTGATTAGTGAAGATGTTGGTTTTGAAATTCCTACCACTTATGCTTTTGATAATAAAGAAGTTACATCAATGATTGTATCTACAAAAAATGATGTTGGATTCAAACGATTAACATTCAAAAACAATCAAATAATTAAATCAGAGTCATTTTTTGATGGAAAAGACCATTTACCACAATTTAGCCATATATCGGAATACGTTCATCAAGAAAACGATACAACCTTTTGGGTTACACAGAATAACTATGGATTGCTTAAACTAAACTCAAACAAACGTACTTATGAAGTTTTTGACCATTTTAAAAATACCAAAATCACAAATTTTTCTCGTTTTTCACCTTATGCGCATTTTTTGCTTGTAGGGTCTCCGCAAGGTCTTTTTATTTTTGATACAAAACAATCGGCTTTCGTGCAGCAATATATGCATTCGCCCAACGAGCCTAATGGTTTAAATGCCAATTACAACGAACTTGTTTATGTCGACAAAGAAGCCAATCTCTTTGTTTCTCAATTGGGCAATGGTATTGATTTTACAAACCTCAAAAAATCGACAATTACTCATTGGCTTAAATATGATTTAGCGGTAAATAAATTGAGTGCTAAAGATAATCATATCCATAGTATGCAGCATCGAAACGATGAAACTTGGGTAAAATTAGAAAATGGTACGTTAGCGGTATTGGATAGAAATGGTGATGTTTTGAAGCAGTATTTACATAAAAACCTTCTTTTATCTGACTCTCAACAACGTATTTGGCTTTCTGACGGCAAAAACACCACAATTGTTGACAAAAATTTTAAAGAGAAATCGTATCAATTTACAAATCTACCAAAAGTTGATGCGTGGAAAATAATAATGACTGAGGGTGAAGCCAATCAATATTTTCAAATAATTGATGGCGATGTATTTGAAATAATTGAAGAAAATAAGCAATTTAAAGTAAACCCAATAGAAGACTTAAATAAAGAAGATTTTATTATTTCGAAACCAATTTTTTATGATTCGGTTTCAAAAAAACTTTTTGTTTCAGTTAGTTGGTGGTCAGAGTTTTATATACTCGAAAAGAAAGAGGGACAATGGAAAATCACCAGTAAACCAAATTTTCAATTTCAAGTATATAATATGGCACATGTAGCCAACGAGCCATCTAAAATATGGCTATGCACCAATGCAGGTTTGATGAAAATGAATACACAAACCTATAAATATGAAGTATTAGACGAAAAAAGAGGATTACCAGATAATGTTGTAACTGGAATTATTCCCGAAAAAAATGGCGATTATTGGTTAGTTACCAACAAAGGGATTTCTCATTTCGACCATCAAAAAAACAGCTATTATCAATATACCTCTAAAGATGGAGCCAACTCGAAAGAATATATCTGGATCGGAAACTTTATTGATAATGACGGCAAAGTGTTTTTTGGAGGTACAAATGGTATTAATATCATCGACCGTAATTTATCGAAAGTTTATCTTCAAAAACCAAAGGTTCAATTACTCGGCATCTCAATAAATAATGTTCCCGTAAACACAATCAAAAACATTGATGCTAACGAAGAAGTTATGCTTGACCATACCCAAAACTCGTTTGAAGTAAACATCGTTGGTATTGAATATGCACACCCGAAAGACATCAAAATTAAGTACTTCTTAGAAGGGTCAGATAAAGTTTGGCAACAAACAAGCAATAATACCCAAATCAGATTTAATCATTTGGCAGCAGGTGAATATTTTTTGAAATTCCAAGCGGCTGATATTAATGAAACCAATGTTTCGGACATTAAAACGCTGAAAATTGTGATTAAAGCACCTTTTTGGCAAACCAACGGCTTTCGGTTTTTAATGCTTGTTTTACTGGCAATTTTGGGCTACTTGCTTTATTGGCTAAGGGTGCGGCAGATTACCCAAAAAACTAAACAATTAGAGGAAATCAAGCGAATTAGGGCAGAGTCAGAGGTACGAGCCATGCGTTCACAGATGAACCCTCACTTTATTTTTAATTGCATGAATACCATTGATTTTTATATTTTGAGCAATAAAACAATGGAGGCGAGCCGATTTTTGGGTAAATTTTCGCAATTAATTCGTAATATTTTGGAACATTCTCGGCAAGAACAAGTCCACATTCGAGATGAGGTAAAATCATTGGAACTCTATATTTCCTTAGAGCAAGAACGCAGCGAAGATACATTTCAATACACTTTTGATATTGATCCAAAACTCTACGACAAAGACTATTTTTTGCCAACAATGTTGTTGCAGCCATTTGTTGAAAATGCCATTTTGCACGGACTTCGACACAAACAAAATGGGGAGGGACAATTAATAATTGAACTGAAAATTGTGGAAAATAAACTCCGTGCCAAAATCGTAGATAACGGCATCGGTAGAGAGGCCTCAGCCAAAATGCAACAAAAACAGACTTATATCAAACAATCGGTTGGATGGAATTGACAGAACAAAGGCTGAAAAATTTGGCAGAAAACTACCCGGAGTATTGTTAGATTTAACATAAGCGACATCATAGAAAAACAGGAAACAGGAACAATGATTGAAATAGATTTACCCTTAATAGAAGATTGAGATGATAAACGCAGTAATTATTGATGATGAAAAGGCAAGCCTAATGGCTTTGCAAATAAAAATTGAACATTTGAATGTCAATGTGAAAATCATAAAAACATTTCTTTTGGCAGCAGACTGCGTTGCCGAAATCGAACATTTAGCTCCAGATGTTGTGTTTTTAGACATAGAAATGCCCGTTATGAATGGTTTTGCTTTTTTAAATCAATTTCCCAACCGAACATTTGAAGTCATTATAACTACTGCTCATGATGAATATGCTATCAAAGCTTTGCGACACAGTGCAGTTGATTTTTTATTAAAACCGGTCATTGTTGATGATTTAAAAATGGCTATAGAACGTCTATGTCAGAAAGTTGAAGCTAAAAAACAAAGCACGAATACACATTATAAGAAACTAAGTGCACAGTTCGATAAAATACCCGTTCCTTCACTTCGAGGCATTGTTTTTGTGCCAATTAGAGAGATTTTGTATTTAACTTCCGACGGGAACTATACAACAATTCATCTCGAAAATAAGACAACTTTGGTATCTTCTCGAAGCATTGGCGACTATGAAAACTTGCTTCATTCGATGGGGTTTTTCCGAATCCATCATACCAATCTCATTAATCTCATTCATATAAAAGAGTATCTAAGAGGCGAAGGTGGCTCGGTTATTCTTTCTAATGGTGTAGAATTGGATGTTTCTAAACGAAAAAGAAGGATTTTCTGGATTTTTTGAGTTTTTAAAAAAAATCATTTATTAAAAAATGAAAAAACGCTACCCTTAGTGGCGTTTCCCACTTGTGAAATGAACCCCGCCACTTATACATTTCCGCAGTTCTGCGTTTGTAAAATCATGTAATTTCAATTTTGGAAAGCATTCATCAAAATATGATAATCGTAATGCAAGCAGACAGAAAATACAAAATTATGATTTGGGCAATCATTATCGTAATGATATTTATTAGTATGTTTTTGATTATTCGATAATCTTAAAAAAGTTTGTTTTGAGCATATTGTCAATTATTTACCTATTAAAACACCATGTCAAAATTATTCTATAATCGTCTATTTACTTTTCTATTTATATACTAATCATCACAATATGAAGATTTTACAAAAAACACCTCTTCAAATTTCCAACTTTTGAGGGCTCTATTTTTTTATTACCAATCATGCTTTATCAGCAATAATTTGGATGATAAATTGAGGATAAAAGCACCTAAGAATAAAATTTTAATTTCTAATTATAAGTATTTTAATCAAAAATAAAACATTCAAAAAAAATGAAAAAATCAACCCTTGTTTTCGCTTTATTAATATTTGCATCTGCATCTATTTTTTCTTTTAAAACGAAAGAAGAAAAAACACCTACCTACACGCCTCAACAAATAGAAAGAGGTAAATATTTGGTTGAAATTACAGGTTGTAGAGATTGCCATTCGCCAAAGGAAATGACCGCTCAAGGACCAGTTCCAGATATGGCAAGAGACCTTTCGGGGCATCCTGCCTCAATGCCCTTGGGTAAAATTGATAAAGCATCGATGAAAGACTGGGTTCTTTTTAATATGATGAATACCGCAACCGTAGGTCCTTGGGGAGTATCATATGCTGCCAATCTAAGCTCGGATGCAACAGGTATTGGTACATGGAGCGAAAAGCAGTTTATCATTGCATTAACCGAGGGTAAAAGCAAAGGAATCAGAACCGCTCGCCAATTATTGCCTCCAATGCCTTGGCCAAATTATGTAAAGATGAAAAAAGAAGACATTGTGGCCATATTTGCTTTTTTGAAAAGTACAAAACCAATTGAAAATGTAGTACCTGAGCCTATTTCTCCTGATAAACTTTAACAAACACAACATGAAAACTCAATTATTAGTAGTCCTCTTTTCTTTTTCATCGTTTTGCTGTTTGTTTGCCCAAATCGACCTGCGTGAGGCTGAGCTACGCCGGCTGGAAAACATTGAGCGTGAAGCCACTTTGCAAGGTGATTCTGCCACATTATTTGGTAAAATCTGGTCGAATGAGATGGTTATCAATACACCAGCCAACCGTGTTGGGACAGTTGAAGGCTCAAAAATGCAACTTCGTACAGGTAATCTGGCATATACTTCGTTTGTGCGAAATATCGAAAAAATTACTTTCAACGATAACATAGCCTTGGTTATGGGTGAAGAAATAACAAAACCACAAGGGCATCAGCTTTATGCAGGCAAGACCGTTACTCGCCGATTTACCAATATTTGGAAATATGATAACAATCAATGGTTTATGATTGGGCGGCAGGCCACAATAATTGATGTTCAATAACAAAAAATAAAATTAAAATGGAAAAAAAACTCCAAAATCGCCTTTTATATTTTTTTATTGCCATATTCATCATCACCAATCTTGGCTTTTACAAAACCTATCTCATCCATTTTCCAAAGTTTGAAGGCTTTCCTTGGATATATCATATGCATGGCATGTTGGCAATGGCTTGGATATTGATGCTCATAGCTCAGGCTTATCTGATACGTGCAAAAAAATATGCTTTGCATAAGCTCATCGGTAAACTTTCATACATAATAATGCCTCTTTTTCTGATATCTCTATTTTTTGCTGCCAAAGAAAGTTATTTGAGAAATATCAAAACTATGCCACAGGCAGATGCTCTGACCAATATGACCAATGGCGGTACGATAGATATATTTTTCTTAGGATTAATATACATTTTTGCAATGGTTTATAAAAAAAATGTGGGCTATCATTTGCGGTTTATGGCAAGCACTGGGCTTATCATTTTGACGCCTGGTTTAGGTAGGTTTGTTTTTGCATTTTTAGAGATTCCCTTCCCGTTGGCACTTATTCCTATGCTATTATGCACCGCAGGTGTGGGTATAATTTGGTTAATTGTTGATGTCAAAAACAAAAAATCTGCTTTCCCTATGGGTGTATATGTGGGGGTATCCTTAATTATGTTTATCATAGGTGCTGGCTCGCACTCAGCTTGGTGGCAGGGATTTACAAAGTGGTGGGTTAATACATTGTACTAAAAAATATCAATTCATGGAAAAATCTTATCGCTTTCTTCCCTATTTCTTTGCTGCCTTTTTTACCGTATTAATCTATTGTTTTTGGCAAAGTTATTTTGGGCATATCCCTGATTTTCAAAATGTAATTAGCCCAATTGGAAACGTGCCAATTAGAATTACAGGTGTTACGCACTTCCACACTACCATAGTGATTTTATGGCTTTTGATACTCATTGTTCAGCCTATTTTAATTATAAGAAAGCAACTCGAATGGCATCGGTTGTTGGGTAAGGCTTCTTATGTGACAGTGGGGTTGCTGGTTCTTTCTTTGCTATTGATCGTCAATCAAGAACAAAGCCATGCGAAAAACCTACCAGTTTTTGCTGCCAATTTGCTTGATGTACCTGCTTTTATAGTTCTTTATGGTTTGGCTATTTATTTCCGCAAAAAACCTAACTATCATGCCCGATTTATGGTGATGAGTGTCATTCCGTTTTTAGACCCAGCATTGGCTAGGCTTAATCTACCAGGTGTTTTTGTTGGCTTAGGCTTGTGGGTTTTACTTTTCATTGTCGAGTTTTTTACCAATAAAACCTATAAACCATATCTGATTGGCTTGGGCTATTATATGATCAATTTAACTGTTGTTGCCTATTTAGCTATTGCCAATCAGCCTTTGTTGGATAAAATTTGGCACATTTTCTTTTAAACATCTAGTAAAAATGGAAAAAACATATAAAAATATCAACTTCCTTTTTTGGGTAGTTTTGGGTTTAATCTTTTGGGGCTTTTACAAATCCTATTTTGGTCAATTTCCCAGTTTTGATGGCATCAAAAAAATCCACCATTTTCATGCCCTGATGTTTTTGTGTTGGGTGGCTTTTTTAATTATCCAACCCATTCTTATTCGAAAAAAGCAAATCGAATGGCATCGAATGATTGGTAAAGCTTCGTATGTGCTCGTACCGATGTTGTTGATTTCGGTGGCGTTGGTTGTTCGGAACGAACAACTACGCGCGAAAAACCTGTTGAGTCTAACTTTTCAGGTATCTGACATGAGTTTTTTCTTGTTGATGTATGGATTAGCCATTTATAATATTCACCGTACACCTTTTCATATTCGGTATATGGTCATGACTATTTTACCATTTATCAATCCTGCGGTTAGTCGAATCTCCGAGGGTTTTCCTACTGTTCTGATTAGTTTGGTTATCATCATTGGCTTACTCATTTTTGAACGATTCCGCACCAAAGTCTATCGCCCATTGCTTGTGGGATTGGTAGCTTTGTTTTTGTTTTACGGTGGTTATTCTTTGTTACCGCCTACATTTTGGGATTCAATTTGGCAATTCTTCTTTTCTTAAAATTAAGAATATGCTCAACTAAAAATATTCATTATCATAAATACTAAAAACTCTTATTTTTCCAATCTCACCACAATGCGATGCATTGCATCAGTTGACGAAAATAGCAAGTCTATGATTCTGTATTTATCATTAAATGGAATAGATCTGATTGGATCTTACAGAAATCGATAATTACTACGAGCTCTACAAGCCACCAGCCTCGAGATTTGAATTCTTAATTTCACATTTTTCAAGAATAAAAAACGAATAGAAATTAAACGCAATCACACTTTATTAGCTTTCCACTTTTTGAACTCATTTAGCAATTCAAATAAATGATTAGACTGCTAGAAGTATTAAAGCTTGAGTCAACTCAATACAAAAATCCAAACAACCACAAAGGAATTTTATTTTTCACACCAGAAATTACATCATCAATAACCACATAGCTATTAACCATGTTAGCTATCTGCTTGTAGCTTTTATTACTACCTCCGATTTCAAAGATATACTTTTCATCCACCAAAAAGTCTCCATAGGAAGATGAATTCACAGCGTGTTTGTGATAAAGTTGATTGAAAAAAAACAATTCCCTGAGTGAGCCTTTATTAATCCCCATTTCATCAATGCTGTAAGCCAAATTTGAATTATTTAAATATATTTTTTCTGGTTTTGTCAATATGGAATAACCCCTGCCTGCCGGATTCAATAAATTAACTAAACCTGCCTCTTCCAAATAGTGAATATACCCATTCAATGTTGCTTTGTTAAGATCCAAATTTTGAGACAATTTTGCAATATTTGGTTGATAAGGTACTTCTGTTGCCAGCATGTGCAGTAGCCTTTTTATTTTACTGATATTTTGGACATTAGTCCCCAACACAAAAGGCATATCCACCTCCAAAGTATTGTTGATGACATTCTGGACCTTGAGATTAAAAGTCTTTTTATTTTTTCTGTAAAATGGGTAATAACCTGCTTTCAAATACTCGTTGAATAAAGGCAAGATTTTGACTTTATTGCTTATTTCTACAGCAATATCTATGTGATTTTTCAAAATATCCTGCAAAGAATATTTAGAAAAATTTTCATCCGTTTCCCAATAAATATACTCTCGCAAGGACAAACCTTGCATGGTGTGCATCACTGCTCTTCTACTCAAATCCGCCTGACCTTTATAAATTTGCAGCATTGAAGACCCACTGAAAACCAAATGTAAGTCACTATATAAATCATAAACCGATTTAAGATCACGACTCCATTCTTGGTGTTTGTGGATTTCGTCAATGAATAAATGGGTTCCTCCAATGTTGCGGTGGTATTCTGCAATTTGTGTAATTGTATAGCCTTGCACCGCCATATTATCCATACTGATGTATAGGGCCTTCGTAGACTTACCAAAATCTTCCTCTATTTTTTGGAGCATAAGGGTAGTCTTACCAATTCCTTTGGCACCTTTGATTCCTACCAATTGCTCTTCCCAAGGTATGGCATCCATTTCTGCTCGCCGATACCATCCTTGATTGTTATGGAGGTATTGTTGGTGATATTTGTAAAGTAATTCCACACATCAAATTTACAAATTATTTTAAAATTAAAGTATTTTTTCTTTATTTACAAATATATCTATATAATACATTATTTTACAACATATTATATATTATTAATTTAAAATTATAGATTAATACACTAACCATTAAACCATTATTTAGATTAATACGCTAATCATATTATGGCAATAATCGGTTAGTGAACTAACCAATTATTGTATTAAAACGGTCAGTGCACTAACCATTTTAACTCAAATCTTAGATATAACTGGCCTGTTTAGAATAAAACAAGATAAATTATCTAACATAAAATGCATGGGCGAAAGCTTTTCGCCCCTTCTTTTCCCCCTTCTGTTCGCCCCTTCTTTTCCTGTACAGACGCAAGGCCTTGAGCATTTCCATATTTTACATTTTATGAAATTTTCAATACACAAAATTGGCGAAAGCTTTTCGCCCCTTCTGTTCCTTTATTTTATGAACTTTCTACTTATATTGTACATTCATCCAAACAATCTATATGCGACCTATTCTCAAATCACTTTCTGTTATCATTTTCCTTTGTTTTGCCGCTATGATGCACGGGCAGTCCATCTTGCCTCCAGTTTTGGATTGGACAGGTGAAAGCGAAAAACTCATCGTGGACAATACACATCCTTGGGTGACACCCACTGAAAAATCTGATTTTGTGCGGACTCCAGATTATGCTGAAACCATGGAATGGTTGAAGAAATTGGCAAACGCATCCCCCCTCATATCCATGGTGAGTATTGGTAAAAGTGTAGAAGGAAGGGACATTTTTATGGTCATCGCTTCAACAGACAAAGTAGTAACAGCCAAAGCTTTGCGCAATGCTACAAAACCATTGCTCTTGGTGCAAGCAGGTATTCACTCTGGCGAAATTGATGGCAAGGATGCTGGCATGATGTTACTCAGAGACATTGCTTTTGGCAAAAAGAAATCCTTATTAAATGGAGTGAATTTTTTATTTATACCCATCCTGAATGTTGACGGGCATGAACGAACATCATCATTCAACAGGCCCAATCAACGGGGACCTGAAAATATGGGCTGGCGCACCAATGCACAAAACTTGAATCTCAATCGAGACTACGCAAAGTTAGACACCAAAGAAATCCAAGCCGTAGTGAAAGTGATGAATGATTACAACCCGTTGATGTACATGGACATTCATGTTACAGATGGTGCTGATTATCAATACGATATAACTTATGGTGGGTTTGGTCAGCAAGGATATTCGCCCAACATTTCCAAATGGTTGAGGGAATTTTATAAACCCAATGCTGACAAAGCACTCCAAAATTATGGCCACATTCCTGGACCACTGATGTTTGCAGCCAATGATATGGATTTCTCTGAAGGTAATGTGCTTGCCATGGGTGAACCACGTTTTTCTGATGCTTATGGTGATGCACGCCACCTCGCTTCGGTTTTGGTAGAAAACCATTCGCTTAAACCATTCAAGCAGCGGGTATTAGGTACATATGTCTTACTAGAATCGACCTTAAAACTACTTGCAACAACCGGCAAAGCACTTCAAGATGCAACCGCCTCTGACAAATCACTGCGTGAACCCCAAGTTCCATTAGCATATAAAGTTCCTCAAATAAAGGAAGCCTATAGTTTCGAAAATGTAAATCCCGGACAAAATACTCCTGATAAAGCAACACCTCCTGATAGTTTAAATTTACTTGGAATAAGTTCAAAAATGGTCACTTCCGAAGTCACTGGTAGAAAATATATCCAGTGGTTGGGCACTCCAATTACTATGACAATACCATACTTTAAATCAACGGAACCAATAAATTTTGTGAGTCGTCCAAAAGCTTACTGGGTTCCAGCTGCAAATGACGATGTCATTGCACGTCTCAAAGCCCATGGTGTAAAAATGGATGTAATTTCTGCTCCTCAGGAAGTTGAAGTAGAAATTTTTAAAATTGACGATTTCACCGTCGGCAGAGCCAATGGAAAAACTGTTCCATATGAGGGTCATGTAATGGTCACTGCTAAGACAACACCTGAAAAAGGAAAGTTAATTATTCAAAAGGATCGGTCAGAATTTCAACTGATCAAGCTTTAGGCCATTTGGTCATCTTGCTGCTGGAGCCCAATTCTGCTGACTCCTTTTTTAGCTGGGGCTTTTTCTCACAGATATTTCAGCGAACAGAATACATAGAAGCCTATGTGATGGAGCCTACCATTTTGAAAATGTTGGAAGAATCTCCTGAGTTGAAGGCAGAATTCAACCAGAAAAAGGCCCAGGATGCTGCTTTCGCTAGTAATCAGAATGCTATTTTTTCTTGGTTTTACAGTAAAACCGAATATTATGATAAAAGGTATTTGGTATATCCGGTTGGGAGGGAAATGTAGACGGAGGAAAACAAACCGAACGAAAACCGGAAGGAAGAAGAAAAAGGGAAAACGGAGGGCGGGGGGGGCAAAAAAAAGAAAAAAAAAGAGAAAGGAAACCGAAAAAAAAAAAAAAAAAGGAAGAAAGGGGGAGCCCGCAAACCTCCAGAGCGAAAAGAAGGAAGACGGAAATCGGAGAACGGAAATCGGAGAACGTGTATGCATGTCCACATGCTCTATCTTGTCAATATAAAAATGGTGATTATAAGCTGTCGCAACATTTCCTTTTTCTGGGATTGGCTCATTCATCCACACTATTTAATAAATCATTCAAACCAAAAGAATAGATTTTTGCATTCAGACTCTATCAAATCGTAACTTAGTCGCAACCTTTTTAAGAGGCAAATTATATTATTCATGTATTCAGAACGCCAATCATCTTTAAAATGAAAAGAAATAATTTTATTGCAGCAACCATAGCATTGGCCACCACTCCATTTTTATCTTTTGGAAAAGCAACCTTGTTTGTTGAGCGAAAGTTGAAAGGCTTCAAAATCTCTGCAGGTGAGGGGCGAAAACACGGACATATCAAATTAAAAGGAGTAAACTCCAATGTTCTGGATGTAAAAATATCAGGAAGTGATACAGATGGTGATTTGGCCATTTTTGAACAAACCTCACTGTCGCAGGGTAAAGGGACACCCATGCACATCCACCCCAATCAAGATGAGATTTTTATCGTTTTAGAGGGTTCATATCTTTTCGAAGTTGGAGGTGAAAGATTCCAACTCGCAAAGGGTGACAGCATATTTTTGCCCAGAAAGGTTGCCCATGCCTGGTCTCAGATTTCTGAAAAAGGTAAAATGCAGGTGATCGTACAACCTGCAGGAAAATTAGAAGATTTCTTTATCTCAGTTGCTGCTTTAAACCATGAACCCTCTAAAGATGAAATGGCTCAACTTTTTACCGCTAATGAAATGGAGGTAGTAGGACCACCTCTTCAGGTTGACTAAATAATTCAATGTACCAAGCCTTGAAAAAAAAATCAAAAAAAATAAAAGATAATTTTGTCCTTTATTTAATGTAAATCCTATATTTGCCAAATAAATGATACTTGGATGTTTTCAAAAGCATGTGAATATGGAATTCGAGCAACTGTGCAAATTGCCTTGCAATCAGAAAAAGGACTTCGTATCGGTTTGAAAGAAATATCAAATGCAATAGATTCTCCCGAACCATTTACTGCCAAAATTTTACAACAGTTGGCCAAAAATGACATCATCATTTCTTCCAAAGGTCCAACAGGTGGGTATGAAATGTCGAGTAATCAATTATCTACCATCATGCTGAGTGATATTGTAAAAACTTTGGATTGCGACTTAATATATACGGGTTGCGGTTTGGGTTTGGCGACATGCGATGCTAAGAACCCTTGTGTCCTTCACTTTCAATTTGACGATATTAGAGAACAATTAAAAAAAATGTTGGAAAATACCTCTATTCAACAATTGGCACGGTCAAGAGAAAGTGGAGATACATTGCTGAGATTATAAAAAAAATTAAAATAATAGTGGACAATTTTATCGTTTATTAACCTTTTAAAATACAAAAATGCATCTTGCAATTGGTAATAAAATGGAATCAATTAAATTTTTAAAGACCTCCAGATGAGTACACCCATCAAACGAATAGAAGCGCTTATGCCCCTGTCAAGAGAACACCACCATGGGCTCCTCTTCTGTTGGAAATTAAAAATGGGAGTTCAAAAAAATATTTCAGTTGAAAGAATGCAGAAATTCGCATTGTGGTTTTACCAAGCACAATTACAACAACATTTCGAATCAGAAGAAAATTACCTCTTCCCTATTTTAGGGTCCAAAAATAAATTGGTCAAACAAGCAATATCCGAGCATCGCAGAATTTCAGAATTATTCAACAGCATTACCTTTACTTTTCAAACTTTTGATTTAATTCAATCTGAATTAGACCATCACATTCGCTTTGAAGAACGGATGTTATTTGATAAAATTCAACGAATTGCAGATCAAGCACAGCTTCAATTACTTGACGATATCCATGTAGAAAGTTTAGCAACCGAACAATGGGAAGATAAATTTTGGGAATAACAAGACCAAAATCTTAAAACAATCAATGAGATCAAAAATGAGTATAAAATTTCAATCATACCATGCAATGAAAATCAAAGTAATTGCTAATTTTCTTAAGCAAGTAAACTTAAATAATTTAATCAAACGACTCATTTACAACATATTAGGATCTCATATAAATTTCATCTTTTACTTTATAACACTTTATTTAATTGTCCTTACGGGCTGCCAAACTAAGGATTTTGCCAACCAAATAATGGCCATCAGTGAAGCTGAGCACAATATCAAATGTGAGCTTGAAGTAATGAAAAAAGAAATAAATAAAGAATGGGATACCATGAATGAATCACTCGACGATCATTTACCGGCTGATATGGCAGAACAAGAAAAGGTCAATATGCTCAAAGTAAGAAATGCCAACCTCATTCGCATGTTTAATACTTTTAAAACGCTGGATTCAGAAATAAAAGATCAATTGAGATCTGTTGAAAAAAAAGATTCAATGATGGCTATTGAAATTAATTTGTTGAAAGAAAAATTAATCGAAGTAGAGCATAATAAAATGGAATTATTCAATGAAATTCTCAAGGAAAATGGCCAAACAGCTATCCTTGAATTAAAAGAAATGTATCAAAAAAATTTATTAAAAACCTGTTCTTCAAAATAAAACGAATCAATAATTTTGCCAATTAAATTTTTAACCATGCGCAATCGTATATACCTCTTAGCCTTTTTTGCAATCATATTTTTTAATTCCTGTCAGAAAGACGAACTGACTACTAATGAAACCAGTCTTCCTGCCTCAACGTATTCGCATCGACTTGCATTGACATGGAATCAATTATTTTTAGAATTAGAGCGTTTTACTCCCGGATACAGACCTCCTATTTCTGCAAGAAGCAATGGTTATATCAATCTCATCGCTTATGAGGCAATAGTGCACGGCAGTGAGGGTAAATATAAATCACTTGCAAAGAGCTATTACAACATTGC
This sequence comes from Saprospiraceae bacterium, assembly GCA_016715105.1. Taxonomy (GTDB): domain Bacteria; phylum Bacteroidota; class Bacteroidia; order Chitinophagales; family Saprospiraceae; genus JADKBO01. The sequence goes on along the minus strand of JADKBO010000020.1, from coordinate 64,566 downwards.
AATTGACCCACCAAAAGTTGGGGAATCTTATAATTGGGAAGTTGCTTTAAATGCGGCTTACCAACGGGCATTTGAATTATTTTTCCCAACTGCACCTTCTGAACAACAATTTTTAGCCCTGCAGATTGGAAGTGATTTACGATCTGAATTACAAAGTCAAGTTCCTGTTGATGTATTTTCCAGATCAGCTCTTTATGGAAGATCTATCGCCGCATCCATTTATGACTGGTCCGCTAAAGATCAGTGGGGTCATGTAGCATATTTGCATAATAATGACCCTGGTACATACCCCATCTGGTGCAGGCTTTTGGCAACCTACCTACCCGGATTACTTAGCCCCGCTACTTCCTAATTGGGGAAAAGTCAGGGACTTTTGCACCAATAAATTCGGTATCTGCGCCACCACCACCAGCCTATTTAGTTAACCAAAGCTCACAACTTTACAGTGAAGCAAATGAGGTAATGACCATTGTCAACAAAATTAAATCTGGAGAAAACCATGATGACCTTTGGATTGCTCAATTTTGGAGTGACGATTGTCCCATTTTGACATTCACACCTGCTGGGAGATGGATAAGTATTGCCAATCAAATAGTACCCATTTTTAGACCCAACATGATGGAAACAGTGGCTTTATATGCTAAATTGGGAATGGCTTTATCTGATGCTGGAGTGAAAGCTTGGGAACAAAAATACAAGTATAATTTGATGAGACCCATAGACTATATTCGTCAAAACATGGGCAATCCCAACTGGAATACCTTGATGTGCCCTGATGGTTCAGAGGGTTATTACACACCTAACTTCCCAGCTTATCCTTCGGGACATGCTACATTTGCTGCTGCTGCATCTGTTGTATTGGAAGAATTTGTAGGTCCGTCTTATCGCATGACCGATCGAAGTCATGAAGGTCGAACAGAATTCATTGGTAAGCCAAGAACCTTCAATTCTATCAGAGATATGGCTATTGAAAATGCGCACAGCAGAATTCCATTGGGCGTTCATTTTAGGGTTGACTCCAATGTTGGTTTAAACATTGGCTATGCCATAGGCGAAAAGGTTTTGGGCTTACCATGGAATTAAGTGTCATTTATAGCTACAAAAAATAATTCAAATCCGTACTAGAGACATCATCCAAAATATTGAAGCAAAAGAAAGTTTGACTTTTCATTTTCTTTTGCTTCAATATTTTCATTTACAATCAGTGTTAAAATTCGCTAACAAACTTGGTTTACTTTATATCGAATATCAGGAAGGAGGTACAGGTATGGTTTGTTTCGCCAATGAAACTGATATGAAAAATGCGTATAAAACAGGATTCTCTAAAAGAGATTTGACTTACTACTTCTGGTATTTGTATCAAGTCAGGGCGCCCAATGGTTGGAAGAAGAACTAACAACAGATTCAACGAAATTTTGGGAATTGGTGGAATATGGAAAAATACAGAGTTAAAACTTAGCCGCTGTGAATCAAAAGTCCTTTTTGGCTTACATAGATTTTTGAATAATCACAACCATTTCAGAAATGTGTTGCAAGTGTCGCTCTTCTTTGCGCTTTTTTGCTTGCTTGACAGCATTAGACATCCCACCCAATTCGTACCTCGCCCACCAAGGCGCTACAGAAACAAAGGCATCGCCATAAGAAAGGGAATTGGCTACGTCAAAAAATAAATAAGTGAGCCCAGCAACCACCGAAAGCGAGATCAAACCATCCTTGACGTCTCCATGAATCATTTGTCCTAAACCTGGAATCACTGCGCTCAACCATCTTGCCCGATTGGGATTTCGCTTTTCATTTTTCTCAAGTTTAGCAATCAACTTGTCCATTTCTAGGTGTTCAACTGGCTGTATATAAGACAAACGTTTCCAATATTTGAGCCCTTCTGCATATTGGTGATCGTGCAGCAAGGCCAAACCGGTAAAAAATAAAAGTCGGTCCTTGTCTGGATAATTTCTGCTGTTTATCTGGAAAACTTCAAACAAAGCCGCTTTAGTGTCCTTTTGCAACAAGTAAATTTTTACTTTATCGAGCGTGATTTCAGCTTGAATTGCTGGGCTGTTTTTGTTTTCGAAGTAATAATAATCCAGAAATTGTAAGGCCTTTTTGTAATCTCCATTTAAAATAAAAAGGTCACTGATGTTTTTATTGATGGCAATTTCTAGAGATTTTTCGCCTAAAAAATGTGCTCGTAGAAATTCTTTGAGGGCAATATCGTGATGTCCCAAGACCATTTGTGATTGGGCATAACGTGCAATGGGAGCCTGGGCTTGCAGACAATAGCAGAAGCTAATCCAGAAACCTAGTACTAAAATAATTCTTGGTTTCATCGTAAACTTTTTTGTAATTCTTCTGATTGTACCGGTCGGCTGCTTTGACAGAGCCCCAAATATTTCCCAAATAAAAGCCAAAACTAATCCCACCATAAATCCAACCACCCGCTGAGTTAATCCCACCTTTATTAAACCTTTTATAAGATTGAAAGGCTGTGCCTCCCATAAAGACCAGACTGAAAATAGCGTCCTTATAATCACGAGCATAAAAACGTCCACTGCTTGGTATAATGGCAGACATCAATCCCGCCAAAGTTTTACTTTTCCGCTTGCTTTCACTGCCCATCACAATCAGGTTTGCCAAAGCCGAATCATCTACCTTGTATTTTTGCATGGTATCTTGTGCAGCTTTGTGACTACCCTCCATCACTAGTAATCCTACTTTAAACTTGAAATAATCATCAGAAATTTTGCCATAATCACGCAAACCGTTATCCAGTAATTGTTGTGCGAGCGGTAATTGATCATTGGTTATGAGGGACAAAAAGTATTGGCGTGACAACTGTTTGTCTTGATCGGGAAGTAATTGGAGACGGGCTTGCATGTGATCTATATTGCCAGCAAATCGATCTGCTTTGAATAAAGCCAATGTATATTTCTTATTATTTGGGTAATAATAATGAAGACGCTCATATTCCTCAGCAGCAAACTTGTAAAGACCTTGATCAAATAAATATTTTGCAAAAAGTGATTGTGAAACACTGTCAATCACAACACTTTCCTGAGCTTTCAAACCAAAAGAAAACATAAATAGGAAAAAACTAAATAAGAAAAACTTGCAAAAAATATTTTTCATTTTACAGGATCTGAGAGTTTACGTCTTTCATAGTCAATTTCATAGTTTCGAGGGCTGAGGCCGTTACATCGGGTAAGCCTGTCGAAAGTCATAATTCCACCTTGTATCAATCCTTTGGTTTTAATGGCTTTGATGCCGTACTCAGAGCAAGAAGGGTGAAAACTGCAGACGTTTTGGTCCTGCGAAGAAAGGATCGTTTTATAAAAATAGAATAGGGAAACAAATACAAGCTCCACTTCATTGGTGTTGTTTGTCAAATCAGATTGGTAGGTCGCAGCAACACTTTGCTTTTTATCAGCTTTTGTCAATGTCTGAGCAAAAGTAAAATCTGAAGCATTTTGCCCCAACAATATGGTTGAACACAAAAAAGACAAGCAAAACCCCAAAAGCAAACTAGTGTATCTGCACATTCTCAAAATAGATGGTTTTATAAATTTGTTCTTCTTTGGCTTCAAAGTGTTGGACGATCCTCATTGGAATGGGTAAGTCATCTATATAAGCATATTCTTCAAACAAAGTGGTGTTGAAATCTTTATCATCTATGTCTGTAAATATGACCCCTTGCAAGAGGTTGTCTTTCGCTGCTGTAGTTACATATTTTACAAAGGTTTTGAAAGAAGGAGGTGGAGCCATTGTACATAAACCGTCCCGTCTTGGGAAGAAACATCGGACATTTCAAATCCATGTTGTTTAAGTCCAAAATCATTTGATTTCAGCTCTAATAGTTCTTTAAAAACTACCAAGTCTTGATAGCCAGTCAAAACAGATTCAGAAATGACAAGATCACCGTCATATTTTTTAAGAATAGAGTCCCGAACAATCCATTTCTGCACATTGGGAAAATTAATTTCGAAAATGAGGGTATTGGTCAATTTAGAAAACTTAACATTGCCCTTCATCAACATGCTAGTGTTTTTGAGTGTATTTCGTTCCATCATGGTAAACTTTGCCTCAAAGTTTTGATGCTTCTGAGACCATAACTTATTTCCTGTGACTGGAACTAAAAAAAAGATAAGAATCAGCTTAATATAGATCGGCTTTGCAAAAAGCACTCTCAGCATTTTTTCAAATTTACTAATGACATATAAAAGATCGAAGATATTGAATATTAGCATAAAAAAAAATCTCCAGCTGAATGGATCAAGCTGGAGATTTTATGATTTTTAATTTTTATTTTACCTAACAGCTACCTGCAATCATGGTAGGAATAGTAGTTGATGCATCTACAGTGGTTGAGAATAATACTCCCCAAAGAACCAAATAGAATAACAAGAACACTCCATAAGCAATTACACAGCCTATCAATGCATTCTTTATTTGCTCTTTTCTGTCAGCTCCTTCATCCATAGAAACATAAACGATGATAAGACCTACTACACCTAGACAAAATCCCCACCAAAATCCTGGAATTCCAAGAGGAGAATCAGCAGATTTTTCAAAAATGCCCTCATCTACAGTAGGCGCAAGATTGGTAGCATTGACCAAATCAGGATACTTAGCTGCCAATTCGCTGTAAGTGATTTGTTCTTCTTTCAAAATCCTATCAATTTCCTGAATTTTGAAAAGTTGGTCATTTACTTCGCTTTGCTTTTGTGAAAACTTGGTTGCAGATTTCACTGGATCATTACCACCAAACATTACAAATGAAACAAATGACAATAAAAATAACATGTAAACTTTCTTCATGGTTTTAAGTTTTGTCCAAAAATAATACATTCCGTTTTTAAATTATTAAAAAGTTTAAATATTTTTCAAAAAGATGTGCAAATGGTTGAATGAAAGAATGGTAAAATTTTGACTATCAATTCATTGTATCATCAAATATCGTTTTAAATTAAAAAGTAATCACGGGCTAAAAGTGTAGTTTCAGTATTAAAAAATGCGGATTCAGTACAATTATGCTTCCAAATAGTATAAGTACAAAGTATTCTCTATTTTTGTGCCGATTATTTTGATTCATCATACATCTTGGAATATTTTTATAAATATGCAATCTAGGAATCTTTTGGGCATTGTCCTTTCTCTAACAATATTGGCTATTTTGAGGTTTGCAGCAAATGCATATGACCTCAGCATTATAACTCACTATACTTTAGTTGGAGCTTTCTGTTTGCTTTGTGGCCATTTTTGGAATAAAAATAATGTTGCACCAGTTTTGGGGTTGGTCATGATGTTGATTACAGATATAGCCATCAACCAATGGATATATGATGGGACTTATGGAATTTTGAGTGATGGATGGTGGGTAATTTCTGCCTGCTTTTTGCTCATCATGTATATTGGCAAAATTATCCCCACATTCAAAAACATTATTTGGGTGGTGGCGTCGTCGGTACTGGCTAGTCTTGTTTTTTGGATCATTTCAGATTTCCAATACTGGTATTTCATTGGAAAAGACATCCACACACAAGCACTTCTACCTCGGACATTTGGAGGATTTATGATGGCGTTGAGCCAAGGAGCGCCATTTATTAAAAACTTTTTATGGGTACTTTAGTATATACATCTGCTTTCTATCTGATCATGAAGTGGGTTCCAGTTTACTTTAGAAAAACCCAGAAACAAACTTCCCAATCATTCTAGTCGACATTTTAACTTAGAAAATAATATGAAAAAAGAGTGGAATTTACACTTTCGTCAGAGCTTTGGCACTGATGCAGAAGTATTTGTAAAAGCACCGGGTCGCATCAATGTGATTGGAGAACATACAGATTACAATTATGGATTTGTATTACCTGCAGCAATCGATCGATACATGGTCTTTGCCTTAAGTGAAAATAAAGACTCCAATCATACAATTGTCGCTTATGATGTAGCTGAAAGCCTCAGCTTTAATCCAGACATCGCAACGGTGTCTGCTAGTAAAACTTGGATGAGGTACGTGCAATCCGTTTTTGTGCAACTCAATTTGAGAGGTCACCAATCAAAACCTGTCAATTGCATTTTTGGCGGAACCATTCCTCAAGGTGGGGGTATGTCGTCATCTGCAGCCATGTGTGGGGGTCTTATTTTTAGTCTATCTGAAATGAATGATTGGCATTTGACCAGAAAACAAATTGCCTTGATTGCTCAAGCAGCCGAGCATGGAATCGGTATAAAGTGTGGCATCATGGACCAATATGCTACCTTGTTTGGTAAAAAGGATGAGGTAATGTTACTGGATTGCAGGAATTTGGAAACTGCTCATTTCCCTATGAACTTAGGCCAATATTCCATGTTTTTGATCAACTCTATGCAGACACATGAATTTGCAACTGAGTCTGAGTACAATAACAGAAGAGCTTCTTGCGAATCGGTAGTGGCCATCATTCAAAACAAATATCCGGATATTAAATCCTTGCGCGATGTCACTATGCTAATGTTGACCGAGCATCAGTCACAAATAGATGAAACTTCTTATCAAAGAGCATTTTATGTTATAGAAGAAAATGAAAGAGTTTTCAGGCTGGTTGCGGCATTGAAAGAAAATCGGCTGGAGGAATTGGGTGTGATCTTAAGGGAAGCACACGCTGGAATGAAAAACCTTTATGAAATTACCACCCCTGAAATTGATTTTTTGGTAGATTACATCAATAACTATCCAGGAAATTTGGGTGCCAGAATGATGGGTGGCGGTTTTGGTGGTTGTACCATTAATTTTGTAACCCAAGAGATCATAGATCAATGTTGCTCAGATGTTTTGGCAGCTTACGAAAACAAATTTGGCCGCAAAGGAGAGATTTATCGATTGACATTTCAGGATGGCGTCAATGTTTTTTAGGACTTAGTTGTGAAGCGAAAGGATATGTTTGCTCAACCATTTAGCATTCATTCGTGGTAAATAGAAAGGGTAAGCGCTTTCTTCATGCACATTCCATTTCGCAATTAATCATTAACCACTAATCATTTACCATTAACTTTTAACCATTGCTCAAAAACCAATCTCTGGTTTTCAAAATGCCCTCATTCAAAGTAGTCGCAGGTTTGAATTGAATCTTCTCAAATAACTGGTCGACATTGGCTTGTGTGGCATCCATGTCTTCGCCAACTTTTTGTTTGTTGACAATGATGGCTTTTTTGCCAAGTGCAGCCTCAATAATATGCACAAGATCAATTACCTTGGCTTGTTCACCTTTTCCTATGTTGTACACCCCAAATCTTGAAGTCTCTTTTGGTGTTATGGTTGACAATAAAAAGATGCTCTCGACAATGTCACCAACATAAGTGAAGTCTCTGAGCAATTGGCCCTCATCAAACAAAGTGATTTCCTTTCCTTCTTGTATGGCTTTGAAAAACTTGTAGACAGCCATATCTTTTCTACACCAAGGACCATAAACCGTGAAAAAGCGCAAAGCAGTAATGGGCATTCCAAAGTTTTTGGCGTAATGATATGCCAAAAGTTCAGCTGAGGCCTTGGATGCGGCATAAACTGATAACGGGGATGCAATTTTTTGATCTTCTGAAAATGGAATGGTGTGATTATCGCCATAAACAGAAGAACTGCTGGCAAAAATGATGGGTGCTTTTTGCTTCAAATTGGCATCAAAGATGTGACAAGTACCATTGACATTGGTATTGAGATAATCCGCATATTGCTCAGAAGATTCTCTTACACCAGTTCTTGCAGCGAGGTGTAATATGAGTTCAAAAGTATGTCGTTGGAACAAGTCTGAAACGACCTCTTTATCTCTAATGTCAATGTGCTCAAAAGTAAAATTGTCTTTGGATTGCAAATCTATTAAACGCTGACTTTTAAAATCATGGCTGTCATCGTTTCTGAGGTTGTCAATACCCAAAACATGGTAACCTTCTTTAAGATACTTAATAGCCAAATGGTGGCCTATAAAACCAGCCACGCCTGTAAGGAGTATTTTTTTGGAAAAATTGGGGTTCATACAACAAACAATTACTGACTTTAAATTGGGATTATGGATAAAAAAACATGGCAAGCCACTCTTTCTTTACAAATATTCCGAAAGGTAAGGACATTGTCAAAGATATTATTATATTATATGAGAAAAAAACCTAATATTTATTTTATTTTGCATGATGGAGTTAAGTGCTGATAAAATTAAAATGAGCTGCACTTTTTTAATTCCAACAATAATAGAAGCTAAAAGCAATAAATTAATACCAAAAAATTAAAACTTGGACAAAAAACCATCATTATCATTTGTCATTCCGGTTTACAACGAAGGGGAGAATATAAAGGATCTCTATCTAGAGATAGTCTCCATGTGTCACCAATCGCAATTCACTGATTTTGAGGTTATTGTAGTAGATGACAATTCAACAGACCACACCTTAGATGTCTTGAGAGCGCTTACTCCCATCAAAGTCATCACATTCAGAAAACAATTTGGGCAAACAGCTGCAATGGATGCAGGTATAAAAGCCGCAGTCAAGGATTTGATTGTGACTATGGACGGCGATGGGCAAAACGATCCTGCCGAAGTTCCTAAAATGGTTGAATATCTATTTGAAAAAGATCTTGATGTTGTTTCCGGCTGGCGAAAACACAGAAAAGATACAACATCCAAAAAAACAGTTTCCAGAGTTGCCAATTTCCTGCGCTCCAAAATCATCAATGATGGCATCAATGACAGTGGCTGTAGCCTCAAGGTTTATCGCAAAGAATGTTTTGACTACGTGAATTTATATGGTGAAATGCACCGGTTTATACCTGCAATTTTAAAAATACAAGGTTTTAAAGTCGGAGAGGTAGTGGTCAATCATCGGGCTCGCACTAAGGGTTTGACCAAATATACTTGGAGTCGATCTGTGAAGGGACTCATCGACATGATTGCAGTTTGGTTTTGGAAAAAATATGCCTTACGTCCTTTGCATTTATTGGGCGCACTGGGTTTTGGCTTTATATTTCTGAGTTTTCTTTTTGGTTTAATGACCGTACGGGAATTTTTAACCGGCCAAGATTTGTCAGATACGCTTTGGTTGATGTTGACTTTATTTACTTTTATGATTGGGCTGGTCATCTTTATTTCGGGTCTGATCATGGATATTTTAGTAAAATCATATTTCGAAACCACCACCAATAGGCCTTACCTCATTAAAGAAATATTCGAAAATAAATAAACATGCGCATTTTAGTCCTCAACTTTGAATATCCACCCTTGGGAGGAGGTGCTTCGCCCATTGGCCGGGAGTTGAGCGAACGATTTGTCAAAAAAGGACATGTTGTGGATGTTGTATCGATGCATCACCCTACTCTTGCAAAAGAAGAAAAAATCAATGGTGTTACCATTTACAGGGTAAGTAGTTGGCGGAAAAAAATCAATATTTCCACACCGTTGGAACAATTCATGTTCTTGCGAAATGCCAAGGTAGTCATTAGAAAATTGATGGCTGACAATGATTATGATATTTGCCATTGCCATTTTCTACTTCCAACTGGCCTTTTAGCGCTTTGGGTCAAAAAAACTTTTGGCATTCCCTATTTAGTCACCATACATGGAAGTGATGTCCCTGGTTATAATCCAGACAGATTTCAATTATTACACCTTTTCACTAAACCATTTATCCAACAAGTCATTGCCGGTGCAGAAGCCATTGTTTCTCCTTCCGTTTATTTAATGAACTTATTGCGAGAAAAAGTTTGGGTAGATGAATTACAAACCAGAAGGCTCATCATCGAATATGGCATCGATCAAAACATGGTGGAAACCAAAAAACAAAACATTATTTTATCTACTGGAAGGTTGCTAGATCGTAAGGGTTTTAAAGAATTGATTCTAGCTGTATCCGAAAAGATATCGGATATGAAGTTCATATTTGTGGTGATGGTCCAGAGATGAACTCTTTGCAGCAACTTGCACAAAAATCGGCGACAAAAGTAGTATTACATGGTTGGCTCAATAGTGATACACACACTTACAAAAATCTCTTGACCGAAGCTAAAATTTTTGTTTTGGTTTCTTCTCATGAAAATTCCAGTGTTTCATTGATGGAAGCAATGGCCAATCATTGTGCAGTCATTACGTCGGATGGAACAGGATGTCTGGAAATGATCCAAGATGTGGGTCTTTGCGTGCCTTGTCATGATGTCAAGGCCATACAGCAAGCTATAGATTCATTGATCAGAGATGAGGGTAAAATGTGGCAACTTGGCAGATTGGCTTTCAATAAATCAAAGGAAAAGTATAACTGGGAAATCATTACAACCAAGTATTTGAAATTGATGGAAGAAAGTATGCTCAAATTGAAGAAAAACCTGGAGGAATGAGTAAGATGCAATCCCAAAGCGTTTTTCACTTTTTCATTTCTGGATTGACATTGGTGGTCGGTGCGGTAAATAATTTATTCATTTTTTCAGCTGATTTGGATTTCAAGGGACTTTTTGACTTCTTGTTAACAGCCGCAACCGTAATCGCATTGCTGGGAGGAACGGGAATTGGCGCTATGCCGCTTAAATTTTTCCCAATATTCGAAACAAAAGATGGCAAAAACAATGGCTTGTTGAGCTTATGTGTCGTTGGAGGACTATCCATGAGCCTAGCTATAATCCTCATTTTGCATATTCTTTTGTATTTCAATGATCACATCGGTTCCAAATTTTTAATGACATTGGCAAGTTATAAATGGGTAGTATCCTTTTTGATCATGCTGGTGGTGCAAAACCAAATCATTGTAAAATATTTACACAATTATCAGAAAGTTTCCCTCACAACCTTTGTCACCAGCTTCATTTTTAAACTATTGACAGGTTTGGTATTTTTATTGGCCATTCAAAAGATCATCTCTATTGAAATTGCACTGAAGTCGATACCTCTCATTCTTTTATTTGAATGGTTGATTATGATGAACTATTTATATCGATTGAATAGAAATGGATTTACCTGGATAGATCGACAATTTATAACTCCAAGATTTAAATAAGAGATCATACCTTATGCTTTTGCCGGCATTTTCATGACGATTTCTTATACCATAATTGATAAGATTACTTTGTCAATGCTGGGCGTGATAGCAGGATTTAAAGAAAACGGAATTTTTGCCATCAACAGTTATATGGCAACATTGATCCTCATTCCCTATATCTCGATTGTTGCACTCTACGCCCCTGTCATCTCTAAAGCAATGGCCAATGGCGATTATGAAAAAGTATTGGAAAAGTATCGCAAATCATCAGATTTTTTATTGGCTTTTGGTATTTTAATATTTTTATTGATTTGGGCAAACATCGATTTATTACCGCTTATTTCTAAAAATATTACAGAAGTAATCACCTATAAATATGTAATATTTTTCATTGCCTTAGGGTATTTTGTAAATATGACTTGCAGTGTGAATGATCACATCATTGCTTACAGTAAAAGTTACCAATTCAATATTTGGGCTGGGATTATTTTGATAGGAAGCGATGTGCTTTTCAATTATCTGCTTATTCCAATATATGGAGTTTATGGTGCGGGCATTGCCGCTGGTTTATCACTTACCATTTTTAATGTGGTCAAATCATGGTTTATTTTTAAAAAGTGGAAAATGAATGTCCTACATGCAAATACTTTGTGGATTTTTGCATTGGGTGCAGTGACTTTCCTTGCGCTCAATTTTATGAATATTGCTCACTTTTGGAGTATGTTATTATTGAAAAACCTCTTGATATTGCTGCTTTTTTTAGTGCCACTTATTTATTTTGGTCGATCAGAAATTCTAGAGGAATTGAAAGGAAAATATTTAAAACCCTATTTATCCAAATTCTGAAATATGGTAGAGCTTAGATATTCATCTCGTAATTGCATGAAGCCCTCTTGCCCTGAAAATGCTAAATTTCAGAGCAGGTTATCCATGAGCTCAAATCTTAAATAAGTGCATTTTTTCGTCGTTCTAAATAAATGGTGTAGACCAATAAACCAATTCCCAAAAGCGCCAAAACACACCCAATATACAGAAATGGAGGAATAAAATGAAGTTCTATTTTATGTTTTCCTGTGGTAATAGGTAGGCCGGTCAGACCAGCATCTACTTTGATCAATGGGCTACTTTTACCATCTATTTTGGCATGCCACCCAACGTCAAAAGGCATGGAAAACACTACTACGCTTGGCTTTGCAATGTCAATACTTCCTTTGATTTTATTATTGGTAAATGATTCCATCTTCATTGCTTTTTTTGAAAGGCCTTCGCTCAAATAAGGTAGCATACTTGGAAAAGGAATGGCGTCGGATTTGGCCGGTTTGAGCTGGGAAACTAATGGCAGATCTTTGTCTTCGACTAATATGTTTTCATACAATGTCATTTGTATAGCTGTTTCATCCCTTAATTTATCAAATGCTGCAGTTGTAAAATAATTTTCAATGGGAATTCCAAATGGAATGTAACTGACATTTTCGTAAATATTGATGCCATTGAGCGTTTTTATAGGTCGGTAATGTGCTTTGGAAACGTAGATGTCAGTTGAAGGGGTTGTGAAAAAGTATTTAGTAGAAAAAAATGGATGCACGTAAAAGGAAGACACCAATCCCATAACCCACCTGGTATTCTCTTCTTTATCACCTTGTAGTAATTTATAAGTTTTCAAAAAAGTAATGTAATGGTTATGGTTGAATGAATCATAACTTTTGGTGGAAAAATATCCTTGTGCTGATGCATCATTGAAACCCGTTTTATAAGACCCAAATGCTTTTTCTATTCTATAAAAAGGTTTTGACAATGATTTTACATAATCTATTGCCTCTCTGGAATAATCATTGTGGCCCTCCCTTTTTTTGAATGTTGTCTTTTTAGGTGCTGCATCCAATCGACTATTGAGTGTAATGTTTCCCATGTACATCAATTCCAGGAAAATAAGTGCAAATAAAGCATAACCTATACCTTTCACCATTTTGGTGGTGGATAGGAAGGTGAAAATAACAGTATAAAGAAAAAGGAAAATTCCACTGATTTTGGCAATTGAAACACTGACCTGATTATTGACGGAACTACCAAAATATAAGAGGACAGCCAACGCCAAAAAACTCCCCCATAATAAAAGCAAGTTGACTCTTTTTTCTTTTAAGATGGCATCGAGTGACAAAATAGCCATATACAAAAAGGTAAATGGTAGAAAAATTGAAATTGCTCCTTTGTAATAATTTCCTGAGAAAAAATAAAAAGCATGTCTGATGAATGGGAAAATCACTATTAGTACCCAGAATAAAAGGATGCTTCCAAAGATGATTTTTTTCTTTTTACTAAAAAAGGAGAATGCTTGTGTGAAAAGCAACAAAGTGATCAATCCAATGTAAAAATTTGGTCCTTCCAGGTAATTGTAATATCCTGTGTATTTATTACCGCTGCCAAGAAAATCATTAGAAAAAAAGCGCAAGACAGCTGTCCAATATTCTGAGGATGAACCAAGTTCAAAAATAGGATTTGAAGATAGTTCTTTATTGTAACCAGCATCACCACCAACTCTTGGACTATAAATGACTTCATAGATCATAGAGCCAAGAAATGGTCCGAGCAATAAAAGCGAAAGCAAACCACTTTTTAAAACTGCGATAGAATGCTTTTTAAAAGTGGAAACTTTAAAATCAGATTCAGATACCACCCTTAATAGATAATAAATGATACAAAATTCAAAGAAGAAAACGATTTTGGGACTAAAAATCAACACCATTCCTATCGAAAGTGGCCACCATTTATTTTTTTGAAGCAACATTTCAATGCCAAATAAACAGATAGCAAAATTCATCATGTATTCTGTATGTGCGTACCAACTGGAGGTCAATGTCATATATCCACAAAAAGTGAATAATATGGTACCAATACCACGTGATATAGCAGAAATGGGCAAAAGCTTGAAATAATGATAAATGAAAATTGCACTTACTACTATTCTAAAAAACTGTCTGTACACTATGTAGTTGGCTTGAGACTTATAATCTAAAAGATATCCTGGCCAATTGGTAAAATCCAAAATATTATTATCAAAAGAATTGGCTACTATGCCCTTGTGAAAGGACCAAGTGGTAGGAAAACCTTCTTTGATGTGATGAAAATATGCCAGCATTCTAGGATAATACACAGACAGTGTATCATTGCCAATGTCATCAAATAAAAATAGATGAGGACCAAAAATATAGTTTCTAAAAAGATACAATAAGCCAAAAAAGATGATGGCGAATAAACCAAATGTTTGGAGCTGATTTTTTGATGGTAACATACAAATAATACAAATTTATAATCTATTATAAACCAAAGATGAAAATTATCCTAACATATACTTTGCCTTTGTCCCTTTTTTAACTAAACGCAAGTAAATTTCTTTTTAGATGTTGAACAGAACTGGTACCAGGGAGTACCACTTGGACTTGAGCAGGTTTTGCACTGTATCGTAATGCATATTCTTCCAAAGTGATTTTTTGTTCTAGTGCGATGTTTAGGTGCATTTGGAGTTTTTCATCCAGCGTTTCCTTTTGGGATCCATGTTTTGTTGTGAGCATTCCTTGTGCAAAAGGGACTCTTGCCAATATCCCCACTTGATTTTGAAGAATCAAAGGAAAAAGGCTTTGTTCTGCTTCATTTTGCAATGCATTATAAGGAATTTGTAGACAATCTACCTGTTCATTTTTGATGATCCAAACTGCTTCTTCAATTGTATTTACTGAAATGCCAATAGCCCTACATCTGCCGATTTTTTTTTGTGTTTGCAACCATTCAAATAAACCTGGAGTTGCCAGATCGTCCAAAAAAGGACTGTGCAATTGGAAAAGATCGATGTAGTCTGTTCGTAGCCTTCTTAAACTGCCCTTTAGTTCATTTTCCAAATAGACAGGTTGAAAATTTTGCTTCCTTTTTGCCTCCTTCTTTATTTTTACTGCCTTGGCACTCAAAAAAGGTCTGATAATGGGTGCGATGGGCATCACATATCTAGCTAAAGATGCGAGCTGACTTGGGATTTTTCCCGCCTTTGTCGCATAATAGATGTCTTTTCTCCTTGATTGCAATATTTTTCCTACCAGGGCTTCAGTTTGGCCGTAAGCATAAATATTAGCCAGGTCAAAAAAATTGACCCCACCTTCAATGGCAGTTTGCAAAAGTTCATCCACCTTATGGGTATTGTCATACAAAAAAGAGGCCCCTAGTTTTGAACAACCAATTCCCATTTTTGAAACCATCATATCGGTTTGCCCAAGCTGATTGTACTTCATTGGGTCAAGCTATCAAAACAGGCAAAGGTTCACGATGGATGACTTTACCATCCATGTTGGGATGAGGTAATTCGCCCAACATATTCATAATGGTAGGAGCGATGTCCTCTATGATAAATTCGCGATCAGGAAAAGGTTTGAGTTCTGTGTTGGCGATTGCGACAAAACCATAAGGAAGATGTGCACCACTTCTTTTATCACCCAAATCACCTGCTACTTTTTTAATTTTATCAGAAAATAAGGCATTTATGGGAGAATCACCTTTCCATACAATGGCCAAATCTGGCAAATCATTGACCAAGTTACCTTTAAACAAGTCTCTGATTTTAATTACTTTGGTTACAGCCTTTTCCCCTGTCTCAGGATTGATCAATTCCAAAAAAGTATCAGTGAGCAATTGGCACAAGGCATCATATTCTGCTCCATCATTTACTTTTCCTTCGGGTTCACGTCCGATGAGATTTATTCTCAAACAAGATGTATAATCGGCAGGAACTTCAAATACTTTGCTATTTTTCCAATTATTTCCAGAGGTCAAAAATTTTCGAGTCCATTTATCCCACAAACGCTCAGGAAATATTTTTTTAACAAATTCTATATTTTTAGCACCTACCAAATCTTCTACTTTTTTTACGCTGTGATGTCCCCACTTCTTTTGGGGAAACAATCCTGAGTTTGATTTTGGACTTAGGCCCAGTTGTTCCAAAATTTGAGGAACCAAGTGTCGTCCACTGAAATTTGGCCCCATACCTGTATTTGAAAAGATGATGACTTCGGCATCAGGCCTGAGTTCCATGAGCTTAGCTAAAAGATCATCAGACAATTGATATATTTTCAAAATGCTATCTTCAAATTCCTTGGCCATTTCTGCTCGATGGTTGGGATGTTTTTCTTCGATCCAGTGCCAGAAAAAATGGCCAACCCAATGTGTTTCTGCAACGGTTGCGTAAAACAAATCCCATTCTTGCTCCATCAACAAACTGGAATACATTTGAATGCGTTGTTTCATCCCGGTTTCCAATTTGCCAAGAAGTTCTTTCCACGATGTTACGTCATTGGGCACACGTTGATACCAGCCTGTCAGCGGATGGTCTCCAAATCTTTGGATCACATCGTCCAATAAAGTAGGTGGCCAAGAGGATCTTTTAAAATTGAGTGCTTCCCCACCCCATCCAGCTATGATGATGCCATCAAAATCAGGAATTGGATAAATTTCTGGTGCGTCCAGAATGGCCATTTTTTTGCCTTTACCAACAAGGCCTTTCCAAAATGGGTCAGCTTTTATATCATCCGCGTATTTCTTGACGATGTCATAAGTGCCACTTTTGAGTTGTCTGTGATAGAAGCCTATGCCATGTTTTGCAGGATTCACTCCTGTATTCACAGAAGCCCAGGTACTACCACTAGAAATACTAGAAGGTGATAATGCCTCACTGAATGACCCGTCCTCTAATAGTTTTTTGAAAGTGGGCAAATGTCCTTCAGCACAATATTTTTTTATTAAGGAAGGCTCAGCTGCCTCCAATCCCAGTGCAATAATCATTATATTTGAGCATTGTTGTTCCTGTAAATTTAAACATAAGTTTGGAAATAATACCCACTCAACCATTGATTAGTGTCTTGATAACCTATTACAACCAAATAGATTCTATCGAACGGGCATTAAAATCTGTTTTAGAGCAGGACTATCCAAACTTGGAGATCATTATTGGCGACGATTTTTCCTTGGAGGGCGATTTATCTGAAGTATTGAAAAATTACTCAGACAAGCGCATTAGGCTAGTACGCAATCCCCAAAACCTGGGACGGAGAGGCAATTATGTCAATCTTTTATATAAGGAAGCGACCGGAGCATTAGCAACCATTTTGAATGCCGATGATTTTTTTGCGAAACCTGATTTTTTTACAAAGGTTGTAGAGCGATTTCATTCTTCCAAGGATGTCGTTTTGGTTTTTGGCCATACCAATGTATTTTTGGAATTTACCAATGAAAAAGTAGGTGACGCCATTATAGAAAACTTGCCACCAATGATGGATGGAAATTGGTTGTTTATGAAACTTCCTCAAGGAGTGGTCATTCCTCACGTAACAAGTGTATACAATAGATCAACAGCAATGGCATTGGATTTTTATAGATCAAAAACCATCAGTGAGGACTGGGAAAGTTTGTATCGATTGATTTTGGGTCAAAAGGTAGGATTTATAAAAGAAGTTTCCGGATTTTATGGACGTCACTACCAGAATGTATCAAAAGACATCAACATCCAGTCCATTTTAGCCAATACCGAGTATATCACAGAGCCTTATAAATTAGCATTGGAGCGCGGGAAATAAATTCCAAACTTCTGAATGATTGGAAGGATAAAATGTTATACCGATATTTTGTTAAAAATTACGTCAAAATCAGTCTTTGGAATAAGGTGCAACTTCCCGAATTTCAAGAAAAATTAAAAATTCATCATCCCGATGTTGCCAAAAAAATGACCTTTGATTATAGAATAGCCATTTTCAATATTATCAAAAACATCCTCGTTTATTGAGATTTGCCTTTGCAAAGTATAGCAAGCAGGAATCGGTTATTGCCGATTTTATTCAATTTTCAGAGAATAAGGAGAAGGGGTAACTAGTTTTGTTTATTTGTTTAGTCATTCAAAATGAAGTCTAAGGTTTTAGTTTTCAGCAGTCAGTTTTTGTAGAATTGAAACAGCCTAGTTCCTCCATACTTTAAATAGGTCGTACCTACGGCACTAATGATTCTTTCCTTTTTTTATGTACCAAGATATTGTCCCTAGCGGGACACTGCGTTATCAAATCAATTTGCTGAGCGGTGAGATTTGCAAACAATTCGTGAATTCGTGGCTATCAACGGACAGTGATCAGTTTTCAATGAATAGTTAATGCAGTTAAGCAAATTGCAATGGAGTTTGCATAAACTAAACAAAGCGCTTAATCCACTTTTTACTTTATGAACTTTAACTTAGTTCCCTTAATCCACCGCTTGAACCACCGTTTTGAAATATTCATAGGTAAGTTTAAGGCCTTCTTCCCTATTGAATTTTGGTTCCCAGCCTAGAATATTTCTAGCTTTGGTAATGTCTGGTTGCCTTTGTTTTGGATCATCAACAGGCAAGTCCTTATAAATGATGTGCGCTTTTGGATTATTGACCAAAGCCAATATTTCCTTTGCAAATTGCATGATGGTAATCTCGGATGGGTTGCCAATATTGACTGGCATGGCATAATCACTCAATAACAGTTTGTAAATACCGTCAACTAGGTCATCGACATAACAGAAAGACCTAGTTTGATCACCTTCACCAAAAACAGTAAGACCTTCACCTCTGATTGCTTGAGAGAAAAAAGCTGGTAAAACACGGCCATCTTCAACCCTCATTCTAGGGCCATAAGTATTGAAAATCCTAACAATTCTGGTTTCTAAACCGTGGTAAGTATGGTAGGCCATGGTGATGGCTTCTTGAAATCTTTTGGCTTCATCATATACACCTCTTGGTCCAATGGGATTTACATTTCCCCAATATTCTTCTGTTTGAGGATGCTCTAGTGGATCGCCATACACTTCAGAAGTTGAGGCTATAAGGATTCTCGCCTTTTTGGATTTTGCCAACCCCAACAAATTGTGAGTTCCCAAAGAGCCTACTTTCAAAGTCTGAATAGGCATTTTGAGATAATCAATGGGACTAGCTGGTGATGCAAAATGTAAAATATAGTCAAGATTTCCGGGCACATGCACGAATTTACTGACGTCGTGATGGTAAAATTCAAAATTGTCGAGGGGAAAAAGGTGGGCAATATTATCCATATTACCAGTTATGAGATTGTCCATTCCTATTACGTGGTAACCTTCAGCAAGAAATTTATCACATAGATGAGAACCAATAAAACCTGCTGCTCCCGTTACTAATACTTTTTTCATATTCCTTTTTTTTCTGAAGCTGGTGTCCAATGCTTCTTTTGAGTGGCGAAAATAACATTTTTGTTTAAATACCATTGCTTTAAATGGAAGTCAATGTCCTACGGACGCAATGCCAAGGCGCAATGTACCTACACAGTGTAGGTACGCAATGGGCAATGGGAATTCAATGAGAGTTCAATGGAGTTCAATTGGAGTTCAATTGGAATTCCTCCGACCTCCGATTTCCGATTTCCGACCTCCTGTCTCCCGTTTCCGGTTTCCGGTTTCCGATAAAAACTTTAGCGACCGCTCTCTTTGACCATGGTTTTTACTTTATTACAAAACTCGACATCATCAATCAAAGTTTCTAATTCTACATGCAGTCTGTATCTCCAATAATGTTTGGGATTACTTGGCTCATTGATCTGCTCTGAAAAAGGGTCTTCTTTTTTGAGTCTATCTTCCATACCTAGTAAATCTTGAATAGGGAAAATGGCCAACATTGATGGTGCATCTAAGTGTTGCTTATTGATGGCTTGCACAATATCCGCAGTACACAATCTAGGTGCTTGGCCTTCCTTGCCCATCACCATATTATAATAGGCTTGTGCCGTAGAGACATTGGCTTCCCACCAGCCTCTGATGGTGGACATGTCATGGCATGAAGGTGAACAAACTGACTCATATGGATAATGAGCACAGTTGCCAAATAAAGCATTCTGTTTGGGCATTCGTTGAATTTCCAATGTCAAAATACGGAGATCATCCATCACTTCTGGCACTGTTTCAGGTATCATTCCCAAGTCCTCACCACAAATCAACATGTTGGTTGCCTTCAACAAAACGGGCAATTTTGCTAATGCTTGGCTCTTCCAAAACTGTGAATGCCTGGAATAAAAATAGTCAATGTACAATCGATCGATAGACCTCCTGGTCATTTCATCGAGATTTCGATAAGAGTAAGTAGTATGCAGCGTAATTCTAGGGTTATACTTTATGCCTTCAGCAGTCTCTTCCTCAATAAATAAAACCTCTGAAAGTAAATAACAAACGCTATTGGCTAAGTCTTGATATTCTACCAATTCTGGTGACTCAAAAGCCTTTACTATCGCAGTTTGGGTAGCATATTGAGGTTTGAGCAAATATGCTTCGTGAAATACTTCATCGAGAAAGTAATCGATGATAAAAGGCGTATGTGCACCAAACAAATAAGGCAGATAATATTTCCTAATGTAAGGTTTTGAGTAACGATTGATGTCCCCTTTCAATCCAAAAGCCGCCAATTCGCCAATTGAATAAGGAAGTCTTGGGTAAAATTTGCCCAATGTTCCAGAAACTTCATCAATGGGTATAGACCAAATACGGAAAAAGCCCAAAATATGGTCAATGCGCAGTGCATCAAAATGTTCGGCAAGTTTATGCATGCGTTTTTGCCACCAATCATAATTATCAAGGCTCATTTCTTTCCAATTATAAGTTGGAAAGCCCCAATTTTGTCCATTCACTGCATAATCATCGGGCGGAGCACCAGCTTGTTGGTCCATGTGATAGAGCTGTGGATTGGTCCATGCATCACAACTATACCTGTATATGCCTATTGGCAAATCACCTTTGAGCACAACACCTTTGGTCCTTCCATAATTTTTTGCAGACAACAATTGTTTGTCGAGATGGTACTGAATAAACGCATAAAAACTCACTTGCTCGTACCAGGTGGAAGTTTCTTCCCACATTTCCGAGATTATTTCAGCATTGTATTCCGAAAAAGTTTGCCATTGATTAAAATCTGGTGTTTGAAAATGATCTCTCAGTGCACAAAAACTTCCATAATCTTTTAGCCACCATTTATTGGCATCAAAATACACCTGAAAATCTTCTGATTCGAGACATTTTTGACCTTCTTGTTTGAATAAAATGTTTAAAAACTCCAACTTAAAGGTGAGGACTTTTTCAAAATCGATTTTGTCCAATTCCTGAAGTTGTGATTTGTAGATATTATAAAGGGATTGATCCTTTTTCTTTAATTTACCAACCCCAGGTATATGAATATACATCGGATTCAATGCAAAAACTGAGATGGCAGCATAGGGATAACTATCCATCCAGGTCTTATTGGCAATGGTGTCATTTACTGGTAAAATTTGTACCATGTTCATTCCACAATTACTGACTAGATCGATGGCTTTGGTTAAATCTGAAAATTCTCCAATCCCAAAACTCTCTTTTGATCGCAAAGCAAATACTGGGAATGCCATACCACTTCCACGCCACCATGGTCCTGCAAATTTGAAAAATTCATCATTCAAAATGATGCCATAACCACTCTCATCTGGAAATTGGTGATAGATTGCTCTGTTAGGACCTGTTTCCCAATAAATGATTTCTTTGGTATAAACATCCAATAAGACATATTTGTATTCTAAAGCTACATATGATTCATCGCTGTGTGTGGCTCCGTGCCAAATTGGAAACCTTGCATCGCTAAGGATCAACGGTTTTGACCAATTACCTAAATAAGACTGATTGCCAACTACGCCAACTACTGCATTTTGGGGGATATCTGGTGCTGCAAGATTAAATTCCAAGTAGAATCTGCCACTTGAGTTTGTCGAAAATGCTTTTTTGGTCTTACGAGCAAACAAAATGTCCGTAAATGCGGATGAATAAAAGAGATTCTTTTCACTGTCAGGCGCTTTCCAATAATCTCTGATATGCAAGGATTTTAATTCCAAATCCAAGGCTGCATCTATCAATCGAGGTCGTAATCCTTCTTCATAAATTACCCTGTTTTTGAGCACTTCATACTTGTAATAAATGGGTTTCACATCTTCATACAACAGTTGCCCTATCCAGTTTTCGCCATCATAAGTGATGAATTCTAAATAATGAAAGTCAGACTCAAATGAACTATCACTCGTAAATTTTATCCTTATGTGTTCTCCAAATGCGGTTACATAATTGATTCTAAAATTGATGACCATAAAAGGTTTTTATATTGGTTGAACATTTTTCAAACATGCGTGGTCCCTGTAAAAGCGTTCCAGATATCCTTTTGTTGGATGTCGGTGCTTTCTAAACCAAAAATGGTATTAATTATTCAATTTTTAGTGGTTCGCGTTCTTTAAAAATAGTAGTATTCAATTTTTTTACCCGCTCTTGATAAGATACCCAGTGCGTCGTAAAGAAGTTATTAATGCTTTTGATGATTTGCTCAACTTCCTTTGTAGAAACTTGCTCAGCCCATTTTCCATTTTGACCTGGCTCTTCAAATCTATTATCGTAGTAGCTGAGCGCATTATTTACTTTGTTAGACGTCAATTCTTTATGGGACAAATATCCCTTTTCGTCCATTTTACCGAAGTAAGAAATAATAATGCTATCAATTTTGGACTGCATTTTAGAACTAAGTAAATTCACTTCCTTTTTGATTGAATCTGGTTGGTGAGTAAGTAAGGCCTCTACAATGCGAATGCTTTCTCTGGCTTCATTCAATTGTTGAAAGCCTGTATTCAAATTATTCAACTTTTGAGCGAATGCTCTGTAAGCTGTGTCTTTTGACTTTATGGCTCTAATAGAAACCTTTTGTCTAGGGTCCATTTTCACATCTACCATTGTAGAGTCAACGTACTCATTGTATTTGAAATATACTGCATATTTACCTGGCAAAACATCTGGCCCGCTAGGTGGATCTTTTTCCTCGTCGGAACTTTGCCTCCTTCTTTCTGGCAATTTTATGCCATTGGATTCGAGGCCCCAAGCCACTTTATTCATGCCATCTAGAATCTTTTTAGAGAAATTTCGCACGGTATCGCCTTCAGCATTGATGATCACCACTTTTAAAATATTTTCCTTTTTGGTAGAATCTTTTGAAAGTGTGTCCCTTTTCATGCTGACCGTGTCAATCACCGTTTCTACAAGCTTGTTGCCTTTTTTGTCTTTTTCCTTAGGTTTTTCTTTTTTAACTTCCGTTTTTGGAGCCGTTACGGGTTTACTTTTCCAGACATTGAAATTGGCAGTTCTCCAATACTTGTTTTGACCTACAAATTCACTTTGTCCGATGAATCTTATTCCATCTACTGATCTATTGGTTACCAAATATGCATCCTGTGGAGGCAGCACTGCGAAAGGCTTTTCATAAAATTTAGCATCTTTTGCTTTTGCTTCGAATGGGGCTAAGTCATCCAAAACCCAAAGAGCTCTACCAAAGGTTGCTATGATGAGGTCGTTTTCTCTTTCTTGAATTTTCAAATCACTGACTTGAACTTGAGGAAATCCTTTTTTCAATAATTCCCATGCAGTTCCTTTATTATAAGATACATATAAACCTGCATCAGTGCCCATAAATAACAAATTGGGTGTGCGTGGATGTTGCACCACACACAAAACAAAACCATCAATTTGGCTTTCATCAGCAATTCTGCGCCAAGTCTGGCCAAAATCTGAAGTATGATAAGCATATGGTTTATAATCGTTTTGGCGATAATTATTGACGACCACAAAAGCTTCACCAGCTACGTATTTTGAGACTTCTATGAAAGGAATCCAAGCATTTGCAGGTGCACTTTTGATACTAGAAATACTGTTTTTCCACGTTTTTCCACCATCTCTTGTGATTTGCAAATTACCATCGTCCGTACCCACCCAGATGACATTGCTATCTACCGGACTTGGGGCAATGGCGATTATGGTTGTATGATTTTCGGCATCTGTATCATCAATGGTAAGTCCGCCACTTTCACTTTGCTTTTGTTTTAATGGGTCATTGCTGGTTAAATCAGGAGATTTCTTGATCCAACTTTCTCCATTATCATTTGAATAATGTAAAAATTGACTTCCATAATAAATACCATTGGCTCTAAAAGGATCTGCAGCCAAGCCAGCATTCCAGTTGAATCTTAATTGAATAGAATCATAAGGTTGGATGAATTTGTTGTTTCCTGTCAAACGATCATAGTAAGATAAATTTCCCCCTTGTGACATGGCATACCCATAACGAGGGTTGAGTTGATCTGGAACTACATCAAACCCGTCTCCAAAATACAATTCCAAAAAGTCATAGTTTCTTATACCTCCACTTTTCAAAATAGAGGAGGGTCCAACCCATGATCCATTGTCTTGCATGCCACCGTAAACATTATAAGGAAAATCACTATCGACATTCACATGATAAAACTGTCCTACTGGAATATTGCTTGCAAATGTCCAGTTTACCCCTCTATCACGGGTAATGTATAATCCACCATCGTTTCCGTCGATCATAAAATCAGGATCAGTAGGATGGATCCAATAAGCATGATGGTCGGGGTGCACATTATTGCCGTAGTCAGCAATGGTTTTGAATGAATTGCCACCATCTTCACTCAGTGATACATAAGAGTATAAATTGTAAATTCTGTTTTCGTTGGTGGGGTCTACGTATATTTCAGAATAATAAAAAGGCCTATTACCAATGTTTCTGGTTGAAACCAATTTCCACTTTTTACCTCCATCTTCAGATTTATACAAACCATTGGTTGCAGCCTCAACTAATGCATATACAATGTTTGGTCGTGAAGCTGCAATAGCCAAACCGATTCTTCCTAAGTTCCCTGAAGGCAGACCTTCTGAGGAAGTAATTTTCTTCCAATTGTCCCCACCATCTTCCGTCAAGTAAATTGCTGAGCCTTTTCCTCCACTATTAAAAGTCCATGGTTTTCTGCCGTGTTCCCACATAGCGACAAGGATCTTATTTGGATTGTTCGGGTCAACCACCATATCTGCTGCTCCAGTAGAGTCATTGACATAAAGGATTTTATCCCAAGTTTTGCCACCATCCATGGTTCTGAAAACTCCTCTTTCAGGATTTGGTGCCCATGGCGAACCCAAAGAAGCTGCAAAAACGATGTTTGGATTGTCTCGATGGACGATGATGCGATGAATGGTTTTTGTATTTTCCAATCCCATCTTTTTCCAAGTTGTACCACCATCCAAAGATTTGTAAATACCATTACCAGTATTTAGGGAGTTTCTGGGATTTCCTTCTCCAGTGCCTGCCCATACTTCTGCAGGGTTTTTTTGATTGATTTTGATGGCACCAATTGATAAGTTATTTTGCTCATCAAATACTGGTTTCCAAGAAGTCCCACCATCTTCACTCCGCCAAACACCCCCAGAGGCAGCACCAGCAAATATTCTATTGGTATTTGAAAGATCTACATCAACAGCTGTAATTCTTCCAGACATTCCAGCAGGACCTATACTTCTAAAACTTATTTTTTCTAAAGGGTCTAATTTGGACTCTTGCGCTTGGGCAAAAATTACAAATGAAGATTGAATAAAAAGCAAACACCAAACTATTCTACTCATTAACATACTTATCAATTTATAAGCATAAAGATAAAATTTGAAATAGAAATCATGAACAACTTTATAGCTAACTAATCAGCTATTTCCAATTTTGATGGAAATCAAGTTGTTTTGGGTAGTTTGGGGGAACCGTTCGCTATAATTTACAAACCAATCAAACTATTCTACAAAGCTATTTCCTCTTAGCTTTTTAGAAAAAGATGATCTTTGGTGAAGGCTATCCTTTATCCAACACTTCATTGATGTCTCGTTTTGCCGCCGATAAAGCAGGAATCAATGCCGATAAAACCCCGATGAATAATGAAATGGCCAGTAAAAACCATTCTTCTTTCAACCAAATCCAACCTGAAAAACTATATCTGAAATCAGATTTGAGGTAGCCGGCCATTATTTCCATTGACACATGACTCAAAATGGTGCCGACTGTCCATCCAATCAGAGCAAGTAAAAATCCTTCCAACAAAATGAGGTTGAAAATATAACTTCTTTTTCCTCCCATGACTCTGATCAGTGCAAGTTCATATTTTCTATCGCGCATAGCTCTGTACAAGGAAATAAAAATACTCAAGGCAGATACAAAACCTATTAAATAAGCAATGGCTTTGATACCATCTGTCCCTACCCCAACCATATCTACCAGTTTATTAATTTCATAAGCTGGTGCCGCTGCCTGCAGACTAGTGTTTTCATTGACCATTCTAGGCATATTGAGGGCTTGGAAACTGGTGCGAGACTTGTATTTTACTAGTATGGAGGTAATTGATTCCTCTGGGTGAGTCAACAATTCTTCATTGGAACCAAGTGGAAAAGTTGATACTTCCTTTTGAGGTTCTTCTATGTGGTCGTGGTCATGCTCTTCTCCCTCGGCGTGGTCATGCTCCTCTTCAGCAGAAGTTTGCGTTGTTTCTTCCTCATGTTTATGAACCTGCCAGATAGTAGACGTTTGAGTCATAATCAATTGATCAATGACTGCACCTGTTGGAGCTAAAATGCCAACGACTTTAAATGCATTGTGATCGTGCGCTAGATCCACATCATCAGTAAATCCATGTGAACTGGTAAAAGTGTCCCCAATTTTCAGGTTGGTTTCATCGGCAACTTGTTGGCCAATTGTTACTTCCAGTGGTGCTTCCCAAAGTTTTCCTTGTGCGATTTTTGCTTTATATAATTCAGTAAAACCGTAATTGGTCCCTACTATTCTGAAATTTTTATAGTTATCGCCCAAACTCAATGGCACAGCGCTGGCAATGATGGGGTGTTTGGGATTGAGAAAAGGTTTTGCATCACCGATTTTGATATTTCCAGTTGGATTATCAATGTGGTACATATTGCATAGGATGAGTTGTAAGGGACTTCCCTTAGCTCCTAAAACCAAGTCAATCTCTGCCAAATTCGATTCAAATTTATCCTTGAGCTGATGATTGAATAAGATCAAAAAATTGATTAAACCCACACCCAGGGCAAATAAGATAATGCTCAATAAAAGATTGAGCGGTTTATCCAAAATGTTGCGGATAGCTAATCTGAATGCATTCATGATTTGTTCAGATTGATGTGGTGAGGAACGAGGTCTTTGAGTCTGTTGTCATGGGTTACAATCACCAAAGTGGATCCTAGAAAATCAGCTTGGTCCTTGAGCAATTTGAAAACTTCTGTTGTATTGGTATCATCCAAAGCAGAAGTTGGCTCGTCCGCTAAAATGATGGGTGGCCGAGCAGCCAAAGATCTGGCGATCGCTACCCTCTGTCTTTCGCCTTGGGAAAGTGCAGTCGTTTTTTTATTCCACTTATCGGAAATGTCAAGCCGTTTGAGCAGCTCTTTACAAAAAACAGAGTCCTTTTTCCCACCAGACAAATACTGACTCATTTCAATATTTTCCAAAACATTTAAAGCACCAATAAAATGGTTTTGTTGAAAAATGACACCTACATTTTTTCCTCTGAAAGCATCCAATTCACTTTGTGTCATTTGAGCAATAGATGATCCATTGATGACAATACTGCCTGACTTTGGTTTCATCAAACCTGCCATCAAATGCAAACAAGTTGTTTTGCCAACACCTGACTGACCCAATACAAGTGTAGTATTTCCTTTTTGAATATTTACATCAGGAAATTGCAAAGATTGGCCAGCTTGATATGAAAATGTTACATCTTCAAAAGAAATAATGGTCATGTTTTCTATTATTTATAACATGGCTGCGCCAAAAACGCCCGCACTATCACCCAATTTTGGTTTGAGAAATAAAGTATCTAAACGGCCATTATTGATGACATATTTCCTTGCTTCTATCGGACCTCTCACATACAATTCATCAATATTACCAACGCCACCACCAATAACTATGGCATCAGGGTCAAGTACATTGATGATTTGAGAAATAGCTTTCCCAAAGTAGAAAAATAATCTTTCCATGGTTTGGGTTGCTGCATCAGAAGTACCAGCCCTCCATTCATCAACGATGTCTTTGAGTTGTTTTTCTTTACCAGTCAAGGATGCATAATAACGCATCAACGCTGGGCCAGCAATAACCCTCTCATTACAACCGATATTTCCACAAAAACATCTGCCACCAGACTCATCAAGAAAGTTGTGTCCCCATTCTCCGCCAATACCTTGTCTTCCATTGATGACCTTGCCATTGACTACTATTCCTCCACCAACACCAGTTCCTAGAATGATTCCAAAAACAACTTGGGCATTGGGAATTACGTCAGGTACAATGCCTAATAGGGTTTCTGCAAGAGCAAAACAATTGGCATCATTACTGAGCCTTACTTCGTAACCGAGCAATTTTTCCATATCATCTTTCAATGGTCTGCCATTGATAGCGGTGGCATTGCAGTTTTTCATGGCATTCAGAATTGGATCCAAACTTCCTGGAGTTCCAATACCTACATGCGATGGGGTGAAATCATAATCCTTTGCCAAGCCTTGTATCAATCCTGCCAATCTCGTTGTAATACTATCATAACCCAAATGCCCATCAGTGGGAATTCTTCTGCGTTCTACTACACTATAATCTGATTTGTTAAGGAGTGCTGCTTCCATTTTAGTCCCTCCCAAGTCGACTCCTATTAAATAACTCATAAACTTTATTTTGTTGTAAGTAATGGTAAAAGTAAATGTTTTGAGTCCATATGGCAAAATTTTATATCTATTGAAATTCAAAAAATAGCAAAGCCTACTTTTTCATAAATCTAAAATTATTATACATTGACAAATAAGTTAATACAAATTATAATATTGCATCATATATAATTTATACTTATCTTTGTTCAAATAAACAGCAAGATATGAAGTATGTATTTTTTACAATATTGGCACTATTTTCCTTGAATTTTGGCCTTTTAGGACAGTGTACTGGCCTTCAAATTGTTGCTTTTGCCAGCGATGAAGATAAATTTATGATACGAGCAACAGCTGATATTCCAGGTAATACTGTTTTTTGGATCACCGATAATGAATGGAAAAGTGCAACAAATTCATTTAATGATTTAGGTGAAGAACAAATTCAATACATAACTCCCATGAATGGATTGCCTAATGGAAGTACTGTTTTATTGGAGCAAAAATCTGCTACGTGTGGCTCTTTTGTTGGGACAATATTGGGATTGTCGCAATCAGGAACGGAGAATATTTATATTTTGAATTCAATCCCCGCTACAAATCCAAATTCTACCATGGCTAGCAACATTTGTTTTGCGATAGCTTTTGGTAGTGGTACAGGTGGTGGTGATTTACCCCTCCTAAATTCAATCGAAGTAGGCAATTATGATAATGCTTATTTTGACTCTCTTAATATTCTAGATGACACGCAATGGATAGGAAGTAACTCCATCATTCCTTTCCCCGCTCCGAATTGTTTGGCCTTACCAGTGAAAATAGTCAACTATTCCTTGACCAATCAAGACACTAAGATGTTGTTGTCATGGACTACAACTGAAGAAACCGCACACTCACATTTTATAGTAGAACATGGTTTGGATGGTAAAAACTTTTTGGAGATTGGTAGAGTAGAAAGCAATTTGGGAAGATCTGGCAATAAGGATTATGTTTTTGTGGATGAAAGTCCAAAATCGGGTACTAATTATTACAGAGTTGTACAGTATGATTTGGATGGTACTTCCACCAAATTTGATATTTTATCAGCTGAATATACAGGAGATGGCCAGCGATATTTGTATCCGACAATTACAGATGCTCAAATATTTCTGTCAGGATTTGAAGATGGTCTGATCCATATTTTTGATGGTACAGGGAGAAAGGTTTTGGAAAAACCATATACACAAGGAACTGGCTTGGATGTGAGTAATTTCTCAAAAGGACTTTATTACCTTACTAAAGGCAATGAGCGATTTAAATTCGTAAAATTCTGATAATGAAGTATGTTTTATACGTTTATTTTTTGAATACGTAAAATTTATTAAAAGAGATTGTGAGAAAACTTTGATTTCATTGGGAAAATTTGTTTCTTAGGGCTTGATTTAACCCAAAGTTAATTTACCCTTTAAATCTAGTTTAAAATGAAGTCAATCCTCACATGCTTATGCGCACTTCTGTGCGTTGTTTCCACGTCTGCTCAAATAGCCTTAACATCGAGCGGATACTCCAATGATTTTGATTCTTATATCGGTACAGAAGCCACAATGCCTACTGGTTGGACAGCAGTAAATACCAATTTCTTAGGAACCAGTTTTGGAACTGATTTTGTAGGTGGAAACTATGCCTATGGAACAGGAGGTGATTATTCACTTGGTGGCTTACGCAGTGAAGCGCAAACCAATATTGGTTACACTGCAACTTTTGTTAATAGTACTTCGAAAATCATCACTGACCTCGAAATTTCATTTGATTTTGAACAATGGAGATATTCTAATAACTCAGGAATCACCGTTTCTTCTTCATTGGGCGATGTCTCTAATTTGGGCCAACCAGTCGTAGCAGCTGGCGGTATGAATGGTATGGCAACCATCATTTCCAAAAGTGTTGCTTTGTCAAACTTAAGTTTAGCGCCTGATGCAACTTTTACCATCTCTTTTACATGGAATGATGAAATTGGTACAAACAATGGTTTTGGCATAGATAATTTCACTATTTCATCCATTATATTGCCCATACATTTAGAAAAATATGGCTTATCACAAGTAGAGGATCAATTAATGCTTGCCTGGTCAACTTCCTATGAATCAAATAATGCTCATTTCACTGTGGAGCATTCACTAGATGGAAGAAACTTCCAGACAATTGGTCGCATTGAGTCCCAAAAGGACCGATCTGGTGAAAAGGATTATGCATTTTTTCACGAATCACCTATTCGCGGCATTAATTATTACAGACTCAATCAGTTTGACCTAGATGGTACTAAAACAAGCTTTAATATTTTATCGGCAGAATACAAAGGCAAAGGAGACCGCTTTTTGTACCCAACTGCAACTGATGGACAAATTTTTCTTTCAGGAGTGGAAGATGGCAACATGGACATTTTTGATGCCACGGGAAGAAAGGTAGTACAATTGCCATATACGAGAGGAAGAGGATTGGATGTTGCTGAATTTGAGAAAGGTATATATTATGTCATCATAGGAAGTGAAAGATTTAAATTCGTAAAAATCTAATCCAAATGATGTTATATTTTGGAGTGTAAAAATTAATAAAAGAGTAAAGGGAAAAGTTTTGATTTAATTTAATAAAAGTGTTTCTTAGGGCTCGAATTAACCCAACGATTAATTTACACTCTAAATCATTTTAATATGAAGTCAAACCTTACATTTTTATTTGCGTTTATTCTACAAGTAACTTTTTGTCAAACTCCTTTCATTTCAGAGATAAACTATGATAATCAAGGAACGGACAACAACGAATATGTTGAAGTATTTTATCCAACAGGATTAGATCCTATAAACTATGTGTTAACAAGATACAATGGGTCAGGAGGTACAGTTTATACAACTCCAGCGCAAACTGGTTCCACATGTTCACCTGTTGCTGGGGGTCAAATTTGTATTTATACATACGCATCGAATGGATTACAAAATGGTAATCCAGATGGAATTGCATTATCAACTGGAAGTACTTTAGTTGAATTTATTACATATGGCGGAACTTTCGCTGGGGTTGGAGGTATTGCAGATGGAATAACATCAATTAGTGCAGGATTTTTAGATAATGGGGAGAATCCAGACCAAAGTTTACAAAGAAATTCAGCAAATGGTTCTTGGTTTAAAGCTATACTAAGTAATGGAATATTACCTATTAAGTTGGGTGCCTATAAAATTCAAATAAATCAAAAATCTATTGAAACTCTATGGTCAACCACAGAAGAAACCAACAACTCCCACTTCACAATAGACCACTCAAAAGATGGCAATAACTTTAATGAAATTGGTAGAGTAGAAGCCAAGCAAGACAGATCTGGCGAAAAAGACTATGCATTCGCACATGAGTCACCAACCAAAGGCATCAATTATTACAGACTAAATCAGTTTGACTTAGATGGTAAAAAGACAACTTTTGGCATCCTTGCTGGCAATTTTGAAGGTGGAAAAGAACAATTCCTTTTCCCAACAACTGCTGTAAATGAAGTATGGCTTTCTGGTTACGAAAGTGCGCCAGTCAAAATATTTGATGCAAGTGGAAAAGAATTGATCAACGAGTCATATCAAACAGGAAATTCCATTGACGTAAGCAATTTGCAGTCTGGAGTTTATTTCTTACTCATTGGTCAAGACCGACTTTCATTTTTGAAATATTAATAGATTCAAAATAATAGGATATAACAATCCGACAAGATTATAAGAGGTGTGCCGTTTAGTACGCCTCTTTTTTTTACCATCATTCACAAAAACTTTAGATTTTATTCAAAAAATGGAGTTTCAAAAAAGTACCATGCAAGCCTTTGTGGTGATAAAAATCTCCCTTCTTCGGTTTTTACTGTTGTTCTGTACAATTTATTTTTGCATTCGTCCTATTTTTATCGATATTTACCCATTAAATACCAATCAGGGAATATGTTTGATAAATTGAAAAAGTTATTTGTTGTGGAGGATGGAAGCGCTGCCAGTTCTAGCCCCTCTTCATCGGGAGTTGAGAGTATGCCATCTACAGAAAATGTGGCTGGGCCTTCTGTATCCAATGCTCCAGAAATGACCATAGAAGTCAATGCCTCTGAGGGCACTCCAGATCAAAAATTTATTGACATCCTACTCAAGTCTGTTGAGAAAAACAACATGGAAGGCTTTGATTATTTGGAATACAAGCAATCGCTGCAATCATTGGCCAATATGGCTATGGATGACGCCACCAGGTACAATAGTGCACTTGCGATGGCCAAAACTATGGGTGCTTCCAAAGAAACCATTTTATCAAGTGCTGGGCATTATCTCGGTATATTAAAACAAGAAGAAGAGAAATTTAAAGCTGCCTTGGTTGGTCAAAAGAGTAAGGTTGAACAAAATCAAACGGTTGGCATTAGTAATCTGGAAAAATCTATAGTACAAAAACAACAACAAGTAGAGTCCTTGCTCAAACAAATTGAAGAAGACAAGGCAAGATTGGCGCAAATGAAAAATGAAATAACAGAAGCTGCTTCTAAAATTCAAGTAACAGCAAATAACTTCATGAGTGCTTACAACCTCGTCGTCAGTCAGATTGTTCAAGACGTTGAAAACATAAAGAATTTCGCGAAATAATAAACATGAGAAAGCCAATATGTCTGAAATAAAACCTAAATCATTTTGGAAGAAACCTGAGGGTGTAACCGGCGCTATTGTACTCGGCGGCTTGTTGGCAGGCGGAGCTTACATCATTACTACCAGCTTGGCAGCGGTCTTAGCGTTGCTCGCGTCGACCATCGGACAAGTTGGGCTCATTGTTACCCTCGGTGCTGTTATATTTCTAGCTTTGGATGGCAAATCTAGGGCTTTGGTGAGTTACATGTTTAAATCTGCGATGAGGTGGATAACGGGTATGTTCATCAAAATAGACCCTATTTCTATTCTCAAAGGATATGTAGAAGATTTGCGTAAAAACCTTCGGGATATGAGCAGACAGATTGCGAAGTTGAGAGGCCAAATGCACAAGTTGAAGGAGATGATTCTCAACAACGAGAAAGAAATTGAGACCAATTTGACCATGGCTCAAAAGGCCAAAACAAGCAATGAACAGGCACAACTCATCCTCAAGAGCAGAAAAGCAGGCCGCCTTCAAGAATCAAATATAAAACTTGACGAGCTATACAGAAAAATGGAAATTCTGTACAGGGTTTTGACAAAGATGTATGAAAGCTCGTACGTTTTAGTAGAAGACATAGAAGATCAAGTAAGCGTCAAAGAACAAGAATACAAAGCCATCACTGCTGGAAACTCTGCCATGCAGTCAGCCATGAGTATCATCAAAGGTGATGCAGATAAAAGAGCCATGTTTGATGCGGCAATGGATGCCATCGCAACTGATGTAAGTCAAAAGGTGGGAGAAATGGAAGAATTCATGAGCCTTTCAGAAAATTTTATGCAGAGTATTGATCTTCAAAATGGAGTTTTTGAAGAAAAAGGAATGGCTATGTTGGAAAAATGGGAAAAAGAAGGCGTTTCTTTACTTCTTGGAGATTCCAAACAAAAACTCATCAAAGACATGGAAACTGAAGAAATCATGGATTTGGAACATCCTGTACAAGAACCAGAAAAGCTTACACGATCTGGTAATCAGTATGATACTTTTTTTGATTAAATCGTCTATTTACACATAACACAATATTTAAAATTCTATAAAAATGGCAACTAGATTAACAGGATTTTCAAAATTATTAATCACCGTACTGCTTTTGGCAGCAATATTTTTTGGAGGTCGATATGTACTTAACAATACTGGATTTGGCAAGTCTCTTCAAAATAAGGCTCAAGAAGCCCAAACTGCCCAAAATGATGGGTCGACAACGTCAAATAACGGAACAACTACCAATACAGGCGCAAGCAAGGATCCAAATACCATCAAAGTACAGTTGGTTTCTTGGGGAGGATATGCTCCAGGTCTTTATTTCAATGAAGGCGCAGCAGAAAATGCAAACAGCCGCTTTTTTAAAGAATACGGTTTTAAAGTAGACTTCAAATTGGAAAATGATTTGATCAATGCTTTGAATGGCTGGACAGCAGATCAATATGACGTCATTGTGCAAACTGCAGACGCATTTCCGCTTTACACATCTGCGGATGACATCAACAGTTTAGCTCCAAAAGCTTTCATGCAAGTTGACTGGTCAAGAGGTGGCGATGCCATCATCGTGAAAAGAGGTATCAACAAAATCAATGATTTGAAAGGAAAAAGGATTGCAGTAGCGGTACCTTCACCAGCGCAAACTTTATTGATTTCTTCACTTGAAGCTGCTGGTTTGAAATACAGCGATGTGAGTGTAGTAAAAACAACAGACAACATCAAAGCAGCAGAATTATTTAAATCAAATGATGTGGATGCAGCGGTTGTATGGTCACCAGATGATATTTTATCTACACAAGCAGTTCCTGGTTCAAAAATATTATTGACTACCAAAGATCAATCTCACATCATCGCTGACATCTTCTTTGCTAAAGAGTCTTACCTCAACGCCAATAAAGATAAAATCCAGAAATTTTACGAAGGTTGGATGAAAGGTTTGGTCGAATTGCAACAACCAAATAACTATGACAAAGCGGCTAAATACCTTGGCGAACTCAATGGTGTTTCACCAGATGATGCAAAAGGTATGATGCAGAATGTATACTGGACAAATCATGGCGACAACATAAACTTCTTTGGTCTCAATCCTTCATATAAAGGTGTAAAAGGACAAGAACTTTATGAGAAAATGTCAAAGAAATTTGTTGAGACTGGGGATGCTGAGAAAATCGCTCCAAGCTGGAGGTCTGCTATTTGGACAGGTGCAGTAACAGGCGCAAATACAGCCTTGACTGGCGCAGCTTATGGTTCTGAAAAACCAAAGGTATTTACAGCGAATGCAAGTGACGTCACCGCTGAAGCAATATCTACCAAACCAGTAAGTATCAATTTTGAATCAGGACAGTTTGTACTTTCTGAAAATGCAAAAACAATTATTGATCTTCAGTTTGCAGAAGTAGCCAAAACTTTTGGTAACAGTAAAATCAGAATTGAAGGAAATACTGATAACGTAGGTTCTAAAAATTCTAATTTAACTTTATCTCAAAAGAGAGCTAAATCTGTAGCAGATTATTTGCAAAAAGAGTATGGTATGGATCCCAAAAAGTTTGTAGTGGTAGGAAACGGTCCAGACAAACCAGTAGATGGTTGTGAAAGCAATGCAACTCCAGACTGTAAAGCAAAAAATAGAAGGACAGAGTTCCAACTGATCGCAGATTAAAGCATAAGAAATAAAAGTTATCGAGGAGTCGGATTACTTCCGGCTCCTTTTTTTTGGAAATGAAAATAACCTGACATGATGTCTTGGCTAACAGAGTTGAGGGGTGCAATTCCCAAAAAGTTTAAAATTCCGCTGATCATTGCAGGGGTTGTTTTATTTTTCCTCACATGGCTCTTATTGGCAAGTGGTGCAAATCCGATCATACCAGGTTACGCCCTACCCCATCCGTCCAGAGTTTGGAATGCATTTGGCGATTTATTCCGTGACAACGAATTGGTAAGAAATACTACTATTTCCATCGCGCACAATCTTGGTGGTTACATCAAAGCCATACTTTGGGCCATTCCTTTGGGCTTTTTGATAGGACCACTTCCGATGTTTAGAGGAAGTTTTCAACCATTGATTGATGCCATCAGGTTTTTACCACTCACGGCTGTTACTTCTTTATTCATCGTGTGGTATGGCATTGGTTCAGAAATGAAGATTAATTTTCTTTCTTTTGGTATATTCATTTATTTACTACCTACGGTCATTTTACGAATTGATGAAGTGGACGATGTCTATGTAAAAACAGTATACACCTTGGGAGCCAATAAATGGCAGACCATCAAATCGGTCTTTTTCCCTGCGGTAATTTCCAGATTATTTGACGACATCAGGGTTTTGACCGCAATATCATGGACTTACATCATTGTCGCTGAGACAACAGCAGCAACAGGCGGACTTGGCCCATTGACTTTTGCAGCTCAACGACAAGGAAGGGTTGATAAAACATTTGCCATTCTTTTACTCATCATGCTCATAGGACTTGTTCAAGATCGAATTTTTTCCTATTTGGACAGAAAGTTTTTCCCATTTAAATATCAAACCAAACCATCCTATGATCCATCGGATTCTTTGAAAAAAATATCCGTTTGGGACAGCATTTTGGATTTTGGCATCCGAGTCATGGGTTTCATCTTTTTGGGCCTTTATGTTTTGGTAGTAATAAATGAATACACAGGCATTTTTTCAAACGTCAAAGTTTTGGATTATTTCTTTGGCGATCGATCATGGACCATCCATTTTGTCATCTTGTCCATTATTGCCTTTACCGGCTACGGCCTGTATAAAAAGTATGTTTTAAAAATCCAAAAGTAAAAACAGACAATCCATGCAACAGGTAGATAATCCAAATCATCAGAATGTTATTGAATTAAAAGGTATAGGTCAGAGTTATGATGGTGGTCAGAACTGGATCATCAAAGACCTCAATCTCATCATTGAAGACAAGCCAAACCAAGGTCAATTTGTTGTCATCCTTGGCATGTCAGGTGCCGGAAAGTCTACCCTATTACGTTATATATCTGGATTACAAAAGCCAACAGAAGGCCAAGTTTTTGTGAATGGCAAGGAATTGGATAAAGATACGAGAGTCAGTATGGTTTTCCAGCAATACAGTTCTTTGCCTTGGAAAACGGTTTTGGAAAATGTGGCACTTTCATTAGAATTTAAAGGCATCGGCCGAAAAGAACGAGAGGAAAAGGCCATGGAAATGATCAAATTGGTTGGCCTTGAAGGTCACCAGCATAAATATGCCATTTATCCTACTTTATCGGGCGGTCAGTTGCAACGAGTAGCCATCGCCAGAAGTTTATTGGCCAATCCGGAAATATTGTTGATGGACGAACCATTTGGTGCACTGGATATCAAAACCAGATTGCAAATGCAAGACTTACTGACCAAACTTTGGGACCAGTTCCAATCCACTATTATTTTTGTCACGCATGACATCAGCGAGGCGGTTTACCTTGCTGACGATATTTACATCATGAAGGCACCACCTTCCAAGTTTGTAGAACATATCAATATAGACCTTCCGCTGAAAAGATCACGAGAGATGAAACGTGACCAACGATACACAGAACTTGTCCACTTTGTGGAAGATACCATGATGAATGTAGCATCAACGCACGGAGGAAGTTTCTAGCACCAAAACAAATGGACCAAAAGATTTCATTTACTTTATTCAGATTGAAAAAAGGATCGAAGCTTTGGGCGTTTAAACAAATGGCGAGTTTACCTGCAGAATTTGCAAAAACAAATGGTTGCACATTTTCAAAGTTGATGGGAAGTGGTAGCGGATTGGGTTTTAATATCAAACCAAATTTTGGTGTTTACGCCCTGATGATGGTCTGGAAAGATGGTCAAAACATGGAAGCATTTCTCAACCATCATGATGCTTTTTTAGAATATAAAAGCCATTGCGATGAAGTTTTTACTTTGGTAGGCAGGGCTTATGCAGCTCATGGGACTTGGGATCAAATAATGCCTTTTGATATTCAACCTAAAGAAACAAATACCCAACAAAGAATGGTTTTGACCCGAGCGAGCATCAAGTGGTACAAACTTTTTCAGTTTTGGAAATATGTTCCAGAAACCAGCAAAGCCATTGCAAAAGCAGAAGGAAGAATATTATCCATTGGCGTTGGGGAATGGCCTTGGATACAACAAGCAACCATCAGTTTGTGGGAAAGTGAAGAGGCTATGAAAAAGTATGCCTATTCGAATGTTACTCACTTAGGCGCCATTAAAAAAACAAAGGAATTGCAATGGTACAGTGAAGAATTATTTGCAAGATTTATTCCAGAGAAAAGCATAGGAAATTGGTCAGGTTTATCTGTTTCACTTCATTTTTAAAAATACATTACCCATTATATTCAAGATTGATCATTTAATAAAAAGATAAAAGATGGTAAAATTTGGCTACACAATTTTATACGTTGAAGATGTAACAAAATCAGTTGAGTTTTACGAGGAAGCCTTTGGCTTTTCTAGAAAATTTGTGAGTCCTGAAAATGACTATGGTGAATTACTCGTTGGAGACACTACCCTATCCTTTGCTTCCATTTCGCTTGCAAAAACAATTTTAAAAGCTGGTTTTTTAGAAAGTAGCTTGGACCAAAAGCCCTTTGGAATCGAAATAGGTTTTACTACAGAAAATGTAGCAGAAACTGTTTCAAGTGCTTTAAAAGCGGGTGCTACGATTTTAGAAAATCCGAAAGAAAAACCTTGGGGGCAAATAGTCGCTTATGTGAGAGACCTTGATGGCTTTTTGATTGAGATTTGTACTCCAATGAATTAAAAAAATAGTCATGAAATTCAACTTAGAAACCATCATCATTTTTGTGCAAAATTTTGAGAAACTCAAAGATTTCTATGTTGGAATTTTGGAGCTCGAAATCATTGAAGAAATCCCAAGTCAATGGATTCTACTGCAAGCAGGGAATTGTAAAATTGGACTGCATCAGATCGGCGAGTCTTATTTAAGTGAAAGTGCCCAATATCTTCAATCGGAAACCAATACTAAAATGGTATTTGAAATCTATGAAGATCTGGCCAAAGTAAGAGATACCCTTATTGCCAAAAAGGTAAAAATGAGAGATATCATGGTTTGGGAAAATTATCCTTATGTACTATGTGACGGCGAAGACCCAGAAGGTAATGTTTTCCAATTGAAACAAAAGAGATAGCTTCAAAACATACTGATTTCAACAATAGGATCAGGGTGATATTAATCAAAACAAATAAACATTTAATTATACAATAACCATAAACGCTAAAACTCCTTCCTAACGCAGCAACAGTTTAAAAAGTTGGACATTTTACTCTTTTGGTCTTGTTCCTTTCCTTCCTATTGGACCCAAAAGTAAAATCATTGATTTTCATTCCCACATAAAAGTCCGTGCTATAAAGGCGTTTTTTGTTAAAAGCCAACGCCATCAAATTTTCAGTACCAAAGTATAAAAAACCAAGTTTTGCAGACATTCCAAGTTGCAAATTTTTCCAGTTTACTAAAGATAGTGAAGTGCCAATCGAATACCATTTTCTTTCAAAACGGGATGAAAGGATCAAACTAGAAGGTCTTTTTAAGGCGTTTGCACCCAATGGTATTTTTTGAATCATCAAAATACCCATATATAAATCAGATACGATGTGATAGTCAAAGTGCGCTGATAATGCCGCTGGTGTAAAAATGGTGTATCCATGCATTTGGGCAGTGTCATTGATAAATCTTTCTTTAAAAGTAGTCAAAGAATTGACCGTTTTGGGTTCACCATTTTCTATCGAGCCTGCTCTTTGACTTTCGTCTAATGGAAGCTCATATTTAGAAGCTTTCTTATGATAGGAAATAAATCCCAAGTCTAGCATGGCAAATCCCGCTCTCCACTTGTACTTTGGTACCTCGGATTTCGTAAATTCTTGTGCTCCAAAAGCAAAACCAACATCCAATCCACTACCCCATCCTGAAACCTTCAAACCTACTTCTTGGCTTGTCAAATTAGCGTGAGTAAGACCAAAATTCAAATTCCCGGCATAATAAAGGCTAGAATCCATACCTAATTTAATGGCCAAATCTTCTGATTTTAAATAAGCTGATTCATGCCCAATTAATAACTTTGGCGTAATTCCGATTGAAAAATCATAATCACCAGTTGAATGATAACTCACATTTGGAGCTATTTCACTCCATACCATCGCACTTCCTTTCAGCTGAGGTAAACTTTGACTCTTAATTGAAGCAAAATTATCAAATTGGCTTGACGATAAATCTCGAGGCAAGTTTTGAAAACCTATATTTACTCGAGTACCAGAGGATAATCCTAGTGTATAATTTTGGTTAACTTTAAATAAAAAGGAAGGGCCATCCACACGAGCCAATAGCTGGCCAAAATTTGAAATTTGACCTACATCATAAATGCCAATGATGGACCCTTTTTCTGCTTCAATCGCATTTTTTTCATTAGAAAATAGCATTATTTTATTGCTATGAATGATTGCCTTTTGTACGGAAGTTTCTTTAAGATACAAAATGTCGTTGTCACCAAAGAAGCCAAAGGACCCCATTCCAATGTCCCATTTACCTGAAAAATAAGCGCTATTTGCAGGATTGATTGCCGTACTCCAAGAACCAGCGTAATTACCCATTCGGAGTCCTACCTGTTCTTGGCCAAAAAACTGATTGAAAAAGGAGTAAAAAGAGTATAGAAATAAGGGTACGTTGGAGTAGCCAAACATTAATCCAGTTCCTGACATCTGTAAAATTCAAAGAACTACCATGCAGCATTTAACTTCTTCAGTTTAGAAAAGCATATCGTAATATAAATGATCCCTTGAATAAGATTGTCCAGAAGCAAAATCATTCAACATTGGTATATACGAGGTCAAATCAGTTTTAAGATGTCGATTGGTGCAATATTTATTGGAAAACTATTTTTTTAAAATATAAACCCAAACAAATCAATATTTATGGCGTTCCATAAGACATTTTGAAAAAGCATAATATTTAAAACAATTAGTTTAATTTTACGGCACAACAATCAGTATAACTCACCAGATGAATTATCCATCAAAAATATTGGAGCAAGCAGTCAACGCCATCGCAAGTTTACCAGGAATAGGTAGAAAAACAGCATTGCGTCTCGCCCTCCACCTCATCCAAGATCAAAATCATAAATCGGAAATTTTGGTGGACGCTTTGGTACAACTCAATACTAAAATCAAACAATGCAAACGTTGCAATCTGGTGGCTGATAATGACATATGTGATATTTGTGCATCCACCAGCCGTCACAAAAGAGTCATTTGTGTGGTAGAAAATTTACGGGACTTGTTGGCCATTGAAGATACGCAACAATACAATGGTTTGTACCACATTCTGGGTGGAGTGATCTCCCCGATCAATGGAATTGGCCCTGAAAATCTTTATATTGAAAGTTTGATTCAGCGGGTAAAGTCAGAAGGTGTGGAAGAATTGATCATGGCAGTCAGCCCAACCATTGACGGCGAGACCACCATCTTTTACATTTCCAAATTACTAGCTGATAGCAATGTAAAGATCAGTACCATCGCCAGAGGGGTTTCTTTTGGTGGCGAATTGGAATATGCAGATGAGTTTACACTTGGCAGGTCTATTTTATCGCGAACGCCTTATCACCAAAATGGGTCAAATTGATT
Organism: Saprospiraceae bacterium; assembly: GCA_016715105.1. Lineage (GTDB taxonomy): Bacteria > Bacteroidota > Bacteroidia > Chitinophagales > Saprospiraceae > JADKBO01. Next base: position 22,685 of record JADKBO010000020.1, on the reverse strand, counting down.
TTGCCAATAGATATCAGCATTGTCATTGTCAATTATAACGTCAGGGATTTTTTATTCCGATGTATCGAATCTATACATGCAAACAGTGGTCACAGAAGCATTGAGATAATAGTTGTAGACAACCACTCAATAGATGGCAGCGTCGGAGCTCTCAGACAAAATTTTCCCGAAGTCATAGTCATCGCCAATGAGCATAACTTGGGTTTTGGATCAGCAAATAATCAGGGGATAGACATCGCGCGCGGGAAATACACGCTCATACTCAACCCAGATACTTTATTATCAGAACATACACTGGAAGTTTGTTTTAATTACATGGAACAAAATCCACAAACAGGTGCTGTCGGAGCCCAAATGGTTGATGGAAGCGGAACATACCTTCCTGAATCCAAACGTGGCTTGCCTACCTTGTGGTCTTCCTTTTGCAAAATGACTGGTTTGTACCGATTGTTTCCTACTTCCAAAAGTTTCAATAATTATTATCTAGGACACATCATCCAGGCAGAAAATGCTGATATTGAAGTACTTACAGGAGCATTTATGTTTACTCAGACTACTTTATTGCAACAACTTGGAGGATTTGATGATCACTTTTTCATGTACGGCGAAGACATCGATTTGTCCAAAAGAATTCTGGACAGTGGATTTAAAATACATTATTTACCAGCAGCCAAAATTGTGCATTTCAAAGGAGAAAGCACTAAAAAAACGAGCATCAAATACCATAAAAGCTTTTACCAAGCCATGTCTATTTATGCAGAAAAGCATTTTCAGTCAAAGTCTACCTTATTTGTTCCTTTTTTGAAGATTGCCATTGCCATCATTGGAACTATCCATTATTTAAAAAATCTCTTTTTGTCGCTGTGGAAACCAATGTTGGGCTTGGCATTTGGCATAATGACTTATGTGGGAGTTCAGCTTTTATGGGGCAGGATTTATTTCAATGATTTTGGATATTACGAGCCCAAGAACATAACCATTACATCCATGCTCGCCGCCTTAACCATTGTCATCTGTGTTTGGTTTTTTGGATGGTATGATCAATATGCAAAACGCAAATACCTCAATGCGGGCATTTTGGTAGCAGCCATCGTCATTTTAATGATTTATGCACTCTTACCTGTGGAATTTAGAAATAGCCGAGTAGTGTTATTTTTGGGTTTGATATTTACGTATTTCATATTTCTTGGTTTACGATTCGTCGGTCAAATATGGAGAAACGCAAGCGCAGAAGGGAAAAAAATACTATTCGTTGCCAATGAATTGAGAAGTAAAGCATTGTTTGAAATCATGTCACAGGATAAAAACAATGAAATCATCGGAACTGTGTCTCCTGACGAAAACGATGTGTCTTCTGCCTACATCAATCATGTCGGTAATTTAACAGAAGTGATCAAAACCCTGAAACCCAATGAAGTGGTTTTTGATGCAGCCTCAATGAAAATGTCAAAGATTTTGGAACTGATGAGCTTCCCGATGACAGACATTCATTATAAAATTGCTGGCCAACGATCACAAGCCATTGTTGGAAGTAAGTCAAGTAAAAATAAGGGAGAAATATATTCGGTTGAGTCAACTTACAATTTGGCCAAACCGCTTTATTTGAGGTTGAAAAGGCTGGTCGACATCGTTTTTTCATTGCTACTGCTACCCCTTTCCATTTTTGTCAATAAGGTCTCTGTGAAGAAGTTGTTTCAAACCATCATTGGTAAAACAACCTTGGTTGCTTACCACAATTTGCAAGCGGCTCACAACTTACCTGCATTGGCACCGGGTATTTTACAACACAAAATATCATAGGCGAACTCATTCAAGGAAACTTTGTAGACACAGATGAAAAAGCCGATATTTGTTACGCTAAATATTATCACCCTGTACAAGACATCAAAATTGTACTATCAAATTTAAAACAGCAGTGAGTATAACCATTCAAGAAATAAAAGGATTAGCCAAAAAATACAAAAGTGAAATCCAAGCTTATAGACACTATCTTCACGCGCATCCTGAATTGTCATTCGAAGAAATAAACACAAGTAATTATATCAAGCTTTCTTGGATGAACATCAAATTCCACACACTTTTGGTTGGGGTGGTACGGGAATAGTTGCAACACTCACCGGTGATTTACCTGGAATAAGAAGGGCTTACAGAGCAGATATGGATGCACTTCCTATCGCTGAAGTCAGTGACAAATCTTATAAATCTCAAGTACCCGGGAAAATGCATGCCTGTGGACACGACGTCCACAGTTCCTCTTTGATGGGTGCCATCCTCATTCTCAATGCATTAAAATCAAAAATATCAGGTCAAATAGACTTCATTTTTCAACCTGGTGAAGAAAAACACCCGGGAGGTGCCAGTTTATTGCTGGAGGAGGGAGCTTTTGGCAAAACATATCCCGAATTTATCCTTGGTCAACACGTCTATCCATCTATGATGGCAGGTAACGTGGGCATCAGATCAGGACAATACATGGCATCCGCTGATGAATTGTATTTCACAGTTCGTGGTAAAGGCGGGCATGCAGCTACACCTCATACCGCTGTTGATACCATATTGGTTGCTGCACAAATCATTACAGCGTTGCAGCAAGTAATCAGTAGACGAAATAATCCTATTTCACCAAGTGTATTGACCATCGGCAAAATTAATTCTACTGGTGGTGCCACCAATATCATTCCTGATGAAGTAAAGATGGAGGGGACTTTTCGGGCCATGGACGAAAAATGGAGGTATGAAGCGCATGAACACATCAAGCAAATTTGTGAACTTACGGCAAAAGCCATGGGTGCAACTTGTGAAGTTTATATTTCGGTTGGTTATCCAAGTTTGATCAATGACGTACCATTGTCAGACACCATAAAGCAAAAAATGATTGACTATTTGGGAAAAGAGCAGGTAGAGGAGCTTCCAATCAGACTCACTGCTGAAGATTTCTCCTATTACACGCAAGTCATGCCCGCTTGTTTTTACAGATTGGGCACTGGAAATGTGGCAGAAGGCATCACTAGTCCTGTTCATACTCCAACTTTCGACATTGATGAAAATGCTTTGGAGGTGGGTAGTGGTTTGGCTGCTTGGTTATTGGTGTGACAATGTTTTAGGCGAAAAGCATTTCGCCACTACCATGCCCGTATATACCATATGTCGAATAGCATAGTATATTCGTCGTCTTTTTGACTTCATTATCGCACAAACGAAACTTACTGAAGGTTATCTAGTGTTATCAAGGTATTAATCAATCAAAATCAACAAATAATTATCATGACATTTATTATTTTAATCGTAGTACTTGCACTTGCACTTGGCTTTTTTTACAACAAACTTGTATCATTAAAAAACAGAGTGGAAGAAGGTTGGAGTGGAATTGACGTACAACTCAAAAGAAGATATGACCTCATTCCAAACTTGGTAAATACCGTTAAAGGTTATTCCACGCACGAATCAGAAACCTTGGAAAGGGTCATTAAAGCTAGAAACATGGCCATGAGTGTGGGTGCAGGAGATGTAGCTGGGCAAGCTCAGGCTGAATCTGCGCTAGCTGGTTCTTTAAAATCATTGTTTGCACTAGCAGAAAGTTATCCTGACCTTAAAGCAAATACTGCCTTTTTGGATTTACAAAAGAACTTGGCAGAAATTGAAGAAAATTTGGCCAATTCCAGAAGGTATTACAATGCACTGGTGAGAGACAATAATACTGCGGTTGAAGCATTCCCTTCAAACCTCATTGCAAATGCATTTAGCTTTCATAAATATGATTACTTCGAATTGGAAAACAAGGAAGAACGTAGCAATCCAACTGTTCAGTTTTAAGATACCTATAGGTCATTTCACGAAGTAAATCATCAGATTTTATCAATGCAGCTTACTGCAGCAAAACACCCATAAGTCAATGAAAGTTAAAACACGTTTGGTAAGTTTTATACTGGTTTTCTCACATATGGTACTCTTTTCACAAGGGTATTACATCAAAAACTATGACATTGATATAAAACTCAATCAGTCTGGATGGGTAGATGTGAAAGAAACCATCTTGGTTGATTTCACAGAACAAAGGCGTGGCATTTTAAGGTTTATACCCTACAGATACAAAGTTGAAGGCGGCGAAGTTGTGGACTTTAAAATCTCCGACGCTGTGGTAAAGGATTACAAGTATGATACTTATAGAGAGGGATCAAATTTTGTTTTCAAAATTGGAGATAAGGACGTTTACATCACTGGCGAACATCAATATGAATTATCGTACAAGATGAAAAAGCCATATATTTTCCATGAAGATTTTACTGAATTTTACTACAACATCATTGGAACACAGTGGGATACACACATTGAGGCAGCAAATTTTACTGTCAATTTCGATGACTATATTTCATTACAGCCAAGTGATTATAAAGCGTTTATTGGCGCCTTTGGAAGCACAGAAGCCATCACAGATTTGAATTACGGCAGGAATAAAATTTCCGGAAAAGTGCCAAGAAGGCTGGAAGCAGGTGAAGGTCTTACATTTGCAGTGAAATTACCTGTTTCTGCAATTGCACCACCGACTCCTATGGAGATATGGTGGAAAAAATATGGTCCAATGTCAGTGGCATTGACCTTGGGAAGTTTGTTCATTGGTCTGTTTTACTACCTATGGAGTAAATATGGCAAAGATTATCCCATCATCAAAGCTGCGAGATTTACACCACCAACGGGACTTAATCCTAGTGAAGCCGGAACCATTATTGATGAAAAGGCTGACAATGTTGACATTATGGCATTGTTACCTTACTGGGCGCACAATGGTTTGTTGAAGATCATCAGGCACGAACAAAAATGGAGCAAAGATGATTACGAATTGGTAAAAATTTGCAATCTAGATGCTGATGCGAAAGTTTATGAGCAAATCATTTTCAATCGTTTGTTTCGCGATGGAGACTCTGTGAGGACAAGTGATTTGAAAGAAGAGTTTTATACTTCCTTGGGAGCAGCCAAGTCAAATCTCCAGGAAGATATCAAGAGCAGGATGTATTATCCCATTTCCAGAAAGATGCAAATTGTTACAGGATTATTATCGTTTTTTGCATTAGCAATTGGAATCGTACTTTGCCTCGTACTGGAATCTGTTTTCCCCGCCATAGGTCTGGGAATTGCTGCCATAGTTGGCATTTTCTTTACCATCTACATGTTGAAGAAAAATGAAGTAGGTGTTCATTTATATCAGGAAACACTTGGATTCAAAATGTTTATTCAAAAAGCGGACAAGGATAGATTGGAAAGGATGCTCAAGGATGACCCCATGTACTTTGAGAAGACATTGCCATATGCCATGGTGTTTGGTTATACCAAAGACTGGACTAAAAAGTTTGATGGGCTGTTGACTACCCCACCCACTTGGTACACAACCAGCGGTATGGGCATGCACGCTTTTTCGCCCACAGAATTTGGTCAGTCATTTGATTCTGGCGTTAAGGATATTCAAAGCGCATTCAGCAGCATGCCAGCCTCTTCAGGCGGCGGCGGTGGCGGCGGAGGTGGATTTTCAGGCGGTGGATTCGGCGGTGGCGGTGGATCTAGTTGGTAAACTGGAATAAAAGCGAGATAAGGAATTAAAAAACCGGAGTGTAAAAGCTTCGGTTTTTCTTTTTGAGTGACTTAGGTAACCATTCGCTCTGCTTTATACCAGTAGATTTGTGTCATTAAAAAACATAAATTATGACACATACTTATAATGTAGATTTATCTTGGGATGGAACCAGAATTGGAACAATGTGTTCACCTGAAATTGTTGACAAAGGTGGAGCTTGTTTTGAAGTTGCAACCCCGCCCGAATTCCCAAAAGGCATTGAAGGAGTCTGGTCACCAGAACATCTTTTTACGGCAGCGGTCAATAGTTGTCTCATGACCACTTTTTTGGCGATCGCTGAAAACTCTAATCTTTCTTTCCAAAAATTTACGAGTAGTGCTCAGGGTAAATTGGAACAAATCGACGGAAAATATATGATGAGCGAAATTGTATTATATCCTGTAGTGACCCTAGATGACGAAAACTTGATCTCAAAAGCAGAACGCATTTTACAAAAATCAGAAGCCGCATGTTTGATTTCCAATTCAGTGAAATCAAAAATCACGATGGTTACAAAGATTTTGATAGAGAGTTAAGCATCTCTTGGAATCTTCTAATAAAAAAATGCGTTTTAGGAAGTGATTAATATGTATTTTTGAAGACACAAGGTAAAATTATGATTATCGAAAGAACTGAAAATGAAACTATCGTCAGGTTACCTGCTAACTTCGACATTCTAAGTCTACAAAAGATTTTGAATTTTATCAAATATAAACAGACAATTCAAAATAGCTTAGCTACTGAAGATAACGCATATGATTTAGCTAAAGAGTCTAAGGAAAGATGGTGGAATGAAAATAAAGATAAATTTATTAGGTGATAATTGTTGTTGATACGAATAAGTAATAACAGCGCTCTTACTGAAAAATACCGAAGCATCACTTATAATAGCATTGACCTTGAAAATAAATTTTTGTTAATTGCACGTCCAGACATGGAAGAGTGAACCAATATTTTGACTTTTACATTTATAATGTAACATGGGCAAAATAATATCATTGAACAATAGAATCAGAACCATCCTATTCTTAGGAGTATTTTATTTAGCATCAAGTGCTTTCAATTTGGTGATGGCACAAGAAGATCATTGGAATACCTTGGGCATGGTCACGGTGGAAAAAAAGTTTGACCCAGATTTTGGTATTGAAATCATCAAACCCAATGTATCTCCCATGGCTATGCAACTTGCTGGCAAAGAAATCGAAGTTACAGGTTATTATATAGCTTTGACTGGTAAGACCGCTCAAAGCCATTTCATGTTGTCTAGATATACACAAAGTATGTGTTTTTTCTGTGGCAAGACCGGACCTGAAACAGCTATGCAAGTTTTTATGGCCAATGACGTAAAGGTGGCGTACACAGAAGAAAAAATTACCGTAAAAGGTATTTTGAGCATAAATCCCAAGAGTGATTCAGGGCTACTTTACACACTTACTCAAGCAAAATTGATCAAATAAAGATATTCATGGTATTCAAGATAAATAAAGTCAAATTCATCACCACATTCATTTTTCTATTTGTTGGAATCATTGCTGGTTCTGCACAGAGCGATATATGGAAAAACCTTGCGAAGATTTCATACAAAAAAGAGTATGACGCTGTGATGGGTTTTAAAATTGATAAACCTGTTTTTGGTGAAAGTATCAAAGCAATGGAAGGCAAAGAGGTAGAAGTCAAGGGATATATCATTCCTGTGGATGGGTACAAATCCCACAAAGAATTTGTTTTCTCAGCCTTCCCCTACAGCCAATGTTTCTTTTGCGGTGGTGCCGGACCAGAAACGGTTATGGAAGTAGAAGCCAAAGATGCAATCAAGTTTACAGCAGAGTCTATTGTATTAAAAGGTATACTGAGCCTCAATGACAGTGATGTTAATCGGCTGATGTTCAAGATTTCTAAAGCAACTTTGGTAAAATAAAAGGAATGGAGATCATCGAGGATCTAAAATTCAAAGGGCTCAATTTTGGTGAAAAAGCATTGGCTCTTGGCGAATATGACCAATGCACTTTTGATGATTGTGATTTTTCTAATGTAAACCTTTCTCAATTTCGATTTGAAGACAGCCATTTTATTGAATGCAATTTGACGATGGCCACCTTATCCATGACCTGTTTTAGAAATGTAAAGTTTTCGGGATGTAAGATGTTGGGCCTTCATTTTGATGCATGTAATCCGATCGGCCTTTCTTTCAAGTTTGAAAGCTGTATTCTCAACCATTCTTCCTTTTTCAAACTCAAACTTAAAGGAACAGTATTTGAGCATTGTACTATGCACAAAGTAGATTTCTCAGATGTTGATCTCTCGAATGCCGTTTTTAAGGAATGTGATCTGATGATGACTCTTTTTGAAAATACCAACCTCAAAGGTTCTGATTTCACTACTGCTCAGCAATATGCCCTTGATCCGGAAGTCAATGTTATCAAAGGTGCCAAATTTGCATATCCCGGTATTTTGGGTTTATTGACCAAATATGGTATTGATGTAAAATAATTTTGTGTTGATACCTTAAAGTTATCCCAGCATTGAATAATTAAAACATCAAAAACTAAAGATTCTCAATTTCAGAAATTGGAAGCCCGCTTATTATTGCAATTTGCTCGTTTGTCAATATGCCTAATTCTTTTAATTTTCTAGCTGTAGCTTTTAATTTTTCTAACCCTTTCGCTTCACCTATTGCTTCTCCTATAGCTTTTCCTCTTGCTTCTCCTCTCGCTTCTGCATCTTTTCTATACATTTCTTGCGTCCGAATACCATCAAGGTATTTGTCATAAGCCAATAATTGTTCTGGAGTATAATTGCTTTCTTTAGTCAGTTCTATTGCTTCCAATATTTCTGGCGGTAGCGGGAAATTTTCGTTGTTCATGCTCAATAGTTTATGCATTTCAGATAAGTAACGCAGCCAAAGGACTGTAAGTTTCTTATCAATTGGATTTTTGGAGGTGAATTTTGGAAGTTCTACAAAAATCAAATGTAGGGCATCTAACGTTTTCGTAGGGTCTTTTTGATGTTTCATTTGATAATGATGATACCAATCTTGAGTTTCTTTTTCAAAATTTTCATTTACAATAGATAACGCATAAACAGGCATCAGTGCAACATAATCCACGCCTTTTAATAATTGGCGATAAAAGACTTTGGTTGCATTAAATAAAACTCTGTTTATAAAGGCATCAGTCCAAAACATTTGCATTTCCACTATAAACTGTCTTCCTAATGAATCACGGCACATTACATCTACAATGGAATTTTTCAATATTGCCGGTGATTCGGGTATGAGTTCTGTTTGCATGTACTCAATTTCCAGAATCTCTTGACCTGGTTCTAAGGGCAATAATGCATTCAAAAAAGAAATGGTAATTTTGGGATGTTCTCCAAACACTCGTTTGAATATTAAGTCATTTTTTGGATCTAAATATCTCATCTTTCAATAGTTTTTCAAAATCAAATATAAATCGAGGAGATTATAGGGAGATAGTAATTATCCGTAATTAAACGTTTATAATCGTTTAGAAACGGATAGGAAATTTAGTTTTTGTTTCAAATTTAATTTTGTAATTTTTCCACAGCTCTAAAATCCATTTTCATTTATTTTTCGAGGCTCGTGGCGCATAGCTAAATTGACTTCTTAAGACTGATCTACAACCTAACATTAAGCAATTCATCCCCAATTCGGGGTTGCTTCAGAAGGTGTTTTATATCCCAAGTTTAACTCTAGGAATTAACATTGACCCTGTTCGGGTTCCACAAACCTTTTTTGAAAGCTCATTATTCAATCTTTCTCGTGGCTCGTGGCTCGCTGCTGGCGGCAAACTATTCACACTGTAAAACCAAACCTCCGTCAAATAATCCCCTTCAAATCAAATTCATATTGATAGGGCTCTATAATAGTCAACGCCAAATTACCTCTTTTGGCCTCTATCAAATCAAATTGATTTTGTAATCGTAGCCAATAACCTTCTTTCAAACCAAAAAATTTGGATAGTCTTAAGTCGGTATCAGCGGAAATACTTCTTTTGCCTTTTATAATTTGCCGCACCAAATTTTTTGGAATACCCGTGGCTTCAGAGAGTGTTGACATGGTCATACCAAGTTCATCCAGAAATTCTTCCTTCAAAATAATTCCAGGATGTAGGTTAGTTATATTTATTTCCAAATCTATTCCTTTTAATGATTAATGTAATATTTAAATAATTGTGTATCAATACCAATTAATGAAATCTGGCCACTTATTTTGTTTATTTGCTTAATCGTTTATTTGTTTATGTCTACAAGTTTCCTGTATCAAGCCTGTTTCCATTTCCTGAAAAAATTAATGCTGACGGACCTGACATTGCGCCCTATTCAACCCCAATTCGGGGTTGGTGGATAGGGTATTTGATTCTCCCCGAGTTACACCCGGGGTTATTCACATTGAACCCTATTCGGGTTCCTTTAATCAGTATATAAGCACATAGCTCAAACCTTCCTTCTGCTCGTGGCATGTCTCTTGTTTATGCGATTATTTATTTATTGTCGCCTAGCTTCCAGTGTCAAGCCTACAGCCATTTTTACAAAAAACTAACCACTGAAAGCAGACCACAGTTAACTAATCTAGGATCGCGCCAAATTCAACCCCAATTCGGGGTTGGCGGATCGGGTGTTTGATTCTCCCCGAGTTACACCAGGGGTTATTCACATTGAACCCTATTCGGCTTCCTTTAATCAGTATATAAGCACTTAGCTCAGACCTACCTTCTGCTCTTGGCATGTCTCTTGTTTATGCGATTATTTATTTATTGTCGCCTAGCTTCCAGTGTCAAGCCTAAAGCCATTTTCACAAAAAACTGACCACTGAAAGCAGACCACAGTTAACAAATCTTGGATCGTGTCCAATTCTAACCCCAATTCGGGGTTGGCGGATCGGGTGTTGGATTTATTCACATTGAATCCTTTTCTGGTTCCTTTGATCAGTAATGAAAGTGCATTACTATACTTTTACTCTTGGCTCACCTTCCCAGATTTCACTGTCTCTCGTAGCTCGTGGCTCGAAGCTCGCGGCAAAGAAAGCTAACAGCCGATTCCTCTCTGCAATTCACACTAGGGGAATTTTGGGCTAAAGCCCACAGGGTCCTAATTCACCAATTTCCACAGGCTAAAGCCAGTGGCTAATGAGATAGGATGAATACTTGGCTTTAGATTTTTGCTAGTAACTTCACAATCTCCGATCTCCGATTGCTCTCCCTTTAACCTTTAATCCGATTTCCGATTTCACTGTCTCTCGTAGCTCGAAGCTCGCGGCAAAGAAAGCTGACAGCTGATTCCTCTATGCGAATCACATCAGAGAAATTGTGGGCTAAAGCCCACAGGGTCGTAATTCACCAATTTCCACAGGCTAAAGCCAGTGGCTAATGAGATAGGATGAACTTGCTCAGATTTCCGCTCTTAACTTCCCAATCTCCTATCTCCGATTTCCCTTTAACGTGATCCGATTTCCGATTTCACTCACCAAAACCGACCACTGAAAACTGATCACTGATGCCCAAATTTCACGGCTATCTCGTGGCCCCTGGCTCGGATCTCGCGACCCAAACTGATCATCTTTCGTCTCTCATCTTTCATCTTTCATCTTAAAACAACAACACACTCACCTGATAACCAAGCCACATTTTATGATTTATCCTTAAACCTTGATAATTGTAAATTTCATTGCTCACCAAATCCTCAATGTCTGTGGCAATGGCGCTATTTTTTTTGTAAAGCATGTGATTGACCGTGACACCACTTCTAATGCCAAATCTCTTGCTAAATTGGTAGGAGAAGCCTAATAAAAACTGATTGTGCACATTGAGCTCTGAGTAAAATAATTTGTTTTTATCCATCAAACTACCCGAACTCAAATCCAAGTCTAAGCGAAATTTTTTGGTCAGTCCCATACTTGATCCTATGCCATATCGAGCTTGTAACAAACGTACATCCTCCACATCCTTGGGAGCTATCCCCTTTACTCTGCCACCCAATTTGAAATAAGTATGAAATAAATTAACTCCAGACCGGAATCCCATTCCAAAAAATCCCAATTCATCGTAAGACATTTCCAACTTATGGTAACCATTTCTGACATAGTTAAACAATCCGATGGGCACCCCAAATTGATAATCATTGGCCACATTCAAAATACCTATTTGTACGCCCGTCAAAGTATCAGCTCTATTCATAAATCCAGAAATCTGGACACCTTTCACAATCTTTGCATCATTATAGGCGCCAGCAATTTGTAATCCTTTGAGGTATTTGGTACGTTGAAAAGCGCCAGCAATCTGCAAACCCGTAGTTTGTTCCAAGGTAACATTAGAAACGCCGCCGATCTGCATTCCTTTCATATTGCTGACAATACTCATTACACCTGCAGTTTGTAAACCTCTTACTTCACCCCTCACCAAATTGACCACACCACCTACTTGCACACCCGTCGTATTTCCGGCTACAATGTTGGCAACACCTGCAAGATGTACATATTTTACGTCGCCATTATCCAAGTTGTAAACCCCACCAATTTCCATGATGTCTATGCCTTTGGAATATCCTCCAATGATGTTTAAAGCAATGGAGTTTTTAGTATTTAAAGCCAATAACTTATTCGAACTGATGGGTGGAATCAAAGAAATGGATAAGGGACTCAACAAGGTGTCTTTGATGTTGATAATAGCAGAATTGTCTTTCTCCAAATTGGCCCAAATAGCAAAGTTGAGCGGCAATGCTGTCAAACTATCCTTAATAACAGCCGTAATGATATTGCTTTCCAAAGGCGGTAAATCTTCAATCCTTTCTTTCGGAATCTGACTCATTTTGATGGAGATATTATGAGATTTACTGGCAACAAATACCACCACCGTATCCTGGAAGTTTTGTTTGGCAATCTGCAACTCATATTTACGCTGGTTATTTGGAATCTTGATCGCAAACTTGCCATCACTTCCTGTATTGACCGCAGTTTTCAATTTTTTGATGTAAATGGTCGCATCCCTGAGTGGTTCGTCATTATGAATTTCATATATCGTCCCAGTGATGTACAATTCCTTGATCTCTGGTTTCGCCCGCACAATGAGGTACTGTTTGTTGATTATTACGTCTGCATTAATTGCTTCACCAAGTCTATTGACGATGGACTTCAGTGCTTCGTTTTTGGCATAAAGGGTGACCAATCTATTTTTGTTGAATTCACCACTGTAGGAAAATAAACAACCACTTTGTTTAGAGAGTTCGGCAAATACTACATGAGCCCTTTGGTCTACAAAATTGCAACTTACCAGTTGATTCATGACGTCATTATTTTGTGTCAATACCTTTCCAGAGATCAACATCAATGCCCAAATTATGAGCATCTTTATCTGAGCTATTGACATGGCTTTCCCTTTAAAATGTACGTCCCTTCGACGTGTTCGTATTGAAAATCAAGGGTTTCAGCTAAAATGGATACAATCGTTTCTAAATCTTCGTCAAAAAACTGAGTGGTAATTTTGCACCTACCTATGGATTCTGGTTGCAAGACAATCAATTCGTCAAAAGAATCATCCATCAAACTCACAATATCAGTCAACTTAGTATCCTTAAAATCAAACTTTACTACTCTGGCATCCAGACCAGTTACTATCAGTTTTTCAGATTTGATGTACCAAGCTTTTTCCCCTGCTTTGATGATCAATTCTGATCCATGGACATCATAAAGCCGTACAATTCCTTCTTTCACTATGACAAAAATGGTGTCATTATCTGGCTGATTTTCAACGGTAAATTCAGTGCCAATGTCTTCTATAAATACATCACCTGTTTGGATGATGAAGGGCAATGCCTCATCATGTACAACTTTAAATGATGCTTTCCCCTTCAGATTCAACTTTCTGCCAGCTTTGCCAAATTTTTCATCCAAAACCAAGGTACTATTTGGATCCATGGTGACCACAGAACCATCTTTTAGCGTTTGCGTTTGCTCTCCCTTTTGGGTTACGAAAGATTCAACTGCTGACTTTTTATTCAAAAAAAACAAAACAGAGAAAAGGATAAATAAACTGGCTGCTGCTGACAAAGGCCATAAAAATCGGATAGGTTTTTTGGTTTGAATGGAAGTCGAAACCTTATCCCATGCAGCTTTCGTATTTATTTTCCCCAATGATCTTCCATGTACCAAACCATAAGTCTGCTGCATTTCTGAAAAGTAAGTTGCGTTGACTTTACTTTTGGCCTTCCAATCTTCCAGGAAAATGGCATCCTCCGGTGAGCTTCACCACAAAGGAATTTGGTGATCAGTGCGTCTATATCGTGGTGTGTGTTCATGACAAGTTTAATATTAAAATAATGAAATACAGAAAATCTGATAGCGCGGAACGCATGATTCTGAGCGCCTTACCCATTTGATTTTCAACGGTTTTTGGAGAAATAGCAAGCTCATCGGCAATTTCATGGTATTTCATCAATTCAAATCTGCTCAATGAAAAAATCTTACGGCATTGTTCAGGCAGCGAAGCAATGGCTTCGTTGATTTTAGTTTGTAATTCCGTGGCCTCTAGCTTTGATTGTGCGTCGTGGTCAAATTGCTCATCCCTGGATGATTCAAACTTGGCAACTACTTTTTGTCGCTTGAGTTTATTCAGACATTTGAAATAAACACCTTTATACAAATATGCTCGTGGCTGATCGCTGAAGTTTATTTTTTTACGGTCATTCCAAAAATCCAGAAAAACGGACTGCACCACATCTTCGGCTTCCTCCATTTCTTTGAGCATGGTATAGCCGTAATGGACCAAAGCATCATAATGCTGGTTGAATAAGTCCTCAAATTGCTTTGAATCAGATGCTTCTTTCATATTTATCGCTACATCCATGTGGTGATAAAGGTAGCTGTTTTTGTCTATTCTTAAAATCTGCGCTTCATTCATACTTGCGAAGTTTGATGATTGAATTTTCCCCTCTTTTTTAGCTTAGTTGATGCGGTTGATTTTTGATCCGCCCGATAAGTTGCGTGTATTGACAGTACCTTGACCTTTGTAATTGACTTCCGATCCACCACTTGCCGTAACATCCAATTGTTCCAATACAGTAATGTCAACTTCACATCCTCCCGATAAATCTGTAATAAAGTGTTTGGTGACGAAATCAAATCCTTCAAAGTCGCCGCCTCCGGACATGTCGAGTACAAAATCATCAGCACTTCCACTCAAATCCCAATCACCACCACCAGAATCATCGGCGGTCAATTCCTGACATTCGATGCTGCCTTCAAAGTCGCATCCACCGGAAAGTTCTACACTCAATTTACTGGTTGTCAATGTATTGGTAGTAGTGATGTCTGCTCCCCCACTCGCTTCGATTGCAGTAACTTCTTTTAATGAGACAAAAACAATGGCATCCTTTTTACCCCAAATGGCCACTCGATCTGACTGCTCAATGATCAATTTATTTCCTACTTTTCGAATGGTGATGTGGTCTATCACATTGTCACTCGCTTCGACTTCTACCCTTTCGGCATCAGCCATGGTCAAAACCAAGTCTATTCCATCTGAAGTTTCTACTGACGTGAAATCGGCAAACGTTCTTTCTTCTTTCACCAACTGTTTGGATGGAATGATGACATCGTCTTTCAAACAAGAAGTCATTGACAACAACAAGCTGCTTAAAACTAATATTTTTGTGTAATTCATATTGATAATTTTTATAATTTGATTTGAATGATTAGAATTCCAATTTGTAAGCAAGTACCGGAATTAAAGGAGCCTGATACCACTCCTTGATGGTCTGTGTGCCTTGGTCGTAATCTTGCCCACCGACATTTTTTCTATTGGTGGCATTGAGTAAATCCAATGACAAGCTGGAAGTGAATTTCTTGCGATTGCGCTTGTATTTGATACCCACATCGAGCTTGTAATAAGTCGGCGTTTTGGACTCAAATTCCTTGCTTGCGTCTCTCACTTCCTCTTGTTGAGCAATGGATGCAGCCAAGTCTATGGGTGTATAATGTTGCCCTCCGACCAAGGTAGATTTGATGTTGAATCCAAAGGCATTTTGTTTGTTTTTACCCATTCTCCACTCTTTGCCCAAGGTCACAACAGATGCAAATCGTGTGTTGTAGCGCGTATTCAACCATTCTGATGTTTTGGTTTTGTACTTGGAATCACTCAACGAAGCAGTGATGATGTAATAAAAATCCTTGTGCAAAAATTGCTCGATGGTCGTTTCTATTCCGTAATTCCTACCCTTTCCATCGTTGGTGAGCGCAAAAGTTGGATAACCAAATCGATGGTTGAGTAAGGCATAATTTTGATCTTCACCTGAACCTACAGGCAAATCAAACAGACTCTGGTAATACATTTCAGTTCGGACCCTCATATGATTGGAAATATCAATTTGGTGGGTCAAAACCAAGTGGTGGGCCTTACTCAATCCCAAGTCTTTGTTGATGACTTCATTGGTTTCTGCTTGTTTTACGAAGTAAACCGGCAGGGAGTTGACTTGGCTATGCAACCCATAAGCCAAAGCTATATTTGATTTTGAAGTGAGATTTCTCCTGATGCTCAAGCGGGGTTCGATTGCGCCAGAGTTGTTGAAAAAGAAATGTGTTAAGTGGATGCCCGCGTGTGTTGTCCATTTGGAATTGATGTCCCACTGGGTTTGTGCAAAACCTTGTAATAAATCAGCTTTATCCTTGGCATTCAAGAAGTTGCGAGGATTATTGCTTCCTTTATCATATTCGTCATAACGCACCTTGTACAAAAGCACGTCATTGAGCAAACCTGCACGTAAGACCAAACTAGGAGTGATTTTTTGAGTCAAATTGGTCGAGAAAGTAATTTTATCGTTGACTACTTCACTGGCGCTTTTATTGAAATCGGTATGACTTACATATACGGTTTGCGTTTCATCGATGAGGATATTTTCAGATTTGCCATAAGCCACCGTTGTATTGAGGTAACTATTTTTGTTGAATGTCACTTGATGTTTGATGCCGTCAACAGACATGTTACTCTCAAATTTTCCCCGACTGTAATGGTCAATCGCTGTCATCTCCATCGTATCGAGCACTTCATCTACCACCTGCGAACTCACACCATGTAATCCGAAAACCGAGAAGGTTCCCATCTTGCGTGTAGGTAAGTGAAAATTGTATGAAAGGTCAGAATAATTGAGCACCCCATTAAGGTCAACGCCCAACTTATCGATCAAAGACAAGGTCGAATACCGATAATTGATCAAATAAGATCCTTTGTAATTTTTGGAAAAAGGACCTTCAACTGCGGCTTCCAATCCCAGAAAACTCAATTTTACGGTATATTCTCTTTGTTCGTTGTTGCCCTTGCGCAATTTGAGGTCAAATACTCCCGAAAGTGCGTTGCCATATTCTGCTCCAAATGCTCCGGTCGAAAAATCTGAGTTGCCCAAAATCTGGGAAGAAAGCGCAGAAATTCCACCCCCAGATGAAGAAGCATCTGCATAGTGATTGGGGTTTGGAATGTCCACACCTTCCAACCTCCAAAGCAAACCGTTGGGCGAGTTTCCTCTAATCGAAATGTGGTTATTGCCATCTTCCATGCCCACCACACCTGCGTAAGACTGCACCATCCGCAATGGATCATCCACCGCAGCAGCAAACTTATTGGACTCTTCCACCGAAAACGTCCTGGTACTAGCATAAGACATGGCATTGACCGCCTGCCCCTTGCTGTTTTGTGCCGTGACTACGACTTCATCCATGGCCGTCGGATCTTCGCTCATAGCCACATTGATGACCAACTCTTTCCCACTCTTCACCTCGATCGGCACCACATAATTTTTGTAACCCAAGTAAGAAGTATACAACTGATGTCTACCAATGGGTAGCCCTTCGATGGCAAAAGCCCCATCCGCATCAGTTGCCGTGCCCGCCGTTTCATAATTCTGCACAAAGACATTGGCCCCCACCAATGGTTCTTGAGTGATGGCGTCGAGGACTATACCACGGATTCTATAAAGGTTGGTATTTTGAGAATTTCCCAGCTGGCTTATAAATATTACCAGCAATAATGTTTTGATGATTTGATACATAATGACTTCTGTCTTTGCTTTTTATGCGAAGCCAATTGCTCATAAAATCAAGGAAGGTTTCCCATGATCCGTGCTTTAATCATATAAAAAGGAAGGGGGGATTTACCCCTATGTGAGGTGGGCAGTTTTTTGTTGAATATTTTTTTGAAAGGGGAAACTGTGGGTAATTGTACTCAGGAATATGGGTTATAAAATAATGAAAATAAACATATTACAAATTATGCCAAATTAAAATATGATATAAGTGGCAATAAAGAAAAATGTGCTAAAATAACATTCCACACCCTCGTCAGCATCAGGATTTATAGGATTTTAGGATGTACAGGATGGGATTTTATGGATTTACAAGATTGGAAAATTAAGGATGATGTTGAAAAGACAATAGGTAGTTGCTTAAAATTAAAGCAAAAGAAATCCTGTAAATCCTTAAATCAAGAAAATCATGATACTGACAATTTACTTGGTGATTTGCAGGATAGGATTTTTTTTGAATTTACACGATTGAAAATTAAGAAAGATTCTAAGTAGACTATTAGAGTATTTTAAAATTAAAGGACCAATATGAATATTTAAGATGAAAAAATCCTGTAAATCCTTAAATCAAGAAAATCATGATGCAGACAATTTACTGGGTGATATGCATATCAATGCAATGCTTCATATTTTATTAAGTATGTTTTTAGAATTTTACTGAAGAATTAATAAATTAGAGTGATAATGAAAGTTGATTTTGAAAATTTTATGAGAAAATAGTTTTGTAATGAGTATAGATGAGATAACTTATAAAGTAAATGGGTGTGCTATGAAAGTGTACAACACTTTGGGGAATGGATTTCAGGAGGTCATTTACCAAAGGTGTTTGGCCATTGAAATGGGAAGAGCAGGTTTACAATTTGGCAGAGAAATAGAGCAGATAATTTATTACGATGGCATCGATGTTGGTACCCGGCGAGCAGATTTTATTGTAGAAAATCAGATCATAGTTGAAATAAAAGCAGTCATTAATTTAGAAGATGTTCACCTGGCCCAGGCCAAGAACTATGTGGTGGCTTATGATTTCCCTATTGGCTTACTGATTAATTTCGGTGCCACTAGCTTGCAATTTAAAAAGGTATTTAATTCTAAGTATCATCCAAAGAACCATTGATTTGTAGGGTAAATAATATTGAAGAAATACTTGCGTGCAACTCTCAACACAGCAGTTGTTCCTAAGCCGCCGTCCTCTGCAAAATAATTTTGCAACTAACCTCAGAAGTAACCACCACATTGTGATTCACAAATAAAGGAATAGACAAAAAATTTCCACTTTTCAGAGAATGAACATCCTCACCTATTGTAATGTCACAACTGCCTTCTACGATCAGAAATTTCTCAAATTCGTCTGTATGGGTCTCGTCGGGAGCACCTTCTTTGAGCCAAATGATCATGGTTGTCTGCACCTCATCCGAATTGATGATTCTACCGTACATCGAATCGTACTCTTCTGGCTCTTGCATATCTGCCCGCTCTAACCATTGCGAAAAGTCAGTAATTTTGGATTGAGGATTGAGAGTGGGAGGATTGCCAGGGACTTCACCATTCTTTAAGCGGTCAGTAAAGTTTACAGTGGCTAATAACATTGCTTGAGCAGAAGGAGCAACAGGCACAGCATACTTAAAAGCATAAGCTTCCAAAGTCTTCTCTATTTTTAGAACTTCGTTTCTCACGGACTCATCTTCCTCCATCGCTTTTTCTACGATCGCTAGTTCAGCTGGTGATAGATCACCCATCACATAAAGCTCTAACAAACCAGATGATATAATTTGATCTATTGACATAAAACCGTAATTAAAAGGATGATGGAAGTAAATGAACCATTAAAAAGTGCTTTTTCGTTCCTTAAAATTGTCCTTAGTTCCAATATTGCATTCCTGGCCCTTGACTTTACAGTGCCAAGTGGTATGCCTAATTTTTTGGCTGTTTCGCTTTGTGAATAGCCATATAAATAAATATATTGAAGTACCAACTTGTTTTTTTCTCCTAGTTTGTTTGTTAGAAAATGTACATCGATGCATGCGAGACTCATGACATCTTTGTGATTGTTGTGTAAATTGAGGTCCAAAGAACAAGTCTTTGTCGTCAATTCGTAATTCTTTAGTTTCTTGAGGTCAAGTGCTGTGTTTCTGGCAATTCTACTCATCCAAGTAAATAACTGAGATTTACTTTCATCATACAATTCAATCTTATCCCAAATTTTTAAAAACGTTACCTGGAGCGCATCTTCTGCTAGTTTTTCACAGTTGAGTGTACGGATAAGTATACCATTCAAAGCTTCGGAGTAGCATTTATATAGATATGACAATGCCTTTTCATCTTTAAGTTTTAACAAACGAATGATTTCATTGGTATCCATGGTCAAATTTAGCATTAATATCTATATTGAAAGCAGCTTTCTAATTTTAGTAACCAAAGTCAGTTCACTTGTAGATGAAGTCATACACGCCTTAGCATTGATGCTAACACTGCCGAGCAGATTTTGTTTTATATCTTTACCTTGCATCTCTCCTTATATGAATTTAAAATGAAAATAGACCAGATATTAGACAATATTTATCCCATTCCCGACTCATCCAAATCGATGATCAAAAACTTAATCACAGAAGTGACTTACCCTAAAGGTCATATTTTGTTGAGGGCTGATAAAATTGTCAAAAGTATTTATTTCATCAAAAAAGGCATCGTCAGAGCTTATTCCAGTTTGGAAAACAATGAAATTACTTTTTGGTTTGGGAAAGAAGGCGACACTGCCATCTCTATGAAAAGTTATGTTTCTAATGAAAAAGGGTATGAAGACATTGAACTATTGGAAAATTGCGAATTTTATGAATTGAAGACCGAAAAACTACGAGACCTCTTTGAGAAAGACATCCACATTGCCAATTGGGGTCGAAAATATGCAGAGCAAGAACTCATCAAAACCGAAGAACGCCTCATTTCTCGCCAATTTCGCACCGCTTCAGAACGCTACAAAGAATTACTCAATGAAAATCCAGAATTGATTCAGAGGGTACAATTGGGGCACATCGCTTCCTATTTGGGCATCACTCAGGTGAGTTTGAGTCGGGTGAGGGCTGAGATAAAGTAGGTTTTTGAGATGGTTTATTTGTTTATGGGTTTATTCGTTTATTGATTTAATTTCTTGAATACGAAAACTGAATTGTGCAATAGTAGTTCTGTCTAGTATTATTGAGGCTGTCTAAAACCCCTAAAAAAAGAATCCCTAGCACTAAAAGCGTCAGGGAAATTTCTTCTGTTCCAAAAGATCGTACCTTTTGGAGTGCAACACAAAAAGCTTGAAAGAATACAATTCAAATCGTTCCCAAGCAATAATCCAAGGCCCCTTTTTCTGAAGATATTTTGCTAAAATTCCTGAAAAATCATCAGTTCGATTGGTTGCACGGGTAGTTGATCAACCGAGCATAGATCCAATTAAATTTCCATAAAGGGAGGAGGTACGTTAGCTTCCATCCACATGATGATTAAGGTATTGTTTGCTCCTATTTAAACAATATTTTTCGTGTCGAAAGATGGAAAAAACTTTATGAGAATATCTATTTATGTGGTTGTCTGGCAACAGTACACAGATTATCGAACAATTAATTATTTTAGGGACAAGTGCCTAAAAGAATTGATACAAGTTATTTGCTGATGTTGTAATGTTGTTGCATCAGTTGGAATATGTAAGCCTAAATGTTCAATACATTGATGGGGACTAAGATAGAGTCTGCATACAAATGGGTATACCTTTGTTTGGAAAAAGGATCAATGAGAAAAACAAAGGCCAAACTAGAATTGAAAGATTAACAATATACTAAACCAGTAGAGGCTCCAGATTAAGCAGGAACAAAAAGAAATAAATAAAGAAAGGTTGTAAAGCCAATAAACAGCAGCAGTTGAGACAGAAAATATCTCAACTCAATGAAAAAAAAGCTCAGTGTTAGCAAAGGACTCGCAAAAGCAATTAAAAAACTAAGGCTGAGCAGGATCTCCCAAGACTAGAAAATATGAGAAACAATTGGAGATCTTAGGAGAAAGAACTCTTTCCGGAAAACTGACTTCGATGCTACCTTCTTGAGATTGAAGGATGACCATATGCAAAATAGTCAATTAAAGCCAGCCTACAATACTCAAATCGGCACAGAAGAAGGTCAGTTTTTTACACTTCAGTATTCATCAAACACCAGCAGATACAGACTACTGCAATCTCATCTGGACTCCTTTGAGCAACAGTATGGTTTACAGAGCCAAGTGGTTGGCGGATATGCTGGATATGGAAGTGAAGAGAATTATGATATAATGCGGCAAAACAAATTGGTCCATATGAGAAGTTTAACTACTTTCACAAAGAGCAAAAGCGCAAGTATAAAAAATGATCATTTTTCACCACAGAACCTGTATTACAACTCTAAGGATGATTACTATATATGCCCTATGGGTTCAAAAATGCAGCTTGTTGATAAAAACACGCGAACAACAAGGAACGATTTATAATTCTGAGATATCTCATTATAAGCATCCAGATGTGAAGAGTTGTCCATTGCGAGGCATGTTCATAAAAGTGAGGGTAACAGGAAAATTGAAATAAATCACAGCCTAAATAAGCATAAAAGAAGAGTAAGGAAATGCTCCCTCTGAAGAAGGGCTTTATTATAGAAGAAAGGTCTGAAGAAGTAAAGCGATTTTGGGCAAATGAAAAGTAATAATAGGTTTACGGTTTTACATTAAAAGTTTTTCTAAAATAGAAATAGAATTTGGATTAATGGCATTAGGGGCGTAATCTGAGAAAAGCATTTGTAAAAATGAATGAAATTGGCAATAATTCGCCCAAAACAAGCGTTCAAAACACCCATTTAAATACCTGTAGAGTATACTATGGGCTGGGGTGGTCAATTATCTGTTTTTGGCAGCATAGTCAAGTTTCCGCAGCTTCATAATAACAAAAGAATTTCTGTATCGAAGAGAAAGAGTCGTCCTTTTGGAGCAGCCCCTT
>JADKBO010000019.1 GCA_016715105.1 Saprospiraceae bacterium | reverse complement strand
CCGAATGGGCATTAGCGTCAACAATATTATAAATGTGTCTAATACTTCACCGGAAGATTTTCTATCCGTTCGTTTTATCATAACAAGCAAAGCGAGCTAGTAGCCTAAATGAAGGTCCTTGATTGAAGTCCATATCTGGCTCGTAGTTGTTTCTCCAAAATTTCGAAAATTTGATTGGACTGAGATGTTTACCATATTTCTCTTGTATTCTTAACTTAAGCTGCGAAAATTCGAGGTCCGGTAATTATTAAAATATAAAGTAGCAATAGATTTAGTAGCATCTCGAGATCTAGGCTCGCTTGGTGTTTTACTACAATACATTAACTTATTTTAAATCAAAATTTTGCTTCCACTCTTTAAACATAAGTTCTATGGTCCAGCGTGATTTATAGATTTCAAATAACTCCATGCTTGATATTTCTTCTTCAGCTATGTTTGTGATGTATATAATATAATTTGCTAGAAACTTGGATTTATCTGAATTGTAAATCTTGTGTCTGGAATTTATTTGCTGTTGTCTTTTTTTATTGCTTGTTTCGGCTGAAACCTTACATCCAAAACACTCTTCTCCGAATTTTCTCCTTTTTATTTAATAAAACATTCATATCGAATTTAAATATTCCTTTCTTTTCCTTGGCTTTGATTAGTTTAACAAGATCAATTTCTTCTCCGTTTTTTCATCAAAATGCATATCCCTACTGAAAGTTTTGAAATGTAGAAAGCACCCATGTTATGTATATCCTTGAAAAAACAGAAGTGACAAAGTATCCTAAATCCTAAGTAATAGATCACCTTTGTTTAATAGCTTAATAATTTCGCTTTGGCATATGAGCGATCGTTGGAAGTATAAGTACATTTTTCCATCTTATTACAGCGTTGGATACAAGATCAAAACTACTTGAATTCTACCCATAGCTTTAACGAAATGCCATTGGAAATCCCAGAAGAGTATCCATAGTGACTCTGTTGTAAGTTAACAAGAGTGCTGTCTTTGAACTAAAACTCTATTAAATCTACTAAGTATACCAGTGGTTTGAGCACTTACATTAGATAAGTTCTAGGCATAGTTTATTAACCAATTCAGAAACAAAGTCTTTACGATTAAAATGCAGTTTTTTATCAAGACTCTGATGAGATACAATATTGCCAGCTAATTGACTCAGGCAAATTGCCCATTGTCTCAATGAGAAGTTGGATTTTGTGAAACATATAAAACACGAAAGTAAGAAAAGCTTTGGCGAAACCTTTCGATATGCTCTGTGACAAAATTTTGTATCAAAGGCAATTTGGTCAACATTAATATTTTCGAAAAAATTCATAATTTTACTGTGCATAACTAGGTTGTTTGACGATGAATTAGTGGTATAATACAAAGTTAAACAACCTATTATGTATTTGATATAAAAATATATAAATATTTAAGTTGACGCTAATGCCCGAATGGGGTTGAATATCGACGAAATTTTGATTTATAGCTTGTCTGTTTTTTCTGTTTTTATCTCAACCACCGATAAGTCGCCTTGATCAAAAAACTATTCTTACCAGCTCCATTTAAGATATTTGACCACAAACTTTTATTGAGCGGAGAGTCGATATCGCCTTGTGCATCTGGAGTGTTGCCATGGGCCCAAACCAAAAACAACTCAGAACCTGCCTTGTATTCCCATCTTGCTACCAAATTGCTCCTGAATTGCACAAAATTGAAGTCAGGTTTTGAGAAACTATAATCTACTGTGCCATCCCTATTTTCGTCAACCAAATACCTGCCCGATTCAGTTTTTATTTCTTGCGGACTGAATGTGTGGAAACGCGCATCAAAATCTTTACTCAAAGGATTATCTACGTAACCAAAGTTGTCGTACAATGGCCTGGTAATATAGGGTTGGGCATAATATTGAAGCGTGAGATCTGGAGTGATGTTATAATTGAGTCTATATGTGAGGTTGAGTGTGTTTTGTGAAACTTGACTCACAATCGTTTTTACTGCATCATTGTATGAAATCTGAGTTACATACTGCCCTTGTCTGGTGTAATTATAATTATATCCCAAAGCCAACGAAGTAGATAAGGCATTAATTGGCTGATACCTTATTGAAGCATCCATACCATAATAATGGCTAGAACGTTTACCATTTAAGCCACCGAAACCATTGAAAAAGAACCTCATCTTCTTCCGTGAATCCGTTCCTACATAAAACCAATTGGATAAACCATACTCATTTCGTAAAGAGGAACCACCACGCAAAGCATTGTTGGAAATATTCAAAGGAGTATAATTAAATCCAACTCCTGTTTCCCAATTATTATTGAAGTTCCCATGCAGATTGGTATTGAACCAAGTGTTGATGAGCTGACCACCAAAATCAAACTTCAAATTGTGGTTGTAATTGATCCTGGCACTTCTGAATATTCCCTTTTGAGATGGCCATTGCAGTCCTGCCCAAGTAAAATGATTGATTTCATTAGCGGTAAGCATAAAACCTATATCATTGGTCTCAAACTCCGGGGATCGATAGGTAATGCCAGATTCAAACTTAAATATTTCCCCAGACTTTCCAGGCTTGCCCGCTGACTTTCCAATTTTGAAAGTCGCGCTGGTACCCGTCAAAGAAGTTCTGTTGGTATCGACTTCCGTTTCCGAAGCATTGGTTCTCTGAAAAAGGTGTTCAAAAGCAGTTTGGGTTTCGGTAATTTTGGCCTTACTTCCATAGACACTACTTAGTAGAAAGTTACCAGAAACATAATACTTTCTTTGTTTCCAACTATGAAAATAATCCAGTCCACCACTATAGGCATTGGTATGAAGCAAACCATTCAAATCACTTTTGCGATTTACGGCAGTCACAATACCACCAAAATAACTCTCGCCTCCTTTGATGTCTTTTTGAATTCTCGCAACGCTGTAGTTGGTCAATGGCTCGATCAATGACTTTCTCCGATTACCATCGTTGTCAATGACACCATATACATTATCAGTGATGCTTTCTAGCAAACCAATGCTCCAACCTGAATTGGTTTTACCACTCAATTTTGCAGCAGCAAGGATAGGCGTAGAAATTGGAGTCTGAGCATACTCTCCATCAGCAAGGCTCACCCTACCATGTGGGCTACTTCCTATGCGACGACTGTAAAACAAAAGGTCGTTGTCAAAGTCCAAACCCACTGCAGAATTGGTCATTTCATAGTTGAATATATTTCTGCTTTCAATAAAGAATGGCCGACGCTCTTCAAAAAAATTCTGGAATCCGTCGATGCGCACGCGAGAAGGATCCGCTTCAACCTGCCCAAAATCAGGGTTGACGGTATAGTCCAAAATCAAATTGGAAGTCACTGCAATTTTACCATCCAAGCCAAAAGTAATTTTCTTATCCAGTCCAGTTGCAAATGGATTGTTTTCAATACCTTCATAAGTATCAACTTTTGCCACCACATATGGAGCTACCTCCACTTGCCTCCTGGGTTGTATGTCTTTAATCCCATGAATTTCACCAAAACCACTGACCCACACACCAGATTTCTGTGGTATCACCTGCCAAATTGATCGCTCTTGATTTCTGAACACGTTCCGCATGACTTGCAAGCCCCATATATTGGCTTGCTCTTTCCCAAATCGCAATTGGCTGAATGGTATTTTCATTTCCCCATACCACCCTTTATCAGTAATCGAAGTTTTAGCGTGCCAGATAGGATTCCAGTTTTCATCCCAATTATTCCCATTGTTTGAAGCCATCTCTTCACTCCTGACTCCTGAAGCAGACAAAGTAAAAGAAAAGGCCGTCCTTAAGTCGTGGTAACTATCTACCATCAACGTGATCCAATCACCTGGAAAACCATCCCTCCTACTCATTCTATTGATGATGGAATCTGGTGCAGTATCTTCACAAAACAAAGCTGCATAGATATAATGTTCGTCATACATAATTTTAAAATGACTGGCTTGTGATGGCTTTGCTCCTTCATTTGGTCTATTCACAGTAAAGTCACCTTGCCACTCTACCAAATTCCACGCTTCCTCGTCAATAATGCCATCTACTTTGATGGTAGCATCTCCAAGACTTGCTGTCTGGTACGCTCGTTTTGGAATGATGGTGTCAGGCACAGCTTGACTGGACAATAAAGTACCAATAAAGCATAACAATATGATGGTGATGAATGTCTTCATACTCCTATTATTTTAAATAAAAAGTTGATTAATAAGTATTTAGGTTAATTATTTTTCTTAGAACCTCCAATAAAAACAGGTCTCTGGAAGAGCGAAATAAAACTCAAACTAGAGACCTGCAGCCATTCAGTCCAAATATGGAACACATTAGGACCGAATAGCATATTTTTTCTTAACCAATAGCTCTCTTTCCTTGTATTCGTGCCTTTGAATAAAATGGTTTATTTTAAAAAAACCTTTGCTAGCACCAATTAGCTGCTTACATTTTTTTGATGGTTATGTCGCCATTCATGGTGGTCATGATGATTTCACTGCCTCCGCCATTGACTTTACCCTTGATGGAATTGTCTTTTGATACTTTGTAATAACCATTGTTTTTAGTGGTTTTTGCAGCCTCTGCACCCGTTGCAACTTGGATGTCAAAATCAGTATAAACATTCCCATTTTCAGATCTGGTTTTTACATCAAATTTGGTGGTGGCAGGTAGAGAAAGGTTGATGTCGCCATTCAAATTGGTAAAGGCCATCGGTGTATTGGGCTTCACGCTGGTAAAACTGATGTTGATGTCTTCATTCAATGTGTTGGCAACAACAGATCCTCCGACATTTCTCATGTTTACGGAACCGTTTATATTGGAAATTTCATGATTGCCAATTACATTTTCAACTTCAATATCCCCATCATTAATTGTGGACAATTTTAGCGAAAAGTTTTTGGGCACAGTCACATGTAGATTTACGTCATGGTTGGGATTTTCCGTACCAATTTCTACTTTGTTATTTTTTTCAGTAGCTACAATACCATATCCAGCACCACCTGTAATTTTTTTCATGCCATTTTTTGTTTCAGGACCTCTGCTTTGTTTCTTATTACCAGTATTGGTGAAAGAGACAGTGACATCATTTGTTGCATGGCTCGTTACCTTTATGGAGCCTGTAATCAAGCCAATGTGGAGTGTTCCCTCTTTATCAGGGAATGTAAGCGGAATTGAAAAGCTTTCTACCTCTTGAGCAGAAACTTTCAAAATCATTGTGGCCATCATTATGACCGTAACCATTATTTTTCTCATCTTATTTTATTCTTTTAATATATACGTCCCCATTGAGGGTTTCAAAATTGATTTTGGATGTACCGTTGCCAATGACAATTCCATCCGTTTTATTTAGCCTAAATTGCTTTTGACCTTTTTTGGTTTCTTCAGATTTTTCTGTAGCGTCCAATTTTGTAAAATTTTCGTAATCTGTATATAGGTCTCCTTGCATACTCTTGAATTTACATGCAGCAGATAGCGATTCTGGACCACTGAAATTGATGTCGCCATTGATGGTGTGGAAAGAGCCGTCCTTCTGTCCATTTGCAACCTCTACAGTTATGTCGCCATTTACTGTGTGTGCTTTTTCGACATAATTAGCTGCCTCTGCAAGTATGTCACCATTGACAGAATTGATGTTTAACTTTCCATCCACATTCGCAACATGAACATCTCCATTTACGGTACTTAAAACTACAGAAGTATTTTGTGGTACTTTGATGGTATAATCCAATTCCAGATTGTATGGAATTTTGTTTTTGTGATTATTATTATTTGAATAATCCTTTGGCCGGGTATCATACGGAAATGCTGTATAAAGGACCAAATCACTGCCTTCATCTGCACCCAATTTCACTTCGCTTTTCCCTTTCTCCAGATCAGCTTCATTTGCAGCAGAAATGGTTTGAGCAATATCTACGATGATTTTATTTCCTGAATGACTCACGATTTTAATTTCACCATTCAAATTATAAAGGCTCATGCTTTGGGCATCATATTCTTGATGAATATCTTT
This sequence comes from Saprospiraceae bacterium, assembly GCA_016715105.1. Classification (GTDB taxonomy): domain Bacteria; phylum Bacteroidota; class Bacteroidia; order Chitinophagales; family Saprospiraceae; genus JADKBO01. Next base: position 4,045 of record JADKBO010000019.1, on the reverse strand, counting down.
TTTATCCTTCAATTCATAATCATCCTCCCAATTTACACCATCATAATTGAAATTGAAATTGAAGTTTGGGATTTTAATGTCAATCTCTGGAATATCCAATTCAATCTCCAATTCTGAATCCTCATTGGTATTTACAGCTACATGTTGTGCATTTACTTGAGGCTCATTGCATGCATAAAGCACCAACATCGCTAATGTTACTATAATTTTCATTTTAATTTAATTTGTTTTGTGAAGCTCATTGCTGAGCGCTAAATAGAAAGTAATTCTATGGTATTTTCAAATTTGTCTTTTACGTAAATGTTGAGTTCCTTATCGTTGAGTTTTTCCTGCAGAGGTTGAATGGATTTTCGTTCTTGTAACTTGATCATCGCATCAGCCAATGCCACTTGTACAAGAGGAGACTTTTCCTCCATCAAAGCGGTGAGCAAAACCTGTCGTACTTGAGGTTTGTCTGCCCATTTTACAAGAGCATTGAGCGCTACAATACGCACATTGTCATTGGGATCAAATTGAAAAGTCGAGAATAAAGCATTTAAAACTTTACTGTCCACATCCGTCATTTCTGCAGTGTAATTGACGGCCTTCATACGTTCCGTTGCCTGCGGATTTTGCAACATGGCCAACATCATCAACTCTTTCATGCCCTGGACTTCTTCAGACAAGCGCTCTACTTTAGAGCCCGAAGCAAAATTATTTCCCATGTTGACTACACCCGAAATACTATAACCCAATAGACAGCCAAGCACCAGTATGGTCATGCCGAAAGCCAATTTGGAATCAAACCAATGACTGGTAAGATTTTTTAATTGGCTCCAAAAGCTATTGGATATTTTTGTCTCCGAAGCCGTTTTAAATTCATGCAACATTTCAAAAAAATCAGCATCCATCTTTTTGGTAGGCGCAGGAATTTGGATTTGACTCATGGCCTGCCACAATGCTTTCGTTTCTGCAAATTGCTGGCCAATTTCATGGTTGTTTTGAATGAGGTTTTCTAGTTTCAAACGTTCGGTCTGACCAAGTCTACCATTCAGATAATCGATCAGCATGGTCTCTGTCACCTGTTGATTAAAATCTTGCTGTTCCATTTTCTAATTTTAAATAAATTTCTTTTAATTGTTTGATCGCCCGATGTACTTTGACCTTCACATTTGCCTCTGTGATTTCCAAAATATTTGCAATCTCTTTATAAGGCAAATCCTGATATTTGCTCAGAACCAGAATTTCCCTTGCTTCAGCGTCCATTTTACCTAGTGCGAAATTCACCAGATTTTTAGAATCCTGTTTTTCACTCTCATTTACAAAAGAATGATTCGTTTCAGCATCACTCACTTTTACCATATCATCCAAAAACTGATAGCGCTGTGATTTTTTGTATTTATCATGAATACAATTTCTGGCAATATGGTACATCCATGATTTAAATTCACCCTGACCCGTAAATGAAGCTCTGTACTTGAGCATTCTATAAAAAACAGCTTGAACGATGTCCTCACTTCCACTTTGTTCTCCAGTCTGATGGTAGGCAAACCCATACAGAGCCGAAGAATGACGCTTGTACAACAAGGCCATCTTATCCAGTTCACCGGCTTTTACTCCGAGCATTAAGTGATTATCAGTGAGTGAATCCAAATTGTTTTTTCGTTTTTTGCTGTTGTTTGAATGGATACTCTGTTTGAAGGAAAAGGTTACAGAGCGGGTGATTTATTTTTTATTTTATTGGAATGAAGGTAAAATTATTAAAATTATGTAAAAATTTTGTGTAATAATTTTAAAGAATAGAATAAATAATTACCTTTACAAAATCTAAAAATATATTGTGAAAAATACAGTTTTGTTTTTGTTTATTTTGCTAGTATAGTATAATAAAACCATGTTTTGCAACATCAGTTAATATTGGTAATACAATTGTTGATGGAACAATAGATATCTAATTCAACCTTGGTTGGAGAAAATCCAAACTTATACAAATGGTACACTTGTAAACCAAGTGGTAGCTATAAATAATTTCAATTTTGTAGGCACTAATAGAGGTCTAGATCAGTTTCTAGTAAAAGTAAATGGAGTTGACAACTTCACTGTAATTGCCATTGGTACCAAGAATTTCAGGTACAGTGATCAACTGGGCTTTCAGTTTCCCATTCAATAAGCAAATACTTCCAATTATTTTAGCTCCTTGAGAAACAATGCACCTGCCTTCATGATCCAGATGGTAGCGGTCGAAGTGTTATACCATTTAATGAAGGAAATTTAATATGGTTTTCAGGTCATCCAAATTCTGATTTGGGGTTTACTCTCATAAAATCCAATAACTGGAAGGAGTTCATGTACATAATGACTTTCTAAGAAGTTATTCATTCTCTCTTAATCTTGTCATTGATCCAGGCAATGCAATCCCAACCCTATCACAATGGGGTTTAATCTCACTATCCTTAATAATAATGGTATTTGGTGTTGTTGCAATGAGGAAAAGATTAGTTGCTCAAGCATCATAAATATAGGTTTCTGTTATTTGAAGGAAGCTATATATTTTTTCCATCTGGTTTTTGCTAAAATAGAATAAAACAAAAGCCTCAGAAAAACGCTCACCTTTATTTCTAGGTTTCATACCAATTACAAATAAACTCGCAAGTTGCTAAATCAGGAGTCCAATGCCAAAAGTTGGGGTGGTCCATTATTATAAAAGGATAACCAAAAATATTATTTTAAGTACATAAGCTACTGCGATCAGTTTTGTATCCGACTTATTTTTTTTATCTCCGGATCTTCAAAAATGCCTCTTTACACTGAGTAGATATTAGTGATTAGTTTTCAACTAATCTTAATATTTTACTCCTTGACAATTGTTATGGATATATCGTTTATGCGTTTATTCGTTGGAAGTGTTTTCCTCTCAGAGCAGGTTTTTTAAGACCAAATTAAAGACTCCCTGCATCCACATCTTTCACAAATTGTATCACACCTTCCATAAAGACCTTTTGATCATCCCACATGGCTAAATGACTGCCATTGGGACAATACAAGTACCGACCTTTTTGCACCAGTTTGCTTTGCTCTTCCATAGCTTTGGGATCCATCGTATCGTGTTTGGCACCAATCATCAAAGTTGGAATGGTGATTTCTCCCAATCTATTTTTAATATCCCAAGTGGCTAACCGACCACTGATGCCAAATTCACTCGGCCCTTGCATCAAGGTATAAATCTCTCCATTGGCGTGTTTCAAAGCTCGGTTCAATCCATCTGGCCATTCTTCTAAGCGACAAATGTGCTTTTGGTAAAAATTGGGAATCAACAATTCCATGTATCGCGGATTGGCAAAATCGCCCTTGGATTCAATAGCCTTAATTTCTGACAAAACTGCTGGATCCATTTGTTTGGACAAAACATCTTCCGCGTATTTTCCATATTCTGGAGCACTCGCCATCATATTGGCAACCAACAATCCTTTCATCTGACTCTGGTATTTCAAGGTATATTCCATTCCTAAAATACCTCCCCACGAGTTTCCAAGCACATAAAAATTAGTACTGTCTGCTCCTATTGCTTTCCTGACTTGTTCGACTTCTTCCACAAATCTTGCCGTTGTCCACAAACTGGAGTCTTTAGGTTGATCGCTGTAATACGAACCAAGTTGGTCATATTCATAAAATTCAAAGCCTTGCCTTCCAAAAAATGTTTCAAAACACTCCATGTACTCGTGTGTCATGGCAGGACCACCATGCAACAACAATATTTTGATGCGCGGATTATTTCCAAATCGCTTCGTCCATACCTTAAATTCCCCAACTGGTGTGGTAATGGGTATCATTTTCACCCCAGCCGATTCAACATCCTCTCCATAATTGAAATAGTCTGCAACCAACGGTGAATTCGGCACGGTCTCTTGTTTGCAAGAAATCATTAAACACAAAAAAGCAATACCAATTAATTTATTTATCATGTTTCTCAGTTATCAGTTATCAGCGGTCAGTTTTTTAGCCGCGAGCTTCGAGCCACGAGCTATGAGCTTTTGTTTATTTGTTTATTCGTTTATGCGTTTAAACT
>JADKBO010000018.1 GCA_016715105.1 Saprospiraceae bacterium | reverse complement strand
CATTGAACTCCCATTGAACTCTTGAGATTATAAACAAAAAAAGCCCTTCCGAAGAAGAGCTTTTAAAGTGGTACCTCCCAGATTTGAACTGGGGACACACGGATTTTCAGTCCGATGCTCTACCAACTGAGCTAAGGTACCTTACACCTTTATTTCAAAAGTGGTGCAAAGATAGATCATTTTTTATCCCCTCCAAATCTTTTTAATTTTTTATTATATATTATTTTTTGATTATTTGATGGAGTTAAAACTTTATACCTTTTGGTTTTTAATATTTAGTTGGGAATCAGTAGAATAGATTCAGCTTCCAAGTTCTTCGTGCATTACTTTTTTATTTTACCCCAAACAGGAATTACTTATTTAAAATTTTAAATGTCTTTTTAATTGCCTTTTTAAGCATGAATCTATTATTTTTAATAAAAAATGGACTTGTCCAATATTAAAATATTAACTTCGAGTTAAATTTAATTTTGTATTTTTAATTTCTGAACTTAAAGGAGCGTATAGAGTTAAAATGTAAATGGATAACATAGCTTAAAGTAATTTTCGCACTATTTTATTCGTATAAATACAAATGAAATGCGTTTGTTTTTAATTGTTAAACCACATTAAATTACCTATTGATGTCAATAAGGATAAAAAAAGTAGCCGTCTTGGGCTCTGGAGTGATGGGCTCTGGGATTGCATGCCATCTTGCAAATGTTGGAATGGACGTGATCATGATGGATTTGCCTACAGAAGGGGCTAAGAGAAATTTGGTAGCAGATACAGCTTTACAAACAGCCATTAAATCCAAACCTGCTCCTCTTTATAAAGCAGCTTTTGCCAAACGTATTCAAACTGGCAACTTTGATGATCATCTAAAACAAATAGCAGATTGCGATTGGGTTATTGAAGTCATTGTAGAACGAGCAGACATCAAAAAGCACTTACGAAAAATAGAAGCAGTAAGAAAACCTGGTACATTGATTACTTCTAATACATCAGGTATTCCATTACACGTTTTAGCTGAAGGTAGAAGTGAAGATTTCAAAAAGCACTTTTGTGGTACGCATTTTTTCAACCCAGCAAGATATATGTCTTTGTTGGAAATCATTCCCCAATCAGAAACAGACCAAAAGATCATTGATTTTTTCATGCATTTTGGAGACATCGTTTTGGGAAAGAAAACAGTTTTATGCAAAGATACTCCTGCATTTATAGCCAATCGCATTGGTTTCTTTTCTGGAAATAAGGTACTTGAATTGACCGATGATCTAGGCTTGACGGTGACAGAGGTCGACAAATTAACTGGTGACGCAATTGGATGGCCATCAACCGGAAGTTTTAGATTACTTGATTTAGTTGGTTTGGATACCAGTGCAAAAGTTACACAAGGCGTTATTGCCTCAAGTCCAGAAGATGAATATGTCATCAAAATGAAAGATCGACCTGTTCCAAAACACATGCAATTTCTATTGGACAATAAGTTTTTAGGAAACAAAAGTGGACAGGGATATTATAAAAAAACCAATGAAAAGGATGAAAGTGGAAAGTCTATCATACATGCCCTTGATTTGCAAACTCTGGAATACGGTCCAACGCAGAAACCAGGAATACCTAGTTTGGCAATAGCAAAGAAAATAGAAATCATGAGCAAAAGGCTCAAAGAAATGATTGAAGCTAGTGACAAAGGTGGACAATTCTTGAGCGCTTTTTTTGGAGGTTTGTTTTCTTATGCATCCAATAGAATTCCCGAGATTTCTGATAATATATACAGTATTGATGATGCCATGAAAGCTGGTTATGCCTGGTCATATGGCCCTTTTGAATATTGGGATATGTTGGGATTTGAATATGGTCTTTCATTAGCCGAATCACAGGGCCTTCCAATTCCAAACTGGATTTATGATAAAAAAGAAAGTGGCAAAGTTTTCCTTCTACGCTAGTGAAACAGGAAACCAAACTTATTATGATCTGGGCAGCAAAGATTTTGAATTAGTCCCAGGAGCTGTCGGGCTCATTAAACTATCTAATTTTGGGGAACAAAAGCCAGTTTTAAAAAACACAGAATGTACAGTCCATGATATTGGTGATGGCGTGATGTGTTTGGAATTTACTTCCAAAGCAAATACCATTGGTGAAGGAATCGGAACTGGACTTTCTGAAGCAATTGCACTTGCAGAAAATGGCGATTGGAAGGGAATTGTCATAGGAAACAATGCTAAAAACTTTTCTGTCGGCGCTAACCTAATGGCTGTGGGTATGGCTGCTATGCAAGGCGATTGGAAAACCCTGGAGGCAATGGTGGATGGCTTCCAACAGGTAAATATGCGCATGAGGTATTGCGATGTACCGGTTGTCATAGGCACTCAAGGTTATGTTTTTGGTGGAGGATGCGAAATGGCTATGCATGCAGATGCAGTGGTAGCTTCCGCTGAAAGTTATATTGGTCTTGTTGAAGTGGGTGTTGGTTTACTTCCAGGAGGCGGAGGAACGAAAGAGTTTGCCTTGAGAGCCTCTGATAGCTATTTTGAAGGAGATACGCAAATCCCAACCATAGTCGATAAATTAAAAAATATTGCAACGGCTGCAGTTTCTACATCCGCTCATGAAGCTTTTGATTTAGGCTATTTATTGGATAACAGAGACAGTGTTTGTTTTGGTACCCAACGCGTCTTACAACAAGCTAAAGAAAAGGTCCTTGCACTGAGTGAAGGATATGTTGCTCCGTCGGCAAAGCCTGTAACTGTTTTGGGTCGAACTGGCTTGGCGACACTTTACACAGCAATTAATGAATATTTCCTTGGAAAATATATGAGCGAACACGATGTTGAAATTTCGCGAAAAATAGCCTATGTTTTATGCGGAGGTGATTTGACAGGACAGCAGCAAGTAAGTGAGCAATACTTATTGGATATAGAAAGGGAAGCTTTCATGCAACTTTTGGGCACTCAAAAAACACAAGAGAGAATTCAATACATGTTGATGAATAGCAAACCACTCCGCAATTAAACCAAATTAATCAAATCGATTTTCAAAAAAGAAATAATACAATGGAAGCATATATCATAGGAGGAAAAAGATCTGCAGTTGCAAAAGCAAAACGCGGTGGTTTTAAAAATTATCGTTCTGATGACCTTGCAGTAGACATCATCAAAAATTTGGTTGAATCTATTCCTGGTTTTGATCCACTTTTAGTAGATGATGTAATTGTAGGTTGCGCGAATCCAGAGGGCGAACAAGGTTTACAAATAGGTAGAAATATTTCTATGAGAGCTTTGGGAAAATCAGTCCCCGGATTCACCATCAATAGATACTGCGCATCTGGTCTTGAAGCAATTTCCATTGCTGTTGCTAAAATTACAGCTGGGATGGGAGAGTGTTACATTGCTGGTGGAACTGAAAACATGAGCATGATACCGATGACTGGTTATAAAATGGCCCCGTCGTATCAAGCAGCCTTGGAAAATCTCAACTATCACGTGAGCATGGGTGCCACTGCAGAGGCTGTTGGTAAAAAATGGAACATTACGAGACAAGAGTCAGATGAATTTGCTTTAAGGTCACACCAATTAGCTGCAGCTGCCATTAATGAAGGAAAATTCAAAAGCGAAATAGTACCCATTGAAGTTAAGGAGGTCTTTGTAAATAACAATCAAAGACAAGAATCTAGTCATACAGTAGATACTGATGAAGGAGTAAGGGTTGACACTTCCTTAGAAGCATTAGGAAAATTACCGGCAGCATTTAAAAATGGCGGCATCGTGACTGCAGGTAATTCCAGTCAAACATCTGACGGAGCAGCGTTTGTATTGGTTATGAGCGATCGACTGATGAAATCATTAGGCTTGTCGCCCATTGCCAGATTAGCTGCTTGTTCAGTGGCAGGTGTTGATCCACTTTACACGGGTATAGGCCCATGTGCTGCCATACCAAAAGCGCTCAAACAAAGTGGTTTATCTCTTTCTGATATTGGTTTGATCGAATTGAATGAAGCTTTTGCATCACAGTCTTTAGCAGTAATTAAAGAAGCAGGCCTTAATCCAGAAATCACCAACGTCAATGGTGGAGCTATTGCTTTGGGGCACCCTCTAGGATGTACTGGAGCAAAATTGACCATCCAGTTACTGAATGAAATGAAAAGACGAGATGAAAAATATGGCTTAGTGACTGCTTGTGTTGGTGGTGGCCAAGGAATCGCTGGTATTTTCGAAAGATTTTAATTCCGCGAATTCCTGGAGGTCTAATTTATTTATTTTATTACAATTGGGGGCGGTTTCATTTTTTGCATAATTTTAATGCTAATAGATTAAGTTTCAAACTTTAGCCCAAACAAGTGTAATATGCAAATCAAAGAAACGCCAAAGCAATACGATGTAATCATAGTTGGTTCTGGAGCTGGTGGAGGAATGGCCACCAACATTCTGGCTAAAAACGGTCTCAAAGTGGCCTTGGTGGAAGCAGGTCCATTTTTCGATCCAAAAGACCCAAAAACACAAACCCAATTAAAATGGCCTTGGGAATCACCTCGAAGAGGTGCAAGTACCAATCGCGCTTTTGGAGACTTTGACATGTCTTATGGGGACTGGAAAGTTGATGGCGAACCTTACACAACCAAAGAAGGTACCAAATTTATGTGGTGGCGTTCTCGAATGTTGGGAGGTCGCACCAATCACTGGGGTAGAATTTCCTTACGTTTTGGGCCCATCGATTTTAAACACAAAGACGTAGATGGGTTAGGGGATAATTGGCCAATCGGTTACGAAGACATCAAACCATATTATGATAAATTAGACAAAATGATTGGGGTTTTTGGTTCCAAAGAAGGAAGATACAATGACCCTGATGGATTTTTCTTACCTCCTCCAAAGCCAAGATTACACGAATTGTATTACATCAAAGGAGCCCGAAAATCTGGAGTTCCTATTATACCCAATAGATTATCGATTCTTACAAAAAAGCTGAATAACGATAGAGGCGTTTGTTTTTATTGTCATCAATGCAATCGTAGTTGTAGTGTTTACGCAGACTTTTCATCGGGATCATGTTTGATATTTCCAGCTCAGCAGAATGGGGGCCAAGTAGATTTATATACCAACTGTATGGTGAGATCTGTTACTACCGACGCTGAAGGTAAGGCCACAGGTGTTTCATACATCAATAAAGAAGATCGCAAAGAATACCAATTAAACGCAAAAGTAGTGGTGCTCGGAGCATCAGCATGTAGCAGTGCTCGAATTCTACTAAATTCAAAAAGTGCCCAGCATCCAAATGGCCTTGGAAATAGCAGTGATGTCGTAGGACGGTATTTGCACGATTCTACAGGTGCTGGCAGGACAATTTTTGTTCCTGCTTTGATGAATCGCAAAATGTACAATGAAGATGGAACTGGAGGCGCCCATATCTACTCACCTTGGTGGGGTGACAATAAAAAATTGGACTTCCCTAGAGGTTACCACATTGAGATATCTGGTGGAATGAGTATGCCTGCCTATGGTTTTTCATATGATGTCACAGAGATGAACAAATACATTGGAGGTGAGCTAGGTGGATACGGAGATAAGCTAAGAGATGATGTACAACGGTTTTATGGCGCTATTGTAGGAATGGCAGGCAGAGGAGAGGCCATAGCCAGATATGAAAACAGGTGTGAGATTGACCCCAATACGGTGGATCAATTTGGTATTCCTGTTTTGAGATTTGATTATAAATGGTCTGATTATGAAAGATTGCAAGCCAAACACATGGTTGCTACTTTTGATGAAATTGGGCAAAATATGGGTGGAATTCCGCTTGGTGATGTTCCCGGTAAAGATAAAGACTACGGTCTGCTAGCGCCAGGTCAAATTATTCATGAAGTAGGAACTACCAGAATGGGCGACGATCCAAAAACTTCTGTTTGTAATAAATATGCTCAGCTTCATGATTGCAAAAATGTGTTCATTGTTGATGCCGGCCCATTTGTGTCACAAGCTGATAAAAACTGTACCTGGACAATTCTGGCCCTTTCTATGAGAACTTCAGAATACATAGTTGATCAATTGAAAAAACAAAACCTTTAAAACACGACCATGGATAGGAGAGATACTATAAAATCATTATTACTTGGTTCGATTGCTGGAGGAGTTGGACTTTCTACCGTGCCAGGTTGTAAAACAGATGATAAAACGCCTGCAATTTCACCAGAAAAAGTAGGATTGTACGGCAGAAATGAAGCAGAGTTGGCACATGATCAAAAAATATTTGCAGAAACATATCTGACTGAATATGAATTGACAACTGTAGCTGTATTGTGCGACATCATTTTACCCAAAACAGAAAAATTTGGAAGTGCCAGTGACGCAAAAGTCGCAGATTTCATTGAGTTTATTGTAAAAGACATTCCCAACCACCAGCTGCCAATCCGTGGGGGACTGATGTGGTTAGATCATGAGTCATTTTCTAGATTTGGAAAATCATTTGCAGAAGCTTCGGGTCCAGATCAAATAAAAATCATTGATGATATAGCTTATCCGGATAAAGAAAATAAAAAACCTGAATTTGCGCAAGGCAGATCATTTTTCAATCTCATGAGAAATCTGACCGTTACAGGTTATTTCACTTCAAAAATTGGAATAGACGCATTGGGTTATGTTGGTAATAGGCCAAATATATGGGATGGAATTCCAGAGGATGTATTAAAAAGATCATGAGGTGGCTTATGAGGAAGAATGGCTGGCTAAGTGTGTAGACCAATCAAAAAGAGAGGTGATAGCAGAATGGGATGACGATATGAATCTGATTACTTAAGACTGTGTGCTTACAGTTTCTGCATCACCATTAAATATAGTACTCAAGGTGACTTGTTCCATAACTGCAAGTGTTTGATCTCTGATGATGATCAATTGCTTTTTGATGCTGCAAGTGGCTTCATCAACACAATCATCACAAGTTTCATAATAATTTAATGAGGCGCAAGGAACCAATGCGATGGGCCCATCAAAAAGGCGATATATTTCTTTGATAGTGGCTTTCTCCGTATGTTTCATGATATAGTAACCGCCTACATTGCCTTGTTTACTATTCACCAAGCCTGATTTTTTCAAATCCAACAAAATCTGTTCAAGAAATTTCTTTGGAATTTTTTCATTTTCTGAAATTTCTTGCGTTCTGATGCAATGATCTTTATTAGAATGTTTGTATAAATAAGTAAGGGCCTTTAAGGCATATTTCATTTTCTTCGAAATCATCTATACACGGAAGTTTTTGCTTCAAATTAAAACTCTAATTTAAGGACAAATCGAGTAATTTAATAACAATTGCAAAAGTATTGATATTGAGTTGCTTTCAAATATAAATTAATTTTAATTTATCTGCATTAAAAATTTAAATACAGCTATTGAATTTTACATCAATAATGCAAGTAATGGCTTGATTTTGAGAATATTGTGAAAAATCTTATGTCCTTTTTTGAATCAACCCATCCAAAAAACCTTCAGATTTCAGGAAACCCTCTTGACAAAAGTAGCAGTTTCGAAGCTTAAAATCTGATTCACGATCATTAGGACTCTAGATGAATTTCCATCAAAGTTTTGAAACTAAGAGCCTTGTCTTGAAACATTTCCCTTGTCTGAGATTGAAGTTTGGGCATATGATTTTCTTGATAAGTGACAAAAGCATTCAAATTATGAGCTACGTATTGCACTGCAAATGTCTCCCCGTCTTCTTCAGGGTCTCCCAAAATCCGCATCATTTTGTAGGAGTCAAAACAATCTGTTGACATCATCGCAGGGATAAAATAAGTTGTCATGTATGTTTTCCATTCGTCAACGACAGAATGATCCACCCTTGTGGTTATGTTGTAAAGCAATTTCATATTAAATATTATCCCCTCTAAGTAATCGATACTTCTTTCTTGCATCAATGGCGAAGGTGCTGCTGGAATATTCTGTAAAAATTTTGAGGTATAGCTCTTTGGCTTTTTCTATGTCCTTAAAATGCAACTCATAAAGTTGTGCCAAGGCAAACATGGCATTGTCAGCTTTGATTTCCTCAGGAAACTTTTCTATAATTAATCCATATAATCGCGCTTCTTCTTCAGCTTGTAATCTCTTTTTCGCTATTTGGGCTTTGGCATATAAAATGTCATCCAGTAGCGAATGCTCTGGATAATCTTTAGCAATGGAGTCCAGAAGCATCCCCGCTTCATCCAACTTGTTTTGAAACGTCAATAACTCTGCAGTCGCAAATAATTCCATAGGCACAGTGGTTGTATCCAAATTGAGATTGTCCATGATGAAAACGGACAAGTCTATGGCATCATTAGATATGAGTTTACTAGTTGCAGATTTTAGAATGTCAAATTGCTCTTGAGCCCAGTCAAAATCACCTAAATAATATGATAACTTCGCATTGCTAAATCGTGCAAGTTCCCCAAGACGATCTTCCTTAAAATCCTTATCAACTTGTGAGTAGAGTAGTGTAGCCTCCCATTGATTTGCCTGCATGAGATAATAATCACCCAGCTTCAATTTGGCCATTGCCCTATACTCTGGCGAAATGGATTGTAATTCTACCATTTCTTTGAGCAAACCAATTGCAACATCCAAATCATTCAAATACAATGCTTCCAATTCAGCATATTCAATCACTAAATTTACAGTGCTGGAATTATATCCATAAAGGTCCAGAAAGGTTTTGTATTCCGTTTGTAAAGAAATCAAATCTTCTTTGGTGTAATTATAATTGAGCGTAACCTTCTTTCTTTTACAATCTAACAACAGACCCTTGGCTTCAAGATAATAAGAAGAATTAACTGATTTATTGTCTACGATATATTTAAAACCCTCAATTGCAGTATCATAATCTTTGTCCTGCATAGCAACCTTTGCAATTTCATTTACGCGAGCACCATTTTCATTGAGCTTTCGATCCAGTGCACGTGCTTGCCTCAAGGCTTTTTTGTAATCTTTCTGGTTGATGAATGTCCACTGCAAAATTTCATTATAGATGATTTCATCAGGCTCTTTTTCCATCACCTCATATAATTTGGCCTGCAATTTTTCGATTTCTTCTTCCGATAAGTACCTGTCAAATGTATCAAAGAGGTAATTCAGATTATTTCTGAACTGTTCTGCGCAAAGTAAATAATAGTGAATCATTTTCTCACTATTCCCAATGCGGCGGTACAAATCAGCAAGACTAAACGCATATGTTTTGGGATTCCCACTTTTTTCAGTAGCCTTTTCATAAGTTGCGGCAGCTTGTTCAAACATATTCATGGATGTAAAGGAACGCGCGACTATGTCCACATTTTCAGGTTTGTTACCTACTTCATCAATGACCTCTTTGTAAATCGCTTTTGACTTTTCTTCGTCCCCAATTCGATCATAAACCATCGCAAGAGACAATCTCAATTGTGGGTCACCCGGATTGGATTTAATTTCCTTTTTGATCACATCCTCAGCTTCTTTATAAGCCTTGAGTGAAAGCAAACATTCTGTATACCTTTGAAAATACAAACCAATTTGTTTGTTTTTCTCATACAGTGATTTATACAAAGTAGCTGCTTTTTCGAATTCGCCATCGTTGTAATAAACATCTGCCAACCTCGATTCTTGTGCGAAGATTGTGAGTTGGAAGGCTAGCAACACTATTGTGAATAATTTTTTCAACATTTTTCCTTTACTTACCATGGTACTTAAAACCTATATTAATTTCTTACTTGTCTCAGAAACATTTAGGTTTTGCAATTTTAAACGTATATCCTCAGCTATAAGTTATAATTCTAACCAAAAATACAGAATGTCAGGGCATTATTGCATATCAAATTGTTATTTTGCGCCATATGTTGTTTCTTTTATGATTTTCTTAATATTAGCTTCAATAAAAATATTATTCTTGAGCGTCAAAACGAAGTAGGGATAAAATGAAAAATACATTTACAAAGTGGTTTAAAAAGACATTTATCCCCAAAGCTATTGGGTTTTATTTTAATGTTTTCGCCCTGATAGCTAAGAAAAAAGCTGGAGCCAGTTTACTGAGTCTCATCTCCAAACCCAGAAAAGGGAGAATCCAAGATTTTCAAAGAAAAATGCTCAATAACTGTACTTTTAAAGAAACAGTCCCATACAAAGAGTTGCATATACAAACTTACCATTGGGTAAAACCTGGTCGTAAAATCCTTTTATGCCATGGCTGGGAATCCAATAGTTGGCGCTGGCGAAAACTCCTCAAAAACCTGGAAGACACCAATTATTATTTCATTGCAATGGATGGTCCTGCCCATGGAGCCACAACTGGAAACGAAGCCACGGGACTCATTTATGGAGAAATGATTGCCGCAGTTGTGGAAAAATATCAAGTCGAAGTGATAATTGGGCATTCGTTTGGTGGATATGGCGCATTGTATTATTTAGCCCATTTCCCTAAAAACTCAGTCAAGTTTATGATCGTGTTGGCATCTCCTGATAGGTGGCTAGATATCGCTGAGCAGTTTTATAATGCTTTGGGAGTAAGCTCCAGACTAAAAGATGGAATAGACCTAGCCTTCAATGAAAAATACCCACAAAATCAAGCCTTTTACAGTGGCACTAATTTTGTCAAGGATATTGCTATTCCTGGAATTGTCATTCACGATGTAAAAGACAGCACCAACAAAATCGAAGAAGGACGCCGCATAGCCGAGTCATGGAAATCTAGTACCCTTTTTGAGACAGAAGGATTTGAACATGCCTTACAATCGCCTGAGGTTTTTTCTATTATTCGCAAAACTTTGGAAAAAAGTATATTATAGTTGCAAATTGGGCACAAGCCAGAATTTGTTCTATTTCAGTAACCGCATAAGTCGAAAACCTAGGGACATTCCTTACCTATTTTATTTCTTTCTTAGGGGATTTCCATGAAAATTATAATTCCTTGTATATAAATTGCTTTATGTATTAAATCAAATTTATATTTGTTTCCGAACAAGTAAAATTCCCTGCATTACCCCACCAATGCATTTCAATTATTGTTACTAAAACCTTTCGAAACATGAAATTATTCAATGTTATTTTATTCATCTTATTGGTTAATACTATTGCCATGGCACAAAATGATGTCATGTTACTCAAGCCAAATGGTAGGGTAGTCATTGGAGACACAACCAAAATCAACACCAATGGAAATTATCGATTATTCGTGCAGGAAGGCATCTTGACTGAAAGAGTGAAAGTAGCCTTAAAAAACACTTCGCAATGGTCGGATGATGCCTTTGAAAAAACACCAGAAATTTCGGAAGTGGAAGCTTTGATCAATTCAGAGAAACACCTCAAAGATATGCCATCTGCCGATGAATTGGTCAAAGCCGAAGGTTATGAACTAATGTCTATGGATGCTAAATTATTGAGGCAAATCGAGTGGCTTTGGCAACACATGATTGCTTTATCCAAAAAGAATGAAGCTTTAGAAAAAGCATTGGAAGCCTGTAAAAACTAAGGAAATCATGCAAACGAAATTCCTTAAAATAACCTGTTGGTTATTGGTCAGTTTTTTTATATCAATTAATGTCACGGCCCAAGACACCATTGTCATCGGTTTTGGTGACCATTATGGAGTTCAGGTAGCCTCAAGCACGCCTCAAAATGGGCAAAGTCCTATAAAAACCTTGGGAAGTGAAGGTTTTTTGCCAAATATGAACGCATCTTCCAGGTTTTTAGCCCAAGCTACATTTGGTTACGATTTAGATGATATCAATAATGTGATGGCTGTAGGACAAGAAGCTTGGATCACACAACAATTTGCCATCCCAATGGCAACAAGTTTGACCTCAAGAGTGCAAACTTACCATACAAATGCTCGGACAGCGTTAGGAGACCCAAATACTGGAACAAGATCAAATTGGTGGGATAATGCATGGTGGAATTACCACATGACATCAAATGATTTATTGCGCCAAAAAGTTGCAATGGCTCTGAGTCAATTAATTGTTATTTCTGAATTGTCTGGATTTGGAGGAAATCCTTATGCGCTTTCATCCTATTATGACATCATGCTTCAAAACGCATTTACAAACTACCGTACCATTCTACAAAAGGTAACCTATCATCCATCAATGGGAGAATATCTCACCTTTCTCAATAACCCAAAAACAAATTTATCGCTCAATCAATTTCCGGATGAAAACTATTCCAGGGAAATAATGCAGTTATTCACCATTGGAACCAATATGCTGAATATGGACGGTTCTGTGATAATGGATGGTCAAAATCAACCCGTGCCAACATACGATAATGAAGACATTTTTGAATTGTCAAAAGTATTTACTGGTTTGACGTGGGCAGATAGAACTAGTTTTGGTAGAACAGCGCTTACCAGTACCAGTTATTTACAAGACATGGTCATGTGGGAGACCTTCCATGAGCCCGGTACCAAAACATTATTAAATGGTTTCATCATACCAGATAGAAATCCTGTAAACGGCAATGCAGACATTACAGATGCATTGAATCATTTATTCAATCATCCCAATGTGCCACCATTTGTGTCACTCTTTTTGATCCAAAGATTGGTTACTGACAATCCTTCCTCAGCATACATTCAAGATGTTGCACAAGTTTTTGTCAATAATGGGGCAGGGGTGCGAGGAGATATGAAAGCCATCATCAAAGCCATTTTATTACATCCTGAAGCAACCAGCTGCGGAAGCGGTGATTTGCCTACATTTGGTGGTTTGCGAGAACCTTTTGCTAGATATATGCAAATTAATAAAGCTTTCAATGCCAGTACTCCCAGTGGAATATATCGTAACGATATGAATAATGTTTACAATTTTACTGGTCAACGTCCGCTTACTTCACCCAGTGTTTTTAACTTTTTTCAGAGAGATTATCAACCAATAGGGGCTGTGGAAGAGGCCTCAAAAGTGGCTCCTGTTTTTCAAATCACCAATGCCCAAACAGTGGCAGGTTATTTAAGCGGCGTATGGGAATGGGTACTTGATAATAACCCTGCAGATGAAGGGCAGTTATTTACAGGCGAGGTAAGTACAACCTATGCCAATCAAATTTCCAGTTTTGATTTTACGGCAGAAAAAACGTTGGTCGATGATGACAAATTACACATCCTCATTGATAAATACAATTTATTATTGGCACAAGGAAACTTGACTCAACCAACCATTGATATCATTCTGTCAGCTGTAAAACAACTGCCTAATACAAACGACACAGAAAGAGAAAGACGAGCTCGTTTTACAGCTTACCTCGTCATGTCTTCACCAGAATATCTAATCAATCGCTAATTATCTGAATTATGTCACACCATCATCATAGAACAATATCCAGGCGAAAATTTTTGGGTGAAGCCAGTTGCGCTGCTATTGGCGGTACAACACTACTTTCATCTATTTTGAATCTAGGAGCCATCAATACACTTGCAGCCAGACCTCACATCATCAATAATCCAAATGATTATAAGGCAATGGTTTGTATTTTATTGGCGGGTGGCGCTGACTCCTTCAACATGTTGGTACCCAGCACACCTTCAGAATATGCTGATTATCAAGCAACAAGAGGTTCACTGGCCCTCCCTCAGAATGCACTTTTACCACTCAGTTACAACAATGCTGGAAGAACCTTTTCTGTGCATAATGGACTAGATGGTGTAAAACCATGTTTGATAATGGAGAAGCGGCTTTTCTGGCAAACATTGGTACCTTAATAGAACCGGTTGCCAATTATTCTGAATTTCAGTCTGGGGCCAAAAAACTTCCTCTTGGCCTTTATTCACACTCAGATCAAATACAACAGTGGCAAACTGTGTTGCCTCAAAATCGTTCAGCCATAGGATTTGGCGGAAGAATTGCGGATATTTTGAATGACATGAATACGATTGATCAAGTCTCATTAAACATTTCTTTGGCAGGAAAAAACAGCTTTCAAGCCGGAAACATGTATAATGAATACTCCATCAGTAGGTCTGCAACCGCAGCAAATTTAGGTTTTGAAGGTTTCCCAAGTTACTTTTCAAATGCAGGACATCTCAATGACACCAGAGATAATGCCATTGAAAGCATGGCTGAAGCACAATACACCAATATTTTTCAAAAAACAATTGGTAACATCAATAAACAAACTCGAGACAGTGTAGAAGTTTTTAGAGCTGCACTTGGTAATGTCATTCCCATCAATAATGTTTTCTCTGCAACCAGTTTGTCTGGTGACATGAAAATGATTGCTGAATTGATCAGTGTCAAGCAGTTTTTGGGTGCTAACAGACAAGTCTTTTTTGTAACTTATGGTGGTTGGGATCATCACGATGACGTCATTAATAATCAAAATGTCATGTTGCCTATTTTGGATAATGCGCTGACAGAATTTAATACAGCACTCAAACAAATTGGCATGTTTGACAACGTCGTAACTTTTACCATTTCAGATTTTGCCAGGACATTGACATCCAATGGAAATGGATCAGATCATGCGTGGGGTAGTAATCAGATTGTCATGGGTGGACCTGTTGCTGGACAAAATATATATGGTAATTTCCCAAGTTTGAGGTTGGATAACAGCAATCCAATCAATCTTTCATCCAGAGGTAGAATGTTACCAACGACCAGTGTTGATCAGTTTTATGCAGAATTGGCGCTGTGGTTTGGCGTTTCACCCAATGATTTGGAATATGTCATACCAAATATTTGCAACTTTTATTCACCATCCTCATGCCCGACAAACCCTGGATCTGGATATACACCCCTCGGTATTTTATCATAATCATCAAGGAAGAAAAATGAAAAATATTTATATCATTTGTTGTTTTATTTTCCTTGGAAATGCTCTACAAGGACAGATTTGTGTAGGTACACAAGGGCAGATCACATGGCAGTGTTGGCAAGGTTTATTTGAAGATACATTCAATGAATTGAATGCGCTTCCAGATTATCCGCGAAATCCAAAAGTTACCAAAGTGCTTTATAAAACCCAAGCTCCTGATAATTATGCAGAATACATGGGAGCTAAAATGAGTGGTTTTATTTCTGTACCCTCCAATCAAACAGTCACATTTAACCTCACGGGAAATGACAAAGCAAGATTTTTTTTAAGTACGGGGCCAAATCCGGCAAACAAACAATTATTGGCCTATCTGGACGATTACTCGGAAATAGAAGAATATGCAAAATACTCAAGCCAAACGAGTGGAAACGTGCAACTTTTAGCAGGTGTTTTTTACTACTTTGAAATTTTTTATGCTGATGGCACAGGCGGAGATCATGCTCGATTGAGATGGAAGACAAACTTAGTCGATCCTTTAAATTGGAACATCATCACTGCTCAATTTCTTTATGATGTAGGATGTACCCCGGCACCTTGCCCGCCCATTTTTACGCCTTGCGATGATGGTAATGGTTTGACCTACGATGATTTGGAAGATGGAAACTGCAACTGTGTTGGCAAACCACTCAACATTGAGAACACTTGTGTAGGCGCTAGATCGACTGTGCAAAAATACAGATATGACAATATTACGGGGTCAGGTTTTACAGAATTGTACACAGCAACTAAGTTCCCCGGTATGCCTGACTTCAGTGAAAGTTTAAATTTTATTGGTCATGAAGGACGCTCAACGGAAAATAATACTGGAAGTTTGGTTCAGACCTTTCTCACGGTTCCTGTTACTGGAAATTATAAGTTTTTGATTACGAGTGATGACAATGCTATCGCATTTTTGAGTTCAAATAGCGATCCGGAAAATAAACAAGCACACCAGTTTTTGGTAACAGGATATACATTCCTCAACGAATATGAAAAATATATTTACCAAAAAACTTCCAATTTATATCTAGAAGCTGGCAAATTCTATTACTTAGAAATAAACCACAAAGGAGGCACAGGTACCAATCACTTTGGTATATTTTGGCAAACTCCGTTCACTGAAGCAGGCCAGTGGAAAAGAATTTCTAAATTTTACGCCTATGACTACGATTGCGATATTGCTTGTATCAACCAAGGTGTAGCTTGCAATGACGGAAATCCATTCACCAATAACGACCAATATGACAATAATTGCAATTGCATTGGAACTCCTTGTTCTGGGCCAGATTGTAATAGTCCATTGGCCAATTACCAACCTCACGAGAAATGTAGCTATTCAGATCAAATGGATGCGGTAGCTACTCACAATTTTCTTTCATGCACTAAAACCCAGAATCCAAATCCTGCCAGAGGTACTAGCCACTGGATCAAATATGATTTGGGCAAAGACCACAGATTGCTTAAAACGCAGGTTTGGAATTACAACGTTGCTGGACAAACAAATCAAGGTTTTACTAGTGTGATTATTGATTATTCTCTGGATGGGACGACATGGACACAGTTTGGAAGTTTCAATTGGCCACAAGCTACTGGAGCTTCAAATTACAGTGGTTTTACTGGACCTGACTTCCAAGGATTAAAAGCTAGGTATGTTTTAATCACTGCTACCAATGCAAGTCCAGCTTGTCGGGGTTTGGGGAAAATTGCCTTTGAAGCCATTGCTTGTCCTGATGCAGGTACAGCGTGCAATGATAACAATCCGCTCACAGTTGCTGACCAGTATGACGCAAACTGTAATTGTGCTGGTGTATTATTGAACGCAAACCTATGCGAAGAGGTGATGTTATCTTTGGGTGATTCTACTTTGTCAACCAACAATTTCAGTGCAAAACAAATTTTACAATCAATCAGTAAAATAGACCACTTCAGCACGGTAAGTTTCTATGGTGGTGAAGCCATCACCTTAAACCCAGGATTTGAAACTAAAGGAAATTCTGTATTCTGGGCAGTTATTGATGTCTGTCAACAGCAATCTATGCGAACAGAAAAAACAGAAACAATTTTGACCAATTCTAGATCAACAGTTGAGCCAAAAGATCAACTGCAAATTTCAAAAATGGAAGATTCAGGTGATTACGTCGTTCGTTTTTATCTTGCCAAAGCTGGAAAAGCTAAATTACAAGTGAAAGGCCAAAATCAAAAGATCGCAATCACTTTAGTAGATTATGATTTTCCAAATAGCGGATGGTATACCAAAATTTTTAAATCCAAAAAATTGGGCTTAGGAAACTTGGAGGTCACACTCAAAACTCAGCTTTCTGCGTTACAGGAAACTACGGTTGTTGCACAATAAGTCTTGATTCTTTGTAACTATTTAGTAGTTGCTATTTGTTTATCGTTTGTTATAAATTGGAATTGCGCTGTAAAACCGCTGTGATCTGATAAACTATTCATTCCATCATAAGCAACGCTTGCTTGCTTCTTGATTACACTTGCACTCATATTTGCATTCAGTGTCATGATATAATCCAATTTTTGCTTTTTTGCTTTTTCATAAGCATAAGGATTTACCTGATTGTTGTACGTAAAATCAATGTCAGAAATCTCAAACATGGTATCATCAAATCCTAGGTTTGTGGAAATGTAATCATAAACTTTTGAAGTTGTAAATGACGTATCCTGGGCTGCAACGTGTGGGTGGACGATATTCAGATCTCCAGCTAAAAAAGTAGGAATTTGTTCTTTATATTGCTGACTAAGGATTAGTTCCATGTGTTTAACTTGAGCCATCCTAATTCCCTCATCTTTAGGCGTTTGTCCAGAATACAGATGTGTATTAATGACTCTCACTCTTACCGATGGACTTTCAATTTCTGTTACTAAAAAGCCCTTTTCTCCAATCAGTTCTTCCACCTTCATACCGTCTAGTAAAGGGAATTGGTGAAAGTTTTCTCGCAAAATGGGAAATTTAGAAAAGGTCATTAACCCCCCTTGACAGTCCATAGAAAATAGAAATCCTATATTGCGCTTACAATCAAATGTGGACAAAGTTTGAAAATCATTGTTCAAAGGTTTTAATTCATTTCTCAGTTTTCTGTCAAATACTTCTTGGAGGCAAATGATATTATATTCGCTGGATTGCAAGGCTTTGTATATATCTTGATACCTTTCTCCCTTGTTTGATTTTGGGTACCAAATGGGTAAACCCCACGTGTTCAAGGTCAAAATATTCAACTCATCAAGACTGGTTTTTGAGGTATTTAGTGCGTGCAATAAGTCAGCGCTGCCCACTTTTACAAAACACAAAATACAAGAAAAAGAGAGTAAAATGTTCCTAAGCATGTTGTTAAATTTAATGCTAAGAAACAGGTAGTATGTTACTTATATATTAAGGATAAGTAAATGTGTTATCAAGAGACTTATACCATTGTGTGATCCAATGTTTTATTTTGAATTTTTTGCTCATTTAGTTTCTCAAATGTTTGAAAATATTCAAAACTCATCTTTTCCCAACTAAAATTTTGCAAGGAATAGGTTTTGGCTTTTTGACCAAATGCTTTCAAAGCTATTTTATCAATGCTCAATTCTTTTATTTTACCTACCCAAGCATTTTTATCCATGGCAGGTAAAACATAGCCATTACTCCCATCTTTAATCACATCTTTCAACCCTTCCAAGTTTGACGCCAAAACAGTTTTTTGAGCTATGGTACCTTCCAATGCAACTAAGCCAAAACCTTCAGCGTCACCCTTCACCGGAATATTGGGAACTATAAATAAATCTGCACGTTCTAGTACTCCCAACATTTGTTCATCAGATAATCTGCCCGCCAAAATGACATTATCAAATTTCTGAGCTTGCAATGGTACATTATCACTAGGGTAGCCCATTAAAAGATTATACTTATGCACCAATCCACCTGGAGCTATGAAGTTAAATATCCTTCTACCAAGCGATTCTTTAAAATAATTTCCAATGATAATATATTGATAATCTTTTCCAAGTTCCGGCATAACTGTTGAGGCAAACCAATAAAATCCCTTTCTTTTCACCAACCTTCCAACAGAAACAATGATGGTTTTATCTTTAGGAATATCAAAAGGAAGTGTTGCCAAAGAAGGCTTTACAGGTTTTTGACTACTCTCAGCCACGCCATTATGTATGACTTCCAGTTGAGATGCAACAAGGCCTTTCTGAATACAAAGTTCCTTGGTATGCTGGCTCACACAAATCAATTTGTCATATACCTTCAACCTAGAAAATATATATTTAGTATACAAAGCACCCGGATATGAAGCTTCTAAACCATGGATTGTGGCTACTTTTATAAGAGGTAAATGTTTAATAATTGGGCCTAAAATGCAAGCCAATAAACCATCATTGATGTGAATTATGTCAATTTCTGGGTGATTATGAAGATAGCTAAGAATTTGTTTCCTTGTTTTTAAAATAAAGCTGATCTGAGAATCATTTTGAATGGCCATCAAATGGACTTGTGCATACTTTTTCATACCATTGATCAACTCAAAACTTTGTTTTTCCATTCCACCGACCGCTGGTGGATATTTATGTGAAACAAATAGTATGTTCATCTAGATGAATTGAAGTAGGGATCAACCATAATAAACTACTGGCGTTAAATATTTTTTTTGCAGCTTTTTTTACTGTAGCATTTGCAAATGTGACATATAGAAATGTGCATAATAGCCAAAATAACTGTCTTGATCTTCGCAGAACAGAAAATGTCAACCACAATGTTCCAGAAGTAACACCTAATATTGCAAGCATATACTTATTACCAAATTCCTCAATTCCCAGTTGACCAGGCACAAACATGCCCATTGTTTTTGATAACATAATACCGAAATCCGCTGTAAAGCCATTGACAAGAGAAAAGTCATAGCCAAACACAAAATGCATCAAATAATAAACTTCCATCCCTCCAACTACCCAGTGTGCATACAATAACATCAAACCAGCTATGGATATTAATAAATGGTTATTGAACTGATTGACAATCGCTTCATTAAAATCTTTAATTTTTAATGAACGTTCTTCGGATATAAAGGAGAATTTTTTAAAAAATGCATGCAACAATAATTTTTTATTCGCTAGAAATAAGAAGGTGTAAAAACAAATTGCCAAGAGCAAAATAAATAAAGAGTAACTCCAGAATTTATGGTTGATCACGGTCATCAATAGGGCAGTGCTAAACGTCAATAAATACAAAATAAAGGAAATGATACTCATGATCCTAAAAACAAAAATGGATGGTAGAATTTTGATGGTATCTACTCCAAATTTCTTTAGATGGTATAATTTATACATGTCTCCTCCAATGACTCCTGTAGGATTTATACTTGACAATGATTCTCCAGATTGCCTGATCATAAATAGGTTGAAGAAGGAAATATTCTGCAATTCTTTGGTATAATCCAAAATCCTCCAGGCAAACGTGGCTAATAAATAACTAGATAAGGAAATAAAGATAAGGCCTATGACAGATATGTAATGCTCGCTAAGCGCAGCAGACATCTCTGCGAAGGAAGTATTTCTGATGTAATAAGCAAAGAAAATCAGAAACAGGGCAGAAATTACCCATTTCAAATACACCCAATTCTTTGACTTCAAGAAGCAACTTTTTTGAAATGATCAAATTTTGCTATGCTTGAGATTGACTCAAAAAATGACTGTACCAAAGCCGGCCAAGAAAGTTTGGATGAAAAATTCAAACCATTTTTAATCAGTGTCTTCCTAAAAGCTGAATCATGGACAATTTTTTCAATATAATGAAAGTATGAAGTAGCATCATCATGTGTTACCAATACTCCATTTTCTAAATGATTTATTAGACTGACACTGCCACCTCCATTTGCCGCAATCACGGGAAGTCCACAACTCATGGCTTCAATGATTACATTACCAAATGTTTCAGTAATGGAAGGAAAGACAAAAACATCTGCATGATTATACCACTTACTCAATTCTATTTGAGTGAGGTTGCCCAAGAATATGGCATTTGGCATTTGCTCCTTTAATTCTTGGTAAGCCAAGCCATCTCCGCCAACAACAAATTGATATTTATCTCCTTGGCTGACAGACAAATTATACACTGCAACCAAAGTCTCCAGATTTTTTTCCCAAACCAATCTGCTGGCAAAAAATACAATCGGTTTTTGAATATTTTGAGCTTGAAGGATCGAAGGCGCATTATCGCCATTCTGTCTGAAAATAGTTGGATCTATACCTCGTTGCCATATACTGATCTTTGATGCTTCAATACCCATATCGATCAGATAATCTCTGGAAGCCGAAGTCGGTGCAAAAACTACATCACAACCGTTATAAAATTTTCTGGCAACAGAAGAAAAATACTGTTTGATCAATTCTTTAAGTGGATTATAGGCAGATACATAATAAGAAATGTACCCTATAAAATCTGTATGATAAATACTTGAAACTGGAATCCTTCTCTTCTGAGCGATACATTGAATGTGACTGCCCAATAATGAAGGCGAAGTAATATGGATAATATCGGGATTTACTTCATCAATAAATTGGTGGATATCATTAGTCACAAAATAGGGCACTGCTATACTATAGTCTTGGTTGAATGGCAGGGTTAAGTTTGGCAACTTAAGCACTTGCATTGGTTGATCCAATCCTTCTATTTTTCCTGATATTATGGAAATTTTGACATTTTCCTTATCATACCTATCCAAAATATGAAATAGTGTACGATTACATCCATCATAATCTCTAATCAAAATATCACAAACCAAGAGAACTTTTAATTTTGGCATAAATTATCTGCATTTATAATGCAAAGATATGGTTCTAATGTTTCCTTTATGTAAAGTAAAATTCAAAGAAAGATTAATATTATAATAAAATAGACCAAATACATGAAAAAGGCCGACGCACGATTGCATCAGCCTTTTGTTATAAGCTAAATTTTACTTCAAGTCTACAGGCATTGTAAGTACGTATTAAAATTCTAATGCTGCCTATATTATTCAGTAACTTCACATATCATTGTTTTTAAACGTTTTATTTTTTTATTCTTCCCCTAAATTTTTAAAAATGAAAAAATCCTTTCTTTTGTTGGTAAGTGTTTTTATCTTTTCTTCTTGCTCAAAACCTGAAGAAATCGTAGATAACCAAATATTGGAATTTTCTATTGAGCGCATCAATTCTCCAGATAATTATTTCTCCAAAGTAAAGTCATATAAATTAATTAGCGACACCAAATCTTTTAGTCAATACGCTCTTGCAGACTCTTCAAACATTACTCAAGAACTAGTTTTTAAAGTTGAATTGCAAAACGGAAAAAACATTAATTTTTCAATATGGATGTTCAAAGCCAATGTTGCCAACCAGAAACTGGATTTTTTAGAAAATTCATGGGACTATGCTAGTAAAACTGATGCCAACAACGAATTTTATGGGCAATTGGACGAAGTGAGAATCATTATTGATAATACTTATTTTTACACATTAGGAGGCTTGAGTCAATCAAACATTACCATTAAGACAAATGTGGTAAATGACAATAATGCCATCAGTCTTGATTTAATATTTAAAGGTACGGCCTCTCCTTTTTATGGCATTTTTGGAGATGGACAAGGTGATCATGTAGTGTCAAATGGAAAATTTTTTGGTATTTTTTAATACTGAGCATATTTAAATTCATCTGGAAGATGATACACGTAATATATTTATGCAATATGTTGTTCTAAAAAAAAAAAGCCAAATCTTCTTGAAGAACTGGCTTTTTTTCTAAAATTTACTTTCAATTTAACCCATTATTTAATGAGTTTGTGCCTAATTTCATTGAGCGCTGAGCCAAATCTTACCCAACCAATTTGAGCTTCATTGTATGTATGGTTTGCATTGATAACCTCCGAAGTACCGTCAGCATGATCCAATTGGATTTGCAATTGCTTGCCAGTTTCCATTGTTTCAAAACCGAGAATTGTTATTTTATCATCTTGTCTGATGAGATCATAATCTGATGGATTGGCAAAGGTCAAGGCCAACATACCTTGTTTCTTAAGATTTGTTTCGTGAATTCTTGCAAATGATTTCACCATTACTGCCTTGACACCCAAAAATCTTGGCTCCATTGCGGCATGCTCTCTTGATGAACCTTCCCCATAATTATCCTCACCAAAAACTATGGTTCCAATCCCATTTGATTGGTAAGTTCTTGCTGAATCAGGTACTGGCATGTAAGCATTGGTAACATAATTCAGTACTTTATTGCTTTCATCATTGAAGTAATTGATTGCACCAATCAAACAGTTGTTTGAAATGTTTTCTAAGTGACCTCTATAAGTCAACCAAGGTCCTGCCATAGAAATGTGATCCGTTGTACACTTTCCTTTGGCTTTGATAAGAATATTCATATTCGTCACATCATCAACAGTGATGGTTTTGAATGGTGTAAGCAACTGTATACGATCAGAATTTGGGTCTACTTTCACTTCAACTCCAGATCCATCTTCTACTGGAGCCTGGTAACCAGCATCTTCTACTGCAAATCCATTAGGAGGTAATTCAAAACCTGTTGGTTCTGAAAGCATTACTGATTCTCCATTTGCATTGATCAACGCGTCAGTCAAAGGATTGAAATCCAACCTTCCAGCCAATGCAACAGCAGTTACAATTTCAGGAGAAGCTACAAATGCATGTGTATTGGGATTACCATCCGCTCTTTTTGAGAAATTCCTGTTGAATGAGTGAATGATGGTATTTTTTTCTTTTTTATCTGCACCAGCACGGTCCCATTGTCCTATACATGGTCCACAAGCATTCGCAAATACAGAAGCACCAATTTTTTCGAATGTATCAATAAAACCATCCCTTTCAATTGTAAACCTTACTTGCTCAGATCCTGGAGTAATGGTAAATTCTGATACAGTTGTTAAATGATTATTCAAAGCTTGCTCTGCAATAGAAGCTGCTCTTGAAATATCCTCATAAGAAGAGTTGGTACACGAGCCAATAAGACCTACCTTAACTTCCACCGGCCAATCATTTTCTTTCAATACCTCCTTCATTTTCGAAATAGGGGTAGCTAAATCTGGAGTGAAAGGTCCATTGATGTGTGGTTCTAATTCGCTAAGATTTATTTCGATGACTTGATCAAAATACAATGCTGGATTTGCATAGACTTCATCATCACCTGTAAGATAAGATGCTATTTCGTCAGCAAGTTTGGCAACTTCTGCTCTACCTGTAGAAGCAAGATACCTACTCATGGAAGCGTCATATCCAAAAGTTGAAGTAGTCGCTCCAATTTCAGCACCCATGTTACAGATGGTACCTTTACCAGTGCAAGACATATTTTTAGCCCCTTCGCCAAAGTATTCAACAATAGCACCTGTACCTCCTTTTACGGTCAATATACCTGCGACCTTCAAAATCACATCTTTTGGTGAAGTCCAACCAGACATTTTTCCAGTCAATTTTACACCTATCAATTTAGGCATTTTGAGTTCCCACTCCATTCCTGCCATTACATCAACAGCATCAGCACCACCAACACCAATAGCGACCATACCTAGACCACCGGCATTTGGCGTATGTGAATCAGTACCGATCATCATACCTCCAGGAAATGCATAATTTTCTAAAACTACTTGGTGAATGATACCTGCTCCTGGCTTCCAGAAACCAATGCCATATTTATTTGAAATTGACTCCAAGAAATCATAAACTTCAGAATTGATGTCCATTGCACCTTTTAAGTCAACGGCACCATTTATTTTGGCTTGTATAAGGTGATCACAGTGTACTGTTGAAGGTACAGCAACTTGTTTTCGACCACAAGTCATAAATTGCAATAAAGCCATTTGCGCTGTTGCATCTTGCATAGCTACACGATCCTGTGCAAAAAATACATAATCTTTACCTCTACCAAAATCGGCTGCAGGAGATGAAGTGTGCAAATGTGAATAAAGAATTTTCTCTGCAAGTGTAAGTGGTCTGCCCAAGGTTTTCCTTGCACTATCTACTTTCGCCGGCATTGCAGCATATACCGACCTAATCATTTCTAAGTCAAAAACCATAAATCTTATTTTTGTAATTCAAATGTATTGATATTTTGCATTATTCACCGGCAATGGGGGTGTATTGAATGCGCACAAATGTAAAGTTTTTTTAAAGCAAAAAGAAAGATTTTCTTACCCTCCTGAAGCTTCACAGTGTTTTTATTTCCTTAAAACTCCAATTTTATACGCCTTATTCAAAATTACCAGAATAAAAAAAGCTGTAATAATGGAAAGATTCCAAAAATTACAGCTCTTAATATTTGTTTATTTATCGGATTCAACTGTCTGGGGATAAACTTTTCTTTTAAATAAAATTTAAAGAAAAAAGCAGGCTCCCATAAGGTGTTTAAACAATAGCATCCGCTGCAAAAGTAAGTTTTTTTATCTTTATTTTATGCAGTTTTATCAATTAGAAAGAAAGATTGTTTTTGATGTTTAAAATTGAACTGTAAATCAACCAAGTGCATCAAAAAGAATTTACTTTTCCAAAATATTTATCGGCAAACAAGGTGAAAAATAGCTTACTCAAACTGCTATCAATTTAAAACACAACGTGCTTCAGTTCTTTTTAAAGACCTTTTCCTGTAGCCGCCCAATAGATACCTCCGAAAAGATGATCCATAAATTCTTTTATTTCCCAGGTAGCAGGCATATGGCCTAAACCAGTATAAAATGATCTGCCTCCATAAAAATTATGATACCAAGCAATAGGATGGAAGTCTCCCATACCATCACCTGCAACTCTTCCCCAATTGGCTTTTGGATTATACGTTTTTTCATCAACTGACATTAGGTAATTCAAACCTGTTACTTTTTCTTCATTATATTGGTACCATTCCTCAGTCCATAATTGACCATCCTTAAAGCTCTGCATCCCAGGAAATTTACTGTCTTTGATTTGCAATTTTGCAGTTTGAATGGTGGGATGGATTCTAAACATGCGTCCGACCAATTGTGTATACCAAGGCCACTCATATTCTGTGTCAGCAGCGGCATGAATACCCACAAAACCTTTTCCTTTTTTGATAAATCGTTCCAAAGCTCCTTGTTGCTCTTCATTAAAAATATCTCCAGTGGTACTCAAGAATATCACGGCATCAAAATTTTCTAAACCTTTGTCATTAAATCTAGAGGCATCTTCCTGCCAATCGACAGTAAAAAAATGTTCTTCTCCAAGCTTTCTGATTGCAGTGACTCCTTCATGGATTGATTCATGATGCCATCCAGCAGTTTTAGTATAAAGAAGTACCGAAAACTCCTTCTTTTGAGCATTTAATGAAATGATTGTAAACAACAAACATGCAATAGATAAGATACGGGCCATTGTGACTTTATGATTTGAATGATTTAAATTTTAACGGCATGAATATATACACAATAGTTCGGAAGAAAAAAGACGAAAGTGAAAAGATGATTGAAAGAATGCTTTAAAGGCGTGAAAAAAATAGTGTAAGACTATTTCTGGGTCAAATTATATGGTATTTAAAGAAACTTTGTTCACATCGAAAAATCCACTTCTATTTTAATATAAAGGTCATAGTTGTCAAATTGACATCAAGATTCTGATTTTTTTCTGAAATTCTTCGTGAAATCTCCTCCTTTTGCATCAATATATTGAAGACTTAAACCGTTCTTTATAGAAGGCTATGTTGCAAAGTGGAAAATATTGTTTTGAAACATTCAGTCTTGAAATCGTTATATATTACTAATTTAGCTTATATTTGCATTACCTATATTTTATAAAACAACAGCTATGGCACTAGATATCAGAATCGAGAAAATTGCAAAATCAAGAGTAGATGAAATTGATTTCCACAACATACCATTCGGAAAGGTTTTTACCGACCACATGTTAGAAGCTGATTATGTGGATGGTAAGTGGACGAATGTGGTAATCAGACCTTTTGCCAATTTATCTATTCACCCTGGTAATGCAGCACTGCACTACGGCCAATCAATTTTTGAAGGAATGAAGGCCAATAGATCTGCAGATGGCAATCCACTGCTTTTCAGAGCTCATAAACATGTTGACCGTATCAATGCGTCTGCCAGAAGGATGTGTATGCCAGAAGTGCCTGAAGAGTTGTTTATGGAAGGTTTGAAAAAATTGGTTTATCTAGATAAAAATTGGATACCAGATGTTGCTGGATGTTCTTTATATATACGTCCGTTCTTATTTGCGACCGATGAGTTTTTAGGAGTACGCGCTTCTGAGACATATAAATTTATGATTCTTTTATTGCCCGTTGGCGCTTATTATTCTGCTCCAGTAAAATTGAAAGCAGAAGAAAAATACGTGAGAGCTGTTCAAGGTGGTGTAGGTGAAGCCAAGACTTCTGGAAATTATGCTGCTTCTTTACTTCCTGCACAAGAAGCAAAAGCCCAAGGTTATGATCAAGTCATGTGGCTGGATGGAAAAGAATTTAAATATATTCAAGAAGTTGGAACCATGAATATTTTCTTTGTGGTTGGCAATAAAATATTAACC
Source organism: Saprospiraceae bacterium (assembly GCA_016715105.1). Classification (GTDB taxonomy): domain Bacteria; phylum Bacteroidota; class Bacteroidia; order Chitinophagales; family Saprospiraceae; genus JADKBO01. Next base: position 120,488 of record JADKBO010000018.1, on the reverse strand, counting down.
CCAGAAACAGATGGAGCAATTCTTAAGGGAATAACTAGAGATTCTATACTTCATATTTTGAAAGACAAAGGTTATGACGTAGAAACTAGGCCTATCACAATTGAAGAAATCATGCAAGCTGGAAAAACTGGTGAACTCAAAGAAGTTTTTGGTGCAGGAACCGCAGCGGTAATTGCCTATGTTTCTGAATTAAAATACAAAAATGACATTATTAATTTGGACGCAAAACAATTCCAAATCGCTCCAATGTTATATGATACCATTCAAGGTTTAAAGACTCAAACTCTTCCAGATAAATTTGGTTGGGTAGAAGAAGTTACTGCAGACGAACCAAATTTTGCAGTTTAATTTTAAAAAATTATAAAATTATAAAAGGCTTTATTTCACGTAAATAGGGCCTTTTTTATTTATGTTCTACTATGCTGCCTTTTGTGTGGATGCTATTTCGTATTCATCGTTTGGTATAAACGATCCTTCCATCTTGGAAATAAAAATAGTTGCCACTCCATTCCCGATAAAATTGGTAATAGCCCTTGCTTCAGACATGAATCTATCTACCCCAAGTAAGAGAGCTAGCCCTTCGATAGGGATAGTTCCTAATGCAGACAAAGTGGATGCTAATACAACAAATCCACTGCCTGTAACTCCGGCTGCACCTTTGGAGGTTACCATCAAAACACCAATAACGGTCAACATTTGTCCGAAATCCAATGAGACGTTATAAACCTGTGCCAAAAAAATGGTAGCCATCGATAAATAGATAGTTGTACCGTCCAGATTAAAGGAATATCCAGAAGGAACGACTAAACCTACTACAGATTTATGACAACCCATCAGCTCCAATTTTTGCATGAGGTTTGGCAGAGCAGCTTCACTAGATGAAGTACCCAGCACAATCAATAATTCCTCCTTGATGATTTTGAGGAATTTCATGATGTCAATTTGATAATATTTCAAAATTTGTCTTAAAACCAGAAAGATAAAAATGGCCATGGTTGTGTACACGGTTATCATCAACTCTGCAAGAGGTAATAATGAGGCAAGACCATATTTCCCAATGGTAAATGCCATTCCTCCCAAAGCGCCTAAAGGTGACAAATACATCAACCACTTCAAGGCTAAAAATACAAAATGAGCTGTTTTTTGCAGAACACCTACAATCCTATGTTTTTGTCTGCCTTGGTATTTACTCAATAAAATGCCCACAACAATAGAAAGAACCAATACTTGTATAGTGATATTATGCGCAAAAAAAGCCATCCAATCGACACCTTCTTTGGCTTTCTCTGCATAGCTTGCAACATCATTTGAGGCACTTTCTACTGGTGGTATGAGTCCTCTTCCTGGTTGAATGACATATGCAACGATGATTCCTATGATCAAGGCAAAGGTCGTGACAACTTCAAAGTAAATGAGCGCTTTCAGGCCAACTTTCCCGACTTTCTTTAAATCGTCCATGCCTACAAACCCCAAAACAATGGTTAAAAATATGATTGGGGCTATAAATAATTTGACTAAATCTATAAACCAAGTGCCAATAACCTTGAGGGAAATTCCAACCTCAGGAAAAAAATGACCTATGGCAATGCCTAAGCATATGGAAGATAATACCCAAAATGTAAGATTTTTGAAAATGGCCGGCAAGATTAATCGTTTAACGCAAAACTAATCTTTTACAATTTGTTGGACTACACAATTAAATCAAAAAGTGTATTTAGCAAACTTTGCGCCATTAGACGGTGTGAAATTAGTGTCTGTGTCGTTTTGTCTATTCCAATGAAAGTCAGCCTTACCAGTAAATTCCTCTCTCAATGCTTCTCTTGGTACGTCCAATTCTCCCAACCAAGTGCCACGAATCACAAAACTCACATCAATAGCTTTAGTGCTACCATCTGCATTAAATACTGTGGCTTTTACAGTCATATCGTAATTGGAAGCTAGGTCATATCCAATTATTTGCATTTTTCCATATCTACCTTCACTAGTTTTAAAAACTAAAACATCATTTGGTTTTAATATAAATCCACTGCTATTGGTGGCCAAAAATTCCTTTGTTGACAGGGTAGAGTCAATATCCTGAATGTGTGACAAATTGATATTTGCAAAATCTTTTGCTTTTTCTCCGCTGTCTTCCTTTGAACAAGAAGCGAAGAAACAAAAACAAGTTGCCAAATATATCATTCCAAGAAAGGTGGAATTTGGTTTTCTGATTGAGGTTAATATCTCGATGATCATGATTTGATGGTTTTACCACAAATATCGCTCATGGTAATCGGCTACGCAATAGTGATCAAGCTCTCAGATCATTTAAAGGCAATATTTAACACATGACGCTTGCAAACCTTGAATATTGGAAGAAATTTCAATCGTTGTCGATAGTAGATTTTCACTTTGTCTTTGACGACCGATTACTTCTGTCATAATTCAAATTTTTTTACAGATATTGTCAAAAAATTGGGGTGTAGTGATAGAAGAAAATCTCCATTGTGCAAATTGTGGTAACAAACTTGAAGGCAGTTTTTGCCATCAGTGCGGCGAAAAGGTAATTTCTGAAAAGGATTTTTCTCTCTTTACCATTTTCAAAAATGCGGTGGATAGTTTTGTAAATCTTGATGGGAAAATATTTAAAACTGCTATTTACCTGTTTACAAAACCCGGCTTTTTAGTCAAAGAGTACATCGATGGTCGTCGAGTCCCCTACATGAAGCCCTTCCAGGTTTTCATATGGTGCAACGTCATTTTCTTTTTCTTTTTAGGGACTTTTGACATATTCTTGATCCCTTCAAAATGGTTTTTCGGCTACTACAGTCAAGGTCATATTCAAGAACTCGTAACTGAAATTTCGAATAAAAAAGGAATCACTGTTGATGAACTAGCATTCCTGTATGACCAAGCGGTTACCACAAATAGTAAATTATTCATCATATTAATAGCGCCAATTTTAGCTTTCTCTACTTATTTCTTTGCTAAAGGTCCCGAAAAACAATATGGGAAACATTTTATATTTGCCCTATATCTACTTTCTTTTTTCCTTATTCTCACCGTAATAAGTTCCGCAATCATCAGGAATATACCATTTCACTTTCCAAATGCAATTGTGAACAGCTTAGTGGTCCTGATTTTTATTTTTTACATTTATAAATCACTCCAGCAATTCCTGACTCAGAATATTATTCTGCGAATATGGAACACAATTGTGGTTAGCCTTGTATTTATTGCCTTAGAATTGAGCTATAGGTACTTTATTAGCTACACAACATTAAAATATATATAAATCCGTTATATCTTAACGCAATAGTATCCGTATATTTACACCGAGTTTTCACTCATGATATAATTTATGGCTTCTTCGTATTATCAGAATAAAAAAATATGGTTAACCGGTGCATCATCGGGTATTGGAGAAGCACTCTGCAAAACACTTTCAGAATATGGTGCATTTTTAATCATTTCCTCTCGGAATGGAGAAAGTCTGGAAGCTACAAGGAAGTCTCTGGCGCATCCGGAAAAATGTAAAATATACCCTATCGATCTATCCAATCCTGAAAATGTCGAAAAAGTTTCTAGCCTAGTTTTAAAAGCAGAAGGTCCTATTGACATGCTAATCAACAATGCAGGAATATCCCAACGAGATTATGTAATCAATACAGCAACTGAGGTTGATAGACAATTGATGGAGGTCAATTATTTTGCAAATATTGCGATTGCCAAAAAGCTATTGCCTTCCATGCTCGAACGTGGCTCTGGCCATTTCGTCATCATGAGCAGTGTAACGGGACATTTGGGAACACCTATGAGATCAGGATATGCAGCTTCCAAACACGCATTGCACGGATTTTATGATAGTTTGAGGGCAGAAACAGAACCCAATGGTATCAAAACGACCATTATTTGCCCAGGTTATATACAGACAAATATTTCGATCAATGCATTGACAGGTGATGGATCTCCTCAAAATAAAATGGATGAGAACACCAATAAGGGAATGACTCCCAACAATTTGGCCATCAAAGCATTAAATGGAGTTGCAAAAGGAAAAAAAGAAATTTATATAGGAGGTAAAGAGATACTTGGTATATACATCAAAAGATATATGCCTTGGTTGTATTATAGAATTATTAGAAATTATAAAAAGCCTTAGATGGATATTTTTGATAGAATAAAAGGGAATAGGGGACCGCTTGGTCAATACGCTGAAGCAGCAGAAGGATATTATATTTTTCCAAAACTTACTGGCGAATTAGGTAACAGAATGTTTTTCAAAGGCAAAGAAGTCATCATGTGGTCAATCAATGACTACTTAGGTCTTGCCAATCATCCTGAAGTAAGAAAAGTTGATGGCGAAGCTTTCGCTGAATATGGTTTAGCTTATCCAATGGGGGCTCGTATGATGTCAGGTAATACCGATCAGCACGACGCACTAGAAGTTGAACTGGCTGATTTCGTCAAAAAAGAAAAGGCAGTGCTAGTCAATTTTGGCTATCAAGGAATTGTATCAGCCATTGATTGTTTACTAACCAGAAGGGATGTAGTGGTTTATGATGCTGATGCTCATGCTTGTATCATTGATGGACTCAGATTACACATGGGTAAGCGATTTTCGTATATGCACAATGATGTAGAAAGTTGCGAAAAACACCTTAAAACAGCTATTTCATTGGCAGAAGAACAAGGGGGAGGAGTCATGGTCATTACCGAAGGTGTTTTCGGTATGCAAGGTGAACAAGGTAAACTCAAAGAAATTGTTGCCTTGAAGAAAAAGTACAATTTCAGGCTGTTGGTTGACGATGCACATGGTTTTGGAACCCAAGGCGCAACAGGTGCTGGTACAGGGGAAGAACAAGGTGTCCAAGATGAAATTGACGTGTATTTTTCAACTTTTGCGAAATCTATGGGTTCTATCGGAGCCTTCTTTGCAGGAGATGCAGACATCATGCAATTTTTGAAGTACAATATGCGCTCACAAATTTTTGCAAAGTCTATGCCCATAGGTCAAGTCATTGGAAATAGAAAAAGACTGCAATTGCTTAGAGACAATGTGAGTCTCAAAAATAAACTGTGGGAAAATGTGAATCTACTCCAATCAGGCTTAAGAAGTGCTGGATTTGATATTGGGAAAACCAATAGCTGTGTGACTCCAGTTTTCATGCATGGAAGCGTTGAAGAAGCAACTGCCTTGGTGGAGGATCTCAGAGAAAACTTTCACATTTTTTGCTCAATTGTTGTTTACCCGGTAATTCCAAAAGGAAGAATATTGCTCAGGCTTATTCCTACGGCAACTCATACTGTCGAAGATATTAATTTCACCATAGATGCTTTTGTGTCCATCAAAGATAAATTGGCGATGGGCGTTTATCAACGTGACGCCATCATCATACCAAACTAAAAATTATGGATTACGCTATTTGCGGCATACAACAAATTGGAATTGGAAATGACAATGTTTACAAAACATGGGAATTTTACAGGAAATACCTAGGTATGGATCTTCCCATTTTTGATGAGGCCGCCATAGCAGGATTGATGCTTCCTTACACAGATGGAGAAGCAAGAAAAAGGCACGCAGTCCTTGCCCTCAATTATCAAGGTGGAGGGGGAATTGAAATTTGGCAATACACAGAACGAAAGCCTGTTTTACCAAAGCCTGATGTAAAAATTGGAGATCTAGGCATTTATTGTGTGAAATATAAATGTAAGGATGCTCTAAAAACATACCAATTTTATAAGGACGCAGGATTGAAAGTGTTGAGTTCGCCTCAACAAAGTCCTGATGGTGTGTTACATTTCTTCTTAAAAGATCTCCACGGAAACCTAGTAGAAATAGTAGAAAGCACCAATTGGTTTGCCAATACCGGCCAATTAACTGGTGGTGTATTCGGTTGTAGCATTGGAGTATCGGATATGGACAAATCATTGGTTTTTTACAGTGATATTTTGGGCTATGATCACATTATCTACGATGAAACTTCAACTTTTGGGGATCTAAAAGATCTTAATGATGGATCAGTGAAAATGCGGAGGGTTTTATTGACGCATAGTGGCAAAAGGAAAGGTCCATTTGCTGAATTATTAGGAAGTTCACAAATCGAACTCACTCAACTTATTGACACCAAAGCAAATAAAATATTTGAAGGTCGAAGTTGGGGTGACCCCGGTTATATCCATTTATGTTTTGACGTCCTCTACATGGATAATCTCAAAAAATATGCTGAAGAAAAGGGTCATCCTTTTACAGTTGACAGTGCTGGAAGTTTTGATATGGGTGAGGCAGCGGGTCGATTTTGTTATACTGAGGATCCTGATGGTACGCTTATCGAGTTTGTAGAGACTCATAAAATTCCCATCATGAAAAAATACAATTGGTATTTAGATTTAAGAAACCGAACGCGCACAAAAGCGCTCCCGGCATGGATGTTATGGGCGATGTCTCTCGGAAGAGTGAAAACTTCTGTTTTGAAATAATTGGTTTTTTACACGGTATTTTTTAGCAATTCGGATCATCAATATCACACGATGCGTCTGAATTTTCTAACATTTTCATGCTAATTTCCTTAAAAGCTTCCTTAAAATAGGCGACTGGTTGGGCTCCACTCATGCCATAAGTGTGATTGATGATGAAAAAAGGTACAGCATTTACACCCATTTGTTTATAATTTTCGATTTCTGTCAAAACCTTTTGTGTGATGTCCGCATCATTCAAAATATCTAGTGTTTTATGCGATGACCAACCAAATTCTGACATGATCTCACAAGTATTTTGATCATTTGTCAAGTCAATAGGATTTTCAAAATATGCATTTAAGAATCTACCTTTTACAGCATTTGCAATTCCTTCCACAGAGGCAATGTGCAAAATTTTGTGCAATGCAAGTGTATTAGGCACCATAGGTATTTGATCAAATCTAAAGTTTATACCTGCATTTTCTCCAGCTTGGATGACTCTTTCAGAAATCTTTTGAAACTGCTCCATGCTTCCAAATTTTTTAGAAAAGTGGGCATCAAACGCTCTCCCTTCTGCTGGAATATTTGGATCTAACATAAAGGGATGCCAATGGACTTCAAAATCAAAATCAGTTGAAGTTTGCATAGCAGCTTCCAAATGTTTTTTCCCCACATAACACCAAGGACATGCAACATCAGAAACTATATCGATGACTATTTTTTCTTTCATAATGATGGAACAGTATATAATCAAGAATGTTTGATAAAACCATTTGCTAAACGGGAATCAATGTCAACCAAGTTCCCATTTTTTTCTGAATAACTTGGAAATGGTGTTTGTCCTCTTCCGTGACAAAAGTGATGGCTTCACCAACCGCATTGGCTCTTCCTGTTCGGCCTATTCTATGAATGAATTCTTTTGGGGATCTGGGTAATTCATAATTAATAACAAATGGAAGAAACTCAATATCGATACCCCTTGATAAAAGGTCAGAAGTCACCAAAACTCTCAATTTTCCATCTTTAAAATCCTTTAATGCACTGGTCCGAGCACCTTGACTTTTTTTCCCATGAATGGCTTTCGCATCAAAACCATTTTTTACCAACTTGTCGCAAATTTTATCGGCTTTTTGTGAAGAAGATGCAAATACCAAGACTTGGTTCATCTCGTGTTTATTGATCAACTCCCGCAAAAACGGGCCCTTTTTTTCATCAGAAATTAAATAAGCTGTTTGATTTATTTGCACCTCCTGTTCAGGTTCTGACTCAATTTTGATGGTTACAGGTTCTCGAAGCACAACAGATTGTAATGCAAGTACTTCACTAGTCAGTGTTGCAGAAAATAAACAAGTCTGCCTTTTATTTGTCAGCAAAGCCAAAATCTTTGAAAGTTCTACTTTAAAACCAGGATTCAGTAATTTATCTGCTTCGTCTAAAACCAACATTTTTACTTGGGATAAATCAACAGCCTTAACATCCACCAATTCCAACAATCTGCCTGGTGTTGCGACTAAAATTTCGACTCCAAATAATGCTTTCATCTGAGGATTGATAGATACCCCACCAAATACTGCGAGTGATTTTACCGGAGGCATCAAAAAAGTAGAAACCTCATGTACAAAATTTTGAACTTGCGCACAAAGTTCTCTAGTTGGTACCAATATCAGAGCACTGACCATCCTTGTTTTCCGACTAGGTTGCAGTTTTAAAAGGTGTAAAATTGGTAAGACATAGGTTGCCGTTTTTCCTGAACCAGTTTTGGCAATGCCTAATATGTCCTTGCCTTCAAGTATTACCGGAATACCTTCAATTTGAATTGGAAAGGGCTCCTTAAACTTCAAATTTGCAAGTGCACTCTTTATTTCTGGTGATAATGGAAAATTGCTGAATGACATCTTTTAATATCAAATAAATAAGAAAAGTGCAAACTTAGATATTTTAATGCAGGAACGGCTATTTTATTTGTCAAGATGGTATATAAAAAATGATGCTTCTCAAAATGATTGAGAAGCATCGCATCATAAACATCTGGTACAATTTTATTTTAATTTTTACATTTTATAATTTTTCACAGCAAAAAAAATATAAAAGCATAAAATTTATTTATTTCTGAAGAATCATTCTCAATGATTCACTTTTACCATTGGCCTCAAGTTTATAAATATACATTCCGGAAGGCAAAGAATTGGCGTCAAGAGAGACTTTATATGAACCAACATCCAGTCGCTCGTTCAAAATAGTGGTTATCTTATTTCCCAACAAATCATATACACTCAGATTGGTATGTCCTGACTTATTAATTTCAAAAGATATATCGGTATATCCACCAAATGGATTTGGTGCATTTTGATATAGAAGATTTTTGCTATTGTTATTTCCAAAATTGAAATCATCCACTCCAGTGACCAATTCAATATCACTCAACTGCCCCCTGACTTCTCCTCCCGGATTTCCAGCAGTGTGTGCGTTGATATAGATATTTCCCAATATCAACTCAGCTCGCATTGCATTTGTCAATGGTTGTGCATCATTGGAAGCCCAAAGCCCTGATGCCGTTGTTCCTATGAATTCTGGTAAGATACCTCTTACCACAGGACCATTAGCACCATAAGCTGCATTATGAAAATGAGCATTTGCAATGGTCAGTCCATTTAAAGTTGTATTAAAAATTAAACCGGCATTTGTCAATGAGAATGCACCTGTTCCTGAAGCATTAGTAGTTACTGAAGGTACTTCTTGTTGGCCTTCTATTTTAGCAGAAAAACCAATTCCTTCATTCAATAAAACCTGGCCTCTTATTTCTCCACCGGGATTTGCTGCAGTATGAATATTCACGTAAATATTACCTGAAAGCAAGTCTTTCACCAATTCAGGAGTCAAAGGTTGTGTATCTGTACTCGTCCAAATCCCACTTACAGATTTACCAGTAAATTCAGAAAATAATCCTCTTACAACTCCACCATTTGCTCCTATTCCCCCCTTATGAAAATGGGCGTTGGTTATTTCCAAACTGTCTAGTGTTATGGCATATATCAAGCCTGCCGGAGTCAACGTAAATGAAGCAGTTCCTCTGGCATTTGTGGTAATTGCAGGGTTGGATTGTGCTCCGTTTAAGTATGCATTTAATCCCGTACCTGAACTCAATAACACTTGCCCTCTTATTTCCCCTCCAGGATTAGCAGCTGTGTGGAAGTTTACATAAATATTACCTAACAATAAATCCTTCACTAAATCAGCAGTTAAAGGTTGTGTATCAGTACTTTTCCAGATTCCAGAAACATGATTGCCATTAAACTCAGCAAACAATCCCCTCACTACGCCACCATTTGCGCCAATGCCCCCTTTATGAAAATGAGCATTAGTGATGTCAATACTGTCAACGGTTATGTTATAAATCAAGCCAGTATCTGTCAATATGAAATAAGCAGTACCACCGCCGATCGACACAACTGAGGGATTTGACTGCTCACCATTTATTTTTGCAAATAGACTGGTTCCTGAATTTGGTAACACCTGTCCTCTTATTTCTCCACCCGGGAAAGCTGGTGTGTGGAAGTTTACATATAAATTTCCTTTCAATAAATCAGCAATCAATTCTTTGGTTAAAGGTTGTGCATCATTAGATGTCCATACTCCTCGAATTGAATTACCAACCATTTCTGAAAATAATCCTCTTACTACTCCTCCATTTGCTCCTGCTGCTCCTTTGTGAAAATGAGCGTTCGTAGGTTTCAAGCCAGTCAATGTAATATTATAAATAAGTCCAGCATCGGTAAGTGTAAAAGAAGCAGTGCCTTTAGCAGTTGAAGCTACTGAGGGAACCGATTGCTCACCATTTATATCTGCTGAAAAAGCCATTCCAGAATTTAGATTAACTTGACCTCTTATTTCTCCTCCCGGATTAGTGGAAGAGTGCACATTTACATAAAGATCTCCTAGCAATAAAGATTTAATGAGCTCGGCTGTCAAAGGTTGAGAATCGGTTTTCTTCCAAATGCCAACTGCAGTACCACCCTTAAATTCAGGAAGTATACCTCTTACTACTCCGCCGTTTGCTCCTATTTTACCACTATGGAAATGAGCATTCGCTATACCTGTTCCCTCAACAGAAACTGCAAAAAGTAAGCCTTCATCGGTCAAAGTGAATGTTCCTGTACCTTTTGCTGAAGTCACAATAGCTGGATTTTCCTGGTCACCATTTAAATTGGCAGTGAAACTAGTTCCCGAACTCAATAATACTTGTCCTCTTATTTCTCCACCCCCATTAGCTGCTGTATGAATATTTACGTATAAATTTCCTGCAAGTAATTCAGAAATTAATTCAGTGGTCAATGGCTGGCTATCTGTACTTGTCCAGATTCCGTTTGCTGTACTTCCCTTAAATTCAGGAAGTATCCCTCTTACAACACCACCATTAAGACCAGTTTTGCCGCTATGAAAATGAGCATTTGTGATATTCAGACCATCAACAGTGATATTGAATTTTAAACCTTGGTCAGTTAGTAAAAACACCCCTGTGCCTTTTGCTGTGCTAACAACACTTGGGTTTTCCTGATCTGCCGTCAACGTCGCCGTAAAAAAAGTCTGTGCATCCAGAATACAAGAATAGGTGATAATGGTTATTATAAAAATTTGTGACAGTAAAGATTTCTTCATTTTTTCTAATTTGTTGATAGTGAGTAACTTTCACTAAAGTTGCTAAAAAACTAATAGAAGAATACTAAAAGATTACTGAAACAATATTTTTACGTACTGAAACCACTATCACCTATAAAAGTTGAAATCCATTATTTCTGTATCAATAATTTTTTATGAATGGCTTGTGACGTTCCATGAGTAATACTTAGGATATACATTCCTTGATTCAAAAGATCAATGTCTAGATCAATCAAATTGTCATCGAAGTTTGTAAATTTATTTCTAAGAACCATTTTCCCGCTAAAATCAAAAATTTCCACGAGCACATCTTTTTGATCAGTGCCATTAATATCGATTCTCACCTGGTTACTAGCAGGATTGGGATAAAAATCAAAACCTGTTGCTTTACTACCATCCAAGTAAATGATTTTGGAATAGGTAAATTTTTCGTCTAAGTCAACCATTTTCAAGCGGTAATAATAGTTTGATTGGCTTCCATCTGCATCCGTGAATGTATAAATCTTACGGCCTGATCTTTGATTTTTAGAAGATGGTATGAAACCAACACTAGTAAAAATAGCAGCATCTTTTGACCTTTCTATTTGAAAACCATAAAAGTTCTCTTCATTCTCCACGATCCATGTCAGCATGTTATGGTCTGGTAATTTTTGCCCATCAAATTTTAATAAGGTAACGGGTAAGATAGCAAACGTAATCAGTTCACCTTCCACTTCTCCATCAGTACAAAAACCAACAGTACTAGGGTTATTAACAAAAACTGGGTCTGTTGAAATCCTCGCCCTTATATAAGATGAAGCCACAACCGTGTCCGCTATTATCCAGCTCAATGGTATAGATTGATTGGTTCCTTGGCCAACTATGACTTGGCTACTTTCATTAGCTTCAAAAGACCCATTTCCATCAAAATCAATCCAAGCAACCAATAACGCATCCATACCAGTATTGTTGGTTGCTACAACAGTAAGTGAATAGTTATTACCCGATACCACTCCATAAGATGCAACTAAACCATCATCAGGGCCATCATTGTCAGCAGGTTGTCCCATTACTCCAGGCATTCCATCAGCATCTGCATTTGGCATCTGTGTACCCAAGTACAGGTTAGGAGTTATTTGGTGAAAAGGACCTCCAGAAGACATTAAAGTATTATAAATATTTGGTGTATCGTCGAAATCAAAACACACTTCCGCTATACCAGCAGATCCAATAATTACTTGGCCGATACCAATTCCCGTTGCATTCAAAAGTGGATCAGCAACATTGGCCAAGATATTGTACACAATACCTGTATTATTAGCAAATAATACGGTACCGACCGAATTTTTCAAAGCCACGATCAATGGATTCAATATTACTGCCCCCAAACTGTTGGGAGTCAATTGATAAGTGCTATTTGCAGTCAAATCATTCAACAACGTTGATATGACTGTAGAACTAGAACCTATGGTCTCTGGACCAAATGGAACTCCCCGAGTAATAGCTAAAACTCCCGGACTTGCATCACCCAATCCTTTAACTTGGAGTCCTAGATTTACGTTGACATCCGGTAAAAGGAGAAAATCTACATCCACATTTATATTTCCAATGGTTGCAAAATCCAACGACGCAAATGGATCCTGAGCTCTATTGAAAAAATTATTAATTGGGATCGTTCCAATGGCAGCTCTGGCAAGGCCTGGTTGTACTGACAAATCAACTGTGTTTCCTGAAGAGTTAACCTCGTCTACGCTTACATCACCTCTTGCCACATCTATGTATATTGAAACATTTGTCAATGTTGTGGAAGAATTTACACTGGCAACATTTAAAATATTTATGTTGGTTTGAATGGCCGATTGATTCAATAAAGACACTTGTAATAATAACCTGACTCCGGCACTAAAAAAGCCATTCTCCCTCATTTATACAGCCAAAGTGTGGTGGTTCTACCACTTGTGCATAGACTGTAACATTACCCACCAATGGAATATTTGCTGCAATTGGAGTTGGTGTAGTGGCTACATTTTCGTAATTGTACAATTGCACCAATCCAGTGACTAGTGTGAAAGCATTGATATCAAAATCTGCAAGAGATCCATTGATCAGATTAGCTGATAATATGTCAGCTAGTTGCACTGTACCTGATGGTACACTAACAGCAAAAGCATTTAAAGCTGCAGCAGTTCCTGAGTTTGATGCCGCGGTTGCAGCAGCGTTTAAAATTTGTGCAAGTGTCAAATTTGCGTTGAGTACAGCCTCAGGGGAAGATAGACCCAATTGGGCTTGCAAAATTTCAAGCATTTCCAACACAGCAACATCACCCTGAGCTAAACCTTGCCAATTTAATGCTGTAAGATTTACGGATGTTCCCAATAAACTACCCAAAATCAATTCAGTCAAGGCACCATCATTGGTATTAACACTTGCTAATTGTGGATAAGTTGCTAAACTGGCACAGGTCAAGCAACCATTTTGTGCCACAACTTCATTTTTAATACTAATACTCAAAAAGGTAGTAATAATAACATACGTAATTAATTTACTAAATTTAATTTTGCTTTTAAAGTATCTGATATCACTTTTAAAATTTAAAATAAAATAAGCTGGTTGCGTGTTTAAATCTTTCATTTCTAATTACTTTTAAATTTATTATACCATTTTAATATTTCATTTAAATTATTTAATTGCAATATATTCATTATAATCCACATTAAATATGGTTATAATATTATATAATATACAATTATTCTTGTATCAACTATGATAAAATAATAACACAAAGAAATTTCATTCCTTATTTTATTCCTATAAATTTTAATCTAATCATTTGAAAATCAATAAACATATATTACAGTATTAGTAGTAATTCATTATATGTAATATCGTTTCTTGGCTCAAATTTTTGATCAATAAATAATTGTTTTTGAGCAAAATTTTAACATATTTCTATTTCAATTAAAAACAATAAAAATGTAAATCCCATTCAAGGAGTCCTCTTAGAATTAGTTGGATTAGTCTTTTTGAATCGTATCTTTGAGCCTTAATTTAGTTTTCATAGGATCAATAAAGCTCAGTTTTGTAGTTCCTTCAAAAAGATATAATGACCACTTTTAATGACTTAAATCTCAATAAAGGACTTCAAAAAGGTATAGAAGAGACTACTTTTACGCATCCAACACCTATTCAAGAGCAAACTTTTCCAATCATTAGATCCGGAAAAAACATTGTAGGTATTGCACAAACAGGCACAGGAAAAACGCTTGCATATTTGTTGCCAGTTTTGCAAGATTTGAAGTATGCCGACCAATTAAATCCTCGCGTGTTGATCCTTGTGCCCACTAGAGAACTGGTCACACAGGTCGTTGAACAAGTGGAAATTTTCGCCAAACATATGAATTTAAGGGTAATAGGAGTTTTTGGCGGAACTAATATAAATACCCAAAAATTATCACTTTCTGAAGGTGTTGACGTATTGGTTGCAACTCCTGGTCGGTTATATGATTTGGCGTTAACAAGGGCTCTTCAGCTAAAAGGGGTTTCAAAACTCGTAATAGATGAAGTGGATGTAATGCTGGATTTGGGATTTAGGTTTCAACTCACCAATATTTTTGAACTCTTACCTGATAGGAGGCAGAATATTATGTTCTCCGCTACAATGACTGAAGAAGTGGATGAATTGATTGACTCTTTCTTTGTCGATCCAGTAAAAATATCCATTGCTGTAAGCGGCACACCATTGGAAAATATAAAGCAAACTGCATACCCCGTACCCAACTTCTACACCAAGGCCAATTTGTTGTCTCATTTCTTTGAAGATAAAGCTACTTTTGCTAAGGTATTAGTATTCACACCAAGTAAAAAGACTGCAGATTTGCTTTTTGACACACTTTCACCCCGTTTTGGAGAAGAAATGGGAGTCATACATTCCAATAAACCCCAAAATTATAGATTTAGAACAGTGCGGCAGTTTGATGAAGGGATAAATAGAATTTTGATCAGCACCGATGTCATGGCTAGAGGATTGGATCTGGACAAAATAACCCACGTTATAAACTTTGATACTCCTATATATCCCGAAAACTATATGCACCGTATTGGTCGAACAGGTAGGGCTACGAATGAAGGAAATGCGATCCTATTGTATACATATCAGGAAGAAATATCAAAACTTGCCATCGAAATATTGATGAACTATGAAATTCCAACATTTCCAATCCCAGAAGGTGTTGAAATTACCAGTGAACTTACTCCGGATGAAAAAAGAAAACCATTACATGGCGGAAACAGTGCAAGAGTTGCCAGAAGCGGTGAAAGAGGGGAGAGCTATCATGAAAAAAAGGATAAAAACAAAAAGGTAAATTTAGGTGGCTCTTATCGCAGGGAAATTGCTGTTAAATACAAAAAGCCAAAAACTAGGGGCGATAAATTCGCAAACAATAAAAAGAAAAAAAGGTAAAATCCTAAGCACTTTTTATTCAAACCTTAAGTCAACTCCTGGGTTGATTTGTACTGTACCCTTCAGAATTTGCACTGGAGCAAGTGGGATGACACAATCACTGTTGAATATTTTTAGATTGACGCTATTAAGAGTAGGCTTTAAATTGTAAAACCAATTGTTTGGATCCTCATAATTTTGGCCTGGGCCAATGAATGTAAATGTATTGGTTACCAAAAATGTCTTAGATTCAGTAGTTGTAAAGACCCCACCTCCATCAGAATAGAATCCATCTTTAACACCAATTTGATAATCACCAATACCTCCTCCACAGCATAAGCCATCGTCATAGTCATCAAAAATGTGAAAAGTATAAATACCATAAGGTAAACAGCTTTTCACAACACTGCTGTCACCAGCAAGAGGACTTCCATATCTTCCACCCATCATCACGATCTCATCGTTCTCATTGACAACATTCCAATATGTTTCTTCCGGATAATCATCCATGTGAATGGTGACAGAAAAAGTTTTGCAATTGGTACATGGTTGGCAAGCATTTCCACCGCAATCTATGCCGAGTTCGTTTCCATTTTGTATTCCGTCATTGCAGGTGATGCTTTCAGGATTTCCACAGCCATTGGAGTAAAGTAAATTTTGGCGATATCCCCCAACTTCAAATAAGGCGCGCATCCATTTCTTTTGACCATTGGTGAATAAATTCATACACACATCGTCAGAATAATCCATATAGTTTTGAACCATATTTACATTCCCACAAGATACATGTCCCACATCACAAAAATAGTTTTCCTCGTCGGCTAATGGTGTATCCGTGATGAAGTCATCAAAGTCGCAATCTCCGTCGCCCCATATGTGTCTCAAATTGAGCCAATGTCCTACTTCATGGGTAGTAGTCCTTCCTAAGTCAAATGGACTTTGTACGGTTCCTGTCGTCCCAAAATATTGATAATCTATGACTACGCCATCAGTTGCTGGTAAACCGCCACCAGGAAATTGAGCGTAACCCAAAGTAGTACCGCTCAAGTTGCACACCCAAATATTTAAATATTGATCACTGGGCCATCCTGTCTTTCCTCCTGTCGAATTGGATTTAACCCTGTCAGTAGTGGAAAAGCTGACTCTATTGGTAAGTGTCTTGGTAAAACCTAAAGTAGATTCACCATTTGGACCTAAAGTTGCTAAGCAAAACTCAATTTCTATGTCATCAGCTTGAGGCCATAAATTATCAGCATCATCATTCAATCTTCTGAAGTCTTCGTTTAATACGTCAATTTGACTCAAAATTTGAGCATTAGAAATGTTCTGAATGCTGTCTTTATACACCACGTGTACCACAACTGGAATTGTGATAACACCTTGAAAAGATCTTTTACTATTGGACACTCTGATAGATCTTTGCGTCTGTTGGTCAATCTTTTCTTTGATTTTGCTTAGCCTAGGGTTTTCTTGTAAATTTTTTGACAAGACTTCCATCGTCGCACAATTGCGCTGACTGGTTAGATTTTCACCAAATAAAGAAAAAAGACATAAAGTGAAATATATCTTTTTTCCAAGCAAACTCCTAAGAACACTCAAGCTTTAAATTTAAAAGTTACCCGCCGCATTCAGTTTTGAGCTGTTCAATTTGGCTGCGCCATAAATCTTTGGTAGAAGGCACGTCATCGGCATCACAAAAATCTGTCACTTCCAGTATGGTTTCATAGGTAACATCAGATTTATACATTCTGAATTCTAGATACTCATCTTCGTCATCCGCATCTAACCATTTAAACCTTATGCGCTCCTCTTCAATGTCATCAACCATCTCAGCATCTTCCGCTGCTCCGTTCCACGAAAAAGTATATACTTCACTATTAATATCTACTGCATCACAGAACCAACGGACTAAACAAGCTGGTTGCGTGAGAAATTGATACACGATGGCTGGTGAAGCCTTAAATATGAATTCTAAATCAATCTTTTCTCTACGCATTTAGATTAAATGTTTTGTGTAATTCGTTGATAATCTGTAAATAAGACCTTTCATATTTACAATTTCGGTCAAATAAAAAATAAATTTTCCATTTATCAAAATAATTGAACTTTTTTTAAGGAAAATAAATTAATAGACATGTTTATAAGTACTCCAAATAAGAAATATTTCGAAAACAGACAATTTTGTGCATAGTAAGACAATTATTTTGTAATTTTGCACGATTTTTTAAAATAAATAACTAAAAGAGATTCATGAGGCAACTTAAGATCACTAAATCTATCACTAACCGCGAGAGTCAATCACTTGAAAAATACCTACAAGAAATTGGAAAAGTGGATCTTCTTACCCCTGAAGAGGAGGTAGATCTCGCAAAGAGAATCAAAGAAGGTGATCAAGAAGCACTTGAAAGGCTTACCAAAGCAAACCTCAGATTTGTGGTTTCCGTTGCAAAACAGTATCAAAATCAAGGTCTCTCCTTATCAGATTTGATCAATGAAGGTAACTTGGGTTTGATCAAAGCAGCACAAAGATTTGATGAAACTCGTGGTTTCAAATTCATTTCCTATGCGGTATGGTGGATCAGACAATCTATTCTACAAGCTTTGGCAGAACAGTCAAGAATTGTGAGATTGCCACTCAACAAAGTTGGATCTCTAAACAAAATAAATAGGGCTTTTTCAGAACTTGAACAAGAGTTTGAAAGAGAACCTTCAGCAGAGGAATTGGCTGAATTGTTGGAAATACCATCTGAAGAGGTAGAAACAACATTGGGAGTTGCTGCAAGACACGTATCTATGGATGCTCCTTTTGCAGAAGGTGAAGACAATTCACTTTTGGATGTATTGGAAAATAACAGTACACCTGATACAGACAAAGGTCTAGAATACATCGAAAGTCTTCGTACAGAAATAGAGCGCTCTTTATCAACCTTAACCGATAGACAATGTGATGTAATCAAATTGTATTTTGGTATAGGTATCGAACATCCCATGTCTCTAGAAGATATTGGCGATAAATTTGGCTTGACTCGTGAAAGAGTAAGACAAATCAAAGACAAAGCAATCAACAAATTGAGATCTGCTAGTAAAAGTAAATTGCTCAAAAACTACTTGGGTAACTAATCTTTCAAAAGCTCTTTTTTATTCAATTGATTTACATCTTGGAGCATATTACTATTCCAAGAAAATAACCAGTTGAATTACAATTGGCTTAATTCTAAATTTTACTGAGGTATTCCCAATCGTTGTTTCACATCTGGAGCGACACTTGGGTATCCCAATTGTATGGCCATGAGGGCATCTTGCTTAGCCTGTGCGTCATTATTCATATTGATGAATACCAAACATCGCTGATAAAAGTAAATACCCTGTGAGGCATCTATGGCAATAGCCTTATTCAAATTTGTCATGGCATCGGTCCAGTTTCCTTTACTCGCATAAATTCTACCAGTTTCAAACCAGAGGTCGGCATTAAAGGGATCGATTTTCAAATAGGAAAGCATGTCTGCTAAAGCTAGATCGTTCTGTCCGGTATTATAATAAAGTACTGACCTATTAAGATATCCATCTTTATTATTTGGATTGAATTCCAATGCTTTATTGAAGTCTTCCAAAGCTTTGGCCAAGTTTCCAAGTCTAGCATAGGTAGCACCTCTATTGCTGTAAAATTCACCATTTTTAGGGTCGAGTTCGATGGCCTTTTCATAATCACTCAAGGCCAATTGTAAGGTATCTGGTGAAGAAGAAACATCAAAATATAATCGGGCCCTACTATTGTAGGTTTGCGCACTGGGCTGTAGGCTTATTGCTTTATTGTAATCTGCCAACGCTTCCAAAATTCGGCCTTCTGACCTTCTGAAATTTGCTCTGTTACCCCATGGAAGAGTTACCTGTTGGTAATATTTCAAAACGTGTGTCCATAGATTTTCAGAATCTTTCCAAACAGTATTCTGTTTGATTGTCATTCCTGCAAACGCAAGTGTACCGACCAAGAGCAAACCTGTTGTCATCATTTTCTTACTTGGCACTTCCAAATATTTGCTTGCATAGTATCCGATGATGAAGAAAATACCCAAGTAAGGGATATAAGTAAATCTATCCGCAATGAACCCTTGGCCTGCGCCGAGGATTTGCAACAACATAAATACATTCACAAAGAAGAAACCCAGTCCGAAAACCCAAACTCTTTCACCTTCCTTATACTTTTTCCAGATAAACCACGCGAATAAGAAATAGACAATTACGGTAAGGTAAAACCAACTTGGCATGGTAGTAGGGTAGGGATAAAGTGGAGACATCCGGAAGGGTATCACTGATTTTATCAAATAAATCAATAAGGAATAACTTCCTATAAATGGTCGTGTGTAGGTTGGATATGCATTATCAGCTGCTTCTATGGATCCTTCATGGGCCAGTGCAAATAGTCCTACGATTCCAATGACCAAAGACAATATGAAAAATGGCAGTTTAGATAAAAAGTTCTTGTATGTGAGTTTGCCATCTAAATAATAGTCTACCATCAACATGGATAGTGGCAACATCACTGCCTGGATTTTGGATAATAAACTCAGACCAAATAACAAGAAAATTAAAAAGGTTCTCTTAGTTGTTGGGTATTTTTTTTGTTTAATGTACAACCACAATGCGGGTAAATAAAATGCACCAAATAAAACGTCTTTTCTTTCGGTGATCCATGCTACAGATTCTACTCTCATTGGGTGAATGCCAAATAACAAAGCAGTAATAAAGGCGCCTTTACAATTGAGGCCTAGTGAAATAACAATCCGGTATACGAAGAAAACACAAATAAGGTGTAATAATAAATTGGTAAAATGCCAGCCCCCCGGATTGTCAAAACCATAAATTACTTTGTCTATCGCTAACGAAAATATACTTAAAGGATTATAGTTTCCTATGACCGGTTGTGAAAATATTTCTATGGTATTTTTTACAAAGAATTCACTGGTGAAGTTTTGGACATAAGGATTTTCATAAAAGTTTTTATCATCATCCCAATTGACAAATTTATTACTTAGGGTATTTGCAAAAACCATCGCGGTGATGCCTAAGCATATAAACACAGGCATTAGGCCTCCAAATTGCTTGGTCGTTGTTTCAGTTGCTACAGTGTTCTTCAATTTATCGGAGGACTGTTGTTGTTTGTTTTGCTTTGCCATGACTTTTGATTTCTTGCGTGTGGTAAAGATATATTAAAGTTTTTTAATATACCAAAAGCAAATCATTTTGTTATACTTATTGTTCTGAAATGCAACAAGAAATAAATATTGTGATCATGTTAATGGTAGGATCATACCAAGGCAATCTCAGCTTGTTTATTAACTTTATAATTTTATAACAATTTTGTAATTGAAAAATGAGTCAGAAATTTGAACAGTGGTCGCCTTTGCGTCGCCGTTTACATGGTATTATTTTCGAAGCAGAAACGGTAGAAGGTCGCTTGTTTGATATAATTTTACTGTTAGCCATTTTATTGAGTGTGATCATTGTGATGCTTGAAACTGTTCCTTCTTATCAGCTTCAATATGGAAGGTTATTTACCGTTTTGGAGTGGATCTTCACTTTCATTTTTTTAATTGAATATGGCCTGCGCATATACTGCGTCAAAAAACCATGGAATTATATTTTTAGCTTTTTTGGACTGGTGGACTTAATGTCTATTTTGCCAATTTTCCTTTCTTTGATTTTTGTTGGTACACAGTCATTGATGATCATACGAGGCATTAGATTACTGAGAGTTTTTAGAATTTTCAAACTTGTCAATTTTCTTTCGCAAGGTCAAATAATCATGGCTGCTCTCAAAGCTAGTCGGGAAAAAATATTTCTTTTTATGATTTTCATTTTGATCCTGGTCAGCATTTTTGGATCATTAATGTATCTGATAGAAGGTCGAACAAATGCAGGTTTTGACAGCATTCCCAGAAGTATCTATTGGGCAATAGTAACGCTCACAACCGTTGGTTATGGGGACATTTCACCCCAATCGCCCATAGGTCAATTTCTTGCTTCTCTGATTATGATTGCTGGTTATTCCATTTTGGCTGTTCCAACTGGTATTGTGACAGGTGAAATCATTAAAAGTAGTAACCGGGCATATACAGAATCTTGTCCCCACTGCACTAAAGAAGGACATGCAAAGGGTGCTAAATTTTGCGATCAATGTGGCGGTATCTTGAATCCATAAGTTTACAAAGATCCCGAGAAACAAAAAAGCGCCACCGCTTTTATTCAGTGACGCTCCATGCTCGTTTTGTTTTGATCTTTTACTTAGCAGAAAAGATTAAGATCCGCACATAATGCAACCTTCCTCCATCGTACATACCATTCCTTCGGCAACGGCAGTTGGTATAGTTGTATTCACAGGTTCAGGCGTTACATCCATTACTTCCTGCTCAACAAAAGTGGTGATCATTTCTGATTTATTTCCTTGTATTCTCTGATGTTTATTACTCAAAGTGAATTTTATAGGGTCAACAGCTGCTTTGCTTCTCAAGTAATACATACCTGTCTTCAAACCTTTTGACCAGCCATAAAAGTGCATACTTGAAAGTTTGCTATTGGTAGCATTTTCCATAAACAAATTCAAACTTTGGCTTTGGCAAATGAATGCACCTCTGTCAGCAGCCATGTCAATGATAGCCTTTTGAGATAATTCATATGCTGTCTTATAGAGGTCTTTAATTTCTTGAGGCAAACCAACGATGTTTTGTACGCTACCATTGCTGGCCATCAATATTTGTTTCATTTCTTCGTCCCACAGACCCAACTCGATCAGATCATTGAGTAAGTGTTTGTTGACTATGATAAATTCACCTGAAAGCGTCCTTCTTGTATATAAGTTAGATGTATAAGGCTCAAAGCACTCATTGTTGCCAAGGATCTGTGAAGTACTTGCTGTAGGCATTGGTGCCAATAACAAACTATTTCTGATACCCGTTGCCTTGATTTCTGTTTTTAATGCAGACCAATTATATCTATTTGAAGGAGTTACATCCCACATGTCAAATTGTAAAATACCTTGACTTGCCGGAGAACCTTCAAAAGTAGAATACGCTCCATCCCTTTTAGCCAATACATTTGACTCTGTCAACGCTGCGTGGTAGATGGTTTCGAAAATATCTTTGTTGAGCTGTGCAGCATCAGGTCCATCAAAAGGCATTCTCAATAATAAGAATACATCTGCCAATCCTTGTACCCCAAGACCAATCGGCCTGTGTCTCATATTTGAATTGCGAGCCTCTTCAATAGGATAGTAATTAATATCAATGATCTTATTAAGATTGCGGGTTGCAACTCTGGTTATTTCGTGTAATTTTTTGAAATCAAATGTTTTCTTTTCTTTATCAACAAATCTTGGCAAACTGATGGATGCAAGGTTACAAACAGCTACTTCGTCTGGAGCAGTGTATTCAATGATTTCTGTACACAAATTAGATGATCTGATAGTACCCAGATTTTTCTGATTTGATTTTTTATTGGCTGCATCTTTATACAATAAATATGGAGTACCTGTCTCAATTTGAGATTCCATAATCTGTAGCCATAGGTCCTGAGCATTTACCACTTGGCGCGCTTTGCCTTCTCTTTCATATTTCTCATAAAGTTCCTCGAAATCATCGCCAGTTGTATCAAACAAGTTTGGCGCTTCATTAGGGCAGAAGAGTGACCACTTCTCATTTGCTTTGACACGTTTCATAAACAAGTCAGGAATCCACATGGCATAAAAAAGGTCTCTTGCACGCATTTCTTCCTTTCCTGTATTTTTCTTCAATTCCAGAAAATCAAAAACATCCGCATGCCAAGGTTCTAGATACACTGCGAATGCTCCTTTGCGTTTCCCACCACCTTGATCGACATATCTTGCGGTATCGTTAAACACCCTCAACATTGGTATGATACCGTTGGATGTACCACCTGTTCCTTTGATATAAGAACCTTTAGCTCTCACATTATGGACTGACAAGCCAATACCACCTGCAGATTGTGATATTTTAGCACACCTACTCAATGTTTCAAAAATTCCTGAAATGCTGTCATCGGTCATACTCAACAAGAAACAAGAACTCAATTGCGGCTTAGGAGTACCCGCATTAAATAAAGTAGGGGTTGCATGGATAAACCATTTTTCAGACATCAAATTATATGTCTCAATCGCTGATTCTATATCATTACCATGTATGCCTACTGCTGCTCTCATCAACATGTGCTGAGGACGCTCGACTACATGACCGTGGGTCCTGAGTAAATATGATCTTTCTAGGGTTTTAAAACCAAAGTAATCAAAGTCATAATCTCTGTCAAAGATGATTGCAGAATCAAGTCTGTCTGCATTTTCTTTGATAATGTTATATGTTTCTTCACCAATAAGACCTGCTTTTTGATTGGTGATTGGGTCAATGTAATGATATAATACGTCTATTGTATTTGAGAATGATTTATCTGTATTCTTATGGAGGTTACTTACTGCTATTCTTGCTGCCAATAGGGCATAATCGGGATGAATTACAGCCATTGACGCTGCCGTCTCAGCTGCTAGGTTATCGAGTTCTGTTGTAGATACTCCATCATACAAACCTTGAATTACTTTTTTTGCAATCTCGATAGAATCTACAAAGTCAGAATTGAGCCCATAGCACAACTTCTTGACCCTGGCAGTGATCTTATCAAAACTTACTGCTTCTCGTTTTCCACTCCTTTTGATGACTTGCATTTTTCCTTTTTTTAAAAATTTTGATAATAATGTTGGGCTCGGTTACGGAATTGAGTCGGTTGGTATATGGAACTAAAAATCTGCGTCTAAAGAGAAAACTTGTGATTCCTTATCGCTGTTTACACCAGCTTTTTGATAATCAGCAACTCTTTTCTCAAAGAAATTGGTCTTACCTTGGATAGAGATCATTTCCATCCATGGGAAAGGGTTTTCAACATTGTATATTTTGGGGTTGCCCAAAGAAGAAAGCAATCTGTCGGCAACAAATTCAATATATAGACACATCATATCGGCATTCATTCCTATAAGTTTTACAGGAAGTGCGTCGGTGACGAATTCTTTTTCAATTTCTACCGCTTCGCTGATCAATTTTTGTACGGTACTTTGTGGAAGCTTATTGACGATGTGATCTTGATATAAAAGACAAGCAAAATCACAATGCATGCCTTCATCTCTTGAAATAAGCTCATTTGAGAAAGTAAGTCCTGGCATTAAACCACGTTTTTTCAGCCAAAAGATGGAACAAAAAGATCCAGAAAAAAAGATGCCTTCTACAGCAGCAAAAGCGATCAACCGTTCTTGGAAACTTCCTTCATCTATCCATCTCAGTGCCCAATCCGCTTTTTTTCTTACACATGGAATGGTGTCGATGGCATTGAGTAAATAGTCTTTTTCTTTATTGTCTTTTATGTAAGTGTCAATTAATAGGGAATAAGTTTCTGAATGGATGTTTTCCATCATGATTTGGAAACCGTAGAAAAACTTAGCTTCTGTATATTGTACCTCCCTTACCATGTGCTCAGCAAGGTTTTCATTGACGATGCCATCGCTAGCAGCAAAGAAAGCCAAGACATGTTTTATAAAGTGTTTTTCTTCGTCGTTGAGTTTGTTGTCCCAATCCGTTAAATCCTGACCTAGGTCAATTTCTTCGGCCGTCCAAATACAGGCTTCTGAATTTTTGTAAAATTTCCAAATATCATCGTGTTGAATGGGGAAGATCACGAATCTACCGGGGTTTTCTTGCAGAATGGGTTCTAATTGCGCTGTCATGGTTTTATTTTACTCGTTTATAAAGGTTACTTCAGTGTTTATAACTAAATATTTCATATATGTTTTTTCGCGGGGAGTCAAAAGTAATACCTTATTTTTAGAGAGAAAAATTTATTGAAGAATAAAACCAATAGTTTTTTTCTTTATATAATATGTCCTCTATATGAGCTGGTTATGTTTAAGTGGATAGGCTTGATAAGCCCTTAAACCTGTATTGCTTCTGATTACTCATCACGATACAAATTAAGAATATTTTTAATCTAATATGCGAAAAAGAATTGTCAAAGTTTTCCACACTATGTTGGTAAAGTTACTAAACAACTGATGTTCTTGACATTACACAAATTCATAATATTATTATAATGTTACTAAATCATTATATTAATATTTTGCTAAACGTAATGATTTGATTATCAAAAGATTAGTAACAATTGACAGGGTGTGTAATTGAAAAATATTTAATGAGAGTAAGGGTAGGGGTAGACAGACTTGAATAATTTCTGTTAAAATGACTAGATCCGTCTATTTTTCCTAAACCAAGCAATCAAACCAAAACCAAGGACGATTGAAAAAATGATGATGAATGGAAAAGCAAACTTGCTTTCTCTAAATGGTAGGTACTCCAAATTCATACCATAAAAACTTGCTACCAATGTCGGAACCATCAGGATGATAGTGATGATGGTGAGCCTGTGGATAAATATGTTCATATTATTGGATACTATAGAGGCATATGCTTCCATTGTACTTCCTAAGATATTTGTATAAACATTTGACATTTCCAGGGCTTGAGAATTATCGATGATGATGTCTTCGAAATGATCGGTATGTGCTTCCATATTTCCAATCTTTAGCACATCGGTCCTTTTGATCTTCATTTTGAGCAAATCATTAGCACTCAAACTATTCACAAAATAAACCAAACTCTTTTCTATTCTCAACAACTGTTGCAGTTCTTCGTTTCTGCTGGAGTGATACAACTCTTGCTCGATCAGATTTCTTTTGAGGTTTAATTTTTTCAAACAATCCAAAAATCTAAAAACTGTCTGTTCAAAAATCTGTATAACAAAAAGTTGTTTGTCGCTTGGGTCAAAATTTTTGACTTTGTCCTCCATGAATTTCTCCAAAATTGGATTTTCCCGTCCAGTGACTGTAATGATCACTTTATCAGATAAAATCACACCAACGGGCACAGTGATATAAATGGCTTCACTTTCCTTGGCGTCATCATTCAAAATTGGCGTATTGATGAGTATGAGAATGACATCTTCGTCTTTTTCATAACGAGACCTCTCATCCATATCCAGAGAATCTGTGAGAAAATCAAGTGGGATATCATAAGCTGCACTGATTTCATCTAGTTCTCCGTGCTCAAAGGGTGGATAAAGATTGATCCACGTTGCTCCATTGTGATCAGCCAGTTCCTTGAGCTTGTTGTTTTCCTTGGCAAAGCTGTAGATCATATTATCGAGCTGTTGTATGAGTAACTAAATATATTTGGAACGCATTATGCTATTTCCTGGCGGGTGTGCAAAAGTAATAAAAGATTTTTAAAAAAGTACATCTAAAACTATCTCATTATAATGTAAGCTCGGGAGTATAAGTTGCACAGATAAAGCGGTCCTTCCCCTGTAAATCCTTCCTTATTTCGATCTCTTTGCATCCATTTTCTTCAAATACTTTGAATGTCTCTTTTATATATATAGGGTTGCACTCACAAAATATTTTTGATCTGACATTTTGATAGGCTGCAAACCGAGCAATTGCTTCATAAAACAAAATTGGCGGGTCTGCAAAAAGGGCAATGCTGGGTTCATGCTCCAAAACATTGGCCTCCATAGAGTTTTTTTCAGAATGATCAATGTAGGGTGGGTTGCTTACAATGATGTCACTTTTTGGTATGTTGTCCCATTGCCTTTGATCTAAAAAGTCCATTTGCAGGATAAGTGGTGTAAGGTTGTGCATTTTACTATTTGTTTGAACAACTTGCAGTGCTTCTTCACTCAGGTCCAACAAAGCAACCGATATATTTGATTGGTTCTGGGATTCTAAAGCGATTGTCAAGCCTATGCAGCCACTGCCGCTGCCAATATCCAATAGATTTATTTTCTCTGGAGATTGCCTTTCCAAATGATCTAAAACAAGGGATACCAATTCCTCAGTTTCTGGCCTGGGTATCAAAACTCTCCGATCAACATAAAATAGTCTATTGTAAAAAAATGCTTTCTCAACAATGTATTGGTATGGCTCATGGTTTTTAAACCTCTGAATATCTTTGGTTATTTCTAAGGCTACGTATTCATCATCGTTTAGTTGCGCTTTCGTGAATTTGTCTGTAAAGTAATATTTCAAGATATTGGAAACTTCACGTTCGTCATAGATACTCAAGAGAGCTTCACTGAGATTTTTCTAGCAATTTGGAGCGCATTTAAAGACATGCTATTTGATTTGACGATTACTTTTTAAAAGAGCAAAGATAAGCGGCTATTGAATTTATGACACGATTTACCAGAATGAGTCAAAGAAATGCAGGTTTAGATTGTATTTAACATTGACCATAGGACAAAATCTGATTAACTATTTACCAATTTAACTTGGCAAATTAATGTAAAAAAAAAACGGAAATAAAAAATAGGTCAGAATGCTCTTAAGCAGAAAGCTTGTCGCGCACCTAAAGGAAAGGAAAAAAATAAAAATTGCAATTTAAGAAAAGTACCCGGAGCGGGACTTGAACCCGCACAGCCAATGGCCACAGGATTTTAAGTCCTGCGTGTCTACCGATTCCACCATCCGGGCGCAGACAAAAAAAGGGAGTGTATCAATGTAATAAAATTCTAAAATTTCTTTACATCATCGTTTTGATACACGCCCTCTTGATTGAGAGCGAAAGACGAGATTCGAACTCGCGACCCCAACCTTGGCAAGGTTGTGCTCTACCAACTGAGCTACTTCCGCGTTATAAAAAGAACATATGCTTCGAAAAGCGATGCAAATATAGAACAATGATTTTGGTATAGACAAGATTTTTCAACGAAAATTATAAAAAAATCTTGTCTATCTCCATAATTATATGACTCTCAAATAATTATCCTCTAAATTATTTATTTCTTCTTTCTTCAATTACTTTAAAGAGCATACCTGTCTTCAATTTATCAGTAAGTTCCATGCCATTGAGTATAGAAAGCTCATTAAATCGAGCTTGAGGCATTCCATAATCTTTAAGTCCTTCTTGCAAAGTATAGTCTCTTTTTGCGGAAACGATCTTTACCCTCGAAGGTAATTTATTGATCTTAGCCTGGTCTTTCAACACATTGAAACTCTTCATAGAATTTTGAAAGGTATTGTAATAGTTGTTGAAGGTCTTCTTATAACTCAGTCCTGACAAATTATAAATAGCACCATTGTAATTGATAAGATACACCATTGCTCTGATCGCTTCACCTTGTTGTCCGTTTTGATCTTGAGGGATCACATCTCCCAAAATAGCTAATGCAGGTAGTCCATTTACGGTGGTATTGGTTGATTCTACTACGCTAAGACCATTTCGTTCCACCAATGCTTTACCTGCAGCATTTAAATCCGTGCCTGCTTCCAGCTCCATAGTTAGGATTGCATCATTCGCTTCGGGAGCCATTTGGACTTTTGAGGGAGTATTGACAGTCATCCAACCATTTGGAACATTGAAATAAAATTTGAGATCTGGATGATAAAAAACATTATTTTCGAAAAATCCTTGACGAGGGTCTTCTCCAAAAACAATACCATCAATCATTTTTAAATATGTGTCTCTATTCTCCATCAATTTGGCATCGTCCAAATTTTTGGCTGCTTGTATGACATCTGTGTATTTATTTACTTCTACGAATCGATTACCTGGATCTGGGTGAGTTGACATAAAGGTCGGGACGGCGCCAGATTGTCCACTCAAACGTTGCAACGTATGGAAAAAACCAGCCATGTAGTGTGAATTATAGCCAATTTCTGTTGAATATTCTACTCCAAGTTTATCAGATTGAGACTCATTATCTCTGGAGTATTTCAACAAAAGCACACTTGCTGCATTACTTGCTAGATCTGCATATTGTCTAAACTGCTCAGAAGCAATCATTCCACCTATTAATAAAAGTTGAGTAAAAAGCTGTTTCCTTTGCATTTCATTGGCGTGTTTGGCAGTGATGTGACCAATTTCATGCCCCAAAACTCCAGCAAATTCTGCCTCATTATTGAAATGGGCCATGATACCTCTGGTAAAGTAGATGTATCCTCCAGGCACTGCAAATGCATTGACAACAGGTGAGTCTACGATTTTAAATTCATACCCAAGCGCTGGTCTGTGAGAAATGGCAGCCATTTCATTCCCTTTTTTAGTGATAAAGGACTGCAAGCCAGCATCTTCATATACTCCATATTCAGCTTTAATTTGGGGGTCACTTTCTAAACCAATTTGCTTTTCTTGCGCTTCAGAAATAACCGTCAATTCCCTTTTTCCAGTTACGGGATTTCTGGCACATGAGGTTGCAAATAAAGCAAAGATTAAAAGGTAATTCAGCTTATTCATTGTTAAAAATTAGTGATAAAAGACATAATACAACTTGCAACGAATGTAATGTATAATTAGTTTTAAGCGAATTTTTTTTTAAGGCAAAATTATTGATAGCTCTAGAATTTTCTAAAATGCCATTTGCGTGATTTGAGATAAATAACTGACATGATTAAAATAAATCCCCAATAAACAAATTCACCAGACCAAGCCCAATACAAGTTGAGTTTGTACACCTTCAAAACAATATATTCATAAATCAAATACAGCAAAGTGCCCAAGGCTTGTATGATTAATGCCGTTTTGGTATGACCTGTCCCGATGATGCCATTTAAATAAATTGATCCAACGCCAAAAAACAATAGAATCAGGTTGAGCATCAAAAGCAAACCTTTAGACATTTCTATCAAACCGTCATTAGAACCCCCATACAAGGGGTATAAAAAGATTTGTGGGAAAATCAAAATGGGCAAAGCAATGATCAATGTAGCTGCTACATTAAGCATGTTTGTTTTGTTGGTGATAGGAATAACTGCCTGCCTTTTTTGGCCACCTATGAACAATGATACCATGGTATTGATACCTGTCGAAAAGCCCCATGTTGGAATGGAAAGTATAAGGTAAACATTCCGGATCAAATTGGATATTTGAAGATCAGAAGCACTGTTGTTTTCTATCCACGTAAAAAATAAAAAGTATGCACCTAGCCCAAGAAACGACTGTGCTACAATTGGAAAGGAAATACTAAAACAATCCTTAAACAAACTAAATTCCAACTTATTCAAACTCAACAAATGAAATTTGCGGTTGCTTTTGTCATAAATCATGTATAAAATAAAAGCGATAAAAGCAATGACTTCAGACAAAGTGCTTGCAATCGCTGCCCCTTTAATTCCCATAGGCTCAAATCCCAAATGGCCATATATTAAAACATAATTGAGCACCACATTGCTTATGGTAAGAATTGCTGTATCAATGACGATAAATTTTGTCTTCGCAATTCCAGTATACATTGCAATTATTGACACTCCTACAAAGCTGAAAAAAAGACCGTAACTCCTGAGGGTTATGTAGGAAATACATAATTTCAATATCTCGGGATCATTGATCAACATTGAAAAGAAGGGAACAGAAAAAAAATGGATCAGGAGAAAGATGACAAGAGCCATGAATAACTCATAGAAAATCAAACTCTGAAAATACGAACCTATTTTATAATACTGTTTTTCTCCAAATTTACGAGCAATGAGTATTTGCCCACCTCTAGAAAAGCCGTAACCAATGGCAATCACAATGAGATAAAATGCTCCAATAAGGCCAATTGCAGCAAAATCTATGGAGTTGTAATGATAGAGAAATATGTTATCACAAAGTACTATGGCATTTTGCGCAGCACTTCCAATCATGATGGGAAGTGATATCCTAAAAATGTGACCAAAGGATGTTTTGATGCTCATAGACTACAAATATAAACACAAAGAATTGTGATACCAGTGATATCAAATATTAATTTTAAGTAATTTATATCACTTTAATGTAAATATGTTGGATAAAATTTCAATTTGCAGATAGTTTTTTAGACTTTCGATTTATGTCTTGAAACTAGGCTGATATGTCGAAGAAAAATTCCTTTTTGCTTTTTTTATTTTTAAGTCCATGGGCTATGTTTTCTCTTTCTGCGCAGTCAGATTCGGTCAGCACCATTGTAGAAAGAATTTTGGAATTTTATCTTGAGAACAATGAAATCGAAGACTTTGACAACAACACAGCCTTTGAGCGATTGTATGATTTCCAGAGTAATCCATTGAATATTAATACAGCAACCGCTTCTCGATTCATGGAGCTCTTTTTCTTAAATCCTGTTGAAATCCAAGCAATCATTGACCACAGAACAGAGTATGGCGACTTTATCTCTTTGGAAGAATTGCAAACAATTGAGGGTTTGGATATGACTAAGGTGAAAATGCTTTTGCCTTTTACAACGGTAGGAAATGCATCTGAGAATATCAATATCAAGGATTTACTGGCCGCTGGTAGATCTCAGGTTTTTTTGAAGTACAAACGTACCCTTCAAGACAAGGCCGGGTATATTTCAAATGCCAATAATGAAACAAAGTATGCCGGTGATCCAAATTATCTTTACGCCAGATATCGTTTTGATGCGGGTAGAAGGCTCAAGGCTGGATTTACTATGGAGAAGGATCCAGGTGAAGCTTTTTTTAAACAAGGAAATAAAAATGGTTTTGACTTTTATTCCGGATACCTCTATGCAGAAAAAGTTAATCATTGGGTTGAACAAGTGGCACTGGGTGATTACACCATGAGCATGGGACAAGGGTTGATTCTGCATAATGGATTTGGATTTGGCAAAAGCGCATTTGTGACCTCATTCAAGAAAAATAGAAATCACCTCAGACAGTACAGTTCTGTGAATGAAAATTTATACTTCAGAGGTTTGGCAACTTCTTTGCGATTAGCTGATTGGGCTTCTTTGACCCTTGCATATTCGCAGAAAAAAATCGATGGATCACTGGCATTAGACACCATTGAAAATGAACCAGAAGAATTTTTTAGTTCCTTGCTACAGGGAGGTTTGCATAGGACTGCTTCCGAAATTGCCAATAAAGGATCCATAACGCAACAAAATATTGGTGCTGTCTTAGATTTAAACTACAAAAATCTAAATATCGGAGTTAATTACTTACAATACAACTTTAGTTCGCCTTTGAAAAGACCCGAAGCTCCTTATCGGAATTTTTATTTTTCTGGCAAAGACTTGATGAATATTTCTGTTGACTACGATTACCGATTTAAAAACATCAACTTGTTCGGTGAGGTGGCTCAAAGTGACAATGGGGGTAGGGCAATGACGCATAATGTTTTGGTTGCCTTGGATAAAAGAGTAGATTTTGCTGTTTCTTACAGAGATTTTGATAAAGATTATCAAGTTTTGGAAGCGAATGCTTTTGCAGAAGGTTCCTACCCATTGATGAAAAGGGATATTATGTTGGTGCTGAGTTCAGGCCCAATAATGAATGGAAACTTAGTGCTTATCACGACTTATGGAAACACGAATGGTTGCGGTATCGTATTGATGCACCAAGTAGTGGCAAAGAGTATTTTTTGCGTTTGGAATACAACAAGAAAAGAAAGTTTAATGCCTACATCTTGTATCGATATGAGCAAAAACAAAGAAATTCTTCTCTAAATGTTGAAAAAATTGATCCACTCACAGATTTCATCGTCCAAAAATTTAGAGTGCATTTTAGTCAGAAAATCAATAAAGACATAGACGTTAAGGCAAGGACGGAATTTTCATTTTCGCAGTCAGATGGCATAAAATCCAATGGTGTTTTAATGTTTGCAGATCTTAGTTATAAACCAATGGGTAAGTCATTTGATATCATAGCAAGGTATGCCATTTTTGATGCTGCAAATTTTGATACTCGTATTTATATGTTTGAAAATGATTTGTTGTATGAATACAGCATTCCTTTTTTTCAAAATAGAGGGAAGCGAATGTATCTAATTTATAAGCAAAAGCTGAGCAGGCGCTTGACCTTGGAAGCAAAGTATGCACATACCGTTTTTGATAATGTAGATGTTATCAGCTCAGGTAATGAAAAAATTGACGGCAATGTGCGCTCAGAAGTAAAAGTCCAACTCAGGTTTGCCTTTTGATAATTTTAAATTTCGGGTTGGCTGACCTTCTTTCCAGATATTTAAACTAGTCTAATCATCATGATATTGGCCAACAGCTGCTTCAAGACTGCATATTTATAGTATAATTTTAACTCATATTTAATGGGCTACACCATTTCTGTCATTTGGGTTTTTGTATATTTGCAGTTAAAATTTAGCAGAAAAACATGATGAATGCTTTTTTCGCACTAAAACAGAATTTACAATGAAACAGATATTTTATTTTTCTTTTTTCACAATTGCAATTTCGATACTGAGTTCTTGCGGCGCAAAATCAGGTACAAACATTTCTGGAGTTTTGAAAAACGCAGAAAATATGAGTATTTATTTTGATAAAATCAGTCTAGATAATACCAATGAAATTTTATTAACCAGCAAAACCGACGGTTCAGGTAAATTTGATCTTAATTTTCCAAATGGTATAAAACCAGGTTTTTATAGAATTAGAGCTGGTGTACAGACACTTGATTTGGTTTTTGATGGCACTGAAAAAAATGTTGAGATTGATGCCGATATCAACAAAATAAGAGAAATGAATTGGAAAATCACTGGTGCACCTTCAATGGAAAAATTCCTGAAAGTGGTGGATGATTTTGTGCAGAAAAAGATAGATGTACCACAGTTGACCGAAATGGTAAAGAATGAACCAGATCCATTGACTGCTTTTATGATCACTAGTAAGATGTTTACTTTTGTTGATGACTTTGCAGACCTTCATACATTGGCTGCCAGCAAATTAAAAGATAAATTTCCAAAAGAAGACTGGGCTGATCAATATGTTTTATTAGCTGGTGAATTGCAAAAATCCAAATCTAGAAAAGATGCAGCTTCTATTATTCAAGTTGGAATGACTGCGCCTGACATCCAATTGCCAGATGTAAATGGGAAGATAAAAAAATTGAGTGATTACAAAGGTAAAGTAGTCCTATTGGACTTCTGGGCATCTTGGTGTGGCCCATGCAGAAAAGCAAACCCTCATGTTGTAGAAATTTACAACAAATACAAAGGTAAAGGATTTGATGTTTTTAGTGTATCATTAGATGGACTGGATAATCGTACCAGACAGGCTTTGGGTGATAATAGTCAAGTGCAGATGAACCTTGATCGCCAAAAAGAAAGATGGATTGAAGCAATCAGAACCGATAATCTTTTGTGGAATGGACACGTGAGTGATTTACTCAAATGGGATTCCAAAGCTGCTGCTATGTATGGGGTTTCTGGTATTCCAAAAACATTTTTGGTTGATAGAGAAGGCAAAATTGCAGCTATTGATCCAAGGTTCAATTTGGAAGAGTCCGTGACCAGTGCTTTATAATAATAAGCATACCGTTTCAAAATAGAAACTTACATCCTGAGTCTATATTCTGTTGGAAGATAGTTATTAATCCTGTTTCCTAAATTTTTAAACCACCCCAATTGGGTACCGTTGTAGCACGCAATAGTCCATGACTTTGCCTCACTTTCTACTTTTGTAAGCGATCGTCTTAAAAAATCCAAGGCTTCTGACAATGTCATCTCTAGTCTGGGTATTTCAGGAGAAACCAAGTCAGACAATGCCAAAGCATGATCGGGGATAAAGAGTTTCTTATTGATATTACCACATTTGGTTCCAGAATAAACCAACCTATAATCATTAGCAAGAGTGTGCATCATTTTTAATGTTTCATTGCTATAATGGTAAACATCTCCATTTTCATGTATCAGTAAATTGGCTAAAGATTCCTTTTTCATAAATGTACCAACTAAAGAAACTTCACTTTTTTCTAGTGATCGCAATTTGCTTCGGTTGGTATGAAAAATTTCTTTGACATTTTCACCATGTTCTTTTCTCAAGACAGAGCAGAACAATCCCTCTCCGCGCACTTTATTTGGATAAAAATGATACCCATAAAATCCTGACTTTGTCACTTCTTCAATTCCCCATTTTTCAGGTAACTCAAAGCGTATTGGTTGCATGGCATATTTATTGCCAATCAATGTTATATTGTCTATATTCTCTTGATCATTGAATGTACAAGTACTATAAATCAGGAAACCACCAGGTTTGAGACAGGGCAAAATGTCTTGCAAAATGCGTTGCTGACGGGACGCACACAAATTCACATTTTCTACAGACCATTCAGCAATTGCATTTTTATCCTTTCTGAACATACCTTCTCCACTGCATGGCGCGTCTACCAAAATAATGTCGTATAAGATTTTTGATTTATTAAATTCGTTTGGATCCATGTGCGTTACCACACAGTTTGAGCGTCCCCATTTGAGGACATTTTCCTTGAGTATTTGAGCTCGCGCGCGAATGGTTTCATTGGTAACAATTACATCATGAGGATCAGTGCGTCTAAAAGTAAAGTTGTCTTACCACCCGGTGCAGCACACAAATCGAGAACGAGTAGGTGCCCACTCATTTCTTTTTTGATTTGTTTGATCACATAATCAATAAACATGGAAGAAGATTCTTGCACATAATAAGCTCCGCCATGAAATTGAGGATCAAGAGAAAAAGAGGGTCGATCCTTTAAAAAAAATCCGTGATCACACCAAGGCACTGCATCCGTCAAGTCTAGATCAACTTTTTGTGAATGTTGTAAATTAAGGCGTATGGAAGTAACAACTGGATTGTCTATTGATTCGAAAAATGCTGTTGAATCGGATGGAAGTTTGTTTTCAATGATTTCAATAAATTGTACAGGAAAATCTGTCATGAGTTTTATAACTTATTCTTCTAAATGAAAGCAATTCTTTGTGATCAAACAATAAATACCTGCGATAAATGTCTTGAGGTAAACCAATAAGTATTTTTTAATATAGTTTATTGGTGCTAATTTAGCGCTTGAATACTGATTTGCAGTTTTTAAAATAGAATAAAAGAAATCGAAGTGCAAAAGATCATAAAAACTATAAATGCTCCAGCTCCAGTTGGACCATATAATCAAGCAATTTTAGCAGGAAATACTCTTTACCTTTCTGGCCAAATCGCGTTGGATCCATCCACGGGCAACTTGATGATGGATAACATTGAAGCCGAAACTACCCAGGTAATGGAAAACTTGAAAGCTGTGTTGGAGGAAGCAGGATTTTCTTTTGGAAATGTGGTAAAAACGACCATTTTTCTTTCAGATATGGAAATGTTTGGTAGGATGAATGCCATTTATGCTCAATATTTTGAGGGCTTGATAGCGCCTGCAAGAGAAACTGTGCAAGTTGCCAATTTGCCCAAATATGTAAATGTTGAAATTTCTTGCATAGCCGTAAAATAAAGTATGGAAACCATTGAAGTGAAAAAATATGGCTTGATCGGCTTCCCTTTGTCTCATTCATTTTCTCCGAAATACTTTGCAGAAAAGTTTGAGAAAGAAAATATTGAAGGTTGTTCTTATGAAGCTTATCCTTTACAACATATTTTGGAGGTGCAGAAAATCATTGATGATGGTGTACTCGGTTTTAACGTTACCATTCCATACAAAGAAGATATCCTCGATTTTTTAAAAGAAACTGATGATTGTGCCACAGCTATTGGGGCAGTCAATTGTGTTAAAAATGTCAACGGATTACTTTATGGTTTCAATACAGATGAATATGGGTTTAGAACTTCCTTACTGGATTTCATTGGTCAAAGTTTCGATGGTAAAGCCCTGGTTTTAGGGACAGGCGGCGCAGCAAAGGCAGTATTTTATGTTTTGAATGCCTTGAAAATTCCATATTTAGTAATATCAAGGAAGCAAGATTACATCACTTATGAACAACTCACCCCTTCGATGGTACAAGATCACCGTTTGATCATCAACACCACGCCATTAGGAATGTATCCACAGGTTGATGAATATCCGAATTTACCTTATGACGTTCTGAGTAAAAATCACTATCTTTATGATCTTGTATACAATCCTGCAGAAACTTCATTCCTGAGAAAAGGGAAGGAAATGGGCGCCAAAACAAAAAACGGTGCTGATATGTTGGTTCTTCAGGCAGAAAAATCTTGGGAGATATGGAATCAAAAATAATTGAGTTGAACGAGGAACCTGAACCTTCGGGGAGTCCTGTCGATTTTTCTAATACCGAAATAGCATTTTCCTTTAAATCAGATTTTGAGTTAAAAAGAACCGCACTGTTATTCAGACTGATGAATAGCCCAATGTTGGTTAATATTTCAAGCAAATTGGCACTTTGGGCCATTAAACTTCGTTTCCCATTTGCTGAAACAATCATCAAGAGCACCATTTTTAAACAATTTGTAGGTGGCGACACAATTCTCCACAGTCAAAAAACCATAGACAAACTTTATCATCTTGATACGCTGACCATCTTGGATTATGGGGCAGAAGGCAAATCAAAAGAAGAGGATTTAGATGAGGTGATGTATGAAAATCTGAAGGCTTTGGAAATGGCCGCCGCCAATAACAGTGTGCCCGTCATCAGCATCAAAATTACGGGTCTGGTAAAAAATGAAATTTTAGAAAAACTCAATTCAGGTTTGGAATTGGATAAAAGAGAACAAAATCTTTTTTCAAAACTTGAAAACCGGTTGGATAAGATTTGCAGTAAGGCATCTGAATTAGGTGTTGGTGTTTTTATTGATGCCGAAGAAAGTTGGATTCAAAAACCAATAGATCAGTTGGCCATGGAAATGATGGAATATTACAATAAAGAAAAAGTAATTGTTTACAACACCTATCAATGTTACCAGCATAGCAAACTAGCGCAACTCAAAAAGGATCACCAAATAGCACTGGCCAAGGATTTTATTTTTGGAGCTAAATTGGTGAGGGGCGCGTACATGGAAAAAGAAAATAAAAGGGCTCTGGAAATGGGCTATGAATCTCCCATTCACAAAACAAAGGATGCCACAGATCATGATTATGATGAAGCTGTGCTTTATTGTTTGGAAAATTATGAAACGATAGGCTTTTGTAATGCAACACACAACTTGCATTCCAATAAAGTTATGGCCGACGAAATCATAAACAGAGGTTTGGACAAAACACACGCACATATCAATTTTTGTCAACTTTATGGTATGAGCGATTACATCACCTTTAATCTTGCAAATGCAGGATTTAATGTTGCGAAATATGTGCCCTACGGCCCAGTCAAAGAAGTTATTCCCTATTTGATTCGCAGGGCACAAGAAAATACATCCATAACAGGAGAAACTAGCAGAGAATTAACCCTTCTCAATAAGGAAATTACTCGCAGAAGACTATAAAAGTGGGAATCCAATCTAACACTTTATTATTTAAATTATCGAAAGAAGGTTCCGAAAGAAGCCATTACCTATTTGGTACAATGCATACATCCAATGAGGCTACCACCAAACATTATGGAAATGTTTTGGCTTATTTGGAGAGATGTGGCGCCTATTATGGGGAAATAGATTTCAACGAACCAAGAGAAGCTTCAGAATCCCTTTTTAGTTTTGAAGATGAGTTAGACATCACACACCACATCAATAATAAAATGGTTGAAAAAATGAAAATCATTCTTTCAAAACATTTTGACCTCGAGTTCGAGCAAGTCCGTAAGCTGCATCCCATGTACATCAGTGCACTAATGGCTCAGAAAATACTATCACCCAACAATGATCCACCACTTGACATGTTATTGTTTTTACAAGCTATGCATCAACAAATGGAAACTGGAGGGCTGGAATCGGTAACTTTTCAAGAAGCACTTGCAAAATCTATTCCACTTGACGGACAGTTAAGAATGCTCAAAGGAGTAGTAAGAAATGTAGGAAAATTCAGAAAACAAATTAAAAATCTGGAAAAGGCATATGCTTCTCAAGACCTCAAAGTGATCTATCATTTGTCTAAAAAAAGTATGGGTGCATTGCGTGAAAAACTTATTTATCAAAGGAATAGACAAATGGCCAATAGGGTAGTGTCTATTGTCAATGAAAACCGAATTTCCAGTTTTATGTGTTGTGGGGCAGCACATTTCTGGGGCCAGTACGGAATGCTGAGTTACATTAAAAAAGGCGGAGTAAAAATTGAAGCTGTCTCCATTTAATTGCTATTGATAAATGCCCGTTTTATGCAGCATGGTCAATTGGGCACCGTAACATTTCGCAATATTTTCAGGTATGAAAACCTCTGATGTATCACCATAAGCTATGAGTCTTTGATTGATCATGATCACCTTGGAAAAATATTGATCTACTGTTGATAAGTCATGGTGCACAACCAAGACGGTTTTTCCCGCAAGGGCAAGATCCTTCATGATGGTTATAATTTTTTCTTCGGTTGTTATATCCACACCAACAAAGGGTTCGTCAAAAAAGAATAAATCTGCTTCTTGGGCAAGTGCTCTTGCGATGAAAACTCTTTGTTGTTGTCCACCCGATAATTGCCCGATTTGTCTATTAGCAAATTCAGCAATTCCCAGTTTCTCCATGGCAAAATGAGCAATTTCGTGATCTTTGCTGTTGAGCCTTTGCAAAACTCTTTTGTGAGGGTATCTGCCCATCAAAACCAAATCCTGGACGGTAGCTGGGAAACTCCAATCTACTTCATCTCTTTGCGGAACGTAGGCAATCCGTTTTCTATGGAATTCTACGGATTCATCAAAAACTTTTATTTCACCTGCATCTGCTTCTATCAACCCCAATATGCATTTGAATAAAGTTGATTTTCCAGCTCCATTTGGCCCGATGACCCCATAGGTTTGCCCAGATTCAACAGTCAAGTAAATATTGGTCAAAACGCGTTTATTTTGATACGAAACATTGAGACCTTTTACAGCTATTACTTCCTTCATGACGTTTTATTTGTTTGTGCATGATCCAATTTTCTGATCATATATATGATGGAGGCCAATAAAAAGAGTATGATCCCCGCCATCACACTAAAATTGAGTCCACTGGTATCGTTGTCTAACTTTGTTTTTTCTACGGAAATTCCCGCTAGAGCTGCTACAATGGTATTGGTATTACTCTTTAGCATTTTGATATAAGACTCACCTGAACTTCCTTCCGGTCCAATCGAATCAGCATACAACTCACCTCCAATTTTCACGTGGTGATCTTCAGCAATTTGTTTGATCAATTTCGGGTTGATCGTGGTCTCTATGAAAATGGCAGGTATTTTATGGGTGACAATGTTGTCAATTACACGTTTCATGTCTGCTGTCTGTGCATCGGATTCAGTAGAAATTCCCATGACGGCGCTCAATGTAAGACCATATCTGCTGCCATAATAATTGAAGGCGTCATGAGAGGTTACCAATATGCGCTGTCCTTCTGGAATTTCTTTTATCTTTTTAAAAATGTATTGATCAAGTTCTTCCAGCTGAAGTTTGTACGCTTCATAATTTTTTTCCAGTTGGGGCCAATTCTTTTCATCTACGACTGTTTTCAGCGCATTATAAATGTTTTTGATATAGATCAAACCATTTGAAGCTGTCATCCAGGCATGAGGATCTGTAGCCCCAGCATGCAAATCAGATGCAATCGGAATGATGTCTTCTGTTATCCTTACTGTTTGAGCTTTTGTCCCGGAGTTTGCAATGAGTTCTGCAATCCAGCCTTCAAAAGTGAGACCATTGATCAGAATAAGATTTGATTTTTGGACAAGTTGGGCATCACTAGGTGTTGGTTCATATAAATGTGGATCTCCTCCAATTGGGACAATGGTCCTCACATCCACATAATCACCACCGATTTGGATGGCCATATCCTGGAATATCGATGCAGATGCCACCACCAATGGCTTTGATTGTGAAACGACAATTGTAGAAGAAGTCAACATTAACTGCAATAAAATAATTACAATTATGCATTGAGACCTGGTTATTTGCATGGAGTATGTCCCAAAATAAGTTTGTTTGAAGATAAAAGATAATAGCTTGGGTTCTAAACTGATATGATTGCTTTGTTGCATTTTTTGTAAGATTAGACTCGTTTGACCAAAAGGTTTTGAGCAACTTGCTGACTGATAGAAATTTCTCTTTTTTTGTCCACCAAGATGGAAAGAGAATGATCATATTCTGTTCTTTCTTTGATCAGAATATTGGTTCCTATTTTGATGTTGAGATCGTGCAAATATTCTAAAAAGGGCGTGCTATGTTCTTTCACTCCCAACAAGACACTTTCTATATTTTTACCTAAATCGCCAAGTGGTAGCTGGGTTCTGATGGTAAACCGGCCTTCAGCATTGGGAATTGGATCTCCATGTGGATCAAATTTTGGATAATCGAGAAATGCATCTAGTCTGGTTAT
Source organism: Saprospiraceae bacterium (assembly GCA_016715105.1). Classification (GTDB taxonomy): domain Bacteria; phylum Bacteroidota; class Bacteroidia; order Chitinophagales; family Saprospiraceae; genus JADKBO01. The sequence continues at coordinate 78,742 of JADKBO010000018.1, read as the reverse complement.
TAATTCTGGAGAGCCAATATGTTCAAGTTCTTCAGCAATTTCATGGACTTGATGCCATGCAAATCGCAATTTTTCTACTAAAAATACTTCCCAGAGTCTGTGTCTTCTGATCAATTCTGTGGCTATTTTATTTCCATCGATTGTAAGTGTGACCCCCTTGTATTTTTCATAGTTCAACAGGTTTTTATCGGCCATTTTTTTGATCATGTCCGTGATAGATGCTGGCGAGGTTTGTAAAGCTCTGGCTAAAGAATTGGTACTTACCGACTTTTTTTCTTTTTCTGCAATTTTGAAAATAGCCTTGAGATAGTTTTCTTCTGCTGTGGTTGCTTGATACATCTTTGCAAAATAGTTTACACAAAGATAATTATTTTTAGACAAGCTTAAAAATATTTTTAAGACAAGCCTAATAAATTAAGATTTTAGTTTTATAAGGATGAAACTAATGCAACAACACCAACAATGATGTATTGGATTCCAATGGACATTACAATAAAGCCCATAATTCTTGAAATGGCTTTCAACCCAGCCTCTCCAAGAAATTTACCAACCCACGGAGCTGCCCTAAGCGTAAGGAAAACTATGAATCCAGTGAGAATAATCATGCAAAAAATGCCCAATCGCTCAGCAGTTCCCTCGTATTCATTATAGAATGTGATGAGTATTGAAATAGAACCCGGTCCAGACAGCATGGGCATAGCCATCGGTGTAAAAGAAATATCATGTTTTGCCAAAGCTTCCTCTCTGACCTTTGAGTTGATCGCCCTGGATTGTTCAAATTTTCCATTGAGCAAACTGAAGCCACTCGATAAAATGACGAGTCCGCCAGCAATACGCATTGCATAGATACTGATGCCAAAAATTGTAAGTAAAATGTGCCTGCTAAGAAAAAGCACCCAAGATCATCACAAAGTACAAACTGATGTGTAGGAGTGTAATTTGCCTTTCTTTTTGGTATAATCTTTTGTAAGCGATATAAATAGCGGTACTGCCCCTAATGGATTAACCACAGAGATTAAACTTGCTAAAATCGAGACTAGAATGGTCAACATACATTTATGGTTTCAAAACCTTGAATGATTTTCTGGTTTGCTTTCCTTGAATATTTAGGATGTACAATCCAGTGTTCAGCCCCGTTGGTGTGTTCAACGTTATTTGCTGGTTTTGTGCATTGATGAACAATTTTTGTTGATCAAACATTCTTCCATCTAAACCATAAAGGCTCAAAGTAAGTGTTTCACTTTCGATCAAACTGGTTTTGATGCCTATCTCATTATTCGTGATTATTGTATTTAATATAGAAACCTGATTATTTGGGTTGGAAGATTCAGTTATGCCCACAGACTGTAATATTTCAACACAATATTCCTCTATTTCGCCAAAATTTTCTTCCAAGTTGCAATCAATGTTATTGTCGTCAAAACTCATGATGACCCTCATTCTAGTTATACCAGGCTTTGCATCAGCAGGAATTAAAATGGTGTCTCTCACAAAAGGCAATCTAGTTTCAGATTTATATAATAATTCGTTTGCCGAAAAAGCTTTGTTTTGGTCGAGATCAATATAAACTTTAAAAAACTCTTGATAAGTTTGGTTGAGAAAGCCAGGAATGATCTCTAAGTCAAGCTCCTTATTTCGCTCTAATTTGGGAACTTTATAACCCAGAAATAATCCTAAGCCTTTTTCGTCTTTGGCTGATTCCCAAAGTGAACCTCCAAAGCCAACAGAACTAATCCATTCTTGATCATTATCAAAATTGAAGTCATTGCAGTATTCATCAGCAGTACAGCTGCCACAATCTGTATTAAAAGTATTTGCATTTGAGATTGGAGAGAAGGATCGACCGTCCAAACAACTATTGCTTAATCGATATTCGTAAAGTTTACAATTTTCCAACTCGTCAATAGAAGATTCCAGATCAAAAGATAGAGATTCCCACTTGGCAGCGTCTTTTTCTCTTATTTCCAAGATATTCATATCTACCAAAGTCTGTTCCTCCAGATTGATGTATAAAACGTTGTCTATCTCCTCCAAGGATTTGATAATAGGTTGTGGGCAACAACCAAATGAAGTGATAAACCTTGAGTATTGAAAATCAGATAATAAAGAAGTGCCACAAGTGCTTTTTAATTGATACTCGTAATCATTGCATAATTGTAGTCCATTGATAACTGTATTGGTATTTACATTCTCATACATTGTCCATTCGGCGCTCCCTTCAACTCTGATTCTCAAATCAATCCTCACATTATTGGGAATTTCTGATATTGATACCCTCAGCTTGCCTTCCTCTGCGACGTTGTAATTATCATCAATGAGTGGGGCTCTGCAATCATTACACCAATTGTTTACTTTGGTAATAAAAGAACCTATATCCAATCGTCCTTGAGCACTTGTGATTCCCGCTAAACTGGCATTGGACTTTGCCGAGCTCAATAATTCTTGTTTTAAAAACAAAGCAGCATTTGCAGGATCTTTTCGCACTTCGTCCATTAATTTACTACAAGGTACGGAATACGCCAAAGCAATGGCCCCAGCGACGTGTGGAGTTGCAGCCGAAGTGCCAGTGAAAGTAGCATATCTATTACCGGATGTTACATTGTAGGTTGCATCTCCAAAAGCCCCAAGGTCAATATTTTTCTTGCCAAAACCACTGCTTGATGTTTTTATATCATTCCGATTGATGTTGGTTACTGCGATTAAAAAATTACTAGAACAGGTAGTAGGTAGGTCACCTTCTTCGTCGACGTTGATAGATTCATTTATGGTGGCAGCACAGTTCAAAATACCAACAGAACCCAAAGAATCATAAAACGAACACCAAATAGGTGCTTCTGAAGGTTTTCCTCTATCTATACCCCAAGAAGAATTGGTTGCAACTATGAAAGCTCCTTTTTTACCATTGCTTTCATTGTAAAGTTTTCTTTGTGTGTAAACATAAGAATAAGCAGAAATCACATTTGCTTCTGTGATATCTCCCGTAACCACAGACATTATTTTTACATGCCAATTTACACCAGAAACTCCAATTTCGTTATTGCCTTGTGCACCAATGATGCCAGCAACTGAAGTTCCGTGACGATCATCCAGATGGACATCATCATTTTTGGTAGCAATATTCCAACCATTGTAATCATCGACGAATCCATTGCCGTCATTGTCAATTTTATCTCCGGGAATTTCATGATGATTTTTCCACAAATTTCCAATTATGTCATCATGTTTACCAATGCCGTCTTCCAAAACTGCAACAACAATGGTATCTCCAAAACTGGTAACTCCTCCAGTAGTAATATCCCATGCAGCTTCAATATTATAGTCTGCTCCAGGAGTTTGTGTATTTTTAAATTGCCATTGGGAATTATAGAGCGGATCATTTGGAATGCTTCTGTACTTTAATCTTCTGTTTTTGGACCATTAAAACCCTACTGTCCTTTCTGAGCAATTCAACCAACCTGTTTGTTTCTTGCTGATCGGAAGTAAGTTTCAACTTATAGACGGTGAATGGTGCTTCTGCAATTTTTTCAAACGTGGGTTTAGCTGCTCGACTATTTGAAACTTGGAGGTTTTTTAGGACTTCTACAGGCCTGACTCCTGGTTTCATTTGAAGAATTATTTCACCTTCAACGTAATCATGAATAGCTTGCCCCTTCGATGTCAATGCAAGGAAGATCATGCCGATAAAAAACAATGATATTTTAATCCGTGACTTCAATCTAGTAGTTATATCTTGGTAGTGTTGTGCTAAAAATTTAATATGGCCAATCAGTAAATTATTACAATTCCTGATACAATATTAGAGCAATTAATTCAATTAAATTGGCAAATAGACCTTCAAGCAAAATAATAGATTCAAATATACAAAGTATATTCTATTTACCACCCTAAATAAATGTAGGAAGTAATTAAAAAACGATACAAAAAGATAGAAAATTATATATGTTGGATCATTTGAATGTCCCAAACAATACAAACTACATATTTTTCAATGTATTTCTGTCTTTCAGAATTTCGGACAATTCTTTGATAGCTTCATATTCGTGAGGTAAAACCTTCTTAAAGGCTTCTTTTGCAGCAAAATATGCACCTTTTTCAGAGCCTGGCAAATGCTCCTTCATGATTTTTTTGGCAATTTTTATATCATGTTTGAGCATGCCTCTGATAGAAGGAATGTCATGCCAATCACCTTCTACTGCGATGGTTTTGTGTTGTGAGCCTTGGTTATCAGACACCTCATCCAAATCAATGAATTCTTTACCAAGCATGTTTAACGAACCAGATATTTGATTATTTAATCCTTGTGGAAGATGCCAAACCTCCGGATCCTTTGACATTTCATTGTTCATCAAGAAAATCTCGAGTCCCTTTTCATGAACCCTATAAATCATTATTCTAACTTTGTCAAGTACACTCATATGGTGAATTTACGTCAGTACAACAACAAATGTAATGTTTGAAAACCTAAATAGTTGCAAAAATTCCACTCAATTGCAGAAATATTGTGATATGTCTATTTATTTTTCTGGTAAGCCGGTCGTAAATCTTTATTCTTGTGGCTTAAAAAGATATATTTGGGTCTTGAAAAATACCATTTACATCAAACAAGATATGAATACACAAGATCGCTGCCTGATTGCTACCAATTTTGAATTTCCAAACCAAAAGTCCTTCTATAAAGGAAAGGTAAGGGACGTATATGCTGTGGGAGATAAGCTTATTATGGTTGCGTCAGATAGAATTTCTGCATTTGATGTAGTATTACCAAAAGCTATTCCATACAAAGGCCAAGTTTTGAATCAAATTGCCGAACATTTTTTAATGGCCACTCAAGATATCGTACCGAATTGGTTTTTGGAATCTCCTGATCCAAATGTGGCTGTAGGAGAAGCATGTAGTCCTTTCAAAATTGAAATGGTCATCAGAGGTTATTTAGCGGGACATGCATGGAGAACTTATGAAACAGGTGGAAGAGTCTTATGTGGTGAAGAAATGCCCGATGGAATGAAGCAAAATGATCCTTTTCCAAATCCAATAATCACACCTACAACGAAAGCAGATGCTGGCCATGATGAAGACATCAGCCGAACAGCAATTTTAGAGCAAAACTTAGTCACTGCTGATGAATGGGTAACACTTGAGCGTTTCACGAGATTGCTTTTTAAAAGAGGGCAGGAGATGGCTAATAAACAAGGTTTAATATTGGTAGACACCAAATACGAATTTGGGAAAAAGGGTAAAAATATATACCTCATTGACGAGATACACACACCTGATAGCTCAAGGTATTTTTATCTGGATGGTTATGAGGAAAGGCAAAAAAACGGTGAACCGCAAAAACAATTGTCAAAGGAATTTGTACGAGAATGGTTGATGCAACATCATTTCCAAGGTAAAGAAAATCAAATAATGCCAGAAATGCCTGAAGATTTTGTGAATGAAGTTAGTGAAAGATATATACAGTTATATGAATTGATCACTGGGAAAAAATTCATCAAAGCAGATACTCAAAATATCGTGGAACGAGTTTCATCCAACATTTTGAAATATTTGAAATCCTAACTATTAGTTATCGAATATTGTAGTTGTGAGTTGGGTCACTCGCTTTCACAATTCTTTCATTTCTGACATCCGATTCGATCACACCGTCTCTCAGTCTGATGATTCTGTGTGAATGATCCGCAATATCAGGTTCGTGAGTAACGATGATTACAGTGTTTCCCTTATTGTGAATTTCCTCAAAAATAGACATAATTTCTATGGAGGTTTTGGTATCCAAGTTACCCGTTGGTTCATCCGCAAGGATGATAGATGGATTGTTGACCAATGCTCTGGCAATAGCAACTCTTTGTCTTTGACCTCCAGATAATTCATTGGGTTTGTGCGTAAATCTATCCCCCAAACCAACAATGTCCAAAACATGTAAAGCTCTTTCTTCTCTTAATTTTTTACCCATTCCAGAATAAACCAGTGGAAGTGCAACATTTTCCAATGCCGACATTCTGGGAAGCAGGTTGAATGTTTGAAAAACAAAGCCAATTTTCTTATTTCTGACAGATGCCAATTCAGAATCAGTCATTTGACTCACATTTTCACCATCAAGAAAATAGTTTCCACTTGTTGGTGTATCCAGGCAACCAACCAAGTTCATGAGTGTTGATTTTCCAGAACCAGAAGGCCCCATTAAAGCCACATACTCATTAACATTGATCTCCAGTGAAACTCCTCGTAGTGCATTCACTCTCTGAGACCCCATGATGTAAGTCTTGACTAATTCATTGATTTTTATAACATTCTTCATACTAAATTATTCTATCACTTTAGGTACCGCAAATAGATTATTGATGATTTTGGGTGCATTTTCCCTCACATCATCCATGTGCAAATTCTGTTTTGGCAAATCTTCTCTGAGGACATTATAAACTTCATTCATGTGTCTGAGTGGAGCGACATTGTCGGTATTTACCTCTGCAATCAAGGAAAACATATCGATAATTTTATCAAGCTCCCCAGCCAATGACTCTCGTTCTTCTTCTGTCAATCTGAGCCTAGCCAAATTTTCAAGTTTCGAAATTAATTGATCATCTACTTTCATATATTATAATTTAGACGAGTATGTCCATTTGATCGGCAAAGTTAGGTTTTATAAGCTTATTTACCAATTTGAATTCACAAAGTAGACCACATCTAAAAAAATAAGACAGATTGCATTGGTAGCTTGGTAAATTAAGCCAAAAGAAATTTGACAATCCATTACTATTTTTTCAATATGTTGGTCTTTATGATTAGTTTTGGAACTCGATTAAATATCCAACTTATTTATGAATATACAGCATGTAGCATTGGCAGGGAATATTGGTGCAGGTAAAACATCACTGACGGGCATGCTGTCCAAGCAGTATGGATGGGATGCACTATTTGAAGATGCCAATACCAACCCTTATTTGAGTGACTTTTATTTAGATATGAAGAGATGGGCATTCAACCTTCAGATATACTTCCTCAATAGTCGATACCGACAAGTTTTGGATATCAGAAGCGGACAGAATACTGTTATTCAAGATCGCACCATTTATGAAGATGCCCACATTTTTGCCCCCAATTTATATGAAATGGGATTGATGGCAGAACGCGATTTTAAAAATTATATTGACTTATTTAACACCATGTCTAGCCAGGTAAAAGGCCCGGATTTACTCATTTATTTACGTGGATCTATACCAACCTTGGTCGACCACATCCAATTGAGAGGCAGAGATTACGAAGGCAATATGAGTTTGGATTACCTCAAAAGACTCAATCAAAGGTACGAAAACTGGATCGAAGGCTACAAAGAAGGTAAATTGCTCATCATCAATATTGATGAAATAGATTTTATCAATAAACCGGAAGATTTTGGATTCATCATCAATCAAATAGAAGCCGAAATTGGTGGTCTTTTCAACATTATATAATTTGTCATGTATCAAAGCATTAAAGATTTTGTAGAGATTTCCAATAAAGCTACACTTGTCGCTGTATCAAAAACAAAACCTATTGAAGCTATTCAGGCAATGTATGACCTTGGCCAACGTCATTTTGGAGAAAACAGGGTACAAGAATTACTTGATAAATATGAAGCACTTCCCAAAGATATCAAATGGCATCTCATTGGATCATTACAAAAAAACAAGGTAAAATACATTGCTCCTTTTGTGCATATGATTCACTCATGCGATGATCGGGAATTAGCAACAACCATTCAAAAAGAAGCATTAAAAAATCATAGAATCATCAAAATCCTACTTCAGGTAAAAATTGCAGATGAAGAAACTAAGCAGGGTTATGAATCTGAACTATTACTTCAAGAATTGCAAAATGGTGTATATAAAACTTTTCCAAATATTGAAGTATGTGGCTTGATGGGCATGGCTTCTTTTGTAGAAGATGAAACCAAGGTCAGAAAAGAATTTAAAAGCTTATTTGATTTATTTGAGCTCATTAAAAAGCAGTTTTATGTTGACAGTTCTTACTTTTCAGAAATTTCAATGGGCATGAGTGGGGATTACAAAATTGCTTTAGAAGAAGGAGCAACAATGGTGAGGATAGGAAGTGCTCTATTTGGTAAAAGATGACAGTAGCCACATGATTTTTAGCAAATATATAGGCGGATGGAAATCTCTCTTTAAGACTTTGGAATACATGGTCAGTGTAGGTCTATTGAAATCAAGTAAATCTATACTTTCTAAAAATACTTGTAAAACTTGTGCCTATGGAATGGGTGGCAGCGATGGTGTTTTAAAAAACGAGGCCGGAGACTCCATTCAGATTTGTAAAAAAAGTGTACAAGCCCAACTCACTGACATTCAAGCACCTATCTCTGTAGATTTCATTACCAAAACGCCACTTGAAAAACTCAAAAAACTGCCTCCCAGAATGATTGAAAAATTGGGCAGGTTGGATCAGATCCTTTATAAAAAAGAGGGTGATCAGCATTTTTCAACTTTAAACATGCCTGAAGCGCTTTCTTTGGTTTGTGAAAGAATGATGGCTTGTGAACCCAATAAAAGTTTTTTCTACAGCTCAGGAAGATCAAGTAATGAGGCCGCATTTAATTTGCAACTTTTTGCAAGATTATATGGTACGAATAATGTGAACAACTGTTCTTATTATTGCCACCAAGCATCAGGTGTCGGTCTTTCCCAAATTATAGGTTCAACAACTGCAACCATTGATTTGAAAGATCTGAAGTCTGCTGATCTTATCTTTGTAATTGGAGCTAATCCTTCTTCAAATCATCCAAGATTTCTGACAGCGTTGATGGAATGTAGACGCCGAGGAGGTCATGTGGTCATCATCAATCCAGTGAAAGAACCTGGCTTAATACGATTTTCAATACCATCCGATGTACGATCCATGACAAGTATGGGCAGTGAGATCGCCAGTTTTTATATTCAGCCCAAAATTGGTTGTGACATTCAAGTATTGAGTGCCATCGCGAAAAAGGTGATTGAAAATAAAGCTCAAGATGAAGTTTTCATTCAAAACTTTACTTCAGGTTTTGAGGCTTACCATGCATGCCTAGAACAAATGAATTTCAATCAATTATGCAAAGAAAGTGGAGTCGCAGAGCAAGAATTAGATGAAGTTGCAACGCTTTATGGAAATGCAAAAAATGTGGTTTTTACTTGGGCCATGGGCATTACACACCATACTCATGGTGTCGAAAATGTAGAAGCAATCGCCAATTTAGCAATGCTCAGAGGAATGATTGGCAGACCAAATGCTGGATTATTACCTTTAAGAGGGCACAGCAATGTACAAGGTGTTGGCTCAGTGGGAGTAAGCCCAACTTTAAAACAATCCATTTTCGAAAATATTGAAAGTCAACTCCAAATTGCTTTACCCAAATCTCCAGGATGGGATACCATGGCTTGCATGCGTCAGTCTGCTGCAGGTCAAGTTGATGTGGCTTGGATTATGGGCGGAAATTTATACGCCAGCAACCCCAATCTTACGTATGCAGAAAGCGCATTAAACAAGATAAAAACAAAAATATACCTCACAACCACATTGAATGATGGCCATTTGGTGCCAAGTGAAGGAGAAATCATCATTTTTCCTGTTTTGGCCAGAGATGAAGAAATGCAAAAAACAACTCAAGAATCCATGTTCAATTATATCCGCATGAGTGATGGTGGAATCAAAAGAATGCAAAATGCCCGTTCTGAAACTGAAATCATTGTTAATGTTGCTTCGGTTCTGATTGATTCAAAGGTTTTTGATTTCTCGCCTTTTATCCTTCATAAAAACATCAGAAAAGCCATTTCCAAAACAGTCCCAGGATTTGAGAAAATTGGCGAAATGGATGAGAAAAGTGCAGGTTTTCATCTTTCAGGTAGAATCAAACATGAGCCCACTTTTGACACAGATGATGGAAAGGCTAAATTTGTCATTCCAAAATTACCCACTGCTCAATCACTTGGCGAAAATGAATATTTGCTCATGAGTGTGCGAAGTGAAGGGCAATTCAACAGTGTGATTTACGAAGAAAATGATTCTTGGCGAGGTGCAAATAAAAGAACAGTCATTTTTATGCACCCTTTGGATATGGAAAGTGCAAAGTTGATAAAAGGAGATTTTGTAGAAATAGTGAGTACTGTAGGCATACTCGAAAATTATGAGGTGTTGCCTTTTGATATTGCCCGCGGATGTGTGATGGGATATTATCCAGAAACCAATAGGGTAGTGGAAGGCAAACTAGACCATAGAAGCCAGACGCCAGCTTTCAAAAATACATTGGTAAGGATTAAAAAAATGACATGATCGAACAAAAGGAAATAAGTATTGGCCCTAAAAGAAGGGGTTATCATTTAGTCACTTCAGAAATATTGCAAGGGCTTCAATTACCTCAGGCTGGTTTATTTCATGTTTTCATCAAACACACCTCGGCTGCTCTAACAATTAATGAAAATGCAGACCCAGATGTGAGGACTGATTTTGAAACATTCGTTAATAGAATTGTACCTGAAAATTTACCAGGATTGGTGCATACCATAGAAGGCCCAGATGATATGCCAGCACACATCAAAAGTTCATTCATCGGATCATCGGTTACCATTCCGATCACCAATGGCAGACTCAATTTGGGAACTTGGCAAGGAATTTATCTCTGTGAGTTCAGAAATCGGGCATCGGCAAGAAGATTGGTAATTACGATTTATCATTGAGTTTATCGTCACAGAGCATGAGTTTATCTATAAACTATCTATGAGAGAACATTTGGAGCCCAATTACCATTAACTTTACTAAAAATAAGCAATTAAAATGGAAGAAATAAAGAAAACCAATAGGAGTACAGACGCTGATTCTATCATCAAAAATCATATGATTTGGTCTATGGGCGCTGGATTTATTCCTATTCCTATTGCAGACCTATTCGCGGTATCTGCCATCCAGTTGGATATGATCAGACAATTGAGTAAATTGTATGAAGTAGATTTCAAACAAACAGAAGGCAAGGCCATCATTACAAGTCTTACAACCAGCGGTTTGGCAAGGTTGGGTGCAAGGGCTATCAAATTCATACCCGGTGTGGGAAGTGTTTTGGGTGGAATCACTTTGGCCGTATTATCAGGTGCATCTTCTTACGCATTGGGTGAAGCATTCAAAAAACACTTTGAAACAGGTGGGACTTTCTTGGATTTTGATCCAATGAGATTGAAGAAATACTATGATGAAAAGTTCGAAAAGGGTAAAGAAGTAGCCAAAGAAATTCAAAAGCAACAAAGCAAGAAAGAAAAAGCAGTAGACACCTCCAATACCATAGACAAATTGAAAGAACTTGCAGACATGAAAGCTTCTGGCATTCTTTCAGATGAGGAATTCGCTGCACTAAAGAAAAAAATCATCGAAAGCTAATCTTTCACTAAAGCTATTTTAGAATTTCATGCTTCACATTTTCCAATAACAATTGGGAAATGTGAAATTAATGTGAAATATAAGTCCCTTAAATTGGCAAAGTAAGGCAAAGAACTATTTTTGCACAAAACAGGAAAGTATGTACCCCTACATTCACAGAGACATTAGTTGGTTGGATTTTAATTACAGAGTGCTGCAAGAAGCCAAAGATCCCAATGTGCCACTATTGGAAAGAGTGAAATTTCTGGCTATTTATTCTTCAAATTTAGATGAATTTTTCAGGGTGCGTGTGGCGAATCACCGGTCACTCGTACGTTTGGGGCACAACGCAAGCAAGGAATTAAATTACGAACCGTCTGAAATTCTGGATCGGATTTTGAAAATTGTAAGTGCTCAACAAGAGGAATTTTCTGATATTTTTGAAAATCAAATTGTAAAAGATCTAGCAAAATATAAGATCAATATTGTAAGGCGAAAAAGTCTCAATAAAGAGCAAGTTGATTTTATTGAGAATTATTTTCGAGAAGAAATGTTGCCTTATGCTCAACCGGTAATATTGGATGGCAAAAAAATAAAGCCATTTCTCAATAATGGAGCCTTATACCTTGCACTCAACATGAAGGATCCAGATGTAGACAAATCTGTTTATTCAATTGTCAAAGTCCCGTCCGATCACTTACCAAGATTTACCATTTTGCCGAAGCGAAAAGAAGGATCTTATGATATCATTTTGTTGGGAGATATCGTGAGACACAATATTCGTTTGATTTTTCCTGGTTATGAAATCTTGGATTCTTTCTCTATCAAATTGACAAGAGACGCTGAGCTTTACATCGATGACGAATATTCTGGAGACTTGATTGAAAAAATCAAAAAGAGTCTGATCAAAAGGAGTATTGGCGATGCTTCCAGATTGGTTTACGATAGAACCATGCCTAAAGAAATGCTGAGTTATTTGATGAATGTTTTTGATTTAACGAGTTATGATTTGTTGCCAGAAGGAAGATATCACAACAACTCAGACTTTTTCAAATTCCCGGACTTTGGCATGAATCATCTAAAAGATCCCATTCTGCAACCTTTGCCCAATCCTGATTTAGAAAATACAGAAAGCATATTTGATGTCATGCGGGAAGGCGATCAAATGATACATGTTCCCTATCAAAAATATGAAAGTGTTTTAAAATTCTTTGAAGATGCGTCTGAGGATGCGGATGTTACTCACATAAAGATCATCCAATATAGAGTTGCTAAAAAGAGTAGGATCATGGATGCGCTCAAAAAAGCAGTGGTAAATGGAAAACAAGTATCGGCTTTTATCGAAGTCAAGGCAAGATTTGATGAAGAAGCCAACTTGAAGTGGGGAGAAGAGCTTGAAGCTGCTGGAGTAAGTGTTTTTTATTCCATGCCTGGATTAAAAGTCCACTCCAAAGTTGCCATTGTCAGGAGGATAGAGCAAGGTAAACCAAAGATTTATGCTTATCTGAGTACTGGAAACTTCCATGAGGGAACAGCCAAGGTTTATAGTGACATAGGCCTGTTTACTGCAAATCCAGACATCACATCTGAAGCTACCAGAATTTTTTCATACTTAGAAACCAAACAATTACCGACAAAACCCTTCAAACACTTGGGGGTCGGGATGTTTAATCTCAAGGAAAAATTCATGGGCTTGGTCAAACGGGAAATTGAAATTGCCAAAGAAGGAAGATATGCCTCGATGACCTTAAAGATGAATAGTTTGCAGGATGAGGAAATGATCAATCTCCTTTATGATGCAAGTCAGGTTGGGGTAGAAGTAAAACTCATCATCAGAGGTGTCTGCTGTATCATCCCTGGTATCAAAAATGTGAGTGAAAACATACAGGCCATATCAATCGTTGACCGATTTTTGGAACATGCCAGGATATATTGCTTCCACAACGATGGTAAAGAAGATATTTTCTTTTCATCAGCAGATTGGATGGAAAGAAATTTGCACCACAGAATAGAAACACTGGTACCGCTTTATGATGAAAAAATTAAAAATACGGTGAAGACCATCATCAACATTCAGTTTAATGACAATATCAAGGCCAGAATCATCAGTCAACAAAATACCAACGATTATGTAAGGACGGGCGCCGATTTGGCAGTGAGGTCTCAAATCGAAACCTATTTTTATATCAAAAGAAAGATAGAACAAAGAAATTTAGCTAAACAAAAAGAAAATTTATAGCATGCTGAAAGCTGTTTCGCCCATTGACGGTAGATATCAAAGTAAAACAAACAATCTTGGAGAATACTTTTCTGAATTTGCCTTAATCAAGTATAGAGTATTTGTTGAAATAGAATACTTCAAATCATTGACAAACTTAGGTTTATCTCAGCTCAATGGAATAAATCCTGCGGTCTTGAAAAGTCTGGACGCCATCATGGATTCTTTTGATGAGTCCGAAGCTCAAAAGATTAAAGACATCGAGAAAGTTACCAATCACGATGTCAAGGCGGTAGAATATTATCTCAAAGAAAAGTTTGACCTATTGGATCTTCAGCATTACAAAGAGTTCATCCACTTTGGGCTTACATCTCAAGACATCAACAACACCGCTTTCCCACTGATGATCAAAGACGCACTGTTGGTCATATTAATTCCTTCACTTGAAGTAGTACTTGAAGAACTAGAAAATAAAGCCAAGGAATATAATGGAATAGCTATGCTTGCAAGAACACATGGGCAACCAGCTTCGCCAACCACATTGGGAAAAGAGTTTGAAGTTTTCATTGAGCGGATCACAACACAACTTCAAAGTTTAAAAAGCATTGCCCATCATGCCAAATTTGGTGGTGCTACTGGAAATTTAAACGCCCACAAAACAACTTTTCCAGATATAAATTGGATAAGCTTTGCCAATGACTTTGTAAGTAGCCTTGGTTTGACAAGATCACAAAAAACTACGCAAATAGAACATTATGATCAACTTGCAGCGTTGTGTCATAATATCATGAGAATCAATACTATTCTGTTAGATTTCACACGAGACATCTGGACGTATATATCAATGGATTACTTCAAACAAAAGATCGTGAAAAATGAGGTAGGTTCAAGTGCAATGCCACATAAAGTCAACCCCATTGATTTTGAGAATGCAGAAGGAAATTTGGGAATCGCCAACGCCATTTTTGATCACTTAGCGAATAAACTACCCATTTCCAGACTACAAAGAGACCTCACAGACAGCACAGTGTTAAGAAACATTGGTGTTCCATTCGCTCACACTGTAATATCACTCCAATCCATTTCAAAAGGACTAGGAAAATTATTGATCAATGCCGAAAAATTGCATGCAGACTTGGATGACAATTGGGCTGTTGTGGCAGAAGCAATCAGAATGTTTTGAGGCGAGAAAATTTTGACAAGCCATATGAGGCTTTGAAGGACCTTACAAGAGGGAAGGCAAAAATTACTGAAGCTGACATCAAAACTTTTATCAATGGTTTGGCAGTAAGCGAATCTACTAAAACAGAATTATTACAAATAACCCCATTCAATTATGTAGGCTATTTTTAACAAGTTTCACTCAAAATCGAAGGTATTTGATCAACAAATGATAAAAAATTAAAATATAATAGTCCAATTATTATTGTTTTTGAATTCAATCTTTAGATTTGCGAGAAATTATGGTGCAAGCCAAAACTTTTAGACAAAGTTTAGCGTTATGGTCTGCGATTTGAAATAACCAGTAAATCAACTAACTAATGTCAACAAGTATAACAAGATATTCGGATAGTGAACTAGAAGAGTTCAGAGTTCTGATTGAAGGCAAGCTAGAAAAGGCCAAAAGTCAGTACGAAAATCTTATTGAGCAAATAAAGGAAATCACTGAAAACTCAACAGGAGATTTCACTAAAGACCTTTCTGATTTTTCATCTTCTCAAACAGAGGTGGAATTACTCAATAATATGGCCACAAGGCAGCGGACCTATATTCAGGATCTACAAAATGCTTTGATCAGGATCAGAAACAAAACGTACGGTATTTGCGTGATCACTGGTACTATGATTGAAAAGCGTAGATTATTGGCGGTTCCAACGACCACAAAATCTGTCATTGCTAAACAAGTAGGTGAAACTCCATTAAATCCAGCACCAAATCAAAGCACTAGAACTTTGGATAGCGAGGATGAAGATGAAGAACCAAAAAAGAAAAGAGAAGTCGGTCCACGCAAACCGGTCATCATTACCAAGGTTATCAAAAAACCAACTGCTACGCCAGCCAAGTCTCCTAAGAAGGTTGCAGACGATGATGATGACGATGAATTGGATGAAATCCTAAAAGACCTTGACAATTTCGGCGAAGAAACAACCGTAGAATTTGATGACGACATCGATATGGTAGATGATTCTTCAGACGATTTTGAAGATGGCTTTGACGATGCAGGTGATGATGGCGGCGATGATGACGAAGATTAGTCAATCTGCTTAATCAATTTCATTCTTATCCATAGATTTAATCTATAATTCTATAAGTAAATGATTCTTGAAGTAATTCTCCAAGAATCATTTACTTTTTAATAGAATTCAACATTACTTTTGAGATCTTTATATGATTTCATGAGGACAAGTTTACAAATATTCTTGGATTTTCATAGAAAGTTGAAAAGGTCATTCATCAAATAAAATCTTAAGTTTAGATTTGTAATGTAAGAAGAAAAAGCATATGCAAAAAGTGCACGACATTGCTATTATAGGAGGAGGCCCTACTGGAATTAATTGCGCAATTGAAGCAAAGAAAAGGAAGTTAGATACCATCATTCTGGAAAAAGGAGTTTTGGTCAACTCAGTATTTAACTTCCCAGCCAACATGACTTTTTTTTCTACTTCCCTCAAACTAGAAATTGGCGAGATTCCATTTATTTCCAATAATGATAAACCAACACGCTCTGAAGCATTGGAATATTATCGTCGTCTGGTTGCCTATTATAAATTGAATATTGTTTTTCGCTGTAAAGTGACTGAAATAACAAAACAGGACAATCTCTTTCAGATTACTACGCCCAAAGAAACCTATTACGCAAAAAAAATCATTGTTTGCACTGGTTTCTATGATACACCAAAGTTATTGAATATTCCAGGTGAGCACTTGCCCAAAGTCAAACATTATTATGATGAAGCGCATCCTTACATTGGTCAAAAAATTGTGATCATTGGTGGAGCCAACAGCGCGTGTGATGTGGCGCTGGAAACCTGGAGTAAAGGAGCTGAGGTAACTATGGTGGTGAAAGATAGTCAGCTGTACCAAAATGTAAAGTATTGGATTTTACCTAATGTTGAAAATAGGATCAAAGAAGGCTCTATTGTGGCACATTTCAACAGTGAAGTAATCGAAATCAAAGAAGACGAAGTATTGATCAAAACTCCAGAAGGACTCTTAACTCTGCCAAATGATTATGTCTTGGCAATGACTGGTTATCTCCCTGATTATCCATTACTGGAAAAATTTGGTTTGACATTTACAGAAGACGACAAAAAGGCTCCAATATTCAACGAAGAAACTCTAGAAACCAAAGTAAAAGGAATGTACGTAGCTGGAGTGCTCAACAGTGGTATGGATACCAATAAGTTATTCATAGAAAATACCAGACATCATCCCGACCTCATTCTCACTCACATTCAAACAGAAATGGCTAACAATGAATGATATCGAAAGGTTATACCACATCTCACAAAAAGACTCTAGAGTAATCATTGGACTTATGTCTGGAACTTCTGTTGACGGTTTGGATATGGCCATTTGTAAGTTTTCTGGCTCAGGTAAGGAAACACAATTCCAATTGTTACATTTTGACTCAGTGGAATTTCCCCAACATCTGAGGCAACAAATATTAAGTTTTTTGGGTAAAAGGAATGTTGATCTTTTGGAATTGACCTTATTACATACAGAGTTTGCCATTTTTACAGCAAATGCCATCCTCGAGTTACTAAAAAGAGTAGATTTTCCAATAAGCGAAGTCGACCTTATTTCAAGCCATGGCCAGACCATTTTTCATGCACCCAAGTCCTTTCATCACTTTGTAGATCGTCCAAATGCAACCCTGCAGATTGGTGATGGTGATCACATAGCGGCATTGACAGGTATTATTACCATCCATGATCTGAGACAAAAACACGTTGCAAAGGGTGGGGAAGGAGCACCTCTGGCTTTGTATGGAGACTACATCCTTTATGCTTCTGAAACTGAGAATAGGGCTTTACTCAACATTGGAGGAATTTCTAATTTCACTTTTATACCCAAAGATAAATCTCAAGTTTGTTGGGCTACGGATGTCGGGCCTGGTAATACGATCATGGATGAACTTTGCAGGAAGCACTTCCAAGTAAATTTTGACAACGAAGGTGCAATTGCAAAAAGAGGCAGGCTTCATGTTGAATTATTGGCTCGCCTTGAACAACACCCATATTTAGCGATTCCGCATCCAAAAACAACTGGACAAGAAGCTTTTAATTTGGCATGGTTTGAAAAGATGATCCTACCAGAAGAGGGAATATCTCCAGAGGATCAAATTTGTACGGCTGCACATTTCACAGCAAAAACCATTGCAAAAGACATCAACCTACTTCCTGTTTCAGCCCTCACTATTTACGTCAGCGGAGGCGGTAGCTATAACCTATTCCTGATGAATTTGCTTTCCGAATACTTAAATACGGATATAAAACTAGCGCTTTTTGACGAGTTAGGCATCAGTAGCAGTGCAAAGGAGGCTGTGTTATTTGCCTTTTTGGCTAATGAAAATTTTGCAAAGACTCCTACCGTTTTCCCATTTGAACCCTCTCAATTGAATATGGGCAAGATTTCAATGCCAAATTAATAATGGACATTATTTTGGTGGTAATAACTGGCTTGACAAATAACTCCTGATTTTGAAAGCATCTTCTTTCATTTTGGAGGTCCAAATATTGGTGACTTTGTAACCGGCGACTTCAAAAGAGCGAACAGTATTGAGTTGTTGACCTATGTTTTTATCATTACCTGCATCTACTAAACTGTCACGCAAAATCAAATATTGCGGCCTGTCTGTCATAATGATGCTTTCGATGAGGTGGTCTTCACCGTAATTGCCCATCGAAAACTCTTTTATACCATACTTTTTGAACTCTTCAATAAGCAAAGCAGGCAGGTAACCATCATCCGTGCAGATTATATTGGCAAACTGTAATTGATAAATCTTTATGTTCCTTGTAATGGACAACAATCCTTTAGAAAGTGCTTTCGCAATTGTTATTTGTTCTGTAACAGGCGTTTCACTTAGTTTTGTTGTTGGTTTATGGATGTATAAGCTTTCATTACCACTTACCTGAGTGGTTTGGTAAATGGAATATCTAGAATTCCGGCATTTTTCTATCAAACTTAGTTCAGTCTCATCTGCTAAAACAATTGGAAAATTGAGGCTATTTAAATGTACAATAGCTTCCTGAAGACTAATTCCCGATTCGATTTGCTTGGCTAATTTTTTATCCACAGAGTTCAAAAATTCTCCGATATTGGACACTTCCTTGTCATAAAAACCTTTTAAAAGTGGTTTTAAATGATCTAAAAATAGATCAAATTTCTCACGGAGTAAAACAGCATCATCTTCTGTAAATAATGGGATGCTGTGGATTTGTTGCTCACAATAAGTGTTGACATAGTTTGTGGTAAAACAGTTCAACCATTCACTTTTTGGGATAACGGTGAGATCTTTGAATATTTGATTGGTAAGTAGGTCTTGTTGTTCTAGAAAATTTTTCCATTTAAAATACTGCGGAATGCGCAATAAGTCGCTCATTTCACTAGACAAGTTCAAGATCGTCTCATCCAGATATTCCAATTGTTTGATACTGCTTCGAGCATTACATTCTAAGTCCTTGGCATAAATAGACTTTGAAGTCATCGTCCTAAGAATATCATTCAACTCGGCATATAAATCTGTAAACACATGGGCGTGCAAATTGATGTGATTGATTCTTTTGATGCGGTCATCGGTTTGCCTTTGGTGGGTTTGCCTACCAAGTTTTCAACTGATTGTCTAATGAAATTATTGCAGTTTCAATGTCGGAAATTTTAGAGATCGTGGTTGGTGATAAAGCTCCAGATTCGATATTGGAGGTGTTTTTGATGATTGCATCCGCTTGGTCAATCAAAGACTTCCATGATTCGTAAGTTTCTTTGGCTTGTTTACTAAGAGACAATAAACCTGGTTTTGGAGCATCTTTATCCCCATTAGTCAATTTGTAAACAAACAATAATTTCTCTAAGTCTTCCTTGATCTTTCTGATCGCAGATTCTGAGGATTTTATTTTTTCCAAACTTTGTGACTTTTCACTATTGAAAGCTCTGCTATACCTCGCATGTAAATCCTTCAAGCGGTCAAGATCTGATTTATATTCAGATAGGACATCCTCGATTTCTGAAGCCTCTTTAAACTTTAAACTCTTAAGACCATTTTTGGAAATAGAATCAAATTCATCATTATAAAGACTTGCTCCAATAGCTATTGCCTCCTTTATTTTTAAAAATTCATCAGTTTGAAATGTAAACTGATTGGTGATAGAAAAACTTAAAGGGTAGGGCAGCGTATACGTTTTTGATCTGAGCAGTTTTACAAATGAAGTTCCATTTACTTTCTGGTCATTGAGGGTTTGAAGATATCTTTGAAACTTCTCCATGAGCGCAAGTGCATCGTATCTATGCATTGCCATAGGAAGGAAATTGGCTGTAATGCCCTCATTCTTTAATACAGAAGTTTTGGTAAGCATTGGGATTCCTTGCTTACTCAGAAATTCCTCAATAGTGGTCCTCGTTTCTCCCGAAGTAACCACGCATGTATTTTTCCCTTTCAAAAAATGGTCAATCAAGGTGCTCAATAAATTGTTGAGTAACAAATCTTGATTTTTGATTTGACTGGACAAGGTGGTATCTTTCGTTTCCATCATATTTTTTCTTTTGGGAATTGTTACCACTCAGTATTCAAAGATCAAATGATTTTCACA
The DNA here is from genome assembly GCA_016715105.1 of Saprospiraceae bacterium. Lineage (GTDB taxonomy): Bacteria > Bacteroidota > Bacteroidia > Chitinophagales > Saprospiraceae > JADKBO01. Next base: position 58,336 of record JADKBO010000018.1, on the reverse strand, counting down.
TACAGAAAATTCATATTAGAAAAAGAATGGTATAAATTCATTACAAAGATACTACATATCTGAAATTTCATCATATAGGTTTGAAAATAGATTTATATAAACCCATATAATGACAAAATCACACCAAAATAACTTATTTGCTAGGGTACGAGGCCTATTTATATTGAGCACCAGAAAGGGTTGTCAAACAATCTATTTGATCATCTTCAAGGCATTGAGTTCCTTGATATCTACCGTCGAAGCAATGGCTGCGATTTCACTCAGAATTACATCGCCTTCAAGAATTGCATAGACAGACATGCCTTCAGCTTGAGCTTGAACATATACCTTTTTAAGCGTATTCAAATCGCCGATGCCTTGTACAACAGCTTTACCTTCCGGGCTTTTTACATTGACCAACATCTCAAATCCATCCTTTTGAAGAATCTCGGTTAATTTGGACTTATCCTTTTTGGAAATATCAGAATTTTCTTTGAAAACCACAATGTCCACAAAGCTCAATTTACTTTTGATGGCTTTGTTTTGCTTTATATAACTTTGAAGTTTGTCACCGTATACATGAGTGCCATCACATGGTCATCATTTTTGTATTTTCTCAACACACTTTCAATTTTAGTTTGAGCAAAAATTGTAGCGGTAAAAGCAAATAAAAAAAGAAAACTTATGGTAATACGAATAGATTTCATTTTATGATTTTTTGAATTGTCTAGTTATTTTTTTGCTTATCCTTATTGAAGGATAGGTTTAATTTTTGGAAGTCAGCAATACTGATGTCTGTTTTCAGGTGTAAAATGGCCATGTTTTCATCTCCATTCACGTAGAAAAAAAGATCTTTCAATTTATCTTTATCCTCTTTGCCATAAACTGTGACTTTATTTTCATCACTCTTGATGAATGCATACGTATCAAAGTTTTTGGAAGATAAATTGTCTACTTGTTTATTCATATCGGCAGTGAAAGCTTCAGAACTATGTGATTTGACCAAAACGCGTACTTTTTTGATAGCACCTGCAATGGTGTTTAAAGTGTTGACATCATTCACTACAGTGTCATTCTTCATGGCCATACTTACCCCTTTTTTGATCATCCAACCGGGCAGTGTTACAGCAACAACATTGTCTTCTTTTTTAGCCGTATCAAAAATTTTGTTGATGGGATTGCGATTGCAAGAAGAAAAAATAAAAGTGGCGATGAATGCCAATAGGTAAATGGTGTTTTTCATGATAATTAAATTGCAGAAAAGAGATGAAAAATAAGGGGCTTACCCATAAGATAAGCCCCCATAATCAATTATTGTTTTCCAATTTTCTCGAGATGCTCAGCACCATCGATATTGATTTTCTTAGCAAGTTTCGCAATGTTATTGAGATCCAGGTTTCCCACAAAGCTCATCAAAACGAAATCTTCACCACCACCTACGAGTAAAAGCAACTCATTGACGATATCGCCCGTACCTTTGGTAAGGAATTTTACATTTTGGCCTTTGTCTCTCACTGTGATGAGTGTTTCATACTCGTTCACAGGTAATTTTTTGATTGCTTCTGCATAATATTTTGCAGACTCAACTTTGGTGGTTAGAATTTTCAACCCTTTGATTCCAGCTATCAACGCCTTGAGTTCTTTATCTTCTACCTCATTGGTAGCTTTAGAAACCATTTGGAACATTTTAGGACTCACGTAAACAACGGTAAAGTCCTTGTTTTCCTGGTATTGGTTAAAAAATTTATCAATTGCATCTACCTGAGCGCTGGCAGTTGCTGTAAAAAATAGAGCAAGCAAAAAGGAAGTAATTATTCTCATTACTTTAAAATTTAGTTTATTAAGTGAAATATTGTTTTCTAAAATGTTATTGTCGACTTCCGATTACTGGAGTCTCGTCTATGACCTTCATGCCTGCATCCACACCTGTTTGACTGGTGTTGAATACTTTGGCAAGTATCTTTAATGCGTCTTCTGTGTAAGCCATTGCTTCATCAGGATCTGTAACTTCGATGTAGTTTGCTACTTCAATTTTGGGAGTTTCTTCAACTGTATTGTTCAAAGTGTATTTCACAACCAGAAAGCTTGAAAGTGCCAAAACTATAACAGCAGCAGCTATTTTCAAATATCTTTGCAAAGTGAATACTTTTGCTTCCTTTTTCACCTCGATATTGCGGACAACACTTGGTGATTCAAACTTGGCTTGAGTTTCAATTTCTGATTCTGCTTTAAAAACTTTAAATAGAATCGCAACTTTGTCAAACCTTGGATCAATGGATCCGCTGTTGAAATAATTTTTCAGCTCTTTTTCTTCTTCTATTGTGGTTTGAGCCTCAAAATATTTGTCAAGTAAGCTCTTTATATATTCAGTGTTCATTTATGTTTTTCTTATATATTAATAAGTAAAATTTCTTAATTCGTGTTTCAATTTCTGTCGAGCTCTAAAAAGATTGACTTTTACCTGCTCTTCAGAATAGCCAGTAATTTCAGCTATTTCTTTATATGTGTAACCTTCAATATCCCTTAGATGTATGATTTCCTTCTGATTATCCGGCAAGCTATTGAGTGTTTTCATCACAATAGATAGACTTTCCTTATCCTCAGTTTGAATATCGGGTGTTGGTTTTGTATCCGTAAGGTAATGATAATCTTCAATTGCACTTGCATTGGTTGATTTTCTACCTCTGATTTTATCAATGGAAAGATTTCTAGTTACAGTCATACACCATGCCTGTTTATTGTCAATCAATTCCAACTGATCGCTTTTTTGCCAAACTTTTACCAAAACTTCTTGCACAACATCTTCTGCATCAAATTCATTACCCAGCATTTTCAAAGCAAATCTGTATAATTTGTCTTTATACTTCATTACCTCGCTTATGATATTTTCGTTTTGCATATTCTCTATTCTTTGACGATGGTAGTTTATATATGTTACAGTTTTTAACGATTTTTTGAAGAGATATTGTTCTTTTTACAAGATTGTGCCATTCGCAACCAAGATTTTCATCGATTTGGGTAATATTTCATAGCTAAATTCATCAGAACCAAACTTTCCTTCACCATCAATGTGATAATGTTGACGTCCTTTTGCCTTTATATTCAAACTTTTGGTCTTAAAGGATTTGATGATACCTGTTTCATTGATTTTACCTTGAAAGTATTTTGGTGCTTGCAGGAAATAGCTGTAAACTGGCGCGTCTTTTACCAAAACCAATTCCAATAAACCGTCGTCAAATTTTGCATCTGGAGCTATGGAAAAATCATATCCATACATTTTAGCATTGGCTATGATAATGGCCGCATAAGCCCCTTCAATGACTTCATTGTCTGTTTTGATAATGGCTTCAAGCGGCCGATAATTTAAAGATGACTTGATGGTGGTCAAAAAGTACCCCAAAAAACCCCTCATTTTATTGGATTTTGTGCGATAGGCTATTTCTGCATCAAAACCAACTCCAGATAGATTGATAAAAAATTCGCCATTACACTTACAAGTATCTATGCTTTTCTCATAAGTATCTGCCAACATTTTGATCGCCTTTGCATGGTTTCTTGGCATTCCTATATAGGTTCCAAATCCATTTCCACTACCTCCCGGAATGATGGCAAGAGGGATGTCGGTATTTACTAATGCTGCAGCGATCTCATTGACAGTACCATCACCACCAACGCTAGCCACAATATCAACCTCTTCTTCCTTGGCTTCCGTTGCTAAAATATTGGCATGCATTGGATATTCAGTGTAGTACACATCGTAATTAAACAATTGATGGTCAATTGCATTTTTAACAACTGTCTCAAAATCACCTTTTTTGGAAGTCCCAGAAAATGGATTTACAATAAATCTGATGTGTTTTTTCGACATTTTATTTAAATACGAATCTCTTAAAAAGCTGGTAATTGACTAAAAGTCCTACCACAATGGTGACAATCACTCTTTCAGCAATAAAAGGCAAATTGGTTGTTTGTATCAATAAATATACGCCCAAAGAATTGAGTAATACACTCAAACCAAGAACCAAAAGATATTTGATAGCTTGCTCTGTAAGTTTACCATCTTTTGATTTGAATGCCCATAGTCTATTGAAATAAAAACTGACAATGGCTCCACAAAATGACCCAAGAGAAGTAGCTATCACTTCATCTACCTTCATCACGTGATGTAAAGATAAAGAAACAATATAATCTGTCCATGTTGCCACAATACTGACAAGAACTGCCCTTACAAATGTGCTTTTTCGCAATTTGGCTACTAATGGTATGGCTAATATTTTACGAAGCAAAACTCAATAATTTTATAAATACTTGGAGCACAACATTGGCATAAATACCTGCTAATACGTCATCCAACATTACTGTGTGATTGGTCGAGGTAATTTGGTCTATTTTTCTAATGCCAAAGGGTTTCAAAATGTCAAACACTCGGAATAATATGAAACCAGTAATCAAATTTATGAAGTTGAAATCTATAGCGAGCATGGTAATAAACATGCCACAAGTTTCATCTATGACGATTTTGGAAGGATCATGCCCCCAAGATGGAACTACTTTGCCACAGGCCCATACTCCTACGAAATAAGAAATGAGGATGCTGGCAATCAATATATAATTGTATTGGTTCCAAGAGCTAGAGAAATGATGAAAGCTCCAAATAATTGGTAAGGCCACCAAAGCGCCATATGTACCTGGAGCCCCTGGGATGAAACCTACCCCAAAGCTAGTACCCAAAAATTTAGCAAGCTTTTCCATAAATTAATAAACACAAAATTAACGAACTCCCTAAAATGAAAGAGAGGGTTTGCAAAACTAATGCAATCCCTCTCTTTGCCAAATTATAATTTGCTTTAATATACTAAACTTCGTAGTCTTGACCCAAATAGGTAATCAATTCTTCGCCAGCCATGTATCTCAAAGTATTTTCCAATTTATTCAATTGTTTGAAGATATCATGAATAGGGTGGAGACCTTTTGGTGCTTGTGGAGATTTAAGGTAGAATGACAACCATTCCTGGATGCCGCTCATGCCACTTCTCTTAGCCAAGTCCAAAAACAAAGCTAAATCCAATGCTACTGGTGCTGCCAAAATAGAATCTCTACAAAGGAAGTTTATCTTTATTTGCATTGGATAATTGAGCCATCCTCTGATATCGATGTTGTCCCAACTTTCTTTGTTATCACCTCTTGGTGGATAATAGTTGATTCTCACTTTGTGGTAAAGGTCGCCATAAAGAGCAGGGAATAAATCTGGTTCAAGAGATTCTTCCAATACACTCAATTTAGAAACTTCTTTTGTTTTGAAGTTATCTGGATCATCAAGTACTGCTCCATCCCTGTTGCCAAGAATGTTTGTACTAAACCATCCGTCTACTCCTAATGCTCTAGCTCTCAAACCTGGGGCAATGATGGTTTTCATCAAAGTTTGGCCAGTTTTGAAATCTTTACCTGCTATTGGTGTACTTGTCAATTTTGCCAATTCCACCATTGCTGGTACATCGCAAGAAAGATTTGGTGCTCCGTTTGCATATGGTATTCCCATTTTCAACGCCGCATAAGTATAAATCATACTTGGTGGAATGTCGTAACTGTTTTCTTTCAAGCCTTTTTCAAAATTGGCAAGCGTTTTATGTACTTCACTTTCCTTCATGAAAATCTCAGTAGATCCACACCAAAACCATTACCAAACGATCACAATTATTTGCTTTTTTGAATTCAGCAATATCTTTCATCAATTTTTCAGCAAGTTCCATTTTGGTTTTGCCTTTTTTGATGTGTTTTCCGTCCAATCTTTTTACATATTCTTTATCGAAAACTGCTTTCATTGGCACAATTTTCTCCAAAGCTGGTTTCAATTTTTTTAGAAGGTCTGCTTCAAGTACTCCTGCCTTGGTTGCAGCTTCGTAAACATTGTCTTCATATACGTCCCATCCTCCAAAGACAACATCCTTTAAGGGATGAAGTGGCACAACATCTTTGATAAGTGGTTGGTTATTAGTTGTTCTTTTGCCAATTCTCATTCTCCCCATCTGAGTAAGAGACCCAATTGGTTCGGAAATGCCTTTATTTACTGCATGCACTCCAGCAATGATTGTGGTAGCAACGGCTCCCATACCTGGAAGTAAAATTCCAAGTTTTCCTTTGGCTTTTTCAACCTTCATTTTATCTGCCATAAAAAATAATTAATATAAATTTAAACTAAATGTGCCGCAAAAGTAGCCGATTTTTTTATTATTCGTTATTTGAAGGGATATTATTCGACTATTATTTGCAAAATATTCTTGTTATTTGCCCAAAGAATGGAGTTGAAAGTTTTAGGATGCCTTATTGGTTGTTAATTAAGAAATCCATCCTGCTTTCTTGTACCAATCAACCGTCTCCTGTATGCCAATGTTCAGTGGGTAGGCTATTTTATAATTGAGGTCACTTAGTAAGGGTGCACTATCGCAAATCCAAGATTGGGCAGTAATTTCATTGTATTTATCTTTATTGAAGACCGGATAATTACCAAACATTCTTCCGATTTGCTCTGAAATATTACTCAAAGGTTTGACCACAAAAAGTGGTAAATTTATTTTTAATGTCTTTTTATCTACCGCATTTTTAATCAAAGTATTGAGCTCTTCATTACTGTAAACGTATCCATCAGAAACAAAATAATCCATATTGCTCATCGGACTTATCAATGTTTGCACAATGATGTTTGCAAGATCTTTTACGTAGATGAAAGACAACTTTTGCTGTATCCCTATATTAACTTCCAATCGATTACTGATCATTTTAAAAACAGACAGTAAGTCCTTTTCCCTTGGGCCATAAACAGCAGTTGGTCGTAAGATCACCTTGGGTATATCAAATTCTGAAAGCCATTGTTCACCCAATAATTTTGATCGTCCATAAGCAGTAACAGGATTTGGTTGTGAATTTGACTGGACCACACCACTTTGTGTAAAATCTGCTTGGCCGAATGCTGCCAAACTACTGATATGAACCATTTTTTGGATTGGAATCTGACTTTCCACAATGGCTTGGGCTATGTTTTTTGTATAAACGGCATTGACCAAGTTGAGTTGTTGTTCATCAGCGTGTCTGGTCAATCCAGCATTGTTGATTACATATTGGATATCATTTTCTATTAAAGTTTGGGCAATCGCTTTAGGGTCGGCAAGATCCAAATATAAAACGGTAATTTTTTGAGTATCTAAATATTCAAAACTACTTGATTTCCTGGCAGCTATAAATACCTCAAAGCCTGCGTTTATCAATTCTTCAACAACAAAACCACCTACAAAACCAGTAGCTCCTGTCAAAAAAACGCGCTTATTGTCCATTCCGATTTTGATTAGCTAATTGATTTGGTGTAGATACGGTAGGTTTTATACTTTTCACCGTGTAAATTTTCAGCGGCCAAACACATATCTTGATTGGATTCCAAAATCCAGCTTGCTTCTCCACCAATAAGTCCATTTGCCTTAGCTGCAGCAATGAATTTGGAATAAAAAACAGCTTCTATACCAAGCTTTCTATGTTGTTCCAAAACTCCGAGTAAGATAATTCTCACATATTTGGTTTTGTATTTATTCATCAATAAGTTGAAAATAGTGAATGGTAACAATCTTCCTTTATTGGACTTGATCATGATTTCATTGATATTGGGTAAGCCAACTGCAAATCCAATACACTTTCCCTCTTTCTCGGCTATGTAGGCATATCTTTCATCCACGACTAATTTCAGACCTTCTGCTAGAAAATCAAATTCATCATTGGTAGGTGGTACAAATCCCCAATTCTTCTCCCAAGCACTTTTATAAATCTCTCTGATGCGATTTACTTCTGCTGCCCAATCCTTTTTCTTTACGTTTCTGAGTGTTATGCCTTTTGTCTGCAGGCGTGCTTCCAATCTGTCTGCCAAATTGAGTGCTTTCTGATTGACCTTATCTGTTTTGATCATGTAAGCAAACATGTCCATTTCTTTGGTAAAACCAAATGATTCTGCAAAGGTCCCATAATATGGTTTATTGTAGGTCATTTGCACCAATGGTGGACTATCAAATCCATCTACCAAAAAGGCTGCGGTATCGTTTGTTGTAAAATTGGCCGGACCAAGTATCTGATGTATATTTTTATCTTTCAGATATTGCTCAGCTGTTTTAAATAGCTTATTACTGACTTCGACGTCTTCAATACAATCAAAGAATCCAAACCATCCCACTTTGCAATTGTGGAAATCATTGTAGTTATTATTGACTGTCACAGCTATGCGACCTACAATTTTGTCTCCCTTTTTTGCTAAAAACATTGCCGCATCTGAATGTTTGAAGTAAGGATTTTTCTTGGGATTGAGGTGATCCTTCATCGCCAGAAAAATTTCAGGAACATAATTTGGGTCTCCTTTATACAGATCGTGAGGGAAGTCTATAAATTGCTTTATCTGATCTTGCCCAATCAATGTTACCTCAACATTCATAAAAATATGCCTTTCAAGAAATTAAAAAAATGGGGACTTTTGCCCAAATTATATGGTTATATGATCCCTATTAAAAACGTTTAATTTTCTGGCGCATCTTTCAAGTTTTTCTACTGCTTCTTCAATTTGTTTGAACTCATGAGTTGCCATCAAAGAGAAGCGGATAAGTGAAGAACTAGAAGCTACTGCTGGAGAGACCACTGGATTGACAAAAACTCCCTCGTCAAGTAACATTTTGGTCAACATAAAAGTAGCAGAGTCATCTCTTATAAAAATAGGAATGATCGGCGTTTCAGTATGTCCTGTATCAAATCCTGCTTGCTTCAAAAGTTTGAGCGCATAATTGGTGTTATCCCACAATTTCTGAATTCTTTCTGGCTCTTCTTGCATGATGTCAAGTGCAGCTATTACACTTGCTGCATTGGAAGGAGCTATACTCGCAGAGAATATCAAAGATCTGGCGTTGTGTTTGAGATAATTGATGGTGTCATTATCGGCCGCAATGAAACCACCAATTGCAGCAAGTGATTTGGAGAATGTTCCCATAATGAGATCCACATCATCGGTCAAACCAAAATGAGAAGCTGTACCTCTACCATGATCTCCTAATACTCCTAAACCGTGAGCATCATCAACCATCACACTTGCATTGTATTTTTTCGCAAGAGCAACAATTTCAGGAAGTTTAGCAATATCTCCCTCCATAGAAAAAACACCATCTATGACAATCAGCTTGATCTTATCTGGCTCAGCGCGTTGTAAAATGCGCTCTAGATCTGCCATGTCATTGTGACTATACTTGAGCGTTCTGGCAAAAGATAATCTAGAACCGTCGATGATACAAGCGTGATCTAAGTCGTCTAATATGATGTAGTCGTGTCTACCAGGTATACTAGATATAACTCCTAAATTGACCTGAAATCCAGTACTAAAAACTAATGCTCCTTCTTTACCAACAAATTTGGCCAATTTATCTTCCAAAGTCAAATGCAGATCTAGTGTTCCATTGAGAAAACGACTACCTGCACATCCTGAACCATATTTATCAATAGCTTTTTTGGCAGCTTCTTTCAATTTTGGGTGGTTGGTAAGGCCTAGATAACTATTTGACCCAAACATCAAAACATCCTTGCCATTGATCTTTACAACTGTATCTTGTTCAGACTCAATGGTTCTGAAATAAGGATACATACCAAGACTTTGCACTTTTTGTGGCGCATCATATGCTGCCATTTTATTTTTCAAATTGTTCATATCGAATTGTTTTTAGTCTTCAATTTTGGTATTTTGGTTTGCAATGTAAACTGCAAACTTATTTAATAATGTATTCACCTTTGTTCTACTTAAGAATTTTTCATATATAAAGATTCCTGCAAAAGCGCATAAAATACCCAAAACCACATCTATCAAATAGTGGTGAAGGGAATATACTGCACTAAAAGCAATGCCCAAAGTTACGATAATCGAAAGTATAGCAAAGAATTTGAATCTATATTTAACGCAATAATAAGTGGCTATGACTGGATAGGCCGCATGCAACGAAGGAATGGCCGCAAAAACATTAGCATTCTTTGTATACATGTTTTGGAAAATTGGCGTATTAAAAAACTGATCGAACTTGATCAAATTGCCTGGATTTCCAATAACTGCATAGTCAACTTCAAATCCATTTTGTGCTATATACCAAGGTGGAGACGCTGGAAATAAATAGTACAAAACGAAGCCCAACAGGTTTATAAACAGAAAAACGAATGAAAATTCCAGTAACTTAGGAATGTCTTTTTTCCAGAAATATAAATACATGGAGATTGCCAATGGCACAGGTACCCAACACAAATAAAAAATTCCAACCATTACATCCAAGAATGTGGAATTATGAATAGCAAAATACTCGTTGAGGGTAACTAGTTGACCGTTATCAAAAATGCCAAATATGCTTTTTTCCAACTCATAAATGCCTGAAGTACTAATTTCATTAAACAAATAATTGGGATAAATGCGCATGGCATCGTAAATGATCCAGTATAGAATATAAAAGACCATACTCAGTGTAAAAGTCCTGGTGTACTTACTGATGATCAACATGATCAATAGAAAACTGGCAAATTGAAGATGGTCTGTTCTCAGACCAATGAAGAAATAGCAAAAACATAAATACAATCCTAAAAAGATTATACCTAGGAGTTGACTATTTAATTGGGGTTTTTGAGGTTCCAAACTAGAGCAGTAAGACATATAATATTTAAAATTCTATTCTTTTTACAACTTCTTTTCCTTCAGGACAGTCTCCGTAAATTTCAACAAAATTGACAACAGGGAAAGCTCCAAATTCTTCTGCGTGGACATAAATATTTTTTACAACATAATTTATACCATCAAAAACAGTAAACACCTTAAAAGTGCCATCAATCTTAGCCAGATAAAAGCTTCGTTTATGGCAGACAAATTTAAATTGTATTAAGTCGCCATTGATTACTTCACTTTTATAGCCATATGCCAGTGCATTCTGTATTAAATTCAATAACTCAATTTTACTGCTGTCGTTATATTTAATCCAATATATTGACATAGGTTCATTGAGATTTACCATTCCGTCTGATTGATAATTCAGAGTATAGACGACAGTATTGGTATTATGGTTACGCTGAATGAAGAAAAGTTGATTATTTTCTTTTGGAAAGGGATAATTAACAGGTCTACCTTCAAGGCTATCCTGGTCTAATATGTCACTATTATATTTTTTTTTCATCCTGTTTTGTTTGGGTTATTATTTGGCAAATTCTTCTTGCATGAGCATTTCTTCGGCTTTTTTCAACCTGTTCCAAGCTGTAATGTTTGCAAGTATAGCCAAAATAAAAAGAGGGAAAGTAAAAATTGTTATGGTTTCAAAAAGTGGAAATTCCATACCAGGTACAGTGATTTTAAAATCTCCACCAACAAATACGGAGAAAAGACCACATGCAATTGCAGAGCTACCTATCAAAATGATTCTTTCTGGTCGTTGCATTAATCCTACATCTGCCATTTTGAGACCCAATCCTTCCGCTCTAGATCTCACATAGCTTACCATAATGGAGCCAATCATTGCAATAAAGGCAAATAAAGAACTCAAAAAGTATTGATTTTCAACCAAATAATAGCATATGCCCAAAAACATGACCATTTCACTATATCTATCCAATACAGAATCGAAAAGGGCTCCATATTTTGACTCCATGTGACCAACTCGCGCCAATCTACCATCTACCATATCCATCAAACCTGCCAGTAAAATGATGACACCACCAATCGCAACGGTTGAATGATCGTCTCTTACTGAACGCTCAGCACCATAAATAAACATCGCACTTGCGGCCACATTGATGAGTAAACCTAAGAAAGTAATCATATTGGGTGTAACCCCAGTTCTGACCATAAGCTGTATAAGAGGGTTTAGGACTGTATAAACCAATTGTTGTCCGTTATTCTTCCAGCCTGCGCTCATTTATTTTCATTTTAGTAGGCACAAAGTTCCAAAAGAAATCATTACAAACCAAAAGTATTTTTAAAACTGGACGACTTATTTAATTTCAAAAGTATAAGGATAGACCCCTGGATAGTTCTCGTAGAAGCCTTCGATGACCACTTTTCCTTTATTTTGTTCGAAATAATTGATTAGCTCTTTAGATGATTTTATATTTATTTCGTTGACTTTGGTAATGATGAAACCTGGTTCGATATTGGTATTGCCTACGATGCTTCCTTTTTCAATAGAAATAACCATGATACCATCCACTTTATATTTTGTTTTTTCAAAAGAATCCAGATCCCTTATTTCCAATCCGAGCTTTCTCAGAATAGGATCCCTTCTTACTGCGACCAAGTCGGTGGAGTTGAGTTGATTTTTCAGCGTGACATTGGTGGTCTTGACCAAAGTTCCTCTTTTGTAGGTGATACTTACTTTATCCCCAGGTCTGAATTGCGCCAATCTCTCCATAAATTGAGGGACATTAGCAATATCCTCACTATTAAGTTGTAAAATAACATCACCATTGATCAACCCACCATCTGATGCAGCTCCATTTTTCACAACAGAAGTAATGTATACGCCTGTCACAGACTTCATATTCATCTGATTGGCCATGCTGTTGTCCATATTCTGCAACTCAACACCCATCCAACCACGCTGTACCACACCAAATTCTTTGATATCGGTGATGATTTTTTTGGCAAGATTGATGGGAATTGCAAATGAGAAACCTTCATAACCTCCGGTAGATGAAATGATCGCCGTATTTATGCCTATCAGAAAACCATTGGTATTTACGAGTGCTCCACCGCTGTTTCCAGGGTTGACAGCAGCGTCCGTTTGAATAAATGATTCGATTCCCCGATTTTCCAATATATTTATGTTCCTACCTTTTGCAGAAACGATACCAGCTGTGACAGTTGATTGCAATTTGAATGGATTACCTACTGCGATTACCCATTCACCAACTTGCAAACTATCTGAATTACCCAACATCAAAAAGGGTAGGTCGGTACCTTCTATTTTGAGCAAAGCAAGATCTGTATATGGATCGCCTCCAATAAATTTGGCTTTGTATTCCTTATTATCATTGAGTACTACATCGATGTCCGTACCTGATCCGACCACATGATTATTGGTAACTATATATCCATCACTACTGATGATGACACCCGATCCAGAATTGGATGTGTAAGTCTCTGTAAAAAGTCCGCTTCCTGATTTTGTATTTTCATAGGACTTGATGTGAACAACTGCTGGCACACTGATGGAAGCAGCAGATGTGAAATTGTTTGGAACAGCTGCTCGGAAAACTGAATTAAAACGGTCTGAAAAAAGTAACTCTTGTTCCATAGCCTGCTTGGCCTTGATGCTTTCTTCAATGTAAATTTTCTTCACTGGATTCACCCATGAAGCATAAATATATACACTTGCAAAAGCTGACGTGAGACACAAGGCACACATCCATAAGACCGTTTTTATGTTCAATACCATTTTTTCGTTACTGCTATTTCTAGTTTCCATACCATTAGATAACAGATAAATTGCAACCAATGATACAGCTAAGCCATATTTTAATCACAAATTTAACCAATATTTAAGTGTGATCATGAATATTATAACGGTGAACAGTCCTCTTCATGGTTTTATATCCTTGAATTTCACTAATATTGGACCTGATAATTAAATGACAAGGTTTGCAGATATTAAGGCTTTTTCTTTCAAGGGTTGCAAGTGGTTTGCTTATTCTCATTTCTGTGGTGGTACTTATTGCCTCCATCATTTATTTAGCTCCAGTTGACCCTACAAGACTTTCATTCGGACAACGCTCAGACAGTGCAACGATTGCCCAGAAAAAACAAGAATTGGGCTTGGATAAACCACTTTATGCTCAATTGGTTGATTATTTGGCAGATTTATCGCCCGTTGTATTGACACAAAATTTGGATAAATATGAAGGGTTTGAAGTAGCAGATATAAAGATTTCATCCTACCATTTTTTGCTTAAAAAAAGCAATCTTCGAGTTTCTTACCAAACAGGAAATAAAGTAAGTACGATGGTCAGACAAGCTTTACCAAAAACCATCATTCTCGCTTTAGCTTCCTTCATTTTTGCTGCAATTTTTGGAATCCTTTTTGGCGTCATTTCAGCTGCAAAAAAAGATACCTGGATTGATAAATCCTTACTTGCAGTCGCAACATTAGGAATTTCAGTTCCTAGTTATGTCGCCGCAATTGTAATGGCCATCATTTTCGGGTTTGTTTTTCACAACATTACTGGGCTCAATATACAAGGCAGCATTTTTGAAGTTAATGATTATGGTGATGATTATGTGGCGTGGAAAAACTTGATATTACCAGCCATTGCTCTGGGAATCAGGCCTGTATCCATCATTATGCAACTCACCAGGAGTGCTGTTTTAGAGGTTATGGGTCAAGATTACATCAGGACCGCCAAAGCGAAAGGACTCAGTTTTATCAAAATCATGTGGCGCCATATCATGCCCAATGCCATGAACCCGATAGTAACTTCGCTTACTGGTTGGCTGGCATCACTACTTGCAGGTGCTTATTTTGTAGAAAAAGTATTTAATTTTAAAGGCATTGGAGAGCTCACCATCAATGGTTTGATCAATTACGATCTCCCGGTCATTTTAGCAACGGTCATATTTATTTGCTCGGTTTTCATAGTAATCAATATCATCACAGACATGCTTTATATTCTGATTGATCCCCGACAGCGCACCTGATTTTTTTGTTAATGTATTATTAATTGACTTAATGCATCCATCCTCTTTTTGAAATAATTGCGTCTTACCCTTGAAGATATCCTGACGATATAAAATTTGACATGATTATTTGAGTATAAAAGTGATTATAGACCATCAAATCATTATACCCAAATATATTTAGAGGTAGATTGATTATATTTACATCAAGAAAGTGGACAAATAAATTTCCGTTTGGTATCTGGTTAGAACTTTATCAACTTGTGCACCTTATTATTAAAAAAGACGAATACATGAAAACTGTCTTATTGCTTACATCGACTCTATTATTATCATTAATTATGAACAAAACTCCTCAAGCTCCAGGCTTTGATTTTGATAAAGCTTGGAAACAGGTGGATTCCTTACAAGCAAATGGTTTCCGCGAACAACTCGGTGAAAAATTGGATGAAATATTTGATGCTGCGAAAATTGAAAATAAGGCTGCTCACGCTTATAGTGCTTTTTCTTTAAAAATGAATTCGGTGGTTGCCAACTATGATTCTATTTGGGTCATATTAAACAAAGAGTTGAACCAAAAGCAAGAGCCCAAATTGGAAAGTTTGCTCTATGCCTACAAAGGCAATATGGTAGCCAATGCTTTACAATACCAGGATCGAACAGATCAAACTGATGTGATAGATCAAGAGGCTGATTTATTGCCAAGCGAAATGTCTCCTGTAATTTTAAGAGGATTGGCTTATGGAGCTTATTTCAAGGCTTTGGAAAATAAATCTTTGCGAGAAATGGCTTTGGAAGATTTCAAGGTTTTGCCAATTTCTGGAAGCCAGGAAGATTCACTGTTTTATAAAAATTTAAATATTGCTGACGTCATCACCAAAGATTTCATAGATTTTATGGTCAGTGATCAAGGTGTTGAAGGTGTAGGTTCGGGAGATCATCAGCCAGCTGAATATCTGAGTAAAAAAGCTGATTTTTTAAAGCTCTCTTTCAAAAATACTCAATCTGACTCCCGATTGGAAAAAGTAGCGGCCATTTACCAAGCATTAATGGAGCAGCGTAGAGATGAAGATTTAGCTTCCTTTTTCATTGACAAAATAAGACTTGATTATTTCAAATCTGTTTTTGCTGATAATAACAGTCAAACCACTCATGAAACAAGACTTCAAGAATATACCAAAGACAAAAATATTGATGTTTCTCTTTTGGCAAATCTTGAATTGCTCAATCAAAAGTTGTACGACGAACAAGCCCTGAATGATATTTATAAAAAAGCCAATGACCTAAAAAATAGTCATTCCAAATCAAAATTTGCAGATAAAATAGATGCCCTTCTTGGTGTCATAACCCACAAAAACTTAGAAGGTAAATTTCAAAAAGTATACTCCACATCAGAAAAAGTACAAGGCAGTTTTACTTTCAAAAATTTAAAAGAACTGAATTATGCGGTCTATAAATTACCTATGAATGAAGTTCTTCAGTATGCTCAAAGTTATGACAGAGAATCTATAGAACAGTTGGCCATTAAGGGTAAAAGAATTGCGAATGCTACCCAAAAAGTGACAAAAGATGGCTTCAAAACTACCAAAGTTGATTTAAGCCTAGGTAAATTGCCACTGGGCATTTATTTGCTTGAAGTCACAGGACGTGCTGATAATGAGTCAACTACACCAAAATATACCCTTTTTCAAGTTTCCGATATGTTGTTGAGTCAACTTTCTGACAATGGTACAGCCCTTTATGTCAATCATAGGAAAGATGGTAAACCAATAAAGGATGTATCAATTAGTTACTATAGTAAAAGTTATCGTGGCGAAAATCCAGTAATCAGCAAAAACGAAAGCCGCACAGATAAAGAAGGTAAATCAACGGTAGGAAATAGAGGTAGTTTTGCTGTGGTTGCCGTTTCTAAAAAAGATACACTGATCACTATTGATGACCAAGTCAATATGTATGGTGGTAATGGCATTGATAATAACAGTTACAAAAATGCCATTGTTTATACTGACAGAGCTATTTATAGACCAGGGCAAACAGTGCACTACAAAGTTATTCTGAATGAAACCAATCAATTTCAAAGTGTAAGAAAGATTGTAAGTGGATATGGATTGACTACCACTTTTTATGATGCAAATGGCCAAATTGTTGAAGAGCACAAATCAGAAAAAACAAATGCCTTTGGTTCGATATCGGGCAGTTTTGTAATACCAAAAGGCCGACTAAATGGTTTTTACACCATCAGCACGCCTTTTGGTGGGGCATCTTTAAAAGTTGAAGAATACAAAAGACCAAGCTTTGAAATTCTTAAAGTCGATCGTAAAAAAGCTGCGACAAGAACAGAAACTTCAACTGTAACCATCAAAGCAATTGGACTTGCAGGAAACCCAATTACAAATGCCCAAGTCAAATACAGAGTAGAACGCACCATTGCCTCTCCCAGATGTTATTGGTGGTTTCCACAGGATAATGTTGTGGAGAATATTCTGATAGGTTCTGATCAAACTGACAGTGAAGGAAAATTTGAATTATCTTTTGAGGACAAGTCGGAATTGGTGCCAAAACCGGTCAATAAAGTCATTATTTATACTGTCTATTTTGATGTAACTGACCAAGCTGGTGAAACCCAATCTTTTTCAGAGTCCATGAGTTTCAGTGGCCAGTCCATGTATTTGATCATCAATGCAGAAAATTATTACGATGTCAAAGACACACAGAAAATCACGATTTCAGCGTTCAATCCAGATATGGATACCATCACTGCAGATGTACAGGTAAAAATTTATAAAGAAAAAAATCCTGAAACTTGGAGGAATCAGGAAGCTGAGGATTTCAGACCTTACGGTTATCGAGGTGATTTACCAACCATAAAAACTGATATCAAGAAATTGGTTGAGGTAAAATCTTTCAAAACCAAAACTGACCAATCCATTTTAATGCAACTTGGAGTAGGTAGATATTTAATTACTGCTCAATCTGTTACTGATACCAGTTCTTATATCGAGAAATGGGTAGAAATCACCGACTTCGAAAAGAAAAAATTTCCAGCTTATGATCTAGTTTACACCAAAGTAAATAAGTCAAGTTTTGAGCCCGGAGAAGTGGTCAACATTGAAGTTGGAAGTTCAGAGAACATCTATAGCAGGTTGATTATCAAACGTGGAAATGAAATATTAAAAAATGAAATTCTGAATATCAAAAAACAGAAAACTATCACTTACAAAATCACAGAAGCCGACAGGGGTGGAGTGAAAGTCATGTTGTATACGATATTAGAAAATAAAGTAGTCAATAAGTCCATTGATTTATTGGTGCCTTGGAGCAACAAAGTCATTGATATCAAAGTGGAAAGTTTTAGGGATAAAATTTTACCTGGTTCCACGGAAGACATCATCTTGAGCTTGCTGCACAAAGGCAAACCTGTAGAGGCTGAATTGATGGCAACTTTGTTTGATGGTTCTTTGGAGATGCTGCAGGTTCACAATTGGGTTCATGATCTTTATGGAAGCAATTATGCTTACATAGAAATGAGGCCGTTGGAATATGGTTGGAGACAGATTTACAATCGTGGAGATGAGTATCCAAATTTCAACCTATACTTCCCTAATATTCCAAGTTTGAGAGAACAAAATCAGTATTATTATGCTGGAAGAGGCGGTAGAATGGTGAATGCAAGATCCAAAGCAATGAGCCCTGCTCCGATGGAAAGGCTCGAGGAATCGGCTATGGCATCAGACTCTGAGGCTAAGGCAAGTCCACCACCTCCCGCAGCACCGCCTGCAATTGCTGAACAAGCCATAGAAATCAGAGAAAATCTCAACGAATCGGTGTTTTTCTATCCAAATCTTACTCCAGACAAAAATGGTAAAGTTACCATCCATTATAAAATGAATGATGCATTGACAAGATGGAAATTGATGCTTTTAGCCCACGACAAAGACATGAAAATGGGATACGAGGAGCGCTTCATTGTCACGCAAAAACCATTGATGATCAAACCAAACAAACCGCGTTTGATAAGATTTGGTGATGAACTGGTTCTTTCTGCCAATGTTTCGAATTTGTCTGAAAAGGATTATCAATCAGTCAATTGCGAGTTAATTCTTAAAGACTTTATTGCAGAAAGTTCTCTGTCCTGGGCTGATGATTTACAACAAAAAATAAATCTTAAATCAGGAGAAACCAAAGCAGTATTTTGGAAAATCAAGGTTCCAGAATTTACCGATGTGAGTTTGTTGGAATTTACTGTACTTGCAAAAACATCTGATGCTTCGGATGCCGAAAGAGACATCATCCCGATTGTCACAAATCAAATTCTGATCACAGAAACTTTCCCATTCAATGCCAGAGCCAAAGAGGAAAAGTCTATAAAGTTTACTTTACCTGCATTGAAAAATGGCAGTGTAAAACAGGTCGCTTTCGAATTTACTTCTGACCCAGCTTGGACTGCATTTGTGGCTTTGCCTACTTTAAACGGTGCAACCATCAATACAGCTAGCCAATTGATGAGGAGGATTTATACAGACAAAATGGGTCTTAGGATTTTGGAAGATGCTCCCGGATTTAAAAAAGCATTGATAGCACAATTGGCCAGTGGAAATAAATTCCAATCCAAGCTACAAGAAAATGAAGAACTGAAGTATGTGCTTCTCCAAGCGACTCCTTATGTGGGAATGGCCAAAGCTGAAGTATTAAATTATGAGGGGCTTCAAAAATTCCTGAATATCAACAATGTAACCAATGAAATAACAAGCGATATTGCTGCATTGAGCTTACAACAAAATAATGATGGCGGCTTTGCTTGGCAAAAGGATTTCAGATCTTCACCATACATTACTGCAGCCATTTTAAAAGACATTGCCAGACTCAAACAACATGGTATTGAAACCAAAGAATTGAGCAAAATTGCTGAGGCGGCTACAATTTTCATTTTAAAAGACTTGGAGGTTAATTATCAGTTACTCAAGAAAAGGACAAACCTCAACAACTACACTGTTGGCAGCGAATTACATACCATCAGTATTTTGTCTTATTTCATGAAAAAAGGAGACTTACTCAAAAACGAGGCTTTCAAGTTCTATTTTGATAAACACATGGAGCATTGGAATAAAGTAAGTATTTATGACAAGGCAATTTTGGGTCTTTTGGCCATTCAATTTGGAAATGAAAGTGTGGTCAACAACGTGGCAAAATACTTTGACCAAACCAAACGTACATCGCCAGAAATGGGTACTTATTGGGAAGAAAGGACGGGTTTTGGCTTTTATCAAATGCCCATCAGTTTACAAGCGGACATCATTGATTTCTACGTAAGAAAAGGCAAATCTGATAAAGAAATTGATGAAATGAAAATTTGGTTGATCAAACAAAAGCAAACCAATACTTGGATCAACAGCAATCAAACAGCTGATGTGGTTCATGCTTTACTTTTAAAAGGTTCTAAAAAGGAGGCCAGTTTGACTCATTCTGCTCCTATTGTTTCTTTAAATGGAAAACCATTGGCTATTTCCATCAATGAAGTGGGTTACCTCAAGACTTATCTAGATCTAAACTTACTTTCCTCGGGCGCTAACGAAATAAAAGTGAAGAACAATTCCGATCATTTGACTTACGGTGCGATCTATCTTCAATATTATGAACAAGCGGATAAAGTGGTCAAAAAGTCAGATAATCCATTGACTATCAAAAAAACTTTGTACAAAGAAGTGGATGGCAAAAACGGTAAAGAATTGATTGCCCTCAAAGTGGGTGAAAGTGTACGTCCAGGTGATGTGATTACTTCCAGAATTTTTATAACCGTTGACAGGGACATGGACTTTGTAACTCTTACTGACGCTAGACCTGCTGGGTTCGAACCACAAAAAGGAGAAGGTGCTTATGGTTATTGGTTTTATCCAAGTTATTCACAAGATATCACAGATTACCAGGCAAATTATTTCTTCCAAAACTTACAAAAAGGAACAAAAGTGATCGAAAACAAAATCATTGCCGTACACAAGGGCAATTACAGTGGAGGGGTAGCAACCATTCAAAGTAGTTATAGTCCTGAATTTACGAGCCATTCTGAGGGCGTCAGAGTTTTAGTACAGTAAGAATGGAGATAAAAAGCTGGAAAATGAACTAATGTTTTATTTATTTTTTTATAATGTATACATTTGCGTACGATAGGTAAATTAAATTTGTCAAAT
Organism: Saprospiraceae bacterium; assembly: GCA_016715105.1. Taxonomy (GTDB): domain Bacteria; phylum Bacteroidota; class Bacteroidia; order Chitinophagales; family Saprospiraceae; genus JADKBO01. The sequence goes on along the minus strand of JADKBO010000018.1, from coordinate 37,471 downwards.
GACTGAAACGGAAAAAGATCTTCTTTTTGAAAAAGTAAATAAAGCGCTGGACGATATCAGACCACATTTGGCTGTTGACGAAGGGAATATTGAAATTGTGGACATCACCCAAGACATGCACGTAAAAGTAAAATGGTTGGGGAATTGTGAATTCTGTTCTATGTCTGCAATGACCATGAGGGCTGGGGTAGAACAAGCCATCAGATCTAGAGTTCCCGAAATAGTTTCCATTGAAGCTGTCAATGGACTAAACTAAGTTTGTTTTATGACCAGAAGTCAGCTTTATGATGAAATGTGCAAAAAGGCATCGGCCTTGTGTATTGGATTAGATCCAGATGGGTCGAAACTTCCTGCTTCAATAAAAAACAATCCGCAAGGCATTCTAGATTTTTGTAAGGAGATCATTGATGCAACCCATGATGTTTGTGTAGCTTATAAGCCAAATCTTGCTTTTTTCGAATCACTAGGCCCTGAAGGTTGGACTATTCTTGAGGATTTAGTCAATCACATTCCAAGCCATCTTTTCACCATTGCAGATGCCAAAAGAGGGGATATAGGAAACACCTCTAAAATGTATGCCAAGGCATTTTTTGAACACTTAAACTTTGATGCGGTTACTGTGGCGCCATACATGGGTGAAGACTCAGTAACTCCTTTTCTGGAGTTTAATGATAAATGGGTGATTTTACTTGGCTTGACTTCCAATAAAGGATCCAATGATTTTCAAAGGTTGAAAATGGAAGACGGTTCTTTGCTCTATGAAACGGTTTTGAAAGCTTCCTCAAAATGGGGCAATCCTGAAAATATGATGTATGTTGTTGGTGCAACCCATGGCGAAGAAATTGGCCATGTCCGGGCTTTGCTGCCTGATCATTTCTTTTTGGTGCCCGGTGTTGGCGCACAAGGAGGAGATGCAAAAACTGTGATTTCGCATGGAGCAAATGACTTGGGTGGTCTTTTGATCAATGCTTCAAGAAGTATTTTGTATGCATCTGATAAAGAAGACTTTGCACTAAAAGCTAGAGAAGAAGCTATCAGGCTGAATGCAGAGATGTCGTCTTTATTTTAGGTTTTAAATTGTTCCCAATTATTCTCCTAAAGTTTCCACTAAGTTCTCCCAAGTTACCATCAGCGTACTGTGCTCCTCTTGTAATGTTTTTAACTGAGCTGATGATTTAGCAAAGTCTGGACTGAGATAAAATTGAGCATCAGACATTTTTAAGTTTAAATCGTTGATCTTCTTTTCCTTCTCTTCTATATCTCTTTCCAAATATTGAATCTTACGTTTTATTTGTTTTAACTCATTCTGATCCAATACTTTGACAGGATTGACTGCAACTGACGCTTTACCATTGGTTTGATCAATTTCTCTCACATCAGCATAGTTTTTCTTGCTGAGGAAGTAATTGATGTCGCCCAAATATTCTGTAATACCATTTTCATGAAACTCCATGACTTTCTCTGTAAGACCTTCCAAAAACTCCCTGTCGTGACTTACGATGATCAAAGTCCCATCAAAAGTTTTGATCGCATTCTGCAAAATCTCTTTTGACAAAATATCCAAGTGATTGGTAGGCTCATCCAGAATGAGTAAGTTACCAGGTTTCATAACCATACAAGCCATGGCCAATCTTGCCCTTTCACCTCCAGACAAAACGCTTACCTTTTTACCAGAATCATCACCAGAGAATAAAAATGCACCTAGAATAGACCTTACTTTTGATCGTTGCTCGGGTGGGGCGCTGTCTTCCATCACTTGCAAAGCAGTTTTAGACATGTCAAGTAGTTCTGCCTGATTTTGGGCATAATAGGATATTTCCACATTTGCGCCATAATTGACCTGACCAGAAGTAGGGGAGAGCTGCCCTACAATGATTTTGGACATGGTGGTTTTTCCCATACCGTTCTTCCCTACAAAAGCAATTTTATCGCCTTTCTCAAGCGTAAAATTTAGGTTTTCCAATACTTTTTTGTCGCCAAAAGATTTGGAAACATTTTGGGCTTCAATGACAATGCGACCGCTGTGTGGAGCTTTAGGGAATTTTATATTGAAAACTTCAGTGTCTTCTTGTGGTATCTCAATTCGTTCCACTTTGTCCAATTGCTTTTGCATGGACTGTGCCATGGAAGTTTTAGTAGCCTTGGCCATGAATCTGTTGATGGTCTTTTCCTTTTGAGCCAACATTTTCTGTTGATTGGCATAGGAGGCCATTAAAATGTCCCTGTTTGCTGCTTTTTCTGAGAGATAGAAATTATAGTTTCCATTATATATATTGGCTCTACCGAGTTCCAGCTCTATGATTTTGTTACAGGAATTGTTGAGAAAGCGTTTATCGTGGGAAATGATCACGACAATGCCTGGATAAGTCTTGAGATAATTTTCCAACCAAATAATGGATTCTATATCCAAGTGATTGGTAGGTTCATCCAGCATCAACAAATTGGGTTTTGTTAATAGTAATTTAGCCAATTCGACACGCATTTGCCAGCCTCCACTAAATTCACGCATTCGTTTTTCAAAATCCACGACCTTAAAACCAAGACCCTTTAGGATCTTTTCCACTTCTGCGTCGAGGTTTCCTGGAGAAATTATGTGCAAACGATCATTGATTTCAGCCATTCTTACCAATAAGTCATGGTAGGCATCAGATTCATAATCGGTTCTTTCACCTATTTCCACACCAATTTGATCCACTTCATTACTGAGTGCATTGTATTCCACGAAGCATTTTTTGACTTCATCCATCACGGATAAATTGTCTTCAAACAACAAATCCTGCTTTAGATAACCAATGGTATAACCTTTTGGAGCTTGAATTCCGCCCGTGTCCGAATTAATTTGACCTGAAATGATTTTGAGAAGGGTAGACTTACCTGCACCATTACGTCCAACCAACCCAACTCTTTCCTTTTCATTCAATAAAAAACTAATCCCATCCAACAGGGTACGATCGCCAAAATGCAGCGACACATCACTTATATAAACCATTTGTTATTTTTTAATTAAGGCTGAATGAATCAGACATATCGGCAATCACTTTATAGTTTGCCCCTTTGGCATTGAGTACGTGATGCCATATGTCTGGAATTTTATTGGTAAAGGCGTAGTTGATGTCCATGTCTGCTATTATCCAAGATTTTTCTACCATCTCTTCTTCCAATTGACCAGGTGACCATCCAGAATATCCAATGAAAAATTTGATATCAGATGCCAAAATTAAACCCGCGTCAATTAGAAATTTGAGTTTATCAAAATTTCCTCCCCAAAACAGACCCTTGCTGATGAAACGACTGTCATCAACAATATCTCCTTTGCAGTGAATATAATGAATCGTATCTATAGCAACCGGACCACCGTAATAGACTTTAGAATCAATCTCAGGGAAATCAGAAAGCAAATCATTGATCTTCAGATTTGTAGGTCTGTTGAGTACAAAACCTACAGTTCCATCTTCAACTCGATAGTCGCTGATAAGCACCACAGTACGCTTGAAGTTAACGTCTTGACTAAAAGGTTCTGAGATCAACAACTTACCTGTTTCGAGGATATTTTCCAAAAATTGATGTATTTGCTAAGCCACAAATATAGAAATACTTCATGGATTTAATATCCGAATGGCCCTATGGTTGAAAAAATTATAAGGAAGAAGTGAGTATTGTTCTATTTATTTTCAGGATCAGACCAGAAAGCACTTTGCCACTTCCACCTACTTCAACAAACTCAGTCATCCCGTCAGCAATCATTTGTTGTATACTTTGAGTCCATTTTACAGAACCTGTGAGTTGGTTTATCAAATTGATTTTGATCTGTACAGGATCAGTTACTGGGGCAGCAACCACATTTTGATAGATGGGACAAATGGGTGTTTTTATAATAGCTGATTCAATAGCAGAAGCTAGTCTTTCTTTAGCACTATCCATTAGCGGGCTGTGAAAAGCACCACCAACAGGTAATACTAGTGCACGTTTTGCACCTGCATCTTTCAAGGCTTGCACAGCTAGTTCGATCCCTTTGAGAGAGCCACTGATGACCAATTGTCCCGGACAATTATAATTTGCAGGCACAACTGTTTCATTTTCTATACTTGCACATACTTCCTCCACCAAATGGTCTTCCAAGCCTAAAACAGCTGCCATGGTTCCGGGATTGAGTTCACATGCGTCTTGCATGGCCATGGCTCTTTCGTAAACTAGTTTTAAACCGTCTTCAAAACTCAGTGCTTTAGCAGCGACTAAGGCAGAAAATTCGCCAAGTGAGTGCCCTGCAACAGCGGCTGGCTCAAACTCACCAGTCAGTGTTTGTAATTTTGCAATTGCATGCACGAACAAAGCTGGCTGAGTAATTTTGGTTTCTTTGAGATCATCATCGCTTCCTTCAAACATCACTTCCGATAATTTATATCCTAAAATGTCGTCGGCCTGATCGAAAATTTTTCGACTTGCAATGTGGTCAGTGTATAAATCTTTGCCCATTCCTTGGAACTGAGCACCTTGACCTGGAAAAACGAATGATTTCATAAAAAACAAAATTGGTTTATCAAATATATTTAATGTAGAGATTTCCCTATCAAATTGAGAAATTCTGTTCTGGTTTCTGCGTTTTTAAACTCTCCCTTGAACGCCGAGGTTGTCGTTGAGCTATTCTGCTTTTGTACACCTCTCATCATCATACACATGTGGCTCGCCTCAATAACCACTGCTACACCATGAGGTTTTAAAATTTCCCAGATGGAGTCCACGATTTCATGGGTCAAACGTTCTTGCACTTGCAATCTTCTCGCAAAAACGTCAACCAATCTTGGAAGTTTGCTCAAACCTACTACATAACCATTTGGTATGTAGGCAATATGCGCTTTTCCATAAAAAGGCAATAAATGGTGCTCGCACAATGAATACAATTCAATGTCTTTTACGATGACCATTTCATTATAATCTTCTTTGAAAAGCGCTGATTTTAAAATTGCTCTTGGATCCTGTTCGTATCCGGAAGTAAGGAATTGCATAGCCTTCGCGGCTCGTTCTGGTGTTTTGAGGAGGCCTTCTCTTTGTGGATCCTCACCCAATTGGCTAAGCATGGTTTCATATCCATCTTTTAAAATAGAAGTTACATTGGGGTTGAATTCTTCAGTCTTTTTGTAATTATTCGCCATAATACTCTGCGTAGATGTTTTCTGTTTCTATCAATTTGATGCAGTGTAAACGGCAGTTTTGTAATTTAGTTTGAAGTTGTTGCCAAATTATAATACAAAGATTTTCTGTTGTTGCTTGCGTTCCCTTTGGGATGAAATCTACATCCAGGTTTAAGTTACAATGATCCAATTTGTCGGTGATGTGTTCTCTAATCAATTTCGACAAATATTTTGCATCAATTACAAAACCTGTGATTGGATCTGGGCTACCTTTTACGGTGACCAATAACGTATAATTATGGCCATGCCAATTTTTGTTGGCACATTTACCAAATTCTTCAAAATTCTTTTCTTCAGACCAATCATCAACCCATAATTTATGCGCTGCATTGAATCTTTCCACTCTTGTTAAGTACACCAAAGGCATGACCTTATTTTAAAATTTGCCGCAAAAATAATGCTTATCATTGACAAAGCTCGTTATTTTCACCCTGTGTTTTAATTAATTGCATAATAATGGTCATCATACAGATAACTGATTTACATATTGCTGCTTTGGGAACTCATGCCAATGGTGTTGATACATTAGCCAATTTCAATCAAATTTTGGGAAGGGTAGAGGCGGACGAACAGGCTGATTTAATTGTAATTTCCGGAGATATTTGTTTTCAGGATCCGGTTGAAGAGGTTTATCATCACGTAAAATCCATGCTTGATTCAAAACCTTTTGATTATAAAGTCATTGGCGGAAATCATGATGACTCCAAAATGATCTCGCAGATTTTTACTGGGACAGAAAGTTTGGAATATTTTTATGAATACAAAGGAATGATTTTCTTGGACACGGTTCAAGGATCCATGAGCACAAATCAATGGCAATGGCTTGAGCATAAACTCACCAGTCACCAGGACTCAAAAGTGTACATTTTTATGCATCATCCACCCAGGAAATCCATGGTTCCACACATAGATGATCGCTACGCATTTACACAAATCGATGAGTTCAACGATTTGCTGGACAAGTTTTCCCATTTATCATTTTACATCTTTACCGGACATTATCACGTAGAGCGCAGTATGCAATACAAGAATTGCCATTTATTCATTACACCTTCTTGTTTCCTGCAAATTGCAGATACGTCGCCTGAGTTCATAGTTGATCATTATGTACCAGCTTATAGGCGCATTGTGATCGAGGATGACTTGTTTTTGAGCACAGTGAAGTATTTGTTGTAAAGTGTACTTCAAATCGGAACCAAATTGAGTAAATTACATCCAAGCAAGCTTTCTTCATGTGACAATAATCTGGTCATTGCCATTGATGATACTGAAGTTGGAAAACTTTTTATTTCTGACTCAAGATCTGATATAGGATCAGAAGCCGAAAAAATGAAATTTGCCAACAATATCAATGATTTAGTGGTGAAGTTCAAGAGATTGGAATATAATGATGTAATGCAAGGTGATATGCTGATCATGGAAAGATTATATCCAATGGATTATAGAGCTTATGAATTATCAAAACGAGAAATTTGGTTGGACGTTTTTTTTGATGAAGTCCACGAATTGCATCGAAATGGATTTGTCCATCGCGACATGCTCAGACCTTCAAATATTCCAGGTGGTGTTTTCGACAATGTATTTTTGACAGAAAAAGGTTTGCGTTTGATAGATGTAGGAATTTCAACGTTGGCACACCAGGTAAACGTAAAAATGTTCGAAATTTTTGTTCAAAAAGAAAATGAAGAACTTCAAGTATTTGCAGAGCATTTCTTAAGTCGCTGAGCTTTATTAGATCCAAAAACCTTCCATCCTTTTACCCTATAATTGATATTATGTTAAATGCTATTTTACGGATCTCCATACTTTAGCTCCTAGAACCATCCTATTTACTTTTCTTTGAAGACAAATAACATTATATAAGTTTCAAGTCATAACTTAGGATTTGAAACAGTATATCAAGTTATACTGTTAAGTCATTATGAAAATATTGCTTACTGGTGCTACTGGATATATTGGAAAAAGATTATTGCAAAATCTGAGTGAATCGGATCATGAAATATATTGTGTGGTCAGGGATCGCAACAGACTCAAACTAGACAGTAAATATGCTTTTCCAGAAAAAATCCAACTGATTGAAGCAGACATGATGGTTGATGATCTGGAAAATATTTTACCTCTGGATGTCGACATTGTTTATTATTTAGTGCACAGCATGTCTGCGAGTTCGACTGATTTTGCAGATATGGAAACAACGATGGCCAATCAGTTTGTAAAATATCTGAATTGCACTACTGCAAAACAATGCATCTATCTCAGTGGTATCGTAAATGATGACAATCTTTCCAAACATCTGCAATCCAGATTTAAAACAGAACAAATTTTATCTTCTTCCAAAGTGCCGCTCACTACCCTTCGAGCAGCCATTGTAATCGGTTCTGGTAGCGCTTCTTTTGAAATCATCAGAGATTTGGTTGAGAAATTACCCATCATGATTGCACCCAAATGGATCAATACCAAGTGTCAGCCCATTGCCATTCGAGATGTGATCAGTTATTTGCTTTCAACTGCTGGAGATCCTCGCTTCTATGATAAAAGTTTTGATATTGGAGGTCCTGAAATCCTCACCTATAAAGAGATGATGATGGCATATGCAAAACATCGTGGTTTGAAAAGGTGGATCATCAGTGTGCCTATTTTTTCACCAAAGCTATCTTCTTATTGGCTTTATTTTGTTACTTCTACTTCCTACAAATTGGCCTCCAGTTTGGTATCAAGTATGAAAAATGATGTAGTATGCAAAAATAAGGAAATATTGGACTTACTCCCCCACCCTCAAATTGATTATATGAAAGCATTAGAGCTAGCTAACAGTATGATAATCAACAACTTTGTGGTGTCTAGTTGGAAAGATGCTTTCAGTTCTGGGTTGATCAATTACAACTATTACAAAAGGAAAGTAAGAGTGCCCAAATATGGTTGTTTTGTAGATAAAAAAACCAAGGATTTTCCATTGGAGAACATCACAATGGTACGAGATAAAATTTGGAGTATAGGCGGTGTAAATGGCTGGTATTCATCTAGTTTTCTATGGTCTATGAGAGGATTACTTGATAAGACATTTGGTGGTGTTGGGCTCAGAAGAGGTCGTCGTGACATCCATGATCTTACAGAAGGTGATGCCATCGATTTCTGGCGGGTTTTGGTAGCAGACAAAGAAGAAAATCGGCTGCTCCTTTTGGCAGAAATGAAATTACCTGGAGAAGCTTGGTTAGAATTTAAAATTTTACAAGATGAAGAAAAAGCGACCTTGGTACAAAAGGCTGTTTTTCGTCCTAAAGGGTTGCTTGGCAGATTATATTGGTATGCTGTTTATCCATTTCATTATCTCATTTTCCCTAAGATTGTCACCAATCTAACGCAGCAAACAAAAGCCAAAACATAATTCTGAAGAGCTGTTGACAGCCGAAAACTGAAAGCTGATTATAAAATAGATTTTAACAATTCCCGAATATTCGTTTTCTTGTGCTGATAAACATTGTCACTACTTTAAATCGAGAAAGTCAACATGGATAGAAGAAATGTATTGAAAAATATGGGAATAGCTGGTTGTGCTACCCTATTAAATCCTTCCATACCTGCCTCACAAACGGAAAAATCATCCGCAAAGGTCAAAACCAAATTTTCTTATTGCTTCAACAGCAGTACCATCAGAGGCCAAAAATAGATCTTGATGAGGAAATTAGATTAGTGGCAGGTGCTGGTTACGATGGGCTTGAATTATGGATTCCTGTTCTGAACAGTTACAAAGAAAGTGGAAGGTCACTCAAAGATTTATCCAAAAAGATTAAAGATTATGGTTTAAAAGTGGAAGACGCTATTGGCTTTGCTCAGTGGATCCACCCCGATGATACCAAAAGACATGAAGCGCTCGAACAAGCTAAAAGAGAGATGGAAATGTTGTCTATTTTGGATTGCCAACGCATTGCTGCTCCACCTGCTGGACTTACAGACAAAGAAGTTGATTCCTACGATGCAGTTGGTGAACGTTTTGCAAAGTTATTAGAGATTGGTATTCAACAAAATGTGATACCACAGTTAGAGTTGTGGGGATTCTCAAAAACTTTATATAAGACCAGTCAATTACTTTACGTTGCTGCACAGTGTGGCATGCCAGAAACGAGATTGCTCACCGATGTATACCATTTGTACAAAGGAGGCTCCAATTTTGATTCTTTAAAATTGATTGCATCGAGTGCCATAGAAGTTTTTCATATGAATGATTACCTTTTGGCATTTGACCGCAAAACCATCACAGATGCTGATAGAATTTATCCAGGATCAGGTGATGCTCCCTTGACCTCCATCTTAAAGGATTTGGCAAAAGATCGTGAAAAAGTAGTGTTATCTCTTGAATTATTCAATCCAGAGTACTACAAGATGGAGCCAAAATTGGTCATTGAAAAAGGTTTGGCTCAAATGAAAAATGCGGTAGCCAAAGCGATGGACACTTAAATATCTTCTGCTTATTTTCGTAATTTCTACGAAATTTTCAAAATGGCTCACTTTTTCGGAGAATAGTCTAAAGCCCGTTTACACAGTGTTTTCTTCCTCTCTGCTTCTCAGAAATGAACTGGCTAAAGACTTTTCACCCTATATTCTTTATCTCTGAGCAGTTTTGGAGCAAAGGTTTACAAGCTTTTTTCAATGATACCTTTATACCCACGCCCAATCGGAATATTGACCTCCTTTATTTCCACCATCTCAGCATTAAAAGATTCTATTTTGTCCAAGGCAATGATAAATGATCTATGAATTCTTTTGAATAGGTTCGTGGGAAGCATTTCCTCAATTTCTTTGGTGCTCATTTTGGCAATATAATCTTTGCTCTGTGTAACGATTTTTACATATTCCTTTTGGCTTTCGATGTAACATATTTGGTCAAATAAAATTTTGACTTTCTTTTTCTGGGCCGTAATAAAGAAGTAATTTTTAAACTCATCTTTTGGCACCAGTTCTGGTTTTGACTTCCTTGGAACTCTATTTACTGCAATCAGAAATCGATCAAATTCTATAGGTTTTAAAAGGTAATCAGTGACATTTAATTGAAAACCTTCTACTGCGTATTGATGGTAGGCAGTTGTCACAATGATCGACGGTTGTGTCTTTAGCGTTTTGATAAAGTCCATACCTTTCAATTTGGGCAAATGGATGTCGAGAAAATCAAATCAATCTCATTGGAATGCAAAAATTCTGTTGCTAAAATGGCGTCTTTAAAAGAGCCTTGTAGTTCCAGAAAAGAAATCTGCGAAATATAATCGGCCAATACTTTTACAGCCAAGGGCTCATCTTCAATAATGATACATCGAATTTCAGACATGACTATCGAGGTTTATTTTCAAAAAGGTGAGAAATTCTTTCTCTGTAATTTCTGAACTCAATTGGAAATCTTTGTAAATCAATTCAAGCTGCCTCTGCAAATTGGGCAAACCAATCGTCTCTTTTTCAGATACTTCCTGTGGTTTATTTTCCTTGGAATTCCTGACTTTAAAATCCAATTGTTTGTCTTTAATATTGAGTTGGATATTTACAAAGGGTTGATTTCGAGTTTCAGAGACGCCATGTTTAAAGGCATTTTCTACCAAAGGAATCAGTAATAAAGGTTGAATGTCTTGTTTCATATCCTCCACCTCATAATGAAAGTCCACCTTTAAAGAATCGTCGTACCGCAATTTTTCAAGGTCAATGTAATCGTTGATGATCTTGATTTCTTGTTCTATCGCAATGTGGTCTGCGTTGGTTTCATATAACATATACCTCAACAATTTAGACAATTGCATGATAGACTTGGGTGCCAGGTCGGATTTATCTTTTGCCAGGGAATAGATGTTGTTTAGCGTATTAAAAAGAAAATGAGGATTGGTTTGTGATCTGAGGTAATTCAATTCTGCCTCTTGTTTTTCTATACGCAATTGCTGGGCATCTTGCTTTAATTTTTGATAATTGTAAAAATGTCTGATCACTCCGATCAAAATTGCAGAAAAAAGTCCTCTGGGAAAAAATTCGGATAGTCCATCTCTTATAGATTCATAAACTTTTAATTCACTATAAAAGTGCAATTTTATTCCCAGAAATCTCCAGGCATAGTACCCAACGGAAAATAAGAATAAATAAAAGAATATGAAAAAAGGTGCTACAAAAACTCTCTTCCAGGATTTCCTTAAAAAGGGGATCGAATATTCGAATAAATAATAATTGATAACAATGATATAAATGAGCAGCCAAAAACTATTGATGACTCTTGGAAATAAATTGTCTGATCCCTCAACAAGGTCTGCAAAAAATTCTAAGGACCAAAAAGCCACACCCATTTTGAGATAAAAAAATACCATCTCGTATTTTTTGGATTGCAGCTTGAGCCATAATGAATTTACATTCAAGAGTAGGTTTTATTTTTATTTGCGCAAATATAAACCAATAGAAAATGAAATTGACCATTTTCCATTGGCAAATAGAATCGATATCTTCATTGCCCAATTTCGCCGCAACTTAGCCTATGACTCCATTTCTCTTAGATCTCGATCAAATTTTATGGCTAATAAATCTATGCCTTCCAGATTCCATTTGGTTTGGATAATTTGAAAATAAAAAAATAAACCCACACGTCAAGGTCATAGAATGTTTCATTGACCCAAAGTAGTCATTGGTTGACGCTTTGAGGCCCTCTGTTGATTAATGAATTTATTCAAAAATGTTTGAAATAAGTTTGAAAAAAATATTAAAAGATGAAAAAGAAAATTGTTGTTTTTTTATTGCTGATCTCCACCTATTTGAGTGCTCAACATCTGGGAAGCTTTCAGGATTGGAATACCTGGTTTATTCCTGCTTCAAATGATTTCTCTTTGCCAAAACCAGAAAACCCTAAAAATGAAATTAAGGAAGTGCTAAATATGCAAAAAAACATTGCCCATCAAGAAATGATGAGATGGAATGCCGGGTCACCTTCCTATCACTGGCAAAATTTAATGGCTTCACTATGGACAAATGGAACAAACGAAGGCATTCTAGCCAATTTATTATTGGGTATTTCAACTTATGATGCAACCCTTACTGCCTGGAAAATCAAAAATCAATACAAGAGAAAACGGCCTTTTGAAGTCAATATAAAAGTAAAAACTTTTGGTCCTAAACCAACAAGCCCTTCCTACCCTTGCGAATATGCTGTTGCGGCAGGTACAGCTGTAACCATCATTTCTCATTTTTTTCCTGAAATGGCAGATTCCGTACAAAGGATGGCCCAGCAACAAATGGATTCACGGATAATGTCTGGATTTGCCTTTCCTAGCGACACCAAGGCAGGTTTTGACTTAGGCAAACGCATTGCTCAAGCCGAAATAGAAAAAACAAAAGGATTTCTGCCAAAACAAGCCTGGGACGGCAAAGTACCTTCCGATCCGAAATTATGGAGAGGTTCTTATGCTGCCTTTCCACAGGGTGGTCAGTTTACAACGGTTGTGCTCACCAATGGCAGTCAATTTCGCCCTCTACCCCCTCCGGATTTTGAAGATGAAATGCAAGAATTGAGAAACTTTGTGCCTTCCCAAGAGTCACAAGCCAATGCTTTTTATTGGAATACACAAAACTTCTGGCTGCCTGAGCTCAACAAAAGAATGTTTGAATACAACTTCCATTTGGATCCTGTATTGTCTGCCAGGATTTATGCAATAGCTTCATTGGGTTCTTATGAAGGATTCGTTTCCTGCTTTGATGCAAAATATGCCTATTGGGGAATTCGGCCCGATCAATATGACCCTACATATAAACCTTTGTTGCCGACACCTCCATTTCCCGGGTATCCATCAGGACATGCGGCTATTTCAAGCGTTATGGGCGAACTCTATTCTTATCTTTTTCCCCTTCACAAAGATTTTTTCTGCAAAAAGCAAAAGATGCAGCTGAGTCCCGATTTCAGGGAGGCATTCATTTCAGAAGTGACAATGAAGTGGGGCTCCAGTTGGGAAGAAAAGTAGCAGGGGCTATTATCGAAAGTTTGGACAAAGAGGTTATTTTATTTAAATAATTTATGTGTAGCGGTATCCTTAATGTCACGATGGTTATGACATGTTTATCCAGCGTTATCTTCCTCACTGCTTTCAAGAATTGAACAAGCTAAAGCCCATTCGCCATTTAATTTTCCTGCTAAAAGCAATTTAGCAATTCCGCGGTTCAGCAATTTTTGCCTCGAGCTTCGAGCGCTTCGAGCCACGAGCTACCAGCCTTTTCTTCCCGTTTATGATAGACGCAGGGCCCTCCGTCTCTGCGTTTATTATAATATGATTACTTTATGAACTTTCTACTTTGTACAGACGCAGGGCCCTGCGTCTCTGCGTATAAAGAATATAACTATACAAAAATCACCCAAACGGGTAACTAGATAGAATGATTTGAAAGCTGAATTTTGAGAAAAATTATTAAGTAATATTTCCCACAAAAAAAGCTTAGTCAAAATGCTATTGAACACCTTATCAAAATACCTAAAAGCCGCTAATTGCCTACTTCTAGTGCTCATTTTTTCTAATCTTGGAACGGCCCAATATGTAATAGATTATGTAGGCACCTATAATTATGAAACTGAAAACCCTATTATAGTTCAAGTCAATCAGGATTCGTATGCTACTGTGCCAATTGGTTTTCCGTTCACTTTTTATGGCAATGAATATACACATGTAAATGTGGATTTTAATGGTCTACTCCAATTTGGAATTCCTGAAAATACTTCCTGTTGTACTGAGACCCCTTTACCAAGTCCGTCTGCACCAAAGAACATCATAGCTGCATGTTATACCTTAGCAGAAGCTAAATTTGAAGACGGCACTGATTATTTTAATGAATATCAATACGAAACCATTGGTACATTTCCAAACAGGGTATTCATAGTTTCATTCACTTTTAATGCTCTTGATTGCCCGTTGGATTCTTATTATGAAGGTCAAGTAAAACTTTATGAAACCTCAAACAGAATAGAAATCCACAGCTCTGTTTGGAATGGCAACAATGCAAATTGTCAATATGCAACACAAGGCATTCAGGACATAAATGGCTTTAGCGCTACATTTGATTATTTTACAAATGCTGATAACAGCTGGTCATTGGATCATAATTTCATTGCTTTTGTACCTATTCTCAATGACCTCTCCGTTCCTTTTGGAGACTTGAAGTCCTATTGTGTGGGAAGTAATGAAATAAAAGTTTACGTTCAAAATAAAGGTAGCAATGTAGTTTCTGAATTTGATCTCAATTGGACATGGGATGGTGTTCCTCAATCAACCGTGCATTTTAATGAGGTAATCCCTGCTGACCCAAACTACTTCAATACATTTACCCTCGGATTTAAATCCTTTTCCATTGTTGGTGAATCGCACATACTCAAAGTATGGAGCGATTCTCCCAATGGTTTAAATGATACCAACAATCAAAATGATACGCTGACTCTAACCTTATATGCAGGTTTAAACGGCAGCTACACCATCGGCGGAATCAGTCCTGATTTTAATACATTCAACGATGCTTTGTCTACTTTGCATACCATAGGGGCTTGTAGTGAGGTTACCTTCAACGTGCGTCCAGGAACCTACAATGAACAACTTAATATCAACTATTTTAATGGCACTTCCACAACCTTTACCGCAGAAAATGGAGATAGCAGTAGTGTTATCATCACTCAACCCGATGTTCATATATTAAAATTTACAAATGCCTACAATGTAAAATTTAAAAAGCTTAGCTTTATTCAAACCGGTATTCCGATTGAGGATGCAATTATCATAAGTAATTTTAGTGTTTATGATAGTTTTCAAAACTGTGTAATCAATGCCGCCCCTTACACATTTACTTCAAATAAGTCAGCCATTCAATTCATAGACCATGCTGGTGCGATTGGAATTATAAACTCCAAAATTATTGGGGGATCCACAGGAATCAATTTTGAAGGATATGGGGGAAATAGAGACCAAATTGTGATTGAAAATAATGACATCATAAATTTTAGAAACTACGGGATATCAGTTTTAAACACCACTGGAATTCAAATAAGAAAAAACAAAATTAGCAGTGATCAGTTTGTCTTATCTGCGATTCAATTATCAAATGATGCATCAG
Organism: Saprospiraceae bacterium; assembly: GCA_016715105.1. Lineage (GTDB taxonomy): Bacteria > Bacteroidota > Bacteroidia > Chitinophagales > Saprospiraceae > JADKBO01. The sequence continues at coordinate 22,184 of JADKBO010000018.1, read as the reverse complement.
GTGCCATTATTGATAAAAACCAAATAAATTTATATGCGGGAGGCATTAGGGGTATTTATATAAATGGCATATATGCAACTGACGTTATGACCAACAATATGATATCCATAAACTCAACAACTGATTCAGGAATTAATGTAAGTGGATTTGGCTTTGGAAATTATAAAATAGTCAATAACAGCATATTATTATATGGCAATGAAAATGAAGGTGCAGCTAATTTGAGGATTAACCTCGCTTATTCAGATAGCATTGTAAACAATGTTTTGATCAATTCTGTTGGTGGTAAAGTATATGATGTTGGTAACAATATTCCCATTTTTGACTACAACTGCATTTTTACAACCGGGGACTATATTGCATCGATTAATTCACAACTGTACACAGATTTCACAGCCTTAAATAATGTTGGAAAGGATATCCACAGTTTGAATCTGGCACCAGTTTTTATCTCTAACACAGATTTACACACAAATGACGCCCAAATAAATAACGTAGGCATTGGGCATAGTTTAGTGCAAACTGATTTTGATGGTGAGAATAGAAGCCCAACCACACCTGATATTGGTGCAGACGAATTTGTTCCCACTTGTATTCCAGTAGTTACTTCAAGTGCAGATTCAGGTTCCGGGTCACTGAGGGACATTTTGACTTGTATTACAGATGGAAGTGCGATTACTTTCACTATTACAAGTATTAACCTCACTTCATCCATGGACATTGATAAAGACCTAACGCTCATGGGAAATAATCCTGGTTCAAAACCTGAGATCATATTCAATTTTTCAGGAATACCAGGAAATTATGGCTTGAAAGTAAACTCTGGAAAAAGTTTGACGATCAAAAATATCGACTTTAGCGCAATCAATAATCCTACAAATAAGCCATTGATAACAAACAGTGGCACTATTCATACTATGAATTCAGTAACATTCAAAAAAATCTGATATACCTAAATGAATGTATTTTAATCAATAAAATTGTCTTTTTCAAATGTAAAAATGCTGTATAATATTTGATTAATTTTGGCTCATGCTGAATAGGTGCATCAATATAATAGTTATTTTAGGCATGATTGCTTATTCAGCATCCGGCCAGATACCTGTATTAAAATGTGCCCAATATAACTTTGATGAAAATGCTAATTTATTTTCCAAAACCATCAATGACATATTCATCGATACGATGGATCAAATTTGGGTTTCATCCAATGGCAGGGTGCAATACTTTGATGGACAAAATTTTTACAAACCATTACCACATAATAATCTTATTTATTATTTTAAAGAGGTTGACAGCAATGATTACTTATGTTTTGGAACTACAGGGATTAGTCTTATCGATTATAAGGAAAGAATAATAAAACCATTTAACCAAATTGGAAAAATTGGTAACTTAATTGGCTTCGGGATGCGCGGATCAAATGCTAATTTGACTAACCTTCTAAAAAATTCTCACGTCAAATGGCCATCAAATAAGTTCAATGGTTATAATTATATTTACCAAAACAATTGTTTACAATAGCAAATGATTCCATTCTAGCATATGATTTAGTAAACCAAAAAACCTCCCATTTTATTATTCCAAAGAATATTAAAGCTTTAGAAATAATGGGTGTCGACTTCGGTCGTATATTTTATAGATCCATAAATGACTCCATTTATGCCCTGGACTTACAAAATAGGAATATTCAATCTATAGGAATACCCATTACAAACAACAACCTGCTCAATACTTTTGACATTTGCAAACGGAAAGATGGGCCTTATGTATGTGGTGTTAATGAAAAAGTGTATCAATTAAATTCAAATTTCAGGGTAATCAATGAAATAAGGTCAATTCATGGAAAGGTACTGGTAAAGTCTGACTTAATTAAACAGGTTGCAGTTGATAGATATAACAATATTTACATTGGTACCTTAAAAGAAGGTCTTATAAAGGTTATTACTTCAAATAGCGCTATTAAATTTTATGCCAATGATCAGGTGACCAGCAACTTCAGTAAGTGTGTTGCTGTTGATAAAAAGCGAAATAGAATATTGGTAGGTACCTGGGGAAATGGTTTGCAAATTTATGATACAACAACAACCTTGGTACAAAAAATTACTGATTTTGAGGGTAGTCAATCAACTCCAGTGATAATCCAAATTGTAGACATAAAAAACGATCAGTATTTACTTTATTCGCAAGAAGGAAACCCAGTTTATCTTTTGACCTTCAATGATAAAAATGAGGCCGTTGTAAAATTGACAAACTTTAAAACTCAAAAGTACAACTTCAATTCACATGAATTGATCATCAATAACCAAGAAAGTATTGTGTCTCTAGGTGGTAATTTATTAAAAATAAAAAAGAACCCCAAGTTTGAAGTCACCACAATTCCCATCAACAAATTGGTATTTTGTACAGCATATATTAATGGTAAACTTGTTGAAGGATCAGATAATAAAATATCAATCAACGACTATCAAACTGGCAAAACATTGGAATCTTACGAATTGCCACTTGGACTAATACGTACACTTTTAAAGAAATCTGATGAATTATTACTTCTAGGAACCGACAAAGGCCTATATGAATTTGATATAAATTCAAAAAAGTATAGAAAAGTCCATTTAGAAGACATGGTCATTTATGGATTAATTTATGATGATCAAAAAACACTTTGGGTTAGCACAAACAATGGGTTATATGCTATCGATCAGAATAATACCATCAAATGGCTTTCAAAAGTTGATGGTTTGCAAGATTTGGACTTCAATACTAATTGTATTGCAAAAGCGGAAGATGGAGAATTATTTTTTGGAGGTTTAAATGGGACTAACTCCTTTATGCCTCAATCCTTAAATAATAATACTGCAAATGAAGTATTTATTGACATGGTTTGTGGCAAAGAAAATTGCTATGATAGAAAAATAAATGAAGGAGAAGTTCTCAACTTTCCATCTGATGACAGGTCATTAAAAATGAAAATTGGTGTCACTGGATTTTATTTGCCAAGTTATTACAATAAGCAATTTTTGATTGAAAACATCACCTCTAGCTGGGTGGATTTAGGTAAAAGTCTTGAATTTGTTCAATATTTACCTCGTGGCAAGTATAAATTGTATTATCATGCCAGTAAAGTTTTTGAACCCAAAGCAAAACCTAGTCACTACATTACAATCATAATCAAAACACCATTTTATTTAACATCCTGGGCCTTTTGGGCTGAGGGAATTCTATTGAGTATTGGAGTAATCATTCTATTTAATCAATACAAAAATTTTCAATTTGAGAAGTCTAGGTCTGCTTGGTTGGCCAAAGAAGCCTTATTGAAAGAAAGGAACAGAATGGCTAAAGAATTACATGATTTTATAGGTGCCCATTTGAGTATCATTTCAAGAAATATTTTTTGGTTGCTTGAAAATAAAAATAAATTGCCAGTAAAATCTTTTGATCAAAAGTTAGATCAGATAGGAGCATTGGCAACGCAAACCAATGCAGATTTACGCGATACAATTTGGGCAAGTAAAAAGGAATCATTGACCTCAGATGAATTGATTGACCGCATAAAAACGTATTCTTTTGCAATATTCAAGGATAATTTTGTTGTAAGAATCAACAACTTATTGGTACAGCCAGAAATTTTGTCGGCAAATGAAGCGCTGAGTTTGTTGAGAATTACTCAGGAAGCCATCATCAATGCTGTAAAATATGCCAGAATCGAAGAAATTGTTATCACCATTTCAAAAAATGAAATATCTGATTTTTTGCTCGAAATAACAGACAATGGAATTGGCTTTGACTTGAATAATTCAAACAATGGCAATGGTCTGACAAATATGAAAGAAAGAGCACAAGAAATAAATTTCACTTGCTCCATTAGATCGGAGCAAGGAAAAGGTTGCACAATATTATTGGTGAAAAATGGGTAAGCGAATTTTTAAAATCGGCATTGTTGATGATAACAGGATGACTTTACAATCATTGACTGAACTCATAACTTACAATAAACAATTTGAAGTAGTCTTGACAGCTACCAACGGTCAACAATTTTTGGATAAAATGTCAAATGCTCCTGCCAACATGATTCCTGATGTAGTTTTAATGGACATTGATATGAAAATCATGAATGGCATTGATGCGATATTACATGGAAAAACCAAATACCCACAAGTAAAGTACCTTGTTCTGACGGTTTTTGATGATGAAGAAAATCTCTTTGATTCTATCAAGGCTGGTGCAAATGGCTATTTGTTGAAAGATGAAAAAATGTCTGTCATTTTCGACCAATTGATCAATGTGGTTTTACATGATTTTGCACCCATGAGTCCCAGCATCGCCAAAAAAGCTTTCAATTTGTTATCCAGAGTGCCCAAAGAAAACCAAACAAAATCTATTCTGTTTGAGGGCCTTTCTGAAAGAGAGATTGAAGTTTTACAATTGCTGATCGAGGGGCTCAATTATAAAAAAATAGCAGAAACACTTTTCATTTCCATCAACACTGTAAAAAAACACATCAGCCATATTTATGAGAAACTGCATGTTTCTTCAAAAGTGCAAATCATGAAACTCATGAATAAATGATGAGGGGAAACTTGGAAATCAGGCTGCGAATTTCGAGGCTCGAGCAACCAATGAATTTCGCAGTTTAACAAGCTAAAACCCGGTCGCATTGCCCTCCCCTTCTCTCGGAATTGTCACTATTGAACAGGCTAAAGCCTATTCGCCATTTAATTTTCCTTCATTTTGCAATTCAGCAATTTTGCCTCGAGCCCGAGCCACGAGCCACCGTTTTTCTTCCCGATTATGATAGACGCGGCCCGCGTCTCTGCGTTTATTACACATGACTACTTTATGAACTTTCAGCGGGCCTGGTACCCACCCTTAGAACCATTCAGCATTCAGCAATTTCCGCAATTCCGCAGTTCACACAGCAGTTCCGCAATTCAGCAGTTCAGCAGTTCAGCAATTCAGCAGTTTTAAATCATCCTATCATAATATAACTTTTCCGAATAAACCGCCCATGCTCCAATATTTTTCTGAAACGTTTTGTAGGCTTCGTAAACTTTGGCAGAAATGGGGTCTCCCTTTGCAATTTCCTCCAATGTTTCAATGCTCTTTTCTTTCAAAGTGCTGAGAATCTCTGGTGAAAAAATTCGAACCTCGGTCCTTTTATCTGCGATTATCTTCTGCAATGCTTCATTGTTTTTGGCTTCAAATTCAGATAAAACCAAAATATTTGATTTTGTGGCCGCTACTTCCATAATGGTTTGTAGGTTCTTTGGTAGTGCTTCAAATGCCCTTTTATTAAAGATAAACTCAAGGTTGGACCCAGGTTCCTGCCATCCTGGTGCATAATAATACTTCGCTATTTCTTGGAAACCCATTGCAAAATCGTGATGAGGTCCTATCCATTCAGAGGCATCAATCACTCCCCTCTCCAAGTTGGTGTAAATTTCACTTGCCGCTGATAAAACTGCAGTGCCCCCGACTTTTTCTAAAACTTTGCCACCCAATCCGGGCATCCTCATTTTGAGCCCTTTGAAGTCTTCAATTGTATTGATCTCTCTATTAAACCATCCCCCCATTTGCACGCCGGTATTTCCTCCAGGTAGCGGTAGTAATCCAAATTTAGCGTAAACTTCACGCCACAATTCTAAACCACCACCGTAATACATCCAGGCATTAACTTGTTGCGCATTCATGCCAAAAGGAACCGAAGTAAAAAACTGAGCTGCCGGACTTTTGCCTGCCCAATAATAACTGGCTCCGTGTCCAATTTCTGCTGCACCACCACTCACCGCATCAAATACTTCCAATGCAGGAATCAGTTCTCCCCCACCATACACCTTAATGGTCATTTGGCCCGCCGACATTTCATTGATCTCTTTTGCAAAAATATGACAAGCTTCACCAATGACTGGAAAATTTCCTGGCCATGTTGTGACCATTTTCCATGTATACTTTTTTGTGGTGTCTATTGCGGTATTTTTTATTGCCCCCTTTTCAGGATTACATGAAGCCATCGCAACTGCACCTGCCCCAAGGGTAAGATTCTTTAAGAATTGCTTTCTGTTTATGGCCATAACTTATTGATTTTTAGTGTCTGCTTTGAGGATAATTCTCAATGATTGATCAAAGGTAAAGTAATTCCAAACCCAGTTTATAAAAACAAAAACCTTATTTTTTGCACCAATCAAAGCGAAAAGATGCACTACCAACCAAACAAGCCATGCAAAGAAACCGTGGAAGTGAAAACGAGGCAAATCAACCAATGCTTTATTTCTCCCTATCGTAGCCATAGAACCTCTATCTTTATAAACAAAGGGCTTTGATGTAGATTGGTTGAGATTTTTTGACAATTGATTGGCCATTTGAATGGCAACTTGGGCAACTTGTGGGTGGCCTTTTGGAAAGATCTCACTTTGAAGTAATGCTTGATCTCCTACTACATATACATCCTTATTATCAATGATTTGTAATTGATCATTGACTTTTATTCTATTTCCAGAAGTATATAATTGCTCGGGAAGACCGGCAATTTTCACACAGGTGATTCCAGCAGCCCATACCACTTTTCTAGATTTAATTTTTTGTCCTGTCCCCAAAGTCACTTCGTCACCGACTACCTCTACGACCTTGGTGTTTTTGATGACATGTACTCCCATTTTTGTCAAAAACTCTTCTGCAGCTATGGACGATTTCTCACTCATCCCTTGGAGTAACTTATCCCCACTTTGGATCAAATAAATATCAACTTCTCTGTAATCTAGCTCTGTATAATCCTTTGGGAAAATGTAGTTTTTGAGTTCTGCTAAAGCACCTGCAACTTCCACACCGGTCGCACCACCACCAACAATCGTAATATCTACGTATCCTTGGCGTTTTTCATAATCTCTTTCCAGTATCGCAGATTCCAAATCTTTGAATAGATCGTTTCTCAATTGCAACGCTTCTGAAATACTTTTGAGTCCATAAGTATGCTTGGCAAACTGCTCGTTGCCATAAAAATTGGTGGTTGCTCCAAGGGCTAAAATAAGGACATCATAGGTACATTCTCCTTCACTGGTTTCAACTTTTTTCTGAATGGGATCTACAGATATTACCTCAGCAACCCTGATGACGACATCTTTTTTGTTTTGAAAAGCCTTTCTCAATGGAAAAGAAATCGAAGAAGGTTCGAGGCCAGCCATGGCTACTTGATAAAACAAAGGCTGAAATTGGTGGTAATTGTTGCGATCAATAATGACAATCTGATGTTTTTTTTGATCTAGTTTTTTAGCAACTGTGAGGCCTCCAAAGCCAGCACCCAAAATCACCACTCTCTTTTTGCGCGTTTCCGGAATTTGCAGCATACATGAATTCTACCTAATGAAGCACTAAAAGTAGGAATTAAAATTGATAATAATTGGGAAGAAAACAGACGAAAGAAGTAAGACCAAACCTATTCTCTACAGCAGTAGATATAAAAAGGTTTCATACACGCCATTTTGATTCAACCATCATAATTTACAAAAAAAGACCCTCTTAATACATTACATACCAAGAGAGTCTTCATTTTTAAAGCCCTTTAAATCTAATTTATTTACCAATTTGAATCGACTATTATTGAGGCTTTAAAAAATAGAAATCTATTTTTGAACAATTGGAGCCCTTAAAGATTCTAATACTGCCACGATATCCGTGTATAACTGAGTATTGGCTGCAACACCATTTTGCTGTGCGGCTGCACCTACAAAACCTACAAACTTATCATAATCAGCACTGCTTGATTTCGTACCCATTCTACCATTTTTTGCTGGATCATGTGCGTCAACCATATTTAATCCTGAGTAAGTATTTACCGCATTGGTACCTCCAGTATTGAAGGAGAAGAAATCAGTGAGATTATCACTTAGTTTAGCAATATTGGTGGTTTGGGTTGCTCCAGTCTCTGCAAGTACAGGTGCAAAATGCGCTTGCAAATTTCCTGGAGCACCAGCTGTAATATCTGCCACTATCAAACCAATGGTAGTATTTACGACTTTTCTGAAACTCAACCTACCAGCTTCTATTTGTTGGCCAGGATTGTCGGGGTCTGCAACCATTGTGCTTCCTCCCAATCTTTCATAAATGGTTGGGTCAGTGACCATTTCTTCATCTTTACCACAGGAGGTAAAAAGAAAGAAACTAGATAGAAAAAGGCAAACTGCAAATTTTGAAACTCTTGTCATCATTTCTGTTTTTGATTAATTAAAAATATGTTGAACGGTCGAAGTAAATTTATTGATGATTCCATTGGTACCGGTGACAGGGCATGTGCTTTTATTTACAAGGTCAGCTGGTACTTCAAATCTTTTAGCTTTCATATCAACCTTAGTCATCAATGCTTCATAAACTTGTTTTGAATCGGCTATTCTATTGTCATGAAAGTAAACAAGCACGTTTTCCTTGATTATGACGTCGTTTTTGACACCATTGATTGATCTAATAGAATTCTTAATTTCAATTGACTTGATGGAATCCAGTTTTTGATCAAAGTCTATCCTGCTAATTTGTACGGTAGCATTGTCTATGGGAGGCATTGTGCCTATGTGGTAAACGACAATTCCAAAGAGTAATAAAACACTTAAGAAAGTACCGAGGGCGATTCGTTTGAACATGTTTTTGATTTCATCTCTAACTTTTATTATTACCCTACTTACGAATGGGTTGAATTTTTTGGATTTATTTTTCTTCAGATTTTTGTGTTTTCAAATAAAATGACCGTTGCATTATTTGAAATGAGTTGGTTAAAACAATGGAATCACTTTGAGTAATTATTAAAACCAAAAAAGAGCATAACCCTTACTAGTCAACACATTAGAGATAGCTTATTGAATTGAATTGTACATTAATTCAACCAGTAAATAAACGAGATAAAATGGAAATAAAAAGAAGTTATTGTGGATGAAAAGATTCAAGCCATTTACCAAACAGATGATACAACAATTTTATTTGGCTTGCAAAAGGAACAACTTATGAAGAGAAAGAATGCTTTTGGATTACCAATGGCACATGACAGGATTTTTCATGCTCAATATCAAGCTCAAGTCCATTGGAATTTCAATGGCAAAACTCCGCCAGATCATCACAAAGCCTGTAAAAAATGCAAACCAAGGAAGGATTTTTTGATAGGAAAGATTGAATTTGCTTTTAATGCCATTGCCAAAAAGGGTAAAAAGCACCATCAAAGGAGTGGTTCCCAAACCAAAGAAAAGCATGTATAATACACTTTCTTGCAAACTCATTGCTGCGGTGGCAGAAGCCAACGCAAAATACACAATACCGCATGGTATGAGTCCATTAAGAAAGCCGACTACCAAGACTGAGGTGTTACCACTTCTTTCATAATAGCGTGTTAATACCTTGATAATCAGCTTTGAACTTTTCTCAATTAATGGCGATTTGCCCATCAATCGATCAATATTTAAGGAAAAAAGGCCAACCACTATCAGACCAGTGCCCATTATAATCGTCACCACTTTTTGAAGGCCAACAAAACCAAAAGCCTGACCAACTAAGCCAAAAATCAAACCTAATGCCATGTAAGCAATGGTTCTGCCAAATTGATAAAGGATGGTAGAAGAAACCTGACCAAAAGATCCAGTAGACTTTTTCATGTTTGTGTGCGCAAGAATACTGAGCGGTCCACACATTCCAATGCAGTGCAAACTTGCCAGCAAACCCATGTTAAAAGCCAATACCAGAAACCACATCAGATAAAGATTTCAAATTCTTTGTAATAATCTACACCTGCAGATTGCCATTCTACTTTGGCTTTCCATTTGCCTGTTGAGAGTTGATCTTTTGATATAGAGTATGTTTGTAAATCATTCAATTTCAAATCTTTAACGAAGTCCATACTTTTATCGGATGGCCTGTAGAAAAATATTTTCCCATTTACATCACCTGCATTTTGGGTAAATATAAAGTCCAAATATTGATCCCTATAGGACATAGCTAATTTGTTGCTTTCAATATTTTGATTGTAATTCTGGAGTTTATCATATTGGTTTTGATAGTGGATGTCTTTGTCGTAATAATCATCATAAACAAGTGAATGATCCACTGATCTGGATTTTATGACCACAGTTACCAGCATAGCGATGAAACATATTAAGAAAGCATAAATTGCTGTTCCAAAATTCCACTCCCATCTTCTTTTTATTATCTCAGTCATTTTTATTATTATTTATCAGGTCCAAAAAAAGTAGTTTCTAACTCGTCAATCATTTGACCTTTGCTATATACTTCAATGTGTAGATCGGTTTTACTTTGTTTAATTTGTTCCGGCGGAAGTTTGATAAAAACTGCTCCTTCTGAAATTTCATCTTTTTTCAAGGTTGGTTTTTCTCCAACAAATGTCACTGTAGCTCCTTGAACATTGGTCACTTTAAAAGTCAAATCGTCAGTGGCATCTGCTGATTTATTGATGATTTGATAATTATATAAGTTGGATATTTGGTTGTCTTCAGTTTTTTGAAATAACATGCCCGGGGTACGCAAAAACAGTGTTTCAACCGGATTTCTAGACATGAATAAAAAAGATTCCAAGCCGATCAAAGCTACCAAGACAGCCGAATAAGCTGCGACTCTGGTATTCCAAATACTCTTCTTTTGATGCACAATACCGTTGTAGCTGTCTATCCTAATCAAGCTCGTAGGTCTATCAATTTTGAGCATTACTTCATCACATGCATCCATACATGCCGTACAATTGACACATTCTAGTTGAGTACCATTCCTGATGTCAATTCCTGTAGGACAAACTTGAACACATAACTTGCAATCAATACAGTCTCCGAGTTTTGGGGTGAGTTCCGTAAAGTAATCATTTAGAGCATCTGATGGACAAGTACTTCCATTTGTTTTACAAGTTGAACATCCATCCTTACAATCAGATTTTTTGCCTTGTCTTGCTTTGGTCAATTTACCTCTAGGTTCACCTCGTACAAAGTCATAGGCTACCGCCAAAGAATTTTCATCCAACAAAACACCTTGTAATCTTCCATAAGGGCAGATGGTTGTACATACTTGCTCTCTCAATCTTGCAAATACACCATAAAATACGATGGTGAAAATTACCATAGCCAATAGTCCTTGCCAGTGTTCTGCAGGATTAGATGTGATTAGTTTGCCCACTTCGTCGGTGCCAATGATGTAAGACAAAAAAGTATGGCTTATTACAATGGAGAATAGAATGAAAATTCCATGTTTGAGGGCCTTCTTCCAAATCTTATCAAAATTGAGGGGTGAAGCATTTAATCTTTTTTGTGCATTGGCGTCGCCTTCTATGGCAAATTCTATTCTTCTGAAAACCATTTCCATAAAGATGGTTTGGGGGCAAATCCATCCACAGAATAACCTACCAAAAATGGCTGTAAACAAAATGATAAAAACGACTGCAGTAAGCATTCCTACCACGAACAAATGAAAATCCTGATGGGTAAAATGGTTTCCAAAAAGGATAAATTTACCCTCCAAAATATTGAATAGAAAGACAGGCGCCCCGTCATGCCTAAGCCATGGAAGACCAAATAAAACGATCAACAAGAAAATAGAGAGCACTTGCCTGTAATTAAAGAACTTACCGCTTACTTTTTTGGCATAAATCCAAATGCGTTTCCCCTTTGAATCTACTGTGGCAATATGATCCCTATGTTCTTCATTGGTAACTTCTGTATACTCAAAATGCTCTTCCATCAACTTTTACAATTTTTCTTGTGTTTCTTCCGGCACATATAAAGTACCTTGTTTTTCTTTTTGATTTGGTGGATTGGTACCACCTAATGTGAGTATATAACTACTTACTTTTTGCATGGCCGATGGACTTAACTGAGATTGCCAAGAGATCATCCCCTTTTCAGGTACACCATATTTTACAGTGGTAAAATATTTTTTATAGATCCACCGTGTATCCAATACTTATCGGCAAAATTAGGACCTACTCCTCCTTCACCTCCCTGTCCATGGCATGCAGCACAAGTACTCGTAAAAATAGCTTTACCCTCTTTGAGTGCAACTTCATCAGTAAGGGCCACTACTGAATTTTCATCAATCGCATTAGCTTGTTGAGATAAGAAAGCTCTTTTCTCGTCCGCTGAGACTTCCATAGCGTACTCATATTCTTGAGCTTGTGTCTGGCCTTTATCTGTAAAAATATACAGATAGCTATAGATCACCGCAAATAAAATGGTTCCATAAAAAATGTATAACCACCAAGGAGGCAAGCGATTGTCCAATTCTCTGATACCATCATACTCATGACCTAAATCAATGTCTGCTTCTTGCTCGATGGGTACCAATTTCCACATGGCATCATTGATTTTTTTCAAACCTGGAAAAGCAAATTTTACAGGTTGTACAGTTGGAGTTGTCATACCATGTTCTCTATAATAATTCTCAGTTTGTCTTGCTGATAGTTTGTTGAAAACACGCCAGATCGTAAACAGGGCCCCAAATGCGATCAAAGCGGCCATGATGACAAAAACATTGTTCAAACTCCACTTGAGTATTTGTTGAGTGGTATCCGCAGGTTTTGCTGCGGCGATGTATATAAAATTGGTAAAATTCATTTTTTTTGATTTAATAAATTCTAAAAATTATTGGATTGGCTCTTTTTGGCCATCTTCAAGAGGCAACGAAGCAAAATGCTTGATCTGTTCTTTATCTTTGGCAAAAGCAAGGACAACACCCATCAAAAAGATGAACAAAAAGGTAAGCAGAGCGAAAATGGCCATCCAATTGATGTTGCCTGCTGACTGTAGAATATATTTATACATGATCTTAGATTAAAGTGGTTATTGAATTCTTTCTACTGTTGCCTTTGGTTTTATGTCTGTACCCAGGCGTTGCAGATAGGCAATAAGAGCTACAATTTCTTTATTTTCAAGTCCTTCTACCTCAACACCATTTTTTCGCAAGTCGTCAGCTATTCCCTGAGCTTGTAATTTCAAATCAGCCACTGCTCTATCTGCATAACCATTTGGATATGGCGTATTCAATGTTTGTAAAACCTTTATTTTCGCAGCTGTATAGTCTGAATTTATTTCCTTTTTAAGCAACCAAGGATAAGGTGGCATGATGGAACCTGGTGACATTGTTTCCGGATCTTTCATGTGATTGTAATGCCATGAATTCGGATACTTTCCTCCTACCCTATGCAAATCTGGACCAGTTCTCTTACTACCCCATAAAAATGGTCGGTCATAAATAAATTCTCCTGATTTGGAATACTCGCCATATCGCTCAGTTTCTGATCTGAACGGTCTGACCATTTGGGAGTGACAACCTACACAGCCTTCTTTTATGTAAATGTCCCTTCCTTCCAACTCTAGTGGTGTGTACGGCTTAACTGAGGCAATTTTAGGCACGTTGTTGTCTATGAGCATCATCGGAAAGATTTCAACAAGGCCTCCAATAGCAACAACTACTGCACTTGCAATCAACATGGTAATTGGTTTTCTTTCAATCCATTTGTGCCAGTATTCTCCTTTATGTGACCCAGCAACTGCTCTAGCAGGCGCACTAGCTTCCACATTTGCAATCAATTTTCCTGACCTTGCAGTTTTGATCAAATTGTAAACCATTACAAATGCACCAGTGATATAAATCGTACCTCCTAGTACGCGCAACATATACATTGGTAAAATTTGGGTCACAGTTTCTAGAAAGTTGGAGTATACCAATAAACCATCTGCTCCAAATTGTTTCCACATCATGCTTTGAGTCCAACCCGCCCAATAAATTGGAACTGTATAAAAGATGATACCCAGAGTTCCCAACCAAAAGTGTAAATTGGCTAATTTGGTTGAAAACAATTTATTACCATAAAGTCTTGGCCATAACCAATACAAAATACCGAAGGTCAACATTCCATTCCATCCTAGTGTACCTACGTGAACATGGGCTATTGTCCAGTCGGTATAGTGACTGATAGCATTCACTGACTTAATACTCAACAATGGGCCTTCCAATGTAGCCATACCATAAGCTGTGATGGCCACCACCATAAATTTCAAAACTGGATCCTGACGAACTTTATCCCAAGCCCCTCTCAAAGTGAGTAGTCCATTGAGCATACCACCCCATGATGGTGCGATCAACATCAATGAAAATACTGTACCCAGTGCTTGAGCCCAACCTGGTAATGAAGTATAAAGCAAGTGGTGAGGTCCTGCCCAGATATATATAAAAATCAATGCCCAAAAGTGGATGATACTCAATTTATATGAATACACTGGTCTATTTGCAGCTTTGGGCAAGAAGTAATACATCAACCCCAAATATGGAGTCGTCAAGAAAAAAGCGACGGCATTGTGTCCATACCACCATTGAACTAATGCATCTTGGACTCCAGCAAAAACTGGGATACTTTTGAACGCACTCACAGGGATTTCCAAGTTGTTGAAAATGTGTAAAATAGTAACTGTAATCCAAGTGGCTATGTAAAACCAAATAGCCACATAAAGGTGATTTTCACGCCTTTTCAGGATTGTACCAAACATATTAATTCCAAAAACAACCCAAACCAAGGCAATGGCTATGTCAATAGGCCATTCAAGTTCAGCATATTCTTTAGAACTTGTGATACCGAGAGGCAATGTTAAAGCTGCAGCAACAATTATCAGCTGCCATCCCCAAAAATGAATCTTGGAAAGCAGATCGCTGTACATTCTTGTCTTGAGCAATCTTTGCAGTGAATAATAAACACCCATGAAAATTCCATTGCCCACAAATGCAAAAATCGCCGCATTTGTATGTAATGGGCGAAGCCTACCGAATGTAGTGTATTCTAAAGAAAGGTTGGCAGCAGGCCAGACTAATTGCAGGGCTGCAATGAGACCTACTGTAAAAGCTACAACGCACCAAAGTGCAGTTGCCACTCCAAAGTCCCTCACTATTTTGTTGTCGTAGTAAAATGTTTCTGACTGAGTCATATGTAGTTGATTTTTATTTGCTATTTGGTTTTGATTCAATTTTTTCGATCATGTCTTCCTCGATCATCAGTCGCATAGAAGGGGTAATATCGTCTTCATATTGACCCGACTTGACGGCCCAGAAGAAAGCCAATAAAAAACCTGTTGCAGTAATGAGGCTTAGGACAATTAAAAAAAAGATGATTTTCATATCTTATAGATTAGCTTAATTTTAATGCAAGATATCGAGTCCGATAAAGCCTATTGATGAGCCCAATCACATGGACATATGACATAAATCATCTATTTCAAAAGCCACTTTTAAAAATAAAAAAAGCACTTCCAGAATCTTTATCCCCGAAGTGCCTCAATTTATAAGCTGTTGTTTATGAGTATGTTGTATTCTCAAATAATAATTTTCTTTACTTTATAATTTTAGATTGATAAAAAACAATACTACTGGCAGTAATGGCATAAAGAATAATTGATATTGAACTCATTGGCATCAAGATTGCAGCTACTACTGCCGATAAATTTCCTGTCACGGCAAATGTCAATCCGACAATATTATACAAAACTGCTAGTAATAAAGCTCCATAAATAATCAGTTTAGACCTCTTTAAAAAGTAGAGGTACTGAGGCAATTTTACAAACTCCTGCCCATCAATGATCACATCACATGCTGGTGTAAAATTGTTGGTTTTATCCGTTACTACCATGCCAATATCACTCTGTCTCAAAGCTCCAGCATCATTGAGTCCATCTCCTATCATCAAAACTTTTTTACCCGATTCTTGTAATTCTTTGATTATAGTGAGTTTATCAATTGGGAGTTGTTGATAAAGTATCTGGGTTTCTGGACCCACTATTTCTCGCAATCTTTTATCATCTCTAGCGGAGTCACCTGTCAATACTCCTACCTTAAATCCGCTTTTGTAAAGCGTCGAAAATAACTCTTTCAAACCCTCACGATATTCTAATTGAATCGTAAAATGTCCCTTGTATTCTCTATCAATTTCTAAAAAAACCTGACTTTCCAATTGATTGCTGTGACTTCCAAAAATAAATTCTGAAGAACCCAATCTGATTTTCTTATCCAATAACTCCGCTTCGATTCCCTGACCCACATGATTTATAAAATTGGTCAATGCCAAACTTTCCACGTCATTTAGGTGAATGGCAATGGCGTTACTCAGTGGATGACTGGACAATTGACAAAGAGACTTGATCATTGATAATTCTTGGACGTCTATGTTTTTACCTTCATACTTTACGATATAGGAATCATGTTTTGTTAAGGTACCTGTCTTATCAAAAATGATGTAGTCGATTCCTTGAAAATGTTCAACTGTCTGAATATTCTTGAGGAAAAATCTATTCTTCGCCAACAATCTCATGATATTGGAATAGGTAAATGGAGGTGCCATGGAAATAGCACAAGGGCAAGCAACAATTAAAACTGCCGTTACTGCATACCACATGGTTGTTTCATCAAAGTATACCCAATAAACTCCAGTGAATAACGCCACCGCTAAAATGGCAAACGTGAAGTATTTTCCAAAAATGTCTAATAGTTTGACTCCCCTATTTTTATATCCTTTGAAAACATCCTCTTGCCACAGTTTAGTCAATCTAGATTGGTCTACCGATTGATCTGCTATCATGTAAAAAGGATGCCCTTTATGGCGACCTCCTGCGTAAATTTTATCACCAGTCTTTTTAGATACCAAATCTGATTCACCCGTCACAAAACTATAGTCAATATTTGCAGTACCTTCAGAAACCAAACCATCTGTAGGAATGATTTCATCTGTTCTTATAAATAAAACATCAGATATGCCTACTTCATCCAAACTGATGGTTTCAAAAACATTGTTTCTTCTTCTCAATACCGAAATTGGAAAATAACTGCGATAATTTCTTTCAAAATCTATGGCCTTGTGGGTTATTTGCTGGACATATCTTCCTATAAGCAAAAAGAAAATAAGCCCTGAAAAACTGTCAAAATAACCTTCCCCTGAATTGGTTATAATTTCAAAAGCACTTCTGAAATATAGGGTTATAATACCGATAGCAAGTGGGACATCAATATTAAGCGCTTTTGCTTTGAGGGCTCTATACGCCGACATAATAAAATCTGCTCCACCAAAAAACAATAATGGTGTGGCTAAAGCCAAATTGATATAACCTAAAAAGAATTGATTCCTTGCCTCTTCAAATCCCAGGTATTCTGGAAAACTCAAGAGCATGACGTTACCAAAAACAAAGCCCGCCAAGCCTAGTTGATACATTAGGCGATTACTTCCTTTTGGTTTATTTGCGGTCGTTTTTAAATCTTGTAAACTGATGTCAGGTGGATATCCAATGCGACTTAGTAGGATAAACAATTGTTTAAGTGCGAATTGATCATCCTTTTCAAAAGTAATTATGGCCTGCTTTTTAAGGAAATCTACCCGCACTTGGTGAACGTGCCCATCAATCTTCTCCAAGTTTTCTAATAAAAATATACAGGAAGAACAATGGATAGCAGGTAAACTTACCCTGACTTTGCAAATATTGCCTTCTTGAAATTCAAGTATTTTGGAGACGACTTTTTCATCATCAAAAACATCAAATTGATGGTCGGAATAGGTTTTTTTCAGACTGCTACCTGGTTGTTCATTCAATGCATAGTAACCACTGAGACCTGCTGAAGAAAGCAATTCATATACAGTGGCACAGCCTTCGCAACAAAAAATGGTGTTCATTTCTTACGATGCCTTCCTCAGTATATTGATCTCCACAATGGGTACATGACTGTTGAACTTTATGTGCAGTCTGACCAACCATTTTAAATACTTGTAAATGCTACATATATCAACACAATAGCCGATACAAACATCAATAATAGCATTCCAAAATTGGCCAATGCATATCTCTTGTTAAATGATTCTGAACTCATAATCTGTTATAATTTGTCACAAAAATAGATTGGGATGTTTTGTAACTGATTGACGAGAGTCAACAGCAAAAATGATTTTTATCATCGAGCTCCATTAAAGCTACTTCTACCTTTACAGCTTCAAAAAATATAAAAATTATGAGTTTTGAATTGCTCCAAAAATATGATGTGGCGGTACCGAGATATACCAGTTACCCTCCCGTTCCTGCATGGGCAATTCCTGTAATGGATGAATCTTTATGGAAAGCAGAAATCATCGATAGTTATGATGGCGAGAAAGGTTTGAGTCTTTATATTCACCTACCCTATTGCGAACAATTGTGTACCTATTGTGGCTGTAATAAACGGATCACCATCAACCATAATGTAGAAATGCCCTATATCCATACGGTACTCAAAGAATGGAATTCCTACATTAAGATCTTTGGTAATCGAATTCCAAAATCAAAGAATTACACTTGGGTGGAGGTACTCCAACATTTTTTGATCCCCAAAATCTCAAAATACTCATCGATGGAATTTTTGAAAATGCGGTTCGGGCAGATGATGCCGCTTTAAGTTTTGAAGCACATCCAAATTCAACAACTGCAGATCATTTAGAAGTATTATATAACTTGGGATTTAGGCGCATCAGCATTGGAGTTCAAGATTTATCTCCAAAAATCATGAAGGCCATCAATAGAAATCAAACGGTAGAAGAAATTACTTTCGTGACCAATTATGCTAGGATTTTGGGTTACGATTCTGTCAACTATGATCTCATTTATGGGCTACCATTTCAAACTATGGATGATATGCGGGTCACTATGGATTATTTGGCGGAAATGTTACCAGATCGCATAGCTTTCTACAGTTATGCCCATGTTCCTTGGAAAAGCGCTGGCCAACGTGCATTTGAGGATCAAGATGTACCTCAAGGTTTAGAAAAATACCAATTGAAAAAATATGGCACTGAACGGTTGAATGCGCTTGGTTATCAATCAATTGGAATGGATCATTTTGCTTTAGAGATGGATTCTTTGTATCAAAATTTCAAGGCTGGGCTCATGCATCGCAATTTCATGGGCTACACAGATAAGAAAACAAGTTTACTCATTGGTCTCGGTGCTTCTTCCATTAGTGAGACCCCAACCATGTATGTTCAAAATGAAAAACACATAGAGGACTATACTACAGCTATTGAAAAGAGTGGATTTTCCTTGACCAAAGGACATCAGCTAACAAAAACACAACAAAATATCAGGACTCATATTTTGAGACTCATGTGCACTTATCAAACAGAATGGTCTGCTTCGATGGAAGATCAAATCATAAAAGACATTTGTTTGGATTCTATGCATGAATTGATTCTAGATCAATTGGTGGTCTTGGAAGGAAATAAACTAGTCATAACAGAAAAAGGAAAGGACTTTATCCGCAACATATGCGCAGGAATAGACTTTGAATTTGCCCGCCCTACACAAAAGGTTTATAGTTCTGCCATCTGATTTCCTATTGTGGCATGCTTTTCAAAAGCTGCAAATCTTTGATCATAATATTACTGCCTTCGATTTCTATGATTTTTTCTGCCTTAAAATCAGAAAGTGTTCTGATCAAAGTTTCTTTTGCGGTACCAGTCAGAGCGGCAACATCTTCTCTCAACATACTGATGACCGGTCCATTTTTCTCATGTAATACAATGAGTGAGTTGGCAACTCTTTTTCTCACTGATGAATAGGCAAGGTCAAGCAATTGTGTTTCATTTTGATCTACTTTGGATGCCAACATTTTGATGAAAATTGCAGCAACATCCCGGTTATTAAAAAGTAACTTTCTGAACTCCTCACTCGGAATCATCCTTAGTTCACTTGCTTCAAGGGTGGTACAATTATCGTCATAAACTCCATCGTACAGCATTGGGAGAAATCCAAAAAAGTCTCCCTCTTTGTAAATATTAGTGATGAACTCTTTACCGAATTCATTTATTTTGGAAGCTTTTACTTGCCCAGAAATTACAAAAAACATCCATTTGGGAAACTGGCCGGCTTGATAAACAATATCTTTTTTATTGTACTTTCTGGTTTCTCTGTTGATGGCAAGCGTTTCCAAATCTCTGTTTGCCTTGGCTTCATCAATGAATTTCTGAAGACCACTTTCAGTACCATCAAAGAGTGTTTTGATGCGTTGGCTTTTCTTGAGTCTGGACTCGATTGCTTCCAGTAGATCAACATCATCAAATGGCTTGGTTATGTAATCATCAGCACCCAGGCTCATCCCTCTTCTAAAGTCAGTTTTTTCTGCTTTTGCAGTGAGGAACATAAATGGGATGTCCATCAATTTTGGATTGGAGTTCAATATTTTTAAAACACCGTATCCATCTAGTTCTGGCATCATGACATCACACAGAATAAGGTCTGGCAACTCAGACATAGCATGTTTTACCCCTATTACCCCATTTTCCGCAGACACTACATCATAACCAGATAGTGTCAATATTTCACAAAGATTATCTCTTACCTCGTAATTGTCCTCTACAACTAAAATTTTCTTTTTCATTCTATTAATTTTTTATAGGTATTGAAATGGTGAAAGTGGTTCCCTTGTGATATTCTGAAACAAGTGCAATCTCACCTTCTATCAATGATAAATATTGTTTAATGATGTGTAAACCAAGTCCCGTACCTTGAATATTGGAAACGTTACTAGCTCTGAAGAATCTGTCGAATAAATGTTTTTGATCATTTTCAGGAATGCCAATCCCAAAATCTTGAACCTCAATCAACATTCTGTCGTTGAATGCCATTCTAACCATAATCGCATCATCGGAATATTTGATCGCATTGGAGAACAGATTAAATAAAATATTTTTAAGTAGTTGGGGGTCTGACAAAATGAGTATCGGTTTCCCTGTTACACTTACTATAAATTTTTGATCTGGTTTGAGTATTCCTTTCAAATCATCAATTGCGGATTGGACAATTTCGGGCACATTGATCAATGAAAAATTTGCCGTTAATTTACCTTCTTCCAGTTTACTCAATGACAAGAAATCATTGAGAATTCCCGTCAAGTTGTTAACTGCCGATTTTATTCTTTCGACGTGTTTGAGTCTTGATGTTTGCTGGTCTGATTGTTCATAACGCTGTATAAGAGATGCCGAAGATAAAATAGTCGCAAGTGGAGTTCTGAATTCATGAGACGCCATTGAAACAAATCTTGATTTCAAATCCCCAAATTCTTTTTCTTTTTCCAGAGCGATTTTGAGTTCCTTTCCCTGTTTTACCAGTTGATCTTCTGCATATTTTCTTTCAATGATTTCACTTTCCAAATCTCTGTTTGTCTTCAAAAGTTTGTTGACCACCTCCTCGATTTCGTAAGTTCTTTCAGATACCTTTTTTTCCAAGTCCTTATTCAAAGAAATGATTTCACTCTTTGCTTGGTTGTATTCAGTAAGGTCGTGAACAATTCCTGTAAAAATAATTCTATCATTGAGAACAACTTCACTTACTGCCAGTCTCAAAGGAAAAAGGTCTCCGTTTTTTTTCAGCCCGGTTACTTCCCTGCCAATGCCAATGATTTTGGGCTTTCTGGTAGTGTGATAATTTGATATGTATTGGTCATGTTTGCTTTTATCTGGTTCTGGCATAAGGACCTTGACATTTCTGCCCAGTAACTCAGATTGATGATATCCAAAAATTTCACAAGCAGCAAAATTTACAGACTCAATAGAACCTTCTGAATCAATAGTAAGGATACCATCTGTAGCCATATCAATTATCGCTTGTAATCTTTGTGCTAAATCCAGGTAGGTGTTATCCATAAAACTATGATAAACTTTTTTTGTAGGCCTAAAGTAAGACAAAGATAATCGAAGGATGGTGACCAAAGTCACTTTTCGTAATGAGCCCAGTCAATTTTAAATTATGTATGAATGTTGATCTTTGAAAATATTATTACTTGAAATCTTTCATCTGATTAATTTTTTCAAACATGAATCTAACAAATCCTGTGTCAACCATTATGTCTCGCGATTTATTGACTGTTGACCCCGACGATACAATTGCTAAATTGGACAATATTTTTAAGCATCATCGCATCCATCACGTTCCCGTAGAACAAAATGGCAAACTGGTTGGCATTGTAAGTAAATCTGACTTATTATTTTTCAAGCGTGGTTTTGGAGATGACAAAGATTTGGAGCAACTTGAGGAGATTCGCTTAAATAACTACGAAGTCAAGCAAATTATGACTACCAAAATGGCCAGGTTAGAGCCAGAGGAGCGTATCAATGTTGCTTTAGAGATTTTTAGGAAAATATTTTCCACGCCATTCCTATTGTC
>JADKBO010000017.1 GCA_016715105.1 Saprospiraceae bacterium | reverse complement strand
TAATACATGGCATTATACAAACCTGTATTACACAATACATTTCCTCCTGCATTGACTAGACCACCTGTTGTAACCCAAGTTCCTCCACTCATTGTTACTGTTCCAGATGGACCGATATAAGCAGTGGGATTTCCATCTGTAAAGAAAATAACCAAATCTGCAGTATCCAATACTTGATCAACCAAACGCAATGCAGCTTCCCAGTTTGTACCTCCTGTTACTCCAACGTTCTGCGGCATGTATGTTTGCCCATTGAATGGAACTCCATTGAAATATCCTTCCATATTTGTTTTGAAGGTATTATTTACAGGATTATACCCAGACACTAATGCTGCATTGATGCTAAATTCAACGACAGCCAATTCTGCTCCTGGGCAATCTATGGTCGAAATAAATTCAAGGACACCCAATCGCACTGAATCTACATATGCAGGTGTTTGACCAATTGAAAAAGATTCATCAATTATAAAGGCCACTTTGATGTTTTCGCAAAAATCAATCAATGGATTTGTACCAACAGCTGGTTGTGATCCTCCGGGGCAATTACAATTCGCCGGACTTTGAGGAGTACATGGAACTTGACTTTGACCTAGAAATGGAATTCCTAAAATGAATATAAGTAAAAATAGCTTAATATTAATTAAAGAGTAATTCGGTTTAATTGGTAATATATTTAGTATAATTCTTTTCATACTAATTTGGTTATAATTGGTTAGTGCTTATTGAATAAATAATGGAATAATTATTTATTTTATTCCGTGTTATGTTTGTAGAATTGAATGATCTTTCGAATAAATTGTCATTAAAAATTTCGTTGCAATTAATTAAGGTTTTTTGAATAGATATGCTATTAATTAATAATCCCCAGAAATTAAAATAAAAAGTAAGACAGTTTTTGAAATTAATTTCGAATGGTAGATTCCGCAAGGACTTAACTTTAGATTTGCTACAATCTTTAGGTTGAATAAAAGAAATTGGAATTGATCTGTACCTAGTAAGAAGGTTGCAAATTGAATCCTTACATAGAAATAAATTGCACCTATCAGAATGATGTAAGATTGTTGACATAATTGTAAATATTGAGACCTAATTGCCACCAAATTTAACAATATCTTATGTATTATCAACTTTTTTAATAACTAAATTGTTGTTTTATAATGATTTACGTATTATAAATTACCTAGATATTTATAGAAAGAACTAAGGAAGTTTAAGTATTTAGACACTGGAATGATGTCGTATAAATTAAATTGAATATGTTTTGGTACTGATAATCAACTATTGATTTGTGTATAATAATTTTTAATAGGTATACTTAATAAAATGATTGTTTTAAAATTTTAAGCCTACGATAATTTCGGTCAACTTATTCCATTATTTTATCATTATTTTTCACTTAGCAACATATTTTATTGCTTTAAAGCCTTTAAAATTGAAACATTAGCTTACTCCTCGACAAGGATTGAAGTACAATCGACGTTATTCTTGACAAGGTAGATATCACTCAGGAGTGCCGGAATAAGTATGAATCATTGATGCATGAGCGCTTTTGAAAGAATGTTTTATCAATCTTCAAGTGACTATGCTAGTGGGAATATATACTATTAAAATATTAGTAATTAATACAAATAATTACCAGATTCGTCATGTATTCTTAGTAGAAAGCTCCTATTTCTTATTATATTTTATACTTTTTTCTAGGAATTAATTATTGAATTATTTGTATTTAATTAATGCTTTTATTTCTATTATTTGTAATAAGTAGTACTGTGAATTCCCAAATCAAATATTACGAAAATTAAAGATAAATTATATTTTGGAGGGCAATTAATGAAAAAATAGAAAGGATTTTAAATTCTTAAATAGCTTGATTTAATTTCAAATTTGTTGAATGGAAATTATTAATTTAGGTAAGTATGTATCAAAATAATTCACCTTATTTCACTGTCATCTTTTTATTTGAATTGAGTCAAAATAATTGCTCCAGGTGCTAAATGTAAACCTGAATTAGCTGGCACTTCACAATCTGCATCAATAACAATTTGCCCTGTATAATTCGACGGAGGAATGATGCCACTTTCCCAATTTGAGGATTGAGTCCAAAGCGGTCCATTTGTTCCTTTAAATACATAACCTGGAACATTGGCAATTTTTATGGGGATACCTGCATATGCACCTGACAATTCACTTGCATCCCATTCAAATCCAAAGCCTGAGTAGGCAGGATGGCTGAGTGTACCGTCATTTGCTGTAGCGCGAAAAAATAAATCATAATCACCATTTGGAATGGTTCTGGTGTCAACTTGAAATGTATATCTTATTTGTGGGGCTGGCGCATCTTGTGATGTGTTCAAAGACGCTAGTAATTGCCCTGGATTTTCTGTCGACCCTTTTGCCCTGATGAAGAGTTCTATTTTTTTAATACCGTTGGTGCTTCCAGTAGTCCACTGCTCCGCGCTCGTAGCTGGAATATTTAACCAATTTGGAGCCCAATTTGCCCAATTGCCATTTCCAACCAATACTTCAACAGGTACAATATTGCTTAAAGTCGGCCCTACCTCATTATTGGCGTCATAAGACCATTCCTCTTCATCGATGAAAACAATTTTTGCAGCCGGGCCAGTTTTAGATAAGTCGTGATGATGGACAAAATGATGCATTACTGAAGGTTGAGTATAGGGTGGAGGAGGTGCGGATTCTGGGCAAAATACTTCGATATGAAGATTTACAATGCCTGTATTGGAAGCAAAAAATTGTATTTCATTGTGTCCAATGTGTACAGGAGAAACACCACCTTGCATCACTTCTCCAATTTTAATTCTATTCGAAATGGGTGACCCACTGTAATCAACCAAGCCAGGAACACTCGAATTATTCCCTCCTTCTGGTAAGGGAAAACATACGCCATTAAAAAGTAAATGGTCTCCTGGTTCTATATTGAAACTACTGTAATCATTTTTTAAATAACTAAAAACCAAATAAACTTCATTTTTAACACCTGGCACTACTGGCCTAATGTCATCGGGTACATGCACCATAAATGTGGGATTTTGATTGTTTCCTGTTGAAGCATGCTGCAAATCAGTGCCAATGACTTGCGTCACATAATTGTGGACAATGTATGGTTCAACATTCGGTCCATCGAAACCAAAATTATCCCAATGTGAAAGAAAATACGGAACATCATCCTTGGAAGTATTGTAACCTACCGTTGACCAAAGCAAGTCGTATACACCTGGCTTAAAGGCTCCCGGACTGAATGGCACATTAATGACACTCACGCTATCTACAAAAATTTCGACTCCGTCTGTGCCCAACCTTACATCAAAAAATCTTCTCACATTTGTAGACATGGCCCTACCAAAGTCTGGCAAATGTGCTTCCCCTATTTTATAAGAAGCACCTTGACCATCAATCAAACTGACAGATAATGAATGGCCATTGGCCTTGATTCTGAATACATCCGCTGGCAATCCTTGGTCACCATCAAAATCAAAAAAACTCAAATGCCCGGTAAGGTCTGTTTTTACGGGATTTAAATCCAAGTACCACACGCTGCGACCACTGAAAATACCATCCATATCAAAAACAATTCGCCTTCTTACGCCATTTTCAATCAATATAGGTTTTCTTGGACGCTGCGCAACTTCAGATTTATCACCTGCTCCCTCATTGTAAGTACCGTTTAATGTGTGGGAATGGCATTGTGCATTGATAAAAAATAAATTGAATCTAGGATCTGTTTGTGGGACCATAGCATTATTCCATTTTAATTCATCTGCTGGCCCCATTTGCCAATTAAAATCATCAAAGAACGTCATGTTTGTCCTTAAATCATTGACTCGTGTTTCATCACCTCCCATAAAAGTGAGTTCAGTCGCTGGACTACAAACTTGACCTAGACTATTTATTTTTTCAACTTTTACGTGGTACAACACATTGTTTGCTATAGGTTGTATTTGGGTAATCGGGTTTGGAGTAACTAATTGATGTGGATTGGATTCTGTAGCAATGGTTGGTGTTCCGGTACTATTTGATGAGCTGCAACCCATGGACGGAACAACATTTGCCGAAGCATCGGGCCACCATTTGACCAAATATCCAACAGGATCAAGTCCATCGTCTGAAACATTCCAAAGTTGACCTCCCCATCCAGCAAAAGCATTGTAATCCATTTCAATAGTGGCTACATGATCATCTCTTCTGATGGTGATCACAGGTGCGGGGCTGAGTTGAGCCATCAATTCTTTCATGGGTATCAAAATCAATAAGAAGATTTTGAGATAATCTTTAACAAGCTTCATTTTTCGTTGATTTTTTGACTTAAAAATTAAAATCACTCCTTTCATTAAATTTTCCGAACTCATTGATTGAATTTGGACAACACATTAATTATAATTTTGAAGTGTGATTTCTTTCCAAATATATTTTAAACCAAATACAATGAAAAATGCAGGATGATGTATTTATTAATTTCTTGGTAAACCCTGAATGGTTTGTAGTAGAATACCCGAATTATTAATAAGGAATTAAAATAGTTCTTATATTTGTTGTATGTGTTAAATATAATATTTATCTTTGAGGAATGCAAAAGAATGATGCTCGAACATACTCGAATGACACTTTACAATACATTCGAATCCAAATTATAGAGTTCCTTAAGAATAAACAAGGTACTCAAGGCCAAGCTGCTGAATTATTTGGAGTTAGCATAAGATTTGTAAATAAGATATGGGGTAAATATAAGAAGGAAGGTACTCAGGGTATTGAATTAAAAAAGCGTGGAGTTAAGAAGAATAGTGGAGGTATTTCAGAAGAGCAAAGGCTGGAAATACAGGAAAAGATAAACAAAAATACTCCTGATCATTATGGTATTTCTTATTTTCTTTGGACAAGCTGAAGCAATTTCTATTTTAATTCAGCAAGTGACAGGGATTACTTATGGCTCACGTCATGTTAGGAAATTGTTGGATGAATGGGGTATAGCAGTCAGAAGCCTATATACAAAGCATATGAACAGCAGACAGCGAACGTAACGAAAATGGTTGGAGGAGGATTATCCACAGATACAAATGCAAGCAAATCAAGAAGATGCAATAATAATGTGGGGAGATGAGACGGGAATGAGAAGTGATCATCAAGCAGGAAAGAGCTATTCTAAAAGAGGAAAAACACCTGTGATACGCAGAACTGGACAAAGGTTTTCAGTGAATATGATATCAGCTTTAAGTAATCGAGGCAAGTTGTCATTTTGCATAATTGACGGTAGAGTAAATGCTGGAATATTTCTAAATTTTTTGAAGCAATTAATTAAAGGGAGCAAGAGGAAAATAATATTAATTGTGGATGGTCATCCGATGCATAAAGCTATTTTGGTAAAAGAATGGGTAGAAGAAAATAAAGGAAAAATAGAGCTTAAATTCTTGCCTCCATATAGCCCAGAATTAAACCCTGATGAATATTTGAATCAAGATATTAAAACAAACATGTTGGGAAAGTCACGGCCAAAAGACAAACAAGAATTAATAAAATTAGCGACAGATTTTATGCAAGAAAGAAAGCAAAATAAAAAGCAAGTCGCTAAATATTTTCATGCAAATAAGGTCAAATATGCAGCTGCATAATTACGCACTACAAATTGGCCAGATTAATAAATGAAGGTCATCCTTTTAAAGAAGCAGAGCGGGTGGGAGTTCAATGTGAGTTCAATGAGAGTTCAATAGGATTCCAATGGCAGTTCAATAAGTGTTCAATCCCTTGCAGCAGGGATACAAAGGATTTCAATAAAATTTCAATTATAAAAACCAAATTGCCAAATTGCCTATTGCATTTAATCGATTTCCAAAAAAAGCTGAATGCTGAATGCTGATAACTGAAAGCTCGATGCTCGTGGCTCGCCGCTCGCCGCAGTTTCTGGTTTCCGTTCATTCGGTTTTCCGTCAATGTATCCATTCAGTACATCCACTGTATCAATATCGTACACCTACGAATAGATTATCCCGGAGAAAAAGCTGATAATCAATACATTAATAGTTGGCACATATTTTCGTTATTATAAAGTAATGTGAATATTCAATCACTAAATAAATAATACAAAGCAGAATGTTATTACAATTAGATCATATTTTTAAGTGGGTAAATTCAGGTGGTAATAGGACCTTTTTATTGAAAGACCTAAGCCTTCAAGTTGAGGAGGGGGAGTTTATCTCTATTATGGGACCTTCAGGATCGGGTAAGTCAACCTTATTGAATGTCATTGGTATGCTAGATGGATTTGATGAAGGGCAATATAAATTTCTTCATGAGGACGTGCACCTTTTGAAAGAAAAACAGAGGACCAATTTATATAAACAATACATTGGCTTTGTCTTCCAACAATACCATTTGATTGATGAGTTGACCGTTTATGAAAACATAGAAACGCCACTTTTATATCAAGATGTAAAGTCTAGTGAGCGCAAAGCATTGGTAGCTGATCTATTGGATAGATTTAATATTGTGGGTAAGAAAGATTTATTTCCAGAGCAATTATCCGGTGGGCAACAACAATTGGTAGGTATCGCAAGAGCATTAATTTCCAAACCCAAATTGATCCTGGCTGATGAGCCCACCGGCAATCTCAATTCCAAACAAGGTGAAGAAATTATGGAGTTATTTAAAGAACTCAATCATCAAGGTGTCACCATCATCCAAGTGACACACAATGAGAAAAATGCAACTTACGGATCAAGAGTCATTGAATTGTTGGACGGATGCATTTATAAATAAGCTCCTGATTTACGGGCAATTATAATTATTTTTTTAAAATATAAATTTGAATAATGGAAAGGCAAATCCTTTATCTATTGATGATCATTTTTTTTTATCTAAATGCGCCTATAGTTTTTTCTCAGAAATATTTGAGTCTTCAGGAATGCATAGATTTGGGCTTACAAAATAACATGGACCTCAAAAACGCGCAATATTTGAAAGAAGGTTCACGCATTTCTATCAATCAGGCTAAACTTGCAATGGTACCTGAATTTGGCATCAGTTTGAATGGTGGTCTTGCTACAGGACGAAGTATCAACCCCTATACCAACAGTTTTGTCAACCAAAATTTGACCTTCAGTAATGTATCTGCACAACTAAATGTCCCTATTTACAATGGCCTGAAACTGAAAAGTGCCGTAGAAAAAAGTAAACTAGACGAAGCAATGAATAATTGGCAGGCTGCTTCCGTAGCGCAGAAGTTAGAAACTGACATCATTTTAGCCTATTCAAATGTTTTAAATGGGGAGTTACAAAAAGAAGTTCTACAAAAAAGAATGGTTGAAACCAAAAGACAGTTAGATCGATTTATCGTAATGGAAAATCAGGGAGTTGGATCTCAATCCGATGTGCAAAATTTCAAAGGACAATACGCAGCAGATCAGATTTCAATTGCCAATATGGATAACCAAATAGCGCTGAACCTCAATACTTTAAAAAATCTAATCAATACTACCGAAAGCATCCAAATACAGCGGGAAGATGTTGTCATCAATCCGTTGATCATGGATGAAGGTGAAATATTGTCAAAAAGTAGTGAAGGAGCGCCTTCAATCAGGGCCGCAGAGTATGCGGTTTCTGCTTCTGTTGCGCAATTGAAAGTTGTAAAAGCAGATTTTTATCCAACAGTTTCTCTTTTTGGACAGCTCAATTCCAATTTTTCTAGTGCTGCAGAACGATTTATTGAGACTGGAACAGAAGAGCGGTCGACGGGTGATTATGTCAATATCAACAGCCAACGGATTCCAGTTTTGACGACTTCGACAAATTTTAGAAATGAAGTAATTGGTTTCGCCAGTCAAATCAACAATAACCTCAATTCAGCCGTTGGTCTATCGGTGTTTATTCCAATCTCCAGTATTTTTTCAACCAAAAACAGAGTATCCTTTCAGAAAAATCTCATAGACCAAGCTCGAAGCAATTATGATGCGAGCAAGGTGTCAATGAATAATGTTGTCAGTAATGTCTTGATCAATTATAAAACCCAATTTAATAGCATCGCCCTTTACGAGGCGCAATTGTCTGCATTTACTGAAGCTTATAGAATTGAGGAAGTGAAATATAACAATGGCGTCACCAATTTTGCCAGTTTTATAGCGGCGAAAAACAACATGGATAATACCAGTTTGAATTTGGTAAATGCCAAGATTCAAACTGCCTTTTGGTACAAAGTATTGGACGTTTATCTTCAAAAGAAATAAATCAAACCTTTAAAATTTAGTAATGAGTGCCCAAAATCTTTGGTAAGCATGTCATGGTCTTAAGAGGAAAAAGATGATTTTCAAAAGCATTCCTCAAACAAACAAATTTACTCAACTGCATTATTTCGTAATTCGGAATTAAGGCCATTCTGAATCAAAACAAAATTTGTTTTCCAATTGAATGAGGAATGTTTTCTTCTTTTAAATTTTTCTTCCTCCGGCTGTGTGAGTAATAATTTAAATTACTTTCGAACCCTTGTGTAATGTTATTCAATTAATTATGTTTTATCCAATTAAGTTGCAATCTTAGCATTTCCAATGATCAAAGAGTCACAAAAGTTTGAGAGGAGATGGTGCAAAAAAATCAATTTAATTCGATCAGTAAATCCATAACTATTGGCATCTTTTTTTGCCTTTTTGCATGTTCGGAGCAGAAAGACCACCTCAATCTCAAAGATGGCGCCCACATATCTCTGATTGGAAATAATTTGTGTTCCAGAATGATGAATTTTGGCCACTTTGAAACGGAAGCTCATTACAGATTTCCAGATAAAAATCTCACTATCAGAAATTTATGTGATGGGGGAGATACACCAGGATTTCGTCCGCATTCTGGGAGGAATGATCCTTGGGCATTTCCCGGAGCAGAGCAATTTCAAACAAAATTGGCCCAGAACTCAGAAAGTCAAGGTTTTTTTGAGCGACCAGACGAATGGCTTACCAGATTAAAGACTGATGTGGTCATTGCTTTTTTCGGGCTCCATGATGTAGGAAAAGATTCCACAGCACTTAATTCCTTCGAGTTAGAACTAGATGCCTTTATCACTCATACATTAAGCCAAAAATACAACGGCATTGACACGCCTTATTTGGCAATAGTTTCCCCAATAGCATTCCAAAACCTTTCTAAATCATATGATTTACCAGACGGTAAACAAGAAAATATCCATTTAAAAGCAGTAACTGAAGTCATGGCCGAAGTTAGCAAACGGCGAAACGTACGGTTTGTAGATGCATTCTCTGCCAGCCAAAAATGGTTTGCCAATGGGCAAGCTTACACCATAGATGGTTTGCAACTCAATGATGAAGGTTATCAATTATTTGCAAAATTTTTGGCAGATGAATTATTTGGTGAGGGACAGCCAAAAAATAACGTTGATAAAAAAGCTTTAAACGCGGCTGTTATGGAAAAAAATTGGTTTTGGCACAACGATTACAAAATACCAAATGGTGTTCATGTATTCGGTAGAAGATACCTTCCTTTTGGTGCAGATAATTATCCTGATGAATTGATCAAGGTAAGGCAAATGACGCAAATCAGGGATACGGCAATTTGGAGCCTTTGTCAAAATCAAAAATATGACGTCAGCATTGCGGACGCTCAAACCATTCAACTCAAAGGAGTAAACACCAATTTTGAAATGGGCAAATCCATACCTTACTTATATGGTCAAGATGCATTAGATAAGTTTACCATAGCGCCTGGTTATGAAATAGCACTTTTTGCCTCAGAAAAGGAGTTTCTGGATTTAGCTAATCCAGCGCAAATTGCCTTTGATGACAAGGGACGGCTTTGGGTGGCTGTAATGCCTTCTTATCCTCATTATCGGATTGGGGACGAAAGACCAAATGACAAATTGATCATTTTGGAAGATACAGATGGGGACTTTAAAGCAGACAAACAAACCATTTTTGCTGATCACTTACACATACCCGCAGGTTTTGAATTTGCTCCTGAAGGCGTTTATGTCTCCCAAGGGACCAATCTGAAATTGTACACAGACACCAACGGTGATGACAAGGCAGACAAAGTGGAAATTGTTTTGAGTGGTTTTGATGACCATGATACCCATCACGTCATCAGCGCATTCTGTGCTGACCCATCCGGTGCTATTTATATGGGCGAAGGTGTGTTTTTACATACCAATGTCGAGACACCATATGAGACCATTCGGGCAACAAATGGCGGTTTTATGAGGTACAGCCCACAACAAAAAAAACTGGAAAGAACGGCACAACTGCCGATACCAAATCCGTGGGGAATTGCCTTTGATGAGTGGGGTCAAAACTTTTTTGCTTCAACTTCCAATCCTGATGTCTTTTGGATGATGCCCGGCACTACAAAATCCATTTACGGCATATCTACACCTATTTCAAAAAGCATCATAGAGGAAAAACATAGAGTAAGACCAACATCAGGTCTCGAATTTGTCCACAGCCGACATTTCCCGGATGAAGTGCAAGGAGACTTACTCATCAACAATACCATTGGATTTCTTGGCATGAAAATGCATCAAATGATTGAGGATGGTACCGGATTTAAATCCAAACACAGACTGGATTTAGTAACCAGTACTGACCCTAATTTCAGACCTGTTGACATGGAATTTGCCCCAGATGGTTCGTTGTACTTGGCGGATTGGCACAATGTACTGATAGGGCACATGCAGCACAACGCCAGAGATCCCTTGAGAGACCATGTGCATGGTAGAATTTACCGCATCACTTATCCTTCAAGGCCATTGGTAAAGGCGACTAAAGTAGCTGGTGCAAGTATCGATGAATTGTTTGAAAACCTCAAATTACCAGAATACAGAACCAGATATCGCACAAGGAGGGCTTTGAGATCTTTTGATCAGGCAGAAGTTTGCAGCAAGCTCAAAAAATGGGTAACAAAGTTGGATGATAAAGACGCCAAATATGAGCATCATTTGTTGGAAGCACTTTGGACTTCCTGGGGCATGAATCAAGTGGATGAGGATTTGTTGTTAAAATTGTTGGATTCGAAAGATCTCCGGGTGAGGGCAGCGGCTTTAAAGGTGGTAAGACATGCAAGTAAATTAACACTCAACCGTACTACTTTATTGACTAAGGCAGCTGCAGATCCGGAGGGCAGGGTCCGTTTGGAAAGTTTTGTTGCTTCCACATGGTTGGATGATAAAGATGCGCTGCAGGTGCAAAAGGAATTTGAAAAACATCCGATTGACGAGTGGATGCGGGAGATTTATGATTTTGTAAAGGATCCAAAAAAGGGAATGGAGGACGAAAACCTGCAAAAGGATCCTAAAAAATCATCCTCGCTGCCGGAAAAAATCTACGAACGCGAAGGATACTGCATAACTTGCCATCAAAGTAATGGAATGGGCTTGGAGTCTTCGGGTTTTCCACCTTTGGCTGGAAGTAAATGGGTAATGGGCAATACTGATCGGTTGATCAAAATAACCCTCAACGGACTTTATGGGCCAATGGAGGTAAACGGTAAACAATACAAAGGAAATGTGCCGATGACACCCTATGGGGGGATGCTCAATGATCAGGAAATGTCTGAAGTACTCAATTACATAAGACAAAGCTTTGGTAACATCGCCTCAGAATGGATCACTGAAGAAAAGGTTGCCACTGTAAGGAAAAATACGCGTTCATTTACTGGTTTTTATAAACCTGAAGACTTATTAAAATTACATCCACACAATTGAAAAATATGTTATACCTAAATAATAAAAGACTTTTATATGGCTTTGTGATTTTGAGTTTTTGTTTGGCCTCATGTGCCATGAAATCCACTAAAACTAAACCACATGTAGTTTTTGTTTTTGGAGATGAAGAATATCGCTCTGAAGAGTCTATGCCAATGTTGGCTAAGATCGTACAAAAATCGTTGAATGCAAAGGTTTCTCTTTGTTATCCTGTTGATAGTCTGGGTTTTGTCAATCCAAATGTAAACAATAACATCGAAGGTTTGGAGGCGCTCAAAACTGCTGATCTGATGGTTTTATTCTGTCGATGGAGGGAATTGCCAAAGGCGCAGGCTCAAACGATTTTGAATTATGTAGAAAGTGGAAGGCCGATTGTTGGATTTAGGACAAGTACACACACCTTCAAATATTTGAAAGATTCAAGTATGTTTTATTTGAATGATGAATGGCCTCATCAAGTTTTAGGCCAGCAATGGATCACCCATCACGGTCATTTTGATGATGGTGCAAATCCTTTGACTTCTGTTTTTTTTAGAGACAAATCGCTAAGACCAATTTTACGAGGGGTCACTCCTTTTGATGCTTATTCTTGGTTGTATCATGTAGATGGTGGAAAGTGGAAGTTGAATGAAGATTGTACGCCGATTTTAATGGGTAAATCATTAAAATCAAAACATGAGATGGATGGAAAGTTAGACGAGTATCCTTTGGTGCAACCAGTCGCATGGACAAAAACCTATCAAACGAAAAGTAAAAAGGAATCGAGAATATTTTTTACTACACTTGGACATCCATTTGATTTCAAAATAGAATCCATGAGAAAATTGGCCGTCAATGGCATTTATTGGGCCTTAAATTTAGAAAATCAGATACCCCCGGAAGGCAGTAATGTTGAGATTATCGATCCTTATCAACCCAGCAATTCTGGATTTGGTGAGTTATTTAAAAAAGGTCAAAAACCAATACAACTAAAATGAAAAACCTAAAATATGTAATCGGTTTTGGCATATTCTGCGCCATACTTTCTATAATAATGTTAGGTTTTTCATTCATCGTTTCAGAAGAAAAAGATTATGCCACGCTTTATAAAATGGCATTGCCATTACTGATTATACTGCTTCTATATATTATTTCTAAAGGCAAAAAGTAAGTGATGATTCGCTTACAAAAGTATGCCAACCTAAGTACACAAATTCCAATTTTTATTTATTGATCACGTAAATGAAATTTACATGCATCTTATTTTTTGCAATCACTTTATTATCAGAGTATTGCGCAGAAATAGGTGTTGCCATTCCCAGATTACAGAGTATGTTTCCAAATTTTACATTGAGGGAAAAGACTCCATACAGACCGCGCCCACCAGTTTCAGGCACCTTATTCCCATTTGCATTTAAGTTTATCCAATAATTGTCAGCTGAAAATCCTAGTGCTGGAGTAAAGTTCATTTTTGAGGTTTGAAATTGATTGTATGCCAACATCTCAATCCCAGCCTGATTGCCAAATTGATAGCTATTTGAGTTTTTTAAGTTGTACATGAAACTCGTATTTAAAAGTAAACCTTTTCGTCCATGAGTAACGGCAGTATTGTTTTGAAAAAACAACCCTACACTGCCAAAACCCAAATTGAAATTATCAGGGAGATTTTTGGTATGAATGGATTCATCATATTTGCCGGAAGGTAACCTCAAACCAAAAGATTGCTCCATAGAAAATTGGAAATTGTTACTTTGTACGGGTCTCAAAATCAAGTAGTTAACTTTCATTTTTGCGTCACTAAGGCCAGACAATTTAGCGTTTATACCATTGGAATTTCGAAGATTATATTTAAAAGGAACTTCCAATCCCATAGACCATCTCTCAGATAATTGGAATCTAGACATCCATTCAACTTGATAGAAATAGTCACTTTGATTTTCAGTGTGATCAGCTACTGATTTAAAACCATTCATAGAATAGCCAAGTCCCAAATAATGAGATCGATACAAAGACAATAATCCTGGATTGCTCATGCCTAAGCTGCAACCACAACCATCACAAGCGTAAGAAATGATGGGCATACACAGCAGTAATGCGAAAAGTTTTATTTTGAAAAAGCTCATTTGTCTTAAAATTAAACTTCATGTAGTTGGTTTGAAACTACAAGTCTGGTGGAAAATAAAATGAAAAATCGATCAATGAAGATTGATCTGAGGAAGTTTAAGCCAAAGAATTAGGCGGTCTGAGCAATTTTTGAATCCAGTCAACTCCTAACTTGTGATTTTCAAAGTTTGGTTCTACTTTGGCTTTAAAATCTAAGGTGTTTAGGTAATGAAAATGGAAGGGATCAACCAACAAATAATTGGTATTCAGGTCTATTTTTTTTAAACCACTTTGCTGATTCGTTTGCTGATCTTGAGCTTTTCCAAGCTCCTTAGAAATGTAACATTTTCCGCTACACAACATTTCTGGCTTTTGGAGGTTGATACAAAAATTTTCAATGATCATATCTCTCTTCCATTCCATGTATAAATACAAAGAAATGTTTTTAAAACTGGCAAAAAGTAAAGAGCCAACCAATAGAATGGATATTATTCTTTTCACATGACAAAGATAAAATTTTTAATGTTTTTCACCGTGGTTTTCTGGTCCTTCACAAATAAATATTTTGCGCTTATGGCATATTGATAAACAAATTGATAAATTTGTGCTTTATACTTTATCAGAAAGCAACTATTTTTTGGAAAAACAACAATCAAAATATAATGTCATTCAACCTTTGCTGTTTGCAGGCATTCTGGCAGCAGGTATTTTCTTGGGTTACAAGATGAATGATAAGTCAGATTCTCCGCTGATTGCACAGATTTCAGATCAAGAGGGGCCAGTTCAAATAGGACAAGTCGAAGAAGTCTTGAAACTGATTGATTCAAAATACATGGATGTAAAGGATCAGAATGAGTTGGTGTCTATTGCAATAAGATCTATCATCAATAAATTAGACCCACATTCTACTTACATTTCTCCTGAGGATATCCAGTATTTTACAGAAAGCATGGAGGGTAATTTCAAGGGTTTGGGTATTGAAACTTTGTTTTTACACGATACAGTTGGCATTGTAAAAGTGTTGCATGACAGTCCTGCCGACAGAGCTGGTTTACAACAATTTGATCAGATCATTTATATTGACACCGCACTTGTTGCTGGAGCTAATGCTGATTATGATAGTATTAGGGATAAACTTCATGCTGAGGAAGCAAGTATCGTTTTGCACATCAAAAGATATGGCAAAAAGGACCTAATCAAAATCGAAGTAACGCCAGAAGAAATACAGACACACACTGCGAGCGCAGGTTCTATGATTGACGATGAGACGGGAATCATCAGAATTGATCAGTTTACAGCCAATACTTATAGAGAATTTATGGAGTCTTATGAGCAACTGTATGAAGATCAAAAGCTCAAAAACCTGATCATTGACCTGAGGAATAATCCTGGGGGATTTCTGCCCGAAGCTACCAAAATTCTCAATCAACTGGCAGAAGATAAAGACAAGGTCATTCTCTATACCATTGGTAAAAATGGTGTTCGCAGGGAATATAAAACCAATGGTAAATCATTTTTCAGAGTGGCAAATATTGCGGTTTTAGTAAATGAGGAATCAGCATCGGGAGCGGAAATCATAGCAGGAACGCTTCAGGATTGGGACAGAGCTGTCATCATAGGAAGAAGGACTTATGGTAAAGGTTTGGTGCAAGAACAATTTGGTTTGAGTAATGGCGGTGCTTTGAGACTTACCACTGCAAGATATTATTTACCCTCTGGTCGGAATATTCAAAAAGATTATTCTAATCTAGATGAATATGATTATGAATTGGAAAGTAGGGTAGAGGATGGTTCTATTTTTGATGCTTCAAAATCAAATGCAGATACAACTTTGTTGAAATTCACCTCACTTAACTTGGGAAGGAAACTCAAAGAATTTAGTGGGGTTGAGCCAGATATTTTTATTCCTGCTGATTCTATTGAATATCAATCGGCTTATTCTAAAGTACGATCGCTTACACTTTCATACATTTTTGATCGTGTAAAAAATATGCGTACGATGTCTCAGGATCTCATCAGAAGCAAGATGTTTATGGACAATTTCCTCTCTTATGCAGGCAAACGTTATCCAGATGTGAAAGCCACTAAAATTTCTGATTCAGACAAGGAAAAATTAAAAATTGCATTGATCAATGACTTCAGTTATATCACCTCTGATGAAGACACTGCCTTAAATTTAAGGAGTAATGAAGATCGTTTTGTCATTGCAGCAATGGATTATTTTAAGAATCCTGATTTGGCTAGATTGGAGAAGAAAAAATAAAAGAACACATTACCACAAGATTTATAAAATAAGCTGCGTTTTTAAGGTCGAACCAATTCGAAAGACTTTATGCTTTTTGCAGACAAAATCATCGACATCATCAATGTTCTTGAAAATGATGGTGTTATACTCCTGCCTACTGATACTATTTGGAGTGTGGCTTGCAGCCTCAAGAGTGAGTTTGGTCTCAGAAAAATTCAATCTATCATCAATATAGACGAAAGCCCAGCCATCTGTGTTTCCAGTATTGAGGATTTAAAAAAATATGCACCGTTTTTGCATCCCAGGGTAGAAACGTTGCTTTGTTATTATAAAAGACCAATTACTATTTTGGAACAAAATTTCAGAAATGTTCCGGATTTTGTTTTAAAAAATACACGCAATAGCACCTTGGGTATCAGAGTTTGTGATGATGAATTCATAGCAACCATTCTTTCATTACTTGGACATCCCATGTTACTTTACAAGGCTCATTTCAAACAAGAGTCGGCTCCAAAAGCATGGATAGAAGTGCATGACACTTTCAAGCAAAATGCAGATTATATTTGTAAACACCGTATGTATGAAAATGGATTGGAGGACGGTGTTCAAGCGGGCTATGATCATGAAGGAATGCTGCTCTTTGATGAAGACTCAATGGTTTACGGCAGCTAAATGTTGCTAGTTTATAAAGATCATTTTGATAAGCAAGGCTACTATGGTCAATAAAATAATGGCTGCAGCCCATAAATAAACCTTTTGCCGTTGTCGCTGTACATTCCTGATTTTCTTTCCTTCTTCGATCAGTTTTAATCTAGATGCTTCACTGATTTGACCTTTTCGTCCATTTGAATTAGACTTTTTTGAATGGTTATCTTTAAATATAGAGCCTTTGCGCAAAGCACTATTGTTCTTTTTTAAAGAGGAAATCATGCTGGAAATAAACCCCTCGCCTCCCATTATACTTTGGAATTTTGAATAACAATCTCGTCAATATCGTCAACAAAAATAGTGGCAAAGGCAGCTATAAACATACAAGCCCCAGATAACATCAGGGCAAAAATGGCTTGATCACCAAATAGATAATGAACAATTGGTCCACCGAAAAGTGCATTGGTAATTTGTGGTATAGTGATGAATAGGTTGAAAATCCCCATATAAATTCCCATTTTCTTGACAGGAATAGACCCAGCTAGAATGGCATAAGGCATGGCTAAAATACTTGCCCAAGCAAAGCCAACTCCGATCATAGATACAATCAGCATATTGGGTGTTTTAAAAAAGTACATAGAAATCAAGCCTAGACCACCAAGGCAAAGAGAAACCATGTGGGTTTTTTTGCGACCAATTTTTTTGGCAATTGTAGGAAGTAAAAATGCATACAATGCAGAAACACCGTTATAAACTCCAAAAATAATGCCTACCCAGTTTCCAGATTCTTGAAAAGTAGCAGAGGAAGTATCGTGACTATCCAATCCGTAGATATGAGTAGCTACAGCAGGTGCTGTAAAGACCCACATTCCAAATAAACCAAACCAGGAAAAAAATTGTACTACTCCCAATTGAGCCATCGTTTTTGGCATTTCTTTGAAACTGACACCCAAATTTTTAAAAAAACCACTGTCATGGTCGTCTTGTGTTTCTCCAAAAGATTTTAGTTCAGCAGGGCTATATTCACTGGTGGTGAAAATGGTCCATAAAATGGAAGCCATCAAAACAGCCGCTCCAATCATGAAGGAATAAATAACATTTGGAGGGATGATGCCTGGATCTGCATCAGTCTCAACACCAAACCATTTTCCAAGAAAATAGGGTAGCCAAGAGCCTACAACAGCGCCAATGCCAATCAAAACGGTTTGTATACTGAATCCTTCTGTTCTCTGTTCTGAGGAAAGTTTGTCTCCAACAAGGGCGCGAAATGGCTCCATAGATACATTGAATGAGGCATCCATCACCATCAACATACCGGCGCCAATCCAAAGGGCTGGTAAGAATTTGGTGAAGGAGGCTGCATTGGGCATGAGTACCAAACCAATACAGGCTATGATGGCCCCAGCTAGAAAAAATGGCCTTCTCCTACCCAATTTGGTCCAAGTGCGATCACTGTAATGACCTATAATGGGTTGCACAATCATGCCCGTAAGGGGTGCCACAATCCAAAACCACGAAAGCTCATGCACATCGGCTCCAAATGTTTGAAGGATTCTGGAAGCATTGCCATTTTGCAAGGCAAATCCCATTTGAATACCCAAAAAGCCTATACTCATATTCCAGATACTGGCAGTGCTGAGCCGTGGTTTTCCCATAATTTATGTGTTTTTAACGTTTATCGATCACTAACTTGCCTTACTCTACTTGAGTACTACAAGCGTTTATTTTGCTATTTGCGAGGGATTATTTGTTGGAGGCAACCACGTATTCCCATGGTTCGATCCTCACTTTTTCACCCTTTTTGTAATTCACTTCTTTTAATGAGAAGATGTCGGTTAGCCCTGAAACATCTTCTGTCATGGTAACAAACCTTGGTTGGTTGGTAAAATTACACATAACAACCACTTTGTTATCTCCTTTCTCTCTTTTGAATGCATAGATGTCTTCGGCTTCTCCAATCTTTACAACCGGACCACCATAAGGCAAATTCCACAGCGCAGGATTGTCTTTTTTGAATGCGTTCATCTTTGCATAAAACTCTGCGTATTCATATGTTTTGAAGCCTATATCATCTTTCTGGAAAAATGCCAATCTCTTTTTTAATGGTTCTTCTTGGCCGCTGTAAATCAATGGAATACCATCAAAAGTCTGAACTAAAACTGCAAACGTTCTGTGGCCATCTCCCATGCGTTCAAACTCCGTTCCATTCCAGGAATTCTCATCGTGATTGCTGGTGAAGTGCATGTAACTTCCTTTCACAATATGCGACATGGTACTATCTCGCCAATATTGTATTTCACTGGCATGTTTTTCACCCTTCGCAATAGCATTCATCAGGTGGTGAAAACTCCATCCATAACAAGCATGAAAAGTATTTTCGTTTAGATGCCATGGATCTTCTGCTTCTGCCAAAAGAAAAATATCTGGTTTTACAGCCGTAATCGTATCGGCAAATTGTCTCCAGAAATCGTGAGGAGGGCCAAATGCAATGTCCATCCGATAACCATCCAATTGATGATTTTTTACCCAGTAAATGAGGTCATTGATCATGGCAGTCCTCATTTCAGGATTATTGTAATTTAAAGCTGCCACATCTTCCCAACCCATACTGTTGCCATTGTCATCGATAGG
The DNA here is from genome assembly GCA_016715105.1 of Saprospiraceae bacterium. GTDB lineage: Bacteria > Bacteroidota > Bacteroidia > Chitinophagales > Saprospiraceae > JADKBO01. Next base: position 150,638 of record JADKBO010000017.1, on the reverse strand, counting down.
GTCAATGATGTTGCCTGCACTGTCTTGTTTGAAAAAATCTGGATTGGATTTGAGCCATTTGTGGTCCCAACCGGTATGATTTGGTACCCAATCCAAGATGATTTTCATGTCGTAAGCATGAATTTTATCAATCAAATTGATGAAGTCTTCTTTTGTACCAAAGGCAGGATTGATTTCTGTATAATCCGTAACAGCATAATAACTGCCCAATTCTCCTTTCTTTTTAGTTGTACTTATAGGGAATACAGGCATTACCCATAATATTTCAACACCCATTTCCTTCAAACGGGGGATGTGATCAGAAAAGGCATTGATGGTTCCTTCTGGCGTATATTGTCTGATGTTCACTTCGTAAATCACAGATTTTTTAGCCCATTCAGGTAGGGTGAAGTCAGAGGTAGTAATTGCTGTTGGTTTGTCAGTCATATTTTTTTCGTTTTTGCAATTGATCAAAAGCAATACGGTTAAAATTGTAAGAAATTTCATCCGTGTCATATGGCCGACGATTTGATTTTATTAAAATAAGATGCAGCGCAGAGTATGTGAGATTGCTCTTGCAACTCAAACTTAATATTATTCACCCAGATATTTAAATTATTTCCTTGCAGATTTACCACCTTTATTTGATCATGTTCTACAACCACTTGTAAGGCATTACTTCGGAACAAAACTTTGAAACTGAGTTGGTCCCAATGTTCTGGTAGAGTAGGGTTGAAGTGAATCTCATCGTTCTTCACCCTCATGCCACCAAATCCCTTGATTACAGACATCCAAGTACCAGCCATACTGGTGATGTGTAAGCCGTCTTCCGTATCATTGTTGAAATTGTCGAGATCTAATCGAGCAGTACGATTATAGAGCTCATAAGCTTTTTCTATCTTGCCAATTTGACTCGCTAAAATGACGTGCACACAGGGTGATAGCGAACTTTCATGGACCGTCATGGCCTCATAAAACTCAAAATTTTTCTGGATGTCTTCCTTAGTGAAGTGGTCTTCAAAAAAATACAAACCTTGTAATACATCAGCCTGCTTTATATAACAAGATCGCAATATTCTATCCCAAGACCAGTGTTGGTTGATGGGTCTTTGGTCCTTTGGAATGGCGTCAACACCAAGCAGTTCCTTGTCAAGAAAACCATCTTGTTGTAAATAGACTTGTCTTTCATGGTCAAAAGGAAGGTACAATTTGTCAACGATATTTTGCCAAACCATGACTTCTTCACCTTTAAAAATTGTCTTGGATTTTATCTTTTGCCAAGCCTGAGGATCTTGCTTTTTGACAAATTCGATCACTTTTGTAGTGTATTCCAAACACCATTTTGCAATGTAATTGGTGTACCAGTTATTGTTTACATTATTCTCATATTCATTGGGGCCTGTGACACCAAGGATAACAAATTTTTCTTTGTTTTGAGACCAGTTGACCCGCTCCCTCCAAAACCGTGCAATGCCAATCAATACTTCCAGCCCATATTCTGAAAGGTATGACTCGTCACCGGTATATCTGACGTAATCATAAATAGCATAAGCAATTGCACCATTTCTGTGGATCTCTTCGAAAGTGATTTCCCATTCATTGTGGCATTCTTCGCCATTCATGGTCACCATCGGATATAAGGCTGCGCCATTTTGAAAACCCAGTTTTTGGGCATTTTCTATGGCTTTGCCTAGTTGGTTGTGGCGATATATCAATAAATTTCTTGCAACTTGACTTCCAGCGGTGCTCAAATAAAAAGGAATGCAATAAGCTTCTGTATCCCAATAGGTACTGCCGCCATATTTTTCCCCTGTAAAACCTTTTGGACCAATGTTGAGTCGAGCATCTTTTCCCGTATAAGTTTGCAGTAATTGGAAAATGTTGAATCTGATGCCTTGTTGTGCCCTCACATCGCCGCCAATCTCCACGTCACAAAACTGCCACAGTTTATCCCAAGCTTGGACATGCTGCTGTTTTAATGTTTCAAAAGTGGTTTTTGAAAGTTCTTTTATTTTTCTAACTGATTGACTTTGAATGCTTTCCTTTGTGTAGTTTAATGAAGAAATTACAACAGCCTTTTTTGTAATTTCTATCTCGTCACCAGCTTTTAATGATAATTTGAAATGATGGTATGCTTTGAATTCAGAAGATTCAAATTGATGGCAGTCGATGCGTTGATTTTGATGAAATACCTCTGTGGAAGCAGCAATACCTACGTCATAACCTGTTTTTTTAGTTTGAGTAGACAAGAAAAGGTGATTGGCTGAAGCTTCATGCGAGACAGGAATCCAAAACTTTTCATCATAATTGGAGTCTCGGTTTTTTACATCACCATCTACATATGACTCTAATTGCAGAGTAATATCTTTATTTGAAGTCAATTTGTAAGAAATAGCGCCTAACTCACTGTCTTCCATGCTCACAAAACGCTGAGTATTGACCTCGATGACAGCTTCATTACCTACTACAACTTTGAAATTTCTCGAAAGGATGCCACTTTTCATATCCAACTGTCGTCGGAAACTCAAAATTTGTTTTGCTTTAGCCAAATCTAAAATTTCGCCATCAATGATCAAATTCAAACCAATCCAGTTGGTTGCGTTGATGACCTTGGCAAAATATTCGGGGTAACCATTTTTCCACCAGCCCACTCGGGTTTTATCAGGATAATAAATGCCGCCGACATAAGAACCTTGCAAAGATTTTCCACTATAAGTTTCTTCAAAATTTGCGCGCTGTCCCATGGCTCCATTGCCAATAGAAAACAAACTTTCAGATATTTCATTCAATGAAGGATCGTAACCTTCTTCTATGATGGACCAAGGGTCTGCCTTGATATACTGTTTCATTTATTCAATTTGATTGATACTAGGAGATTGTTGAAGTTATGGGGAAATTATACAAGTGTTGCAATGTCTTTAGATCTACATTTTCCAAACTTGAGACTACATGATCTGCCTGTTCCAGCGCATTTTTTTCACCGACGCCCAAACTCAGAAATCCACCTTTGATGGCAGCTTCTATTCCTTTTTGAGCATCTTCCAAAACGATACATTCACTTGGAAGCAATTGTATTCCAGTGGCTGCGATCAAAAAAACTTCAGGATCTGGTTTGGATTTGGAAGTGCTATTACCGTCAGCAATAAAATCAAATAAGGGTAAAATCCCAGTTGATTCCAACACTGGTCTGGCATTTTTACTTGCGCTACCCAAGGCAATCTTATACCCTGCACTTTTGAGCTCAAGGAGTAATTTTTTGGCACCTGGAAGCAAAGCAGACTCATCAAGATTTGAAATCATTTCTACATAATGATCGTTCTTTCTTGCAGCTAAAGTCATTTTTTCTTCCTCAGAAAATTGACGCCCACCAAGTTGAAGTAAATATTCCAAAGATTCTTTACGACTCACGCCTTTCAATGCCTCATTCTGCGATTCATTAAAATCAAAACCCAACTGGTTTGCCAATTTTTTCCAAGCCAAATAATGAAAATGTGCAGTATCGACAATGACACCATCCAAGTCAAAAATGCAGCCTTTAAATGTGTTTACTTCCATGATATGGCAAATATAAAACAGTTAGTGTATTTATGACACATTAAAATTAAATAACCTTAAATTCGGCTGAAAATCTGCCAAAAGGGTGGATAAAATGAATGCTGTTTATGAATTTCTGCTTATCAATATAAAGAACTAGTTTACTGATCACCCATTTTTGGAATTTATCATTAGCTTTATCATTTAGGAACCAAACCATACCAAATGAGATCTATATTACTTTTGATGGTATTATCGACCACGGTCATTGCTTTTTCACAAAACAATCTCACCTTTCAAATCAAACATCAACAGAAAAATCCACTCAATGGAAGGTTACTTTTATTGCTCTCAAACAATGAAAATTCAGAGCCTAGAAATCAAATCACCAGCGATTACCGGACGCAGATGGTTTTTGGCTTGGATGTAGAAGCTTGGGATAACTCACAAATGCAAAAAATGCCAACTGCTGATGTCTTTGGTTATCCTTTACAAACACTAGACGAGATAAAGCCAGGTATTTATTATGTGCAGGCCTTTCTCAATATTTACGAAACATTTGAGCTAAGCACTGGGCATAAAGTGTTACTTCCACCTGATAAAGGAGAAGGCCAAAAATGGAACATCAAACCTGGAAACATTTATTCAAAAGTCCAAAAAATTGAAATTATTGCAGGTAAGAAAAGCAATATTCAGTTTGTATTGGACCAAATCATCCCGCCTATCCCTGAGCCAGAGGATACTGACTACGTAAAACATGTAAAGATAAAAAGTGAGTTGCTGAGTAAATTTTGGGGAAAAGATACCTATATCGGTGCGCATGTTTTGATTCCCCACAATTTTAATAAAGATTCAGGTATGAAATATCCGCTGATGGTTTTTCATGGTCATTTTCCCAGTGATTTTGGAGGCTGGGAAACTACACCACCACCTGCGGATATGGATACGTCAGACTATTCTACAAGGTTTGGGATTTATGGATATAAGAAATTGCAGCTTACAGAAGGTCATGAGTTTTACAAACAATGGACAAGTGATACTTTTCCAAGATTTTTAGCCATTGAAGTTGTACATCCTACGCCATATTATGATGATAGTTATGCGGTAAATTCAGCGAGTCAAGGTCCTTACGGAGATGCCATCACATACGAATTGATTCCTCATATTGAAAAGACATTTAGGGGTATTGGTCAAGGTTGGGCTAGGTTTTTGTACGGTGGTTCTACTGGAGGTTGGGAAGCACTTGCGGTACAAACCTTCTACCCAAGTGAGTACAATGGTTGTTTTGCGGCATGTCCAGATCCAATTGATTTTAGAGCTTTTACTGTTATAGATATTTATAATGATGCGAATGCATACATGGCAGAAGGTCCGGTCACCACAATTGAAAGGCCAGCTCATAGGGACTATCTTGGTCATATTTCCAGCACCATCCGACAATCCAATTATTACGAATTGGCCCTAGGCACCAAAACTAGGTCTGGAGAACAATGGGATATTTGGGAGGCAACTTATTCCCCTATGGGTCCAGACGGTTATCCTATGAGATTATGGGATAAAAAGACGGGTGTGATCAACAAAGAGGTGGCAAACTATTGGAAAGAAAATTATGATTTGGGCTACATTCTGAAAAGAGATTGGGACAAATTGGGTCCACAATTGAAAGGTAAAATTCATATTTATTGCGGTGATATGGATAACTATTACCTCAACAATGCTGTTTATTTGGTGGAAGACTTCCTCAAGCAAACTAAAAATCCTTTTTACGGAGGAGAAGTGACATATGGTGATCGTGCGGAGCATTGTTGGAATGGAGATCCAAATTTGCCCAACTATATTACCAGATTAAGATACAATACCATGTATTTGCCCAAAATTCTGAAGAGAGTAGCTGTCTCAGCCCCAAAAGGATCTGACTTGCGCTGGATGAATCAATCAAAACTATCCAAAAACCTGATAAATAAATAGGGAAGACAGGTAGGCCAATGCAGAAAGATAAGTCAGTTGTACCATTGCCCATTTCCAGGATCCTGTTTCTTTTTTGGTCACTGCAAGCGTACTCATACATTGCATGGCAAAAACATAAAATACCAAAAGCGACAATGCAGTGATGGGTGTATAAACCATCACTCCTGTGTCTGGTCTTTTTTCTGCCATCATTTTTTCTTTGATTGAAAGTTCGTCTTCTGTAGATCCAACACTATAAATAGTGGCCATGGTTCCTACAAAAACTTCTCTCGCGGCAAATGATGTAATCAAAGCAATGCCTATTTTCCAATCAAATCCCAAAGGTCTGATGATTGGCTCAATACTTTTTCCCAAAATTCCTGCATAGGAGGCTTCCAGTTTATAAGATGCTTCGAGATTATCTTTTTCATCAGCTGAAAGATTGAGGTTGCCTGCTTCTACTTGTGCACGATCGGATGCCGCTTGCATATTTTTTGATGGCCCAAAACTGGCTAAAAACCACAAAAGAATACTGATCAGCATGATTATTTTACCTGCATTCCAGATGAATGCCCACACTTTTTCTTTTACATTGTAGAAAACATTTTTCCAGATCGGTGGCTTATATTGTGGTAATTCTATCATGAGATGCGACCTACTGTCTGACTTTATGAAAAGGCTGAAAACATATGCAGTCACCAAAGATGAAACGATACCCAATAAATACAGTCCCATGAAAACAAGACCTTGTGCATTGAAAATACCCCACACCGAGGTTTGTGGTACTACAAAAGCCACCAGCAAAGCATAAACAGGTAGTCTAGCAGAGCATGAGATCAAAGGCGCTACCATGATGGTAATGATTCTTTCCTTCCAATTTGAAATGGTCCGGGTGCTCATAATGGCTGGTACCGCACAAGCTCCGCTAGAAATAAGGGCAACCATTGAACGGCCATTTAGACCAAATTTTTGCATGATATTGTCAAACATAAAAACCGCTCGACTCATATATCCTGACTCTTCCATCACCGAGATCAACAAAAATAAAATGGTGATTTGCGGTATAAAAACCAATACACCGCTGAGGCCAGCCAAAATGCCATCTACGATCAGATCGGAAAAATATCCTTGCCCAAAGACGTATCTTACCCAATTGCCCGCAGATGCAAAGCCAGTTTCTATCCATTCCATCGGATACTGTGCCCAGGAAAAGACGGCTTGAAACATCAGCATCATTAATGCAAAAAATAGAATGGGACCAGCAACGCGATTAGTGAGAATACTGTCAATTTTATCGGTTAAATCGGCAGTGTCATTTGCTTTGGTATTCTTCAAAACCCTGACTGTCAATGGTTGAATGTCATTGAATCTACTCATGGTCTCTTGGATTTGAAAGCGTATGTCTTCAAATCCTTGGTGTTTCACTTCTGCGGCGATATTGATGCGTTGTGCTGCAGAAAGATGGGGCATCCACTTGTAGTGATGGGCAATGATGTTTGCTAGATAGATATTTTCCGTATCTAGGATATTTGCTACTGTGCGAGCAGTTTTATCTTCTAATTGATTTAGTACATAAAATGGCTTTCTTTCTTTGGAAGGGCTTGCATTTATTGCCTTTTTTATTTCAAGTTTTAAATCTTCTATGTGATCTCCCGTTTTACTCGACACAGCAATTACGGGCATATTAAATCTTTTTTCCAATGCCTTGTAATCTGGAATAACTGCTTCATGTAAAGTGTCTATCATATTGATAACCAATATCATATGGTGGCCGAGATCATGTAACTGTGTAGCAAGAAGCAAGTGTCTTTCTAGATGATTGATATCTGCAACATAAACGATTAGATCAGGATTATCTGGATTATTTTTATCCGTAAGGATTTCCAAAACGACTTTTTCATCCTTGCTGTTGGGATACAAACTATAGCACCCCGGCAAATCAATGATGTCCACTTTAGTGCCTTTATCCAGAACGGCTACTCCAATCTTTTTTTCTACGGTGACACCGGGGAAATTGGCAGTTTGTTGTCTAAGCCCTGTGAGTTGGTTGAATATGCTTGACTTTCCTGCATTGGGATTTCCTACAAGTGCAACAGCCCTTCTATTGGTATCGGTCATTGCTCTATTATGATGTGTTCGGCTTCTTCGTTTCTTACAGCAACTCCACTTTCGTTGATTTTTAAATAAATGGCTCCACCAAACGGTGATTTTCTGACCATCTGCACTTTTGCTTTGGGTAAAACACCCATGGTCATCAACCTACATGTAAGATCTAACTCATCCAAAGACTTGATGAATGCCCATTCTCCTTTTTTGAGGTCAAGTACACTTTTTTCTGAGCTCATGCTTATTTAGACTAATTCTAAGGCAAATATAAATGAATTCTTGATTTTCACTTTATAATTTTAATCATCTTGTGTATTGACCTAAGTCATTTTGTATTTTTTTGAGTGTAATTGATTTGCAACATATTGATAGTAAGCCTGTTATTGAATTTTTGATGTTTATCTTTGGGTTTTGAATGAAATATTTTTTTTCCACCACATGCTAAAAGCATTCAATTAGTTCTTCAATACTCTACCTTAAGGTTATTTTTGCGCCTTTACAATAAAACCAAATGCTTCGCATCATATAATGAATAACAAAATTTACCATCTTTCAAGTTGTAGTACCTGTGTCAAAATTTTGGGCTGCCTTACAGACAAAAGTGGCATTGAACTGATCAACATAAAGGAGAAAAATATTACTCCTGAGGATTTGGATTATGCTGCTAAAATGCTTGGGTCCTATGAGCAATTATTTAGTCGTCGTGCATTAAAATTCAGAAGTATGGGGTTGCATGAAAAAGTGCTTACTGAAAAGGATTACCGCAAACTCATTTTGGGAGAATACACTTTTTTGAAAAGGCCAGTTTCTTTCATTAATGGTAAAGTATTCGCAGGTAACACCAAAGATTCTGTGGAAGCATTAAAACAAGCTGTAAATGGATAAAAATGAAATTGCATCTTGGTTTCAAGGCCTTCAAGATGAGATTTGTGCGGGCTTAGAAATGTTGGATGGCACGGCTACATTTGAAGAAGATCGATGGGAACGAGCAGGTGGAGGCGGAGGTCGTACACGCATCATTCAAGGCGACAATATTGAAAAAGGCGGTGTAAATTTTTCGGCTGTTCACGGCACTTTGAGTCCGTCTCTAGCCAAGGCTTTGCAAGTGGACGATTCAGACTTTTTTGCCACTGGTGTTTCTATCGTACTACATCCTTCCAATCCAATGGTGCCCATCATTCATATGAATGTCCGTTATTTTGAAACCAGTGATAATAATTGGTGGTTTGGAGGGGGCATTGATGTCACGCCTCATTATGTTTTTGAATCAGATGCCCAATTTTTTCATCATCATTTGAAAAGTGTTTGTGATGCGCATCACCCAGATTATTACCATTTGCATAAGAATTGGGCAGATGACTACTTTTACATCAAACATAGAAACGAAACTCGAGGAATAGGAGGAATTTTCTTTGATAAATTGCAAGGATCGAGTGAACAAAAAAGGCCATTATTTGCTTATGTTCAGGATGTTGGCCAATCGTTTTTACCTATATACAGTAAGTTATTTACCACCCATGTTTCTGATCCTTTCAGTGACCAACAAAAGGAATGGCAATTGATTCGCAGAGGTAGATATGTAGAGTTTAATTTGGTTTGGGATAGAGGAACGAAATTCGGATTAGACACCGATGGCCGCACCGAGTCCATTTTGATGTCTTTACCCAAGGATGCCAGATGGTTATATAACCACACTCCAGCCGAAGGGTCACAAGAAGCTAAGACTTTGAGCTATCTCAAAAAAGGCATCGACTGGACTGTTTGATTTATAATTAATAATTTTAGCAATTAGCACTTTTACCAATGGAAAGACAATCAACGAATACCGTATTAATGATCAGACCAGAAAATTTTGGTTATAATACGCAAACTGCTGCCGACAATACCTTTCAAACCAAACCCAAAAAGGAAGATATTGAAAAAATAAAAGAAAGGGCAACAGTTGAGTTTGATAATGCGGTGGATGCTTTACGGGCGATAGGCATCAGGGTGATTGTAGTCAATGATACTGCACAACCTGAGAAACCAGACGCTGTATTTCCAAATAATTGGTTTTCAACACATTCTGAAGGTACCGTTTTGACTTATCCCATGTATTCACCTGTGAGAAGATTGGAGGTAAGACAAGACATCATTGACATGTTGGGCGAAACTTTTGATATTACCCGAGACTATACCATGACTCATTATACCGATGACCAATTGTATTTAGAAGGTACAGGCAGTTTGGTTTTAGATCGCATAAATAAAGTTGCTTATGCCTGCCTCAGTCCAAGAACAAGTGTGGAGTTATTGGATAAATGGGCAGTCATCATGGATTATAAAATGGTGCACTTTCACGCTGCAGATAAAAATGGAGTACCTATTTATCATACCAATGTCCTCATGTGTATCGCCACCGATTTTGTTGTCATTTGTATGGGTGCCATTGTCAGCGAAGATGATAGAAATGTATTGAAACGATGGTTTGACCATACCGATAAAACGGTGATTGAAATCTCATTTGAACAAATGGAACAATTTGCTGGAAATATGTTGGAGGTCGTTGACCCTTCTGGTCAATTGCATTTGATCTGCTCTCAAACTGCTTATCTGGCTTTGCATGGACCTCAAAGAGATAAAATCATTTCTTTTCTTAATATTGTACCATTGGACTTGGACACCATTGAGAAAATTGGTGGAGGTAGTGCAAGGTGTATGATAACCCCGGGGGGTAATTTTAGCCATGGATGAAGTCCTTGAAATGAAAAGAAGATAATGATTTTATCGCTACACTAAGTTTTTAATCATTTTGAAGTGCGGAATATTCACCTCGAGAAATTCATCACCGATGATGGTATAGTTCAACTTTAGATAAAAGGGCACCGCAGTTTTTCTGGCATGCAATTCTATGATTTCAAATCCTTTTGACTTTGAAAAAACTTCTGAGAATTCCACCAATTGACGACCAATATTTTGACCCTGTCTAGAAGGGTGCACTGCGACTTGTCTCATTTTTATGATTTTGTGGTGAATAGGTTTCATGACCAGACAAGCAACAACTTCCTCTTTATCTTTCAATACTAAGTGAAACGAATCAAATTCTGCCGCCAAATCTTCTGCCAAATACTGCATACCCAATGGTTTTCTTAAAACAATATCTCGTAGAATGATACTTTCTTCATAATCTGCAGACCCAAAATCGATAGCAGAAAACATTAAAAAATTGCCCTTATTTTCTTTCATTTTTTAATCTAATAGGATTACTTTATTCTTAATAATCTGGGTAAAAAATCGTCAAGATATATATAATTAATTTAATAATTAAATTAGTTATATATTACGAACTATATAATTTTGTTTATGAACTCCAATATAAAATATTTATAAAGTTTCAGCCTTAAATATTAGCAAAAACTTAGTTATTATTGGATATAACCAATTTTATTTTGAAATCAAGCATAATGTTCTTAACATATCACATAATAATTAAATATTTAAATTACTTAATAGTAGGTAATTACATATTATAAAATAAATTTGAAAAATTTTAGCGCAAATGTGTTTGTTGTGAATTATCTGCATGATACTTTTGTGATAATTATAATTCCCAATGTACATTAAATTTATACCCAATGTTGTTTAAAAAAGTTGTTGTTGTTTTGCTGCTGTCTATTTTCTTTTATGCTTGTAGTAATGATCCCATTATTGAAGATCAAAAAGTTGAGACCAAAGACTATAGTCATGATGTTGTAAAGAGTTGGACAAATCAATATCTTGCTGTAGAAACCACTCTTGGTGGATTCAGGCCTTCCAATACTTGTAGAGCGCTCAATTACAGTTTCTTGGCAGCATTCCAAGTTGGTCAACACGGTATGCCAAAATACAGAAGTTTGGAACAAATATTAGGAATTCCAGGTTTACCCACGCGTCCAGCCTCAGAAGACATTCATTACGATCTTGCAATAAATGCTGCAATGAAGGTTATGCTTCATGAATTAATGACTGGTATTGAGTTTAAGCAAGGCCAAATGATTGATGAGCATTATGAGCAATTGCATGAAAAATATGCTGTTGGTGTTTCTGACGAAGTAATCGAAGCGTCTATTGACTGGGGTAGAGATGTTGCTGCTGCCTTTGTAAGGTATGCAAAAACAGATGTTGAAGCAGAGAAACAAATCTTAGACCCTCAACCTGCATCTTACAAATCACCAGTTGGTGAGGGCTTGTGGGAGCCAACAGCTCCTGATCGCAGTAGAGCTTTATTTCCTCATTGGGGACGTACTAGAAAGTTTGCCATAACTGAAGCAGATATGTTAGGTGTACCACCACCTGCATTTTCAACAGATCCAAATAGTACTTATTACAAAGAGTTTGAAGAAGTGTATGATGCTGTAAAAAGGAGAAAATACAAAGAGGTTTGGATCGCTGAGTTTTGGAGTGATGACATCGTTGGTTTGACATTCAGTCCTCCAGCAAGAACTTTTGCCATCGCAAATCAATTGATCGAACAAGCAGACATGAATTTGGAAAATGCTTTACACTTATACGCAAAACTTGGTCTTGCAAGTAATGATGCTGCTGTTGTTGCTTGGCATAATAAATATGTTTTTAATTTAGAAAGGCCTTCAAACTACATTACAAAATACATTGATCCGAGTTTTAAGCCGATTTTGGGTAGAGGTGTAAACAATGAAGGTCTCACTCCTCCATTTCCAGGATACCCTTCTGGGCACTCTACTTTTGGAGGAATCCAAGAAGGTATTTTTACAGCATTTTTTGGGTCTTCATTTCCTTTTACTGACAAATGTCACGCAGGTAGAACAGAATTTTACGGAGAACCGCGTACATACTTATCTTTCAAAGAATTGGCAGAAGAAAATGCGATTTCAAGAATATACTTGGGGGTTCACCCAAGAATGGATTGTGTAGAGGGTTTGAGGCTAGGAAAAATTGTAGCTGAAAGAGTCAATCAACTACAATTCCAGTTATAATAAATGATCAAGGTTAATAACTTTTAATAGCATATTTTGTATGTATTGGATAATAAATCTTATCCAATAGATACATTGTTTATCAAAAAGAAAAGAAATTCTTTCATAACTTAGTGTTATGAAAGAATTTCTTTTTAAAGCCACTCCTTCTGCAATTGCTGAATCCAATATCGTAGCTTTTATGACTTGGTTACGAGTTGATAAAGGTCTTAATTTTGAAGATTATCCATCGCTTTTGACATGGTCAACACAAAATACTTCAGACTTTTGGGAGTATATTTTAAGTTATTTTTCTATTCAATATTCGGGCTCTTACAATCAGGTTTTGAGTGGAACCATGCCTGCTGTAAAATGGTTTGAGGGGATTTCGCTCAATTATGCAGAACAGATCTACTCAAGGGCTCCAACTTCTGGGCCTGTTATGGTCCATTTTGATGAAATAAACTCAGAAGCCAGACCAATTTATCATTCAGATTTTTTTAGTAAAATGAAGTCGTTGGCCTGTGCTTTGCAATCATTTGGTTTGGAAAAGGGTGATCGAGTTGCTGGATATTTGCCCAACGTTCCCGAAGCGTCTTTGGCTTGTCTAGCTACGATAAGTTGTGGTGCTATCTGGTCTTGTTGTTCTCTTGATTTTGGGGTGGAAGCAGTTGTCGAAAGATTTGAGCAAATTCAACCCAAAATTCTTTTCCTATCGACGGCATACAGCTATAATGGAAAGATTTATGATAAACAGGAAGATGCACAGGCTATTATTGCAAGGCTTCCCACAGTCAAGCAAGTTATTTTTGTCCCATATATTCCAGAAGCATATGTTCCAGAAAATACCATTTCAATTCTGGATTGTTTTCTGTATGAGCATGAGCATTTTTCTTTCAATCGAGTAGGTTTTAATGACCCTATTTGGATACTATACTCATCTGGTACTACAGGCAAACCCAAAGCAATCACCCACTCACATGGTGGAATGTTATTGGAACATTTGAAGTATTTGATACTTCAGAATGACGTGCGAAAGGGGGAGCTTTTTTACTGGTACAGTACGACTGGATGGATGATGTGGAATTTTGCACAAGCAAGCTTACTCGCAGGTGCCACAGTTGTCATCTATGAAGGTAGTGCAGCATTCAATGGCCTTGACTTTTTGTGGAGAAAAGCATCGGAAATTGGTGTCCATCACTTTGGCACAAGTGCTCCTTTTCTAGTAGCTTGTATGAAAAATAATATCGATACTGCCAGTTTGAAAATCGATTTATCGAATTTGAGATCTATAGGAAGTACAGGTTCTCCACTTCCACCCGAAGCATTTGACTACGTTTATAAACATATAAAATCCGATGTATGGTTATGTTCCATGAGCGGCGGAACAGATGTTTGCACTGCTTTTGTTGGTAGTAATATATTGAGTCCAGTCAAGAAAGGTTGTATCCAAGGCAGAGCACTTGGAGCAGATATTGTGGCTCTGGATGATGGTGGTGTTCCCAGATTAAATGAAGTAGGGGAGATGGTAGTGAGAAAGCCCATGCCTTGTATGCCAATCTATTTTTGGAATGATGCAAAAAATGAACGATATAAGCAGAGTTATTTTGAAGAATATAACGATTATTGGAGGCACGGCGATTGGATTTCTATCGACGATGATGGGCAGATTACAATTTTCGGAAGATCTGATGCTACACTCAATCGCAATGGAGTTCGGATAGGCACTGCGGAAATATACAATGTGTTAAACGATGTCGAAGAAATCGAGGATGCCCTGATAATAAATTTGGAGCAAGCGGATGGTTCTAGTTTTATGCCATTATTTATCAAGATAAAGGAAAATGCAATTTTGAATGATGCCCTAAAGGAAAATATCAAGCAAAAACTAAAGGTGCGTTGTTCTCCTCGACATGTACCAGATGAAATCTTCAAAGTACCCGACATTCCCTATACCATCAGTGGTAAAAAAATGGAAGCTCCTGTAAAGAAAATACTCATGGGTAAAGAAGTTTCCAGAGCATTTTCTCCAGATGCTATGCGAAACCCCAAGGCCATGGAATTTTTCGTAAATTTTTTCAAAACGGTTATAGAAAGTAAGTCATAGTGAACTTTATATGAAAATATAGGTCAAAAGCCTTAGTTTTTCTTTCAAAAATTTCTTCATCAGCGCACACATATGATAAAATTTCTTAGTTTTGCAGCCTAAATTTAAAAATGCCCGGGTGCTGAAATTGGTAGACAGGCACGTTTGAGGGGCGTGTGTGGCAACACGTGCAAGTTCAAGTCTTGTTCCGGGCACTTTTTAAATTTCATCCCTAAATTTTCATTAATTATACTTCTTATGCTTTGTACTTCTTTTTCAAAGCGTTAATTATCAGCTTGCTGTACATTAATAAATAATTTATTTGTTATTTTTATATATATTGTATTCAATGTGACGCAAGATTGTCTAAATTTGTTTTCGATTAAAAGAACATTGTTTTCCCTTAGGGGAATTTTTATAAGATGTAGTTTTCTTATTTTGAGACCTTAGTCGAAACAGCCTGAGATTTAAAGAAATCTTGGGCTTTTCGCATTTTTACAAGTAACTTTGTTTTTTTATCAAATTCAATATTCGAATATTACGTAATTATACGTAGTTTTGTGTAAAATTGATTCAAATGTCAAAATTATTCTTAGTTGGTGCAGGACCTGGAGATCCAGATTTAATAACCTTGAAGGCGGTTAAAATTTTGGAAAAAGCAGACGTCATTTTATATGACGCATTGGCCAATAGCGCACTCTTGAGTCATGCCGTCCATGCCAAAGTTAAGACATTTGTAGGTAAAAGATATGGATGCCACGCCTTGTCTCAAATCGAAATCAACCAATTGATTGTTGAAATGGGTAGCAAATATCAAAACATCGTAAGACTCAAAGGGGGGGATCCAAGTGTTTTTGGTCGGGCACAAGAAGAAATTATAGCTGCGCAGGAAGCTGGAATGGATGTTGAAATCATTCCAGGAATTTCTAGCGCCCTTGCTGTTCCTTCACTTGCTGGAATACCCTTAACTTTAAGAGGAGTAAGTGAGAGCTTTTGGGTAACAACTGGTACAACCAGGTCTGGTGATATTTCCAATGATGTTCAATTAGCTGCACAATCTTCAGCAACTGTTGTGATTCTCATGGCTATGTCAAAACTCGATGACATCATGCAAATATTCAGGAATTTTGGAAAACAGCAGACACCTGTGGCCATCATCCAAAACGGCTCTACTCCAGAGGAAAAAATTATTTTTGGGAATGTCAATGATATCGCCTTCAAAGCTGAGCATCATCAAATGACAAATCCTTCTATCATTATCGTTGGTGAAGTCATAAACCATCGAAACTCTTTCCAAAACTCAAGCGAAAGTCAAATATCTAAACTCCAGAATAACCAAAAATAAGTTCGTGGCGAAATTTTGTTAAAATTTGCATGAAATATTTTTGATCACTTTGAATGTTGGCTCAATTTTACAGTTAATTTTGTTTTGAAATTACAATGCCACGACTGAAGAGGTAGTCTCTGTAATCCTGATAGTGTAGTTTAAAAATTTTAAACCAAACTGAAATTCGATTGACCAAAATGTTTCTGTAGTGAATTCGTGCAAGAAAATAAAAGCGACTGGAGAGTTTTAAAATACCATTCGCCAATAGCATCTTGCAAAATTTTTGTTTATAAACATGTTGATAAATCTATTTCCGTTGCTAATAGCCATAACATTTTAAATTTTCGACGCAATGGGACTTGCAATTATAGTATGTATTTTTATTTTAGGCTATATCCTTATAGCTACAGAACATTTGGTGAAACTAGATAAAGCTGCATCAGCAATTTTATTAGGAGCTATTTTATGGGTTGGGGTAGTAGTCCTCAAATCAAGTATTGTTTTACCCGCAGGAATTGAAAATGCATCGGAGGCACTTCATTCATTATTTGAAGGACATGTAAGTGAAATCGCAAGTATATTATTTTTTCTTTTGGGAGCAATGACTATTGTAGAAATTATTGATGCCCATGAAGGTTTTAATGTCATCACTGATCGCATCCAAGCAAGATCCAGAATTAAGTTACTGTGGCTGATTTCTATAGTGACATTTTTCCTATCTGCAATACTTGATAACTTGACCACTGCAATTGTCATGACCATGCTGATCAAAAAATTGATGTCAGCTAAGGAAGACCAGTGGTTGATGGGTAGTTTTGTAATCATTGCCGCAAACGCAGGTGGAGCTTGGTCTCCTATTGGTGATGTGACCACCATTATGCTTTGGATTGGCGGTCAGATTTCATCGTTCAAAATTATCACCGCGATTTTTTTAGAAAGTGTAGTTTGTTTATTGGTTCCTCTTCTTTTGGCTACATTTTTCATGAAAAATACAGAAGCTATAGAGTCTGTGGCGCCATCGGATGATGATCAACATTTAGCCATTTCAAAAAGTGAATCTAGAAACGTCTTATTACTTGGAGTAGGTGCTTTGTTGTTCATACCTTTTTTCAAATCAATCACACACTTACCGCCATTTATGGGAATTCTATTTGGATTGGGAGTTTTATGGTATTACACAGATATCATCCACAGGGGTAAAGGAGAGGAAATAAAAAATAAATATTCAATTAGCGCAATCATCAGAAGAGTAGACACACCTAGTATCTTATTTTTCCTTGGAATTTTATTGGCGGTTGCTGCCTTGCAAACTCTAGGCATCCTCACTTCGGTTGCAAATTACCTCAATGAAAATGTAGGCAACATTTATATCATCAACATCATAATAGGTCTATTATCAGCCATAGTAGACAATGTTCCATTAGTTGCTGCTTGTATAGCCATGTATCCATTGGAAACATTTGCGATGGATCATAATTTCTGGACTTTCCTTGCTTATTGTGCTGGTACTGGTGGAAGTGTACTCATCATAGGTAGTGCAGCGGGTGTTGCCATTATGGGTCTTTTAAAGATCGATTTCATCTGGTATTTTAAAAAGATCAGTTGGCTGGCATTAGCAGGGTATTTGGCAGGAGCAGGATTGTTTGTGCTACTAAGTTGAGGACTAGGTTTTTGATTAGCCTTCCTTAGTCTAACCATTTTTCTTGTGTTAATTATATTTGGGTTATGGTAAAAAATAACAATAGAAAGTTATTTTTGCTTTCAACATTAGATTTAGTCTAAATACAGCTAATTCTTTGATTGCTTCAGAGTAATTAGACTGTGTTAATACTTGTTCTAAAACTAAACAAATATTAATTTTGCGCAATATTTAAAATAGACTGCTAAATGGTAAGAAATGGTTTAACGATTGTATGTTTCATCAGTACTTTAGGATTATTATCTGCACAAACTGAGGATACTTTACAAAAAAAATTACTTCCCTCTGTAACTATTGAAGCCCAGGCAATCAAAAATGACATATTAAGGCTTGACCAAGTTTCCGGCGTATTTTTATATTCTGGTAAAAAAAATGAAGTTATTTCGATTACTTCTTTAGATGCTAATATCACTGAAAGAACAGGAAGACAACTCTTTGCTAAAGTGCCTGGTGTTTTCATTTATGATATGGAGGGCGGCAACCAAATAAATATTGCAACTCGGGGTCTCGATCCTCACAGAGGTTGGGAGTTCAATCAACGCAAGGATGGTGCTATTTCAAATTCAGATTTATATGCTTATCCAGCTAGTCATTACAGCATTCCAATGGAAAGTGTAGAAAAAATTGAATTGATTCGAGGTACAAGTTCTTTGCAATACGGAGCTCAATTTGGAGGTATGATGAATTATGTTACCAAACAAGCTGATACTACAAAACGCATTAGTTTTGAAAGTTTCAATACAATAGGTTCTTTTAATTTATTAAGTTCCTATAATGCAATTGGGGGTAAAATTAATAAAATTAAATATTATGCATATTACACCCAAAGAACACGAGGAGGATACAGAGATAATGAGCATACAGATTATGACGCACAAGGCGCGAACATAACATTTGATCCAAATGATGATCTTTCCATTCGTTTGGATTGGGTAAGATCAAATTATAACTATTGTATTCCTGGTCCACTCACAGATGTTATGTTTTTGCAAAACCCTCGGCAAGCCACTAGATCTAGAAATTATTTTAATCCTACAATTAACATTCCATCATTTACCCTGAAATATAAAATAACTGACCAAACAAATTTGCAGTTTGTATCATCTGCTGTTATTGGACAAAGGGCTAGTGTGATATACGATAAACCCGCCACGATAAAAGATACCATAAATCTTGCTCTTGGACAATACAACAACAGGCAAGTTGATATTGACAGATTTAATAGTTATACACAAGAATTAAGGTTGATGCATAATTATAAATTAGCTGGAATCAATAATCATATTATTGCAGGAGTGCAATTGATGAACAACGATTTGCATCGTACTCAGTTGGGGAAAGGAACAGCAGGCTTTGATTATGACCTTACTCTGATTGATCCGGTTTGGGGAAGAGACATGCATTTCAAAACAAATAATTTGGCGCTTTTTGCGGAAAACAGTTTCAGTCTCAGTTCTAAACTTTCGTTAAACCTTGGTGCCAGATTTGAATCAGGTGAGAGTCAAATGGATGGTAATATTATTTATTATCCTGAGAATCAAATTCCTGTATCAATCAAACGTAAATTTCCTCTTTTTGGCGCTAGTTTTTCATATAAGCCTAGTCTTACAAGTGAATTTTATGGCGGTTTTTCACAAACGTATAGGCCTATGCTTTTCAAAGATATTGTCCCAGGATCTATATTTGAAAAGGTTGATCCCAACATAAAAGATGCAGATGGATATAATGCGGAAGTCGGTTACAGAGGATCGTACAAATACATCAAATGGGATATTACCGGTTTTATGTTGCGGTACAACAATAGATTTGGCACGCTAGCAATGACTGAAACAAATGGTGATTTTTACACGTATCGTACAAATATTGGTAATTCAGTTACCAAAGGAATTGAAATGTTCATACAAGGAAGTTGGCCTATTTCAAAATTCTCACAGCTTACAATATTTACCTCTACATCCATCATGGATGGCAAATACATCTCTGGAAACTTGAAATCAGGAAACGAAAACATTGACATAAAAGGAAAAAAAATAGAAAGTGTACCTAATGTTATAAGCAGAACTGGAGCAACACTTCAAGTGAAAAAAATAAGCTTTTCAACATTGTTAAGTCATACTGCAAGTTCCTTTGCAGACCCGTTCAATACAGTTGCTCCAAATACCACCGGCACAATTGGCTTAGTGCCAGCATATACTTTATTGGATATTAACTCCACTCTTAATGTCAACAGAAATATTAAATTGAAAGCTAGCATTAATAATTTAACAGATAAGCAGTATTTTACAAAACGTCCTTTATTTTATCCAGGACCTGGCATTTGGCCTTCAGATGGGCGAAGTGTGACTTTTTCAATTATATTTAAAATTTAGTTCGGGTTTGTCAAAATTCAATTCCATAAAGATAGAATCATAGAGTTTTTATCTGCGGGTCATGGTTCTTGTATAGTATACACTTTATTTAAAAATACCATCATCCGCCTTGACTTCAGCTAAGAAATGTGACTAAAGTTCCTCAACTTCTTCAATGGCGAGGCCAGTGGCATCTGCAATTTGTTTGTTTGACAATAAACCTAATACTTTAAGGTTTTTGGCTGTCATTAATGCTTTTTTTCTTTCACCCTTAGCCTCACCTCGAGCCTCACCTCGAGCTTCTCCCTGAGCTTCTCTTTGAGCTTCTCTTTCTTCAGCGTCTTCCCTGAACATTTCTTCAGTACGAATGGCGTCTAGATATTTGTCATAGGCGAGCAATTGTTCAGGTGTATAATTACTTTCATCAGTAAGTTCCATAGCCTCCAAAATTTCAGGAGGCAAAGAGAATTTTTCTTCCTTCATGCTCATTAATTTATCCATTTCACTAAGGTAACGCAACCAAAGGACTGTAAGTTTCTTTTCACTATGATTTTTGTAGGTAAATTTAGGTAGTTCTATGAAAATCAGATGTATGGCATCTATTTTTTTGGAGCTATGTTTTTGATGTCTCATTTGATAATGATGGTAGTAATCATCAATGTCTTTTTCAAAATTTTCATTTACAAGAGACAAGGCATAAACGGGCATAATTTTCTTATATTTAATACCTTTTTTTAACTGCCTGACGAAGACTTTTGAGGCATTGTAGAAAACACGATTCATAAAAGCATTGGACCAAAACATTTGCATCTCGACAATAAATTGTCGACCTAAAGTGTCCTTACACCTTACATCCACAATTGAATTTTTCACAATTGCAGGTGTGTCAGGAACTAATTCAGTTTGCATATATTCAATCTCAAGAATCTCATGCCCTGGTTCTAAAGGTAATAAGGCATTCAAAAAGGAAATGGTAATTTGGGATGTTCTCCAAATACTCGTTTGAATATTAGGTCATTTTTCGGGTCTAAATATCTCATTTTTCTATAGTTTTTCAAATCCAAATATAAATCGAGGAGATAATAGCGAGATAGTAATTATCCGTAATTAAACGTTTAATTACGGATAGGACATTTTTTGATAACGGAAGCTATCGTTCAACCAAAATTTAGCAAAGGAGGATTTAAAATACCCCGACAATTCAAGTCAAAAAAAAAGGGAGATAAAAACAAGTCACTATTTTTATCTCCCTCCATTTATTAGATAGATATTTTATTGAACAACCTTCAATTCAATCCTTCTGTTTTTAGCCATACCTTCTGGGGTGCTATTATCAGCAACTGGTTGATTAGGACCAAATCCTTGAGCTTTCAATCTTGTGGCTTCGACTCCTTGTGCGATCAAACGGCCCATAATTGAAGCTGCCCTAGCTTCAGATAACGTTTGATTTTTGGCTGCATCTCCTGAACTGTCAGTGTGTCCATTGATTTCAATTTTTACACCTGGATATGCTTTCAATAAAGAAGCTAAATGATCAACTTCCATTTGTGCTTCCTTTGAAAGTAGCGCAGAGCCACTTGCAAAATTGACGTTTTTGATCAAAAACATAGGGTCTCCGTTGAAACCTGCATCAATATAGTTTTTGATCTGCTCTGGAGCGGATCCTGCTTCCAATTTTAAGGAATCAAAAATTGCTTTCGCTTCAGCATTGACGTTGCTAAATAAAGCTTTCGTAGCTTCCATTGCAGCTTTTGCCTTGATGGCAGCACTATCCACGACTTCAGTAACAGCTTCTGTCATACCTGTTTCTTCTACCTTTTTATTACACCCGTCTTTGGTGAAAAACCAAAGTGCTGCACCTGCTAAAAGAAGAGGTAAAAGCCACTTAAGAAGATTACCCCCACCAGAACTAGTGGTTGATGGCGCACTCATAGAAGCTGTTGGAGTTGGTGGTGGCGTAGGAATACTTGTCTGTATAGGTGTTTTTATAACTTCAGGTACTTTATCCAACATGTCAGAAAAGCCTAATAAGTTGCTCAAACCAGCGGGCATAGCAGCAGAAACGTAACTCTTTTGGCCCATGATCAAATCCTTCAAAAAGCCAACGCCTTTACCAGAAATTTGCTTACCAACAACACTCATCAAAAATGGAGCAGCCATTTTCAATAATGAAGAAGATGAAGAACTTTTGAGTCCAGCCATATTTGCTATGAAATCAATGATTCCTCCAGCTTTACTGCCCAATAGGCTTTCTACAATGCCACCTCCTGAGTTTAGCACGGTATTTACTGAACTTGACCCTCCGCCAAATAGTCCTGCGATATTTCCCAGACTATTGAGATCGACTTTACCGATCAAATCCATCAAACCTTGTGAACCTGAATCTGTAGAAGCTTTGTTGATCATGCCTCCCATCAATGCAGGCATAATTCCGCCCAATGCTTTTGCTACACCTGATTCCGATTCTCCGAGAAAACTACTAGCTTGACTAGCTAATTGCCCAGAAACTTGGTCTTTCACTAATTCTAAAATGTTGATTGACATAACTAATGATTAATTTATTAAGAAAAATATTTCTAACTGAAACAAATTTAAGCAATAAATTAGTAATGTTAAAATATTTATAAATGATTTGGATATATGTTCAGAAATATATTCTGAAAAAAGTGTTGAAAACTTCCTTTAGTACGTATAAATAAGCCTCAAACTTAAATTTTAACTGTTATTATTCTTTTAAAGTAAGTGTTGAGAATCCCGATAGCTGAACGATTCCGAAATTCCAAAGTTTACGGCAGATGACATGCAGGTTGTGGATCACAGGTTGGTTAGGTGCCAATGCACTGTTAGGGATGCGCACCATTTGATCAGCATCCGGAATTCTTTCTGGCATCCAGTTCTGGGCTAATTCCCAAGATTGGTTAGCATTGCCAGTCCAAACGCAGGTATCTGATAAAACATATTCATAAGGTCCCAAATCAACACTCAATCCTATAACCCTATTATTTTGAGATAAATCAATTGAAATTGTATCACCATCTATCCCAGCGTTGATTCCGATGGAAGTAATGTTTAAAGCAAAACCATCATCATTTGTCATCAAACAATTGTCCAAACCCATGATGGATGTAGAATCTAAAAATGCTGGATAACTCAGTATATTTCCTAAAGTGGATCCTGTAAGTTGATGTGGAGCAGATTGGTTTGCCATATCAATATTTGAATATGTTGCCGAAACAGATCCACCATTTAGATAAAACTGTGGACCTTGTGGCGCAGTATTTCCCCAAAGTATACTATTTTTTAGAACAATATTGGCATTCCCAGAAAAGGGAGGACTGCCATCTAAATTGTCGGAATTATCTGCAATGATGCCACCAGCTAATGAAACCGCATGATTATTTGCAAATGTGCAATTATTCAAAACTGCATTTGCATTACCTCCTAAACCTCCCCAGCAATACATGCCACCTGCACGCAATGATGCAAAATTATTCACAACTAGACAGTTGTTTAAAGTAGGGGAAGCATTACCATTTATCCAACCAAAGTTGTCAATACCCCCTCCTGAAATGGATGCAGTATTATTAAAGATGATACAATTGTCCAAAATAGGTGAAGCATTCCCGTTTTGATGACCATTGTTGAAAATTCCTGCGCCAAATGCAGCATAATTATTTTGAATGACACAATTTCGGATGGTGGGGCTGCACAAACTTCCTTCACTGCTAGGCATGGTACCGCTTCCTCCATTATAAATTCCCGCACCAAGCCCCATTTCTATCGAGGCAGGATTGCGTTGATCGTATCCATCCCTGATCACAAATCCATCTAGTAATGCACTATTGTTGAGGTTGCGATTAAGGATTACTTTATAAGAATTGTCTGTAGATATATTGGAATTATTGATATTCCCACTCAAAATGGTGCATGGTCCACAAGAAAATGCTCTTTCACCAGGTTGATTTTCAAAACCTTGAAAACTGCCAAAGATTTTGATATTGTTTCTCATAGCAAATGAAATGGACCTATTTGTACCTGATGTTGGTCTGTAAACACCGCATGAAACAAAAATACTGTCCCCACTGATTGCAGAGTTAATTGCAAATTGTAGTTGAAATTCTGAAAAAGCATTAGCCCACGAACTTCCATTTGTGAGTCCAGCGCCTGTAGTACTTACATATAAAATTGTAGCATTCGCAATCAACGGAAGGCTAAGAATAACTGTGAGCGTGGCGAGTAGTTTTTTGTATTGGTGTAACATTTGCAGGGTTTGTTGAGCTTTCACAAAGATATGGTTCTATCCAAAACATTCAAAACCATAGTAACCTTAACCTTAATCTAGATTTGCCCAAGCTCGGTTTAAAAATCGAATCCAGTTACCATGCAAGATTTTAGCAATATCTTCCGTACTGTATCCTCTTTTTTCAAGTAGATCTGGCAATTTATTTAAATCTGAAATAGTTGTCAAATCATGTGGACATTGTTCTGTACCAAAACCGCCATCAAGGTCGGTACCAAGTGCTATATGATCTGCATTTCCTGCTAATTGACAAATGTGATCGAAATGATCAATGAGGGTATTCAAAGAACAATTCAAGTCAGCAGCATTTGAAAGTCCTTTGATCCAGTTGGGCACCATCATCCAAGCGTCCAGTGCTCCGCCTATTACAGCGCCACGCTCAATTAAAACTTTGATTTGGGCATCATCAAATTGTCGGTTGTGATTGACCAAACTACGACACAAGTTATGACTTGCCCAAACAGCTCCATTGAAATTATCCATGGCCTCCCAAAAACTGATGTCACATAAATGAGTAGCATCCAATATGATTTGCAGCCGTTCCATTTCTTTGAGTAACTCCTTGCCTTGTGGTCCCAATCCACCTATTGCATTTGTTCCATAGGCATATCTTCCAGGTCCATAATGTGCTGGACCTATTGCTCGTAAACCGTAAGCAAAAGCTCGCTCTACATAACTTACATCGACCAGGGAATCTGCTCCTTCCAAACTCAAAATATACCCAATTGGTTTTTTAGACGAATTTTGCTCATCATTCCAATTATCTAAATGCCCATGAAGGTTGGTCAAATTTTTGATTTGTTTCAATTCACCACAAGCCTCCATTTCTTTATACCAAGCCAATTGTCCTTGGGTGTGAGCCCACGCCTGTTGCGGAGATTGCCATCCGGGTAAAGGATTATCCTTTGCGGTATATCTTGCTATTTGGGTAGCTATGACCATGCCAATATTTCCTTTGCGAAGCTCCTCAAAAGTTACCGTTGCATTTCCTCTACCAGGTAAATCTATTTGTCCTGATTCTCGAGCATTCAGAGAATCAATGGATTGAGTCAAATCGCGATTCCAATCCATGGCATTCATACTTAAATCTAAGTGAGCATCAAAAATAAACATGGCTTTGTTTTTTAAAATAGTGAATGTTTATCCAACATCAAATGGAGATTTTTCTACTTCTTGCTATAACGGTCCAAACTTCATCGGTAATCTCTTGATTTTGCACAACTTGTAAATCATTGTATAAAGCCACTGTAGGACAAACATGGTAAGGGAGAGCGTATAAAATATCCCCAACTTTGTAATGATGTTCATTTTCAGATTGTAAAATCAGATGTTCTTCGCTTTGGCTTATTACTTTTAAATCAATTTCATGGAGGAAATGTAGGCGTTTATCCAATGTATTTTCTGCGGCTACTGATTTATGACCCAAGTCAGTACAAATGGTTTTTTCATCAGGAATAGAAATAACACGGGTGGCAATCCAAATGGCAGGTTTGAATTTTTGCTCAGGACAAGAAATTTGATATCCATAATCCCAAAAGACAAAAGTACCCGGACTGCAAATGACGTTTTTTCTGGCTGCATGGATAGGGAAGGTAGGAGAACCTCCCACGATGAGCTCTATCTGGATATTATAAGTGTTTTCTAGATTTTGTTTTAATTGACTTATTTTTTCAAAAGCAATGTGACAATTTTCTGTACGAACATCGATATCGCTGTCTCTGATGTGCCCATCATAAACGTGAATGCCCAGCAAATTTAAACTTGGTGTTTCTAAGATTTTATTTGCCAATGCCAGTGCATTTTCAGGTGCAATTCCAGTCCTATTCATGCCTGAATTGATGTCAATAAATACCTCTATGGTTGTTTGAAAAGCATCCGCCGACTTTTGATATAAATCTATCACTTCCAGATTATCGATCAAACAAGCAAAATGGGTGGTTGGAAATTTGTTTTTCAATGCTAAAAAGCGGTTGATTTTAATGCCAACCAATTGATAAGCTACCAACACCCTTTTTGCGCCACAAATACCTAAGAGTTCTGCTTCAGCAATGGTTGCACATTTGAAATTTTGGATTCCCACCTCTTTGCAAATTTCGATAACTTCTTTGGTCTTATGAGTTTTAATGTGGGGCCAAAGGTTTTGTACATCTGGACACATTTTGATCGCAAGATCAACGTTGTGTTTTGCTAAGTCAGGGAAGACAAGTAAAGCAGGAGTATCAATTTGGTCAACCTTATCTATATTATACATGTAGTGACATTTTAAACATGCAATTCAAACAGACCTTCAATTTCGACAGTTATATTTTGGGGTAGGGAACCCATTCCTACAGCGCTTCTCACTCCAATGCCATTTTCAATTCCCCAAATTTCGGCATATAATTCACTGCAACCATTGATGACAGAGGGATGGTTTTCAAATTCTGGAACGCAATTGACCATACCTAGTAACTTGACAACTCTTTTTATTTTGTCCAGATTGCCCAAGTTGGCAATGATGGTCGACAATATGGCAAGACCAGTTTGCCTTGCAGCCAATTTCCCAAATTCCATATCAACACTTTCACCAATTCTGCCGGTCATTAATTCTATTGCATCTATTGCAGGTCCATGTCCAGAGACATAAAGAAAATTATCAACGATCAAGCAAGGTTTGTAAACTCCTTTTGGCGTTGGTGCCGGTGGCAAAATCAATTGTAAAGATTCAAATCGTTCTTGTGGAGACATCTGTAATATTTAGTTGAGAAGTGAAAGTAATTCATTATGTTTAATTTTGGAAATAAGGGTAAAAAAGGGAAGATATTTAATGGAGAAAAGGAAGGTTATTTTAGAAGTCTAAACAATCTACATTTCTTATGTATGAGGCACGAAAAATGCATATTATCTAAAGAATAGTTCATATTTCAGAAAATTGTTTAAAAAGTAATCGATTAATTATGTACAAAATATTAAATTTCTGATATTGCAATAAATTTAAATCATCGCTCACATTCTCGAAAATGGCAGATAAATCGCTTTACAGAGTTGCCTTTATACTGGTAACAAGTTTATTTTTTCTTTGGGCTTTTTTGCATAACATCAATCCCATTTTAATACCTCACCTTAAAAAGGCTTGTCAACTGTCGGATGCAAAGTCTGCATTAATTGATTCTGCCGTTTATATAGGATATTTTCTGGCGGCGATACCTGCGGGTTGGTTTATGCATAAGTTTGGTTATAAAAAAGGAATTCTATTTGGCCTTATGCTTTATGCGATTGGAGCTTTGTTATTCATACCCGCCGCAGGCACTCGAAGTTATGTCTTTTTTTTAGTTGCATTATTCATCATGGCAAGTGGTGCTACCTTTTTAGAAACGGTTGCCAACCCTTATATTACCAAATTGGGTGATGCAAGTACTGCTGCTCAAAGACTCAATTTTGCACAATCTTTCAATGGAGTGGGTGCCTTCATAGCGCCTATCATTGGTGGTCTTTTTATTCTGTCTGGGGTAGAACATAGTAGCCAAGAATTGCAAGCCATGGACACTTCTGTTTTGAATGCTTATTTACAAACAGAAGCAGACACCGTCAAAATTCCATACCTTATTATGGGATTGGCAGTTCTTTTGGTCATTGGTGTGTTTATGTTTTCAAAAATCCCTGAATTTAAAGAAGAATCAAGCGAAGGTTCTGCAAAATTTTCACTGAGTGTTTTGAATAAAAAATCAGTCCAGCTAGCAGTTTTGGCTCAGTTTTTTTATGTCGGCGGGCAAGTAGGAATTGGGAGCTTTTTCATCCGCTATTCAAAATACGTACAGGATATTCCAGAAAAGCAGGCAGCCTTTCTATGGGGCTCAATAGCAATGGTGGGCTTTATGTTGGGCAGATTCATGGGGACTTATCTCATGTCTTTTATCAGACCTGCTAAGTTATTGGCGATTTACAGCATTGTTTCGGCGATTTTGATCACTATTTCTATTTTTACGAAAGGTAATTTTGCTGTCTACACATTGATTGCAACTCCTTTCTTTATGTCGATTATGTTTCCGACCATTTTTTCATTAGGGCTAGAGGGTCTTACAGAGGAGGAAAGTAAAATGGCATCGGCATTTTTGGTTATGGCCATTGTGGGAGGTGCTTTTATACCAGTAATTATGGGATACATCAGTGATAGTATGGGTGGAAATATCCAAATTTCTTATATCATCCCAGCTATCTGCTTTTTAGTAGTTGGTTTTTATGGTTTTATTAAACACAAGCAGAATAAAAACGGAAATGTTTCACCCATCAAAATGACACATTGATGAAACGGTTTTGTCTTGCATTGGACTTGATAAACGACCCGGTATTAATTTCAGAATATGAACAATACCATGTAAAGATCTGGCCTGAAATAAAAGCTTCTATTGTAGACTCGGGCATTTTGGACATGCACATTTACAGAGTTGAAAATCGGTTATTTATGATCATGGAAGTAGACCAATCTTTTGATTTTGCTACCAAATCACAAATGGATGCAGCCAATCCCAAAGTTCAGGAATGGGAAAATTTGATGTGGAAATATCAACAAGCTTTACCAAATGCTCAACCTGGTGAAAAATGGAGATTGATGGAAGAGATATTTAGTCTGCATGATGCTTAAATTTTCGAATATCAGACACATTTAGTTAATTCCTCAATCATTTACCATCAAATATTGAACTAAAAAACACGCTAGTCAGCAATGAAAATTATAGACAGTCATCAGCATTTTTGGAAATATGAGCCAGTGAAACATGGTTGGATTGATGACCAGATGAAAGTGATCAGAAGGGATTTTTATCCAAGTGATTTGCTGGAAGTATACCACGATAATCACGTAGCTGGATGTATTGCTGTGCAAGCAGATCAAACAGAGGAAGAAACGCTATTTCTTTTGGAAATTGCAAAACAAAATGAATTTGTCAAAGGAGTTGTGGGTTGGGTAGATTTAAGATCCGCGCAAATTGAAGAGAGATTAGCATATTTTGCTCAGTTTTCTGAAATCAAGGGATTCAGGCACGTCTTGCAAGGCGAAGATCCGGATTTTATATTGCAGAATGATTTCCTAAATGGCATTGCAAAATTAAAAGATCTTGATTTCACCTACGATGTACTCATTTTTCCTCAACATCTTCCAAACTCCATAAAGCTAGCAAAACTGTTTCCAGATCAAAAATTTGTTGTAGATCATATTGCCAAACCATTCATCAAAATTGGTGAAATAGCTGATTGGCAAAAAGGCATGGAAGAATTAGGACGACTAGAAAATGTTTTTTGTAAAATTTCTGGCATGATCACTGAGGCTGATTACCATAATTGGTCTTATGAGCAATTGGTCCCTTACCTCGATGTAGTAGTGGGTGCGTTTGGAGTGGAAAAATTGATGTTTGGTTCGGACTGGCCGGTTTGTTTGGTTGCAGGCAAATATGAACAAGTAATAGGAATTGTAAATAATTATTTTGATACATTTACATCAGCAGAAAAAAACGCATTTTTTGCTGAAAACGCAATTGCTTTTTATAATTTATAAACATGGATTTTAATTTAACGGATCAGGTAGTTGTGGTGACAGGTGGAGCTTTGGGGATTGGGGAAGCCATTACCATTGCACTGGCAAATGAAGGGGCAATTCCAGTGATAGTTGGTAAAGACCTGGATGATAATTTAAACTTAGTTGCCAGTTTAAAGGCAAAAGGTAAAAAATGCGATCAGTTCGTGGCAAATTTAAACGACCCAAAACAATGCAAAGAAGTTGTTACTTCTATTGCACAAAAATACAATCAAATTTATGGTCTGGTAAACAATGCTGGACTCAATGATGGAGTGGGTCTAGAGCATGGCAATTATGAAGATTTTATTCAAAGTTATCATGCCAATGCCGTCCATTATTATTTGATGGCACATCATTTATTACCGTTTCTCAAGCAGTCTGGCGGTAGCATTGTAAACATCAGTTCAAAAGTTGCAGAAACAGGACAAGGAGGAACATCAGGATATGCTGCAGCAAATGGGGCAAGAAATAGTATGACAAGAGAATGGGCCGTGGAATTATTGCCTTATGGCATTAGGGTCAATTCTGTCATCGTTGCGGAATGTTATACTCATATGTACAAAAATTGGCTTTCTTCACTTCCAGATCCGGAAATGCGAAAGAAAGAAATTGAATCTAAGGTGCCCTTAGGAAATAGGATGACGGCTCCTGAAGAAATTGCCAACATGGTTGCCTTTTTATTATCAAATGTGTCTAGCCATACAACTGGCCAACTCATTCATGTTGATGGGGGATATGTGCACTTGGATAGAGCTATCAAAGGGGATTTATAATTCATTCATCTTCCATTGCTATTCAAATGGCAATTCTAATTGACCACTTACTTTTGGATCCTCCGATATTGGGTTGGAAACGGTAAGCCCAATCAATCGCACATCAGTACAAAGGTCTAAATTTTGATTGACTAAAGACTTTGCAAAGGCACTGATTTGTTCTAAATTGTCAAATACAAAAACTTGTGAAACGCTCCTCGTCCATTGTTGAAATGATTTATTTTTAATTTTTAATGTCAAGGTTTTGCCCTGGAAATTGGATCGCTCAATTCTTAAAAATAATTCTTGCGCAATGGTCTCAATGCAGTTTAAAATATCTGCTGGTTCATTGAGGTAATCATCAAATGTGGTTTCTACAGCAAGTGATTTTCTTATCCGAAAAGGCTCAACTGGTCTGTCGTCAATTCCACGAACCATATCGAAATAAAATGCACCATTTTTTCCAAATCTTGAAACCAAATCCATTTTAGAAAATGCTTTCAAGTCTAGGCCATTGGTGATGCCCATCGATGTCATTTTAGCAGCGGTGACTTTGCCCACGCCAAAAAATTTCTGAATCGGAAGGGTTTCCAGAAATTCAGTTGCTTGATGAGGTTTGATGACGGTAAGGCCATTGGGTTTTTGGATATCTGAAGCAATCTTTGCAATGAATTTACAATAACTTACTCCAGCTGAGGCAGTGAGTAAAGTTTCTTGAAGGATGTCATTTTTGATGGCCTTTGCAATTTCTGTTGCTATCGGTTGGTCAATTTTGTTGATGGTAACATCCAAATATGCTTCATCCAAGGATAAGGGTTCTATCAAATCTGTGTACCTTTTGAAGATGGCTCTTATTTGGTTTGAAACTTGTTTATATGCTTCAAATCGTGGTTTCACAAAGATCAAATCGGGACACAATTCCTTGGCCTTCCAACCCGGCATGGCAGATTTCACGCCAAATTTTCTGGCCTCATAAGACGCTGTGGTGGTCACTCCACGTTTTTCTCCACCGCCCACAGCTATGGGTTTGCCTCTTAATTCAGGATTATCCCTTTGCTCCACAGATGCGTAAAAAGCATCCATGTCAATGTGTATGATTTTGCGAAATTGGTCGTAATTAGAGATCAAAATGTATATCCTTAAAAGCAAATATAACAACGAGGCTTGAAAAGATGGTATGCTTGAAATAAAGATGCCACGAATTCACGAAAGTTATTGCAATGATTTTTTGGATGGTCAATGCCACGAATTCACGAATGGAAATGCCACAAAAACTTAGTGAATTCGTGGCATCTAACTTTGAATTGGTAATTTTTTATAATGTCACCCAACCACCTTTCTCACCAGACTCAAAAATGGCGTCGATGACTTTCATATTATTGATTGCATCTGATAGTGGAGTTGGAACTGCTGTATCCATGACAATAGCCCTTGAAAAAACCTCACCTTCCAACATGTATTGGTCAACTGCATTTGTTGCCACAGTTTCTTTGTCTCCATTTTTACACAGATGTACCAGACTTGGTTTATCATTTGGAGCATTAAAAGGAACATCGATTTCTATTCTGCCATTTTCACCAATAATTTGGGCACCCTGCTGAAAATAAGACTGAGTTGAACAAATAAATGTAGAAGGAATGTCACCGAATTGCAGAATGCCAGACACCAGTCTATCAACATGCATTTCTGGATCTCTATCGATGGTTCCAATGACCCTTATTGGTTCTGCATTCGTTATATATCTAGAAATGGAGATATTGTAACAACCAATGTCAAGCAAACCTCCGCCACCAATATTTACTTGGTTGCGCACGTTTGCCGGGTCATCATTGTAATAGGTAAAAATGCTGTTGATGGCTTTTATCTTACCAATTGCGTTTTCATCCAGCCATTTTTTGACCTGTACCCATTGAGGATGAAATCGATACATAAAAGCCTCCATCACCTTTAATTGTGGGTAATTAGCCGCTGCATCAACCAATCTTTGGGCATCTTTTGCGTCAAGTCCCAATGGTTTTTCGCAAAGAACGTGTTTACCTGCTTCCAAACATTTGATAGACCAGTCAACATGGAGATGGTTAGGTAGGGGATTGTAAATAGCCTCAATTTCTGGATCGGCCAATAATGCTTCATAACTCCCATAGGCTTTAGGAATATTTAATTCTGCCGCAGCTGATTGTGCACTTTCCAAGCTCCTGGAAGAAATAGCGTCAACACTGATAAATTCAGACATTTGCATTCCAGGAATAACTTTATTTACACCAATATTGGCGGTGCTGATCACCCCCCATGAGACTTTACGCATAACGATTTTCTTTTGCGAATTGAAAAACAGCAAGGTACAAACTCCTTCAAAAAAAAAGACTGCAACTTCAAAAAAATTGTATTTAAAACAAAACAATTAAAAATTAATAATAAGGCAAAGGATTTTTATGTACTGGTATAATAATCATGGGAATTTTGGTTATTTCTGGAAATGGAATCTATTTATAATCCAATTTTTTCCAAATGTTTGCTAAAGTTTTGACCTTATTATTGATCCTTTTATTTGGCCATCATTCCATTGCCCAAATAAATTTCCAACAACCATTTGAGGATTGCGAAATTGAAGGAAGCACCACCATTTATGAATATAATGCAAAAAAATGGATTTCCAGTAATATCTACGATAGCCATGAGCAAACTCTGCCGGCATCAACATTCAAGATTGTAAATACACTCATTGCACTTGAAACTGGTGTAATCAAAAGTGAAAATGATACAGTATTTTGGCCAGGCTCTACAGATACTTTAAAATATGGGTATAGACCAGAAATATACCACAATATGACGGTCAAAGAAGCTTTTAAAATGTCGGCAGGGTTGGGTTTATGTCCTCTTGGCAGAACAAATTGGAAAGGAAAAATACCAAAAATACCTCTCAAAAATTCATTATGGAAATGTGGATTTGTCCAATCCAGATCCTGATTTTTGGAACTTCGGAAATTTTGCCATTTCCCCAGTCAATCAAATCAGCATTTTAGTAGGAGTCTATGAAGAAACTTTGCCATTCAAAAAAGAATCATTCAAAATTCTGAAGTCTATGATGGTGGAAGAAGAAAGTGAACATCATGTCCTTCGAGCAAAAACTGGATGGACGAGGGATGGCGGTAAAGATACAGGTTGGTGGGTAGGGTATCTTGAAACAAAAGGAAACGTCTATTTTTTTGCCACCAGATTGATAAAGGATCGTAAAATTCAAAACCCAAATTTTGCCAATTGCCGCAAAGAAATTACCAAGCAGTTATTAAAATTGGTGATCAACGAATGATTTAAAGCTTCCATTTTTTGCAATCTGAAAATTGTGAAAGGCGCAAAAGACCTCAGTTCTTAAAAGTATTTTTTTTCCTCATTTTTTGCCAGCTTTGTGGTTGTCGCCGAGCAGACAAAATCCTCACATTTAACCATACACAAGCATGTTTAATGCGACCTAACTCCAGTTTAATTCGTTTCGTGATTGAATTGTGATAGATAACAACCAATTTTGTATACATTAAAATCTAGAATCATGAAGTTATTTTTTACATCAATGTTAGTCTTGTTGAACCTACTTGGTTTTGAACAAATCCATGCTCAAGTGGCCAAAAAGATCGTGGTAGAACATTTTACCAATACCCTTTGTAGCATTTGTGCTTCCAGAAATCCAGGTTTTTATACAGCTTTAAATCAAAAACCTGATATTATCCACATTGCCTATCATCCAAGTTCTCCGTATAGTGATTGTATATTCAATAAACAAAATAAAATTGAAAACGATGAGCGCACCAAATTTTACGGCTTGTTTGGTGGTACTCCTACATTTACAGTAAACGGAGTTGAAAAATTTTCTAGTCAAGTGCAAAATAAGGATGTGTATACACCTTTCGAAAATCAAACTTCTCCATTTTCGCTATCAACTACATTAAGACCAAAAGGACCTGATTCCATTGCTGTTGAAGTGAAAATCACCACGGTAGCCAGTCATCAAATGGGCAATATGTATTTATATGTGCCAATGGCAGAAAACACCGTATTATACAATGCACCTAATGGTGAAGATGAGCATTTTGATGTGTTTAGACAATCATTCACTGGCGCAAATCCCATTGTAGTCTCACTTTCTACTCAAGTGGGAGAAGTCTATACCTATCGTGCAGCATTAAAATTAAATGATATTTGGGAAGCCAAGCGATTATTTGCCCTAGCTATACTCCAAACATCCACTAAAATCAATGGCAACTTTGAAGTTGTCCAAGCAGACAAATCTGCTTTATTCAACCCTGATATCCTGTCGAATGTAAATGAGCTTTTAGATCAAGGAATTGATTTTTCTATTGTACCAAACCCTGCCAGTTCTACGATCACCATCCCACAATTTGAAC
The DNA here is from genome assembly GCA_016715105.1 of Saprospiraceae bacterium. Taxonomy (GTDB): domain Bacteria; phylum Bacteroidota; class Bacteroidia; order Chitinophagales; family Saprospiraceae; genus JADKBO01. The sequence continues at coordinate 115,657 of JADKBO010000017.1, read as the reverse complement.
AAGCTTCGCCAACTGATGTTTTAATATTCAATCAGTTTGGAGCCTTGGCTATGAAAACTGTGTTGAGCAACAATAAAGAAATAGACATATCTTCACTCAATGAAGGTGTTTATTTCCTCAAAATCAACAACAAACAATATTCAAAATATCAAAAGTTCTTAAAACTTAATCCATAAAAAAATGCATAAAATTACCTTTCTTCTTTGCTTATTAATCGCATTTAATTCATGTGCTCAATCTTCTAATAAAGATGCAGCAAAAGCAACACCAAAGTTTCATGCTGATATCAAAATAGATGATAGCTGGGTTGACAAAATTGTCAAAACTGAAGAAGAATGGAAGGCGCAATTGACTGATAAGCAATTTTATATCTTGAGAGAGCAAGGAACAGAAAGACCTTTTTCAAGTGAGTTATACAACGTAAAAGAGGCTGGAGTATATGTTTGTGCAGGTTGTCAAAATCCGCTTTTTGGATCGGATGCAAAGTTCGACTCTGGCACAGGTTGGCCAAGTTATTTTAAACCTTGGGGACCAAAAAGTATTGACGTGCATAGTGATAATTCCTTAGGAATGTCTCGCGACGCTTTATCATGTAAAAGATGTGGTGGACATTTAGGACATGTTTTCAACGATGGACCAAAACCAACTGGATTGAGGTATTGTATTGATGGTGATGGTATGCTCTTTGTGCCCAAATCTTAGTCACTTTTTTTGATCAATCAATCATTTTTTCATAACTTAGGGCTAATCAATCATTAGTTAAATTAAGGTTATGAAATTAGGTGCTTTTTCAGTCAGCTTATCTGTAAAAGATATAGAAATTTCAAAAGCTTTCTATGAAAATCTGGGGTTTCACGCGTTTGCAGGAAACCTGGAAAGCAATTATCTCATTATGAAAAATGAAGATACCCTGATTGGATTATTTCAGGGCATGTTTGAAAACAATATTCTGACCTTCAATCCAGGTTGGGATTCCAATGCTCATCCGCTCGACACCTTTGATGATGTGCGAACCATTCAGCAAAAACTGAAAGAAAAAAATATCAAATTAGAATATGAGGCGGATGAAACAACTACAGGCGCTGCAAGTTTTGTAGTGATTGATCCTGATGGCAATGCAATTTTGTTTGACCAGCATAGGTAGTTGTCCTCACGTTTCTATTTGCAGCAGATTGAATCTTCAATATTGATTGACATGAATAAGTTGTGTCTGTAAAGTCCCTTACAAAAGCTGAGTAGGATGAACATTTTTTTACCGCTCATCAGATTTTCAATACCTTCCTTTCCAAGTTATATCTCAACTAAATGGTGTCTTGGGCAACCTTACCATTGGTATAAAAATTGAACGCTATTAAGACTTATTGTTGAAAATACAGTTATCAAAAAATATTTCTATCTATTTTGTGGTTTATAAAGAGCAAACTTGAGGAAATTTGCAAAAAAAACCGGTAGTAAGGCAGCTAACATTAACTTTGCGCGGATATATGAGAAGAATAACGAAATCGATTCCATTGTAACTTTTATGCGATGACTAATGTCCCTACACTGAAACCATTTGATAAGAATTATTAGATAGAGATAATAAAATAGCTTGAAAAAAAATTACAAAGCCAAAAGTATATGAAGAGGAGTTTTTTAGACGATAATTTTTTACTGCATTCAGAAACTGCAGAGCGATTATACTTTGATTATGCAAAAGATCTACCCATAATCGATTATCACAACCACCTCTCGCCTCAAAAAATAAGAACCGACGACCAATTTGAAAATATAACCCAAGCATGGTTATATGGTGATCATTATAAATGGAAGGCCATGCGAGCAAGTGGGGTAGATGAATCCTATTGCACAGGCGACAGATCAGATGTTGAAAAGTTTGAAAAATGGGCGGAGACGGTGCCTTATACCTTGAGAAACCCATTATATCACTGGACTCACCTGGAGCTCAAACGTTATTTTGGTGTAGATGAGTTGTTATCTCCTGCCACTGCTGCCAGCATATATCGTACTTGTAATGAGCAACTCCAAACAAAAGATAACAGTGTCAATGGTTTATTGCAAAAGATGAATGTGGAGCTACTTTGCACTACAGACGATCCTTTGGATAGTTTGGAATATCATTCATCGGTTGGAGAAGAACAGCCTAAGTTTGGCACAATGCTTCCAGCCTTCAGACCAGATAAGTTTATATTTATTCAACACCAACAGTTTAGTGATTATCTTACAAAATTGGGGGAACTCACCGATGTAGAAATCAATAGTTATGATCAATTGCTCAAGGCATTGGAAGTGCGGGCTGCATTTTTTGTGAGCAAAGGATGTAAGGTTTCTGATCATGGTTTGGAATATGTTTGTGCAGATACATTTACTACACAAGAGGTTGCTGAAATTTTCCAAAAAGCTTTATCGGGTAAAGTCATTTCACCTGATGAAGCATCCAAATACATGTCTTCAATTTTGCTCGATTTGGGTAAAATGTACCATCAACTTGGCTGGGTGCAGCAATTTCACCTTGGTGCTCAGAGAAACAATAATATAAGGATGATGCGCACATTGGGTCCTGATACTGGATGGGATTCTATTGGTGATTGGTCCCAAGCACGAAGTTTATCAACCTATCTTGCAAAACTTGACGAAGAAAATAGATTGGCCAAAACCGTAATTTATAATATAAATCCTTCAGACAACGAAGTGATGGCAACCATGATCGGCAATTTCAACGATGGAAGCGTGAAAGGTAAATTACAATTTGGTTCTGGCTGGTGGTTTTTGGACCAAAAGGATGGCATGGAAAAACAGATCAATGCCTTATCAAATATGGGATTAGTCAGTTGTTTTATTGGAATGCTTACAGATTCCAGGAGTTTTTTATCGTTCCCCCGACACGAGTATTTCCGTAGGATATTATGCAATATATTTGGTGCTGAAATCGACAAAGGCGAATTGCCAAATGACCTAGAATGGACTGGGAAAATTGTAAGCGATATTTGTTATCATAATGTAAAAGCATATTTACAAGTATAGTAACTTATAATATTTAAGTAATTAACTCGAATTTTTTAATTTAATTAGTATAAAATGACAAAAAAAGTTGTAACCCTTGGTGAAATTATGTTGAGACTATCGACAAGTGATCATAAGCGGTTTGTGCAATCCGACAGTTTTGAAGTAACCTATGGTGGGGGAGAAGCCAACGTTGCTGCCTCGTTGTGTAATTATGGACTGAATGGTACTTTCGTTACTAAGGTGCCCAAAAATCCAATTGGAGATTCAGCGGTCAATCATCTGAGAAGATATGGAGTAGACACGCAATATATAGTAAGAGGAGGTGATAGGTTAGGTATATATTTCTTAGAAACGGGTGCGTCCATGCGCGCTTCACAGGTTGTTTATGATAGAGCAGGCGCTTCCATAGCAGATGCTGATGTAAGTGAATTTGATTTCGATAAAATTTTTGAAGGAGCTGATTGGTTCCATACCACAGGAATAACTCCTGCACTCAGCGATAAAGCTGCGGCATTGACAGAAGCGGCACTCAAAGCTGCCAAAGCAAAAGGCATTACAACCAGTATCGATCTCAATTATCGCAAAAAATTGTGGTCAAAGGAAAAGGCCAGAGAAGTCATGACCAGATTGTGCCAATATGTCGACGTCTGTATAGGTAATGAAGAAGATGCGGACACTTCACTTGGTTTTAAAGCTAGTGGCACTGATGTTACTAAAGGTGAACTCAATTTGGATGGATTTAAAGACGTTTTCAGACAGATGAAAGCGCATTTTGGCTTTAAATTTATTGCTTCATCATTGAGAGAAAGCCACAGTGCCAGCGATAATGGTTGGAGTGCTTTGGTTTATGATGGAAACGAGTTTTATCACACAAAAGAATACAATGTAAGAATTGTTGACAGAGTAGGTAGCGGAGATTCCTTTGCCAGTGGACTCATTTACGGATTAGTGACAGGCATGCCGATGGCAGAAGCAGCCGAATTTGGTGTCGCTGCCAGTGCATTAAAACATACCATTCCTGGTGACCTCAATCATGCGACACTCACGGAAGTGAAAGAGTTAATGAAAGGTGATGGCAGTGGAAGGGTACAACGCTAAATTTAAAATGGAATGACGTAAATTTCCGCTGCAAGAAATTACTTCTGCAATATTAAAAAGAGGAGCATCTGAGATAACTTAGGTGCTCCTCTTTTATTTTACTGCCGGCTATAAATTGGTAGTTTGAAACAATATTGGAATTTGTTAATTTTTATTCCTGCCAATTTTTATTTTTGGTGTCAATAAAATTCAAATAGCCTTGACACCTTTATTCAAAAAACTCAATTTTAAAGATCATTCTTCCATTGTACTGTATAATTCGCCAGAATCTTTCAAGATTGAGCTGAGTGAAATGAGCAAAGTCACTGCCGTTTTCACGGACGCTGGCAAAGTTGAAGAGATAGACTTTGTGCTTTGTTTTGCAGTCAGAATTGATGAAATCAAAGACTTTTTAAACAAAAACATAAGCAAACTTCAAGGTGATGCCTTCATTTGGATTTGCTACCCTAAACAATCATCAAAGAAGTATAAAAGTGAAATAAACCGCGATATCGGTTGGGAATTTATGGCAGAACATGAATTAGAACCAGTAAGACAGGTTGCTATTGACGATGATTGGAGTGCGCTGAGGTTCAGAAAAGTATCCTATATCAAAAACATCACGAGAAGGGAAAGTTTCGCCGTGACAGATGAGGCAAAAAAGCGGACAACTCAAAAAGGTAAATAATTAGAATTTTGGTAAAATGAATAATATAAACCAGAAAAGCATATTCCTTTTGCTTGCAATTGCAGCAATGTTTGCAGCATGTAAAGAAGAGAAAATTGACGACCAAATGACATCGGGCCAAAATAAAAAGTGGTGGAAAGAAGCCATTGTATACCAAATTTATCCTCGAAGTTTTAAAGATAGCAATGGTGATGGTATTGGTGATCTCCGTGGCATTATAGACCAAATCGATTATTTAAAAGGCCTCGGCATTACTGCCATTTGGCTCAATCCTATTTATAGTTCACCAAATGCAGATAATGGTTATGATGTAAGTGATTATCGCAATATTCATCAGGACTTTGGAGACTTGCAAACATTCGATAGCCTTTTGGTAAAATTACATGAAGCAGGAATCAAACTCATCATGGACATTGTGGTCAACCACAGCAGTGATGAACATGAATGGTTTAAACAATCCAGGAGCTCCAGAGATAATCCTTACAGAGATTATTATCATTGGTGGCCAGCTGAGAAAGGAAAACCAGCCCATCGTTACAGCTTATTTGATGCTTCTGGAGAAGCCTGGAAGTACGACACACTAACTAATGCCTATTATTTGCATTATTTTGCTGACAAGCAACCCGATCTCAACTGGGAAAACCCAAAATTGAGGCAGGAAGTGTACGATATTATGAAGTTTTGGGCGGAGAAAGGTGTAGATGGCTTCAGATTGGATGCTTTCCAATTTGCAGCAAAGGATACTACCTTCCCAGAATTACCTGGAGATCTCGACACCAATTTCATCAAATATTATGCGATGCAAGAGGGTATTCACACCTATTTGAAAGAAATGTACGACCAGGTTTTGAGTAAATATGACGTGCTTTCTGTTGCTGAGGGTGCAGGAAGAAATTTTGAAGATGCCCATCTTTTGGTTGATGAAGAGCGTAATGAATTGAATATGGCCTATGCATTTGATGCCGTAGATATCGCAAAACCACATGGATATGATTTGGTGCACCTCAAAAGCGTATTTTCAAAATGGGATAAGGAATTTGAAAGTAAAGGGTGGATATCCATCTTTCTCTCTAATCATGATCAAGCTAGATTGGTGTCCAGGTATGGCAATGATAGTGAGGAATACAGAGCTTTATCCACAAAAATGCTCAACACATTTTTATTGAGTATGCGAGGGACCCCTTACACTTATTACGGTGATGAGTTGGGAATGACCAATATCAGATTCAATACAATTGAAGAATACAATGATATCTCCGCCATCAATGGGTACAAAAAAGTGATGAATAATGGCGGCGATTTGCAAAAATATTTGGAAGTTTTGAAATTTGGCTCGAGAGATAATGGACGTACACCAATGCAGTGGACGAGTAACCAAAATGCAGACTTTACGACTGGCACACCTTGGCTGAAGATCAATCCAAATCACAGTTACATCAACGTGGCAGAACAAGACAAAGATTCAACGTCCATTCTCAACCATTTCAGAGCAATGACTCAATTGCGGAAGTCAACAGAAGCATTGGTTTATGGTAAGTATGAATGTTTATTGCCTGAACACCCCAAAGCATTTGTCTACACCCGATCAATGCCAGAACAATCAACATTGGTAATGCTTAATTTTTCAAAAGAACAAGTCAACCTATCATTTCCTGCACTAAAGAGAGCTGATAAAGTGTTGATCAACAATACCAATGGGTTATCTTATAAAAGGGATTCCATAACGTTGACACCATACCAAGCCATTATTTTTTCTTTAAAATAGGCCATATTTGTAGAAATAATCAGTTTGCTCGTCGATCAATCAACTTGAGCTGATTTGCTTGACCATATCTTTATAGAAAATTGCTTGTTATGGTATCTCAATTTATCAACACCTTCTTTACTTATTTTAAAGCTGCCGATTTTATAAAGGAAAATAAATTATGGCATGGCTTCTGGCAATATCGCTGGGTTTTATTTATCTTATTGGTATTGGCCATGGTTGTAGGATTTAAGTTTTTTAATATCATGTCCCATGGTGTGCACGAACTGTTTAATCCTGAGACAGCGTCTGCCTTGGTCAACGTAAAAACAGCGGCATCTACGGTTTATGAGGAAGGGTCATCTTTTATATTTCATGGATCCCTGAAGTATTTTATAATGATCCTATTAGAGGTGGTGGTTTTCCACATGGTAAGAAGGACAAATGAAATACTCACAGGGGTAAGTACTGAACTCACATTCAACAAGTTCTTTTCTGCTCAAGTCAGAATGATCAAAGTAACCATTCGATGTTTCATTATGGAAATGATAGCTACCTTGATCATTAAGATATTTTTTGGTATTTTTGGTTTTATAGATTATCTAGAGCCTGTTGTCCTTTTCATCACTCAATCTTATTATTTGGGTATGTTGATGTTGGATAGTTATAATGAGTCCAAACACATGACCATCAAGGAGAGTTTTGTGGAGGGCAAAAAGTATACTGGTATGCTTCTGGCATTGGGTTTCGTGCTCAACCTTATTTTGATGGTACCACTTCTTGGTGCAATGGTCGGACCGGCATTAGCGGCTGTTACATTGACAATGGTCATGTTTTACAATCAAGGAAGAAACTTTCAGACGGTATAGCAACACAAACAATAATTAAAAAGTACAGGTACAGCTGCTACTGGGATTGGAGATATCATAACAGGTATCAATAAAACTCAATTGGGCGCCAGCCGCATCCCTTTTATAAGATCTATGGCAGGCTTTCAGAAAAGCAAATGATATGCTTTCGGAAGGAGTATCACCACCAGACGAAATGCTGTACCCTGAAAGTAAACAGTTCTCAAATCGAGAAATATGGTTGATGACATGAGTTCCGTTTGGTAGCATTCGGAGATAAAATACTTCTATGTAAGGAACTGTGACAGCTTTTTGGACTAGGTTCCTGATTGCTGCTGAATTGTAATCAGAGGCACGAGTTACAGTTATCTCAGATAAACTAGGAGCCGAAGAACTTAGGGTACCGCCTTGTGTTGAAACACCAATTCCAACACCTTCTTGCACACTGCTTAAATTAAGACCATTGGTTATCATACTTGCCATTGCTGGTCCAGACACATTGATATTTGGTCCTTGTGCAAACTCCATTACAAGGCCAGAAAGTCCAGCTTCCATCATCATAGCTCCTCCCGGATTATATGCAGTGGTTTGAATAGTGCCGTCTGGAAACTTTACACCCCCTTGTCTTGAAAAAATGATGCCATTTACTTCCAGTTTTTCAGTTGGAAGGCTATCAAGCCCAATTCCTACATTTTGACCAAAAACTGATATAGATATAAGTGAAAAAAGTACAACTAGAAATCTCATAACTTTTGTTTTAATTGAATGATAAAGTACTTTAGTGTTTTAAGGTGGCGAGAGATAATGTTTTGAATCGACTTTTTTTTATTAAATTTTTTAAAATCACTTATAGCTACATAATGTCAGCATTTTTGAGAAAATTGCCATTTATAAAGTAAGGAATTTGATTTATTCAGAAGGTTAAAATAGGGATTTTGGCCAATATGCCTGTAATCTTGACAAAATCAAAACGACCAATTTAAGAAACTACGACATGCACCGGTCAAACCTTAGTTCAGGAATAAGTGGGATAATTGATTCAGCAGAAAAAAGATCAGACCGACTAAGCTAATTGTCTGTGTGAATGCATTTTTCCTTAGAGTGATTTGTTGTAATTGAATGCCTAAAGCTACCATTAAGTCTTCATGAGAAGTTTCCTCAAATAATTGAATAGTACCTTCATTATCAAACAGATGAGATTCTTTATTACCACTTCTCATTATAACAAAACCACCTCGGCTTTGCCATTCCCAGAAATATCTAAAATACCCTTGAATTTTCCAGAAGTATGGTGTTCCATCAGCCAAGCGCATGTGAGCAGTTGGATTGAATTTTAAAAATGACTTGACTTTGACCTCTCCAATATTTTGATTTTTATCTTTATCCAAAATAGAAATAGTGGGATTGAAAAAACCTTTCACAAAGAATTTATATTTGGAATCATTAATAGTAGCTTCTACAGGCGAGCCAATCCATTCCAGTTTAAACAATTTCCCAACATTTATTGAATCCTTGAAAATCAGGTGACAAGAATTGAAGGCAGATGTTTGATATGTCAGTGTTTTAACCATATTTTCCATTGATGATAAGTCAATCAAATATAGTATAATTACAATTTTAGCCCAACTATATAATCAGTTTTATTGCTTATTCATAGGTCACCGATAACTCTAAAGCTACAGTACAAGTCGGGCAATCTAGTTTGATAATGGATGGTTTTCCTTTTACGACGTCTTTCAATAAAAAGGATATACCGCCCATTGATTCTCTAGAAGATGAACCATCTTCCTCGTATAAAAAGAAAGCCAACTTAGACTCATAATTGTTCATAATTAGCTTTGGCAAAAGTAAAGGGAAATTATGTTCTTGATTTAAAGTCGCATTTAATTTAGTTAAATCACTCAACCATAAAAATTTATCTGCGGTATTATCTGCTTTCAAGGTTACCAAACCTGGAAAAAGGTCTGGATTTGTTCCATCATCGTCCCAATTGGCACCATTTTGCTTTTTGCTTGGGAATTTAGTTATCTTCAGGGTAGACACATTTACTGCCGTAGGTAATTTTTCTGTTTCACAGCTATTGCCTTCAAATCCATCAAGGCATTGACATTTACCCTCAAAACAGGTACCACCATTTTGGCAAGTCACACCTTCGCACGGATCTTTTTCAGCACATGAAAAACATAATAATGTAGCGATAAATAAAAGAATTGTGAATTTATATTTTATCATCTTATTGGAATTTTGTGTATTGTATTGATAAATGTAATCATGTTTTTAATAATTTTTTATGATCTTGTTTGATGATTTTCATGGTTAATGGATAGAAAATGAATATTTGTTTAGTGAAATACCCAAAAGGGTAGTTTTTTGCCATACCCATGATTCTTTTTAGATACTTTGCCAAATTGATTGAGCATAATCAAATGCAATTTTTTCAAACTTTTGGATCATTTACCGTAGTTGTCTATAATTTTACAGGAGTATTTTTATATCAAATTCCAACTATGCAAATCAGAGAGGTAGAAGAAAAGATTTACCACAAATCATTAAAATGTGGTCTGAAGACATGATTGGGCGAAATAGGGAAGCGTACCAAAATCCCTTGCCTGAAGCATATTTCAAAGCTTATGAAATTATCAAAGCAGATCCAAACCATGAATTGGTCGTTTTGGTCGACGATAATGATGAGGTATTGGCATCTTTACAGTTGACCTTTCTGCAGTACCTGACCAATATTGGAGGAGTAAAAGCTCTGGTTGAAAACGTCATCGTGAGGCAAGATTTGCATGGAAAAGGAATGGGGAAACAACTACTTGAGTGGGCAATTAATTGTTCTAAAACTAGAGGTGCACATACCATACAACTCACGACTAATAAAACGAGACCAGGCACAAAGACATTTTATGAAAAATTGGGTTTTCATGCCAGCCATGAGGGTATGAAAATGTCATTAATTTAAAAAAAAATGTGCTTTGTTGTAAAGAAACTGCTTGGAGAATACCGGGCTTTCCAGATGAGTTAAAATAAAATTTCAAAAAAAAAACAAACTTTTACCAACCCTTGATCCAACCATTTCGTGTATGGGGTTAGAACGGCCGTCCTAATGTTTATTCATATTCGTTCAAACTACCAATAAATTACAAAATGAGCACTAAAAAAGTAATCCTTCTTTTCTTACTGATGTCTATGACTTACTTGGTAAGGGGGCAAAATTGCGCAGTAAAGATTTACAAAACGGCTGTAGATTCCGCAGTTTTTCTAACTTTTGACTACGAATCTAGAACAGAAGCGAAAATTGAAAACATCAAGTGGAGTACAGGCCAAAATAGTGACAGAATTGTGGTCACTGCGAATGGTAAATACTGCATTCGTTTGCAATTATCCAATGGATGTGTTGCAGAAAAATGTATTGAAGTTACAGAGATAAAACCCAATCCAAATTGCATTGTAGAAATCATAAGGAAAAAAGACGAACAAGGGAATGAATTTTTATGCGTAGCTACCAAAGGATCCCGCCCTCTGAAATACAGTTGGTCAAACGGAGATACCAATAGTTGCATCAGAATTCCAATCGATTTGAAAAAAATCTGTGTTGGAGTAAGATTTGATGGAGGATGTTTTGCGGAAGATTGTTTGGAATTAAATAATGTTTGCGAAGTAAAGATTGAAAGAAAGGTGGATGAGGCAGGCAATGTATTTTTCTGTGCTGTAAGTAATTCTGTTTATCAGATAGAATCTTTTGAATGGAACACTGGTGATAGCGCATCATGCGTAAGGAAACCTCTGAATTTGAAGGAGTTATGCGTTGGGGTGAAATTTACCAATGGTTGCATTGCCCGAAGTTGTGTAAAGCTTGAGCCTGAAAATTGTGCAGTAGAAATTATAAGAAAAAAAGACGATCAAGGCAATGAATATCTTTGTATTGAAACCAAAGGTGCCAGACCGTTGAGAGTGAATTGGTCAAATGGAGACACCAATACTTGCACTAGAATTCCACAAGACCAAAGAAAGATTTGTGTGACAGTCAAGTTTGAAAGTGGTTGTGTTGCGGAAGATTGTGTAGAGTTAAATAATTCCTGCGAAGTAAAAATTGTAAGGAAGGCTGATGAAGTTGGAGGCATAGTTTTGTGTGCACTTACAAATAATACTAAAAAGGTTTTACATTATAATTGGTCAACAGGTGATAGTTCTGAATGTATTAGGGTTCCTCAGGGTACAAAAGAAGTTTGTGTAAAAGTCACCTATAGCGATGGTTGTGAAGCAAGAAGTTGTATCCTCATAGAACCAGAAGATTGCAGAGCAAATATTGTAAGGAAAATAGATGAAAATGGTAATCCATATTTGTGTGTAGAAACTGCTGGCCCAACACCTCAGGTTTTTAAGTGGTCGAATGGCGATTCTTCTAGTTGTATCAGGATTTCTCCAGATATGAAAGAAGCATGTGTCAGGGTTTTATTTTCAAACGGCTGTGTTGCAGAAGATTGCATCAAAATAGAAGAAAGTTGCAAAGTTGACATTATAGCCTCCACAAATGGTGATGGCATCATTCAATTATGTGCTAAAACAGAATCTGATGATGTGCGCGCCATCTATTGGTCAACAGGTGATTCCACTCGATGCATAAAAATTGACCAAAATCTTCGGGAAGTTTGCGTGAAAGTCGTTTTCGCCAACGGTTGTATTGCAAGTGAATGTTATAAAGTGCAACCACAAGATTGTAAGGTGGAGATTGTCATACGGACAGACGATTTGGGTAGAAAGTCGCTTTGTGTCGAAACCAATGATAAGCCAAGGCTTAAAATCAAATGGTCTACGGGAGATACATTGAGGTGTATCAATTATCCTGAAAATTTGAAAGAAGTTTGCGTAGAGGTTATTTCAGAAGGATTTTGTGTAGCCAAAGATTGCATCAAACTGGGCGAAGATTGTAGGGTGAAAATAGAACGTGGGGAAGTCACAGCAAGCTCTGTCGTTCTTTGTGCCGTATCTTCTAGTGACTCTGTAAAATATTCATGGAGTACGGGTAGTGATGATCGCTGTATCAAAATCACTAGAAATGGAGAGTATTGCGTGAAATCTATAAATGCCGACGGATGTATTGCCACTGATTGTATCAAAGTAGATTATTTTACAACAGAAGATACTTGCAGATTTGCAATAGAAAAGCGTAGAACAGATGCAGGGATTTTCTTGACTTTATTTACCAAACCTACAGGAATCAAGGGTCTTACTTGGTCCACAGGTGAAGACACAGAAACCATTTTAGTTACAGAAAATGGTGAATATTGTGTCAAAGCCATCTTGGAAAATGGTTGTACAGGAGTAGCTTGTGTGAAAATCAATGCCTTTGATTGTGGTGTGGAAATCATACAACGTGGGAAATTCTTAGTTGCAAGAGCTAAAGGCAAAGGTGAGATCAAGTACCTCTGGTCAACTGGTGATACGACCAAAAGGATTGAAATTTCTGGCCAACCAGCAACCTATTGTGTGAAAATTACTGACGCAATTGGTTGTACAAAAGAGAAATGTGCAGATATTGCCATTGATGACAGTGACCCAATAACTCAAAGTATTGCTCATCAGTTTATTGCAGAACAAAATGAAGAATCTACCAATGGAAGGACAATATCAAACCAAGAACTTATCAAAGCCATTTATCCCAATCCGTTCTATGATCAATTCTTTATTGACGGAATAGCTATAGGCATAAGTATTCAACAGATACAAGTGTTCTCATCAAATGGGCAATTGGTCAAGACATTAAATTTTGCTCCAGACAATGGCGGTGAACCGATAAGAATAGAATTGGAAAATGCTACACCAGGTCTGTACTTAGTAAAAATTAAGACTGATACTGAGCAATTTATATCGAAATTGATAAAATATTAATAACTTGTCACACAAAAAGAGCCCTGGTTTTCCTCAAGCTGGGGCTCAATTTTAGCATGTATGCATATAAGTGAAGACATACTTATAAAATGTAAAAACAATGATAGGGCTGCACAACGGCAACTCTACGAACAATGTCATGGCATTCTGAAAGGAATTTGTACAAGATATGCGAAAGATGAAAGTGAAGTGAGCGCGCTTTTAAACCTGGGTTTTTTCAAGATATTATCTGGACTTCAAAGCTACAAAACCGCCATTCCTTTCGAAGCATGGGCTCGACGAATCATGATCAATCACATCATTGATGAATATCGGAAAAACAAAAAATTAAATGCTTTAGTCAATTATAATGATTGCGAAATCGAGGAATCAAGTTATATTCAAATCAATGAGATAGAAGAAAAATACGATGCAGAATCATTGATTTTTATCATTAGAAAATTACCAGAACCCCTACTTTCTGCTTTCAATCTTTTTGCCATAGATGGTTATTCTCATGAAGAAATTGCTCAATTTTCTTGCAGCGTTGGCACATCCAAATGGTATCTCAATCAGGCACGGAATAAACTCAAGCAAATGTTGGAAAACATGCCAGATTACATTCATTCAAATTACAATGCAAAGGTCAAATAATGGGAAATAATAAAATAAACATGGATGATTTCTTCAAATCCAGGTTGCACAACCGCAACCTAGAATTTGATGCAAACGATTGGTTAGCCATGGAATCCTTGCTGGATAAAAATGATCGCAAAAGACGAAGAATCCTTCCATTTTTCTGGTTGGTAATTAGTGTTGCATTAACAGCCTTTCTTGGATTTGTATTATTTAATGGAAATGAAACAGGAGATAAACAACCCGAAATAAAAGGAGAAATTGTTACAAAGCCATATGAAGGTATTGCAGATTCAAAGGCAAAGGATCATTCAATTGGGCAATTGGCCGAGGAAGATTACAGTACAAAAAAAGACATTGCAATAATTGCAAAAAATGTAACAACTAATCGTATTAAATTATCTGATAAAACCTATGGTCAGCTTTCTACATTAGAAAACGAGCATTTGGTTGAAGTTAAAAAAATAGATGCTGTAGAAGATGCAATATTATTAAGTGATGATTCCAAAACTATTGAAGAACAAAAAGCATACACTTCTGATTTACAAGAATCCAGTAAACTGATTAAAATATCATCAATACCCACCCAATCATTCAGAATTCACAAAAATGCTGAGCAGAAACTTACAATGGCAGTTTCTGCACCAAGTATGATGGAGAAATATGTCGAACCGCATTTGAGCTTGGGTATAGGTGGAGGAGTAATAGGGGCTACCTCTGGTTACTCAGGTTTTGAGGCTGGATTAGTTGCAGATTACCATTTTGATAGGACTTGGGCCATCCAGACAGGTTTTCTTTATTCGCAGAGAAATTTGGGAAGCATTTACAGTAAAATCAGAGAGGACATTAGTTATAATTTTGGTCAAGTTTCTACCATTTATGGAATGAATGCGCAATCTTTGGCATATGGATCACTGCCCTTACTTGCTTATTACAAAAACGAAAAAAACCACTTTGGCGGAGGCGTAACAATTGATTTTCTCCTTGGGGTTAAGGGAGAAATACAAGAAGTTACCTTGATGGAAAGTATTGAGCGCAATAAAATTAAAGATGTGAAAGCATCATTCAAACAGGATGGATTGACATGACTGCTTTCCAAAAAAACCAATGCAAGATTGCAACTTAATTATAGGAGAGAAATACTCCCTTCTATATTTTTGGGAAGTAATTTGTCTTATCAATTGTCACCCATTTTAGCTACAAGTCCACTAGAATTAAATACCCAAAAAACCAATAAATTATTTATCGGATTGAATATGCAATTGTTCTTAAAATGAAACTAATTAAATTTATATATTTCTTAATACTTATAAGTTTTATCACTTCGTGTACGATGGTAGACTTTCCAGACCCTGTGGAACAGACACCTGTGTTTTTTGCCAAAGGTAACATTGATGGAAAGTCAGTAAATTGGATTGCCGGGGAGAATGGTTATTATATGCATACAGAAATAAAAAAAATGGATCGTCAAACCATTTTGGAAGGACGCCTTGCAAAAGCAGAATGCCTGGTATTGTGTCCCCAAAGTTTGCAGCTCAATATGGTATTGGATTCACTGACAATACCAAATTCACCTTTGATTTTTAAAGAAGGAACACAACAATTCTTTACCACATTGGAAAGAGATAAAATGCAATTTTCATTTTCAATAAAATCTGAAAGTAAAGGACTACCTGTACCAACAAAGGAGATTACTATTGGTGGAGTAGACATTGGCAAGGAATCAATGGCTATTATTCAGAAAAAGGAAACTACATTTAGATATCTCACAAAATATGCAGATTATTTTTCATTACTAATCGAGTCAAATGTCAATCCAAGAGTTGGTGAGATGAGCTTGCCATTTATTCAAATCGAGGCCAATGAAAAACGCAAATTAATTGCATTCAGAGGAGATAATATATTATCAGTGACTTGGTCAGTGGTCAAGGAAGATAGTGCAAATAGTATAGAATTTGTAAAGTTTCCCGAAAGTCGCTTTACTGCAAAAGTATTACTTGTTTCTGGAGGATTTGCTAGCTATACCATTGATTTTGGAGCCTTAGCCAATGTGAAAGAATTTCTTTTAGTGAGTCAATTCTCAATAAAGTCACCAAAATTTTGCCAGCAGAAAACCTTTCACAGAATCAAACAATGGTTTTGGAATATATGGATGAAAATGGAATAAAGTATTCTAGCCAATCCATTGAGCAAAATAATTCAAGTATTCAATTCAAACTTTCAGAACCATTTGACTCCAACAGTAGCGGTAACAACACTCAGAAATTAAATTGTGTCATCAATTGTTTATTATCCAATGGAGATACAGGAAAATCTATTAAGGTAGGAGATTTGGAGATGACCATTGCATTGCCATTTCAATAATAAACTAGATCCATATACCGTAAAAACTTACTTCGTTCTTAGGCGTTGTGCAGGTTGAATCAACATTAAATTGGATTAAACATGCGATTGAGAACCTTTGAGTCTTTTTGGTTATTGAAAAATGGTTTGTTGTATACTTATCCTTCTATTCAAAAAGATATATCAACAGAAATAGTGGTTGTTGGAGGTGGAATAACTGGGGCACTGACTTCCCATGCTTTGGTGGAGAAAGGTTATAAAGTTACCTTAATAGACAAGAGAGACATAGGGCAGGGTAGTTCGTCAGCAACTACCAGCATGTTGCAATATGAAATTGATGTGCCGCTCTCTGAATTGTCCACTATGATTGGAGCTTATGCTGCTGCTCAATGTTATAAAGCGGGCATTGAGGCTATCAATAAATTGGGACAATTAGTCAAAGAAAATAAGATTGATTGTGGTTTTGAAAAAAAGGAATCGCTCTATATTGCCCACAATGAAGAGGCAGCACAATCCTTATATGAAGAATTTGAAATAAGAAATAAATGTCAATTGGGTGTGAAATGGCTCAAACCAGAAGAAATTTTAAAAATTTATGGATTAAAGTCATTTGGTGGAATACTTTCTCAAACGGCAGCAAGTGTTGATGCATATAAATTAGCTCACGAATTGATTCATTATAATGTAAATCGTGGTATGACAGTCTTTGATCAAACGGAGTTGAAGGATTTTGATTTTAGCGCTGAGAAAACCATTATAACAAGTTCTGAAGGACATAAGATTTCTTGTAAAAAAGTAATATTCTGCTCAGGTTTTGAATCTACTAAAATGATCAAAGAAGACATAGCAAAGTTATTTTATACTTATGCATGTGTCAGCGAAAAAGAAATCAAAATTCCTAAAAAGCTCAAAAACACTTTGGTATGGGACACCAATGAGCCTTATTTATATATGCGAACAACAGATGACGGTCGACTTTTGGTTGGAGGAGAGGATTCTTCAGTCAATTTTCCATTTTTCCAACAACAAATCAAGGAAAGTAAAACTTCAAAACTCATCCAAACATTAGAAGAAATCATGCCCGATATAAAATTTATTGAAGATTTTAGTTGGGGCGGTACATTTGGTTCTACCAAGGATGGTTTGCCCTATATTGGTAAATCACCAGAATTTGAGCATGCGCTTTTTGTTTTATCTTTTGGGGGGTAATGGCATTACCTTTTCAATACAAGCCATGGACATTATTGTGGATTTAATGGAGGATAAGCCAAATGAATTGGCTGATTATTATCGATTTGGCAGATAAATCAAAGGGTTAATGGTTAATTGTTAATCAATGCTGTTTAGTTAAGGCTATATACCTTTATAATTCGGGCTATAGAGTTTCTTTGGTTTCTTTTTGCGTTCAAATTTTCGATTTTCTTGTATGGCTATTCGGTATGAATAAATTAATTCATCGTAAGCAACTATTATTTTTGACTTTATTGGCTTAACAAAGAAATTCACAATCGCGTCTCTAAAACTTGACATTGCACTTGTTTTATTTAGCATCTTGCTATGTTTTTGTTTTGTTTTTTCTTTATGATGCTCTATTCGTATTTTCTCCGAAATGGGGTGGCAGAATGATGCGCAGCATGTCATCATGAATATTTTGGCATAAAAGTCCTGATAGACACTTCTGGATGTTTTGCCAGTAAAATCTTCTAGTTCAATTCTGGCTTTTAGCAACTTGTAAGCTTCTTCTTCTGTCCATCTCGCATCATATAAACTTTTAAAATCCGCAACGCTGTATTTTACTTGATCCGTCAGTGAAGTACATAATATTTCTGTTTGTCCATTATCGAGCTTCACTTTAACCAACCGGCACTTCATTGTTTTTATCTCAATACCAAACTCTTTTGCCTGATGAGCCGGGATCGTCAATTCAACTATTTTATCATTTGAATTCGAATTTTGGAATTCTCTTACTACATTCCACCAGTCGTTTTTCATTCTTATACAAAAGTCAGCTCCTTTTTCGATTAACTGAAAAAACATCCTGTAACTTCCATAAAGCCGATCTGCCAAGATTAAATCTCCTGGCTGGATTTTATCCATGTGACTCTCATAAACGAAAGCAATTTCACTCGTATCGTATGACTTGATCTCCGCGCTAAGCACTATTTGGTTAAACACATCATAAAGCATTGAGCATCTAGCCACTGCAACTTCAGAATCTGCCTTAGGACCTGCCTTGTATGTCCCGAACTCCTTCTTTATTTCCTTGGTATTAGGAAGCCTTAATGTTGAGCCATCTATACTCAATACTCTGAAATCATGCCATACCAAATATTCCGCCTCATCATAAAAGGTCGTATAAGTCACTTCGTTAAGCCTTTTAAAGGCCCAGGGATTCAATTTAGCGCGGGCTTGAGACAAAGCACCCTTGGTGGCTTCCTTTATTTGGACTTCGTTATTCTTTAATTTCTGGAAAAACCTGGCTATTTCTCGCTCATAGGACGACTTTAAAAACATAATAATATATACTAACTTATTGATTGTGAACACTCTGTCTCTAGTGAAACTCTCCTTTTTACCGTCTTTAGAACGGCTGATAAATTGTTCATCTTCGAACTCATGGTCAATATGTTTAATTATGTTTAATCGATAGTCGCAATTTTTGCGGTTAAGAAAGTTCCCTTTCTTTATAGTATTAAAGATAACACATTATTTTATGTTCACATATATATTTCTACGAACTTATTTTTTATACGTTTGCTTAACTAAACAGCATTGAATTGTTAATGGTAAATGGTTGGGGTGGTTGAGCCATGGCTTCTCAACGCTAATATAAAATGGAACCACCTGCAGAGGAAGGCCCATGTACCTTCCTAGAATGACATTTTTGATGTAGGTACGTCCATGGTAAATGTAAATTTGATGATTGTAACCATAGGATGCAACAAGTAAAGCCATTTGTATTTATATTTACTCATTCATAATTTGAAGCATGTCAACCTGATGATAACCCAAGCCGCCATATCCCAAAATTTAGAAAAAGAATTGCGTGATTTAATGCAATTAAAACTTACTTCCTACGAAAGGGCGAGGTTGGGCTATAGACTATTGGAAGAACTTTTTGAGACTTTAACGGCAGAGTCGGGAATCAATTTCATTTCCTTATTTACCAGAATGACTTACGCAAGTCAGGTTTATCAGATTCCCAAAAATTTGATTCAGGTAATGCATTTGGTCAGGAAGGTGTTTGAGACGGGCATTGACACCTTGGAAAATCACGATGATTTTGAATCCACACTTTTGCAATTACTATCCAACATGTCTCATTATTTGGAAAGTGGAAGGGTGGGCGATGCAATCCAAATCCCGGAGGAATTAAATAAATTAATTAATCAAGAACCATACGGAAGGAAATCATTTGCTCCTATCATGGAGGGAGTTGTTGTGGCAGCAAATGAATCCAATAAAACTTTGACTTTTATTTCAGAAAGACATGCTGACTCACAGTATGAGGTGCGATATGATGTGGACAGTAAAAATCAATTATTTACCAAAAATATCGTTGCAGCACTCAAAGTTTTTCCCAAACCCTTTCCTATAAATTTGATTGATGTCGATGTTCTGGAAGACAATATTTTGATCCCTGCAGCATTTGTAATATATCCTGATTATTTGGTAGATGTAACAACCATTGCCAATATACACGGTGACACCACAACCTCGCCGTGGATATACTTGGTCAATAAATTCAAACCACACCAGATATCACCACCTCTTATGATCGGTAATACGGTCAACTTTTTTTTAGATCAATTAATCAAAGATTCCAATATTGAAATGTCGGCTTTGACCCAAGATATTTTCGCTTTGGATACATTATCTTGGGTTTTATTTGATGACGCGACGATCGAAGAAGTGATGGGCAAATTAAAAATGCACTTTGATCATTTGAAGCGAACCATCGTAGAAGATTTCCCCAAAAAAGGCATAGAAAAAGGAAAGATTTATCTCGAACCTACTTTTTATTGCAGAGATTACGGAGTTCAAGGCCGTCTAGATTTATTTCACATAGACGACAAACGCACCAAAGCAGAGATCATTGAATTAAAAAGTACTAAACCATTTAAACCCAATAAATTCGGCATCAGCCAATCGCACTACGTGCAAACCATGTTGTATGAAATGATCATCAAATCGACCTATCGTGGTCAGCTGCAACCGGTCAATTTCATATTATATTCTGCACTTGAAACAGACAATATGAAATTGGCTTACGGAATCCGGGCATTAAATTATGAGATCATCAAAACTCGTAATGAAATCGTCACCATTGAATTTGGCATTGCGATAGATCCCGAGTTAGTAAAAAAAGTGTTCAGGTTTTTGAAAGTTGAAAATCAACCTGGCCTCAAAGGATTTTTACTACAAGATTTAAAGTTATTTGAAGAAATTTATACTTCTCTGGACGAAGTTGAGAAAATCTATTTTGAGCGATTCAGTAATTTCATTGCAAGGGAACATTTACTGGCAAAAACTGGAGAACATGGATTGGAAAAAGCAAATGGACTGAGTGGGCTTTGGTTGGAAACAGTAGAAGAGAAAGCAGATAGATTTGCCATTTATAACCATCTTCAGATTGAAAAGAACGACAGCGATGATCCATTTCCCATCATCAAACTCAAGAAAACAAGATTAACAGCTGCCTTAGCAAACTTTAGAATTGGAGACATTGCCGTTTTATATCCCCACCAACACAATGCAAGGCAAGTACTCCACCATGAGATCTTTAAATGCACCGTTTTGGAATTGGGTGAAACTTCCATTACCATTCGCATGCGTCATCCACAGCTCAATCAGCATTTATTCAAAACAACTGGTTTTTGGAATTTGGAAGCCGATGTATTGGACTCAAGTTTCAGGCACATGTATCGAAATTTATTTGATTTTGCATCGGCAACAAAAGATAAGAGAGAGATTTTATTAGGTAGAAAACGACCGGCATTCAACAAACAAGAAACTCAGATAACCATTGACGATGAGCTGACAGTACAACAGAAAATGATTGTCAGGAAAATCATTCAAACCAAAGATTACCTGTTGTTGTGGGGACCTCCTGGAACAGGCAAAACCAGTATAGTCATCAAACACGCAGCCAGACATTTATTCATGTTGTCTGAGACCAGAATATGTTACTTGGCTTACACCAATAGGGCAGTAGATGAAATTTGTGATGCACTTGTATCAGCAGGTTTGAAAAAAGATTTTATACGCATTGGTTCAAAGTACTCCGTAGATAGCAATTATGTAGAAAATCTATTGGACGAACAGATCAAAGGATTCAAAACAAGGGCGCAAATCTTGCAAAAATTGAAAGCAACGAGAATTTATGTTTCTACTATCTCCTCTATGCAAGGAAAACCTGAGTTATTTGAATTGTTGAAATTTGACATGGCCATCGTTGATGAAGCTTCCCAAATTCTCGAGCCTGCTATCATCGGCCTTTTGACCAATTTTGATCGATTTGTTTTGATCGGAGACCACAATCAATTGCCAGCAGTCGTCACACAAAATGAAAAGTTATGTGACATAAAAGATGATTTACTCCTAGAAAATGGAATTGTCCAAACGTCAATGTCATTTTTCGAAAGGCTTTATCGGCAATGTTCAAAACAAAACTGGACACATGTATTAGAAATTTTAAACCAGCAAGGTAGAATGCATGAAACGCTGATGGCATTTCCAAAGGTACAATTTTATAAAAATAAACTGGAGGTGGTGCCCGGTGTCAACCGTTTGATCAGACCCATGACCATTGTGCAATCTGACCGAGAAAATGTATTGACAAGTCAACGGCTCATTTTTGTTGATACCTCAGTTGACAATACACTGCAATGGAAATTAAATAATTATGAGGCTGACGTGGTGGCATCTTTGGTTACACAACTGAGAGAACATTATAAACATGAAAATCTAGAGTGGCATAAAAATTCAGTTGGTGTCATTACGCCCTATAAAGCCCAAATAGCCTTGATAAAAAGCAAAATTCCAGACTTTGATGATGTGACGGTGGATTCAGTAGAGCGATATCAAGGTGGAGCAAGAGACATCATTTTGTTTAGTGTGTGCACTAATAAGCCCTCTCAAATGAATGCTTTGGTATCATTAAATGCGGATGGCGTAGATCGTAAACTCAATGTAGCAATTACAAGGGCTAGGGAACAATTGATCATCATCGGCAACCGTGAAATATTGGAAAAGGATAAAAACTACAAAGCATTAATCAGCAAGTGTGTAGAGTTGTAGAGACTCAAAATTTTAATTTCAATATATTCTAATTTCAGAGTTCAAAATAAGCCCAAATTTCTTTCTACCGATGTGACTTTATTGTTAAATATCTAACAAACCGAACATATTAAAATAAAGTTATACGTTGAAAAAGTTGGAATAAGTATTGATTAATTTCGTAATTTTATGAAATTAATAATAAATATTTTTTTTCAATAGCTTTAAGCTGGGTGGAAACAATTTATTGAATGAACAAAAGATGACTTGTGATTAACTTATTTGGCTTAATGATTTATATTTGCGTCCAAATCTTCAATTTCGTAATAAAATAGTTGAATGGAAATAAAGAAATCAGCAATTCTCGTACTGGAAGATGGTACGATTTTCAAAGGGAAATCAGCTGGATTTATAGGTACAACCTCTGGAGAAATTTGTTTCAACACTGGAATGACAGGTTATCAAGAAATTTTTACCGATCCTTCTTATTATGGACAAGTGATTGTCACAACCAATGCACACATAGGTAATTATGGTGTCAAGGAAAAAGATGAAGAATCTGAAAAAGTACAAATTTCAGGGTTGATTTGCAAAAACTTTACCAACGACTATTCTCGCAAAATGGCCGATGAAGATTTGGATAAATATTTTGTAGACAACAAAATTGTCTGCATCTATGAAGTTGATACGAGAGAAATTGTGAGAAAAATAAGGGATGGTGGGGCTATGAATTGCATCATTTCTTCAGAAACGGAAGATGTTGATGCACTTTTGACTCAATTAAAGAGTGTACCCTCAATGGAAGGCCTCGAACTTTCATCCAAAGTTACTACTGCGGATGCCTATGAACTAGGTGATCCAAATTCAGATGTAAGAATTGCAGTGCTTGATTATGGCACAAAGAAAAATATCCTACGTTGTTTTACAGAACGAGGAGCATTTCTTAAAGTTTTCCCAGCTAAAACAGCGGTTGAAGAATTGTTGGCATTCAGACCCGATGGTTTCTTTTTGTCCAATGGTCCGGGAGATCCCGCAGCTATGGACTACGCTATAACAACTGTAAAAGCATTATTACAACTTGAAAAGCCTTTATTTGGCATTTGTTTGGGACATCAATTGTTGGCTTTAGCTTCAGATGTTGATACATTCAAAATGCATCATGGGCACAGAGGCATCAATCACCCTGTCAAAAACATTATTTCAGGGTACTGCGAAATTACCAGTCAAAATCATGGCTTTGCAGTAAGCGCAGAACAATTAAAATCAAGATCAGACATTGAGATTACACACATGAACCTCAATGACAATTCAATAGAAGGCATCAGATTGGTGGATAAACCAGCTTTTTCTGTACAATATCACCCAGAAGCAGCTCCAGGACCACATGATTCCCGATATTTATTTGATCAATTTATAGAAAGTATTAGAAAATCGAAAAACAATTGACGTATGAGTAATATCATAGATGTACACGCAAGAGAGATACTTGACTCCAGAGGAAATCCTACTGTTGAAGTCGAGGTGATGACAGAAAATGGCATAATAGGCAGGGCAGCTGTACCTTCTGGAGCTTCGACGGGCAAGTATGAGGCAGTAGAATTGAGAGACAATGATAAAAGTAGATACCTTGGCAAAGGTGTATTGGATGCTTGTGCCAATGTCGACGAAAAAATAGCAGAGGTTTTGGTTGGTGAAAGTGTCTTTGATCAAAGAAGATGCGACGAACTGATGATACAGTTAGATGGTACCCACAATAAATCAAAACTTGGCGCCAATGCAATTTTGGGCGTTTCTATGGCTATTGCAAAAGCAGGTGCTTTAGAATTGGAGCAACCTCTTTACAAATATATTGGTGGGGTGAATGCACATACACTTCCTGTGCCAATGATGAATATCCTCAACGGTGGAAGTCACGCTGACAATAGTATTGACTTTCAGGAGTTTATGATCATGCCAATTGGTGCGGAATCTTTCAGTCAGTCTTTGAGAATGGGTGTGGAAGTATTTCACCACCTCAAAAGTGTTTTGAAAAAGAAAGGTTATTCTACCAACGTCGGTGATGAAGGTGGATTTGCACCAAACATCAAATCAAATGAGGAAGCGATCGAGATTGTATTGCAATCAATAGAATCAGCAGGTTACAGACCAGGCGAAGATATTTACATAGCTATGGATGCTGCCGCTTCTGAATTTTACGACGAAGAAGCAAAAGTTTACCATTTCCACAAATCAGATGGAATGAAATTGACCAGTGATGAAATGGTTGATTATTGGTCCACTTGGGCAAGTAAGTATCCTATTTTCTCAATTGAGGACGGATTACACGAAGATGATTGGGATGCATGGAGAAAGTTGACCTCTAAATTGGGTTCTAAAATCCAGTTGGTGGGTGATGATCTTTTTGTTACCAATGTTACTCGTTTGAAAACAGGAATTGAAACTCAGGCGGCGAACTCAATTTTGGTAAAAGTAAACCAAATTGGTTCACTTACAGAAACCATCAACGCAGTAACAATGGCTACAAGAGCTGGTTTTTCTTCAGTGATGAGTCACAGATCTGGAGAAACAGAAGATGTAACCATTGCTGACCTTGCAGTTGCATTAAATGTTGGTCAAATCAAAACTGGTAGTGCTTCTAGAAGTGATAGGATCGCAAAATACAATCAGCTTTTGAGAATCGAGGAAGAGCTTGGTGAAGCAGCTTTCTTCCCTGGTAAATCAATATTGAAGAAGTAAAATATTTGTTTATCAACTTATTATACCTTCGATATTTTTTTAATATCTTAGCGCCCTAAAGAGGTAGCTAATGAGTATAACAGGTATTGTACAAACATTTCTCCACAAAATTGGGCTAAGAGTGCCTGAAAATTGGGTCAATAAGTTTACCATTACAGGAGCGGTATTTTTGTTTTGGTTGATGTTTTTTGATTCTTACAGTTGGGTAGAGCAATTTCAATTGTCAAGGACGATTAGAAGACTTGAAAAAGAAAAACAAGGTTACATCGAATCTATTGACAAGGCCATCAGTGACAAACAGGACCTTGACAAAAACAAGGAGAAGTTTGCCAGAGAGAAGTATTATATGCACAAACAGAATGAAGAAGTATTCATTATAGAACCTAAAAAAGAATAATGAGCGTATTAGTTAATAGTGATTCGAGAATCATCGTACAAGGTTTTACAGGTACAGAAGGTACTTTCCATGCTGAACAAATGATCGAGTATGGAACAAATGTGGTAGGTGGAGTTACACCAGGAAAAGGTGGTCAAGAACATTTGGGCAAACCAGTTTTCAATACTGTCCAAGATGCAGTAAAAATTGCAGGTGCAAATGTTTCTATCATTTTTGTACCACCAGCTTTTGCTGCTGATGCCATTATGGAGGCTGCTGAGGCTGGTATCAAAGTTATCATATGCATTACCGAAGGAATTCCTGTGCAAGATATGGTAAAAGCCAAGGCTTTCATTGAGCGTTATGATTGCAGATTGGTTGGTCCAAATTGCCCGGGAGTCATCACACCAGATGAAGCCAAAGTGGGAATTATGCCAGGATTTGTTTTCAAAAAGGGAAATATTGGCATTGTTTCAAAATCAGGAACACTTACTTACGAAGCTGCTGACCAAATAGTCAAAGCTGGTTTGGGTATATCAACTGCCATTGGAATTGGTGGTGACCCAATCATTGGTACTCCGACAAAAGAGGCAGTGGAATTATTTATGAATGATCCAGAAACACACGGTATCGTGTTGATCGGTGAAATTGGTGGTAATTATGAAGCACTCGCAGCTAGATATATCAAAGAAACGGGCAATAAAAAACCTGTTGTTGGCTTTATAGCTGGACAAACTGCACCAAAAGGAAGAACAATGGGGCATGCTGGTGCCATCGTAGGTGGTCATGAAGATACGGCTGAAGCCAAAATGAAGATCATGGCTGAATGTGGTATCCACGTAGTACATTCTCCTGCAGAAATTGGGGAAACCATGAAAAGAGTGATGGACGCGCTGTAATATAAGTGCATTCATTTCAGAAATAAGGACTTGGTCCATCAAAGGTTGTCAGATAAATTTTGACAACCTTTTTTTTACTTCGCATCGGCGAATAAATCGGTCAGTTTTACTTCATTCTGGACCAGGTCAAAATAGTATTCGTTTTTCTGCACACCTGTAGTGCTTATAAAAACAAGGAAGACTGACTTTTTTGACTTGATGTTTTGTTTGAAGACTGAGAGTTTTGTTTGGAGTTTTTTAGCATATTCTTTCTCAATTACAAATGCATCTTGGCTAAATTTTGCTTCGCAAACGTTGATGATGGCGTCATCACGATCAATAAGCATGTCTATTTGAGCGCCTTGTACCAGTTTATTACCTTTCTTTATCCAAGAGGCTTGTAAGGTATTTACACCGCTGATGCCAAGTTTATCTTTTATTTGTGGTATGTGATAAAGACATATGTTTTCAAAAGCCAAGCCTTGCCAAATGGGCCATGAGGCGGTTTGGCTTATACTTAAATAAGTGTTGGAAGTAGTCTTTGTACTTTTTATAAATTTATAATAAAATAAGGTGTACGGATCAGCAATCCGATACAAAGCATCCTTTGATTTCTTTTCAAAAGGGGTATACTTTCCTATAAAACCACTTTCTTCCAATTCGTCGAGCAATCTGGTAGTGCTTCCAGCATTTGGTAGCTTACTTTTCTTAAGTATTTCCGTACGTGTCAGCCCAATATTTTTTTCAGCTAGTGCATTGATTATCGCTAAGTGATTTTGACCGTTACCAAAAAGAGATTCAAATAAATAATCAAATTCCTTTGCAAGTAAAGCATCCTTATTGAAACATAAATTATTGATGATTTGAGGCACACTTTGACCCCGTTTTACAGACATCAGATAGTAAGGTATGCCTCCTGTAACCATATAAATCTGTGCCATTTGATATTGACTGAGTTTGATACCGTTTGATTTTAAAAGTTTCTCTGTTTCACCTAATGTAAATGGAAGCAACCTGATGGTTTGAGTGATTCGATTGTGTAAACCACCTTTATTTCTCACTATGTTTTGTATCATCCAACTGGCAGCCGAACCGCACACCACCAATAAGATATCTTTGCGTTTGCTAGCCCAAGAGTTCCAGAAATGTTCTATGCTTGATAAAAAGCCAGACCTTGCAGTACTCAACCACGGCAGCTCATCTATAAATACTACCTTTTTGCTTGGTCTTTTGATTTTTTCAATATGCTGAATGAGGATATGAAATGCTTCCAACCAGTTTTTTGGTGTGGGCGTGATTTGTTTTGTGCTACTTTGAAAAGCCTGACTAAAATTCTGCAACTGTTCTGGTAATGTGGCATCATGCAATCCAGACATGGCAAATACCATCTTGTTACCATAAAGTTGGTCTATTAAATAGGTTTTCCCTACACGACGTCGACCATACAATGCAAGAAATTCTGACCGATCACTTTCTAGAAGTTGCTCCATTAAAGCTATTTCCTTATCTCTTCCTTGTACTTCCATTACTTTTATATTTGGCTTAAAGGTATAAATAATATATAGATTGAGCCAAATAAGTATGTATAAAAATGGCTCAATGTATGCAAAATAATATATATTGAGCCAAATAAAGATATTTATAATTGGCTTAAACTATGATTATAAATATAGATTAAGCCAATTATAGATATCTAAAAATGGCTCAATGTGGTCTCGAATTAAAGGTTTGAGCCAGTTATAATTGCATATACCTGAGTTCAAATTCAGACTTTTTTGCCTTATGGCCAATGTCAATATAATTATAATTTTCCACCTCAAACAGCGTTTAAAGTTTGACTGATTGACTATCTTGAATCTTCAATCGGTTAAAATACCAAAAGGATATTGGATTGACCAGAATTCTTGTGTAGAAAATTTGATCGAGATCGAAGAGAATAAAGCCTCAAAGGCCCTACAAAGTGTCAGAGTTTGTGCCAGCGGCAACCAGCGGCCACGCCCCCCTGGCTGAATCTGGGCGATGCACCACCACAACACCCCCCCCCCACAAACAGCCCAAACACAAAAACACAACCCACAACCACCCACCCCCCCCCCGCCGACAAAAAAAAAAAACCCCCCCCCGAGAGGGGAAAACAAGCAGGGCGGGGGGGGGAGACAAGAAAGGGGGGGGCGGCCCCCGGGGGGGGGGCCCGGACAACCGGACAGCGGGGGGCGGGGGGGGAAAGCCCCCCCGGGGGAAGGGGGGGGGGGGGGGGGGGGGGGGGGAGGGGGGGGGGGGGGGGGGGGGGAAAGAGGGGGGCGGGAACCCGCGGGGGGGGGGGGGGGGGGGAAAAGGAGGGGGGGGGGGGGGGGGGGGGGGGGGAAAAGGCGGGGGAAACCGCCCCGGGAGGACACGCGGAAAAAAACCCCCCCCACCCCCCCGCACGCACGGGGGGCGCGCCGGGCACCCAGGGAAAAGAAGGGGAAAAAAAAAAAAAAAAAAAGGGCACAGGAGACACGGGAAAAACGAGGACACAGAACACAAAAAAACACCCCCCGCGGGGGGGGGCGGGGGGGGGGGAGGGGGCCCGGGGGGGGGGGGCCCGGGGGGGGGGGGGGGCCCGGGGGGGGGGGAGGGGGGGGGGGGGGGGGGGGGGGGGGGGGGGGGGGCCGCCCCCCCCCAGGCGCCCCCCCCCCCCCCCCGCCGCGGGGGGGGGGGGGGGGGGGGGGGCGCCGCCCCCCCCCCCCCCCCCCGGGGGGGGGGGGGGGGGGGGCCCCCCGGGCCCCCCCCCCCCCCGGGGGGGCGCGGGGGGGGGGGCCCGGGGGGGCCCCCGGGGGAAGAGGGGGGGGGGGGGGGGAAGGGGGGGGGGGGGGGCGGGGGGGGGGGGGGGGGGGGGGGGGGGGGGGAGGGGGGGGGGGGGGGAAAGGGGGGGGGGGGGAGAGGGGGGGGGCCCGCAAGGGGGAAGGGGGGGGAAGAGGAAGGGGGGACCGGCCGCGGGCGGGCCCGGGGCCCCGCCCGGGGGGGGGGGGGGGGGGCCCCCGGGGGGGGCCGCGGGGGGGGGGGGCGGGGGGGGGGGGGGGGGGGGGGGGGGGGAGGGGGGGGGGGGGAGAACAAGGGGAAAAAAACCCCGGAAAGGCGGGGGGGGGGGGGGGGGGGGGGGGGGGGGGGGGGGGGGGGGGGGGGGGGGGAAGGGGAAAAAAAAAGAAACCGGGACGAGGGGAGGGGGGGGGGGGGCGGGGGAAGGGGGGGGGGGGGGGGGGGGGGGGGGGGGGCCGGGGGGGGGGGGGGGGGCGGGGGGGGGGGGGGGGAGGGGGGGGCGGGGGGGGGGGAAGGGGGGGGGGGGGGAAGGGGGAAAGGGGAAGGGGAAAGGGAAAGGGGGGGGGGGGGGGGGGGGGGGGGGGGGGGGGGGGGGGGGGGGGGGGGGGGGGGGGGGAGGAAGGGGGGGGGGAGGGCCCCCCCAAAAAAGAAAATCCTTTTTGGTTAGGGGGGGGGGGGGGGGGGGGGGGGGGGGGGGGGGGGGGGGGGGGGGGGGGGGGGGCGGCCCCGGAGGGCCCCCCCCCCCCCCGAAAACAAACCCCCCCCGAGAGGCCTTGACGAAATTGAATGATGAAGATATCGATTAAATTTGCAACAAGAAAATGGTCAAATTCATTTCCTTTTGGTATATCGATTCTAGCAGGTCAAAGTATCTCAGAATTGAACAAATACAATAAAAGGGTAGTTTAGAATCACTAAAGCATAGATCCAGACAAGATTTGAAAACATTTGCAGCACTTTACAGAGCGATAGACGAATCAACAAAGACCAACGATAAGGTCAACCATTTGGCTGCATACTTCGCAAGTGGGGTCTCGGACATTGATAAATTGTGGACGATAGCGCTGTTTACCCACAGGAGGCCACCCAGATCTGTAAGCACTACTTTACTGAGACTTTGGAGTTCGGAAATTTCGGGGCTGCCGCTTTGGCTTTTTGAAGAGACCTACCATGTAGTTGGAGATCTTGCAGAAACCATTGCATTGGTCGTACCAAATACTACCAATAACCTTGATCACGGACTCACTTATTGGATACAGAAAATAAGAATGCTTAAGGAAATGACAGAAGAAGCCAAAAAGCAATTCATTCTTGATTCGTGGCAAGAATTGGATAGTGAAACTTGTTTTCTTTTCAACAAAATAATTACTGGGGGATTTAGGGTGGGAGTCTCTCAGAATCTCATTGTTAAATCTTTGGCAAAATATTTAAAGGAAGAAGACAGTCGCATTGCGCATCGCTTGATGGGAAATTGGCATCCTGATGATACTTCATGGCAGGAATTATTTCATGACAACATCCAGAATGCAGATATTTCAAAGCCATACCCCTTCTTTTTGGCCTATAGTCTAGAGGATGAACTCGAAGCACTGGGATCGCCAACAGATTGGTCTGCAGAGTTTAAATGGGATGGAATCCGAGGGCAAGTCATCAAACGCCAAGGTGATATTTTTGTTTGGTCTCGAGGAGAAGAACTGGTCACAGAAAAATATCCTGAATTCAATGTTTTACAAACGGTGACAAGTCAAGACAACTTTGTCATCGATGGTGAAATTCTACCGTATAAAAACGGAGCTCCTATGAATTTCAATGACTTGCAAACACGTATCGGAAGAAAAAACCTTACAGTTAAAATATTAAAAGACCATCCGGTAGTGCTCATGGCTTATGATCTATTGGAGTTTCAGGGTGAAGACATCAGAGATAAACCCATTTCTGAACGTCGAATGTTGCTGAAACAACTACTGCTCAATCTACACCAACCCAATATCTTTCTATCTTCCCAAGATTATACGTTTGATGATTGGCAAGAATATGCAAAAATGAGAGCTGACGCAGCTTCAAAAGGTGCTGAGGGTGTGATGTTAAAAAAGTTGAACTCAACTTACCAAACTGGACGAAGAAAAGGAGATTGGTGGAAATGGAAAGTTGCACCATTTACGGTGGATGCGGTTATGATCTATGCTCAAAGGGGACACGGTAGGAGGGCTAACTTGTACACGGACTTTACGTTTGCAGTTTGGGATGATGAAGGTAAATTGGTTCCCTTTACGAAAGCATACTCAGGACTCACAGATGCTGAATTTGGCGAAGTATCAAAATTTGTAAGGCAAAATACATTAGAAAAATTTGGTCCTGTCAATGCTGTGAAACCAGAATTAGTTTTTGAGCTTGCATTTGAAGGAATAGCCAAATCTTCCAGACACAAAAGTGGTATTGCATTGAGATTCCCTAGAATTGTCAGATGGCGCAGGGACAAACCAGCCAGTGAAGCAGAAAAATTGACCAATCTTATTCAAATGTTGACTTGATTTGAAATCTGCAAGACTTACTCTTTAAGACCTATGATTTAAATCTGTTTTCTTACTTGAATTACAAATTAACTTTTATTAATTGCATTTAGTCGTTGAATGTCTTCTTAAAAATGGAACCAATACCTTTTCCAATTTTTTGAACGGCTTCTATACCCATGTGCAAAGGTTCAGACGAGATGTCATTGTATTGTTCGCTTGTATTGTAATCAGCGTATGGCTGTGGATAAATGACAAATTTACTATTTGCTGGAAAGTGTTTTTCGAGCTTCTCAGGTAAGTTATCCAGAACACCAAAATATGAAGTTGTACCCCTCCTGGCAGAAACCAAAACAAATAAATCATCTTCATTTACTGACCTTGAAATCACTAAAAAGTCCTCCCATTCACTAAATAATTTTACAGAAAAAGATGGGGAGAGTTTTATCTTAGCATACAATCTCTCAATTGCTTTGGCTGTTGCTTCATTACAGAAAAACAATAAAGGAATACTTAATTCATGTGCTAATTTAGTAATTTTAGAAACCCATAACCCAAATCCATTTTCATGCTCAGTTAAAGGCGGGGCCGCAATAACAATTCTTTTGTGCAACACCAAGGGCTTTGGCAAATGACATATAAATAGAGTTTTTCCAGTATAACTGAGTATACTTTCCATTTTGTCTCCCATCAATTTATCAATAATGCCTGTCTTTTGTGGCCATCCCAAAATAATGATATCTGCCATAATTTCTCTTGAAATTCTGGCAATCCCACTTGCTGCATTATGATCAATGGTGGTAATTATATTTACTTTAGTTTCTGAAGCTGAGGCTTGCTTTACAAATTCTTCTAATTTATTTCTTGCTTTGAGAATATTGATTTCAGCTTCATTATTATTGGAAACAACAGACAATATGGAGACTGGATTTGCAGATTTAGCATCTTTTATAAAAATGGCTAGCTCAAGAAGTTTTTCCAGGTTGGCTAATTCTGCTATTGGTAACAGGATATGTTCACTATTCATACCATTAGCTTTTACAAGGCCATTGGTATCTTCTTCAGATTCAATAACAATCTTTTTGGCTGCTTTTTCTGTTGCAAATGAAGCAACTATACATGTAATAAGTATTAATATGATTGTGCCATTGAGGATATTCTCATCCAATATTTCAGCTTTATAACCTACCAAAATTACAGCCAGTGTTGCAGCTGCATGCGCACTACTCAATCCAAAGATCAATTGCCGTTGTGCTTTAGTATATTTAAATATCAATTGTGTAAATAGGGCGGCCAACCATTTGCCCATAAGCGCTACTATTGATAAAGTTCCTGCAACGATGAGAGCAGTTGGCCCACTTAAAATGATACTCATATCAACCAACATTCCCACACTAATTAAGAAAAAAGGTATAAAAAGTGAATTTCCTATGAACTCAATTCGGTTCATTAAAGCGGATGAATGTGGTATAAGTTTATTCAGGGCTAATCCAGCTACAAATGCGCCGATTATAGGCTCTACTCCAGCAACCTCGGCAAGAAATGCAGCAAAGAAAACCACTGAAAGAACAAAAATATAATGAGAATGCTTTTCACTTTCTAACTTTCTAAAGAACCATTTTGCAATTCTGGGTATAATCAAAAACATGATTGCTGAGAAGATAGCTAAAGAAACCCCAAGCTTGATCCAAAATTCCTTATTGAGATTTCCCTCACTGTTACCCATTATGACTGCCAAAATGATCAGTACAGCGGTGTCGGTCAAAATTGTTCCACCGACAGTAATTGCTACTGCTTGATTTTTTGAAACACCAAACTTACTCACAATAGGATAGGCAACGAGTGTGTGTGTTGCAAACATACTTGCCGTCAAAAAACTTGCATTAAAATCATATCCAAGTAAGTAATAACAAACTGGGAATCCAATAGCCAAAGGAATTATGAAGGTGAACAATCCAAACAAAAGACTCTTATTTCGGTTGGATTTAAATTCGTTCATGTCCAACTCAAGACCAGCGATAAACATGATGTAAAGTAGTCCGATCGTTGAAAAAAGATCAACGGCTGAATTTTTTGCAAGAATGTTAAAGCCATGAGGACCTACTGCAACACCAGCTATGATCAACCCTATGATGCCTGGTATATTTAATCTCTTTAAAAGTATGGGTGATAATAAGATTATAAATAAGATCAATGAAAATATCAGTACTGGATTTACAAGTGGTAATTCAAATTCATGCATCAAATGATTAAAAAAATCCGTCATTCTTTTTCTTTATTTGTTAACTCGTCTTGGTAAAATTTATTCAATTTTTTGTCAGACTTCTCCAAGAGTCATTCTTTTTTGAATTTTAGTTGGGCTTAAAGCCAGTATTTATTAAAAAAAATGATACTAATAAAACTAGTGATTTGTCATATTTCTTATGTTTTTCTAAATTTAAATGCGGCACATCATTATTTTTTTTCACACTAAAGAGTCGCAATATAGCTTTTAACTTCAAAAAAATATTTTCAAACCAGAAATATGTTAAAAGATTACCAATCATTAATACACCTTTAAGACTCCTCATTTTGCTAACAGGTTGTTATTCAAATCGTTCGTTTTCTTAAAAAAAACTTTTGTTGGATACTTGGATTTCAAATTCCATAGCAGAAGTGGAAAATTTTAAAATATGCTTTTTTATGAAATAAAAAATGGCAACATCTCTTTTTGAGGACATTTCACTTTGTGAAGGTTTTTATGATTCATTCAATAGCAACGACCTTAAATTTTGCATTAATTTATTCTGTTTTATTGAATGTGCAATATGAAATCATTTTCTATATTGAGCTCATTAAGTGTCTTTGAAGGGATATGCAAACTCAAAGACAATCTTCCTAACTAAATTCAAAGTGATCATGAAAAGAAGTTTCTACCGAATCATCTTCTGTTATCTGTTTATTTTTGGCTACCAATCTTTCACTTTCAGCCAAGAAACATTCCCTGTAAATGATGTAGCTAATCCGAGACAAGAATGTTATGCATTCATCAATGCAAAAATTGTTTCGGATTCAAAAACAACCATCGATTCGGCAACTTTGGTCATTCGTAAAGGTGTCATAACTACAATGGGCAAAAATGCAACTATTCCAAAAGATGCAGTTTTGGTGGATTGTAAAGGCAAGTACATTTATCCTTCCTTCATAGATTTATACACAGATTATGGAATCTCCACCAAAAGTATAAACAGTGAAAATTCGGGGAACTTCAACAGAACCACCCAAATAGAATCCAATACCAAAGGCGCTTATGGATGGAACGAAGCCATCAAAAGTCAGCAACAAGCCCACACAATGTATTCAAAAAATGAATCGAAGGCCAAAACTATGAGAAGTCTTGGATTTGGAGCAACCCTTTCTCACCTGAAGGATGGAATCGCAAGAGGAACTGGTGTTTTTGTTTCTCTGGCAGATAATGCAGATAATTATAGTATTTTGAAGGATAAAGCTTCTGCTCATTATTCATTTAGTAAGGGGAGTTCATCTCAAAGTTATCCAAGTTCCATCATGGGTGTAATTTCCTTATTGAGGCAGACTTACTATGATGCAAAATGGTATGAATCCAAACCAAAAGAAGAAGGAATCAATTTATCTTTGGAGAGTTGGCTTGCCAATCAATCTCTGCCACAGATTTTTGAAGCCAATGACAAGTGGAATGTTTTGAGAGCTGATCGAATAGGCGATGAGTTTGGAAAACAATATATTATAAAAGGTAGTGGCAATGAATATCAACGTGTCAAGGAGATCAAAGCAACAAATGCTGCCCTCATTATTCCGCTCAATTATGCGGATGCAATGGAAACAGATGATGTGAATGATTTACGCTTTGTAGGCTTGGACGATTTGAAACATTGGGAACTCGGGCCGGCAAATCCTGGAGTATTAGAAAAAGAAGGTATTGTTTTCTCACTTACAACTTCAGATTTAAAAAGTGAATCTGATTTTCTAGGAAATGTGAAAAAAGCAATTGAATTTGGACTTTCAGAAGCTAAAGCCTTGGATGCTCTGACCATTGTACCAGCTGCTATGATTGGCATGGACTCCAAATTGGGCTCGTTGAGCACAGGGAAAATTGCCAATTTCCTCATTACCTCTGGCCCTATATTCGCCGAAAAAACGGTCATTCACCAAAACTGGGTTCAAGGTCAAATGTTTGAGGTAAAGAAGGATGGTTGGGAAGACATCAAAGGCAATTATTCCATGATGATCTCCAATCAAGGGCTTACTGATTCATTCAAAGTAGTTGTGAATGAAAACGGAAATGCTCAATTCATTCAAAAAGATACCCTATCTGGTAAATACAGTTTTGATGGTAGCTTGATTAAAATGAGTTATCCCGTTGGAAAAGGGGAGAAGTCCAAGGATGTTACGTTGAGTGGGGTAGTGATGGATAAGTTGCTTTTAGGAAAAGGCATGGATGTGGATGGAAAAGAATTCACTTGGACTGGTCAGTTTTTGAGTCCCATTGAAATGAAATCAGATTCTCTCAAAGCTCCAAAAGATCTTGAATTAGGAGCAGTTACTTTTCCCTTTTTAAGTTACGGCTGGGTCGAAAAACCGAAACAATCTGACTTCATCATCAAAAATGCTACCGTCTGGACGAGTGAAAAAGAGGGTGTTTTGCAAAACACTGACGTGCTTGTTTCCAATGGCAAAATCAAAAGCATCGGTAAAGGGTTGAACAGCCCTCAAGCTACGGTTATTGACGGAACAGGAAAACATTTATCAGCTGGAATCATTGACGAACATTCACACATTGTTGCCTCATCTATCAACGAAGGTGGACAAAGCATTACTTCGGAGGTGAGGATTGCGGATGTACTTTTCCCGGACGATATGAATATTTACAGACAATTGAGCGGAGGCGTGACAACTTCACACATCTTACATGGCTCTGCCAACACGATCGGTGGTCAAACCCAATTGATCAAAATGAGGTGGGGTGCCAGTGATGAGGAATTGAAGTTTGCAGGTGCCGATCCTTTCATCAAGTTTGCTTTAGGCGAAAATGTAAAACGATCTTCCAGAGCTACTGGCAATAACAGATTTCCAGATACCAGAATGGGCGTTGACCAAGTCATGATGGACGCATTTACACGTGCCTCTGATTATCAAAAAATGCTCAAGGAAGCTGAAGAAAATAACAAGAAAAAAGGTAGTACTCCAATGGTTGTGCGTAGGGATTTGGAATTAGACGCCTTGGTTGAAATTATGAACAAAAAAAGGTTCATTACTTGTCACTCATATGTCCAAAGTGAAATAAATGCAGCCATGAAAGTTGCTGAAAAATTTGGCTTTGTCATCAACACCTTCACCCACATTTTAGAAGGATACAAGGTGGCGGACATAATGAAAGCCCATGGTGCAAACGCATCTACCTTCAG
The DNA here is from genome assembly GCA_016715105.1 of Saprospiraceae bacterium. Lineage (GTDB taxonomy): Bacteria > Bacteroidota > Bacteroidia > Chitinophagales > Saprospiraceae > JADKBO01. Next base: position 78,443 of record JADKBO010000017.1, on the reverse strand, counting down.
CGATTGGTGGAATTATAAGATGGAAGTTGTGGATGCAATCGCATATAATGCCGCAATCATGGATAAGGTGGGCCTCAATGTTGCCATCAATTCGGATGATGCAGAAATGGCCAGAAGACTCAACCAAGAAGCAGCAAAATCCATCAAATACGGCGGATTAACTGAAGTTGAGGCATTGGACATGGTGACCATCAATCCGGCAAAGATGTTACACATTGATAACCAAGTAGGAAGTATCAAAGTCGGAAAAGATGCAGATCTCGTATTATGGTCAGACAACCCTTTATCCATTTATGCTAAACCTGAAAAGACCATTGTTGATGGTATAGTTTACTTTGATAGGGTGGAAGATGCAAAAATGCGCGTTGCCAATAAAGCAGAAAAAAACAGGCTCATCCAAAAAATGGCATCGCTCAAAAAGTCGGGTAAAGGTGGCGACATCAAAAATATGACCAGAGCAAGACCGCGATTTGAGTTTGTAAATAGCTGTGGAGATCATGAGCACAACCATGGCTTATTAGAAATTGATTCTGACGAATTAGCAGAATAAACTATTAGTAATTTTTACTTTATTTAAGTGCATCAAAAAAATATACAATGAAAAAAATATCATACATCATCATATTCAGCATTTATTTCTCTTGTCTTTTCGGGCAAGAAACCATTTTACCAGCATTGCCGCAATCTGAAAAAATTGCGTTGGTCAATGGTACCATCCATGTTGGGAATGGGTCGGTTATTGAAAATGGCAGCGTAGTATTTGAAAAAGGAAAAATCATTGCGGTCGGCTTAAATGTGCCAACGAATGGTATGAAAACCATTGATTGCAAAGGCAAACACATATATCCAGGGTTGATTTTACCCGCTTCAAAATTGGGTTTGATAGAAGTAAACAGTATAAGAGCAACCATAGATGCTGAGGAAATTGGCGATTTTAATCCGAGCATGCGGTCAATTGTTGCTTACAATACAGATTCAAAAGTCATCAATACTTTGAGGCCCAATGGTATTCTTTTGGCTAATGTTGTACCTGATGGTGGTACGATATCTGGTACATCCTCAGTGGTTCAATTGGATGCATGGAATTGGGAAGATGCTGCTTACAAATCAGATGTTGCAATGGTCTTGCGAATGCCTTCTTTACTCAATAGTGGAGTGAGAGTAGGACAGAGAGGTCAAAGAAATGATGAGGATCGATTGGCCATGGGTTTGAAAAAAGTGGAAGATATTAAAGCCTTTTTTAGGGAAGCGAAAGCGTATTTAGCATCAGAAAAGCCAAGCCAGACCAATTTAAAATTTGAGTCACTTAGAAATTTGTTTGACGGCAAACAAAAACTATTTGTGCATTGCAGTATTGTAAAGGAAATGTTGGTCGCCATTGAATTATCAAAGGAATTTGGTTTTGAAATTACCCTGGTTGGTGCAGAAGACAGCTGGCAAATCGCTGATGTTTTGAAAACACACAACATCAGTGTCATTCTCAACAGCATGCATAGCCTGCCAACAATGATAGACGACGATGTTGATCAGCCTTACAAAACGCCAGCCATGTTGCAAAAAGCAGGAGTGTTATTTGCCATCAACGACAACGATGAGCACAACAGATATCGCAACCTGCCTTTCAATGCGGGTACAGCTTGTGCTTTTGGACTTGCTAAAGAAGAAGCACTTCAAGCCATTACATTGAATACCGCTAAAATATTGGGAATCAGTGACATTACTGGCAGTGTAGAAATAGGGAAACATGCTAATTTAGTAGTAAGTTCTGGCGATTTGCTAGACATGCGCACCAATGACGTTCAGGCTGCTTTCATTCAAGGAAGACAAGTCGACTTGGCGAATAAGCAAACGCACTTAAATGAAAAATACAAGACAAAATATGGCATCAAATAATGCCAAATTTTATGAAACTTTGAGTGGACCTCTGGTAAAATAATAGCGGTAAGACAATACTGGAATCAAGCCTAGCTGGTTGATGAAATAGTAAGATTGAGTGAGGGGATCATATTGATAAGCTCCCTCATTCACTCTACTCATGATGTTTTGAATGTCTAATGACAATACACTTTTTTGTCGGTAGTAATTGACTCTCAGATCAACTCTGTAATATGGTTCTGATTGAATTTGTTGCGCAGGTTCTGGCAATGAAAAGTCAGGATTTACTTTGTATGATTTTTGTCCTCCTCTGCCAATAAATGCACTGGCAATAGAAAGTTCGTTGTTTTTGACTTTGAATTTTCTGCCAAACTGGGCATTGACCACCTTACCTACAGCAGTATTGGTTTGAATGTTTTTTTCGTTTTTGATGTCGTATAAACTGGCGTTGAAATCGTACCACCAATTTTTTCCAATATTGCTATTGAAATAAACGCTGAGGCCAGTGCTTGTTCCAGATAGATTTTGAATCGGAATATTTGGATCATAAGTCCAGACTTCATCCAAGCTTCCCAAGGTGTTATCGAAATTATGATAGAATAAAACAACTCCTGCAAGTCCACCCTTCAGCACTTTATTTGCGCTCAATTCAGCATTGTATGATTGCACCACGTTTCCATCAAAAGGCGGAGTCATTATTTGAGCATTTTTGTAAGCTTTCGCCGAAAGGAAGAAACCTTTTTTCCATCGATTGATCAATTCCAATTTTGGATTGATGTACAGCTTCTTTTCTTCGCCTCCCATCCAATCGATTGGCAAGGAAGCTGACAAAGACCAATTATTTCCAATATTTATTTTGTGATTGACGAAGAGACTAGTTGACAAAGTATTGAAGTTTGATTCATTATTATAGGAACCAAATTCACCAAGTCTACCGAATTTAAAATCATTGGAAGTATGAGCAAAGTTAAATCCTATTGCGGTATTTAGAAGATGGTATACTGCTTTACCTGACAATAATGACTGGTCATTGAAATACTCATTTTCGTCATCAAACAAAATGGTTGCATTGCTTGATCGTTCTGAACTTTTCTTGGAATAAGCAAGACCACCTTCAAAAGATTGATTTTTTGAAATTTCAGTGTTGAAACTGATTCCAGAAATGATGGCTTTACCTTTGTAATCTATATTTTGGACTTCTTTATAGGAAATTGCTGAATCCTGTGCGGTGAAAATGTTTGTGTTATTTCCTAAGACCAAAAATCCATTCAACGTAGTTTTATTAGTTTTTTTGTTAAAACCAACGACCAAATCCTGGAACTTAATAGATTCGCCTCCAAAATTTACTCCAAAATCGGCCAATAGACCTGTAAATGAATAGCGATAATTGGTAAAAATATTGGTTCCGCCTACATTCAAACCGACGCCAGCTTCTAAGCCCAGCAAACTTGCTTGTCCAAAGGTGCCCAGACTATCTGCAAAAATCATATTTGAAATGCCAGAAAGTTGATTCTGATTACTATTACCGATACTGCCCGGCAAATCAAAATTATATTGTTTGATCAATTGCCCACTCACCATATTGACACCACCAGAATTGGTTGCTGCCACGTCTGCCAATGTCCCTGCATTTGCCAAGTGATTGGGATTGACTACATCCATGCCATTGATCTGCCATTTATAGTATTGGCTTGGCATGCCTCTAAAAGATAAGGCATTGTTTTGATCATTGGAACCAGTAAAACCTGGTGCCTTGATGACCAATCTACTCGGATCATCAAAACTTGAAGCCAACCTGAGGAAATCTTTTTGTGAAAGAGTGATGGCCTTGTCTGTATGAATTCTTGAGCTGGTAAAACTCACTGCATTCAATTCATAGGCAATGCCTTTTATTTGCAAGGTTATATCCAAATCCTCGCTCAAATTGATAGAAGTGTCTAGTTTTTCATACGACAAATGATCTAAGGAAATGGTAATCTTTTGAGGTGCAGACAACTGATAAGTGAATCTACCATTCTGGTCAGTTGTACCCATGTATGACACACCTGCCTCGTCTACAATGGTTACAAATACATCACTAATAGATTGATTATCAGACTTTATGGACATGGATAATTTCTGCCCAAAAAGTACATGTACTGACAGGGAACATAAAATAAATATGCTAAATTTTAAACTTTTATCAAAAATCATTTGAGTATTTTAAACTGTAGACTGCAATAATACTGGTTCACATCCAATTGTAAGCATAGTATGATTTGAATTTCATAATGCTGCCAAAAAAGCAATGATATAAACAAGGTGCATATTATTAAAGGATATTTTGAAAATTTAGTTTTAAATAACGCTTTGAATACGTATAAATAAATTAGGCATGATCGGAGTGCCAAACATGATTCTATAATTCTTTATTTTACAACAAGCCCCAATTCTTTATCTAAATCAACTAAAAAAAGGTTTCCGTTAACTACAAGGTATAAATTGTTTCCAAAAAGGTAGTATTTTCAATCTGTTCAAATTCTATCACCTTTTTATAGTCATCTAAGAGAATCAATTGTTTATTACCGTATAAAAGTTCGTAGTTTTTGTAAGAACCAATAGATCTAAATATACTTTTATCATCAATCTTTTCAGTGAGGAACAAGTCTTTATTGAATTTGTAAAGCTTATCAACAGACAACAAAAAAATTATTTCTGGTTCATCTTTGACACAAAAAAATTTATCATCTTTGAGATAGTACACGCTTGAATCGGCACTTCCTCTAAATGCTTTAATATTCATCATATCTGTCGTTATGAACTTTATCACTGCTCCTGTAGTGAGGTCATACCTAGCCAATTTTTCCCCAAAACCAATTATCATTGAAGTACTGTCCATGTCTGAATATATTGGTCTTGATTTATAATCCAAAAGCGTCTCATAAACTTTTTCCCCTGATTTGGTGAACTTGTATAAATAAGGATTGGAATACTTGAAATACAAACCTTTATAAAATGCTGTTCCCGTCGAAAGCACATAAATGTTGTCTTGGTCCATACTTAGATAAGAAAATGAAACATGTTTGTCATCCAAGTTTGCAACCCATTTTTCTCTCAAACTGGCACTATCCAAGGCAAATAATTGTCTAGCATCCGCTTTGTAAATAGTTCCATTATCAATCAAAAGGTTGGATGTAAGGAAGTGTACATATTCAGAATTTAAAGGGTAAACTGCCCCCCTTTTTGACCAAGTACCCCAATGACCTAAAAATTCTTCTTTTAGTACCAAACCCAATTTAGCAGGAATATGGGTGGTTTCGATATGACTATATGTTTCGCCGGTCTGAAGATTCATTTTATGAATACCTGAGCCAAAAACATACAATAGTGAATCGGGTGAAAGTTCAAATGACTCCATTCCAGCTTTGTAAAGGATTGGCGCTGAACCAATAAATTTTCCAGTGTCCAGATCAAGTAGCTTTAACTTTCCTGCTGGTTTATCCTCTTTATCCAATTCATAGCCAAAAATAATATGGTTACTTTCATTGTATGCAATTTGTTTAAATTTCAATATTGATTTTGCCTTTCCTGTTTCTAAATTTATCGTAGCAACTGTATTATTGGTTACTTCAACTATTCTACCGTCTATTGCCCAAATAGCATTTTTAGATACTTTAACTGACCTCATCCATTTCTTTGTAAAGTCCTTGACATCAAATACTACATAATTGTCTTTAGAGAGAATACCATATGTGCTCAGATGCATACCAATCAAATTTGGGCTAAGAGAATCAATAGATATGACATCTTCTAGAAATGCGATTTCTCTTGCATTCACAGATTGTTTAGTTTGATGATTGATGCCAAGTTTTTTACCATCAATGGTTGTTATTTCAAAACGTTTTGAGGTTACTTGTGATTCCATTTGAATCGAAACAATCAGAAATGCTATTAACCATGCATATTTTATTTGACTTGAAATTGGTTTGGTCTTTCCATTTTTAGCTTGTCTTTTCCAAAAGTTAATTAATTTGATCATTTTTTACTTGTTTTCATTTATTCAATTATAAACGCTTGAAATTGGGCAAAGCGTCTTTATTTTGGCTGAAAACTGAAAACCAAAAGCTGAACACAAAGTCTTTATCTGAAATCTTGCTCTAATTCTTTCGCCACGAATTCACGATTTTTTTTCAACTTTCATTCATATTGCATTTTGCTGAAAACTGAAAGCTGATCGCTGAAAACTGACCACTGAAAACTGACCCCAAACCCTGCATCTACGATCTACCACCAATTCTTTCGCCACGAATTCACGAATTTTTTTTCAACTTTCATTCATATTGCATTTTGCTGAAAACTGAAAGCTGATCGCTGAAAACTGACCACTGAAAACTGACCCCAAACCCTGCATCAACTATCTACCACCAATTCTTTCGCCACGAATACACGAATGATTTTCAACTATCATTCAGTTAAAACAAACTGAGAACTGATTGCTGAAAACTGATAGCTGCCTTCATCTTCCTTTCCACTTTTTAACCAAGACTATTTTTATTTTACTTGAAATGTCTATTTTTGGCCGATGCAAAATCAACTTTACATTGTCACAGGAGTGGCAAGCAGCGGTAAAAGCACGATAGGTCAAGCACTTGCTGATCAATTGGGCATACGATTTTATGATGGGGATGATTTCCACCCTCAAAGTAATATCGATAAGATGAAAGCGGGTACGCCTTTGACGGACGAAGATCGATGGCCATGGTTGGCTGCGATCAACGATTTTTCAAAAGAACACCTTCAAAAATCCTCTTTGGTTGTTTGTAGTTCGGCATTGAAAGACAAATACAGAACGGTACTTGCCAAGGACATCCCGAGAGAAAATTTACACTGGATACACCTCACAGGAAGTTTTGAATTGATCAAAAAGCGTATGAGTCAAAGGCCTGGCCACTTTATGCCAGAATCACTTTTACAATCCCAATTTGAAGCATTCGAACAACCAACAGAAGGGCTCATCATCAATGTTGACCAAACAGTAACAGAAATCATTCAAGAAATTATAGAATCCACCTCCATGAATAATTTAAAAGAAGTTGGCCTTATTGGCCTAGGCGTAATGGGCACTAGTTTGGCAAGAAACATCGCTGGTAAAGGTTTTACTATTTCCATTTTCAATAGAGAAGTTCCAGGAAAAGAGGAATCTATTGCTTCCAAGGCTAAAGCAAAATTCAATGAATTGTCAGATGCTGAAGCATTTAATGATTTAGAAGCTTTTGTGAAATCATTGGCATTGCCCAGAAAAATCATCGTCATGGTAAATGCGGGTTCTGCTGTGGATGCAGTTATTGACTCGTTGGTTCCATTAATGCAAGCAGGCGATATTGTCATTGATGCTGGAAATTCACATTATTTTGATACTGATAGGAGAGAAAAGGCGCTTTCAGATCTTGGGTTTCGGTATATCGGCACTGGCGTTTCAGGTGGAGAAGAAGGTGCTTTGAAAGGACCTTCAATCATGCCCGGAGGTAGCCCAGAAGCCTTTGTAGATGTTGAAAAAATCCTCAAGTCCATTGCCGCTAAAAATGAAAATGGAGAGCCTTGTTGCCACTACGTAGGAAAGGGTGGCGCAGGCCACTTTGTCAAGATGGTTCACAATGGCATCGAATACGCAGAAATGCAATTGATTGCCGAAGTTTACAGTTATATGCGTTATGGCATGGGCCTTGACGCACACGACATCGCTGAAGTTTTTGAGACTTGGAATAAAGGAGAAGCTTCGAGTTATTTGTTGTCAATTACTGTCGACATTTTGCGATTCCATAATGAAGATGGCACTTTATTGCTGGATCAAATCTTGGATAGTGCTGGTAACAAAGGAACAGGAAGCTGGACGACCATATCTGCTTGCGAATTAGGTGTTCCAATTCCAACCATCACGGCTGCATTATTTGCAAGATATCAATCTTCATTCAAAAAAAGCAGACAAGAGTACGCAGGTATATATCACGGAGCACATGAAAAACACCAAGGGGGTAACTTAGACACCCTTGAAAATTTACTTCAGTTTGCTCGCATTGTCAATCACCATCAAGGATTTGATTTGATTGCCCAAGCGTCCCAAACGTATGGGTGGAATATTGATTTGATCAATTTGGCTATCACTTGGTCCAATGGTTGCATCATTAGATCTGCTTTATTGAAAGAAATCAGAATTGGTATGGAGCAAGGTGCTCCAGAGGTTTTAAAGATTCCTGCTTTGAAGCAAAAAATTGAAGCCCATTATGAGCATTCGCTCCAACTATTCAGCACCATGGCAACCAATAATATTGCTGTTCCTTGTATCTCTTCTGCGATAGAATATTTTAAATATTTGAGGACTGCTGATTCGAGTGCCAATGTGATTCAAGCGCAAAGAGATTTTTTTGGCGCGCATACTTACAAGTTGAAAAGTGATCCTGAGGGGCCATCGAAACATACTATTTGGGAAAAAGAGTAGGCAGCTGTCAGCGGTCAGTTTTCAGCTATCAGCTATCAATTGTCAGTTTTCTTGCCTCGAGCTTCGAGCCACGAGTTTCGAGCCTCGAGCTGTGTGATTTTTGAAAGAATATTCGTGTTATTGTGTCAGTTCCATTGCAATTACTTTAAAATCGAAACCTTCTCTGCTTCTGCAAGGGATTTAACAATCATTAGTGAAGACACAAAATTTTGCGTCTCCACCAATGGTGTATTAAAATTATTTATGTAATTGAACAACATCTTGCATTTTACATTTCACATTTCACATTTCACATCCCACTATTCACCATTTACCATTCACTATTTACTATTTACAATCACTCATTTCACATTTTACATTTCACATTGCAATTATTTCATGTGCAAAAGCATCCAAGGGATTGAAAGCCAAGATTTCTTCAATTTTTGCATGAAAAATATCTGCGATTGTGCTGTAACCACCGTTTTTTAGGTGTATTTCATTGTCCCATTCATTGTCATTTGGGAATTGGCCGCGTAGGTCAATGTGGTGAAAAAACGGGTAAGTTTGATCAAGTAGGGCGAGCATACTATTAAACTCATCTACCAAATATTTGATGATTTCATTTTGCTCGGTTTTTGTGGTAATTGCTTTTTGACCCATTGAAGGTAATATCCATGGACCTTTGAGATTTTTCAATATGAAACTATAACCCTTGCCATTGATCTTGGCATAATCGTAACCATGCATGATGATGTGACAACCTGCGAAGGTATTGTGTATGGCTTCGATGAAAAATACTAGAGCATCTTTCATGCGCAATAATTTTTCTTGGAATATTGGTTTGTTGACCAAACTACCATTCATTGCATTTTTATGATTCAAAAAACCGATGATTTCATTGCCTACGATGTCATTGCCACCGCCACTAAATAGAACAAATTTGGGATGATGACTTCTTACAGCATTCAGAGTCACTTGTAACGATTGCGGTCCTGCATGGATGACATCTTCGCCAACAATGGTATAATCAGAACCATAAATCATATTTTCCAAACTATCTCCACCTTTTGCCAATTTTTTGATGGCATAGCCCTTTTTGATTAGATAGTCCAGAATATCCTTTTTCAATGGATAATCAAACCAGGAATCACCCTCCGCTACAATGATCAATTCCTTTGGATAATCAGCTTTGGCCAATCGTTTTTCAGAGATTTCTATTTGTTCTTTTTTAAATGTTTTTAGGGATTCTGCCATGGTGTTATTTTTTTTGACAATCGCTAGTAGTAAAAGTTTTGAATTTTCATGATAAAGTTAAAACTTTTTAGTCATGATTTTAAGTTATTAATTATATGCAATTGAATTAAGCAATGTCATTATCGGCTAAATTATTTATAATAATAGAAATAGTATCTGCTTATGTTTTTGATTATATTTGATAAAATTATTTAAAATGGTAATAGCAAAAGATTTAAGAGAAGAAATCTTAAGGAAGCTTAAAACTGAGCCTCTGGTTCGTATTTCGGCTTCTGAAGCTGAATATCTAGAACTTGCTAATAATTTTCCCTATAAAATTGAATATCACGAATCTGAAATTTATACCATGGGACTTGCTTCTTTGATCCATGAATTAATTACTGGAATGATCATAACTATTTTAAATAATATGTATTCAAGTAATGAAAATTATTTAGTACTTGGTAGTAATTCTGGTGTACATATTCCAAAATTTGAAGGCGGTTTTTATATGCCAGATGTGATGGTCATAAAAGATAATCCTGCTTTTAAAGGTAATTCTAAATCGATAGTCACAAATCCACTTGTAATTGTTGAAGTATTGTCTCCTTCGACTACTCAATTTGATATGGAGGCAAAACTGCCAGAATATAAACATCTTGATAGTTTACAACAGGTAATTTTTGTAAATCAAAAGAGAGTCGAAGTCTCATTGTTTACCAGATCCGAAAAACCAAATACTTGGATAAATGAAGATTTTTACAACCTAACGGATAGTTTTTTGATAGATGGTAACCCAATTTCACTGGAAGCTATTTACAAAAAGGTTAAATTTTAGTAACGATTTAGCTATTCATTTTTGATCAAAATACGATAAAGCTTAACATTTAACTTTTTAAAAAACAGCTATTTCAACCCAAAAAATGGCCTCACGACCTTCCACCTTCTGATACCGAATTCGTAAATAATCCAGCTGATCAAAAAGGTGCCGAGGCTCAGTATACTTCCCTTAGCTAGTAATCCCCAACTGAGATTCATTAAAAAATAAGCGATGATGATCATGACCGTTTGGTGTAAGATGTAAAACGGATAAACAGCTTCATTACAATAGTTCAAAACTTTGCCAGGCTTGTTTAGATAAGCTGCCGCGAAACCAAAAATAGCTAAGATCCATGACCAGATATTGAATACTTTAATCATCGCTTCATTGAAATGTCGCACCGTAGAATCCTCAAATGTTATGACCGTAAAAAGGAAGATGGTAAACGCCAGAAGTCCACAAGTCAGATAAAAAACTCGATGCCGTTCGACCATTTCCCAAAACAAATCCCTGACATTCATCAATACAAATCCATAAAAGAAGAAAAGAAGGAAATTGATCAACACAAACCAATCACCAATAAATGCATGTGTCTCAGGGAAAAATGGTTCAACAAATGCTTCGATTAAATACAATGGTAAGATCAAAATAAAGATACTCCATCTCGACTTCAGTACTTTATTTTTCATGAAATTGATGAAATGATTGGATTTATGATTTCTCATATACATAAAGAGTGGCAAAAGAATCAGGGAATAGGAAAGTAAATAAGGTAAAAACCAGAGATGGTGCCAACTCAAATTGCCTTCCGGATACACCCCATTGAAAGCAAGCGATGGCCAAAAGTCAAAATAACTTCCCGTGAATTGGTTTTTGGCTATTCGTTCTATATAAACCTGAGGTGGAACAATTACCGCCATTCCAAAAACAAGCGGCAGCAATAATCTTTTTATCCTTTCGAATGAAAATTGTGCAGCGCTTCTTTTGGCCAAAGCAAAATAGGTCCCCATTCCAGAAATTACAAAGAGTATGGGTAATCTCCATTGATTGAGAAACAACATCGGATATCGCAGCCAATCATAAATCACATTGTTTTTGATGTGCCAACCCCAAGGCACAAAAAACATACCTGCATGATAAAATATGAGGCAAGCAAAAACCAAAACCCTCAACCAATCTAAATCGTGTCTGCGCATTTATATTTTTTTTCGAAAGACAAATGTAGCAGTGAATTTCAGGTAAACACTAGACTTGTTGCGAATGGCAAACTTTTGTGATGAGTGACAATTTATACATTAACTTTCATCTTTTCATCGAATGTGGGTATGTAATTCCTGGAGACTGGGACAAGTTCTGAGATGCCTTTGAAAGCAACTTTATAACCTCCAGCATTGCCACTGACCGACTCGATTTTATTTAGGTTTACCAAAAATGAACGGTGGACCTTCATGATAAAGTCAAAATGGGCCATTTGATTTTCCAATTCTTTAGAAGTTATCCTTTTCAGAAGTCTTTCAGATTGTTCGTCTTTTCGTAATACAATTTCTAGATAATTGCCATCAGCCTTAGCATAGATAGATTCGTGAATGTCAAGCAAAAAGTCGTCTGCTTTGACTTGAGTCTGAATGTTTATAATGTGCTCTTTACTTTCCAAAGTCATACTTTTCAAACCATTATTGATGACATCAGCATGGATTTGGTTGATTTTTTGGACGCGATTGAGATTAATAGGTACGAGGATGGCTGCAAACAGAAAGCCAACCAATAGGGTATTGCTGATTTCCTCAAAAAGATAATGCCAAGACCAATTGTCACTATTGTCATATATTATATCTCGAATCAGGAATTGACACACACCAGTCAAAAACAAAACAGTTGAAAACACAACTACCTCATTTTTGAGTATCCAATTATCTTGCAAATGCTTTTGAGGTTTCAAAATCCATCCAATCAAATAGAAAAGAATCACTGGGGATATTGAATGAATAACGGATATCCAAAAATAATGAAATTTATGTTCAGGCTCATAAACACTGAATGGTTGGAAAACATAGTTGAAAAATAAGGCCATACCAAAGATGACCAAGCAAAATTTATGAAGGTCTTTGCCCTGGTAATAAAAGGGATAAGGTTGGTGTAAAAAGTTTTTAATTTTCTCGACTATCATGAGACGAATATAAGGTGGTCCCAATAGTTGTTGGTTAAATTAAAGTTGGAAAAATTTTATTGATGAATGAATATGGGATATAATTATTTATTTGCCTATTTTCGTTTTGAAAACTTTAAACTTTGAAAAATGAAAATTGCAAACCCTATTTACGACGTCGTGTTCAAATATCTAATGGATGATTCCAAAGTTGCAACGATAATTTTGTCTGCTCTTACAGGTTTAGAAATCATAGATTTGGAATTTTATCCACAGGAATTGGTCACTCAGATAACAAATGAGGAAGAAAACAAAGAAAATCCTTTGTTAAATTTAGGAATCTACAGACTGGATTTTAAAGCAAAAGTAAAGACTAAATCGAGCGAAAGATTGATTATAGTTGAAATCCAAAAGTCAAAAATATTTGCAACACCAATGCGCTTCAGAACCTATTTGGGGCACCAATTGACAAAGAAGGAATATTATTTACCCGTTAAAGTAGGTGGTAAATTCTTTAAAGCGGGGCTTCCTATCATCAGCATTTACTTACTTGGAGAGCTGATAAATCCAGCTTTTGCTCAAATTCCCATGATAAAAATTTCAAAAAAGATTACAGATGCGTACACCGGAAATCAATTAATAGTCGATGATTTCTTTATCAATTCGCTTTACCATGAGGGAATTATTGTCAATATTCCAGCGTTAAAGCAAAAAAGAAGAGACGATATCGAAAAATTATTAAGTATCTTTGATCAAGATAATATTGGCTCAAGCACACATATTATGAATGTAAAAGAAGTAGATTTTCCATTAAAGTACAGACCAGTTATTCGCAGATTGCAAAATGCAGTGCAGGTTGGTGATATTGCTGAGGTTATGCAGAGAGAGGATGACTTTCAAGCAGAGCTGGATGCCTATTTTGATGCATTTCAGGCGGAGAGAGTTTTAAAAGAAGAAGCATGGGGAGCAGCAAGCACTACAAATGAAAGCAGAAACTGAGAAATTATTGTCAGATGCGATTGAGTTGTTGCTAGGTGCTGGGATGGCTGAGCAAGAAATAGCCAAAAAGCTGCAAATTTCTGAAACTACTTTATTTGAGTTACTGAAAAATCAGCGTAAAAAGTGATAGTGTAAATAACAATATTCCATGACCGATATTCAAAAAAAAATAAAGAGAACGATTGGCTGAAAAAGAGGACTCCCAGGATAAGAAATTCATGGCCAGAGCTATAGCCCTTGCCCAAATAGGCGTCAATGCCAATGCTGGCGGCCCTTTTGGCGCAGTGATTGTCAAAAATGGAGTCGTCATTGCTGAGGCACACAATGAAGTTCTTCAGACCAATGACCCCACTGCTCATGCCGAAGTGACGGCCATCAGGCGAGCTTGCCAAACGCTCAAGTCTTTTCAATTGGATGATTGTATATTGTACACTTCCTGTGAACCTTGCCCTATGTGTCTGGGAGCAATTTATTGGGCAAGACCCAAAAAAGTCTTTTTTGCATGTTCAAAGAAAGATGCGGCGGCCGTAGGATTTGACGACGATTTCATTTATCAAGAATTGGATTTAGAGACAGCTGATCGATCAATTCCGATGGTTCACATTCACGATGAAGATGCGATGAAGCCGTTTAAGTTGTGGGACGAGAAAGAGGATAAAAAAGTGTACTAAATTCGGCTGCTAGCCAAATGATCTTGGACATCCTCAAATCATTTGCTTAAAAATTTTCAAAAAAACGGAAAAGGCTTGTGGACTGTGAACTTTAGTTCGCAGAAAGAGCATGCTCCACAAGACATGGTCGAAACTCGGTATAGATGAAATTTATTCCGCTAAGGAAAATCCCTGTTAATTGTGTCATTTAGGCGCTTTGAGAAGACTATAATGGGCCACCCAAAATATAATTTTTATGGATTCTGTGAGAGCGTTGTTAAGATCAAAAATTATTGTAATTTTACATATTAAAATCATTTATAACAGGAATCGTAGGATTGTTATGAAACACTTTGACGGTTGCCACAAATAAACTTCACATGAAATTTCATAAAATCCTTTCAATTATCCTGTTTTCTGCAGTCATGTCTTTATATGCATGCAACAACAATTCAGACAAAAAAGAAACTGACATTTCTACTGCACCTGTTGACGTAAACGCAGCTCCACAAGAGGTACCAATTCAGAGCCCTAATGTTCCTATACCAGCTCCAAATGCAGCACAACAAGGAGTGGTGAATCAGAGCCCCAATCCACCAGAACCAGCGCAAAATGCAGCGGGCCTATGGCATTATACCTGCAGCAAAGGATGTGCTGGAGGTGCTGGAGCGGCTGGAAACTGTAGCGTTTGTGGAAATCCATTAACCCATAACGCAGCTTATCATGGATCAACACAAGCAACTGGTGCAAATGCAGCAGCACCTAAGCCTGTAGATCCTCCGCAAAATGCAAAGGGTGTGTGGCATTATACCTGCGGTAAAGGTTGCGCAGGAGGAGCAGGTGCGGCAGGAAACTGCAGTGTTTGCGGAGGGCCATTAGCTCACAATGCTACTTATCACTTATAAATTTTCTTCGTTTTTTGACAAAGTAACTTTCATAGAAATTTGAGAGAAGGAATGGTTTACATGAGGTAAAAAATATTGCTTTCTGATTTATCAACACACAAGTGGGATATAGTAGAGCAATTGGCACATGCAAGCAGCCTATTTAATGAGTGTTAATTTTATGGAAATAAGTAAGGAAAAGGAACAGTGGACTGTGAACTTTAGTTCGCAGAAAAACAGATCTGTAACCAGATAAAATTTCTCTTGGTACTTTGCTTATTTCCCCTATTTTTTAGCATAAATATATCTATCTGTCAACCACTTCCTCACCGGTATATCATAAAATTTCAAACAAATATATGCCAACGAAATGGAAGAAATAATCACCAGCAATCCATAAGGCCAAGCCTCAGAAAGTGAAACCTTATTGTCTTTAACCCATGCCGTATAAGTGTAGATGATAGGATAGTGTGTGATGTAAATGGGATAAGAAATATCACCTAAAAACTTACCTAAACCCTTGGCAGTTTTTCCCTCAAGGGTACCACTTGCCCCCATGTAGACAATCGCTGGAAATACAACAATGATGATGATCGATTCATAAATGCCATTCATCCACACAGTTGTAGCATCACCTATCCTTGGAATAGAAAGGCTGAGGATGACCAAAAGGCTGCACCATAAAAAAGCCTGGTTGATTTGAGTGGGTTTGGTAATTCGAGACAAAAGTAAACCCCCAAAAAATGGAAATAACAGCCTCAGAAAGCCGATATGGACTTGTGTTGGCGTTAAAGACCAACCACCGATGACATCTCCATTTGGCCCGGTAACTAGAAAGTGTATGAGTGCAACTCCGGTTACGAAAACCAAAATCGACAATGCCACATTCGAAAATTTCCGCACAAATACGGCGTATAAAATATTGCCGATGTATTCATAAAACAAGGACCAAGCTGGCCCGTCCAAAGGATGCATTTCTGTCCAACCCCTGATTTCCATGGATGGGGTCAAGGGCAATAATGTAAATCCAAAAAGCATGACCAGCAACATTTTCCACACAGGAGTTTGCCCTATAATTGGCCAGAGGTCACTCACTTGGAAGTAATATAAAACAGCACCCACAATCATACCCATGATGATCATCGGATGCAGCCTGATCAGACGTCTCGTAAAAAATTGCTTCAGACTCATTTTACCCCAGCGGTCATCGTAGGCATATCCAATCACAAATCCAGATAATAGAAAGAAGAAGTCCACAGCAAGGTAACCATGGTTCATGATTTGGTCAAACCTACTGGTATTATGTGTTTCGAAAACGTGGAAAATGACCACCATGATGGCAGCAACTCCTCGTAGCGCGTCCAGAATTTCATAATGTTTTTTAGAATCGGGAAAAGCCGTAGTAGAAATAGTAGCAGACATATAAGCGATTTGAAGTTATAAAAATAATATTTCCATTTTGTTATGGAAATTTATTTTTATGGAGGTGTGTAACAGTGAGAAGAGAGTTAATAAATAAAAGAAAACAATACTCATACACACAAATGTAATTAATTCACTAGTTAAGTTCATAATCTTGGATGAGCACTTTTGGTGTTATTTTTAATAACTCAGATAGGTTACGAATCATTTTTACAGTCAACTTCCTTTTTTTATTTAATACTTCAGAAACAATACCTTTGGAGCCAACTATTCCGATCAAATCCTTTTGTTTTAAGTCAAGTTCTTCCATTCTAATTTTTACAGCTATAATTGGGTCAGGTGCGTTTATTGGATATTTTTCATCTTCATAATTCTCAATTAGCAATGCCAATAATTCTGCTTCTTGTCCCTCTGGTGTCTTTGGGTTTGAGTCAAATATTTCGTTTAGCCGATCCAATGTAGCTTCGTATTGTGCTTCTGTTTTTATTATCTGCGGGATTGATTTCATCCTAGCAATTGCTTTATCTTTCATCCTGCATGATCATAAGCAACCTTTATCCAATCAAACACTTCTTTGTCAATGTCCTTTACATCTGAAATCGAGATTTTGTGTGAACACATAGCATTCGGTTTTTCAGCTTCTAATTTTCCTTTCGGTTCTTGCCCTTTTAAGATTATTCCAATTTCAAATCGAGTTTTTGTTACAGGATTCAAGAGTGCGAATTGTTTCTTCCGCCTCAAACTCACGTAGGTATTTTTTGGAGCAATTTCAATGTCATTTCCGTATGTCTGGATTTTTGCTATCAAAAGGTCATAAATGGGTTTGAGATGTTCCTTTCCTTGGTATTGCTTTACGATTAAGTCGTCCTGATTTTCTGCCGAACCTGAATCTGAACCTTTAGTTTTGTGAGCTATCAAATTTGCAAAACCGTGAGTCAGTCCATGTTTTTCTTTTAAAAACTTAATGATTTCTCCGTGTTTTGGAATGTTTTCCTTTTTAACTATTTCTATCCAATTTGCTAAAGTTATACCTGTGTTTTTGTGCAGGTTGTCAATCATTGACTGTATTGCTTTGTCTATTTCCATAACTTTAATATTTGTAGCTTAAAATTCAGGTTTCAAAATGCTACTCAAAGATAAATTGTTTGATTAGGAAAATCATGCAGATCGCATCATAGCCTTGGTAACAAATTGATTATCAAATATATTTTGCTTTTTGAATATTACCAAATGTATTTTATATGAGCTAGTAATTGAGTAGGGAATCGGATTAGTTAGTTAATTTCTATAAAAAAAAATGATGTCTTCTGAAAAATAAGGAGTATCCAAGGAATCTCCAGGACATTTACATTGAATGCAAAATGCTCATACATTTAGTGTGCTCTAAATCTTTTAAAAGATTGCCAATATTTATCCTTACATAATTCGTATTCAATTGGGCTCTTATTTTACCATTGCTGAAAAATAATACACACTTGGTGATCCCTCAATGCAAATTCTTTGGCACCCCACGGACGAAGGGTAACTCTACTTAGATTAGGATGCAAATACTCAGGATGTGAAGCACTTATTTTCGCGTAAATCGCATCAATTTCATCTGTTACAATTCTAAATTCAGGATTATGTTCCTTTGCCAAGGCCTCGTGTTGGAAAAGGAATATGTTTAATGTTTGTTTTTCTAGTACGCAAAATGGATTTTCTGATTGTAATTCCTGATGGCCAATGGTAAATCCCAGGCAGTCCACAAATAATTTTATACCATCGTTTATTTTAATGTAATAGACATTGGGAATTAATTTGTCGTAATTCATGATTGATTGGATTTAGATTTGCTTTTATAAACTGGTCTTTTGGCAAAGATATCCTTTATTCTGATCTCTCATGCTTGATCGAAATCAAGAAATTTGGAGCATTACACAACCTAGTTTTAAATACCAATTATGAATTACTCTTGACTCCTCGATAACCATTATTCATTGATCCTTAGCCAATACGAACCACCATGTTTTTCAACTCCTGCCATATTTGCATGTTGCCAAATGGGTGTAATCAAATCAGCTAGTTCTTTGTCTTCTGAAATGAAATAATTGGGAAAAATGGTTTCAAATTTTGTAGGGTTTGCCAATAAATACATGGCCAATCCATATTGCTCTGAATAAAACCGATCGCACATAAATTGTGGGTAATCGTAAGGCAGGTAAATGTCGTGAATATGTACGATCACTCCTTTTTTCAGTCGGGGCAATATCTCCAAAAAGAATACCATGGAATCTGAATTTGGTAAAATTCGATGAGAATTATCGACAAAAAGGATGTCGTTTGAATCGAGTGCTTCCAAAATATCATAATTGATATTCTCAAATGGTGCTCTGATCACCTTTGTGGCCAAATCATCGATCTCCGCCCGAGGCATGGGGTCTATGGATATCATTTCCATATCCAGTCCTTGTTCGGTTTTAGCTTTAAAGGCAACTTTGGTTGAATTACCCGACCCAATTTCAATGTATTTTTTGGGTTTGAATGTTGCAATCATGGTGTAAATGCCGATGATGTCCAAACCTGGAAGAAAGCCATTATTCCAGCTTGGTTTCTTGGCATCCATTTCTTTTGTGGAATCTTGAATGGTCCAAATATGCTCCTTATGTTCCAGTGCCTTTTTGATCAGATCACTGTAAGAATCGCGATTGGCGTTTATAATTTTATATAAATCTTGGTGTGGAGGTTTTCCATGTCCGTATCTTGGTTTGAATTCCACTTTATACTCCAAAAATAAATTCTGGAATTTTGGACTCAAAAATCTGTAAATCTGTTTGATCATCGTCTTAAGTTAAGTAATAACCCTTTTTATACTAAATATGTTAGCTAAAGGATTATGACTTTTCGAAGGTAGTGTTTTTTGGGAAAGTAGGGTAGCAGTAGTTCTCCGATTCGCTTTTTTTAAATTGCAAATTATGGGCATTTATTAGTTAAACAGCTGATAATCAAGATTAATTAAAACATTCCAAAACGAATTTTCAAAAGTGTGTTTTGAATGTTTATTTAATTTTGTCTATTGAGTAGTTTCATATTCAACGTCTTATGCTTCATCAGCGCTCTTTGAATAAAGGTAGGTTTATCAGCTTAGACTTTTTCTAATGTTTGTGCTGTTCCAAATGTGCCCTCAATAAATCGTTGCCATAATCATTGCCATTGGGAGTGCGTACAACTGTATGAATATGGGTTTTTACAGGGCCAAAATTTGGATTGGTGTCATCGTGGAGGAATACAGGATTTTGGTGATCAAATTCAATTAATATTACGGGACTGTGGATGCGGTAATAAAAAGGGCCTTCGATATTTTTTCCTTGCACCCAAGTAAAATGGGTTTCGTTTAAATGTTTTTTTACCTCCTCCATTTTCACCTTGGCATGCTCATCTCTGATATTGTTGATATATTCTCCGATCAATTCAAGCAATGCAGCTTGTTGCTTCTTGGATAAATATTTGGCAGCAATTCCGGTGGTTGCAATGATTTCATTATCCCTAAAAGCTTCGCCACGGTTGAAGTCGAAATCCTTTTCATTCCAAAGTAATGCGGTTTTCTTTTGCAGACTATCCAGCGATTTATAAAAATTCAAACCTTTCATTTCTTCTTGGACAAAAGTACGAAAGCCTTGATTTTCGCCTGTTGTAATCAGCGTTGGTTCAGAACCCATAAATGTGGGTGTCATCACAATCTGGTCGCCTAATATGAAATAATTGATCACCAAATGGTGACCTTCAATTTGCCAGCCCCATGGTTCTTCATCAGATGGCATTCCAAAAAAGGTGATCCAATATTTTTCGCCGCCCAAAAAAGTACTTTCAGGCACTAGGGTTGCTAAATAAGCTTCCATCGTCATGATGTCCTTGGCCTTTTTATAACCTTTGACACTCAAACTTTCTTTTAGAAAAGCAAATGCCAATTCTTTTTGTGTGGTGTTCATTTCCTCCAAACAAATTCCTGCCCTTGGCCATTGTTCGATATTATGCCATCGGCGCCATTCCTTTGATTGAATGGGAAATACACTTTTGGTTTTTTGTTCTTCTGATAGTGTAGCCAAAAATGATGAAACGGCCTTTTTAATGGTTTCAGTAGAAAATCCAGTTTTCTTTATTGGAAATAACCTTTTTATTGGCTGACCATTGGTCGTAATACCCACATAAGGTTTTGATAAGTCAGCTATTTCTTCAGGAGAGTCCGGAATATTAAAAAGCATTTGCGTAACTTTTACCTGATTTTTTAAACCATCTACATAACCCCAACTTTCCACTCGATCTTGATTTTGATGTTTGTCTAAAACCAATGTCCGCCAGATATCATACTGTTTGTTGTTAACAATGTATGCATAAGCGATGGTTTCGTTCATGATGGAATCGGGGAAAGTGATCGCGTGTTCATAAAGTCCATCGACGCCCTTTGTTGTAGAAACCAAGGAAATGTGATCCACCGTTTTCTCAGCTACATATGGTAAAACAAACCACATGATCGACAAAGTATCGGGGTTTTTAATTTCAGATAATTGTAGTTTGAACGTTACTTTATGCCCTGAACTTTGAACTGTTTGCTGTGCTATTAAATGGTTAAAAAGCACTGAAGTGAGGATGAGGAGTATTGGTTTTTGCATTGATGGTATTGGTGTTAATTGATTTGTTAAGTTAAAATAATTTTTGAGTTTGAGTATTTTGTTTTCTGTATTTTTTAGCGTAAGCTTTTATTCGGTTTAGTTGTTTTGTCAAACTAATTTTTGTTTCATGAATTGAGCACTTCTCTTTATACAATCAAATGCATTAGGTACGTAATTATTTCCCTGTTCAACCATTATGTGTTTTACGCCAGCAATTTGATAATCAGCTACATATGGTGCAAAATCTATACTACCTGTGCCAAGAACTGTATGAAGTTCTCTGTCAGTTTTATCCATGTCTTTGAAATGTACCAATGGAAATCTTTTTGGGTGTTTCTCAAAATAATGATGTGCTGACAACTTTGAAGTATGTGAAAACCAATATAAGTCTATTTCCATTTTCACTAAATCGCTGTCAGTATTATTTAAAATAATATCATAGCCGAGTTCACCATTCTGCTCTTCAAATTCAAAACCATGATTGTGATATGCCAGTTGCAAATCTGCCTTTTTTATTTGTTCACCAATCATATTGAGTTTTTCTGCCAAAATTTTAAATTGTTCAATGGTTCTTGATTCTGGGTTCAACCAAGGCCAAACAATATAATCTTGCTTCAAAGTGAGAGCACCTCCAATACATTTGTCTACGTAGCGTATCAAATCATCGTCAGTTTTACCTGGAAGTATAAAGTTGTTTAAGTTATAATGCCCACTTTTACTTTGAATACCATTATCATCTAAAATCTGTTTTAAGTTTTTAGGTTCGAAATTCCAATAATCCTTTATTCCTCCCCAATTAAAACCAAAAGTTTCTACTTCTTCATACCCAAAGGAAGCTACTTTTTTCAACGTTCCTACCAAATCGGTATTCATTTCTTTATTTAAAGTATAAAGTTGTAAGCCCAATTTATATTTATCTTTTGCAAACAATTCTGGGGTCAAAATAGTCCCCATTCCTAAAACTGTACTTTGTTTAATAAAATCTCTTCTTGATGTCATTTGTTTAATTTGAGATATTTTCAGATTTTAAATTATTTTGATATTTATGGCTAAAGGCTTTTTAAAATTACTGCAAGCAATTTTATACAATTGATGCGAAACTAATCCAAAAAATGATATTGCCAAATGATGAAAGGTTTTATGTGTGTAGACATTCAAGCCATCAGAAAAACACTTGTTTATACCCAGATAAATAAAAAATAAGCTCGATCAAATAAGCCAAACTAAATAAATGAAATATCCCACTACAAATATGGGATCAGTGTATAACTTACGGGCTACGACCTTTTCTCTTGCAACAAAATTCTAGTAGTTGAGCTTTTGGTTTTGCTCTTCCTCCACCATCAAATCAATAAAATCATTCACATAAAGCTCCTTCAATGCAGCATATTTTTTCTTGTCTTGATTGGCTTGCTCGGCCAATTCATTTTTCATTTGTTGATATTTCAACCTGGCCCATTCATTTTTTCTTAAAAAATTTCGAGACAAAAGGTGTCTTTCCAAGGCTTTGCTGTCAGTTGGACAAACATAAAGATGGTGAGTGATCTGATCTAATATTTCATGTCTCTGTCCGCCATTTCTTTTAAAGACACTGCGGTCTACAATTCCTTGATTCCCGTGATGATCATATCCAATTTTTATAAGCGCTTCTTTAATCTGTTCAAAGTCTGCTTTTTGATGGTAAATGATGTCAATATCTATGATGGCTTTGGCATCCAAATTTGGCACTGCAGTACTTCCTACATGTTCAATTGTAAAGTCAAGTCCATTCAAAGCTTTTGCAATTTCGCTTTGCAGGCTCTCAAAATCTATGATCCAATTTGAAGTGTATTTTTGTATGAGCATATGGTTATTCCATTAAACTGACATTTATGAATATTGCCACCTTGGTTCTTTTGTTTTGAAAAGCTTTATTAAATCGCCTTCACAAATCTAATTAAATAATTAATTTTCAATTAAATCGAAATAATAATAAACCGCTATTTTGGGTTAACCATTTTGAAATCCCCATAAATTAAATCCATGTGCAATTGTAGCAGGGATGATAGATTTGGTTCTTTGTGTCAAATAACCCCAGATAAAACCTATTGGTATAATTTGGATGCAATAAACCAATGTTCCTGAAACATCAGATCCTTTAAAATAAGTGACAGGGAAATGCATGAAAGACCAAATGGTTGTTGCAAATAAAATACTTATTCCTGGTCTCATGAAAATTCGCTCAAATCGGGATTGAATTACGAACCGGCTAAATTCTTCAAATAACGCTGCACCAATCACACCTGTGACGATAATACCAATGATTCCACCAAGTTCATCATAGGCTCTTGCCCAAAGTATGCCATCCTTGTTGAATACATAGGCAAAGAGTCCGGTTATACTCCAAATAATTAGACCAAGGAACATGCTTGTCAAAGGTTTGGTTCTTAAACCTAAGTTCATGAGCGAATACCTTTTACTCAAAAGGTAAATAAAAATAGCTAAGGGCATGGCAAATATAATGCTACCTAATCCTATGGGAATTTTTGTGATTGGTTTGTCAGGAATTACATTTGATTTCAACATGAAATTTAATGCCAAAAATAGCAGGCCTAAAAAAGCAAAAAAGACTGCAATAGTCAATTCTTTTTTGGGTTCTTTTACTTCTATTTCGTTTTTAGGAGGTACTCTTTTGGTGAATAAATGAATGGTCAGAATTGAAACATAGAAAAATAGAAAATAACCAATGCCATGTAATGTCTTATCATTTGAAATGTAATTCCATATTACAAAAATGTTTATGATGGTCATGATGACTAAAATCTGTATGTTGTCTTTAATTTCTTTCATTTTTAAATAGTTGCTAAGTCATCATGTTTCTAGTATTACTTCATTCTATTTATCTTATTCTCTTGCATAATTTGCATCACCAGCAAAATACTCCTCTCCAGCTGGCGAAACATTATACATTTTGATTTGTAAATGATCATCCACTGGACATGGAATCTCGATCCTCCATCCCCAATTCGGACTGTCTTTAACTTCGTAAGAACCAAGAAGCGTAATATCGCCTGCCTCGTTCATCGACCCTTCACAATTCATAATTTTACCACTCATGCCCCAGGAGTCTACCCACGATGCGGTAAGTAAAGATGGCTTGTTGATGTTGCCAATGAGTATCACGCCGTCTTGATTGATTGCTTCATGATGCCAATCATAATTCATTTGTAGGAATTTGTCATTGGCTACACCTTTAATTTCCATTTTAGATTCAGAAATAAAATTGGGTTCGGGCAACCAGCTCAAAATCAAACAATAAGTGCCCTTCCAAGTGCCGATGAATTTGTCTTTTAAATCTATTTTATTCATATTTTTTATCGAGTTGATTATTTTTATTTAATAGCTTGTCAGTATAAATTGCTATGCATAACATCTTAAGCTCTGCGAAAGCTGACCTAATGGGGCGGTGGTTATCATAGGCAAATGTTGTCACCCGTCTACAGTTTCATAGTCTTGAATCAAGGTTTGAGCGGAAATTCCTAATTCTTGATTAAGTTTTCGAATCATTGTTATACTCAATTTTCTTTTTCTTTTTAATATTTCACTTGCTCTACTTCTTGACCCCAAAAGTTTACTTAGTTCACTTTTTGACATGCCCATTTGATCAAGTCTAAATAGTATAGCTTCTATTGGATTTGGTGCTTCAATAGGAAAATTACTTTTTTCGTAAGCTTCTATGAGTATAGTTAAAACTTCCAATTCATCAGATTCTTGAGAATTAGGTTTTAAATCCATTTGCATGAGTTCATATGCTCGAGCAAGGTATATTTCATGCTGTTTATTTGTCTTTATTGGCTTTACCATATTGTACATTTTTAGAATCAATTAAATCATATTCTGTATGAAGACCAAACCAAACTATAAATACAATTTTAAGGCGATATTCAATATCAACAATTAGTCTGAATTTATTACCGCTGATATTGAAAACTACCCGTTTTCCGGTTAATATAGAGGCATGACTGTATTTTAATTTTAAAGCTTGAGGAGATTCCCAATTCGACTGTTCAATTTCTTGTACCCAAGCTTTTAGGGGCTGCTCCGTTTTGGGGTACTTCTCCCAATATTCTCGCAATGTATTTACAGCTATTATTCGCATAACCATACAAATGTAGCATATGTTCCCAAATTGGGTAATTATTTACCCTATTTTTCTTTTTAATGTGTGTAACAATCACAGAGTTTAAAAAAACCCCTACTTTGCACGCCTTCCCCACCGATGGTCACTCACATTTCCAATAGCCAAGGGTACTAACCAAGTATAAATCAATAATGTGAACAAATAAAAGAGCAGTGGCATCAAAAGCCGAATTTTGCCTTGTTTGAGTAATATAAAAATGAAATACAATAATATCATGTACAAACCATGGAATAGGAAGTTCCAATTAGCGGTAAAAATAAAGTAAATAAATAATGGTAATGAACTGGTTATCAGTAAATTGAAAATAAAACTCAAGTAAAAATATAATTGGTAAACCATTTTTTTCTTTCCGACCACTCTGAAAAGATAGAGGGTATTGACAAACCAACTTTTTATCCATCTCTTGCGCTGAATGATGAAGGATGACAAGTTTTGTGGCACAATTGTATATGCCACTGCCTCATCAGAATAAACAACCTTTTTTTGATTGAATAATAGTAGGGCAGTGAGGTAGCGATCTTCTCCGTAATCTACTTTGTAATTGAAAATGAGTGAGCGTTCAAATTCGTCTAAAACCAATAAAATAGCACTTTTTCTATAAGCTGAAAAGCATCCCGGACAACAAAGTACGCCATCATAAACGCCCTCAAATGCTTTAAATAATTGGTGGCTGATGAGGTATTCGAAGGCTTGAATCTTAGTTAATAAATTGGTTTTTTGGTTCTTTACCAAAGTGTGTCCGCAAATGGCATCAACGGATTCGTCCATTTGTGACAAGAGCTTTTTGATTGAATCTGGTAATAGGAATGTATCACTGTCGATGGTTACGATTACTTCATTTTTAGCCCGTTTAAAACCTGCGACCAGTCCTGCTTTTTGCCTTGGTTTATTGGAAAATTTATCAGTAAGGCATCACCTTGGAATTGAGCAAAAAATCGTTGAATTTCAAATAAAGTTTGGTCTGTAGAACCATCATTCACCACAATGAGCTCAAATTTTTCTAGGGGATAATCTGAGGCAGCAATGCTTTCGAGTACTTTGAAAATGTATTTTTCTTCATTAAAAACTGGAAGAATCAGACTGACAGTGGGCAAATCCGCTTCTTCTAAGTGCGCTATATTTTTGGGGGCCTTTAAGGAGCGGTATAGCAGATAAAAGAAAAAGAAAAGTATGATGACACTAAGGGAAATATTCAAATAAGTGATGCGGTCCCAATCTAGTTGGTACTGATTGAAATAAATAAGGAATATAAATCCCACATTTGCCAACAACACTGCAACGACAGGAAGAACTGATTCAACCAGATAGGAGAGGGTGGACGATTTTTTACTTTTATTCAATGGAAGCATCAATGGGTCACAATAGTAATGTCACCGCCTCCCACCACAGGTTCTGTGAGGAGTATCAGTTTTTTGGAATTGATGTTGCTCGTGTCCAATTTACCACCATTTGTCTTTTGATCAATTCTGGAATTGAGATTCATGCCATCCAAGGTAATTTTTCCTTTTATAGATTCCAAATAAATGGATTCATTTAAGGTAGTTATTCCACCAAACCTTACCCAAACATCATTTTTCACTCGGATATAAATTTTACCTTTAGCAGTATATAAACCCCTTGCCTGAACGGTTAAATTATTGTCGACTTCCAAATTAACAGATCCTCCATTGGTAACAATTCCAGAACCGCCATAACCCTCGTCGCCGCCTATGATGAGGTCTTTTGCTTTTATGTACAAAGGCCACCCTTTCATTTGAATGCCTTCCTTTAAAACACTGACTTCTTCTGAAAAATTTATATTTACAGATGTTGAAACAGCAAGTCCATCTCCATTTAAAACCAAAGATTTACCAGTTCCGCTGAAAGCTCTGGATTTGATTCCTACACCTCCAATAGTGCCTTGTTCTTTTACAAAAATATTACACTTACCTCCTGAGGCATGGATACCATTCATTTCCACCACTAGGTTGCTGCATTCCATCACAACATCACCATTTTTGGTGTCTAGTCCGGAGCCACTGATCAATATAGAGTTGGATGCACATAATTCAATTTTTCCTCCTGCTGTTCTGATACCTGTTTCTTTGATATAAATATCCTTGCCTTCCAAATGAATATTTCCGGAATTGCTGGTAATTCCGGAAGCATAAATATGGATATTACCTTTGGTTCGGATGTCGACTTCAATTTTGGCTGTATTAATAAGTGTAGTAGAAAAATCAACGGACTCTTTTGCCCGAATGCTGAGTTTACACATTGCATCGTTGGGGAGAAATACGCCAGCTGTAAAAAGTACGGAGCCAGTTGATGCCTTCAGAATAACATCGCCCATTTTAAGGTATGCATTCAAATCATTGACATCTAGTCCATTATTTTCTTTTATTGGAACCAATGTAATGACCCCTTTTGAATGGTACGCCTTGATGCCAAAAGAAGATTTGAGGCCACTGTATAGATTTACATTTAAATTCATCTGCCCCATTAAGGACAACTGAAAAGTGCAAAACATAAGAATAATGATGCCTCTAAGATGGATAGCCATGGCTAGTTTCTGTTTCAGCTTATGCTCGCATGCGTTTGTGGTCTGCTGTAAACTTGGCCTAGAATAACCAATGAAAGTGAAAGTATAATGAAAGCCCATGTACCAATTGTTGGTATTGGCTCTATTGGTGGTTCGACGATACAGGCCACCATTTCAGACTGAACATCCAAAGTAACATTTCCACCTCCCAAATATGGACCCAAAAATCTCATATTTTGATCTGCGGGTATTAAGTTACTTGGATAAGAAGCAACCATGCTAGTAATTTCGTTGAAATTTTGGACCAAAATAGAACTTGGAGTGCCAATAGCAGGAAGGGTTGTCAATGTACCCGTTGCACCGGTTATCAAATAGCCATTGGCGAATGTACCTCCGCCTAAATAATTAGCTCTTCTCATTCCGGTATTGATAGATCCTCCGTACAAATAAATGGAGTCTGCTCTGACATTTACATCTCCACCATCAGAATTTGTTGTTCCGCCATTAACAAAAAATGCTAGACCAGTGTAAATTCCCGCTCCGTTCCGGACAGACACATATCCTCCAGCACTGATATTGACGTTTCCAAATAATAAAACTTGTGCTGATGGATCCAATGTTCTTAGTCCAAAACCGGTCAAATTGACGTCGCCAGATTGGCAAAATGTTATGTCACCGCCATTGGTAAGTAAACCATTTACTAAGGTTAGATTATTGGAAATGATTTCTACATCTCCGTTTGATTGTCCTGCAGCACCTTGATAGACAACATTGCCGAGCGCTTCTATCCTTACACTTCCATCTTGACCTGCATTGGTTCCAAACGATTGGATTCCATTATTGGTGCATAACAAGTCATTACAAAAAATTTCGATTTCACCTCCATATATTCCTGGGCCAGAAACTGTGATATTGCCTGTGAAATCGAGCAAAATTCTGCCTGCAGGTATGGTTGTTGCAGGTGTTCTGGTGTCTAAACCTGTAGATGTCAAAGTAGAACCAGAAAAATCGATATTGCCACCCTGAGTTACAAAGCCAGCACCCTGATGAATAAATGCCCCAATGCTGTTTATTGTCAAATCACCTCCACCTGTATTCATAGTACCACCAAAACCAAATGTGGTAGTTCCACCGACCTCAGCAGTAAAATTACCACCTGTGGTTGTTAATTGGGTTCCAGTTTGCATAAAATTGCCTGTCACAGTCAGATCTACATTTCCGCCATTGGTTTTGAGTCCTCCTTCGCTAATCGTAAAATTACCCCCAACATTAGCAGTAAAATTACCGCCATTGGTAAGTAAACCTACACCAGATTGAAAAAAAGCACCATCAGCAGTGATATTGATGTTGCCTCCTCCAGTATTCAAACCTTCAGATAAAATGTTGACGCTTCCGCCGATATCTGCAGTAAAATTTCCACCACCTGTCTTGAATCCAGTTCCCATAACAGTCAGATTACCACCAGCATTTGCAAATATATTGATCAAATTGGCAGTCACAGGTATATAATTGATGAGAGTCACATTACCGAGTGCATTGATAGTTAGCGTACTTCCCGGAACAGTAAGTATAAACCCAGAGCTCGTGAAGATCACATCTCCATTTGGTGTATTGATGACAACATTTCCAAGTGCAAGTGCAGCATCAAGTTCAGGACCAGATAATACACCGGCTGCCATTGGCACCGTAAGTGTGAATGTGGTCACCCCCATGCCAAAATTGGAGGACACATTTACCGTAGGATCAAATTGGTGGATGGTAATGTTTTGGGAGAAAGCTTGGGTTGAAAGGAATACTAATAAAAGGCTTAGTTTCCAAATAGCATATTTTTTGATCGATTGCATGTCTGAGGATTAATATTGGTGGTGTGAAAGTAGGCAATTGAACCATAACATTCGAGAAAAAATCGAAATAAATAGGACGTATTGTTAATGAAGTTATTTTTTGAAAGTGACACACAATTGAAGCTTTCTAAATATGAAGATTATTATTAATGTATTATTAATTAAATACGAATTAGTTGTAGGTAAAAAAGCAGTAAATCCAATGAAATTAAGGATGTACGGCTAATTCTAATAGATTACCTGCTTTCAACAATAATGAATGCTTTTTACTTTTCACTTTTCCAAAATCTGCTTTTTCCTTCTGATATCCAATCCACCGCTTCGTCCATTCGCTTTTGCCTAGTCTCCTCTGTTTTAGCTTCCGAAATCCAAATGATGTATTCCTTTCTGAATGAATTTGATTTACTTTCAAAAATTTCCTTGGCGATTGGATTTTTTTGCAATCTCAGCTCAAAATAATCAGGAGTCTCATAAACTTTGGGCTTGTCAGATTTTTCAACAACTATTTTGATTCCTTTTTCATTCAAAACCATTGCTTCTTGAAGGAATTTTATGAATTCTTGATCAGGTGGCAAGTCAGCTAAACTTGTAATTTTACCCATAAATCTTTGTATAGGTTTTAATGATTTACTTTCCTTAAGCCGAGAATCGCTCATCAATTCTGCTTTGATGAATGTAAAGGAGCAGTGATTTTTATATGAGGCCATTACACACATAAAATCGCCTTTGTAATCAAAATGTGGAATACTCCATTTGATGGCTTCAATGGCTTCTGGGCAATTTTCATGGATAAGTTGCCTCCAATGTTTTAAAATTGGTTGAGCAAAATCAGCTGATGCAGTAATGTATTCGCTAACCTTTTCATCATGCTGCGCCATTGGCTTTTAGTTTTGAATTATAAGGGCGGCGGGCCCGGGCGGGGCCGGGGGGCGTTTAATAATAAGAAACTGCTAAAATGGCCAAAATAATAAATGGGAAGAAACTAACAATTAAAAATCCATCCACAACGACATGACTGATTACTGCAAAGATCATATTAAAGGTAAGGCCTGCATATGCCCATTCTCTGATTTTATCTGGTAATTGTGGTAGTATAATAGCTGTTGCGCCCAATACTTTGCAAACGATCAGTGCATATGCAAAATAGTCTGGATATCCAAGAGGTTTTGTTCCTGCAGTGGCATATTCTATTGCGAAAAGCAAGGTAAATAAGGGCATCATTCCTTCAAATAGAAATATAAAACCTGTTGAGGCCCAAAATAAGACTTTGTTTTTTTTCATTTTTTTTGTTTATTTAATGTTGAATATAATTAATAATTGAATAAGTAATTAGCCTTCCTACTTTTCAGTTAACTATCAACTCAGTTGAGGAATGGTGCATTACTGTCCATTTTTCTTTTTTTTAATGGTTGCTAGTAATTGGTCTAATTGATTGAATTGGATTTCAATTATTTTTTTGAATTGTGCCAACCATTTGTCTATTTCTTTCATTTTTTTATTTTCTATCATCAAATATTTTGCAGCCTTGTTTTAAAAAGAGAAGCAGATGATTACTATTCTTTATTGGTGAATAATTCAAATAACGAAACTAAACGGTTGCAAATATATACGCAACATTTTGGTTTCGCAATTTTTTCTTGATTTTTATTTCAATTAGTATATAAAGGGTGAGAGTTTTGGTAGGATTATGGTCCATCCATCATAGAGCTTAAAACTGTGGTAGCGCATAAATACATAAATGTATTATAACGATATCGAATAGGGTTACATTACCTTTAAAAACTTTCTACTTAGCATTGACGCTAGGCATTGCGTCTCTCCATTAAACTTATTTTAATTCCTCCAGCTTTTTTTCCAATTTTTCTTGAAACTCCGGCATATGTTTTTCCATGATCACATTCATCAAATCCATGGTTATTTGAGGTGTCTTGTCTAGCATTTTCTTACCAGTAGAAGATTCGAAAAATTTGATTAAATCTTTCACCTCATCTTGAGTAAAGTGTTTGTCATAGATATTAACCATGTCTTCATTGACCAGTTTTTTTGACATAACTTTTGTTTCTTGAACTACAAATTCGAAGTACTTATCTGTTTTTGATGCATCAGCACCTTGGAATTGCTCATTTGCTTGTTGTTTGAAGACGGTGACCATATTATCCATCATGCCATCAATCATTTTTTCAGTATCCATCAAACTAAAAAGTTTTTTTAGATCAGTTGCTTTGTCCTGGGCAAATGAAGTCACGGAGCAAGTGAGGGTAAGGATCGTAAGGATTAGTAATTTTTTCATGTTGTTTTTATTAATTTGATTGATTTATTAATTTTTAAAATTGGTATTAAGCAAATGAAATTTTTTCGAAATGTAAATGAAACCTAAGTTGCTATTTTCAGGGGTTATCATAATTTAATTTCCAGAAGTAGTCCTCTTTCAACTTTACAAATATAACCCCAAAAAGCATAATGCCAAATCATAGAATGTCTATTTTGCTTGGCATATCGGAAGTATTTTACATTCTTATCATTAATACAGTAAGACAGAGAGCCATGAGATCTAATCATATTGTAACTATAGATTTTAAACTATGGACTGAAAGAAAAAGGAATGGATTTCCAGAGGTGCGGAACATTTGCTCTTTATGCCTGAGCTTCGTGATTATATAGACCGTTCCTATGGAACTCAAAGCCCTGTTTTTGTCTTATTCCCAGGATTGAAATCCTGGGTTAATATATGGGTCGAGGCGCTGCCTCTATTCAATTTCATCTGCATGTAAGAGCCATAGGCTCGGATCATATCGTAACCATGGATTTCAATCCATGGACTGAAAGAGAAAAAGAAATAGAGTTCCAGCGGAACGGAACATATGCATTTGATGTCAGAGCTTCGTGATTAATTAGATAATCCAGACAAGAGTAGCCTCCAGTATAAAGTTTCAAAATAAGACTAACAAAAAATTTGAACTTTTAATTGCAGGAGAATGATCAATTGCTATTGGACTAATATAAAAACCCGAAAAGCCATAAAGGGATTTTATTTTCAAAACCGATTTCAATTTCATCTGCTGCAATAAAGGCTTCCGGTATTTCAGTAATTTGTTTGGCAGATTTGTTTTTACCACCTATTTCAAAAGTGAATTTGTTCTCAACCAGAAAGTCTCCATGTTCAGGATAGGTCACTGCAAAACCTTGTGAAAGCTGGTTGAGAAAAAATGTTTCTCTTATATTACCTTTTTCAGGACTTTCCTCCATGATGGCAAACATATAATTGGTATTATCTAAAAATAATTTTTCAGGTTTTTGCAAGGCCCCAATTCCATGAGTATTTTTATGGATGCTGTGGAATAATTTTGCTTCATTCAAATAATTTAAATATTCTAGAAGTGTTTTCCTAGTTATTTGAATTTTATTTGCCAATGATGTGATATTTGGCTTAAATGGTACTGATTGACTAACAATGTATAAAAGCTGTTTGATTTTTGATACAATAGAGATATCAGTATTTCGAAGCATTGGAAGTTCAATTTCTAAAATCATATTTATAACTTCTAAAATCCTTTTGAAGTATAATTCTTGATTGCCTGCATAAAATGGAAAGTATCCAACTTTTAGATAAATTTCAAATTCTTTTAATGGTTTTATCTTAGATGAAATGTTTGCAGATAGTTCAATATGATTTTCCAAGACATCAATGAGTGTTAACTTTTCAAAATCTGTGTTTAAATGCAAATTTAGAAATTCACGATATGATAAACCTTGCATTTCATAGACAAGCGCTCGTCTACTCAAATCACTTCTTGAGTTTAAAATTTCAAGTAATGATGAACCAGTAAAGACAACCCTCAAATTAAGGTAGGTATCATGTATTTGTTTTAAGGCAATTGACCAGTTTTTATATTTATGGACTTCATCAATAAACAAATGTTCGCCACCTTTGGAAACAAACTCTTCGACCAAATCGATTAAGTCATTTTCTGTGAAATACAAATCATCCAATGCCAAATACAAAGCTTTTGTATCCAAATGATAATGTTCTTTGATGTACTGCAATAACATGGTAGTCTTACCTACACCTCTACTGCCCTTAATGCCAATGAGCCTTTCATCCCAGGGAAGTAAGTTTATTAAATATCTTTTGAAGGACAAGTCTGTATTTTGCACCAGTGTGTTATGTCTTCTTCTAAGTTTTTCCACTATTTAAAATTCTTTATTTGCTAATATTGTTTTCTGTAAAATACAAATATAATGAATAATTGTTTATTATAGAAAACAAAAACGACGCAATTAGCTTAAAAGTCCAATCATCATTCCCAATCCAATTTTATTTCTTTGCCCGATCTAGCTTCTTTATATGTAGACCCTTATTGGATAAAAACCTTTTAGTTTTAATAAATCGTATCTTTGAGCACAAACAAAAAGCAATGAATTTAAACCTTGCAGTCCTTATTGATGGAGACAACATACCTTCGGCACACATCAAAGAGATGTTGGAAGAAATAGCAAAATATGGAAATCCCACAATCAAGAGAATATATGGTGATTGGACAAAGCCTAGTTTGGGGAAATGGAAACAGCTCTTGTTGGAAAATGCCATCACCCCCATTCAACAATATGGATATACTACCGGTAAAAATTCTACGGATTCTGCCATGATCATTGATGCCATGGATATTTTATATTCTGAAAAGGTTAACGGCTTTTGTCTCGTTTCGAGCGACAGTGATTTTACAAGGTTGGCAACCAGGTTGCGCGAAGCAGGAATGCAAGTGATTGGCATTGGTGAAAAGAAAACCCCCAATCCTTTTATTGCAGCTTGCGATAAATTTATTTACATTGAGATTTTGAAAACCCAAAAGGAAAAATCAGAAGGCCTGGATGAAAAAGAATCAGAAAAAAATGCGGTTGATAAAATTACTCGTAAGGAAATAAACCTCATTGCTACAACCATTTCAGATCTTTCTGATGAAGATGGTTGGGCATTCCTTGGAGATGTAGGTAGTTTATTACAAAAGAAACAACCCAATTTTGATTCCAGAAATTATGGTTTTGAAAAATTAACTCCGCTCATCAAGGCCATTGGTGAGTTTGAATTGGATCAAAGAGAAAGTACTAAAAGCAGGCATAAGTTGATTTATGTCAAAAATAAGGAAAAAGCCAAGCCTAATCCTCCAAGACCTCCCCAACCTCGTAGGAAATAAATCCCTGCGGTTTTTATCTTTGCCGCTCTATAAGCAAAATACAGATCATGACAAGCGGACAATTGAAGGTCATTGCGTTTGATGCCGATGACACTTTGTGGGTAAATGAAACATTTTTCAGAGAAGCAGAAACCTCTTTTTGTAATTTACTGGAAGATTTCATGCCTCATCACAGCGTCAACCAAGAATTGTATCGCATCGAAGTAGGCAATATTGAACTTTATGGCTACGGTATCAAAGCCTTTATGTTGTCCATGATCCAAACAGCCTCTGTTATAACTGAAAACAAAGTCGATTTTTCTATCGTAGACAAAATCATGGAAATCGGACACGATATGATGAACAAACCTGTAGAATTATTGGATGGTGTGCAGGAAGTAATCGAAGAGCTTCATGGCCGTTATAAATTGGTAGTTGCCACCAAAGGAGATTTGGTAGATCAAGAGCGTAAATTGGCTAAATCAGGATTGGATCATTATTTTCACCACATTGAGATCATGAGCGAAAAAAGGGCTGGCAATTATCAGAAATTGATCAAACACCTAGATTGCCATCCCTCTGAATTTTTGATGATTGGGAATTCGATCAAATCTGATGTTTTGCCAGTCATTGACTTGGGTGGAAATGCCATCCACATTCCATTCCATACTACTTGGGAACACGAGGTGGTAAAACACCACATAGATGAAGACTCGTTTATTAGTCTTCAATCTGTGCGAGAAATCTTAGATTTGCCCTTCATTAAGGATTGATGAAGGAAATTGATATTGATACTTGGAAAAGGAAAGACCATTTTAGGTTTTTCACACAATTTGACGAACCATTTTATGGTTTGGTTGCCTATGTGGATTGTACACTTGCATACCAAGTTTGTAAAGAAAGATCTTATTCTTTTTACCTTTTTTACTTACACAAAGCATTGTGTGCCATCAACAGTATACCTGAATTCAAGACTAGGATCATCGATGGAAAGCCCTATCTTCTGGATCAAATAAATGCATCTCCTACGGTCTTACGACCAGATAAAACCTTTGGGTTTTCATACATGGTTTTTGATTGGAATTTTGAGGAGTTTCAAAATAAAGCCAAAATAGAAATAAGTAGGGTAGAGGAAACGAGTGGTTTGGATTTGAGTATCAATGGTCAGGATGTGGTGCATTGTTCTGCAGTGCCGTGGATAGATTTTACTTCTCTTTCTCACGCTAGGCCCTATAAATTTGCGGATTCTTGTACTAAGATTTCATTTGGGAAAATGGTATTGGATGGCTCAAGGCGGAAAATGTCAGTGTCGATTCATGCTCATCATGCATTGGCAGATGGGTACCATGTGGGTTTGTTTTATGAATATTTACAAAAATTTATGGATGATGCAGATTTGACTGCGATCAATCCAAATCAATAAAATCGTATAAAATGCCATTGTTAGAAGAGTTGGAATCAGAAGGAAACTTCTTGTTTAAAAGGAGGAGTTTTTTGCCCATCATTCTTTTGGTGGTTGCGTTGGCAGTGTATCTTATGAATGGACAAACCATTAATAATGAATTATTTATAGCTTCGCTCGTAACCAGTCTCATTGGTTTATTGATCAGAGTGCATACCGTAGGTCACACACCCAAAAACACATCTGGAAGAAATACTGCAGAAGGCCAAGTTGCTGAAACCGTCAATAAAACAGGCTTTTACTCCATCGTACGACATCCATTGTATTTGGGGAATTTCTTCATGTATATGGGATTTGCTGTTATTTCAGGCAATATTTGGTTTGTGGTAACATGCATCTTGGCATTCTGGGTTTATTATGAGCGAATCATGATCGCTGAAGAGGAATTCTTGAGAGATAAGTTTGGGGAGCAATACACTTCATGGGCTTCTATCACACCACCTTTTATACCCGCGTTTGGAAATTGGACCAAACCATCATTGACATTCAGCATGAAAAAAGTATTGAAAAAGGAAAAAAATGGCTTGTTTGCCGTCTTTGTCATTTTTCTAGCTTTCTTGACTTTAAAACATTATCAACTCACAAAGCTCTGGGTTCAACCCATTGAATGGATGTTTTATGCTACCATTTTTACAGGAGTTCTTTATTTTATTTTGAAATACCTCAAGAGCAAGACCAAGGTTTTGGATGAGGAAGATCGGTAGAGCGGAAATCGGAAATCGGAGGACGGAAAGCTGCGAGCTTCGAGCCACGAGCCACCAGCTTTTTGTTTTAACTTATTAACAATCAGCTTTTTGCAGAGACCAGATATCGGAAATCAGCTGTCAGCTTTATTGAAGTATGAACTTTGTGAATAATTCAAGTGGAATCGTGAAATGGAATTTTTTCGTGAATTCGTGGTATCCTATTTTTACGGAGATGGGAAATCGGTTCCGATAGCTATCGGAAGGAGATCGTGAAGTTTCATGATTTTGGTTGACAATTAGCTCATTTGCCACTGGCTTTAGCCTGTGGAAAATGAATTCTCCTGAACCCCGGGCTTTAGCCCAATCTCTCGTATGTTTTAATTTGAGTTGAATTTGGTGGAAGAGATCGGAAAGCTTCGAGCCATGAGACACCAGCTTTTTGTTTTAACTTACTAACAATCAGCTTTTTGCAGAGACCAGATACAGGAAATCAACTGTCAGCTTTATTGAAATATGAATATTGTGATTAATTCAATTGGCATCGTGAAATGGAGGTTTTTTCGTGAATTCGTGGCATCCTATTTTTACGGAGATGGGAAATCGGAGATCGGAGATCGTGAAGTTTCATGATTTTGGTTGACAACTTTTATTCCATATTCCGTTATATGTTTATTTGTTTATGCGTTTATTTGTTTATTTCGACAAATTCAGCAATTCAGCAATTCAGAAATTCAGCAATTTCGCAGTTTTGCATTTTGCATGGTGTGGGCAGAGATTCTGGACAAAGGAAATTGTATTTCTTCCTCACGCATTAGATTTCAAACATTCTACAGGGGAAACACCTTATAATACCATTTGGAAATAGATTTAATTATTTTCTTTAAACAAACCTATAAACCCTGTACTTTATATTATAATTTAATGTAATATGTGTATTTTAGCCTCATATTTGATATCATGATAGTAATAGACACAAAAATCTCACAACACTTTCTTTCTCAACTGGTCAACAAACAATTGGATACTATTTTTGCAGAAAATCCGAGTGTTGCCAATAAGGTTTCTATTGTCCTCCAAAGAGAAGGTGATGTGGCAATTGCCTTGTATGAAAATGACATCATTCTCAAAGCGCCGCTCAAGATTCATGTTTCCAAAGGTGAGGGTCTCTTCACCGCAGAAGCGCATGGTAAACTCATCATAGATATTGCTGTCGAACTAAACATCGACGATCAATTGAGGTCTTCCACAAAAACAACGATCCGGTCACATGAATGGGTTGACAAACCAATTTTGGACATTGGCGCATTTGAAATTTCGATTGAAAAATTAACAGACTTGGGCCTTAGGTTTTACGAACCTTCCATAACAGGTGCCATCGATAGTAAGCTTAAACCATTGCTAAACTTCAATCAAATTATAGATGATAATCTGGTCAAAGCTCAACAAATGACCAAGAATAATTTACCAAAAGGTATCAATGTAAATGTGATTCCCAAGGGCTTTTTATTGGAAAACTTCAATACAGATGCTGGTAATATTAACATCAAGGCGGGCCTCGACCCTATTGTCCAGATAACCTCAGAACCTGAAAAAACCAAAATCAAGAAAACTTTCCGGTGGGTGGAAACCATTGATCAAAACTCACTCGGGTTTATTCATTTTGAAATTGACTATCGCACGCTGGAACAAATCATAAAAGATGGGGTGAAAAACCAGGATTTTGGTGGTAAAAAAGTGGAAGTAACCAGCATAAACTTCACAGTGGCAGATGGTAGATTAGTCGTGAATGCAGACATCACCAAGCCCATTGGGGCCCATGTTGTCATCAAAGCAGAACCCTTATTCAACGAACATGAAGGTGTGATATACCTGAGTAAATTTGACTTGGACATCAAACCAAGTTCTTTTATTTATAAAATTGGAGCCCCACTCTTTACAGGTTTGGTCGAAAATCAAATTGAGGAGTTTTTCCCACTCAATATCAACACGGTAATCAGTAATTCACTCAAAGAGTATTTGCCTTCAGAGTGGAAAGAAGGACCTATCTCTGGAAATTTAACTTATAAATCGGTGAAATTGAGCGAACTAGGCTTTGAATCTGACCGGGTGACAGGTATGTTATCCTATGAAAATTTGAATGTTTTTATCAATGTCGGTTAGTTTTAACTCCCTGATTTTTAACCAGAAAGGATAGTCTTTGTGGCCAGTATTGGTTGATTTCTTAAAATTTTATAGTCTAAATATTTTTGTCTTAGTAAATTTTTTACGAAATATTTTGATCCACTCAGGCATGATCAAAATCACTTTGAAAATTGTAATTTCTGTGCATTTTTCAACTTTAATGCTTTGTTAATTGTTTTAAAATGGAGGTCATTGTTTCTATCTTTGTGGCTTCAAAAATATTAGAGTAGGAAATACAGTAAAAAATGCAGGTTAGCAAAGAAGAATTTAAGTTGAAAGTCACTGAAGCGCTTAAAGCAATCAGGAGATATCAAGAACCAGACCACCGAAAAGCCATCATTCAAATCATAAACTCATTTGGTCCATTTGTAGCACTTTGGATATTGACTTACTTTTTGTGGGACGTTTCAAAACTTGCAGTAGTTTTCTTGAGTGTATTGAATGCGTTCTTTTTAGTGAGAATTTTCATCATTCAACACGATTGTGGTCACCAAAGCTTTGTGAAATCTAGATTTTGGAGAAACTTCATCGGTCAGGTTTGTAGCATGTTTAGCTTCATTCCTTATAAATATTGGGCTACAAGCCACCATTTCCACCATAAAAACAATGGTATGTTGGAAGTCAGAGACATTGGCGACATCGACACATTGACCGTAGAAGAATATAAAAAATTGACTACTGCTGGAAAGGTAAAATACAGAATTTTCCGATCATTTCCAGTGATGTTTGTGATAGGTCCATTGTATTACATATTGATTCACAACAGATTACCATTGATTTCATTGCCGGAATTCAAAAAGCAATGGAAAGGATTGGCTTTTTCCAACATTCTTTTAGCAGCTGTAGTTGTTGGTCTTTGTTTGATCTTGGATTGGAAAAAAGTGCTCTTGACACATTTCTTTGTCTTAGCATTTTTTGGCATCGTTGCTATTTGGTTTTTCTATGTACAACACCAACACGAACATGGTTATAAACATTGGAAAGATAAATGGGAATTTATGATGGCTGCCATCAAAGGTAGCACCTATTACAAATTGCCAAGTATCATGAATTGGTTGACAGGAAACATTGCCATACACCACATTCACCACCTCAATCCGGCTATTCCCAACTATCATTTGAAAAAATGTGCAAATGATATCCCATATTTTCACAAGTTTACCACAGAGGTAACATTCTGGGAGAGTCTAAAATTCGCCAATCACAAGTTATGGGACGAGAGAACAGAAAGAATGATCACTTTCAAAGAGTATAAAAACTTGTACAAAGATAGCAGACAAGCTGCTTAATATTTCAGGGTAGTAGCGTGACTTATTAACTGTGGTTTTCCACTTAAAGAAGATCTTTCGCATAGTTTTTACTACATTTATCTTGGAATTTGAGCAATCAAAATGGTACAAGATTAAAATATGGTAAAGATCACACCAGTTATTTCAGGGTTTTTTAAATTGGATGGCGGAGCGATGTTTGGGGTTGTCCCCAAGCGGATGTGGTCTCAAATTTATCCAGCCGATGATCAAAATTTGTGCACTTGGGCCATGCGTAGCTTGCTAGTAGAATACGGGCACAAGAAAGTACTCATAGATACAGGAATTGGCAATAAACAGGACGATAAGTTCAGATCTCATTTTTTGCCATTTGGTGCAAATGCTTTTGAATCACTTTCAGAAATAGGTTTCTTTCCCGAAGACATCACCGATGTCATTCTCACACATTTGCATTTTGATCACGTTGGTGGTGCTTTTATGATCAACGAATCAGGTCAATTAAAACCGAGCTTTCCAAATGCCACCTACTGGTGTGGAGAAGAACAATATGACTGGGCAATAGAGCCTAATGAAAGAGAAAAAGCTTCTTTTTTAAGCGAAAATATATTACCATTGGTGACAACAGGTGTGACTAAATTTATTGCGACCGAAATCAATGATTTTCATTTTGATGATGCTATTTCATTTCGTTTTGTGAATGGTCATACCAGAGCGATGATGTTGCCGATTGTGAATAGGGTAGGGCAGGCCGACCTTATCTATTGTGCTGATTTATTGCCATCTACCGCCCATCTGGGTCTGCCATATGTCATGGCCTACGATATTGAACCCTTGAAAACCATCGAAGAGAAAAAACGTTTGCTAGAGGATGCAGCACAATGCGGACACCATTTATTTTTGGAGCATGACGCTTACCACAGTTGCATCAGCATTATGAAAAATGAAAAAGGAAAATTCATTGCAACTGATGTCCCATTGGATTAATTGAAGATCTTTTTACTTTTTGCTTTTACCGTCTTCTATCACAATGTTTTTCTTGAAAAAGTCAGAGAGATCAGATTCTGTTTCTAGCATAGAGCCAAACTCAGTCCTAAAACGCAAACCTAAGCCGTACTTCTGCCGCCTTGCATTTACCTGTATTTCATCGAAATCATATCGACCATATACTTTCCCAACCAACTTTCTATCAGAAGTAATGGCATATTGGATGGCAAAATCCGGCACAATGTAATTGACTTGGCCAATGCTGTTTTGGCGAATGTAATTTCCACCCACATTAAATTCTAATCTTTCATTGAGTACTCTAAATTTGGGATTGAGTCGCAATTCTATTTCAGACGGCAAAATGCCAGACTGTGTATTTACTGTCGAACTACCTCCTATGGGATTAAAAGAGGAATTATTGCGTAAACTGAGGTTGAAATCAACTCCAGAAATTAATCCATTTTCTGACAAGGCATCGTTGAGTAAACTCGTCACAAAAAGAGACACCTGACTAGATAAGAATTCGCTGAGGGTATTTATTCCCGCAGACTCCAAGATACCTGATGAAGAAACAATATCCGACAAGGTATTGGAAGGCAAGAAGGAATTCCAAATGATGAGTGAAAATACTTGCCCATTAAAGTCAGAAATATTATTCCTAAGCAACCTTGTTTTAGTTTCCGCGTAGTTTTTGAGTTCACCAGATAATTGAGGAAACTCAAAATCAAATTGAATGGTGGGATTGTACAAGGTATTGCCGATCAACAGTTTTACATTCACATCAGTACGCTGAGTTGCAGCAGTTTGTAATGACGTATTATATAAAAACTCCTGTAGGAAATTTTGCAACGGAGTCCGTACCAAATAATCTGCTTCCAAATTTATTTGTGCATTGATCGGGTCTCCAGTCCAACGCAAGGTGCCACCTCTTCGCACAACAAAGGGCTTATTGACGATTTTTTTAGCAGTGAAAAGATATTCACCTTCCTCTATCTCGTATGAGCCATAAATTTGCAGTGGTTCTGCTCTGGGAGATACAATTCTGAGATTCCCGTTTCCTCGTCCCTTGATGACATCGCCAATGGTTTCGTCAAAAATCATATTGATTTGTGCATCAGTGGTCAGCGTGAGGTTCATTTCTATGTTCATACCAGATACCGTGATGGTGGTATCCTTGCCCGCTGAACCATCTTTTGAAAAGAAAGTATCTTTATCTATAAATGTGATGATGTTTTTATTTGCAGTTATGGCAGATTCTGTGATTGGAATATTGAGTTGGGTACCCTGTCTGGTCACTGCGTTGATGACCATATTTATTTTATTGACAGGACCTGTAATATCTACTGAAATCTGGCCTTTACCTTTGCCATAATAAATGGGGTTGTCAGCCTTGGTTGTATTGATGGCTATCACATTTTCACCTTCAATATTGGCATTTACGCCAAAATTTTTGAATAATCTGTGGGTAAGACCACCGGTAATAACTCCTTCATTACCTTCACTATCATACAGCAAGCTGCCAGTGAGGTCTATAAAGTTTTCAGATATTTTGAATTTTTGATTGTCAAACCTATAGTTTTCGCCTAAGTAAACCACTTTCACATTTCCCTGATAAGCCGTTCCATCGGCATTTATTTTGATGTTATTTGTAGTCCCTTCAATAGTACCATCTACATCAACGTATCCTTTCACGTCACTCACACCATCCACTAGTATGTATTCCAGGAATTTCAAAGGAACCTTTCTTCCCTTTATATTAGACAACAATACTTTGGAATCGGGATCGTAAACCAAGGTAGATTTTATGGCCAACTTTGTTTCATTGTTTTCTATCGAAAGAATGGACTCCAATGGCTCGTTGAGCGGTTTGCTGATGTCCAGGTTTAAATTGCCATAATTGTCACCATTGATGGATAAATCATTGATCAAGAAAGTGCCATAAATGTCGGGTGAACTTTCGAAAACATTGTTGATGCGTAGTGAGCTGATGACTTCACCATCAAAATAAAATTTCTTGTCTTTAATGATGGCGTTTACCGCGTCAAATCTAAATCTATTGATTTTGAGTAGTAACCCTTTATTGACAATATCATCTAACTCAATGGTGCGACTTCCATCTGTAATGGTAAAATTTTCAATATTGATATACTGTTTACCAAATGCAAAAAGATTGTCTGGATTTAATTTCCATCGTTTATTGTAGATTTTTAAGTCGTTATTGAGAATGCGCAATTGATATCCCTCAGGGTGAGGACTTACAATACCGCGCACAGCCACTCTTTCTACAGAATCCACAATATAATTGGATGTGAGATTCCAGTTGATTGTATCTCCTTCAACATTGGCGCCAATATCAACGCCCCCAATTTTAGTTTTATTAATTCTACTACTGTCGGCATGTACATTGAGATAACCTACTTTGTTGAGTAGATTGACATACACTGTACCATTATAAAATGAATTCTCTTTGATTGCGAGGAATGGAAAAGTCGATGCTATTTGAATTTCATTTTTAGAAGAATTTAAATAACCTTTTCCTTTAAAATCTTGAATGGAGATATTTTTTATTCCCAAAATATCCGCAAAAGATTCTAAAGACTTGACATCAATATCAAATCTGAAATCTTGATTGTTTGACACTCTATTGGAATCCGGAATATTCCATGATTTAGTATAATAAGGTAAGTTATTGTGCAGGATCAATTTCACATCGTTGACTACCTTAGCTATGTCCACCTTTCCTTCCATAGACAAGCTCAAATCCTTATTATTTATTTTTATTTGTTTGACACCTTCAGCATTATTGGAGGCTTGCATTACAATATCATCCAGGGCATAGATGGTATCTGATTTCTGTAGATACACAT
The DNA here is from genome assembly GCA_016715105.1 of Saprospiraceae bacterium. Classification (GTDB taxonomy): domain Bacteria; phylum Bacteroidota; class Bacteroidia; order Chitinophagales; family Saprospiraceae; genus JADKBO01. Next base: position 34,147 of record JADKBO010000017.1, on the reverse strand, counting down.
CTTTTCCTTCCAATGTACCTATGAAAGTATTGAGACTTTGCCCTGTGCCGTCTATTTTTAATTTACCCTTAAGTATGAGTGGAGTTTTGGATAAATTTAATTTTTGTAAATCAATTTGCCTGATTTCTGAATCAAAACCTACTGTAAATCCTTCATCCCCATACAAGAAATTTCCTATAAAATCAAAGTCTAAATTTGGATCAGTGCTGTGAATTTTTCCATCAAATTTTCCATTATTCATTTCACCATCTACGAGCACATTGGTATAGAGGTAATCCTTAAATTCCAATGATTTTATTTCTCCTTTAAAAAGCGCGTCTGATTTACTGAGGTCAAAGCTATAACCTTCCAGAAATTTGAGATTGAGCGTAGCTAATCCCAATTCTTTATTATTTGAAATTGCTCCCAAATCAAAATCTTTCAAATTGATGTCCCCAGCATATTTCACTTCGGAGGTTCCATTTCTGATGTCTAGTGACATGTCTAAAATAGCCGAACCAATATCCGTTTTCAAAGTACCATCTAAATTGAAATTTTTTGGAGTGCCATCAAAATTTCCTACATAATTAATTGAACCAAATTTGTTGAAATTCTCTGGTAAGTTGAGTTTGGGCAATAGTCTTTTTAATTCCGTCATTTGGGTTGACAATTGCTCAATGCCCAAATTCATATTGAATAACTCTTTGGAAGTGATATCATTCAAAACTAAATTACCCTTTAAATAAATGTCTTTTCCCAGATTTGCATTTACTCGTTGTAAAGCCAATTGATTGAGATTTCCAAAAACCTGGGCACTAAAGGTCATCTGATCCTTTGAAAGTTCAGCTAAAAAATCATTTTTTTCCAAGGCAGGAAGGAAGTAAAATAGTTCCTTTAAATCTAAACGATTATCGACCAGTCTAGCGTCCATGTTTACTGCTTCTGGGTTGGTTTTGAGCGTTGCCCAATCCTTAAATTTCAAACTTATTTCAGAACCCAGGTTGCTGTTATTTGTAGCTAAATTAAAGTTAGATAAAGAGATATTGCTTTTATTGATGACGAGCTTATCTGTCTGTAAATTGGTTAATTGGAAACCGTTTTCATCAATAAAACCAAGATGGTCAATTTGTGCTTCCAAGCCCGTATTTGAGTTGAATGCCAGATTTTGTACTTTAAAATTAAACTGGGAAATGTTGAAGTGTTTGGAGTCAAAATGATTTTTATCCTGCTTATCCAATAATGTAAGATCATTCAAATTGAATAAACCATCTTCTATTTGAAATGATTTAATAGTTACAGTAGTGACAACTTTGTTTAAGCTGTCTATTTGGGCTACCTCTTGTGGCGACTCTACTTCAGCCATTCTTTGAAATTTCTCAATATTAATCTCTGGACGGTTTAATTTTAAATTAGCAATCAGATATTGTTTTTTAGTGGGGTCTAGTTTGTCAATATCAATCCTAAATTTCGCACAATTTAAATGGTAAAACATGCCCGAATTTTCTTCCCTTAAAGAAGATTTGAGACCTGTAATGTCTAAACTTTTGAGAATAATTGCAATGGATTTTTTATTTGTATTGTCGTCCTCCTTAGGTTTGAAAAGTTTATTGAGTAACTTCTCTAAATTGGTAATGTTCTCACCTTTTTTGACAACCAAATTGATTTGTGGTTGATCCAGAGATACGGCATTGAGAGATAACTTATTTTTGGTGAGCGAAAACAAGTTTTGTAATAGTGAAACCTCGAGGAGATTGCAATTGAGCACCGTGTCTTGGCCTTGAACAATGTGAAAACCTTTTAACTCCAAGCCGTACGCGAAATCAATGTCGATATTGGATAAGCCAACTTTAGCATCCATTCTTTCTGACATGTAATTGGCAAGTTTATTTGCCACATAATTTTGGACAGGAGACAGGTTGAGCAGCAATGAAAGTAAGATAGGAAGGATGATAAGTGACAATAGCGTATACAAGAGTATTTTCCACCCCTTATTTCCTTGTTTATCTTTTTTAATCACCTTCTTTTCTTCCATACACTGTATAAACGTTGTTCAACCTAAACAAACTACAAACAAACGCTTTAAATATTAGTTAAATTCATTTAGTTTTTCAAAAAGTTTGATGGTTTCTTTTGCCTCTTTCACATCATGTACTCTGAGGATGTTGGCTCCGCGCTCCAAAGCACCAAAATTCAAAGCAATTGTGCCTGTAAGAGCATCTTGAGCGACCGTATTCAAAGTTTTGTAAATCATTGATTTGCGTGAAATACCGACAAGAATAGGTGCCTCAATCATTTTGAATGCAGCCAATTTATTAAGTAACTCAAAATTTTGATCAATGGTTTTAGCAAAGCCAAATCCCGGATCAATGATTACGTCATTTATTCCAAAGTCGATGGCAGCATTTCTTTGAGCCGCTAAATACCTCAAAACATCCATTACTACGTCTTCGTATTGGGCGAGAATTTGCATATTTTGTGGATTGCCCCTCATATGCATCATGATATAAGGTGCACGATATTCCTTCACAATTTTCCACATTTGATCATCATGTGTACCTGTTGAGATGTCATTGATTATAGCCGCACCAGCTTCCAGACTGACAGCTGCCACATCAGCATGTATAGTGTCAACAGAAATTAAAACTTCCGGAAATTGATCCAAAATTGCTTTTACAGATTGGCCAATCACTAAAGTTTCTGTTTGAGGGTCAGATATTTCAGACCCTGGTTTTGAAGACATGAAGCCGAGGTCAATGAAATCAGCACCTTCTTCAACCATTTGTACTACTTTGTTGAATAGCGCTTGAACACCTGTCACTCGACTTTCGCTATAAAAAGAATCGGTATTCAAATTAATCACACCCATGACTTTGGGCGAAGAAAGATCAATAAGCGTACCTTTGCAGTTTATCAACATAATGGATTGTAAAATTGGTCCAAATATAGACCTTTAAAATGAATGGTAAGCCATGGCAAATCAAAATCTAGACAGTACTTACTGGAATTCAAGATATATTGAAGAAAACACTCCCTGGGATATAGGCTATCCAAGTCCTGCATTGGTGAACTACTTGCATTCACATGCAAAACCTGGAACAAAAATATTGATTCCTGGGGCTGGTAATGCCTATGAAGCTTCTTGGTTGATAGAAAATAAACAGGGTTTTGAGCTTACTATTGTGGATTTGAGCATTGATTTGGTCGAGAAACTCCAAAGGAAGTTTGAGCAATTTCCAAATATAAAAGTCATCTGCCTTGATTTTTTTGAGTTGGAGGGGACATATGACCTCATTTTGGAACAAACATTTTTTTGTGCCATTGATCCTGCGCTACGAAATAATTATCTGGCAAAAATGAAATCATTGCTTTCGCCAAAAGGTAAATTGGCGGGATTGCTGTTTAATGTAGAGTTTGTTAAAGCTGGCCCACCTTTTGGGGGAAACTCAAAAGAGTATATCACCTCATTCAATCAATACTTTACAGAATATTTTATTGATTACTATCCGGATTCTATTCCTCAGCGTAGCGGGAATGAAATATTTTTTGAAATAAGTCAAGCCGAAAAATAAAAAATATAATTTGGTCGTTCATGGCTCTGGAAAAGATTTGGAATTAAATTTGGGAACAGCGCCAAGTAAGTTATTTTTATTTTAAATAAATTCTAACACTTAAATGTTGGCTGGCTGCCTTTTATTTCTTTTCTTTGTCAAGTTAAGACGGAATTAGGGTTTATTACTTTCAAAAAAAACTAGGAATATGGCGAAGAGCTCTCAGCCTCGAAAAAGACTGATAGGTAAAGATATATTGATTTCCTGTTTGTTAGCAGTTTCATTGATTTATGTATTTACTAAGGTAGAATCACTCCAAAACAACATAGATAATATACATTCTATAACTCATAATAAGAAAGACGCAGAATTTAAGTTTGGTTTCAACCTCCAAGATTTCTTTATGGAGGCTGCGGAAATAAAAAAAGGTGACATTTTGGGAAGCCTTCTATATTATCAGGGTGTCAAGAATCAGACCATCAACGAATTAGAGACCAAGTCAAAAGAATTAGCATTCAATTCTAAAAGCATCAGACCTGGCAAAAAATTATACTTTATAAAAGAAGATCCTTGTGCAGAGCCTATTGCATTGGTATATGAACCAAGCAATATGGAGTATGTTGTTTATGATTTTAGAGAGGGTGTTGACATCAAATTAGTTGAAAAGGAAGTAGAAACTTGTCTAGAGGTTACTTCTGGTAGAATCACAGGCTCTTTATGGAATTCACTAAAAGAAAACAATGTAGACGTAAGAATCATCGACAAAATGGAAGATGCACTTGCTTCCAATGTGGATTTTTACCACACTCAAATTGGAGATGAATTTAAATTGATTTATGAAAAAAGAATTGTTGACGGACATGAAATAGGTATTGGCAATCTAATTGGTGCATACTATAAAACTGGTGAAGACGAACATTATTCCTATTACTATGAAAATGGTGACTTCAAAGGTTATTACGATCAGGACGGAAGGCCAGCAAAAGCAGGATTTCTAAAAGCTCCTGTGAAAAGTGTAAGAATATCATCCTCATTTAACTTAAGGAGATTTCATCCAATTTTGCAGAAAACAATACCGCATTTTGGTACGGACTATGCTGCGCCTTATGGCACACCTATCATTGCAGTTGCAGATGGTGTAGTTGAAGTAGCTGGTTACACAGGTGGAAACGGCAGATTTGTGAAGTTAAAACATGACAAGACCTATCAAACACAATACTTACACATGCAAGCTTTTGCTCAAGGAATAAGAAAAGGTGCAAGAGTAAGACAAGGTCAAACCATTGGTTATGTAGGTTCTACAGGTTTGGCAACTGGTCCTCATGTTTGTTTCAGGTTTTGGAAAAATGGGCAACAAATCAATCACCAAAGACATCTTTTTGATCCACCAAAACCAATGGATAGTAAGGAATTGCCAAGATTTAATATTGTCAAAAATGACTTGAACAGTTACTTTGAGCAACTTCCAAATATTAATAGGCAATATGCTCAGAAGGGCGTTCCTAAAGTTTAATAGATAATCTGGTTAATTAATTCTTAATTTGTCGCAGAATAGACAAAATGAGAATATTGTTGAAACCATAAGAGACATTCTATGGTTTATACCATTGAATTTTATAATTTTATAACGAACTAAATTTAAAAAATATGGCATTTGAATTCACAGATGCAAACTTTGGTGAAACTGCTCTAAAAGGCGGATTATCAGTTGTAGATTTCTGGGCAGAGTGGTGTGGTCCTTGCCGTTTGATAGGACCTGTAATTGAGGAATTGTCAAAGGAGTATGATGGCTCGGTAAATATTGGAAAACTTGATGTTGATAATAACCCTGAGGTTACCATGAAATATGGAGTAAGATCTATCCCTACTATATTATTCATCAAAAATGGTGAAGTAATCGATAAACACGTAGGAACTGCAACTAAAGCAACATTGGAAGATAAAATAAAGTCTCACATGGCTTAATTTTACTTGTTCTGATATAATCAAAGTAAAAGTAAAAAGGATGGTCAGTATTGGTCATCCTTTTTTTATTTTATAATTGTAATTACCAATTTAGTTATTATTCAATTTTGATCAAAAGCAATAGTTCAGTAATTACCAATAACAAATTCCAACTTTTAAATGGAGTATCACTTCGAAGAAATACAAATCGACATTTTTGAAAGAAACATCAAGTTGTTGCAAATCACCAATGTTGACGAAGTATTTGATCACTTGATTGCCCAAAGCCCAAATGACATTGAGGTCATAGACGAAAGAATACCTTATTGGACGGAATTGTGGCCTAGTGCCATAGCTTTATCTAAATATATCATTGATAACCAATCGCTTATAGAGGGAAGGAATGTCTTGGAAATCGGTTGTGGATTAGCCTTACCAACTATAATTTCGGGATTTTGTAAACCAAAAAGTATCACAGCCTCTGATTATTTACCAGCTGCACTAGATTTTGTTGCTAGAAATTGGTCACTAAATCATGACGATGATACAGCTTTTCATACCTCAATCATTGATTGGAGAAATTTATTTTCAGAACCCCGAGATCTCCTAAATTTTGATTTAATCCTTGCTTCCGACGTCATATATGAGAAAAGGTATGTAAAGGACATGATTGAATTGATCAGAAATATGCCTGATGAGATGGAATTAATTTTGTCGGAACCAGGAAGGCCAATTGCTAAAGAATTTGTACAACTTTTAGAAACAGAAAAAAATTTGAAAGTAAGAACAAGTCAAATAGCTGTAACGCACAGAGGAGCATTGTTTTCGGTCAATATCTTACACATCAGCAAACACATTTTGTAAGTAATTCTTTTACCATTGGAGCGTAAAATGCATGGGCGCATGATCACTCAATTTATTTGCTCTCAATAATTCTATATATTCAAATGATTTGACGAGGGGTAACAAATCAGTACTCATCAATGTGTGATCATACCTGAAGCCATTGCCTTTGGGACTATACCAAGAATAGACTCTTTTATCTAAATGTAAATGTCTGAAAGCATCTCCCATTTCTAAAGTTAATAATTTTTTGAAACTACTTTCGTACATGAAACTTTGCCCTTTTTGGTCCACCCCATTGATGCCTGTGTTGAAATCACCTGTCAGTATGATTGGTTTGGTTTGATTGGAACATCTATCAATTAAATAATCCAACAAAAAGTGTTTTTTCTTATGTGGTAAATAAATGGAGTAAAGCTCAAAAGCTTCAAATTCTGTTGAAATGATGGAATAGGGAAAGTTGGCATCGGCTGTTTCATGAAAGTTGACCTGGCCTGGGATTTTACTAAAAATAACCACTGTATTTTTGGTCGAAGGTGTTTGAGCAAGGTATTGATTTACGTAACCAAGGTTTGCTAAATGGTTTAAAGTAGCTTTGGTTGGTCTAAACTCACATAAAGCGATGATGTCGGCATCGATGACGGCAATGGCCTCTAAAATCTTTTGAAGCCTGGTGCCTCCGCCATGGAGGATGTTCCAACTGAGTATCTCAATTACATTCAAATCTTAAGCACCTTTTTTGAGCTTTTTGGCTTCTTCTATGGATTTTTTCAGTGCTTCCATGATGTCAACTACTGGAGCGTCTTTTTCAGGATCCTCGATACTGACCACTTCTTTGCCTTCAATTTTTTGTTCAACGATTTCCATCAGCGCGTCTTTGTATCGATCCTCAAAAGGTATTTCATCAAAGGATTTTGCTAATGACATGATGAGTGTTTCCGCCAATTTGAGCTGGTCAGCACTTGGCTTCTCGGTTTTGACCCCGGGGACATCATTGTGAGACCTTATTTCCTCAGGATATCGTAGTTTGTATAATATCAATGTATCATCTTGGAATGCGATCAATACAACGTCTTCTTTTTCGCGCAAAATGATTCGGCCAACGGCAGCTTTACCCGTTTTTTGAAGTGCAGCTACAAATAAACTATAAGTCGGTATTGCAATGTCACCACTTGGACCAATGTAATAAGTTGTTTCAAATCTACTTGGATGTACTTGATCAACATCTACAAAAGCCTCAATATCAATGGCTTTATTACTTTGAAGTTTTATCTTACCCAAATCTTCGGGTGTCAAGACCACGAATTGGTCAGGACTATATTCATACCCTTTGACAATGTCTGCGAATGGTACTTCTTCTTCACAGGTAGCACAAAATTTCTTGTATTGAATTTTGCCGTTGTCCTTTTTGTGGAGTTGTTTGAAACTTACATCAGCTTCAGACTCCAAAGCGCTGTATAGTTGAATGGGGATGGTAACTAATGAAAATCGGATGTGTCCTTTCCAGATAGATCTCATATGACAAGGATTTTAAAAATTTAAGCTAACTTTGAGAAACTAAATATAACAAGTTTTTTCTCAATTCCGTTTTGAAAACATGATCGTACAACTTATTGTTTTATTTCTCTTCAATCTCAATGGTAGTAGCTCTTTACCAGTGGAAATTTTTGAGGTAAAGAGACCTGATGGGAAAATTGAAATATTTACTACAAATAAGGAATACCGCCCCTATACATTGGAAATCAATTGGCAACTCAAAAACATAGATGCGCCAACTAAAAAGTTTTTTCTTGTACCCGGATCCGCCAAAAGTTATAGTTTAATGGTGCTTCACCCAAAATCCAAAGCTTATAGTTATTCTTATCATTTTACCTGCATTCCCGGTGATATTGTAGGGGCAAAACACAATGATGCAGTGACTTACAAATTTCCTTTCAAAGAAGGATTTCAAACCAAAGTATCGCAAGGGTATAATGGAGGATATTCTCACAGAGGGGTCATGGCCATTGACTTTGTAGCGAATGAAGGTACACCTGTTTGTGCAGCGCGTGCAGGAATAGTTGTTGAAACAGAATCCAATAATAAAGGTGGATGCGCTTCCCCCAAATGTATGAAGATGGCCAATTTTGTAAAAGTATTACATGATGACGGTACTGAAGCATTATATTCTCACCTAAAACATAAAGGCGTAATCGTGGAAATAGGCCAATTTGTACAAGTAGGTCAAGTTTTGGCTTATAGCGGAAATACTGGTTGGACGACCAACCCACATTTGCATTTTGAAGTCTTAGTACCTGATTATAAAGGTGGTAAAAGTGTCCAAACGCACTTTATGAGTAATGGCAAACGGAAATTATTAACTAAAGGTGATGAGGTAAAATAACTTTTGGGTTATGGCCTTTTCGTGATTTTCAAACCTGTCAAAGCCGCTAGCTCACCCAATCCAATCTGATAGGGCACAAAACGTAGTGATTTGCCAAAGAAACCTTCTTGTTTCAATACCATCCTCGCAGAAATTTTACCCAATCTTCCATAATGCAATCGTTCAACTGCAATGTGTGGAAACCGGATAGTTTTGAAATAATTGGTCACATAAAAATGGTCTTCATCAAATTCTATCCTTTTGAATGTGAACAGTTTGAAATATAAAAAAGTAAGTACCAAGAGATAATACAACCAATAAATTAATTTTGATAGAGGACTAAAGAACAAATCAAAGTTGTAATTGTCGGTAAATAATAAGGCCAGGCCAAATATACCCATCATGGTTGCAATCATGATAGGTATAAATAACTTCCAGAATAAAGTCATATTCGATGTTATTCTTGTCATATTAGTCTTCACTTACGGCTACCAAAGCTTTATTTTTTCGTTCTTGGGCCTTCACAATAAAAATAGATATTTCATACAATAACCAAACAGGAGTACCTATCAGAATTTGAGTCATCACGTCAGGTGGAGTCACAACCGCAGCCACTATGAAAATCACAATAATGGCATGTTTCCGATAGACAGACATAAAGGATGAAGTAAGAATACCTATCTTTCCTAAGAAAAAGGCAACAATCGGAAGTTCGAAAATGATGCCTGTTGGAATGGTAAACATGGTCAAATAGTTGACGTAGGATGCCAGGGTAGGCGAGTTTTCAGTTTCAGAACCAACGGAGTAGGTTCCCAGCCAAGTAATTGAAAAAGGCGCAATTACGTAATAACCGAAGGCAATACCCAGGAAAAATAGAAAGCTACAATAGAAAACAATTCCCCCAACAGCTTTTTGTTCATTTTTGTACAATCCTGGTTTTATAAATCGCCAAAATTCCCAAAATATATATGGAAAAGCAACGATGAGTCCCAACCAAAAAGCAACTTTCATGTGGATAAAGAATTGCTCACCCATTTCTCGTGTGATGAGTTTGAGTTCTGGGGGTGAAAAACAAACTGATGGTGAAATGTCACAAATGAACTTATAAGTAATGAAGTCAGCTTTTTTAGGGCCGAATACCACAGTATCAAAAGTAAAGCTTTTGGCCACAAAGAAAACTATGGCTAGCACTAAGATCATGGCTACCGATCGAATGATGTGCCATCTCAATACTTCAAGATGGTCAAAGAAGCCCATTTCTTTTTCTTCTGGAGCTTCGCTAGACGATGACTTTTTTTTAGTTAAAACACTTATTATTGACATATCCCTTGAAATGTGGTGCAAATATATAAAGTAAGGCTTATTATCTGCTTATTTTTCGACATAGTAAGAATATATTAAATAAATATGACATTATAAATACGATGGAAGTACTAAGATTTTGTTTTAACAGACATTCAATAAATATTCAAAATCAAATCATATAAGACGAAAAATTACCGTGTTTTTATACCTTTGTCGCAATATTTCAACGCCTTTGAGCATTTACAAATATATGGTAGATAAGCGGTTTTTTGTTTTATGGGTCTTGGTACTTTTTATTTACAGCTTAGGTGTTTCCCAGAAAAGCCCTGTGTTTCTTTACGATTTTGATCAATGCTCCCTTGCAGAAAAAAGTGGTTTTGGCAACGATGCCAAAGTTTCTGGAAATTTCGCTTGCAATTGTGGTATCAATGGCGATGGTTTTGCAATGAGTGGGCAAGAAACGTTAGAATTGGGTCAAGATATCAACCAGATATTTTCAAAAGACTTTTCTATAGATTTTTATGTAAATCTTACATCGGTTACCAATACCACAGATCTTTTGTCTATTCAAAGTTTTTGTGATTTGGATTCCAGTATTTACATGCGTTATGTACCACAGTCAGGTGAAATTGTGGTAGAACTTGCAGAAAATGTAAGTCAATATTACATATTACAGGGAAAAGTGGATGCTGGCTGTTGGAATAGGGTGACCCTGATCAAATCCGAATTGAATTATACCTTAGTCATCAATAATATGACAGTTGGTTTGGCTGAAGTAAATAGAAATATACCCATCGGTCGTAATGCACGTGTACGGTTTTCTGGAAGCCCTTGTGGTGCAGGCGGTGATGATAAACTAGTGGGATTATTGGATGAAATTGCCATTTATAATCGAGCATTATCAAGGCAGGATCTAGTAAGAAGTTATGTATTTCCAGATAGAATTTCCACCAAAGACACCACCATTTTCAAAGGCTCTGAAGTTGAAATAATGGTTGGAGCCGAATGCGCGGATAATTTTACATGGACGCCGACTGCTGGTTTGGATGATCCCAATTCACTCAATGTCATTGCCTCTCCCGAAGAAAGCACAACGTATGAATTGGCACTTACCAATAATGGTTGCGAAGAAATAAGTACGATCACCATCAATGTAGTAGAAGAACAAGATAAAAAGTGTGCTGATTTGTTGATCCCAGCGGCTTTTACTCCAAACAATGATGACCTAAATGACGACATCGGCATTTCTAATACATTCATTGTAGATGAAATTAAAAGTTTTCAAATCATTGATCGTTGGGGAGGTTGGGTTACTACACTCCAAACAAAAGCTGATCGATGGAATGGGACCAAGGATGGCCAATCAATGCCAGGTGGCAGTTATGTTTATAAAATAAGTTATACTTGCGAAAATCAGACGTATAGTAAAGCTGGTAGTTTCTTATTGCTCAAATAGATTGAAGAAGCTTCCGCATTTTACGAGCAATGGGCCCATCTATATATGCTTATAGGTTAAGCATTGAGTTTGTAAAAGAAATCAAATAATTTACCATCGGTAACGTATCGTCCATTTTCAAGTTCTTGATATACAAACAAATTACGATCTCCTTGGATTTCTTTGGTTGCCTTTGTCAATGTGAAATCATCTGTTGAAATTCCGACGATGGAAGCTATTGGATTCTGTGTATTAATTTCCAAATTACTATCAGAATTAATCATCAGGATGTAACAAATGGCTTTATTTTCATCTACTCTATAACTCAAAATCATTTTCGGATCAGCGTACTCAAAATAGGTAGTTTTTTGCATAAACCCTTCGAAAATCGTGTCAGAAAAAGCATCGATCAAGGTATTGGCTTGGTCTGGATTTGCTGTTTTCATTTTTACCCAATCTTCAGCTGAAATGCCATTGACAACCAGGAATTGGATGAATTTTTCTTCTAGATGAGTCAACTCTTCGATTGATAATCTTCTGTACTTCATTGGAGACATCATTTTATTGCAATAAAGGGAAAAGTGCGAAGATGCCAAATTTTAAAAAAAATCAGAAAAAAATACTGCATACTTATTTATACAATGAAAATTGAGATGTATATTTATTTTGTTGATTTGCTATAAATATGGTCAAAACCATAAGTCCTACTGCGCACAAGCAATATTTTGTTTTTTTATTCTAAAACCAAACAAATGAAAACAACTTTACTTTTTTTGTTACTTTATGCATTTTCATGTTTGACACTGCAAGGTCAAGTATTGGTCAATGGTCAAGTTAAGTCTGCTGACGGTGAATTGTTACTTGGAGTCAATGTTTCTGAAAATGGTACAACCAACGGGACGGCCACAGACATTGATGGTAACTTTAGCTTAGAGATTTCCAATCCAAACGCTGTTTTACATTTCAGTTATATTGGTTACAGTTCGTTGAATGTTGAAGTTAGTGGACAAACGACACTTCAGGTAATCATGGAGGAAGGTGTTGTCATCGGTGAGGTTCAGGTTGTTGGGTCAAGAAGTTATAATAGAACGATGACCAATTCTCCTGTAGCGGTAGATATTATTGATGTAGCAAATCTTACTTCGACAAATGGTAGGGTAGAAATCAATCAAATATTACAATATGCCGCCCCTTCATTTAATGCAACCAAACAATCTGGTTCTGATGGAGCTGACCACGTAGACCCAGCTTCGCTCAGAGGCATGGGGCCTGACCAAACACTCGTTTTGATAAATGGTAAACGGAGACATCAGTCTTCACTGGTCAATATTTTTGGCACAAGAGGGCGTGGAAATACAGGAACTGACCTCAACGCCATTCCTGTTTCAGCCATAAAAAGGATTGAAGTATTAAGAGATGGAGCTTCTGCACAATATGGATCGGACGCCATTGCAGGGGTCATCAATATAGTATTGCAAGACCAGACAGATGGTGTGGAGGGCAGTGTTACTTATGGAGCTTATAGTACAAAACGCGGAGGAGATTTTGCTCAACAGATTTTCGATACCCAAGACGGCTGGGAGCCCGAACTTTTTAATGTGGATGGGAAAAATAGACTGGATGGGAAGGAAAAAAGTTTTGATGGCAATACCGCAAGAGTAGCCTTAAACTATGGAATTGGCTTGGGAGAAAAAGGTGGTTACCTCAATGTGGGCGGTGAGTTCTTGAGTAAAGATAAAACCTTAAGGCCTGGATTTGATTGGAGAAAAGGATATGGATCTGCAGCCGTAGATCAGTATCAATTGGTAGGTAATGCAGCCTTACCGATTGGAAAATCTGCGGAATTTTATGCCTTTGGAACATGGGGAGACCGCTATACCGACGCAAATGCTTTTTCGAGATCTGCACCAGGACCAGAAGGCGATGACAGAGCAGTTCCATCTCTATACCTCAATGGGTTCACCCCCCAGATTACATCCAAAATTTTGGACAATGCCTTTACGGGAGGTTTTAGGCTTTCTTTGCCAAAAGAATGGAAGGCAGATATTAGCAATACTTATGGAAACAATGATTTTCATTACACCATAAAAGGAACCAACAATGCGTCTTTGGGAAGTAAATCTCCTACTGAATTTGATGCAGGTGGTCACGGATTGCGTATGAATGTCACTTCACTCGATTTTTCTAAATTTATTAAAAGTGTTGGTTCTGGCTTGAACATTGCTTTTGGTACAGAATTTCGTTCGGAGAAGTTTGACATTTTTGCTGGTGAAGAGGGTTCATATGCCACCTACGACGTAAATGGTAAAGCTATCACAAATGCTGCTACACAAACACCTTTTGTCAACGAGTTTGGTCAACAACCAGGTGGTGGATCACAAGGGTTTCCTGGATATTCTCCTGCAAATGAAGTAAATGAAGGACGTACCAATTTGGGTATATACGGTGACGTGGAAATGAACTTCACTAAGGCTTTTTTGCTGAGTGGTGCTGTGAGGTTTGAAAATTATAGTGATTTTGGAAGTACATTCAACTATAAATTGGCAAGTAGATATAGTTTTTCTGACCAGTTTGCACTGAGAGGTTCAGTATCATCAGGATTTAGAGCGCCGTCACTTGCTCAAATACATTACAACCTCATCTTTACCAACATTGTTGCTGGTGCGTCATTACAAACATTACTAGCATCCAATACCAGCAGTGTAGCGAATGCTTTTGGCATTGATCCTTTGAAGCAAGAAACAGCTACAAATTTTGCTGGTGGATTTACCTTCAAAAAATCAAATTTCACGGCAACGGTAGATGGATATTTGATCAATGTCAATGACAGAATCATTCTTACAGATGTATTTGATGTATCTGCCTTGAATGTCGGCGCAGAGGCTGCTCAGTTTTTTGCCAATGGAGCAGACACCAAAACAACTGGTGTGGATGTGGTGCTAACTTATAAGAAATTTCTCAATGACGCTTATACTCAATCACTTAGTTTTGGAATTGCAGGAAACGTCAATAATACGGAGATCAAAAGAGTGAATGCTGGTAGTCTCAATCCGTTTACATTCTTTGGCCCTTTTTCAAGAGCTTATTTAGAGGCAGCAGCTCCCAAATACAAGTTTGCAGCAAACCTGGGCTTTACCAACGGAAAATTGGATGCTTTCCTGACATGGACGCAATTTAGTCAAGTAGAAATTCAAGATTTTCAGTGGGTGGATACACCAGCGACAAACCAAGCTGAAGCAGATGAATTATACACCAAGGCAACGGATGTTTATAAAGCTATGGGCACTTTAGATTTAAGTTTGAGTTATCAAATTGCCAGTAAATTGAGGCTAACCATTGGAGCAAATAATATTTTTGGCGCTTATCCTACTCCACAATTTGATGGATGGACCGATCAAGGTGGGTTTAATGATTCTGTGCAAATGGGCTCAGATGGTATGTATTTGTTTGGAAGAATAGGATTTAACTTCTAACTATGCAAATAAAAAATTTAGAGATTCTTAGCCTTCACTCTTGGGGGTTAAGAATCTTTTTTGCTTTTATTAAATAAAATTAGAGCTTATTTTTTACAAATATAAACGAAGGCTGGTGGAATATTTAGGGCAGTAAAATCCAACTCAACTTCTTCAAAATGTTTTTTCAGCCAAGAATAATCGCTGAGAGAATATTGGTATTGAATGTATAGACCGCCTTTTTTTAGCCCCAATAAACTTGCTTTGATGATCTCTTCTTTGATCTGATCGTCTATATTTTTGAGAGGAAGAGACGAAACTATCACGTCTACACTTTCATTTTCGACATAGTCACACAAATTGGCCGCACTGTCATTGATGAGCTTGAAGCGGCTATCCTTTATTTTAGCCAAACTTTCTAGAAAATTATTATTGATCTCGAAAGAGAGAAATTGTGCTTGTGGCGACATGTTCTGCAATATAGGGAAAGTCACAGAGCCAAGACCTGCTCCAAACTCAACGATACTTTTGGTTTGCGAAAAGTCAATCTTTTCAAGCAATTTAGAAACCAAAAACCTGGAACTAGAGGCAATAGATCCTGTAGTTTTGATATCCTCCAATGCATTTTTCAAGAAGTCGTAATGTGACTTAATTTTTTGAGAAATTTCCTTTCTACTTTTATTGATAGCGGATTTTTTGGAATCTTGGTACAGAATCTGGTCAGTTTTATGCATCGGAAATATTTCTCAAGCCATTTAATAATACATCATAAAGGCAATGATAAAACAAAAGTAGTCTTTTTTGATAAATAATAGACGAACTTTGAAATTTACCCTACAGAGAAACGATATCACGATTTGATGAAGATTCTTATCATCAATCAGCGTATGTTTGATGCATTATTTTTAGATAAGCTAGCAGTTTTGGAAGAGTTTGATTGGAAAAGTGAAGTAGATAAGGACATATTGATTGAAATATGCAGGATGCGCATGCCTTTTGGCAAATACCAAGGTGTGATAATCAGCGATTTGCCAGAGGCTTACCTTTTATGGTTTAAAGCCAAAGGATTTCCAAAAGGTAGGATAGGTCAGTTATTGGAAAATGCATTAGAAATAAAAACCAATGGCATGGATATCCTATTGAAAGAATTAAAGAAGAGGTTGGCATCTAACCAAAATAGATGAGATGATGGGCAAAATCAAACGCTAACCTATAGCCTCAAAAGCAGCATCCAGATCTGCGACTAAATAATCAAATTCCTCTAAACCCACATAAAATCTGATCAATTGAAAAGGCAGTACTGGATTTTTCCAACCAGGAATATCATAAAATGCCAAAGTGGGTAAAAACAAGGATTCATAACCACCCCAAGAGGCAGCCATCATAAATTTAGAAATTTTTTCTACAAATGCATTCACTTCCTCCTTAGTTTCCACAGCTAGTTCTATAGAAATCAATCCGCCATTTCCACTCATTTGTTTTTTTGCAAGGTCGTATTGTGCAGCATCTGGGTCAAAAGGGTAGTAGACCTTGCGTACTTTTGGATGGTTCTTGAAATAATGAAACAACTGCAAACAAGTTTTATCGGATTGCTCCAATCTGATGGGTAATGTCCGTAATCCTCTGATGGCCAGGAAAGCATCATGGGCAGAAACAATTGGTCCTAGCGTCATGTATTCGCCATAAAAGATTTTTTTAATCATCTCCTGCGAGCTACAAATCACACCCATCATTACATCACTGTGTCCATTGAGGTATTTGGTCGCAGAATGGACTACGATGTCAATTCCAAAGTTTATGGGTTTTTGGTATAAAGGTGAAGTATGGCTATTGTCTATGATGGAAATGATACCTTTTGACTTGCAAATTTCTGCAATTGCGCCGAGGTCTTGTAATTCGAAGGTCAAAGAATTTGGGCTTTCAAGAAAAACCACCCGAGTGTTGGCCTTTATTTGTGACTGAAAAGATTCTTGGTTTTCCCAAACAAAATAGTCTACAGAAATGCCAAACTTGGGTAAATATTGATCAAACAATTTTTTGGTCCAGCTGTAAGGTTTGTCTACACACAAAACATGATCGCCCGTTTTAAGATTTGCCATTACCGCACACGAGATGGCAGCCACGCCACTTCCTACGACCAAGGCATCTTCTGCATTTTCTAGAGCAGCTATTTTTTTCGTAAAATATCTACTGTTGGGTTAATGCCTCTAGAATAGACATAATTTTCAGATTCGGCCACCACTTTTTGACGTAAGTCGGCGATAGACTCAAACACAAAATTACTGGATTGGATGATTGGCGGGGTGACAGCTTCAAAATACCTGGCCCTGTCCTCTGCCAGATGAAAAATTATTTCATCGTTATCCATTATTTGATTTTGAAAGCATTGATATCCAACACAACAGATAATTTACCACACTCTTCTGTTGGAGCTTTGGCATCTGGTTCAAATTTATATCCTCGTGCGGCAATCAGTGTTTTTCTCAACGTTTCTCTATCTCTGAGGGTCGTCTCTAGTTCCAAAAGCTCTACATAAACCACGTTGCCTGACCTATTGATACAAACCTTCATGACGATCTTTCCAGATTTAGTCAATGGAATACCAGCATAGTTTCTATAAATCACTTTTCTTCCAAAAATACCGTTGCCAGAACCGTCGTACGATCCACTTCCGTCTTGGCCATTGGCTTTACCACTGGTTTTGTCAGGACCAGAATCACTACCAGGACCTGTACCAGTATTCGATTTTCCAGAACCGTTACCATCTGTTTTGGAAGCAGGTTTATCACCTGAAGTTTTACCTCCTGTATCGGCGGTACTTCCACTAGGTGTACTTGTTTCTTGTTTTGGAGGACTAGGAGAAGGAGCTGGAGGTGTTGGCACCTTTGCAGGTTCAGGGCTTGGTTTTACTACTGGTGCTTCAACAGGTATTGGTTTTTCAACAACTTGAGGGCTTTCTTCCACTACAACCGGGCTCTCTTCCACAACGGTCTCATTGACAGTGGGAGTCGGTGGAGGCGTAGGGGCAATGACCACTTGTGGTTTTGGAATCTCCATTTCTGGATGTTTTTCTATTACTGTCTCCAATATTTTTGGTGAGAGCAATTCTACTTCCTCAGACTTTGGTCTCGATTCCCCTACATCAGCATGAGCGTATGAGCTCAAAGAACTTTCTTCGAAATTCTGATATTGTACGTATATTCTATATGGTTTATCTGGATCTGGATTCTTGACTTCCACTTGGAAATAGTAAAAAAAAGCGATGAGCAACAGCAACAAGTGTGCGATGACCGAGAACCTCATGCCTTTACCTCTATTGGCTTTTTCTAATGCAAACGTGTTGTAATACATACTCTTTTTTTATGGAGACGAATTTATAACGCAAAATAATGTAAAAATTATTTTAAAATTTCACAGACTTTCTAAAATTTCTAATTCATATAATGAATTTATATAATATGATGTGTAAGGACTAGATCCTCAGGAAGTTCAGAAAAACAAAGCTAAATGGTAGGTTCTTTACTATTTGTCAAGAGACCCATGATTAATCTATCTGCGTAAGAAAGCGAATTTTGATAAGAAAAACCTACGTGTCCACCATATTTTAGTGGAATGAAATGAAAGTTGGGGTTTTCTGATGCTTGTTGATATGGAAAACAAGTTTTTGAAAGAAAGGGGTCATCCAATGCAGAGATGAGATAGGTAGGCATGGAAATTTGGCTGAGCACTTGCAAAGAACTACAAGATGTATAATAATCCATGGCATCTTTAAAACCGTGTAATGGTGCGGTATAATATTCATCAAAATCCCAAAGTGTTTTTACTTTTGAGAACTGAGCTGCATCAACGTCGGGAAAAATAGTCGACTTAAGCAATATCTTGTGCTTCAAGGTTTTTAAAAACTGAATCGCATAAATTTTGTTTTGTGTTTCCAATAATCGCAGACTTGAGCCATGTAGGTCACATGGTGCAGACACTGATAGGATGCGCTCTAGATTTGCTGGGTGTTTACCTGCATAAAGTCCAGCATATCGCAAAAGTACATTGCCTCCCAAACTATAACCGATTGCCGTTACTGACTCGTATTCCTGATGGTATTTTTCAAGAAGAAATACAAAGTCATCTACAAAACCACTGTGGTAAAAGGACTTTTTGAGATTCATCTCACCGCTGCAAGATCGATGATTTAAAGCAATCACATCATAACCTGCATGCGCCAGATTATTGGTCATCCCAATGATGTATTGAGAATTTGTGCTGCCTTCCAATCCATGCAGTAAAATAGCCAACTTACGACTCCCTTGTGTGATACGGTCCAAATCGAGAAAATCATCGTCAGGCGTTGTAATCCTTTCTCTTATAAATGCGGGATGTTTTTGCTTGCGGAACAAATAAGCATTGAGTGTATTGAGGTGACCATTTCTCAATAAAAGTCTAGGTTTGTATGATTCGTCTTTTATAACAGGCATGTCATTCTACTTTCTTACCTCAGCAATCACCCTATCGGGATAGTCAGAAATGATGCCATCAACACCAAGGTTTTTCATTTTTTTTATGTCCTTCACTTCATTCACTGTCCATGGTATGATTTTTATATTTTTATCATGACATGACTTCACCAAAAAAGAATCTACTAAATGAAAATCAGGGCTATATCCAAAAGGTTGATGGTCAAGTTTATCTAGATGCCAACTCAATGTGTTTTCATCCTCGACAAGCATGACTGTTTTTAGATCTTTTGCAAACATTTTGGTATAATTCAGACAATCATGATCAAAAGATTGAATGGTAGTCACCTCTGCAATTCCCAAGTTTATTACATTTTCTACGACCAATTTGGTAAAACTCAATGCGTCTGGGTGAAAAACACCATCGCCTTCTACAGTTCTTTTGATTTCTATATTGTAATGAGGTTTGTAACCAGCATTTTTTACGGCGTTCACCACTTCGCTCAAAATGGGTTTATAGGTTTTTAATTTGATTTGGTTTGGAAAACGAGGATGTACTTTGCTACCCACGTCAAATTTTTGAACTGTAGGAGTAGTCATTTGGTAAATATTAAACTCCTTTTCGTTTGCTTCTGTAATTGGAATTTCAAATGGGCTGGTAGTTATTTCGTGGTTGAAAAAAGGCTCATGCGAAACCACTACCTGGCCGTCAATAGACACCACCACATCCATTTCCAGCGTATTTACCCCCAATTCACAAGCTTTGAGAAATCCTTCAATGGTATTTTCAGGCATCAATCCCCGGCAACCTCGATGGCCTTGTATATCTAAATTTGATTCATTCATACAGGAAGTTAAAGTCATAAACGCAATAAATCCAAAGGTAAATTTCTTCATTTTCTACCGAATTACAATCTTTCTAAATGTTTTGATTGAATGTTTTTGCCAAAAAATAACGCTGCTTTTTCATTGAATCTTTCAGCATGTTCTGTAGTGTAAAAGGTGACACTTCTGCCAGTACTTATTTTTTGCTCAATTGTTGGGTGTCTTTCTAAATAATTAACCAGACTTTTAGCAACGATTTCGCCTTGATCAAAAACTTGAATATGAGCAGGAAGCCGTTCTTTAATCTTGTGACTCAATAAAGGGTAATGCGTACAAGCCAATAAAATGGTATCGATGGAGGCTTCTTGCTCAAGCAATAAATCAATATACTTCTGCACAAAGTAATCAGCACCGGGGTCAAGATGTTCATTGTTTTCTATGAGTGGCACCCACATCGGACAAGCTTGCTGATGAGCAATGATGTTTGGCCACAAGTGTTCCAATTCCAAAATGTAGGATTGAGAAGCGACAGTTCCCGTTGTTGCAAAAATGCCGATATGATTGGTTTTTGTTTTACTCCCAATGATTTCGGTGGTTGGCCTGATGACACCCAAGACCCTCCCAGTTTTGGTAATATGTTGTAAATCTTTTTGTTGAATGGTGCGCAAAGCCTTAGCTGAGGCAGTGTTACATGCGATTATGACGAGTTCGCAACCCTGATCAAAAAACCATTTTACCGCTTGGAGTGTATATTCATAAACAATTTCGAAGGAACGAGTCCCATAGGGAGCCCGAGCGTGATCGCCCAAATAAATGTAATCATAATCAGGTAGTACCTCCAAAAACTCCTTTAAAATGGTGAGACCTCCCGAGCCACTATCAAAAACACCAATTGGACAATTTCTAGTCACAGTTTCTTTTTAATATTCCATTCAAAGATATTTGAAATGTTGGAATAAAATAGGCATCATTATGAAACCTTCATATGATAAATAAAGGTAATACGATATTGACAGGCAATTTTATTAAAATTTATGTTTCTTGACAGAAATTCGATAAAAATTGATGAATCTTTGTTAAATTATATTTAATATGTGGTCATTCGGTTTTTTCCCGTGTTAAATCCGAGTAGCTTCATGATCCCAAATGAAGTTCTACTTATTTTTATCCATAAAGTTGTTTGTATGAAGTCTATTTTGATAGTAGCTGTTTTGATCATTGCAATGATTTTAGCTAAGATCTTTTTTTTCCCCAGTAAAGTGGAA
Organism: Saprospiraceae bacterium; assembly: GCA_016715105.1. Lineage (GTDB taxonomy): Bacteria > Bacteroidota > Bacteroidia > Chitinophagales > Saprospiraceae > JADKBO01. Next base: position 12,741 of record JADKBO010000017.1, on the reverse strand, counting down.
AAAGCAAGCGGTCCGATGCCAGCCGCGCCAGGTAAAAGTATGGCAGGTGGTCCAGGCGGAGGTCCGGGTGCAGCACCTGCAATGAGAGTAGATATTTTGGTTGCTCAAGAAAGTATGTCAGAAGGTGAGATTGTTGCTACCGGATCTATGGTTGCCAACGAGTCAGTTGATCTACGTAGTGAAGTTTCAGGTTTGTTGACCGCACTCAATATCAAAGAAGGTAGTTATGTCAACAAAGGCCAGCTCATCGCAAAAATAAAAGATTCAGATTTACGCGCTAGTTTGAAAAAATTGGAATACGAGGCTGAATTGGCCCAACAAATTGAGGCAAGACAAAAAAAATTATTAGACATCAATGCCATTAGCAAAGAAGAGTACGACATTGCTCTCAATAAAATCAATACGCTAAGCGCAGACCGAGAGTTATTGGAGGTTTCACTCAGACAAACTGAGGTGCGTGCTCCCTTTTCAGGTAGAATTGGTTTCAAAAACATCAGCCTTGGTGCTTACATCACACCGACAACCTCTATCGCAACTCTTGTACAAACAAATCCCATAAAAATGGATTTTACCGTACCTGAAAAATACAGCAGCCGCATTAAGGTAGGTAGTAAAGTTTCTATCAATTTGGATGGAAGTGACAAACCTTATAATGCAACGGTCGTGGCTTTGGACCCAACTGTAGATCAAACACTCAGAACGATAAAAGTGAGAACATCGTTACCAAATTCTGGCGGAGAATTGTTGCCAGGGATGTTTGTAAGAGTAAATGTGCCTTTGGGAGCACACAAAACTATCAAAGTCCCGACAGAGGCGATTATTCCTTTTGCTGGAGGGAAAAAAGTTTTCTTAGTTAAAAATGGAATGTCTGTAGAACGTGCTATTACCTCTGGTACAAGGACAGACAAGTTGCTTGAAGTTACCTCGGGCATAGATGTAGGAGACACCATTGTTGTATCAGGTTTGATGAATATCAAGGAAGGACAACCTATCCTTGCTCAGAAAACCATAAGCGTAGAATAAGCATGTCATTATCAACACTTTCAATCAAAAGGCCGGTATTGGCCATCGTGCTCAACTTGCTGATTGTTTTATTTGGCGTCATCAGTTATCAGTCATTGAGCGTCAGGGAGTTTCCTTCGATCGATCCGCCAGTAGTTTCGGTCAGAGCGAGTTATCCTGGTGCAAATGCAGATATTGTTGAATCCCAAATAACTGTACCTCTTGAAAAAGTACTCAACTCCGTTGAAGGGATCCGCACGGTAAGCTCAGCGAGTAATCAAGGTTCTGCAAATATTACCATAGAATTTGAGCTTGGTGTTGATATGGAGCGCGCTGCCAATGACGTAAGGGATAAGGTGACCCAAGCAGTCCAGCAACTTCCTCGGGATTTGGATGGTATTCCAGTAGTGAGTAAAGCAGACTCCAACTCTGATGCAATTTTTGCAATGTCCTTAAGAAACAAAGGGAAAGACATCATAGAAATCAGCGACTATGCAGAGAATGTCATAGCACCTAGATTCCAAAATATCAGTGGCGTCAGTAACATTCAATTATGGGGATTGAAAAGGATTTCCATGAGACTTTGGATGAATCCTGATAAAATGTCTTCCTTAGGCGTTACGACCCAAGATGTAAAAAGTGCATTAGATAGAGAAAATGTTGAGTTGCCTAGTGGTAAGATAGAGGGAAAGATGACAGAATTGACGGTGAAGACGTCAGGTAAATTGTCAACAGAAGATGATTTCAACAACCTCATCATTAAATCTAATGGAGATCAGATTGTTACCCTAAAGGATATTGGTTATGCTGGTATTGAAGCCGAAAATCAACAGACATTGTTGAGAGTAAATCAAGAACCCATGGTAGGTTTGGCCATTCAACCACAACCAGGAAGTAACTATATAGATATCAGTGATGCCTTGTCTGTAAGGATGGCAGAAGTCAAAAAAGAATTGCCTCAAGGATATGAAATCGGAATGTTATTTGACAATACTGTGTTTGTTAGACAATCCATTTTTGAAGTAAAAGAAACTTTACTCATAGCAATCGGCTTAGTGGTCATCATTATCTTTTTATTTTTCAGAGATTGGATCATTGCCATCAGACCTTTGATAGATATTCCTGTATCGTTGATAGGTACCTTTTTTGTCATGTACATATTTGGATTTTCAATCAATGTTTTGACTCTATTGGCCATTGTGCTGGCAACGGGTCTGGTTGTGGATGATGGTATTGTGGTCACAGAAAATATTTTCAAAAAGATAGAAGAGGGGATGAGCCCCATTCAAGCGGCCATCAAGGGATCCAATGAAATATTATTTGCGATATTATCTACTTCGATAACACTTGCAGCAGTTTTCCTACCAGTGATTTTCATGGAAGGATTTGTGGGCAAGTTATTCAGAGAGTTTGGTATTGTGCTCGCTTCTGCAGTTTTAATTTCTGCATTCGTGTCTTTGACTTTGACACCAATGCTCAACGCCTACTTGGTAAGAAAAAAGGAAAAACCAAATAAATTCTACGAAGCGACAGAACCGTTTTTCAGAAACATGGAAAGTAGTTATGAAAAAGGACTTAAGAATTTCATGAAGCGCACTTGGATGGCAATTCCAATTTTAGGAATAACCTTGGCAATGGTTTATTTTTTTGGAAAACCACTCAAATCTGAACTGGCACCTATAGATGATAGATCTGCATTTAGGTTAAATATATCTTCTCCTGAGGGGTCTTCATTTGAATTTATGGACAAATACGTCCAACAAATGACGGCCAAAATTTTGGATTCTGTACCAGAGATTGAAAATATGCTCCCCGTCACAGCCCCTGGTTTTGCTGGATCTGGGCACCAAATACTGCTTTTGGAAGAATTTTGTTGACTCCAAAGGAAACTCGTATCAAATCACAAACAGAAATCTCTGATTACGTGAATGGACAGTTCAGAAGATTGAACAATGGAAAAGCATTTGCTAGTGAACAACAAACTATTTCTCTCAACAGAAGAGGAGGTCTACCTATGCAATACGTGATCCAGGCCCCAAATTTTGAAAAGCTCAATGAGTATCTACCGAAATTTCTGGAGAAGGTGGCAGAAGATCCTACTTTCCCAGTTCATGAAGTAGATCTTAAATTTAGTAAACCTGAAATTTCGGTTTCTATAGATAGAGAAAAAGCGAAAAGTATGGGTGTTTCTGTTGCAGATGTTGCACAAACCATGCAACTTGCTTTTGCAGGTCAGCGATTCGGATATTTCAATCAAAATGGTCGTCAATACAGTGTGATTGGCCAGTTTGAAAGCAACGATAGAGACGAACCCCTGGATTTAAAAAGTATGTACGTTAAAAACAATACAGGTGAGTTGATTCAGCTCGACAATTTTGTAACTGCTAATGAAGAAAGTAGTCCGCCCCAATTGTACCATTATAATCAGTTCATGAGTGCGACTGTCTCTGCGGGACTTGCACCTGGTAAAACCATCGGCGATGGCATAGCTGCAATGGATGCGATTAAGGAATCACTGGGTGATGAAACCATCAAATCTGACTTAACAGGAAGTGCACGAGATTTTGCAGAGAGTTCTTCCAATACGTTATTCTCATTTTTCTTGGCATTATTGCTTGTTTATCTGATCCTAGCTGCCCAGTTTGAATCATTTATAGATCCTTTTGTCATCATGCTTACAGTGCCTTTGGCCCTTGCTGGTGCAATATTCTCTTTGTGGTTTTTTGATCAAACGCTCAACATTTTCAGTCAAATCGGTATCATCATGTTGATCGGTTTGGTAACAAAGAATGGTATCCTCATTGTAGAATTTGCAAACCAGCTCCGCGAAGATGGTCATGAAAAACTGGATGCAGCGATCAAAGCAGCAACCATGAGATTGAGACCAATTTTGATGACGACACTTGCAACGGTACTTGGAGCAGCGCCTATCGCATTCTCTTTGGGTGCAGCAGGAGCTAGTAGGAAATCAATGGGTATCGTCGTTATGGGTGGATTGTTGTTTTCATTAGTTTTAACGTTGTACGTCATTCCAGCGATGTACATTTTACTTTCCAAAAAGAAAACCTTCAGAGTGCGAAAAGAAATTGAGCAAATGGAAGCAGCTGGAGAAAAAGTATATTAATAGTAGTATGATGAGGAGAAACATATTGAGTTTATTGCTGCTTTTTGGAAGCTGTATTTTTACTTTCGGGCAAGCAGTTTTAACCCTTCAAGAAGCCATCACGCTTGCCAAAAAAGCAAATGACGGCCTGGAAATCAGTAGAATGACTGCAGCGCTAGATCAAATGCAAGTTTACAAAGGCAATGCGGGAATGACGCCTAGAGTTGATTGGAACGTAAACTTAGGTTCATCCTTCAACAATGTCAATCAGAGTTTTTTTGATGGTAGAAATATCAATAGATTTGGTAGATCCGTAGCGCCAAATACCAATGTGGCGCTCAGCTGGACGTTGTTTGATGGTAGCAGAGGCAAGACCAGATATAGTATTTTGCAGGCACAGAGCGATAAAAGTTTACTTTCTGTAAAAGACACGGAAGACTTGTTGGAATATCAGGTCTCGGTGGCATATTATTCGATGGCCAAACAAAAAGATGCGATCAGTTATTTGCAAACAATCATCAAATACTATGAAGAAAGAGTAAAAATTACTCAAGAACGTTGGCAGATTGGTCGTGGCTCAAAGCTGGATTATTTGCAATCTCAAAATGATTTGAATGCGCAGATAGCCGCCATACAAACTGCCCAAATCATATTAGATAATCAAAAAGTAGTATTTAATTTACTATTGGGAAGAGAGGCTGATGATCTGTTTGATACGGAAGCAGTAGTTCCAAAATTGGATGAAACTGCTAAAGACGGGTTATTAAAAATGGCCTTAGAAAACGATGAGGCTTTAAAATTGATTGATAAAGACTTAATAATCAATGACCTGAGAGTAAAGGAGCTTCAAGGCGCCCGATTACCTACCATTGCCTTAAATACTGCTTTTGGTTACAGTTTGAGTAATACCAATGCCGGTCTCATTTTGTTAAATCAAAACTTGGGTCTGTCAGTTGGTGTAACTTCTACATGGAATATTTATGATGGACATCAAAACCGTAGACAGACTGATATTGCATCTTTCAGGAGTGACATCATAGCCCGACAAAAAGAAGCTACTATTTCCAGCATCAAATCAGAGATCAGCGTAGCTGTCAATCAACTCGGTGCAGCGAAAAGGTTGCTGGAAGTAGAAGAAACAAATAAAACGATTGCTGAAGAAAACCTTCAAATATCTTTGGAAAAATTTAGGTTAGGAGGTTCTACTATCCTTGATCTCAATGAGGCTCAGCAAAGATACGATGCTGCGTTAAATCGCTACGTAGATGCTTACTATGATGTGAGGTTTGCAGAATTAGAAATTGAAAGGATTTCTAAATAAAAAGATGTTATGATACTCAACCAAATAACTGTTCCTTCCTTGGATTTGGTTGTCAGCATGGATTTTTACCAAAAACTGGGTTTCAAACTCATTGTAAAATCACTACCTCATTATTTGAGATTTCTTTGTCCAGACGGTCATACAACATTTTCAGTTCATCAAGTGAAACATTTACCACAAGGCGATGGTGTTTGGATTTACTTTGAATGTGATGATTTAGAAAAACAAGTAGATGAATTTATGAAGGTAGGAATCACATTCGAAGATCAACCGACGGATCAACCATGGTTATGGAAAGAAGTAAGACTCAAGGATCCAGATGGTAATCAATTGATCCTTTACCATGCAGGTGAAAATCGGCTAAATCCGCCTTGGAGAGTCAAAGATGTGGGCTGAATATTTTAAAAAGTAATAATTCAAAATCTAACAAGAGTCTAAGTTGAAGCCATACTTTTTACGTATTTTCTAAATTTTGTATTCATTTAAACATTTTTATTTATCATTGTGTACCCAATGTTGTAGTCATCCCACTGCTCTTAGGGCTAATCATATTTACTAACCAATGAAACAAACACCATGATTCTAACAAAATCAATTAAAAGTCTATTTCTTTTTATCTCGGCTACTTTATTTCCTATCTTAAGTCAGGCTCAGGGAGCTGGCCTAGATGCTTGGATAGATGAAAAGTTTACACCAGTTTCAAATGCATTTGCAGGTATTGTTTTCTATAATATACCTGGAACGAATGTACCAATCGTAGTTGCCTTGCTGGTTTTTGGAGCTGCTTACTTTACACTTTATTTCTCATTTGTCAATATAAGAAGATTTGGCTTGGCCCTCAGGGTGGTAAGCGGAAAATATGATGCCATAGAGATGGCTGGTGATGCAGACGGGAATTCAAATGTAAATGTAGTAGATGGTGACATCGTAGACACCATCAGAGATGAAAGCAAACATGGTGAAGTAAGTCATTTTCAAGCTTTAGCCACTGCAGTTTCTGGTACAGTAGGTTTAGGTAACATTGCAGGAGTAGCAATAGCGATTGCCATAGGAGGACCAGGTGCTACATTTTGGATGATCGTTTGCGGCTTGCTAGGTATGTCAACCAAATTTGTTGAGTGTACTTTAGGTGTGAAGTACAGGGATATTGGACCCGACGGAACGGTTTTTGGAGGCCCCATGTATTATTTGACTAAAGGTTTTGAAGAAAAGGGATATAAAAAAGTAGGTAAATTCCTGGCTGTAATGTTTGCCATTCTATGTATTGGTGGCTCTTTTGGTGGTGGCAACGCAGCACAAGCAAACCAAGCTGTGCAACAAATGGTATCCTTATTTGGGCTTACTGGCACGCCAGCCATAGGTGCAATTTTAGGATTTGTTTTGGCAATCATTGTAGGAATTGTGATCATTGGTGGTATCAAAAGAATTGCAACCGTTACAGAAAAGTTGGTGCCACTTATGGCAGTAATTTATATTCTAGCCTGTTTGATTATCGTCTTTATGAATTTTGGACTATTAGACGATGCAATTGCACTCATTATGAAAAGTGCGTTTTCTTCAGATGCTGCAGTGGGTGGATTTTTTGGGGTTTTGGTACAAGGTTTCAGAAGGGCTGTTTTTTCCAATGAAGCTGGTGCCGGTTCTGCTTCCATCGCTCACAGTGCAGTAAAAACAAAATTTCCTGCTTCTGAGGGTATAGTTGCTTTATTGGAGCCTTTCATTGATACTGTTGTGATTTGTACCTTGACAGCATTGGTTATCGTTCTTTATAACTTCAATGGATTTTTTGCTTATGGCGGAGATGGAGCTGGTAACGTAATGATGAATGAAGGTGGCAGAATTGTTGGTGGAGTAGACCTTACTTCCGATGCTTTTGCGCATTCCATATCATGGTTTCCGATTGTCCTCACAATTGCCATTGTCTTATTTGCAGTTTCGACCATGATTTCTTGGTCATATTATGGTTTACAGGCATGGAAATACTTATTTGGCAAAAGCAGATCAGCTGACTTGACTTACAAAGTATTATTTCTCATCATGGTGGTAGTAGGTAGTGCATCCTCAATGCAGGCTGTATTCAATTTTTCTGATGCCATGATTTTAGGAATGGTATTTCCCAATATGATTGGTTTATTTTTCCTTGCTGGTGAAGTGAAGAAAGAAATAAATCGATATTTGAAGGCCATCGGTGAAAAAACTTATTTTGATGTAAAAACGGATGATTAATTTTGATAATGAAGATCATCCTCAAAAAGGTAAAATAAAAATTTAAAAATTCGTTTAGGTTGTGGTCCAGATATGCAAACAAGGATCAAATAAATGAAATATAATTCTTAACCAAATAATGTTATTAAAACCATGATAATTGGTGTTCCAAAAGAGATCAAACCCAGTGAAAACAGGGTTGCGCTTACTCCTGCAGGTGTAGTAGAATTCAAAAAAAGAGGGCATGAAGTCTTTGTTCAGGACCAAGCAGGCGCTGGCAGTGGCTTTCCTAATGAAGAGTATGTAAAAGCTGGTGCACAAATTTTACCAGATATTGCAGCTGTTTACAACAGCGCTGAAATGATCATGAAGGTAAAGGAGCCCATCGCTTCAGAATATGACTTGATCAAAGAAGATCAACTGTTGTTTACCTATTTTCACTTCGCATCGTATCAACCGCTCGTTGAGGCCATGGTGAAACAAAAGGCTGTGTGTTTGGCATATGAAACTGTAACCTCACCTGATGGAAGTTTGCCCTTACTTGTCCCCATGAGTGAAGTGGCTGGCAGAATGGCTATTCAAGAGGGTGCAAAATATTTGGAGAAACCGATGGGAGGTAGAGGTGTTTTGCTTGGTGGAGTTCCTGGTGTGCAGCCAGGTAAAGTTTTGGTGCTTGGAGGCGGTATTGTAGGCACGCATGCAGCAAAAATGGCGGCAGGTTTGGGTGCGGATGTGACCATCATGGATGTCAGTCTCAAAAGGCTCAGATACTTGAGTGAGATTATGCCCGCAAATGTGAGCACTATTTATTCCAATGAATACAACATTAGACGTTTGATAGGGGATCATGATTTGATCGTTGGTGCGGTACTTATACCTGGTGCAAAAGCGCCACATCTCATCACAAGAGAAATGCTCAAAGAAATGCGTCCCGGTACGGTTTTGGTTGACGTCGCAGTCGATCAAGGAGGCTGCATCGAAACGTGTAAACCTACCACCCACGAAGATCCAACTTATGTGATCGATGATATCATACACTATTGTGTGGCCAATATGCCGTGAGCAGTTCCTTATACTTCTACCATTGCATTGACCAATGCGACCTTGCCTTTCGCACTTGAATTGGCTAATAAAGGTTGGAAAAAAGCGTGTATCGATAACAAAGATTTGAGAGAAGGCCTCAACATCGTGAAAGGAAAAATAGTTTATGAAGCCGTAGCCGATGTTTTCAAAATGAGATATACTGCTGTACTTGACGTATTGAGTTGATAAATACTATGATCAATCTTATCAGTGATACAGTGACAAAACCTACCAAAGCCATGCTAGAAGCAATGATGGCAGCAGAGGTAGGAGATGATGTTTTTGGAGAAGACCCCACGGTCAATGCCTTGGAAGAAAAGGTCGCAAGTCTTTTTGGAAAAGAAGCGGCCCTTTTTTGCTCATCGGGAACAATGGCCAATCAAATTGCCATCAAGCTCAATACGCAACCGTTGGAAGAAATCATCTGTGATCGCACGAGCCATATCTATTATTATGAGACCGCTGCGTACGCCATGATCAGCCAGACGGTAATGAGTCCCATACCTACTTTAACAGGAAAATTATCACCTTCGGACATCACAGACAACATCAAACCATTGGTAGATTGGTTGCCTCATACGTCCATGGTAGGAATAGAAAATTCGTGCAATAGGGCAGGGGGCATTTATTACACACTTGATGAAATGGCAACATTGAGTAAAACCGCCAGAGCAAATGGACTCAAAATTCACTTAGATGGTGCCAGGATTTTCAACGTATTGGTAGAAACGGGAGATAAACCTGATCAGTTGGGCCAATACTTTGATACGATTTCTACCTGTTTGTCAAAAGGTTTGGGTGCTCCAGTTGGCTCTTTATTGATCAGCTCAAAGGCAAACATAACCAAGGCGAGGAGAATCAGAAAGGCTTTAGGCGGAGGCATGCGTCAAGTTGGTTTACTAGCAGCAGCTGGAAATTATGCATTAGACCATCATGTTCAGAGACTCAAAGAGGACAATGATAAGGCCAAAGAAATCGGTGCATTTTTAGAAACCTTAACTTATGTTAAAGAGATCAAACCAGTACAGACCAATATTGTGATTTTCACCATTGATGAAGCCCATACTGGACAACAGTTTTTAGACCATTTAAAACAAAATGGAGTGTTGGCAACGGCATTTGGTAAAAACATGATCAGATTCGTTTTCCACCTCGATGTGCCACTTGACGCCATAGACGACATCAAAAAGGCGCTTACAACATTCACATAACGTTTATTATCAATGTGTTTACACGCGATTTACACATAGTTAACACGGACTTTCCTTTGTATTTATAATACGTCCCGAATTTTGTGAGATATAAAAGATAAAGGAATGGATAGGAAAATTATTTTGAGTATCACCATGTTGTTATTGATCATCATGCCGTTTAGTTGTATTAAGGGAATCATTTCTTTCTTCAAAGGATAGAATTACTTAGCTTTGCTTTCTTAGCAAAGTACCATTGGAAGTAGTCTTTTTAATATTTCAGGTTGCGGGATCACTCATGCTTTTTATTTATGGCATGAAAGTGATGAGTGATGGCATCCAGCGAGCAGCGGGTGTGCAACTCAGAAATACCCTCAACAAAGTAACAAGCAGTAAATTTCGTGGCGTAATGACTGGTCTGCTCACAACCAGTGTAATTCAATCCTCCTCCGCTACGACTGTGATGACCGTCAGTTTTGTAAATGCTGGCATCATTACTCCACTAGAATCAGTAGGTCTTATCATGGGCGCCAACATTGGCACTACCATTACAGCATGGATCGTGAGTGGCATTGGCTACAAAATAGCTTTGAGTAGTTTGGTTTTACCACTTTTAGTAATAGGCGTTCCTTTACTCCTCCGTAACAAAGGCAAGTCCAGATATTGGGGAGAATTCATCATCGGCTTTTCTTTGCTTTTTATGGGCCTTTATTACTTGCGTCAAAGTATTCCCGACGTCAATCAAAATGCAACTTTATTTGCTTGGTTGAGACAATATTCAGGAACGGGATTTTTATCCATATTGGCCTACGTCATGATTGGTGGGTTCATCACAGCCATCATTCAATCATCCAGTGCTGCAATCGCTTTGACCATCACTATGTGTATGCAAGGATGGCTACCATTCGAATTGGGGGCAGCCATGGTTTTGGGAGAAAATATTGGAACAACCGTTACTGCAGAACTCGCTGCATTGGTTGGTAATTTCAATGCTCGCATTACAGCAAGGGTGCATTCCATATTCAACATTTTGGGTGTTTTGTGGATGCTGCTGCTCATGCCCTATTTCTTGCCATTTATTTCAAAACTCTGTGACCAATGGTTTCACCAAGGAGATGCTTTTGTTCAAGCGGAGGCAAGAGCATACGCACTCTCTCTATTCCACACCAGTTTCAATTGCCTCAACACATTGGTCCAAATCAGTTTTTCCGGTTTTTTAGTGAAACTGGCCACTTCCACCTTGAGGGTTAGATTAACGGAAGATGAAGTACCAAAACTCAGATTTATAAGAGCTTCTTACAGAACTCCAGAACTTGCCATCGTAGAATTACACAAAGAGGTTGCACACTTTACAGAAGTTACTTCACGTATGAATGGTTTTTTACGTTCCTTAATCAACAATTACGAACCCAAAAAACAAGATGAATTCACAGCGAAGTTGATCAAATACGAAGGGATCACCGACAAAATGGAAATCGAATTAGTTGAGTACGCAACGACCTTGGCTGAACAAGAAATGACCGTGGAAACCAGTATCAAATTGCGTTCATTCATCAAGGTTTGCAATGATTTAGAAAAAATTGGCGATATCTATTACCAAATGACGCTTGAAATAGAAAGAAAACGGAAGGATAGGACCTGGTTTTCTCCTTACCAACGCACCAAACTCAACCTTATGCTCAATTTGGTGGAAAAGGCTTTCAAAAATTTGATTGCCAATATTTCCAAAGACTTGAAAGACGTGACATTGGATGAAGCCAAGGAAATTCAAAATGAAATCAAAGAATTACAAAGAGACCTTACTCAAAGTTTCGAAGAATTCAATTCCTCCGATCAAGACAATGATTTCAACCTGAAGGGTACTTTGATCTTTGAATTTATGGCCAATTCGTTGGAAAAAATTGGTTCCAATATCCTTTCAATCAATGAAAATGCCAAGGGTGAAATTTAAGTGAAATTTGTTTCCTTTTGTTGAATTCCTTCTCTATGAAATAAGCTCCAATGCTGCTACCTTAGATAAAAACAACGCTTTTGCTTGTTTCTTCTCTGCGTTAAAATCAAAAGAAATATAATCGGTGAGATATTCCTTCAATGTCATCTTTTCCCAAGTAAAAGTATCGGTATCATTTTGACATAAAGACAAACCATGTTCAAATATTTCATTCAATAATGGCTCAACATTTTCGTTGGAACCAATCCTTCTGATCCATACAGCAAATGCAAAAGGCAAACCAGTCATTGCTTTCCAAAGTTCACCTAAGTCATATTTATACGCAAAGTCAGATTCATTTTCAAAAACTTTATCTCCAATCATAAGATAAGCCGCTTTTGCTTCGTCTTTCTTGCCCTTCGGAATGCCAGAAATTTCTGTGAGGTCAAGTTTAAAGTGCTCCTCCAAAACGATACGGGCAAGTTTCACACTCGTCAAAGAATCCATATCCATATAAATGTGTGTGCACTCTTCGATCGGTTGATTGGAAAACATGGCCACCGAGTATACTTTACCATTGCAACCAATGCAATAATCAGTGATTACCTCAAAAGCCTGTAGATCTGGCAAAGCACCAACAGGAACCAAGGCCAAATCAGCCTGTCCTTCTTGATAAAGCCTCGCACAATTGGAAGGCGTCGCCAATACGATATCGAATAAGTCCTGGTATTTTTCATCATTCAGCCCAGCCATAAAAGGCGTTGTATTGTGGTAAGAAACGATGACTAATTTTTCCTTTATTTTTGCCAATTGACCTGCTTTTTAACCCGTAAAACTAATCTTTTTGAAGTAAACTTGATCTAATAAATGGACAGAAAATATCCATCGACTGCGATCAGTGTTCTTT
>JADKBO010000016.1 GCA_016715105.1 Saprospiraceae bacterium | reverse complement strand
AAAAATATTTCTTCCAATTTTTGGCAATATCCACGACGGTAACCTTGTCTAATATGTTGACTCTTCTAAAATTTCTGCTGCATACTTAATTGTCCCGTCCCCATCGATGATGATCCGTTGTGGTAAAGGTCTTCTTCTTTACCATTCTTGGATACTGGTTGAAAAACGATTTCTTTCATTGAGGGCGAAGTCATTGGGACCGATCACAGTTTGATATTGAAATGTCTGTAATCCTTTTTACTAGGTTTTGCGTTTGAAAAACCACGCAAGATGCGACTGGGTCTGTTCCTGGATGTTACTATTGTCAAAAGTCTCAATATGCAATGGTAGCCTGTCCATATGAAGATCTGCTTTTAAAGTATTCAATAGCGCTCTGCAGGTGTTTGTTTATTGGTGTTATAGCTTCCAGAACGTTTCTTTTGAGAGATGAAATAATCAAGATTTTTCAATGAAAGTTCTATGAGTTTCCACTTTTCACCTCGTTGAGGAACGGTGTTAGTCATGTCTGCAGGAAGGACAACTTCTATAGAAGTTGCCACTTCAGGTGCAATGCTATTATACCGTTCTCTTACATTTGGAATGGCGTATGATAATATATCATGTTCGTCTTCATCCAGGTTTTTTTCCAGTTCCAATGTATCGGTGTTAATCAAGCACCATTGACGATTTAGATAATTTACGTGGGCTAACTTCATCAGATTCGATCGTGAAAACGTCTAAATCTTTGATAGAGGCACTTACTACAGTAGATTTAGATTGATAATCTTCAAATATTCCAGCTTTTAAAAGTTTGCGCTTGTTCAAATTCTATCTTTCTGAATGATAACCGGTGGAGCGTTGAATGTATGCCTTCACTTCAGCAAAATTACCTTTGAGAATGTTTTTTATTTGTTCAATTTTCTCATTGTATGAAACTTCGGTTTCTAGTCCTTCGCAAGGCCCCATACAGTTTTTGATGTGGTACTCCAGACAAACTTTAAATTTATCTTTAGAGATATTTTCCTCAGTTAAATTATAGGTACAGTTTCTGAGCGGAAACATCTTTTTGATCAAATCCAAAATGACTTTCTGACGAAATTTGGAAGTGTATGGGCCAAAATAGGTCGATCCATCTTTGAAAACCCTCCTCGTAAAAACACTCGGGAAATCGCTCGTTTTTGATCACGATGTGAGAATGGGATTTCCCATCTTTAAGGCGACATTGTACCTAGGTTGAAACTTTTTGATGAATGTATTTTCCATCAGCAAAGCATCATGTTCAGTCTCCACGATGGTGAACTCTATATAAGATGCATTTTTGGTTAATACTCTGGACTTGTAGGGAATTACTTTCTTATCACCAAAGTAATTGCTCAGTCTATTTCTTAAATCTTTTGCTTTTCCTACGTATAAAATCGTGCCCTCATCATCCATAAATCGATATACACCCGGTAGGTGCGGTATCGTATCTGACATGTTTTTAAAATCCTCGAAGGTCATTCGTGCAGGTCTTGAATGAAAAGCCTAGTTCTCAAATGAATCATTGATGGTTGCTTCAATACCCCTCAATATATAAAAGGCAGTTTTAGGGTTTGTAGCAAGCGGAATATTATGCACATCTGCTATCCTCATCAACATTTGCACATCGGGTTCATGTGGGTGTTTATCCAACGGGTCTCTGAAAAAAATAACACAATCTATATTTCCTTCAGCCAACATAGCTGCTATTTGGGCATCACCGCCCTTTGGTCCACTCAATAACTTATTAACTTTAAATCCTTCTCTTTCGATAAAACCTCCAGTAGTCCCGGTAGCGAAAATGTTACATTTTTCCAATATGTCTTTATGTCTCATGACAAAAGAAACCATCTCCGGTTTTTTGCCATCGTGGGCAATCAATGCTAAACTTATCATTCACTTATTTTGCGTGGTCATATATTCATGATCAATTATTAGTTTGAATACAGCTAAGTCAACGTGAATTAAAATAAATTAATTCTTTCATTGATCAAGTAAATCCAAAATTATTATGTAATCAGTGTATTAAATCTCCTTTAGATTTCAATACTTCTTGTAAAACAACAGAACCGTCAACACCTGCGTTTTCAGCAATAATTCTTAAAGGTGCTTCCAAAGCTTTTTTTACAATTTGTATGCCAAGCTTCTCATCCTCATTTTCATTTTTCATATTATCAAGAGCTGAAATTGTTCTCAACAAAGCTACTCCACCACCTACAACTATACCTTCTTCAACAGCAGCTCTGGTAGCATGCAATGCATCGTCCACTCTGTCTTTCTTTTCTTTCATTTCAACCTCAGTTGCTGCGCCTACATTCAGAACAGCCACACCTCCTGCCAATTTAGCTAGTCTTTCTTGAAGTTTTTCTTTATCATAATCAGACGTAGTTGTTTCGATCGACCTTTGATTTGAGCAATTTTGCCTGAATTAGATCTTTCTTTCCTTTCCACTAACAATCGTACTATTGTCTTTATCAACAGTAATTTTGTTGCTTGGCCTAAATCTTCGGTTGTGACATTTTCCAATTTATATCCCTTTTCCTCAGAAATAACAGTACCGCCTTTAAAGCGGCAATGTCTTCCAACATAGCCTTTCTTCTGTCTCCAAATCCGGGAGCTTTCACGGCTACAACTTTCAAACCACCTCTCAATCTGTTTACTACCAATACACCAAGTGCTTCACTAGTCAACAATCTTCAGCAATGATCAAAAGTGGTCTGCCTGATTGAGAAACTTTTTTAGAATAAGTAAAGTTTCCATACTTCTGGATTCCTCTACAGTTATAACACCAGTCGTAGACACTTTTCTCATCGCTTCAGCGATAATATCTCCAATTGTTTCATCATTGTTTGCAGAAATAGCAGCAACTTGCTGAATTTTTTTAAGATCATTTCCAATTACCTCAGAATTCTTTTTCAAAGTTGCAATAACTACTTCAACGGCTTTATCTATACCTCTTTTCAAATCCATTGGGTTTGCGCCTGCAGCAACATATTTAAGTCCTGCAGTAACCATAGCTTGCGCCAATACAGTAGCAGTTGTTGTACCATCACCTGCTGCATCTGCAGTTTTAGAAGCTACTTCTTTTACCATTTGTGCACCCATATTCTCAACTGGGTTTTCCAATTCGATTTCTTTTTTAACAGTGTCTCCATCTTTTGTGATTGTTTGTGCACCAAAAGCTTTTCTGAATGACAACGTTTCTTCCTTTTGGACTTAAGGTCACTTTACAGCATTTGCCAATGCATCAATTCCCTTCTTTAACGAAGCTCTTGCATCTGAATTAAAGCTAATTTCTTTAGCCATTTTTATTTCTTTTTTTAATGTTATTTAATATTATTAGGTTTTCAAAAGGTAAAGTAGGTTTCATTACTAAAGAATGACTAAAATATCATCTTCTCTCATAATTAAAAAATCTTCACCTTCATAGCTTATTTCTTGTCCTGCATATTTACCATAAAGAACAGTATCACCTTTCTTTACAGTCATTTTGTTGTCATCTTTTCCAGGACCTACAGCAACAACCACTCCTTTTTGGGGCTTTTCCTGAGCAGTGTCCGGAATAATAATTCCCCCTTTTGTTTTAGTTTCTGCGGGAGCCGGCTTCACCACAACTCTGTCGTTAATTGGCTTCATAATTCAAATTAGTTTTAAAATGTCAATGAATAAAAAATTAATATCAAATGGTCTGTAAACAGTTTAAATACATGAAAGACTACCGTCAAGACTGCACTCATAATCATAAATGTGCTACATTGTATAGTTGTGACAAAATTTCCAATTAGTGGTGAGGAATGGAAAATGAGCTGACATATTTTCAAATGACTTTGTCAGAGTGTCACTTTTAAAACCAAATCATATTATTAAATTAATGCTTTAGCAATTTTTGAGCAGAAACAAAATGTTCATTTTCAAAGAGTTGAAGGATATAAACACCAGTTAATAGGGATGACAAATCCAACTCATGCTTTTGATTACTTATCCTACCAATCGCTACTTTTTGCCCTAACAAATCTGTCAAAACATAGTGCATATCATCATGATCGCCCCCTTCAATTGTTAAAATGGATTGGAATGGGTTTGGATAAATTTGAGGAACAGGCCTATCTGAAGAAATAGATGCTTGACAAATTTTGGAGTATGTGAAAGATCCATCGAAATCTATCATTTTCAACCTGTAATAATTTACTCCGTCATAAGGATCGAAATCCTTGGCCAAATATTGGGTCGGATCGTTTGTAGTACCTCTAGCTTCTAATTCAGCCAAATAATCAAATTCCAAACCATTTTTAGAATGCTCCAACTCATAATGATCTAAGTTTTCTTCAAGATCTACAAGCCATGAAACCTCGATATCACTTCCTTTAGTTTGAGCAGTAAACTCACGCAACCTAGCTGGTAAAACCACCGTAATAAATGAAAAAGTCCCTGGAGCTACATTGATTGGGTCATAATAATCCACATTTAGAATTTTTGCGTGAGCCCAGTTGGTGCCACAACCAAAAGCAGTTGTCTGGTAATTTGTACCTTGAGTTACTCCCACTCCGATAAATCATTCTGATCCTGTCCCTCCATAATTATTGGTATAAACTCTAAATATATTTATCCGGTGACCCCAAGCAGAACCAGCATCTGTATAAATAAAGTATACATAGAAGATGCAGAAAAATTGGGAAAGCTACTTTGAAAATTTACAGCAACTGCTATGTTTTCAGCCCAGTAAGAATACTTTCCATTGAGCAAAACATTACTGTTGATTCTCTGCCCCGGGCTGCTTCCCGAGACAGATGTTGGGCTGGTACATCTGTTATATATATTTCCAGTCCCTTGTGCAGGATTACCATAATGCGAAAAAAAATCTTGTGCCATCATGTAATCTGTATGACCTTGAGCAACCTGATCTAAACTTGTTTCTACCCCTTCGAAAGGCAACAACCCCCTTGCCGTTCTTTCAGAATTATGAATGTAAAACACCAATACATCATCTGTCAAACTTGCCCATCCGCCTGTGGAGGTACCATATTACCTAAGCAATTGGGTGTAAGCATTCGATTTGTTTCTTCCCAACGTCTTGCATCATTAAAGTTTTTTGTTCTATGGTTTTTGCAGTACTCCAAGAGGAGCATTGGTAGAAGGATTACCTATGGTACATTGACTTACCAATGGTAAAGTTGATATAAGGAAAAACACCCAAGCTATAAAAGGGCAAATGGAGCGGTTCATTATTGTTATTTTGAAAAAATCCTAGTCGAGAACTCTCTTCATTCAATACAACAATAATATTGCCAAGTTTTTGATCATCAATAGTTTACATCACTTTATTACTAAATGGCGGTCAATGCATCGTAGTAAATATTACATTCTTCCAGCAATGGATAAAGAGTTTCTGGAAAAGGCTCTTCTTTCGGTTTGTAGGGCAAAAAATGAGTTGATTTATGGACGGATTCATACCAATAAGGCGCCCATATTCCATCAGAATCTTTTGGTCCAACCTCTCCCATTTAAGCATCTTTTCGTCAAATGGTATACCGCAAAAAATCACATAATCTAGCCAAAACTTCAGATGGGTTTTCTTGCAATTTTTGGAATCTACAACTAAAACATCTTGACCTTTGGAATTCAAATATTCCTTCAACGCAAGTTGATCTTTGTACCCAATATCCTCAATCGTCAGATTTGGAACTACTTTGGCAAAGGACGGAATCATATCAAATGGGTCTCTCGTGAGGATGATATTTTTCATTTTCTCCATAAATGCACGGTCGATATCAAGCAAATGGTGTGTCATTTGTTTGAAAAATACAACTGGCATTGGAAAATCTCCAAGCATAAAGTCGATCAGGTTTTTGGGATTTCCTTCCATATTAGAAATAATATCTTCTGCACCAGGATGATATGCTCTTGCTGGCGAATTCAATAAATAGTATGCATACAATGGTTCATCAAATGCAATACAATCCTGCCGATTGTCAAATGCGTACATCAGCGCAGTTGAAAGATTTCTTGGCCCACACCAAGCACTTATTCTTATAGTTTGATCCATGTTGATTCTTTCGATTTTAGCGCTGATTGATGCACCAATTCATGATAATATTCATTTAATTTTTCAGTCAAAGGCCCTTCTCCTTTACTAATTATTTTTCCATCTATTTTCACTACAGGAGTCAGTCCACCAAAGGTGCCTGTTACAAATGCTTCGTCTGCATCATAAACATCTGTCAAGGAAAAATCCTTTTCTAAATAAGTTATGCCTTGGTCTTTACAGATAGTCAAAACGTTTTGGCGGGTAATTCCATTCATACAATACTTGCCGGTGGATGTAATGACTTTTTCGTCTTTCACGATGAAAAAATTGGTCGAATTGCAAGTAGCTACAAAGCCATTTACATCCAACATCAAAGCTTCATCAGCACCCGCTTCAATGGCTTGAATCAAAGCCTGCACCTCATGTAATTTACTGTGACAATTGAGCCTAGGATCCAAATAGTCAGGAGACCCACGTCTGATGGTTGATGTAAATAGAAATACACCCTTTTTTCGGGTATCTTCATTGGCTTTTTTGTATTCAGGAATGATGACCAAATTTGGGCCAGTGATGGTAAGTCTCGGGTCTTGTGAAGGAGTTTTCTTGATGCCTCTTGTCACCATAATGCGGATATGTACTCCATCTGTCATTTTGTTTGCATTCAAAACTTTCCAGATGATATTGACCAGATCTTGTTTGGTCATTTTCAAATCCATGCCCACTGCTTTGGATCCTTGCCAAAGTCTATTCAAATGTAAATCCAAAAAAGGTAACCCTCCATTGTGTAATCGTATTGCTTCCCAAATTCCATCTCCGACCAAATATCCGCTGTCAAAAACAGAAATTTTTGCTTCATTTCTCGGAAAAAATTCACCGTTTACATATATGAGAATCTCCTCATTCCTGTCATCCTTGACCGCATTATGCGTCCCGTGCACCATTCTTTACTTTTGGGTAAAATTATCAAAATTCCAATTATATGCAATATCAGATTTAAAAGGAGATAGAACGTATACATTAAAGGAAAGTTGCTGCGGCCAGATGTGATGGAACGCCCCCGCGGCCCACCCCACCCCCCCCGGGCCCCCCGGGGAATTAAAACTGACCTTAGCCTGACTCCTGAGGCTCCGTTCCCTTCCAACCTCTTACCTTTCCATAAACTTTATTAAAAGAATGGTTTCACTCCAAAAATCTTAATTTTGCCTTTCAAACGATGGTTATTCAAGATGTCCAATTATTTCATACCGATACATAATGCTGAAAATCAATTCATAATTCCCGAAACTTTCAATTATCCATTTAATTATTACCCTCATCCTATCGCTCAATTTGCTGCTGAAAAATTAAAACTTAGCATTTGGAAATTAAAGCTCAATGAGCATGATTTTGATGAAGAAGTAGGTAAGATGTTTGGTGTATTAGTTGTCACAAATGATAAAAATAAAATTGGTTTTTTGCTTCCTTTTCCGGTAAATTGGGTGGAGGAAATCATTTTCAGGGTTTTGTTCCACCAGTGTTTGACACTTTGGATGAAATGGATTTTATCGTAAGGGAGAGGATAAGATATCAGCTATAAATCAGGAAATAGTTGACCTAGAAAATGGTGAGTATGTTTCTGAACTAAAAATTGAGCTTGAGAGTCATAAAGTATTGATGGAGTATCAATTAACTGAGCTGAAGAAAGCCATGGCTGTTGCCAAAAGAAAGAAAAGTCAAAAGAGGCATCACCTAATGATGAAGATCTCATAAATGAGCTCAATAAAGAAAGTGCTATGTGGCATTATCAATACAAAGATGCCAATAAAAATCTTCGTGCAAAAATGGAAAGTTTGAATGCCCTTTTACAACCTCATATGGACAAGGTCAATCAGTTAAAGGAATTGCGCAAATCTATGTCCAATGAACTGCAAACTCAGCTTTTTGAGCAATATGATTTTTTAGACTATGATGGTCAAAATCATACACTTAGGGATATCTTCCTCAAGTACGACATTCAAGTACCACCGTCTGGAGCAGGTGAATGCCGCACCTAAGTTATTGCAATTTGCCTATCAAAACAAAATGAAGCCCATTGCTTTAGCTGAATTTTGGTGGGGAAAATCACCATCTTCAGAAATCAGGAAACATGGGGAGTATTATCCAGCCTGTCGTGGAAAATGCGAACCAATTCTAGGACACATGATGCAGGGTTTGGTAGTGGATGAAAACCCAATGTTGGCCAGAAAATCTGCCGAAATTCCGTTTGACATCATTTATGAAGACGATGCTGTTTTAGTTATTAACAAACCGCCAAATTTTTTATCTGTTCCTGGCAAAAAAATACAAGACAGTGTTTATACGAGGGTTAAAGCTCTGTATCCATACGCTACCGGACCTTTGATTGTCCATAGATTAGACATGTCAACTTCTGGACTATTGGTCATTGCAAAAACCAAATACGTTCATCAAAACTTGCAATCACAATTTACAAAACGAAAAGTAACAAAACGATATGTAGCCATTTTAGAAGGAAGAGTTCAGGGAACAGATGGCATAATTGATTTGCCGTTAAGGGTAGATTTGGAAAATAGACCGCACCAATTGGTTTGTTATGCACATGGAAAACATGCTGTTACCAATTGGAAAGTTGTTGAAGTGTCAAATGATAAAACAAGGATTCACTTTTTCCCAATTACGGGAAGAACACATCAATTGAGGGTTCATGCCGCTCATCATTTAGGATTGAATATGGCCATAGAAGGTGATGATTTATATGGCCATCGGGCTGAAAAGGTTGATGTTACACGCAGAGTACATTCAGTTTTGGCATCCCACCAAAGAAAAACTGATTGAAGTGGTTGCACCTGCACCATTTTAAAAAAAGGGAAGCTCTCCAAAGAGCCTCCCACCTATGATTTTATGCTTCCAAAGTATATTCCACTGATATCTCTGTATCTAGGAGTACAGAAATAGGGCAATTAGCCTCTGCGTCTCTAACTGAAGCTTCAAATACTTCTGCAGAAATACCAGGCACTACTGCATTGAGCGTGATGTGTGAATGCACAATTTTGCCGGCATCCAAACCTATTTCACAAGAAGCATTCAAAACATCTGGAGTAAAACCTGCAGCTCCAAGTACAAAACTCAATTTCATTGAAAAACAACCGGCATGTGCCGCCGCTATTAATTCTTCGGGATTGGTTCCTATTCCGTCTTCAAATCTAGTCTTATAAGAATATTGACTGCCATTTAATACACCACTTTGGGTTGTCAAAACGCCATTTCCATCTTTTCCAGAACCATTCCATATGGCCGTTGCCGATCTTTTAATCATACTTTTTATTATTTAAATAATTATAAATGTTTGCTTTACTCGGCGAATATACAGCTATCTGAAAATGTTACTTCATTAATTCTTTGGTCATTAAGCTTTTTATTCGCCTTTTTTACTCTTATAAAGCCTTTATGAGATTTTTGTTTTCCAAATACTACAGTTTTTTGATTGAAGATTATGCCCAAAATTGAGATTGGAAAGTAGGCTTTTTATAAACTCATTTAAAATCGACACCTTTTTTTTAACAACTAAAGAAAAGTTAATTCCGCTAGTGGTTTTTTTCAAGCAGTTACTCTTCTATTGGTTATTTACAAAATTCCGTTATTTTTGAAGCATCTTGCAAAATACATTCAAATATTATGGCTATCAAAAACAACTTTTTCATTTTCCTTTCTTTATTTTTTATTATCTGTGCAGACAGTTGTAAAACGACATCTGTTACATCTGGAGTTCCAGCGAAAAATCTCTCAACATTGCAAGAAGCATATGCGGGAGCTTTCAAAATGGGAACTGCTGTCAATGGGGCCATTGTAAATGGTAGGGATAGTTTGTCACAGGCCATTGTGATCAATCATTTCAACACGACTACACCAGAAAACATCATGAAGGCTGCATTGGTAAATCCTGAGCCGGTGTTTTAACTGGGGTCCAGCTGATGAATATGTAGACTTTTGCAAAAAAGCACAAAATGTTTATCGTAGGACATACTTTAGTATGGCACAATCAAACCCCCACCTGGTTTTTCCAAGATGCCAAAGGTGTTCAAAAATCTCCAACAGAAATTAAGGAGAGATTAAAAGCTCACATTGAATTGGTTGCTGGTAGGTATGCTGGAAAAGTAGATGCTTGGGATGTAGTGAATGAGGTCATTGATAATGATGGTTCTTACAGGCCAACTTTATGGGTAAAAGGTGTGGGTGATGGTGATGAATTGGTAAGGTTATCTTTCAAATATGCGAGTGAATATGCCCCAAATACGGAGTTATATTATAACGACTTCAATGCATGGAGACCAGCAAAAAGAGATGGCATTGTGCGCATGGTGAGGATGCTTCAAAAAGAAGGTATCCGCATTGATGGAATTGGCATTCAAGGTCACTGGGGCCTCAATTACCCGAAAAACGAATACATTGAAGCCGCTATCGACTCATTTGCTGCACTTGGTGAAAGTAATGATCACTGAACTAGACGTCGATGTGTTACCATTGACCAAAGAAGGTCAAATCATTGGCCAAGGTATGAGTGACAGACAATTCCAATTGGAGGAATTTAAGACGTTTTTTGATCCATATAAAAAAGGTCTTCCAAAAGAGGTAGAACAGCAATTGACTGATAGGTATGCAGAATTATTCAAAATCTTTTATGCTAAAAAAGATAAAATTGACAGGGTGACGTTATGGGGTGTTGCTGACGACATGTCATGGAAAAACGACTATCCAATTCCTGCTCGAACTAATTATCCTTTATTGTGGAATAGAGACAGGTCGCCCAAACCTGCAGTAAATGCCATACTAAATATACCAGTTAAAAAAATAGGTAAAATAATCATTTCAAATTTTTACCCTGCAATAAATAGTTTGGAATGTAACCCGGACATAAATAAGGAGTAGGTTTGTATAATTCTTTTTCTATAATTTAAAGCATACAAGGTAAAATCAATATGCTCTAATACCCATATTCACTGATATGCAAGTTGCTTACAAAACAGAATTGACCCAAACTTTGAAGTTGGCAATTCCCATCATCGTTGCTCAAGTGGGTGTGGTTTTGATGGGCATCACCGACACCATGATGATTGGGTCAATGTTGGGCAAAACTGCATTAGGTGTCGCAGGATTTCCAATTCATTGGCCTTTCTCATTGCTTCGATTGCAGCAGGTGGTTTGCATGTGGTCTATCCACTGATTTCCAAAGCCAAAGCTGAACAAGATGAGGAAGAGATTTATTATTTGTATAAAGGTATGATGAGCGTGGTTTTTGGACTTGGAATAGTGCTGACCATTTTGGTTGGTGTGATAGCATGGTATTTTAATTGGCTAGAACAACCTGCTGCGGTTGCTATTGATGCCCCTTTATTTTTGTTTATTCTGGCCATTTCACACTTTGCAAACTATTATTTCTTGGGAATCAAACAAGTCTTGGACGGATTAAGCAGACCAGGTGTGGCTATGAATATCACCATTGCCGGCCTTGCTTGTAATATTTTGTTTAATTATTTGTTGATGAAAGGTTTCTTACTCATCCCTGCTTTAGGCGCGATTGGGGCAGCCTATTCTACCCTATTTACACGGATTTTAATGGGCTTTATTATTTGGTATTACCTCAAAAAGAAATCCGATAATGTCTATTTGACAGATACTAAGGAAATCAGTTTAGACTTACTCCGTCTCAAGAAAATCGTCCTCAAGTTATATAAATTAGTCATTCCCAGCGGCTTAGCATTATTTTTTGAGGTAGGCGCATTTACATTCACCTTTATCATGATGGGATGGCTCGGAGAAACCCAAATGGCTGCCCACCAAGTTGCCCTCAATTTCGTTTCCGCAGCCTATATGGTTGCTGCAGGTGTTTCTTATGCCAGCGGTATAAGGGTAGGCGATGGTAGAGGTAGAAAGGATTTACAACAAATCAGACGGGCAGGAAATGTCTGTTTTATGTTGATTTCGATATTCATGGCCATGTCCTCTGTTGTCATCATCTTAATTGATAAGCCCATTATACAAATGTATATTCACGAACCTGAAGTGATCGAGGTTGCCGTTTCATTACTTTGGATTGGAGGTATACTAGCAATTTTTGATGGGGTGCAAGTTGGTGGATTGAGCGTGCTCAGAGGCCTATCGGATGTCAATATCCCAACGGCTTTTACATTATTTGCGTACTGGGTCATTGCCTTACCGCTTGGTTACTGCAGGCATTCACTCCAGGTTTAGGAGCCGAGGAATTTGTTATGGATTGTATGCAGGTTTGGCATGGCTTCTATATTGGTAGTCAGCCGGTTTTATTTGTTGATAAAATCATCGGATGTTTTGAAGTAAGTTTAACCTAGATGGAGTATTTGTAGCCACTTTATTACAGTTTTTTCCTTTTTTCAGTTATTTTTGGATAAAATAAATTTTATTAATAAGCTTTACAAATGCTGATTAATTGAACCTCGTTTACAAAAGGATTGTTTGTTAAGTGAGGTTAAATCATTAAATTAAAGTACTAGTTACGACCTAGAGCAGGATTTGTGACTAAAAAATAAAAAACGGTCTTGTCTTGACGAACTTATAGCTAATAAAAATAAAACATTTCTCACTAAATAATTTTGAATAATGGATAATACAATGCCTATACAAATAACTAACCAAAAAGCTATGGGTCTCTTGCACGCTTTGGAAGAACTTCAGCTAATTAAAGTGCTCAAAGAAAATTTTGCTCCTGCTCAACAAAACTTTCAGATAAATACAAGGGCATTATCAGCAAAGAGCAAGGGCAAAACTTAAACGAACACATTAAACAAATGCGTAGCGAATGGAACAATATTTAATTGATACAAATGTAGTATCTGATTATCTTTCTGCTTCCTTTCCTACAGCTGGGATAACTCTAATGGATACTGCTATTAATGCCATACCCAATATTTCTATTATCACTCAAATAGAACTACTTTGCTGGAATACAGACGAAGCAACTACACAAAGTGTGAAAGATTTTATTACAGATAGCGTTGTCATGGACATTAGCCCAGATGTGATTCTTATTGTGTAGCTCTTAAGAAAAGGGAAAAAAATAAAAAAACGCCAGATGCTATTATTGCCGCTACATCTTTAGCATTTGACTTCACATTGATAACCGCCAATGAAAAAGATTTTGCGAATATCAAAGGGCTAAAATTATAAACCCATAAAATATAAAAAATCTGCCAAAAATGGCTTTGCAAAAATTTAATATTCTATCGGTTTTAGGATTTAAATCTTATTCCACCACAAAAATTTTATCTCCCCCACTTTCTTTATAATGATGATCATCTAACTTTATTATGTTGATAATTTTACCGCTTTGATACATAATCATTTTTCTTTCATCAATAATCCAGCTGTGACTTAATGGAATTTCAAGGCTTTTATAAATTTGTGGATCATTCTTCAATTCTTGAAGGGTGTACTCAATCGGTGAATCAGGATAATATTTAATGAAGTTCTTAAGTTGCCCTTTGTTATAAATAATTTTATAACGCATTGAGAATCTATGTCCGTTAATGGAAATTTCTGATTCTTCTGAAAAAATTGACTTCGATGGCACAGATTGTGCAATGATGATTGTATTAACTAACTTCTTATTTGGCAAATGGCAAGAAAGCAAAATAGTAACTAAAAACAAAAAAGCTTTGCTCATATTATAAACTCATTTTTCATTTCAAAGCTGCTAAATTCATTGTCTTTCAACTAAGTTCCTGAACTCATTTTTAAAAAATATTTATTGAGCTTATCATAAATCTTATAAAAAGATTTGCTGTTTGTTACTTCATTACTATGTGAACATGAATAAACTTTAAATGTATCATTTTTAACTTCATTTGCAAATAATAGATAACTTTTCCCTTTTCAAAATTATAATCCCATTCAATGGTCACTTCGTCACAATGGTTTAATTTGGGACTACTGTGTTTGAATATTTTTGTGGCCTTACCTTTTGCATATTTGTATTTAAGACTTGGAAAGTTGTCTGGCAATTCCTTTTGAAGCTTATCTGAAATCCCATCAGAAACATGAAAATAAAGATATACTTAGATGTGTCCAGATAATTTTCTATCGGATACATAATACAGTCAGATTGTGCATAAAAATTGGTTGATACACAGCTCATCACAAGATTAAACAATAAAATTTTATATACTTTCTAGTCATTCAAAAATGTTGACGTCTTAAATGAAACCCAAATCCATTTGCTTTTTTTGAAAATTTGTTCCTTAAACACTCAAACCCAATCAATTTTACGCAAATTACTTAATCCCAACTATTATTAGAAAAAATTAGGCAACTTTTCACTAGTTGAAGTTTTGATTCTGTGAAAACTACCATAAGCTAATTACATATTAAAAACCTCACCCATTATCCAAAAACCGAACCTCACCTACCCTGAAATGTCGTTAATTTTAGATTCAAAAGCGAATAGCTCATCAGTTACTAGAATAATAAGGTCAGACGGCTTAGTTTTGCATTGATTTAATAGAACCAACCAATGATCAGAGCTATTATAGCCATCTTATCGGGACTCATTGCAGGAATGGCTGCGATTTTTTTAGGACTCATGGTTCTATCTGGGCTGTATCCTAATCCAGAATACCTGGATCCTATGGATGCAGACAAAATGAACCTTTTATAAAGTCACTTCCAGATAATGCTTTCATCATCAAAGCTTTGACTCACATCATCGCTTGTTTTGCTGCTGGTTTGGTTGGTGCTTTGATCTCAAGACCATTCAAAATTCAATCGGGTATCATTGCGGCTATTCTCATTTACATACTGGTAATTTACCGTGACTTCAGATTTGTTTATCCTACTGCTTATGTGGTTAGTGATCTGGCCTTGTGTGCCATTGTTGGCTTTTGGGCCGTTATGATAGGAAGCAACCGGTAACTCTGAGACCATTTACCTATTGTTCATCATCTGTATAATGTTTGATTTCCTTTGGTTTTGAAAACATTTCTGCATTAAACCCGAGTGTTTTACCTTTTGGAATGGACAATGACTGCCATTTATTTTCTTGATCATTTTACCCAAGAATAAAATTTGCCCAATGTGATAAGGATAATGGGCCAACTGCCTGTTGATGGCTTCTATCACCGTGTGTCCTTGGTTTCTGATGTAAGTGATTTTCAATAAATCTTCAGCTGTCAGTCGGTCAATGACTTCCATCAAACAATTCCAACCATTATTCCATGCTTCAAGGACTTCTGCCTTAGACTTTAAAACTTCTTGAAATTCCTTATCCCTATTACGCCAAGTTTTCTCACCATCTTCTTCCAGAAATCCTGACCATCTTGACAACATATTACCCGATAGATGATGCCAATAATGGAAATACTGTTGCTTTCTGGATCAGGTTTATAAAACAAATCTTGCTCGTCCAACTGATCAAAAGTTTTATCTCCTAAAGTGCGGTAATATTTAAACTGTTTTCTGGCACTATCTATAAAATTTTCTCCTATTTGCTGTGTATCCATTATGATAACCCTAAACGATGAAAGACTTTACTTTCAGACAAAGCTATAACAAAGTAATACTTTTTATACAAAGTGGGGCAAGTTTTGTACCACTGACATGCGCAGTTGCCTCTATTCTATATTCAGATTTGACGCCTTTCAATTTTTTGGCCAACTTAATGAAGCCCCCCAAAACCATATTGTTATCCTCCATTTTATCCATATCAGATTTGTAAACAGTAAATGGAAGTTCAAAAGGTATTTCTATAAGGTCTTGTTTGCGTACATCAATGCCCGTCTCTAATAAAATGTCACCCAATGTGTATTCATCAACCAATTTGGAATCTTTTCTGCCGCGGTGATATTTTTCAATCAGTTTGATTTCAATGTGTTCTACCCTACTGTCTCTAAATGAAGTGATCAAAACTTTGCCATTAATCACTCCTAGGTCTTTTTTACTTTTCTCAGGGATTTGTAAATCAATTTTCATCTTCAATTCCCAACATCTTTTTATCTCTCCAAACATTGTATACAAATATTAAAAATGTGAACAGGTTATCTTCAATCAAAGTTCTGATTGCTTCGATAATCTACAGCTCAAAATTAATTCATCGCCGGTTGAATGTCTTAAATAATTAGACCAAACGACTTTAGTTTGATACCGGCAGCGATAAATAGCCTTTGAATTGTCCATCATCTTCAAAAACTTCATAAGTATAATCCTTGACAACTTGGTATAAAGTGTCTCTCTCAATTGGTTCGCGATTTACACCTTTGATGAGATTTACCAAATCTTTGGTGCTCAATGCGGGATTTTGCTCTTCTGAACCCGCCATCGAATAAATTTTGGTGGTATCATCAATGGTCCCATCAATGTCGTCTACTCCAAAAGACAAACTCATTTGAGCAATATCGCGACCGATCATTGGCCAGTAGGCTTTGATGTGGTCAAAATTATCTAAAAAGATTCTGGAGATAGCATAATTTCTCAAGTCCTCTATGATGGTAACTTCATCGAGATATGACATGTCATTGTCTTGATTTCTGAATTTTAGCGGTATAAAAGTTTGAAACCCTCCTGTCTCATCCTGCAAATTACGCAATTGATCTAAATGGTCTACCCGATGTTCGTAGGATTCTATGTGACCATAAAGCATTGTGGCATTGGATTTACCTCCCATATTATGCCAAACCCTATGTAGTTCCAACCATTGATCGCCTGTGCACTTATCTGCAGCTATTTTTTGTCTGATCTCAGGGTGGAATATTTCAGCGCCTCCACCAGGAATAGAATCCAATCCAGCTTCTTTCAGTATCGTCAGCCCTTCTAGATAAGTCAATTTATCTTTTTTAAATATATAATGGAACTCTACCGGAGTCAGTGCTTTGATATGGAGCTCAGGTCTGTGGCTTTTGATTTGTTTAAAAAACTCTGTATAAAGAGCCGTATCATATTGGGGCAATACTCCACCTACGATATGGACTTCTGTAACTGGTTTGCCGTCAAAAGATTTTACGATATTCATCATATCCTCTATCGTATACTCCCAGCCCTCATCTCTTTTTTTGATGAGTCTGCTGTAACTACAGAAGTTGCATGTAAAATACAAACATTGGTGGGCTCAATATGGAAATTCCTGTTGAAGAAAGTTTTATTGCCATTCTTTGCTTCACGGACCCGATTGGCCAATGATCCTAAAAAACCTAAAGATCCATGGTTATATAAATAATTGGCATCATCGGTAGAAATACGAAGCTTTTGATCAACCATGGCTGATATTGTTTTAAGCCTTTCGTCTTTTTCCATTTCAGTCAAAATATTATTCAGTGTGTTTGTCATGACTTATAAATATATGTATTAATACAACAAAGATCAGTAAAAAGATTTTAAAATAAATGTTTGAATCAGAAGATTTGGCACAGTATTTGAACTATAAATCTCGAATAGAACTGCAATTGCTAAACCAGCAAAAGGCCCGAACGCGGGCTTTTTTTTTTACCCTCCTACAGGCTTTACATTTACAAAACCCTCCTCTTTCAAGATCTTCATGATTTTTTCTCTTTGATTTCCCTGAAGAATGATTTCATTGTCCTTTTGCACTCCCACCAACACCAATTTTGGATTTGATCTTTTTACAAATTTCACTCAGAAAACTATCTGGCATCTCAATTCCTCTGATGATTATGGCCTCTTTACCCCCTCTACCCTTTTTTTCATAATGTACCCTCACCTGAAAATTACCATATTTTGGCTTTTTTCACTTCTACGGGTTCATCTGGTGCATTTCAGGATTTCCCAAAGCCTTGAATTGATCCCAATTGAGGCTATTATTTGGTTTATTGCCCATTTTTAATTTTTCTTTTCCAGTTGTTATTAATCATCCGCAGTGTCAGCAAACCCAAGTCTTTTGTTCCAGTCGCGGAATTAGCTAAGACCACAACAGCTGTTTGTGTTCTTGGCAAAAAGCCGATGAAGCTATGGTGGATATTGGTCAATCCATTGCTGACAAATGGATAGGAGCTTTTACCTGATCTATAACATACAAACCTTCAAATCCTCTGATTCCGGAAGTCCATGTTTCTGGTTTGGATTTAGATTGTTCTTTGGTTTCTATTTTATCTTGATTTTGGCAATCAAATATTGCATCAAAGGTAAGCACGTCTTTGATAGAACCTTTGATTCCTTCAGAAGCAGCAAAGGATTGGAATACTAAGGGTTCTCCTTCTAGTCCTGAACGATTCATGCCAGATGCAACTACAGATTCTTTTTGTTCATGTGCCGAGGTGAAGAATTTTGTACCTATTTTATCGTTGATGTAATGTTGAATCAAATCTTCAAATGTTTTTGCAGAGCTTCTCTCCAGGATGATTTCCAACAATGCAAAATCTGTATCACTATAACTATTGCCGATCAAGTCAGCTTCTGGAATGTAGTTTTTATAAAATTCCAATAAATTGGTTTTGCTGAAATATTCATAAGGGTTTCTGGGGTCGTTTTCATACAAACCTTTGCCTTTGAAAACGTGCGGCAATTTACTTTCAAATTTGAAAATATGTTCCAGGGTTACACCTTTCATCCTTGGATTATAATATTCGTCAGGTATCAAATCGTTTAATTCAGATGAAAGTGAAAGCATTTTTTCATCTACCATGGAAAATAAAATCTCACTACTGATGACCTTGGAGATTGAGCCCAATTCAAATACAGATAGGCTGTCAAGTTTTTCATAGTTGGCAAATTTATTTCCGAAAACTTCAATCTGGTTATGAGTATGATCTACCATCCCAACTAAAAAAGATGGTGTAAGATCAAAGTCTAAATCTGAGTCGTATTTGATGATACGCTCCACTTGTTTTCTAAAATCATTCTTTTGCCCTTGGAGTTTTGTATCATTCCATAAGATTAGTAAGGGCAAAGAAATAAGAGCAATCTACGCATTATCAATGAAAATTGAAAGTCAATTTATACCAAATTCGAAAACAAAGTAGGTCTTTGGGTAAATATTTCATTAATCTATAACATATGCGTATATTTTTAATTTTGCAGTTTTTAAAAAAATAAATTCGATGGCGAAAAGATTTTATCAGTTTAATAAGGATGCGCAATCACAGAACGTGAGAGGCAAAAATGTGGTTCAAGGCACAGGTGGTCA
Organism: Saprospiraceae bacterium; assembly: GCA_016715105.1. Lineage (GTDB taxonomy): Bacteria > Bacteroidota > Bacteroidia > Chitinophagales > Saprospiraceae > JADKBO01. The sequence continues at coordinate 6,006 of JADKBO010000016.1, read as the reverse complement.
ATCATCAAATGAAGATGATGAAATCATTGACTTGGCAGAAGTGACTCACCAAGCACAAGACTTTTATGAAAAATACCAAACATTGATTTTGTCAGTGATATTGGGTTTGGCAATTGCAGTCGGTGGATACTTCGTTTACAAGTTCATGTATATGGCACCAAAAGAAAAAGCAGCTATTGAAGCTATTTATCAGGCTGAAAATCAGTTTGCGCAAGATTCATTTGCACTTGCTCTTGAAAATCCGGGAGGAGGATTTGAAGGGTTTTTGGACATCATTGACAATTATGGTGGAACTAATACTGCAAATACAGCAAAATACTATGCTGGTATCTGTTACCTCAATTTAGGAAAATATGAGTCGGCGATTGAGCAATTGGAAGATTATTCTCCAAAGGATAAAATCACTCCAGCTATGAAATTTGGTGCTTTGGGTGATGCTTATGCTGAAAGTGGAGATTTAGACAAGGCATTAAGTTTATATGCACAGGCTAGTGAAACTAATCCAAATGATGTAATCACTCCTTATTACTTGAATAAACTTGGAATGTTGCAATTCAAACAAGGTAAAAACGACGAAGCTATGGGTACACTCAAAAAGATTGTGAGTGAATATCCTGCTTCTACAGAAAGTAGAGAGGCAGAAAAATTGATTTCTAGATTGGATGTACAATAGTTCGCATTCAAAAAAAATATAATAAAATGGAAGGTAGATTGGGAAACTGATCTACCTTCTTTAATTTTGACCAAATAAAATTATCTTCATGTCAAGTGTTATGCAAAATCTGTCTTCTCTTTGAAGAAAATAAATATGATGCTTCTGAATTGAAAGTAGGAATCGTTGTAGTAAGTGGAATGAGAAAATAACATCTGTGCTAAAGCAAGGAGCATTGGACACTTTGTTAAAAATGGCTTGAAAGAAGAAAATACGACCATTCTTGATGTGCCTGGTGCTTTTGAACTTCCTATGGAGCCAGATTACTGCTTGAAAGTAAAAAATTGATGGAATCATCTGCCTTGGATGTGATCAAGGGGGAAACAAAACATGATGAATACATCAGTAATGCTGTAGCCAATGGCATCATGCAACTTGGACTTACCAGTGGTAAACCCATAATTTTTGGAGTACTTACTCCCAATGACGAACAACAAGCCATTGATAGATCAAGTGGAGTTCATGGCAATAAAGGAATAGAAGCCGCGATGACTTTATTGCAAATGTTGCAACTTGCCAAAAATTTAAAACAACCCAAAAAAGGAATTGGCTACTAGCCATTATACTTTCTTGCATTTTAAAACGTTTTGACTCTGATATAAAAAAACTTTGCATTTGCATAAGCACGTTCTTCAATCCTTCGTATTTTTCTTGCTGTGTGTTTTCAACCCACTTGTGGGACAAGATGCGCATTTTACTCAATTTTATAATGTACCTGCATTTGCAAATCCAGCATTTGTGGGAACCAGTAATTCCAATTATCGGGTAAGTACCATTTATAGAGACCAATGGCGAACAGCCCTTGAAAAACCGTTTTCTACTTTTGCAGTATCCGGAGATCTTAAATTTGATGGAGGAGGAGATGCCGGACATCCAGATTTTTTGGCGCGGGTATTATGTTTTTAGTGACAAGTTGGGCGCCATTAATTATAATACAAACCAGATTGCACTCAGTGGCTCTTATACTAAATTGCTAGATAAGAAGACCTTTCAATACATTGGCATCGGTATTCAAACTGCCATTCAACAAAAAATCCATCAACTACAACGACATTACTTTTGGTGATCAGTTTAATGCGGTGGATGGATATACTTTGCCGACTGGAGAAGAACTACCTGCTAATAACCTAGGTTTTTTCGACATCAATATGGGCGTAAACTATAGTGGGTTCTTTTATGAAAGACACAGAATCAATCTTGGGGTTTCTGCATTCCACCTTTTGAGTCCAAACATTTCGTTTTATGATAGGGATGAAATATTGAGTCGTACCATTTCTGTGGAAAGTAAATTACCTACTAGATTCACGCTGCATGGTAGTTACCAAAATAAAATTTCCAACTCCATGGAATCAGAAACTAGGCTGGTATATAATAAACAAGGCAAATCACAGGAAGCAAATTTATCAACGTTGTTGCATTTTACCAATCCAGATTTCAGAAGCAAAAGTTTCTTTGTTGGTCCTGGATTAGGTTTACTGATCGAGGTGGGACATCCAAAAGGGGCGTGAGTCTTTGAATGCGACTGCTGGTTTTGTGGTCCAATAAATTTGTGCTTCCTTTAGTTATGAAAACTCCATCAATAATATCATCAATACTGGACGGAATTTCAACGCTTTTGAGGTTTCATTGCTGCTGTTTGGTGATTATACCAATGACACCGATATCTGTCCCAAGTTTTAATCTATTATTCTAGCACCTCAAAAGCTTATCTGAGGTATAAAATCAAATTTGCGCAGCAAAATATGGGTCGTTCCGATGGAACTCTTGTTACTCTTTTTACTTTGGCCATGGATTGAAATCCATGGTTACCACATGGTTCGAGCCTATGGCTATTGGTTTTTATATTATAAATTTCAATCTGAAAAGCACCTAAAGTGCTTTGCTAATTTAGGATTCTTAAATCTACAAAAACATAGAGGCTCGACCCATATCGTAACCTAGGATTTCAATCCTGGGGCTATAGAGAAAATAAGTGGAGTGCGATAAGCACGGCCCATTTGGACACGGAACCTGACCGCAAGCTAAGCCAAAACAAGAGAGAGCGCTCAAATCACCTCACAAAATCAATCCTGAGACATAAAGCGTTGACATTCCAAAAGCGATTCATTTAAAGGCAATGAAAAATCTAGACAATCAACAAGAAGCACTATATTTGGCATCATATTATAATGACTATGCTTATATTGAATGAGAAACAAATCTCGTCTTAAAATCAAAAGACTGGCATTTGAAATTGCAGAACACAACCACCAAAGAACAGCCATCATCCTAGGAATCAACAACAATGGCTATGGTTTTGCAAAATTATCAATAGAACTCAAAAAAATGGTTGGAAATCCCCCATAGAATTGGTACGACTGAGACTCAACCCGGCAAATCCGTTGGATCATCCCATCACCTTGAAATAAAAAATGTAGAAAACCTTGCCGACAAAACCGTCATAGTGGTTGATGATGTTGCCAATACGGGCAGAACCATATTTTATGGATTCAAACCTTTTATGGAAATTCTTCCTTATAAAAGTTGAAGTTGCCGTTTTAGTAGATCGGAAACACAAGAGATATCCATTGAAGTTGATTATCTTGGTTTGTCGCATGCAACAACTCTTCACGAAAACATAGCGGTAAAAATCAAGGACACTGATTCGATGGAAATACATTCTAATATAATCAAAATAGCAACAGAGATTGAATTGATAAAACCCCATTGGCCCTTAGTGATGAATTCAAAAGTATATCTAGAACAACTTGAAACCGACGGTCAACATTTTTCATCACTGGAAGAAAGCGGGTGCTGGCAAATCGACTTTGGTTCGACTTTTTCGCAACACTACCAAAAAACGCAGTGCCATTCTAACTCCTACAGGCATATCTCCTCAATGTCAAGGGCAAACCATTCATTCATTTTTGGTTTCCCCACCTCGCATCATCAATCCTGAAGACGTCAGAAAAAGGCCCAATCATCACGTGTATAAAAACATCGGTTGTATCATTATTGACAGAGATTTCCCATGAATTTTTGTGGATACTATGGATAATATTGATCTGTTTTTACCTCGAAAATAGAGACAGCAATTTGCCTTTTGGAGGTGTGCAAATGTTATTTTTGGTGATCACATCAATTTGCCCCTGTCATTTCTTCACCGTTTGAAAAGAATTGTTTCCATGAGGTTTATATGAGAGTGGTTTATTTTTCTCATCTGTGGTGGTAAAGGAAAGATCCAGCTACGTCTTTGCGAGCTGCCGCACCACATACAGGCAAGATGAGCTGAAATTCATCGACCCAGATTGTTAGATGCAATCAGGAATAACGATTTGGATTGGGACGACTTGGAATCACTCAATGTCAGGTACCTGCTCTTTACCAGAAATTTAAAATGTTTCGCAACGATTTGCGCTAACAAATAGCTCTGCGGAAGCCATCAACCGCACTGCTCTAGAAAACTAAATCCAGAAGAAGAAAACTTGCGCTGCTGAAATTACAGGCGAGGTTGCTTCTCAATGCTACCCTACTGATCTATTTTACAGTTGAAAGTAGGTGCACAAGTGATGTTTGTCAAAATGATGTAAAAAGGTTGTTTGTCAACAGGACAATTGGCCAAATCTCACGGATCGAAAAATGAGGTTTACATCACCATTTGGAAGGTCATGGGTCTAGGTAGAAATACAAAAGTAGAAAAAGAGAATGGGAAATCATCAAATACGTAAGGAACGAAGCAAATCCCCGGGATATTCAAACAGAGAGTTGTTGGAAGGTTCCTCCAATATCCTCAAACTTGCTGAGGCGTTAACCATCCACAAAAGCCAGAGCCAAAACATTTGAAAAAGTCATCATCGACTTAGGCCGTGGGGCTTTTGAATATGGCCAAACTTATGTCGCCCTTTCTCGATGCAGAACGATGGATGGCATTTATCAAACAAATAAGCTTCAAACCAAGAGATGTGATGACAGACCAGGCTGTGCAGGATTATTATGATCCAGTAAAAGGTGGTAATTATCTGTCCAATCAGGTCTGAAACTATATAAAAAAAGGAGCTTTATGTGGTTTTTAATGACTTGTTTTCCTTCGTTCCAATATGCCCAAATTGGTATTTTCTTTTTGGAAGTTACTTCTCACAAAAGTTGTTTTCAAGAAAGATTCGCCCTACAATTCCTGGACTTGTGATATGGTGAAAGTTTCTGGAAGTAATTTTCAACCAATATGCTGTGTGAGAAAATCATAACGAAAGACCAGCGCAGCTTAAGATATGTTGGTGATCAAAACTCAATTCTGGACAATTTTCAGCTCTTTCCGCATGCACAACTTAGCATTATTTTCTGGAGTTGGGTCTACTTTAGTGTAATCAACCAAGAGCATAATAACCTGTTGATAAACGTCTTGCAAACCATGGGTCTTCATTTTCTCTTTTTTGGTAATTGGAAATGTTTGCCGCAAGAAATCCTCAAACACCCTCGAAGTGTCTCCAAATACCTCTAACTGCTTAAAGTAAATATCTTACTCCTGTTCTTTCTTGCAGCACTCTTGAAACCGCATCATTTAAGTTTTCGTTTTTATAAATGGATACTCAGGCAACATACTATGATTCAAAATCAGGCCATTTGAGTTGTAATACTGAAAAATCACCATTGTTAAAACGAACACTACACAGTTTATGGAAATGTTTTGAAGAATTCTATCAGTTTTTTTTTTTTCTTGATCTCTTCTGCATTCATCTGATCAGAGTTAAATATGCCAATCCGACAATTTTTTAAATAAGAAAATTCAAATTCTATTTGGTTTTAATAATGCGGTAATAGGTTTTGCCGATCTAATGTAAATTTTAATAGATTCAAATTCAAAGTTAACTATTTCTTCTCAAAAGGTGTATAATTTAGTTAAATTACTAAAAAATATATAAAATTAACTTTTTAAATAAAGAATATCAAATATGTAGAATTGTTCAAAAGGATAGAAGGTCTATTCAAAAAAGTATTATTGTGATTGTATCACGAATTGATACAAGAGTTTAATACTTGTTCTTAAGATTAACCAAAAGCAATATAAAATGGGGATACAGTATCCTCAAAACTAAATTAAACTTGTATAAAACATCAGGTGCAAGTAGTTATTGCTAGATCTAAGAAACAATCATTCTTCAAGAATTCACTTTCTTTTTTTGTTCCTCTATCATTTTGTAGAACGTCCAGAATTCCTGAAGTCGCGGGTTTGAAAATGACGTTCAAATTTGAAGTGATCTTGTTTCATAGGATGAAGCTGGATTGGGATCAACATAAAATATTTGTTTTGCTCTTTT
>JADKBO010000015.1 GCA_016715105.1 Saprospiraceae bacterium | reverse complement strand
TGTTGCCAACATTGAATGAAGACATCAACATCAGTTTTACCAGCGTGAGGCCCAATACGGGATAGCGGCACCAATTTGAATGGCGACATCAGCCTTTCTCTACCTACCACCCTATGGGTGATGTAAAACCAGATCTGAAAATGGGAAATGTTTATACTGATTTTGACATCAAGTTGCAACAGGTGCGGAGGCTGCAAAAACTACCAAAGAATGGATTGTTACAAAGTATCAAAAAGACAATTCCATCAAGGTAAAGTCAATGGCGGCGGGCAGTGAAATCATCGCTATGACCACCATGAATGGCGACATAACCATCAAAAAAAATGTAAAGCAGCTAATTGGTGCTAGCAAGGTTTTTTAAAATAAACCATTTTATTCAAAGGCACGAATACAAGGGAAGAGAGCTATTGAGTTAAGAAAAAATATGCTATTCGGTCCTAATGTGTTCCATATTTTGACTGGATGTGGCTGCAGGTCTCTAGTTTGAGTTTTATTTCGCTCTTCCAGAGACCTGTTTTATTGGAGGTTCTAAGAAAAATAATTAACCTAAATACTTATTAATCAACTTTTTATTTAAAATAATAGGAGTATGAAGACATTCATCACCATCATATTGTTATGCTTTATTGGTACTTTATTGTCCAGTCAAGCAGTGCCTGACACCATCATTCCAAAACGAGCTTGCCAGACAGCAAGCTCTTGGAGATGCTACCATCAAAGTAGAGATGGCATTATTGACGAGGAAGCGTGGAATTTGGTAGAGTGGCAAGGTGACTTTACTGTGAATAGACCAAATGAAGGAGCAAAGCCATCACAAGCCAGTCATTTTAAAATTATGTATGACGAACATTACATCTATGCAGCGTTCTTTTGTGAAGATACTGCACCAGATTCCATCATCAATAGAATGAGCAGGAGGGATGGTTTTCCAGGTGATTGGGTAACATTGATGTTGGATAGTTACCACGACTTAAGGACAGCCTTTTCTTTTACCTTGTCAGCCTCAGGAGTAAGGAGCGAAGAGCTGGCTTCAAACAATGGAAATAATTGGGATGAAAGTTGGAATCCTATCTGGCACGCTAAAACTTCAATTACTGATAAAGGTGGTATGGTGAAATCAAGATACCTTTCAGTCAGTTGCGATTTGGGAAAGAACAGGCGAATGTTTGGGGCTTGCAAGTGATGCGCAACGTGTTCAGAAATCAAGAGCGATCCATTTGGCAGGTGATACCACAGAAATCTGGTGTGTGGGTCAGTGGTTTTGGTGAAATCCATGGGATTAAAGACATACAACCAAGAAGACAGGTAGAGGTAGCTCCATATGTCGTGGCTAAAGTGGATACATATGAAGGCAATGAAAACAATCCATTTGCAACGGGACTGGATAAGAAAATAACTTTTGGCTTGGATGGTAAAATTGCAGTGACGTCCAATTTGATTTTGGACTATACCGTCAACCCTGATTTTGGCCAAGTGGAAGCGGACCCTTCGCGTGTGCGCATCGACGGATTCCAGAATTTTTTTGAAGAACGTCGTCCATTCTTCATTGAAAGTAGAAATATTTTTAACTATGAAATGACCAATTCTGCAGTGGGTTTGGACTTTGACAACGACCTTTTATTTTACAGTCGTCGCATAGGGAGTAGCCCGAACGGTCGGGTGAGCCTTGCTGATGGAGAGTATGCACAGACTCCTATTTCTACACCGATACTTGCTGCTGCAAAACTGAGCGGTAAAACAAATTCAGGTTGGAGCATTGGTTTGCTGGAAAGCATCACTGATAGTAGCTATGGCATCATTGACAACGATGGTAATCGCAGAAAGTCATTGATCGAGCCATTGACCAACTACAGCGTTGCGAGAATTCAAAAAGACATCAAAGGAGGGGAGAGTTATTTTGGTGGTATTGTGACTGCTGTAAATCGTAAAAGTGATTTGAATGGTTTGCTTCATACCAATGCCTATAGTGGTGGCATGGATTATTTTCTGATTGGAAACAAAGAAAGTATTATGTTTCTGGTAACTTTCTACTAAGTAGTGTCTATGGAAGTAAGGCAAAAATTACTGAAACCCAAACTGCTTTTGAACACCTTTTTCAAAGAACAAATGCTTCGGAAACGGAAGTCGATACCAACAGAACTTCCTTGACAGGTACCAGCGCGACCTTCAAAATTGGAAAGTCAGCGGGTAAGCCTGGTAAGTCTGGGGAAATATTTAAGTTTGAATCTGGAATCACCTACCGATCCCCGGAATTTGAGACCAATGACATAGGTTTTATGCTTACCGCTAATGAAATCAATCATTTTACTTGGGCAGGACTGCAGTGGCCATCTCAAAAAGGAATATTCAGAAGTGCCAGGATCAATTACAACCACAATTTGAAGTTTGATTTTGGGGGCCAGCTCATCAACACTTGGTTCAATACCAATCTGCATGGAAACTTCAACAATAATTGGGAGACAGGAGTTGGATTTAATTTTATACACCATTGAATATTTCCAATAATGCATTGCGAGGTGGTTCTTCTTTACGAAATGAATATGGTGTATCCAATTGGTTTTATGTAGGAACGGATTCCCGGAAGAAAATGAGGTTCTTTTTCAATGGTTTCGGTGGCTTAAATGGTAAAACGTTCAAGCCATTACTATGGAATGGAAACATCAGTAAGGTATCAACCAATCAATGCCTTATCTACTTCATTGGCTTGGGATATAATTATAATTATACCAGACAAGGACAGTATGTAACTCAGATTTCGTACAATGATGCGGTAAAAACGATAGTGAGTCAGGTTTCACAAAACACACTCAATCTCACATATAGACTCAATTACAACATCACACCAGATCTCACGCTTCAATATTATGCCCAACCATACATTACCAGGCCATTGTATGACAACTTTGGTTACGTAGATAATCCTTTGAGTAAGGATTTTGATGCACGTTTCCACACTTTCAGTCCGCAAGAGATAACCAATGAATCGGGAAGGTATTTGATTTGACGAAAATAGGGATGGCACAGTAGATTATAGTTTCTCTAAACCAGACTTCAATTTTGTGCAATTCAGGAGCAATTTGGTAGCAAGATGGGAGTACAAGGCAGGTTCTGAGTTGTTTTTGGTTTGGGCTCATGGCAACACACCAGATGCACAAGGTGATATCGACACTCCGCTCAATAAAAGTTTGTGGTCAAATATCTTAAACGGAGCTGGTAAGAATAGTTTTTTGATCAAGGCGACTTATCGGTGGTTGAGATAAAATAATTCCAACCCCATCCTTGGCCAGGGTTGGGGTTGGAAACCTCCTAAACAGAAAACTTTAGCTTTTTTCCTTGCTCAATAAATAACCCGTCGAAACAACCCAGACCACCATCGCAAAAACAAATACGCTAAAACCAGTCAACGTAGAATAATCGAAATTAATGGCTAAACCTATCAAAAATGCCACATTAAACAACACCCCGAAATAACCCAAATAAGTTGGAAATACCTTTTTATTGATCATCAAAAGAGACCAAATCAAAATAGCAAGTGACATGCCTGACACCAAAATGTAATCCAGACATTTGTTGAAAATAAAAGCAAACTTCACAATGTTATCAATATTGGTTTGACCCATGTCAACCATTTTCTTAACAAAAAATGGAATAACCAAACCATTGATGGTACCCGCAAACATTCCCGCAATCAAAGCCATGACCAAACTCACATAAGCAAAGCTTGAAAAACCATAACGATCCTTCAAAAATTTGCACAAACCCAAAAACCCAAATCCAAGAAATAGGATGGCTACAATGGCCATTGCATGTGTAAAAACCGCCAAATTAAAGATTTTCATGATAGAGGCAGGATCATCACCAACAGGGTGTAAAACCATTGTCGCTACCAATAAAAAAGAACCAATCATCAGCGCAATTCCGCTGCTTTTGTAAAATTTATCTTCCATATCATTATTTTTTACAAAGATCACGGAAGATTTAGGCAATCACACTTGATTGAAATCAATTAAAGAAAAAATGAGAGATGAAAGATGAGAGATGAGAGATAGATGATAGTCCTCCAGTGGCAATTATCAAAAATTATGATTGGCGTTGGGATAGTTTTTTTCTGGCCCTGCTTAAAGATTCAGGCGTTATTTTCAGGTATGATGCAATGAGTTTTAAGGGAAATTCATTGATCAATAAAGGTTTGTGTTTGATCAAACATTTATACTTGTCGATAGGAGTCGTCAATAAACTCAATTCTGCATTGATGTTTGAAGTCGCCAAGACTGAAGCCAATTGTAAAAACTGTTGGGACTGAGCGATGAGTTGATGGATGGCATGGAGACTCAATTCAAAATAAGTGCAGTCTGAGTAAGCTTTGAGGATATAGTTTGATGGTTTTTGGGCTGTAAAACTTTCACGACATATAACCCAATCCCCAGCAATGTGCAGATCAAAAACTTCTATTTCCATTTCTTCATTGTACCGATACTCCATCATGGTGCCTGAAACCAGATAATAGACGGATTGGCTTGTTAGACCTTGATTAAGTATAATTTGATCCTTCAAACGCTCAAATAGTACAACCTTTTCCTGTATAAGGGCAATTTTATCCTCTGGGAATCTGCCTATTTTTTGAATTGCCTCTGTGATTTGATGGGTCATGAGTTATACAATCAATTTGTTTTTTTTGAATAGTTCAATAAATTCATCGTTTGCAAATACTCTATACTTTGATTAAATGAATTTAAATCTGTATTTTTTTTCGACTGTTTTGTGTGAGCAATTTGAATACCCTATCTTGCTCTTTCGAAAATGTAAAACATGAAATTCAACTGTAAATCTATAAGTTATTTATTTTTAATATCTACACTAGTTGTTATCTCGTGTAAAAATAATGAAACTGATACAAAAGAAATGGCCATTCAAGAAAATACCAATGAAGTGAAATTGTTGATCGGTATGTATACAGATAGCATTGGCAAAGGCATTTATGAAGTAAATTTTGACCAAGAGAATGGTCAATTGGGTGAACCAAAATTGTTGGTGGAAACAGAAAATCCCTCCTACCTTACCCAAAGTACCGATGGAAACTTTGTCTATGCCGTCAATGAAAATCAAGAAGGGAGCCTTTCAGCCTTTCAATGGAATGCAGACAAAACAAAATTGAACTTACTCAATCAACACCCTAGTGCTGGTGCACATCCATGTTATATTTCATTAAATGGTAATCAAGACCTCCTCGCAGCTGCTAACTATTCATCTGGCGATTTTGTGGTTTACAATCGGTTGGCAAATGGAAGCTTAGATAGTATTGCCCAAATAAAGAAACATACAGGTAGTGGTCCTGTAAAACCAAATCAAGACGCTGCTCATGCACATTGTGCATTATTTGGGAAAGATCAAAAATACTTATATGTGGTTGATCTTGGCATTGACGAAATTGCTTCCTATGCCATCAATGAACAAAATCAGTTGGGTGAGAAAATGGTAGCTTTAGCATTGGATAAAGGAGATGGACCCAGACATTTGATTTTTCATCCTACTAAAGACTGGGCATTTGTCATCAATGAATTATCCAGTACGGTCATCTGTGCCAAAGTGGACGGTGATAAAGGATTATTTACGACAATCTCAAAAGCGAACACCTTGCCAGCAGATTATTCCGGAAAGAATGCGTGTGCAGATATTCACATTTCAGACGATGGCAAATTTTTATACGCAACCAATAGAGGTCATAATAGCATTGCAACCATTGCGATTGATGATCAAGGCGGACTCAAAACCATTGCTCAAGACACCATCATGGGAGACTGGCCACGTAATTTTATGATCAGTCCCAATGGTAAGTTTATATTGGTTGCCAATCAGCTTTCGAACAATATTGCTGTTTTCGAAAGAAATAAGGAGAGTGGTTTACTTCGGTACACTGACCATCAATTATCGATCAGTAAACCGGTCTATTTGAGCACAAAACTTTAATGTATGTTGTAATTTTCCTAGACTATCTTGTATCGCTTTCTATAGTAGGTATTGATACCACTAAAACTGGAAACATAAATCTCTTTTGCTCTTGCTGGTTCATTATGAGTATGCTAAACTTAATGCTATTTGGTCATTGAGTTTTTGGTGTAAAATTTATCTGGAATTAGTGCAATATTTTTTTTGAAATTCTAGCCGAAATTCATCGAACATTTGGCTAATCTGAAACCTTTCAGTAATAAAGCACATGAAATGACCGCATCAAACTTAATGGAAATAATCGCTAAGATCTCCTATGACGCAAGGGTGTCCATGGCAAATTATTTGAATAAAGATGGGAATTTGATTGCTTTGCCACTGACAACCAAGGATTTTGATTCCAATTTCAATTTCTGGTATGCAACTAATGCGCAGTCAGAGAAGGCCAAGGAAATCTGTGAGGCAGATGTGATATCAATAAATTATACCAATCCACATCACAACCAATTCATCACTATGATTGGTGGTTTTGAATTGGTCAATACTGAAGACGAAAAGAAGAAACATCATATACTATTTGGTAAAGAATTGTTTCCCGACAATATCAATGATGACAAATATGCTCTGCTCAAATTTTCTCCAAGGAAAATAGATTTATGGGATAAATTATCAGGAAGGTTTATTCAATTTTTGAAAAACGGAGAGTCTGTAGTGTTGAGTAAAGATCAAGAATTTAAAGACGAGGAGTTTATGACACTTTTTGTTTAAGAAAGTAAAATTAAATTAAATAAAGTATTAGTATGAATTATCTTAATATTGAAAAGAAAGCGCTCAATAAAGTTGCAGAATCGCTCAATCTTTTATTGGCAGATTACCAAATTTATTATCAAAATTTGAGAAGGTACCACTGGCATGTGCAAGGCGTTAATTTCTTTGATTTACACGTCAAATTTGAAGAACTATATACGAGTGCACAGTTGGTCATTGATGAATTGGCTGAAAGGATTTTGACCATCAGATTTATGCCATTGGCAACATTAAAAGAATATCTTGAATTGGCAAACGTCAAAGAAATCCACGCCGAGAAAGATACAGAAATGGTTTCTGCAATACTAGATAACCATAAAATCATCATCAATCAAATGCGTACAGTTTTGGAGAACGCATCAGAATGTGAAGATGAAGGAACGACTGATTTGGTAGCTGGTTTGCTGTCATCTTTGGAAAAAGTTCTTGGATGTTGGATGCTTGGAATACTAAGTCAGAAACCCTTGAAAATAACAAAGCGTAAAATTTATGCAGAGACGTTTTGTTCAGAAAGTAATCACCAAAAACATCATTGTTCAGGTAGCGGCGAGCCTGTTCTCGCTATTAGCTATAGGTTATTTGTTTATACAAGGAAAACCTATTTTAGCTCCCTTGATTTTTGCCTTATTGATAGCCGGTTTGGTTTATAATATCTTTAATGGCATCAATGACTTTATAAAAGTGAAATGGGTTTCCAGTTTGACAACTATAATGGTTTTAATCATACCCGTTTTATTCTTGGTTGGTGTGCTGGCAATACAATTTGAAGAAGTTTTTTCTGAGTCAGAGCAATTAGTCACTCAGGTAGAACAGAAAAGTAAAACTTCTCTAACGATGGCAAATAGTAATATGCCAAAGTCAATGCGTAAAACAAGAAGTGAAATCAACGAGTATATCACTGAAGGCAAGGATCTGATTTTTGACTTGATGCAAGAAGGTTTGAGTAATAGTATTTCTATTGTTTTTAGTTTTTTTCTGACTTTGATTTATGTTTTTTTTATTCTACAATATAGCAGTGGATTCAAGCATTTTATCATTTCCCAAATGCATGAAAGCAAGAAGGAAAATGGTATAAGTGTGATGTTGAAAATGCAAGATATGATAAAAAATTATCTATCCGGGCTAGGTTTGGTTGTGGTGATATTGTGTGTTTTAAACAGTATAGGTTTGATGTTTTTTGGAGTAAAATACGCAGTAATGTGGGGATGTCTTGCAGGAGTGTTGGCCATTATTCCTTATATAGGAACCATCATAGGTTCTGCTTTGCCTATAGCTTTTGCATTTGCAACCATGGACGATGTATGGATCCCAGTTGGTATTGCGGTTTATTTCTTTGTAATTCAACAAATCGAAGGTAACATCATCACACCCAAAATCATAGGTAATAAAATAAACGTGAACCCACTTTTTGCCATTTTATCGGTAGTCTTTTTTGGATATATATGGGGAATTGCAGGGGCTATTCTTGGTTTGCCTTTGGCAGGTCTTGTCAAAATTGTGCTGTCTACTTATGATCAAACTTCTTCGCTCAGCATATTGATGAGTGAAGAAATTGAAGAGCCAGAAAACTTTTCAAAAGAAATGAATGCTTCCAAATATCGATTGATCAATTTGTTTACCTTTCAACGCAAATTGTAAAGCACACATTGGAATTAAATCTTTCATCTAAAGAAATATAAAAAATAACTTTCGAACCATTATTACTTTAATGAGCTTAAAAATTCGATCACATCGCGTATTTCTCTTTTGCTCATCAGTGTAGCCATGGCAGGCATACTGGAAGGCATATTTTCCCTTTGTTTGATACGTGCAAGTGGTATTCGTAGAGGCTCAGGATTATTTGTTATTAACCTCAATTCTTTATCATCCTCTTTTTCGAGAACCCCCATAACTTCCTGACCATCAACAAGTGTAAGTAGCACAGTTCCGTACCCAGGTGCTATTCTTGCACTTGGAGTAACCAATGAAGCCAATAAAGTTTTGCGATCCAAACGACTTCCCACACCCGCCAATGCTGGACCAACACTTTTTTTGTTTTCTTCGTCAATGACATGACATCTGGTACATTGCCCCTTGGAGTTGTACAAAAAGTAACCCCTTCCTGCATCCAAGTTTCCGCCATATAGTGCAGTAGTGTATTCTGCCAATTCGTCTGTTCCAGATATGACCGTTTTGAGCTTAGTCTTGAGCGCTTCAGAATTACTCCCCTCAATGGTTTCACTCAATTCCAGTAAGACTTCATTATCCAATTTTTTTGCGATGGCCAGGTCCACTATTACATCCAAAACTTTTTCTGTTTTCTCAATGGGCAACTTACCCAATACCTTGATCAAACTTTGCTTTTCTTTGATGCCCCCTTTGTCAAAAATTGGCTTGATGATTCCAAAGAAATTGGCTTGAGGAATATCAATTTTATCCAAAATGCTGATGGCAGTTGACCTCACATCAGCTTGGTTATCAGCCAATCCTCTTTCAACAATTTTGGAAATATCAGATGCTCCAAGTTGAGCCAAAGCCTGGATCAATGCCGTTTTTACCTCTGTTGATTTACTTGAATTAAACAAAGCAGTCAACGATTGATTGAAATCCTTAAGACCCAGTTTTGAAACCAATTTTATGCCCGCAACGGATGTTTGGACATTTTTGCTGTTGATGAAAATTCCAGCATTTGCTTTAACTATTTCATTTAACTGAGCTGGATCGCGTTGTATTTTACCTCTATATCTGCCATCTACTCTGTCAAGAACCGATGGGGTTGCCCAGGTAGCCAAAGTTGCCAAAGCTTCTGTTCTCAAAGCATCACTGATGTCACTTTGTTTTGCATAATTGACCAGACTATTAAGGGAAGCCTCATCACCTATGCGCAGCGCAGCATTGATAGCCCTACGCATCAAAGGCTCAGAATTGAATTTTGATTGATTGAGCATTGCCGCCAAAGATGGAAGCCCTTCCACGATGGATAAATCATCATTGATTGCTCTCGCTGCTTCAGTTGCTATATATTCGCTAGCATCATTTAGGAACAGTGCTACTTTTGGATCTTGAAGTTTTCTCAATACCAAAACTGCAGCTGTACGCATTGCTGGACTGGAATCATTGACCATCGATGCCATTTCCTTGGCAGCTCCAATGCTTGAAAGAGCCAATACGCCTGCATGTCTTAAATAAACATCTTTGTCATTATTGGTTTTGATAAATTGAATCAAAGCACCGATTGCCGCACTGTCTTTTGCCCTTCCCAATGCTTCTGCGGCATAGAATTTTACTCGATCATTTTCATGTGAAAGTAGCGCCATTATTTTTACGCTCGCTGCTTTGTGGCGATGGTCACCAATTACTTTTAGAGCTTGTGCGATGATTTCAGGATCTTGATCATCAAGCAATCCTACTAAGTTTAAAACAGCGGACTTATTAGTTTGTGCATTTGACCTATTCCCCAAATTGCGTGAATTTTTGCCAATTGATGATCACTTTCATTCAAAACTTTGATAAATGCTTTCAAGCCTGGTTCGCCCAATTTAGCCAAACTAAATTGAGCCTTTTGTCTGATACGCATATCTTCATAAGACAATAAACTGCTCAATTTCGATGCATCTTCTTTGTCGTAATCCAATAACATCAACCTATTTGTTTCTAGTCTTTGTGCCGCCAGATCATTTTTTTCTGCCGTGACATCTAGTTTCCAAATGCGGCCTTCGTTTTTAGCATTCCATCCATTGACCCAATCTGCGATATATAAAGCTCCATCAGGACCAAATTTGATTCCTGTTGGTAAAATGCCACTCAATATGTTTTGTTCACTTTTTAGCTCAAAAGAAGCTCCTTTTGGTTGTAGGTCAAATGCCCAAATGGGTGATTTAATAGGGTTTCCAACAAATTCAACCAAGAAAAATTTATTCACCCAATCTTTACCGAGACCTGTTCCGGGATTGAATTGCATACCAGTAGGACCATTGTGGAAATTCATGATGGGAGGTAAAATATAGGCAGCCTGATTTTCCCACCTGGGAACAAACAATTTTTCATCCATCCAAACTTTATAATTGTTATTGTCTGGGTCTGTGTATTTACCATATTGCCAGTTACTTCTCCATCCTGAATCCGAGCCGCGTACCAAATGCACCAAACGCTCACTTTCTCCTTGATGGTCACCGTCATTGTCAGAAGTGATGAGATTGCCATATTGGTCAAAGACAAATTCGTGGGTATTTCTCAAACCACTCGCAAAAATCTCAAAATCTGAACCATCAGGGTTGCTTCTCACAATGACACCTTCATTTGGATATTCATGTTTGTTGCCTTCTTTGTCTGTAAGATTTGCCCCAATATCTCCAATTCCCCAATAAATTTTCCCATCAGGGCCTTCTATCAAACCACTCATGCCATGACCACCAAAACCAATATGAACAGCATAACCATGGCTGATCGATTTAGGGTCTGTGAGTGCTCCATTGGACAAGTATTCGAGTCTCCACATATCAGGGCCCACACCAATAAATGCATCGTTATCTCTGATCAATAAAGCACCTGCAACGTCTGTAATCTCTTCATTAAAGCCTTCAAATACTTTGGTAGATTTGTCGGCGTAACCATCTTTATTGGTATCCTCAATCTTCCATACTTCTTCTTTCTCTACGGCTAGGTCATTCCAATCGTGAAAACCATCTTCATTTAAATCAGCCAGATATTCATTTGATTTACTTCGTTCTCTCGAAAATGTATCCCGTAAAAAAGTCCTTCTATCTTCAACACTTTTGAATGAAATGCTCTGTGTCATCCAATTTTGATGCCCCCTGATGTCAAACTCGCTATTACTGCCTCTATTGGTGCTAGAGATGTAAATACTGCCGTCATCAGCCGTAGACATGGCTATTGGATCAAATACCAAAGAGTCACTTGCAAATAATTGAATGTCCAGGCCCTCAGCCAAGACTAATGGAGTGTTGGCCTTTATGGCATCAAACCTGGCTTTGAGGTCTTTTTGATTTTCCTCTATTACAACCAGTTCTGGTAGTTTTATTTCCTCTTTATTTTGGCAAGAGTGAAGTATTATAATGAGCAAGCTCAGCGAAACAAGGCCGCTTTTGACAGATATATTCATGGACATGGACTTTACAGCAAGCATTAAAAAAGCGAATATATTGAATTTTGCTAAATCCTTGAAAGATAAGATGAAGAATGAAATACTCGTTAAAGAAAGTCGTACAAGTGCATCACTCCGTCCTGCTGGTTTTTATTTTTTATAGGTAGTAGATTAGTGGTTTTCCTCCCTTTGTTTACCGTTTTAAAGCACTTGTTTTCAGGTTGTTTGCCCCTTACATGACGGATGAAATAAGCCATAGTTTTGTCTTATTAATTAACCCCAAAATATTTTATAATTATGGCAACTAAAAAATCAAACGGCGTAGAAAACTTCTACGATGACGTATTGGTAGACGAAAATTTGGTGTCTGACCAAGAAAAAACCGAATTTGAAATTGATCCTCAAGAAGCTCAGGATCAAGCCCAATCAATGGATGCAGAGGTTTCAAGTACTGCTTCAAATGAAAATGAGTCTTTCGGCCAGTTTGAGGTCGATGGTATTGAAAGCATGAGCTCATATGTCACTGATGATCCCATCCTTGATGCTTTTTATGGTAGTTATGCTCCAGCTGATGGACTGAGTGCTAGTGAATCTGCTGAGGTTATTATCGGAGCAGACAATCGCATCAAAATCAACGCGACCAATGTTTATCCTTGGCGTGCGATATGTGCCCTTAAAATTACGGCAAAAAACGGTAGACGATTCATTGGTACTGGCTGGATGGTCAGCAAAAGAACGGTCATCACTGCTGGTCATTGCATCTACATGCACAATGAAGGTGGCTGGGTAAGGTCTGTGGAGGTCATTCCTGGACTCAATGGAGCTTTGAGACCATTTGGTTCTGCGGTTGGCACTTCATTCAGAAGCACGCAAGGTTGGGTGAGCAGTAAATCGAGAAACCACGATTATGGAGCAATCATTTTGCCTTCCAACACCAATTTGGGTAATCGTACTGGTTCTTTTGGCCTGGCAGTAAAAAATGACGCTTTTTTGAGGGCCGCAAACCTCAATTTATCAGGCTATCCTGGAGACAAAGGTGGTAACGAACAATGGTATATGGCTCAAAGGACGAAAAGTGTTTCTTCAAGAGTGATTTATTACAATATTGATACCTATGGAGGACAAAGTGGTGCCCCGGTTTGGATATTGACAGGAGGAAAAAGATACGCTGTGGGTATCCATACCAATGGTGCTTCTTCTGGTAATAGTGCAACTCGCATTGTGACCCCTGTTTTCAACAACCTTGTATCTTGGAAAAATCAAGGTTTATAAGAATAAGAAAAGTTTGGACATTTTTAACGATTTGGATTGAAGGAATGGCAATCATGCTGCCATTCCTTTTTATTTCTTTTTCCTAACTATTTAGGTGGAGTCAATTTCAATCAAAAAATGTTAATTTTCCGTGACTCTTCGGCTGTTTTTGTCGCAATAGCGCTGCTATTACTCCTCAAACGAGCCTCGATTGACGAAAAATTTCCTGATTTTTTGAAAAGAATGCACCCACCTAAATAGTTACTCTTCTTCAAACCAAAAAACAAACAAGTGATGAATGAAATCATTTTAAAAATTGTCAGTAAGTTGGACAAAAGTCCAGTTGTTGATGCCATCGTATCCATCAGAAAAGCACCTGGACAGTTTACCGAATTAGCCGGCATAACAGATGAAACAGGTGAGGCTGCTTTAATGACGGATGGCAGTTTTGGAACATACGAAATAGGAGTAAATTGCAACGGTTTGTCAAAAATTTACCAGATAGAGCTACCTCACGACTCCCCATTCGTTTTGAAGTTTTAGCTAGATCTCAACGAATTATTTCAATTTCATGTGCAAATAAGAATATTCAAGAGCACCCCATTTTGCTCTTTGTTCATTGGTAGATGACCCACCGTGTCCTCCTTCTGTGTTTTCGTAATAATAAACCTTGTAACCCATATCCAACATTTTGGCTACCATTTTTCTGGCGTGACCTGGGTGAACCCTATCATCTCTAGTAGAAGTATCGAAATAAACTTCGGGATATTTTGCTCTTTTTTGAGGTTTTGGTAAGGTGAATATTTGCTGATGAATGCCCATTCTTCTGCTATATCTGGATTTCCATACTCGCCCATCCATGAAGCACCAGCAAGTAATTTGTTGTACCTTTTCATATCCAATAATGGGACTTGACAGACCACCGCATTGTATAACTCTGGACGTTGGGTGAATGCCACTCCCATCAATAGTCCACCATTACTACCGCCCATTATACCCAAATGAGCAGGTGATGTAATTTTCTTTTTAATCAAATCTTCAGCGACGGCATGAAAATCATCATAAACTATTTGACGTTTTTCTTTCAACCCAGCTTGGTGCCATTTTGGACCAAATTCGCCACCACCCCTGATATTTGCCAGTACATATGTACCGCCATTTTCAAGCCAATTTAATCCAACAGAAGCAGAATAGGAAGGCGTCATTGAAACCTCAAATCCACCATATGCATACAACAAAGTTGGGTTTGTACCATCCAGCGTTATACCTTTTTTACTAATGATGAAATAGGGCACCATCGTTCCGTCTGTTGACTTTACATAATTTTGATCAATTTTATATTTACTTCCATCAAAAAATGCAGGAAGGGATTGATGAACTGTAAATGTGTTTTTTGATGCGTCCCCTTTGTAAAGCGTGGTTGGTGTAAGGAAATCAGTGAAAGAAGCATAATATTGGTCAGAAAACTCGTCAGCATCCGAAAGGGAAATAGTTCCAAAATTTGGTGCATCAACCTTTTTGCCAAGCCATTTACCCCCTTCAATTGAAAAAATATGTAATTCACCTTTTACATTTCTCAATACATTGAGCAGGAGTTTGTTTTTGGTGGTTGAAATTCCATCAATACTTGCAGTTGCATCAGGTGTAAAAATTGTCTTGATCACTTTTTCATTTTTGATTAACTTTTTAAAATCCAAACTGACTAAAGCGCCTTGTGGATACTTTTGTCCATTGACCTCCCATTCAGATTTCAAAAGTACAATCAATTCGTTGTGGAGTATTCCAGACATTTGTGCATCATCTGGGAGATCCAACTTTATTTTTTTTCCATTTTCAAAAACATATTGTTCCGACGTATAAAAAGTAGGCGATCGGCCTATAATTAAATATTTAAGGTCACCATCCCTCATCAAATAGCCAAAAGAAGAAACATCCTCTACATTTCCTTCGTGAATCAATTGAGCTGTTGAAATGTCTGTTCCTCGTTTCCATAATTTGACTTGATTGGCATAGCCTGAACTTGTCATGGTGCCTGGGCCGAAGTCAGATGAAACAATCACATTATTAACATCCAGGTATCCTGCAGAACCCTTTGCCTCAGCTAATTGAAATCCGCCCTCAATAAATGTTTTGGTATTAACATCAAATTCTTTGATCACCACCGCGTCACCACCGCCTCTGGAAAGCCTCAATAAAAATCGGTCGTATTTTGGATATAAACCACTGGCGCCTTTATAGACCCACTTTATTCCATCTTTTTCAGAAAGGACATCGAGGTCCAAAAGGGTTTCCCAAGCTGGGCTTTTTGCTTCGTAACTTTCTTTGGTGCATCTTCTCCAAATTCCTCTTGGGTTTTTTTCATCCTGCCAAAAATTGTACATAAATGCACCATTCAGATTTGGATAAATGATGCGATCTTTGGAATTGACAACTTTGAGAATATTGTCATAGATTTTCTGATATTCAGGATTAGCCATTAAAACATTGAGCGTTTTGGTACTTTGCTCTTCGGCGAAAGCCAAAGCTTTTGGACTTTCTACCTCTTCTAGCCAAACATAAGGGTCATTTTCTTGGGCAATGCTCATTACTGCAGTATTTAATAACATAAAACCGATCATTAATTTTTTCATTCTGTGCATAATTTATTAGGTCAACCTGGTTAAAAAACCACAACTGGGTGGTTTATGTTGTCAAATGTATCACGTTTATAGACAAATTGAAAAATTCCTGTCATCAATGGTTAAAAAACTTGTAAGCTTTTGACAGATTGCTTTAGAGGGAATTATTTGATTTATAATCAAGGCAAGTAGAAAAACTTCTTGATGGACTCAAATCTTTAACCTTGGTACCAAATAATAAGTTATTTGTCGAATAACAGTTGTGAAAGGCAATCAAGTAAGGCTTCTTTTATATGTTTGTTCTACTAACCAAAAAATAATATGAAACAAAAACTCAATGCCATTTACATGGTCCTATTGCTTTTTCCATTATTTTCACAAGCCCAAACAGATGCCCGGTTGATCATGTATCCCGATGTGTCACAAGACAAAATCTGCTTCAGTTTTGGGGGAGACTTGTGGATTGTTGATAAAAATGGAGGTATGGCATCCCGGCTCAGTTCGCCGGAAGGTACAGAAAGAAATGCCAAATTTTCTCCGGATGGAAAAACGATCGCATTCAACGCAAATTATGATGGGAATTTTGACATATATACTATGCCTACTAATGGTGGGGTGCCTTATAGAGTTACCTCACATGGAATGGCAGATATGATACAAGATTGGTATGGTGATGGCAAATCCATTTTGTATGCAAGTAGCAAAGAAAGTGGCAAGCAACGATTTGCACAATTTTATAAGGTTGCAATAAATGGAGGTCTGCCAGAGAAATTGCCGGTAGAATTGGGAGCAGTGGCGGCTATTTCTGAAAATGGTGAGAAGTTGGCTTTTACAGATAAGCGCGGTGGCATGGCGCCCGATATTTTCATCATGGACCTCAAAACATTGGCCACTGAAAATATCAATAAGTCAGTAGCAAGTGACGAATTACCCATGTGGCACGGCAATTTTTTGTATTATTTGTCTGATGATGGTTCACCAAAACGCAACAATTTATGGAAATATGATTTGACCACAAAAAGGCACAGCCAAGTTACTTTTTCAAAGAGTTTGACGTGCATTATCCCTCCATAGGACCTAGTGATATGGTGTTTGAAGCTGGAGGAAAATTGTATTTGTTCAATCTATCAGATGAAAAATACAAGGAAATAATTATTTCTGCAATCGGAGATTTTGCATCACTCAAAAAAACCAGTAAATCAGTGGCTGGAAATCTTGGTTGGTTTCAAGTAGCTCCAGATGGCAACCGGGTGATCGTAGAAGCCAGAGGTGACTTGTTTTCATTGCCAAAAGAAGAAGGATTTGTCCGTAATCTCACTCGTACATCTGGTACTTTTGAAAGATATCCTGCCTGGTCCCCTGATGGTAAATCTATTGCTTTTTTCAGTGATCAGACAGGTGAGTATGAATTGACAATTTTGGATTTGGAAAGTGGTAAAACGAGCTTTAATACCAAATTGGGTCCAGGATTTAGATATGCCATTTATTGGTCTCCAGACAGTAAAAAAGTAGGATTTATTGATCAAACAATGGCCATGCACGTGGTGGATGTAAAAACAGGTAATGATGTGATTTTTGACAAGGAGGACAATCTATTTGAAGACGGGCTTGCTGCTTTTACGCTCAGTTGGTCATCAGACAGCAGGTATCTTACCTATGCAAAATCACAACGCAATAATAACTCTGCTGTATTTATCTATGATACGAAATTGAAAACTAATCATCAGCTTACTTCAGGATTTTACAGTGATATGATGCCTTACTTTGACCCTGAAGGAAAGTATTTGTATTTCACAAGTAATCGTTCATTTCATCCTTATTATAGCAATTTTGATAATACTTGGGCCTATGCGGATGCCACTCAATTGATAGCACTGCCTTTACGAAAAGATGTTCCCTCACCCTTGGCAATGAAAAATGATACTGTTGCCTTGAAAAAAGTGGAAGCGAAAGAAGAGCAAAAAGAAGAAAAAAAGGAAGAAGTTAAACCAAAGGCCAAGAAAAATGAGAAAGTAACATCAGAAGAACAAAAAGACACTATTGCAACCGTCAAAATTGATTTTGAACAGATTGAAAAAAGAGCAGTAGTCATACCTGTTACTGCAAAAAATATGGGTCATCTGTCTGCTGTTGCTGGAAAGATCATTTTTGAAAAGTATCCAAGTATTGCTGCCACTGATGCTGAAGGGCAGGGTGGTGGTATACTGATGTATTATGATTTGAATGACAAAAAAGAAGTCACAATCATGGAAGCTGTAGGCAGTTATGAGCTTTCAAGTGATGGTTCTTCCATTGCGGTCATGACAAGTAGTGGAGAATTGGCCATAGTTGCTGTTGCGGAAGGACAAAAAGTTGAGAAAAAAGTTCCGTTGAATCAAATGGCCATGACTATTGATCCCATGTTGGAATGGAAGCAAATTTTCAACGATACATGGAGAATGCAAAGAGATTACTTTTATGACAAAGACATGCACGGTGTTGATTGGGCAGCAATGAAAGTTCAATACGGAAAATTGATAGATCAATGTGTGACGCGCTCTGATGTCAATTTTGTATTGGGAGAACTGATTGGTGAAATCAATGCTTCACATACTTACAGAGGAGGTGGTGATGAAGAAAATGCCAAAATGAAAAATGTCGGCTATCTGGGAGCTGATTGGGCAAAAGAAAATGGTGAATTCAAGATAAAGAAAATTCTAAGAGGCGCTCCTTGGGATACCGAGGTAATTTCTCCTTTGGATGAAGCAGGTGTAGCCATCAAAGAAGGTGACTACATACTTGCGGTAAATGGCGATCCATTGAAAGATTTTCAAGAGCCATGGCTGGCATTCGAAGGCAAAGCTGGTCAAACCGTTGAATTAACTTATAACAGCACACCAACAATGGTTGGAGCCAAAAAACAGTTGGTCAAAACTATGGGCGATGAAACTAGACTTCGCAATTTGGCATGGATTGAGCGCAACAGACAAATAGTGGATAAGGCATCTGGGGGGAAAATTGGTTATATTTTTGTACCCAGTACCGGTGTAGAAGATGGCCAATATGAATTGGTAAGAATGTATTACGGCCAGTGGGATAAAGAAGGATTGATTATCGATGAAAGATTTAACAACGGTGGACAAATACCCGACAGGTTTGTTGAATTGCTCAATAAGAAACCATTGGCATATTTTAAAACCAGAGATGGCAAAGATTGGCAATGGCCACCAACCGGGAATTTTGGTCCAAAAGCCATGTTGATCAACGGTTGGAGTGGTTCTGGAGGGGATGCATTTCCAGATTATTTTAGAAAGTCCGGTCTGGGGCCATTGATCGGGACAAGGACTTGGGGTGGTTTGATTGGTATTTCTGGAGTTCCAGCTTTGATAGATGGAGGATACATAACCGTGCCTACTTTCAGGATGTACGATCCAGATGGAAAGTGGTTTAGAGAAGGTCATGGCGTGGATCCAGACATTGAAGTTTTGGAGGATCATGAGGCGTTGGCCAAGGGGAGAGACCCACAGTTGGAAAAAGCCATAGAAGTGGTTTTGAAAGAACTCAATACCGGAAAGAAAATTCACCCGGTTCCACCTGTGAAAGAGAATAGGTCAGAATAAAAGATTGATCTGCACTTTATACAAAAATGGTAGTCATTTCAAACATTGGTGTTTAATGACTACCATTTTTTATTATATAGGCCTTAAGACTAAAATCTGTAAAGTTTTCATTATTCAGATTAAGCGAAAAACCAAAATTTTGATTCTCAACAAATGAACTTTTGCAATTTGTTTGAAAAGAATATTTGTTTTTATTCTTTAATATTCAACACACCTTTATCAAACTGTTCTTGCCATCCATAAGGTAAAATGGCTATGTCTTCATTTGATATGTCTGTTAGAATTGCTTTTAATTTCGCTTGTATTTCTATTGGAAGTTTGTAGATAGATTTATCCACTTGCATGTTGCGTTGAAAATCCAATACACCATTTTGATGCCTTATGAAATGCTTTTTGTCATTGAAATAGGTCATAATATTCAGCCGGCCATCACTGATGTTATTGTTTCCTTCAGAAGCATAAACCAAAAATACCTCATCATTTTTATCACCATTTACATCCAAAGCTTCGCAATACGTCATCTTTTACTATGATATGAATATTTTTTTCATCATTAGTAAAATTAATATCAATAATACCGCTCTTTTTAAAATTAAATGCATATTTGAAAGCATTGGAAATCAATTCGTTGAGAATGAGTGCAATAGGTATTGCCATATCAGTTTCCAATACTACATCATCAATTTTATAGGTTAAAGTGACATGTTTTTCTTGAGCGGAAAAGGAGTTTGAAATACTTTGAATGAGCTCTTCTAGAAATGGTTTCATATGAATGGTTGCTACATCATGTGTTTGATACAATTTTTGATGGATAAGCGCAATGGTTTTAATCCTATTTTGGCCTTCTCTTAGCGCTTTTGCAATGTTTTCATCAAGTGCATTATTTGCTTGTAGATTGAGTAGACTGGATACTATTTGCAAATTGTTTTTAACCCTGTGATGGACTTCTTTTAGTAAGCTTTCATTTGTCTGAAGAGCCATTTTGAGTGCTGAATTTTTCTTTTCTAGCTCAAGATTGTTATTATTTTTAAGTCGAAAAAGCCACCAAAGCGTAAATGCCAAAACACTAGTCAATATTAAGCTGATAAAATACAAAAGGAGCCTATTATTGTTTTTAGATATTGTCAAATCTTTTATTTGGTTTTGGGTATTCAGCAGTTTTATTTCCTGTTCTTTTTTATCTAATTCGTATTTTTTAATGGCATCTAATAGATTTTGATCTTTTGTGCCGTTGAATATTGAATCTTCTAAAACAGTAATTTGCTCAGAAACAAAAAAAGCATTTTTAAAATCAAGGGTTTTGCTATATAAATCTTTCAACACAATCAAAGTACTCAATTCGTGTTCCAGCGATTGATGATTTGAAAAAATGGACATGGCTTGATTCAACATTTTTTTGGCTTTCTCATTTTCTTTCATAGCCAAAAATGACGCACCCATATTTTCATAATTTATTGCAAGTGCAATGGGATCTATGCTTTTATCAATCAATTGATTGGAGGCTTCAAACCATTTTATGGCTTCTCCGTGTTGATTTTTTTCCATCAATATAGTGCCTTTAAAAGTCATAGAAAGAGCAATTGAAGCGGTATCTTTCAAAGATTTAAAACTATTTAAAGCATTGTCAGATAATTCATCAGCAAGTGGAATATTATTTATGGCTTTGTATTCTTTGGCTAGATTGTGAGAAACATTAGCAATCCAAGTTTCGTTTTTGATTTTTTTGAAAATTTCAAGTGCTTTTTCATAATACAAAATGGTTTCCTTTGGGTTATTCCTGAATTGATAACATGCTGCAATATTATTTAAAGTTATGCCCTGAAATAATGTTTCTCCCAAGCTTTCAAAGCTCTTTACTGCTTTTAAATAAAACTGCAGAGCTGTATTGATATCACCTTTTACATATGCAACCATTCCATTAAAGTTGTTACCTCTTGCAATTTGGAGCATATCTGCATTTTTTTGAGCTAAATTTAAATAGGCATGAGCATAGGTTGCTGCTGTATCGGCGTATGTGTAAAGGCTATTTTTGATGATGTCATGATATATTTTAAATTTCATACTATCGTAAGTTGTGGCCGAAATCGACGCTCTAAGTTGGTCTATTTTTTCATTTTGAGCATTCACTTTGAGCGGCAAAACGCTTAGTAAAATATAAACGTAAAGTCTGTAAATCATGGAGACTATTTAGATAAAAAGGATAGATTGTTTAAATCAAAAATATGACTATCATTTGGAATAACCGACAAAGTTTTTGGACAATAAATTAAGTTAAGCCTATCATTTATTGTTTAAAAATATGGTCATCATGTAAGAAACTAGGCAAAATTGACTTAAAACTAGTCATAAACATCATGAATTTAGTATTTCAGAATCTTGAAATCACATGAAAATGCAGCAATTTATTGAAATTGGAGCCCGTAAATGTTAAAGTTTGCCCGTTTTCGACAAATTTTATTTGCAATTTATCTCTGAAATTAAAATTTGACTACTTTTGATTCTAATTAGATTTTTTTAGTCTAATTGAATTAATTTATAACTGTAACATTTTCCCATGAGTTCAATTAATACCCAAATTAGGATAGCTATGTTTATGCTATTCGTTTCCACTTTAAGTTTTACTGTAAGTGCACAAACTCCTGCTTGTTTAGGAGTTACCACAACTTTCGATTCTACCGGTACAGTCCAGACTTGGGTCGTTCCTCCATTTACAACCAAAATAAGGATTGTTGCTACAGGAGCAAGTGGTGGACAGGGTGATGACAATGGTGGCCTTGGTGCCGTAGTAGAGACTGTTATGCCAGTTACTGCGGGTCAAGTGCTCTCTATCCTAGTTGGAGGTAGAGGAGGCAATGGTACTACGCAAGGTACAACAGTTACCAGAAGACCTGGTGGAGGTGGTGGCGGAAGCTTTGTGTGGGAAGGCGCTTCCAATTTACTTGTCGCTGCTGCAGGTGGTGGCGGAGGTGGACGAGATGCCATTTTAGGTGTGTCTAATGCTGGAAATAACGGAGGTATAAATTTAGTAACTATGATGCCAACTGCTCCAATCATGTCTGGGGGTGTTGGTGGAATGCTCGGAGGTGGAGGTGGCAATGGCGGCCTTGCTGGAGGAGCAGGAGGTGCTGGATTTAATAATAGTGGAATGAATGGTTTGATCACTATGCCAGCTGTCAGTCCTTTTGGTGGACAAGCGATCATTTTAGGTGGAGCTGGAGGAGCTGGATTCTTTGAAGCGATTGCTGCAAGAAGGGGTGGAAATGGAGGTTATGGCGGCGGCGGCGGCGGCGGCTTTGATGGCGGCGGTGGCGGAGGTGGCTACAATGGCGGTGGTGGCGGTGCGTCAACTGCTGCATTAACAAACCCTCCTTTCACAAGGCATGGCGGCGGCGGTGGCGGCTCTTTTGTTGCTCCAACTGCTGAAGAACCGGTTGCGACTGTTGCACTTGCAAGAGGAAATGGCAGTGTAGCCATTACTTGTGTAGCTCCAATACCTACAATGGATCAATGGGGAATCATGATATTATTATTGTTACTTTCTATTATTGGACTTGTTGCGATAAGAAAAGGTGCGATATCAAAATCTGTCTCAATATAAATTGCTGAATTGCTGAATTGCGAAACTGCTGAATTGCGGAATCGCTGAACTGCGAAATTGCTGAATTGCTGAACTGCGAAATTGCTGAATTGCTGAACTGCGAAATTGCTGAATTGCTGAATTGCTGAACTGCTGAACTGCTGAATTGCTGAATCGCTGAACTGCGAAATTGCTGAATTGTCCTGCAGATAAGATAAAGGAATAGAAGAGACGCAAGGCCTTGCGTCTGTACAAAGTAGAAAGTTCATAAAGTTTGAAGAGGGGTTGCCTGTTTATATGTTTCGATTATGAACGATATTCTATATTAATTAGTCAAAATTTAATTTTTGTAAAGGTCGATGCTCGTGGCTCGATGCTCGTTGCAGAAGCACAACTCAGGATGTTGTAAATGATTGCGATTTATGCACAAATTTGTTTTCAAAAAGCTGACCGCTGATCGCTGAAAACTGAGAGCTCCCTGCAGCACTTACATCTTTGTCATTCCCGAAACTTCAATCAACGCACCAGGCAAATTATAAGTGCTCGATCCTCCAGCATTAGATCTCAAGATCGTATTTTCCAAAATAACTTTTCCTTGATTATAAATAGCGGCACCTTTGCTTTGCTCTCCTGAACCATTGGCATTACCTTTTTCAAGAATGAGACCATCGAGGGTAACTACAGCATTTGTAGGTATTGTTGCAATGTGAAAAGTATTATCTGACGTGTTTCCAAGACTACCAATGTCACCTGAAAGTATGGTTTCATTCAGTAATGGATTTCTGGAAGCAAAGGATACACCGCCGGCTGCAAAACCTCCAAATAATTTGATGGTATCAGTGAGTATAAATGAACTATCCCTGTTATTACTTGGAGAATAAATACCCTCTGCAATAAAAATAGAATCCATTTGATGGCAAACTGCGACTTGTAGGGCATCTTTTAAATTGGGGAAAGCATTGGGCCATGTCCCTCCAAAGTTTAGCCCTACAGCATTTCCATCAACAAATATTGTTTTTTGAGTTAGGCCTAAAGAAGCTAGCCCAACACTTAAAGTGTCTAATGGCACATTATTGCTGGTTGAAATAGAATTTGAGATGCCTCCACTATATACATTAAATCGTATATCATCGACATGCCAGCCATTGATTCCAGTAGCTGCTGTATTGCTATCACTTGCAAATCTAAACCTGATACGCACATTATTCCCTGCAAATGAAGACAAGTCAACAACGCTTTCTATAAAAGCACTGGAGCCAAAGAAGATGTTACTATCGCCTGTAAATCCCAAACGGCCTGCAAGATTCGAACTCCCATTCGAAGCAAAAAAAGAAGGGTATCCATTTTGTATAAAATATGGTCCAAGATCCGTCCAAGCACCGTTATTGACTGAAATTTCAACCACACCACCATCCCAATTTTCTTCGGAATTGAATTTATGAAAAAAAGATAATCTAGTTATTTGACTTACAGCCAAATTTGTATTTTGAGTTAATACATAATCTGATGTGTTGGAGTAATTCAAACCAAACCATGATCTAGTTGGACTATTTGACTGAGCCATAGAAATTACCCAATTTTTAGTTCCAGCCCCAACTAATTTACTACTTGTAAATTTAGCAGCTCCATCTACTGAATCATAAAAGGTATTTTGTTCTTGAGATCCTGCACAAATTTTAGCTTTGATGGCATACTCTATAGAATCTTCTTGAAGAATTTGTAGAGCTGTTATATTTGAAACTATATTATTGCCTACTAACATACCTCTAGAAATACTTGTAATTTCATAACCTGCCGGTATTTCACCTTTTAATTGAAAATTTGGAGTTTCAGTACATCTGCATTTCGCCTTGCTTTTAATGTTGATTGTTTCCCCCTCAAATGCATTTAATTTGTCTAAAGTTTTATTCAATGTCACTCCATTTGGCTGATCAAAAGCTGCAACGCCATCGGTAAAACTGGAAGATAAACCCTGACTTGCGCTCACTCCTAAACCACGCTGTGCAAAAGCCTGCCAAATCGCACATTGATGTATGCCATCGTATAGAATTTGATCAGCAAGTAAGATAGCGTTTCTACCGTCCACAAAACCTGGACTGCATGGCTGTAACTTCATTCCTGCAATTACCAATTCCAAAGCTATATTGTTGCCCCCAGTACCTTGGTAAATATCAGTATCTATTCCATCCATATTAATGATGTTCCAGGTCATGTCCCAAAGCATACTTGCCCAAATTGATCCTATAAAATGTGGACTTGGGGTATTTATCGCAACTAAAGGTGCAGCCGCAACATCTGTATAGGTAAATGGGTTGACCGCCATATTTGTGTTATAAGGATAGGTTCTTATACCTGTTCCATCATTCAATTCACCAAAGACATATGTGCCAATGCCCCTATTTGTAGTAGCACTAGCATTCGACCAATCTGTTGCAAGCATCAAGGCTAGGAAATCACTCCAACCTTCACCCATTTGTTCACGGTTGCTCAGACAACCTGGAGTAGCGGGACCACCAGTGAGCCGGGTGGAAACACCATGACCATATTCATGTAAAATGATGCCATTATCATAACTTCCGTCGGGACTTACCTCACCATTGAAGGCGATTGTTAAATTTACAGTGTCCGATACCAAAGCATTTTTGAGTAATTGTCCATCGGCATAAGAAATCATTACTGCTGGAATAGTAATGGAGTTGTCTTCTCCTGCCATTGCAAAAGGTGATTGTGTTTGATTGGAATTGATGACAATTGCCGCTATGGCACCTGAGATTTGAGCATTCAAAACCTTCGTTGTAAAATTGCAAGTGCCCCGATCAATTAAAGCAATTTTCCCACTCATGGAAGCACCATTTATCAGAGGACTACAAGCATGGCTTGGATTTGAAGTGGTGTCTTTTGCCACAATTATTTGACCATTTTTGGGACCAACATTTTTCAACTTATTGGCGGTACTAAAGGCAGATTCTACAGATGAAATAGGACTTGGTAAAGAGTTTGGAAAATTAACAACTATTTCAATTGGTAATGAAACTGTGTCCCACAAAAACATTTGCATTCTTCCACTTGTACCGTCTGCTGTAATACTAAAATTAGCATTATCAAACCCAGACCCATCTAGTGCTTCAGCCAAAACAGGGTCACTCTGTGCCCCGCCTCGGGACAAATTGTTTTTTTGAAAATTACCTGCAACCTCATCAAATCCATATTGATAGGTAATGTCATGGACTAAATTGCTGGTATGAAATAAATTAGTTATGGCCGCATCTATATTTGTTGCTGGGGCATTGGATAGGTTAAGAGGAAAATTAAAATCTAAACCACCGCCACCATTTGGTGAATATCCTGGATTATTGTCTGCATTTTGATCCTCATAAGCATAGACATTGTTGCCTCTCGTAATTGTATAACCAACTCCATCATTGTGCCATCCAAGTGTCGATGCAGGATTACTAGGTCCAGTTCTTGACCAAGGGCTTGAAGTAATTGTACGACTACCGTGGGAAGGGCTTTCAACGGGCAAATCAAATACTGTATAAGAATTTGCCATTGAGATGCCAGAAGCTGTTTTTTGTATGATTTTTTGATTTGAATTATGATTATGATCGTTATGATTTTCAAATCGATTGTGATCAAATTGGCACTCAATGATTCTATTTTGTTTGTTGACAAATTCGCCGGTAAAGGCATCTACTTGGATAATGAAATGTTCTTTGTTACTTGATGTGGGTTCGACCTCATTTTCCCAGCAAAGTCTTAATGAATTTCCTTCTTTTACCCAGACCAAATACACATTCATGTCTATTTTGGAAATGTTGGTTTTTTCGAATACATAAATCTGATTTTTACCAAATTTGCCATTTCTGGAAGATTTTTGTCGAGGTAACAATCTAGTCTCGATATTAAGGTGATCTAAGGCAGCTTTCAGTCCTCGTTCCGGACTCATTACAGATTTTATTTTCGCGGTATCAACCTGTATGTTTTTTGCAAAGCCAGCATTGCTATTGACCAGTTTACCATTTCTAAAAGCAGTATTTAAAATGGCATTATCGACTGGAATACCTTTGTAAAACTGTTGATAATACGTGTGATAAATGCCCAAATTTTTGGAATAATAATGATCGCTTACTTCCATCTCCACATAGTCTTGCAAGCCGTATCCATCCTTTTGAAGATATTGAGTGCTCAATTGATTGATTTGGTCAATGAGCGATTGTGCTGAAACAGCATTACTGATTAAACACAATACTGTGCAAATCAACAGAGATTTAAAGTTGATGATCATATTGGCAGCGTAAGGTTGATAAATACATTTCCTTTGGTAAAGTTAAAATACAATTTTAATAGCGGAGCAATACATTTCATAGTAGAGACGGATGTTTCAATAGGAATTCAATAGGCGGTCAATGGATTTCAATTTTAATTCAATAAGGGATATGATTTTCAAAGAATGAAATGTAGAGATGCAAAATTTTTATTTTACTTCACGATTTTATTCTATGGATTTCAATGCCAAATTTAATGCAAAAACGAGATCAATAAATCAAAGGTGATAAAAAATACCATTCAGTATTCCCTATCACCCTTTGGTATGTATTTAAATTGCCTTTTGGAAAGAAGTATTTACCTCTTGTAACACTTTATTCAATAGAGCCTGAGTAGCTTTTATACCCTCATCTTCTGATAGCACTTCTCCCTTCATATTCAATACCAATGGTACCTTTAAAACCAGAGTCTTTGACTATTTTCATGATTCTTACATAATCTTTGTCAGCTTCGTTACCTGCTTCATCAAAATTATTGGTTTTTGCAGATACTCCTTTGGCATAAGGCATCAATTCTTCAATGCCTTTGTAGCGATCGTATTCTTTGGCACAACCGTCAGCTGTGCGTTCCATGCAGAAGTTTCCAAAATCTGGAAGTGTGCCCACATTTTCCATATTTACTGCTTTCATAACTCCAGCCAACCAAGAACCATCTGAACTAAATCCACCATGATTTTCGACCACCACATTGATGCCCTTGGTAGCAGCGTAAGCACCCAACTTGCTTAGTCCATCAGCCGCATGTGCAGCAACTTCTTCTGCAGTACCTTGTCCGGCAGCATTTACCCTGATGGTATGTGCGCCTAAATATGCAGCAATGTCTACCCAAGGATAATGATTTTCAACAGCTAGTTTTCTTGCCGTAGAATCCGCATTACCTATGTCGCCCAAAGCGTCACACATGATGAGGCCTACTTTTACACCTTGTTCGTCACACGATTTTTTGAATGATTCCCAGAAAGCCATGTCTTTGGCTTTGCTATAATAAAAGGTATTAACCAATTCGATGATGTTTATACCATAACCTTTGGCAATTTTTGGAAAGTCAACTGGGTTGAGTGGGCCTTGCAACAAAGAATCAGGACTTTCTTGCAACATTTTTCCAAAAGCTGCCCAATCGCCACTGAGTGCTGGTCCAAAAAATGATTTGTGTAGCGACCATTGCGCCAATGAAATTTCATAAGTAGGTGTTTCTGGTGTTGTTGTTTCCATTTGAGCTGTTTTATCGCCCTTGCAAGATAGCAAAAGCGTGGTAGTGATGAGACAAATGAAAAGTGACTTTAATCCATACATGATTGTAATTTTTTTAATTGAATGATTTGAATTTATTGGCTTTGTGGAGGTAGTGTGTAAAAGTAAAAAAAATGCACGAATCTGAGTTCGAATTTTTTGAATTTGGAAAGCTCGTGAGAAACAAAAGACTATTTTTTATTTTGAATATGCCAATTGCAAATAGAACTGTATATTTCGATGAAATAAAGTCAGATCATGAAGCGCAGACAATTTGCAAAAACAACAGCCTTGGCGACAAGTTTTGCTTTGGCATCCAATAATATTTTCGGCAAAGCACTCACAAGTTTGCCAGAACGCAAATTTAAATTGGCACTCAATCCAGGTATTATTGGGGTGAAAGCCAATTTGCAGGAAGCAATAGATTATGCCATCAAGTATGGATATGAAGCGGTGAGCCCTTTTCCAAATGAGGTTATGAAATACAGCAACAGTCAAATAGACAATCTATTAGGCAAGATGAAAGAACACAATTTGTTGTGGGATTCGACCAATATACCTGTAGAATATCGACAAACAAAGCGCAAATTCAATGATGATTTCAAAGGCCTCAGAAAGTTTGTACAGACGATGGAAAAACAAGGTGCGACTCGTATCAATACATGGATCATTTCCAATCACAATACTTTGACTTACAATGAAAACATGAAACAACATGCTTACCGTTTGGGTGAATGTGCAAAGGTAATGAAAGACCACGGCGTCAGCTTAGGCTTGGAATATTTGGGTATGCGCACCATGATGACAGCAGGCAAATATCCTTTTATTGGTTCGATGAAAGAGGGTAAAGAATTGATTGCAGCCATTGGACAAAGTAATGTTGGTTTTGTGCTTGACACTTTTCATTGGTATTGTGCGGACGATACTGCGGATGATATTCGCTCATTAACTCCTGAAGACATCGTCACCGTCGATCTCAATGATGCCAGAAATGGATTTACGCGCATAACACAAGAAGATGGCAAACGGGAACTGCCGATGGCAACAGGCATCATCAATATCAAAGAATTTTTACAAGCACTTCTTGACATTGGTTATGATGGACCGGTCAGGACAGAACCATTCAACCAAGTACTCAATGAAATGGAAGATGAACTGGCTTTGAAAACCAATATGGAGGCTATGAAAAAGGCATTGAGTTTGGTGGGAATGTAAACCAAGAAAATAATCTAAAAATATTATTTGATCATTGTTCTGGATGAGCTGAAAATAAATGACATGATAGGAATTGTATTGATGTATTTGGTAGGGAGAGAATATTATAAACTTGCAATCATAAACCAAAAAAATGCTTGGCTATTTGCAATTGTTGGGGTAATTAGCTATTATGTTGGAGTTTTTTTAGGAGGTATTCTTGTTGTGATCCTCTATCATTTTATTTCTGAAGAGGCAGTGGAGGAAATGAGTGAGCTGAAATTAGAAATAATGGCCATTCCATTTGGTGTGCTTTCATGTTATTTATTTTACCGATTTTTAAAATTTACCTGGAGCAAGAAATATGCAAAAAAAGATGAAGATATCTTGGATGAACTACTTTGATTTATAAATCAAATGGTCTTAATATTTATTGTATTTGAGCGAAGATTAGTTTCTAATGCTCGCTCAAACTTTGGTAAATATTATAGTTTGAGCGAGCATTAAAGTTGTATTTCTCGCTCAAATATCAAATGGAAATATACTTTGAGCGAGTATTAAAATTGTAGTGCTCGCTCAAACATCAAATACAATTGTACTTTGAGCGAGTATTAAAGTTGTAGTACTCGCTCAAACATCAAATATAATTGTACTTTGAGCGAGTATTGTGTATATTTGTATTCTAAAATTACTTTTAGATGAGTGTCGAAAATTTCTTTATAGGTCGAGAAGAAGAAAAGCAACGTATGCAGTCATGTATCCAAAGCAAGGATTCCAGACTTGTAGCAGTTTTGGGTCGCAGAAGGGTAGGAAAGACCTATTTTATAAAAAATACTTTGCTAGATGTTCCTCATTTTTATTTTACGGGAATTCAAGATGTAAGTAGAGAAAGGCTTCTCCTAGAATTTTCTATTAAGATAAATGAAATGTCTGGATATGCTGTTCCTGTGAAGGAGCCAAAAGATTGGTTTGAAGCATTCGCTTTGCTCAAGCAATTACTTATTGAGAAATTTGGGAAAAGTAAAAAGGTAGTTTTTTTGGATGAATTCCCATGGATGGATACTCATGCTTCGGGCTTCATGCCAGCATTTGAATATTTTTGGAATGATTGGGCCGTAAATCAAAATATTCTAGTAATTATTTGTGGTTCGGCAACTTCTTGGATGATGAATAATATTCTAAGAAATAAGAGTGGTTTACACAATAGGGTTTCTGAATATTTTAGAATAAAGCCATTCAACTTGCTTGAAACGGAACAGTATTTTGCAAAAAAATCAATTTCACTTTCTAGATATGATATTGTACAAATCTACATGGCTATGGGGGGAATACCGCACTATTTGTCCTTGGTCCGAAAAGGAGAATCGGTTCCCGTATGTATTGATAGATTATTCTTTGAAAAAGATGCACCATTAAAATCTGAATATGCCAATCTATACCGAGCACTATTTACGCATTATGAGAATTATGAACTCATTGTCGAAAAGTTAGCTCAGAAGAGGAAAGGTTTGACAAGACAAGAAATTATAGAATCAACAAAATTTACCAATGGTGGTGGTTTAACCAAGATTTTAAACGAATTGGAAGAATGTGGATTTATTCAATTTCAACTTCCATTTAGCAATAAGAAAAGAGAGGGTTTATATAGATTAGTAGACGAATACAGTTTTTTTTACCACCATTTCGTCACGAGAAATAGTTCAAAAGGTCAATTTATTAGCATTTATAATACACCAAAAGTGAGATCGTGGATGGGCATTAGTTTTGAAACGCTGTGTATGAAACACATAGATAATATCAAATATGCCTTGGGTATATCAGGTGTTTATACAAAAATTAACTCCTATTACTTACCTGCCAGAACTGGATCTCCAGGCTTCCAGATAGATCTCATTATTGACAGAGCAGACAACATAATCAATATTTGTGAAATGAAATTTTATGGCGATGTTATTACCTTTAGTCAAAAAGATGAAGATGCCATCCGAGAAAGAAGAGTAAAGTTTCAAAGCCATACAAATACAAAGAAAAATGTCATGGTTTTGTTTATTTCACCATTTGGGGTAAAAGACAATAAATATAGTCTTAGTGTGATTGATCAATCTGTTTCCATAGATGCTTTATTCTAAAGCAAAATGGTCTTTTATTTAGATAGGTGTGTTCTGATCAAACAATAGTTGGTTCAAAATTTTGTACGACCACTTTTCACATCATTACCTCAGAGAAACTGAAAGATCCACTTCAAAAACACAGTCACCTCCAAATTTGAAAACCTTGCTGTCACTTTTGAAATAAAGCCCATCCTCTCCAAGATTAAAAACCTCTATGGTATCATCAATTGGATCTATGATGATGTAATATTTTATACCTTCTTTTTGATAAAGATCATACTTTGTATTTCTATCTTTGAAAGCAGTAGAAGGAGAAATAATCTCGACAACCAAAACAGGAGGAAATTCAAGATATTGCCCATTTATAGGATCACAGACGAAGGAAATATCAGGATTTACAATGGTATGATCATCAATTCTATAATCAATCGGCTGGTAGACCTTGCAATGCTGACAACCACTTTTTTCGATGGCCTCGTCTAAAATTCTAAAAACTTTTCCTGCAATATTTTGATGCCTTGGACTTGGCATAGGCGACATGTCAACAGCCAAACCGTTGATGATTTCCCATCTACCTTCCCACCTTTCGTAATCTTCGGTAGTATAATTTGGCATTATTTGTCTGATAGCGCTCATTTTACAAAGTTAAACTAATTGATTGATAATTACAATATGTTGGTTTTGCCACCTACACTAAACACTAACCATTAATCACTAACTATTAAACACTAACCATTAACCACTAACTATTAAACACTAACCATTAACCACTAACCATTAATCACTAACCATTAATTGCTAACCATTAATCACTAACCATTAACCATTAAAATTTTGCCTTATCTTTACCCCATGTCCAAGTCCACAATCATATACCTCTTGTTACTACTTCATTGCAGCATTCTGCTCAATGCCCAAGAAGTACCAGAAATCATTCATTTTGGGAAAAGTGATTACCAAGGGGCAAATCAAAACTGGATGTTTGCACAAGATTGTGACGGATTGATCTTTGTGGCAAATACCGACGGCGTACTCATTTACAATGGATTCAGTTGGCGTTTGGTGCGAATAAAAGACAACCTCAGGCCAAGAGCTGTTTATTTAGGAAAAGATTGTAAGATTTATACTGGAGGGTACGAGACTTTTGGTTTTATCGATATGTCCATTCCAGCAAATCCGACTTATGTGGATATTTCGGAGCCAGTGATCAAAAATACAAAGGAAGAAATTTGGAATATTTTTGGCAATAAAAGTGAAATCATCTTTCAATCCTTTGCTGATGTATATGCCTTTGATTACGATACAATCAAACCGATCAAGCCACCAACAAATGTCATGTTGGGAACAAATATTAATGAAAAACTTTATCTTCCAAAAATAGCTAAAGGCATCTTCCAAATCGAAAACAACCAATATGTAGAGGTTGAGGGCAGCCAATTGATACCGGAGCGAGCCAAAATCACCGCCGTGCTGGAGTACAAAAAAGGACTGCTTATTGCCACTCAATATGATGGACTTTTTACTCTAGATGCAAATAAACATTGGGCTGTATTAGAAAATAATCAGAATACCGCTTGGAAAAAGGAAGAGATCAATAAAATGATCAAATTATCTAACGGCCGTTATGCAATGGGCACCATTCTGAACGGCTTATACATTGTTGATGAATCACTCAACTTGATTCATCACATCAGTAAACAAAATGGATTATCAAATAATACGGTATTATCTCTTTTTGAAGACAATGAAGCCAAACTATGGGTAGGACTCGATAAAGGCATCAATGTCATCAATCAAAAGAGTAGTGTACTTTTTTATTACGACAAACAAGGATTATTAGGTACGGTCTATGCTGTTTTGGATGCGAAAGGAAACTTTTACTTAGGTACCAATCAAGGTGTATTCATCAGACCTCAAGGTGGTACCTTTTCATTTGTATCAGGTACACAAGGACAAGTTTGGTCACTTCTGGAAACCGCTCAAGGCGTGCTTTGCGGACATAATTCAGGTACATTTTTGATCGACGGCATTGGAAATGCACAAATGATCAGTGACATCACCGGTGGATGGGATATGCACAAGGTGAATGATTCTACCATTTTGCAGGCTACCTATACAGGATTGATATTATTCAAATTGAAGAATGGCAAAACTTGGTCCTTTGATAAAAGGGTGGTCAATGGAGACATTACTATTGAAAGATTTGAAATAAGCAATGATCGTATAATGACCTATCATTCACATGAGGGATTGGGGCTGCTCAAGATGTCGCAGGACTTTGATACAGTGAAAAATAAAAACTTTTATGAAAACTTGGCAGCTGATAAGGTCAATAAAGACGTACTTTTTTTTGATTTGAATAAAGAGTTTGTGGTTTTAAATGGACAAAAGCACTTTCAAACTTTGGAAGACAGTATAATTCCTCTTAACAAAAGCATCTCAGATCCTAGATATGCATATTACAAAGAAGTCTTGAGATTGGCGGACAATGGAGGAAATCTCAATGCCCATCGGAATTTAATGAACAAAAACCTCATCTTGACTTCCAATGATGATGGATATCAAATTTTGCCCGCAAACGACAGCCGCCTTCTTAAAAATGTAGAAATAACATTAGATTATTTATTGGTAAATGGAGAAATTCATAAGACCACAAATAAATTCAAAGCCAATGAAAATGACTTTAGCTTTTATTTGAAAAAAAGAGGTGAACTGCTCGGTTCAAAAGGTCAGTGGTATCAATTGAGCGGCTGGGACGACGCATGGGTTGACATACCCAATGATGGTATTTTGACATTTAAAAATTTGCCTGATGGCAATTATAAGCTATTGATCAAACTAGAAGACTCCGAAGTAAAATCCCTCATTGAGTTTACAATAGCTCCGCATTGGTACGAGTCCTGGCTTGGCTTTGTCTTACTATGTATTGTTCTGATTTCTGGCTTATGGTTTTTTGATCAATGGCACGATCGTAATTTGGAAAGAGAAAAGGAAAAATTGCGCAAGGAAAAGGAACTTGAAATAGGCAGTCAAATTATGAAGGCAGAAAATGAAAAATTGGAGCACGAACTCAATTATAAGGCAAAAATGCTTGCCAATAGTACGATGACTTTGGTACAAAAAAATGCCATGCTCAACGAACTCAAGGCAGTAGTTTCTAAAGAAGAAATTACCGATTCCAATAAGAAAAAATGGCAACAGAAAATTATGCACCTCATTGATCAGAATTTATCCTCTGATGAAGAATGGGAGATATTTGAACAAAATTTTGCCGAAGTCCATGAAGAATTCCTGAATAAACTGTCTGTCTTACATCCTGATCTTACGAATGGGGAACTCAAATTGGCAGCCTACATTCGCATGGATTTGTCTTCCAAAGAAATCGCTCCCTTGCTTAACATCAGTTTGAGAAGCGTAGAGAATAAACGATATCGTCTTCGTAAAAAATTGGGTTTAGAGCATGATGACAATCTTTCTTCTTATCTTTTAAAGCTTTAAAAACGGCTTTTTATATACACTCCAATATGGGTAGGAGTATCAAGAATTATTCAAATTGAAAAAAATATTCAGTTTTTACATGATGAGGTGACTAAATCAGTTTGTATTTATTACACTAAGTATAAAAATCTGAAAATCAAGCATAATTGTATCCATATTTCAACATTTGAGTAGTGATACATTAGCTATATTTTTAATATGATGAGTTTTTTGTGAGGTGGCTTTAACTGCTTTGGACTTGCATTTATGCAATTATAGGTTTAGTTTTGACCAATTCGTTACCACAAAGTATATCCACCATAGTGGTTGCACTTTCATAACAAGTAATAAACAAAAAAAATTCAAATCATTTTTTCGAATCAAATTAAAGTCACCATGAAGAAAAGTTTACACTTACTTATTTTTTCTTTGCTTTTCGCCATGTCCGCATTCGGTCAGACCGTATATGAGGATTTTGAAGGCGGCGCTTCAGACATAGCCTGGGCGGGATTAAATTCACTTGTTTATACAGGTCCAGTTGCTAACCCAGCAAAAGACACTGTTAATAATAGCGACAATGTCGGAAAATGGGCCAACAGTGGCACATCTGATTTTTGCTTTGCACTTGGAGATTTAGCCAGTCCTGCCGACTTGAGTGTCAATAATACCATGACCATCAAAATTTGGGCACCTTTTGCTCCTACAAGAGCATTGATCAAATTGGAAGGTGGCGGTAAAGCCATTGAAAAATTTATAGAAATTACAGAAGCTAACAAATGGGTTAAGTATTCCGTAGATTTTTCTACAGCTGCGGGTACTGCACATACCAAAATGCTCTTAGCTATGGATCCTTTTGTTACTGCAAAAGTTGGAACATTTTATGTTGACGACATCGTTGCCATAAAGTCAACCAATGTATTTGAAACTTTTGAGACAGGAAACGAGATGGGATGGAAAGGTTTGGACGGAGTATTGGAAGCACCAGTAGACAACCCAACGCCAAATGTTGTAAACATGTCAGCTAAAGTTGGCAAGTATACAAAATCAGGCACTCATGCTTATAGCTTATTACTTGCTGAAAGTCCAGTAGCATATGACTTGAGTGTTTCAAATCAAATTAAGATAAGCATACTTGCTTCAGCTGCTACTCAAGTTTTGATGAAATTGGAGGGTCCAAATGGTCCAGCTATAGAAAGAACAAAAAACATAGGACTCGTAGGCAAGTGGCAAGAATATACTTTCGACTTTTCTGCTGCTAAGGATTACAAACACATTACCAAAATGATTTTGTTTTTTGATCCAGGCGTAGAAACCAGCGCCGATATGTATCACTTTGATAATATTTACGCTGTTCCTGCTGGAGCTTGTGAAGGAGTGACAAAGAATCCTGATGTACTAGATGATTTTGAATGTAATAGGAATGCTACTTATGCCAATGGTTGGGATAGTTTGACAGTTGTACCAAATCCTGCACCAAATCCAGTGAATATGTCACCTATGGTTGGTAAATATGTAGATCCTCTCAATGAAGAATATGCTATTTTGTTGATGGACTTTCAGAATCCATTGGACCTCAGTAAGAAAAATCAATTCAATGTAAAAATATGAGCCCCTAAAACGGGTAACTTACTTTTTAAATTGGAAGGCGGCGCTTCTCCAGGTAAAGAAATTTCTGTTCCTGTAACAGAGTTAAATCAATGGGTAAATTATTCTGTTGATTTCAGTGGAGAAGCATTAAATAGCCATAAAAAGGCCGGTATATTCTTCAACGCAGGAAAACTACCCGCTGAAGGTGATGTCTACTACATAGATTCTATACATTTTGGTGAGAAGATAGTTACTGATTTAGAGAATTTTGAAAACGGAGCTTCACTTCCTTGGGAACCTTTGGATCAATTGACAGCATTACACGGTACTTTTGATGTGGTAGATAATCCAGATGTTACTGGTGCAAATACTTCTGCTAAAGTTGGTAAGTATGTGAAAGGGTCATCAACATTCTCTACAGTTGCGGCAGTTGCTCCTGGGGCAATTGACATTTCATTAAAACCACAATACAACTTAGATGTTTGGGCTCCGGTAGGAAGTACATCCGTTATTTTCCAATTGGAAAGTGTTACTGATGGAAACAAAGAAGTAGAAAGAGATATCAAAACACCTGGTGCTTGGGAAACTATATCTTTCAATTTTGAAGAATTTCAAGCAACTACAGACTGGTCTGCTATCAAAATCATTTTTAATCCAAATGTTGCTGAAGCAGGAAAGACTTTTTACTTTGATAATTTAAGACAATCAGAGCCAACTGTTGATGCATGTGAAAACACAGTGCCTATTACCAATATCATTGATGATTTTGAGTGTCAAAGAAATTATGCATTTGGATCTGGCGCTGACTTGTTGACCGTTGTTAACAATCCAAATACTACAGGAAATGCTTCTACCAAAGTTGGTTTGTATAAAGATCAGCCAGCACAACCTTGGGCTGCTCTTTGCGCAGATTTCCCAGAGGCAATAGATTTATCCGTGTTTAATCAATTGGAGTTGCAAGTTTTATCAACTGCTGTGGTTCCGGTACTTTTGAAATTGGAAGGTGGAACTAGCCCAGGTGCTGAAATTTGGACTGAGATCAAAAAAGCAAACTCGTGGGAAAAACTATCAGTTGATTTTTCTAATCAAGCTCTAAGTAACCACAAAAAAGTTTGTATTTTCTTTAATGGCGGTGTAGAAACAACAACAGTAGATAATTATTACATTGATAATATCAAACTTGCACACGCTCCATATAAT
The DNA here is from genome assembly GCA_016715105.1 of Saprospiraceae bacterium. GTDB lineage: Bacteria > Bacteroidota > Bacteroidia > Chitinophagales > Saprospiraceae > JADKBO01. The sequence continues at coordinate 126,017 of JADKBO010000015.1, read as the reverse complement.
AGTTGTTTGATGAATTTTGATGATGCAGCATTTACTTCATTGAAATGGTCATATTTCCCTGCTGATAATTCTGGTGGATTTGAATTGGTGGATAATCCATTGAAAGAAGGCATCAATACATCTGCAAAAGTTGGTAAAGCAATAGAAAAAGCAAGTGGCGAACAACCTTGGCAAGGAATGTTTGCAGATCTTGAATCGCATATTGACTTTGGAGCAAATACCGTTTTGAAAATGAAGGTATTGTCTCCAAAAGTAGGTGGCATTACAATGAAAGTAGAAAATGCGTCTGTCCCAGATTTTGCTGGATCAGGTGATAATACTATTACTAACACTAAAGCCAACGAATGGGAAGAAGTTTCATTTGATTTTGCAAATGCACCTAATCCAATTGACGAGGCAGGATTATATAGAAGAATCACATTGATTTGGGATATCACTGTTTTACCAGAGACTGATGTAGTTTATTATTTTGATGATATCGTTGTTGACGGTGGAAGTTGTGGACAAACAGTAGGTTTCAACAATGTAAAACTTGATCAACTAGAAGTTATGCCAAATCCAGTGAGTGAAATGTTGACCATTCAAAATGCTGCGGCAATTTCTAGGGTTGATATTTACAACATGTTTGGTCAAAAATTGGGCGCATCATGGAATACAGGAGAAGGAAATATTTATTTGAATGTTTCTAACTTGGTAAACGGATCTTATTTCATCATGGGATATGATTTGAAAGGACAAGTGACGGCTCAGTCAAGATTTATAAAAATGTAAATGATTTTAACATAGGGTATGGTCGGACAATGGAAATGCAAATTTTCGGAGTCCGACCTTTTCTAAAATATATTTTTCGAATATTGATCTAATATTCAAGATCCAAAATTGCCTTAAACCGACCAAATAAAACTTAGAGCAGAAACGATTCTGTTCAATTATACAAAATGGAAATTGGATCTTTTTGGAAATGTTGTTTAGTACAACAAGTTCTGGATTGTTCAACATCTTATTAGTATACCTTACAACTAAATACATGGATAAGAAAAAATACTACTTCATTGCATTACTCATTGTTTTGGTAATTTTGAAAATGAATGCTCAGTTTACGGTATCTGGTACTGTAATCAGTGAAAGTGGAGCAGAACCTTTGATAGGCGCAACCATTTTAGAACAAGGAACAGCAAACGGAACTACCACTGATCTGGATGGTAAATTTGTTCTGGATGTGAGTGGGCCAACTGCTACAATTTCTATCAGTTATGTAGGTTTTAGTGAAATGATCATTCCGATTGATTCGCGACCATTGATTGATATAGTGCTCAAAGAGAGTGGAGTCTTGATTGATCAAGTCGTGGTAGTGGGTTATGGAGTACAAAAGAAAAGTGACCTTACTGGAGCTGTTTCCTCGCTCAAAGGAGAAGAAATACAAAGAATACCTACACCAAATTTTGCTCAGGCTTTACAAGGCAAAATTGCAGGAGTTTATGCCTCTCCGCCGTCTGGAAAACCGGGAGAAAGTGCGGTAATCAGAATTCGTGGCACGGGTACGCTCAACAATTCCAATCCCTTGTATGTCATAGATGGTATGATTACCTACGATGCAGACTTCCTCAACCCTCAAGATATAGAAAGTATTGAAGTACTCAAAGATGCTTCTTCGGCGGCAATTTATGGCAGTAGAGGCGCAAATGGTGTCATCATCATCACAACAAAATCAGGAAAGAAAAATAAAAATGGAGAAATAACTTTTTCTGCATTCACAGGACAACAGCAAGCTGCAAAATACATTTCATTGCTTGATGGCTCCCAATTTGCGAGAGCTTATAATCAATTGAGAGGTCAAAATTACTTTACCAATCCAGATTCACTGGGAGTTGGTACTGATTGGCAAAGGGAAGTCCTTCAAACGGCTCCAATATATAATGCTCAATTGGGAATGAGCGGTGGAAATGAATCCATGTCCTATGCCATCAGTGGCAACTTTTTCAGCCAAGATGGAATTATGAAAAACACTTCCTATGAAAGAACAACTGTAAGGTTAAATACTCAGTTTCAAGTAAATCCGTGGATGACTGTAGGAAGTAATGCGGCATATGCAAGTTCCAATAGTCAGAATGGGCCCAATGTGATCAATTCGGCCTATAGAATGCCACCTGTCCTCAGTGCAAAAGATGCCAATGGCAACTTCACTGACCCGACTTTTTATGGTTTGGCATTGGGAAACCCAGCAGCTGATCAGTTTTATAAAAGCAACAACTTTGGAAAAGGTACATCGCTTCTAGGAAACCTTTTTGCGGAAATCAAATTTCTCAAACACTTCAGATTTAGAAGTAATTATGGTTACGATTTCAATAAATCAGAAAGTAAATACTTCGAACCAAAATTTGCGGTTAGTGCATCACAACTCAATAATAATGAGCGACTCAGTGTGAGAGAAGGTGGCAACAATAACTGGATATGGGAGCAAACGCTGAGTTACCTCAACGAATGGGAAAAACACAGTGTCAATGTTTTAGCAGGCTTCACAGCCGAAGAACGTACCAGTAACGAAATTGGTGCTAGTAGAGAAAACTTTCCTGGAACGACAGATGAATTATTATTTCTTTCAGCAGGAAATGATACCACACAAATGAATTTTGGTGGAGCATCGGAAGAAGCACTTAATTCTTTGTTGTTCAGAACAAACTATACATATAATGACCGGTATTTGTTGACGGCTTCCATGAGGGTAGACAAATCGAGTAGATTTAAGCCTGATAACAGAACAGGATATTTCCCTTCAATCGGTTTGGGATGGAATGCCAGCCGTGAAGCTTTTGTACAGAAACTCAACATCTTTGAAAGACTAAAATTTAAAGCCAGTTATGGAATTTTGGGAAACCAAGCAATTGGAAATAGATATCCGACTTCTGCGGTGGTGACCAGTGCTTTATATGCAGTTTTTGGAGGAGGTGAGAGCATCAATACAGGAGCTACAATTTTATCAGCCTCCAATCCAAACCTCAAATGGGAATCATCTAAGCAGTCTGACATTGGAGTGGAAGCAGGTTTTCTAGACGGCAGATTTTCTTTGGAGGCAGATTGGTACGTCAGAAATACTTTTGACATCATTGCTGATGTTCCTATTCCAGACTACGTTGGTTCTCAAAACAATCCATTTGTAAATACGGCGCAAGTAATCAATAAAGGTTGGGATCTAACCTTCAATTGGAGAGAAGCTAGAACCGTTACCTATGCATTTAGTGCCAACATTTCTCCTGTTTCCAATGAGGTAAGAAAATTGGCCCAAGGAAAAACAGAAATCTTTTCAGCATTCATCAATGGAGAGCCAGCAACAAAAACTGAAGTTGGTTTGCCAATTGGTTCTTTTTATGGCTTCAAAACAGATGGAATTTTTCAATCTACTGAAGAAATTGCCAATTCTCCAAAATTGGGTAATGAAAAACCAGGTGATATCAAATATGTAGATACGAATGGAGACGGAATCTTGGACGGAGATGATAGAGTGAATTTGGGTAGTCCAATTCCCACCTTAACTTATGGTTTTAATGCATCTTTTGACTGGAAAGGTCTTGATCTAAACATTGATTTTTTCGGAGTGAGCGGTAATAAAGTATTCAACGAAAAAGAAACTTCTCGATTTGGAGTTTATAACTGGGAACAAAGAGTAGCCAATGCATGGACACCAGAGCAGCCGAGTGATAACGAACCTCGAGTGACCAATGGCGGCCATAATTATCGAGTCAGTGACCGATTTATTGAAGATGGTTCATTCATCAGATTGAGAAATGTGAGCTTAGGATACACCATTCCTGCTTCAATAACTCAAAAAATTAAAATTACGAATTTGAGATTTTATATATCTGGAACCAACCTTTGGACAAAACAGAAGTTTAGTGGATATACTCCAGAATTTCCAAATGGATCCAATAGTTTTAATGTAGGCTTTGATGGAGGTACATATCCTTTAGCTAAGTCTATACAATTTGGTGTAAATGCTAAAATTTAAAAAATGATGAGAATAATAAATAATATAGGCTTGGTATTTATGATCTTCATTATGAGTGCTTGTGGAGATGAATTTTTGGACAAAAAGCCTTTGGGGCAATTGACTTCAGAATCCTTTTTCAAAACAGAAACTCACGCCATTCAGGCAGTCAATGCAGTTTATGCGAATTTTAGATCTTGGGAATTTTGTGGCTTGCCTTATATAGGAGCAACCGATGTGATCAGTGACGATTCAGATAAGGGAAGTTCGGAGAATGATGGTTTGTTTTTGAAAGAAATAGACGATTTTCTTTTTGACGCCACCAATCAAACCTTTTCTACCATTTGGTTGGGACATTACAACAGTATCAGTAGAGCAAATCAAGCCATTATTAATATCCCAGCCATTGATATGAATGAAGGGCTCAAAAATCGATTGGTTGGCGAGGCCAAATTCATCAGAGCTTTTTGTTACTTTAGGTTGGTACAATGGTTTGGCGAAGTTCCATTAGTTGATAAACAATTGGCTGATAATGAATATTTTACACAAACTCAAAGCAGTGTTCAAGAGATATATGATTTTGTTGAAAAGGATTTGAAAGATGCTATTGCAAGTTTGCCAGAAAAATCAGAGTACGCATCTCCTGACCTAGGAAGAGCAACAAAAGGTGCTGCAAAAGGAATCCTTGCCAAGTTGTACTTATTGGAAAAGAAAAATGCCGAGGCTTTAGCGCTGTGTGAAGAAATCATCAATAGCAATCAATATCAATTGGTTCCTCAGTATAATCTCATTTTCACAGAAGCTAATGAAAATGGTACAGAAAGCGTTTTTGAAATCGGAGCGGTAGCCCTACAGGCGGCGGTTGCTGGCCCAGGTGCAACACCATACAACATGGTTCAAGGTGTGAGAGGTATTCCAAATTTGGGCTGGGGTTTCAATCGGCCAAGTGATGATCTAGTTGCGGCTTATGAACCTGGTGATCCTAGAAGACAAGCAACTGTAATTTACGTGGGTGAAATTTTACCTGACGGAGTTACGCAAGTTCAGGATAATCCTGATATTTTCAATGAAAGATTCAATCAAAAAGCTTGGGTGCCAGCGCATGCGGGACTTCAAGATAATGGACCAGGAAACATTAGAATTTTAAGATATGCAGACGTACTTCTGGTTGCAGCAGAAGCTGCCAATGAAGTTGGAAACAGTGCAAAAGCTTTGGAATACGTCAATCAAGTAAGAAAAAGAGCTAGAGGGTCGAATAATTTCATATTAAAAGACCTTACAATAACCAATCAGTCTGACCTGAGAACGGCCATCAGGAAAGAAAGAAGGGTAGAATTAGCTTTGGAGCAACATAGGTGGTTTGATCTCAAAAGATGGGGAATCCAGTCAGAAGTGTTTACAAAACTTGGTAAAAATTTCATTACAGGAAAACATGAATTATTTCCTTTACCTCAAACGGAAATTGACTTGACTACGGGCAACTTGAAACAAAATCCAGGATATTGATAAGTCAAGTTATGGTTAGAAATTTATGGAAATCATCCTTGATTGGCTTGTTGGCTATTTTTACAATGATGTCTTGTGGGAAAGACAAACCAGAAGATATTGACAAAGGTAAGGTTCAATTACTTGAGGCCAAAGTTGGTACAATTTCTATTCTTTCTGAAGTGATCATTCCTTCTGATCAAATAGCGATTAATTTGGTCTTTGATAAAATGATTTCACCTGCAACAGTGGATGCAATTAAACTTGAAGGTAATCCAGGAGCTACAACAGAACAAATCGTAGCTCAATTATCGATTGATCAAAAAACAATTACAATCACCCCCAATCAAGGTTTCCGAGAAGGCATTAAATATGTTTTGAGCATTCCATCCACCGTTAAAGGCCTCAATGGAGAAACATTCGATGGGAAAAACTTGACATTTGAAGTAGAGAATAACCCATTGGTGGTTGATTCACTCAAAATTGGAGGTCGCCTATTGGAAGTTTCTGCCAGAAATGAAGGCGTGGATGTAAATGCAAAGTACACCCTTTACCTCAGTCACGATGTGGATGCAACAATCCTTCGGAAATATATCACAGTAAGTGGAGGCGGAAGTAGTCTTTCTGTCAACGTAATAAGGCAAGGCTCAGGTGTTTATGAAGTAAGTACTTCAAGCCCAATGACGTTGTTTAGAGAGTTCCGATTCAGAATTTTGGAAGGGCTCGGCACTGAGACTGGCAAGGCTTTTATGGCAAAAGAGTATCTGATTTTTACAAGCTTTCCCAACTTAACTGATGATCAATTACTTGACCTTGTGCAAGAAAAGACATTCCAATATTTTTGGGAATTTGGACATCCAGTAAGTGGTATGGCCAGAGAAAGAAATACGAGTGGTGATGTCGTTACTTCGGGAGGATCTGGTTTTGGTATAATGGCCATGATCGTAGCGGTAGAAAGAGGTTTTATAACTCGGGATCAGGCACTTGGAAGATGGGAAATCATGCTCAGTTTTTTGCGAAATGCGGATAGATTTCATGGTGTATGGTCACACTGGATGCACGGTGCTTCAGGTAAAGTCATTCCATTTAGCCCTAAAGATCACGGTGGAGATTTAGTTGAATCAGCTTTCATGATCCAAGGACTTATCACATTGCGACAATATCTGAATCCAAATGTTTCTCGAGAAGCAGCCCTCATCACCAGAATAAATAACTTGTGGAATGCAGTAGAGTGGGACTGGTATACGAAAAATGGACAGAGTGTCCTTTATTGGCATTGGTCTCCAAATTTTGACTGGGACATGAATCTACCAATCAGAGGGCATAATGAAGGACTCATTGTTTATGTCTTGGCAGCTTCATCTCCAAGTCACAGCATCGAAGCTAATGTGTACAAATCTGGTTATGCTAGAAATGGCGCCATCAAAAACGGGAACACTTATTATACTTATAAATTGCCACTTGGATCAGGAAGAGGTGGACCCTTGTTTTTTACGCATTATTCATTTTTGGGATTAGATCCCCGTAATTTAAAGGATCAATATGCCAATTATTGGGAGCAAAATACCAATCATACACTCATAAATAGAGCCTACTGCATAGCCAATCCGCAGAAATATGCTGGATACAGTGCCGATTGTTGGGGTTTGACAGCCAGCGACGGAAATAATGGTTACTCAGCCCACAGTCCTGACAACGATAGAGGTGTCATCACACCTACAGCAGCGCTTTCTTCAATGCCTTATACGCCAAAAGAATCAATGGCTGCTTTGAGACATTTCTATTACAAATTGGGAGATAAAACTTGGGGTCAATATGGCTTTTATGACGCCTTTAATCAATCAGCCAATTGGTATGCAGATTCGTATTTAGCCATAGATCAAGGGCCTATTGTATGTATGATCGAAAACCAAAGAACCGGACTTTTGTGGAATTTATTTATGTCGGCACCAGAAATTCAAAGTGGACTGACCAAATTAGGTTTTACCTATTAAATGGGATAGAATGAATAAATCGCTTGCCATATTATTTTTAGTTTTTTTAATCTCTTGCCAAAGACAAACGGCAATAACTTCTGTAAAAACCAATGATGATTTGTTGTTGGATCAAGTTCAGAAGGATTGTTTCAACTATATGTGGTTGGGCGGTGAGACATTATCTGGTGGAGCTCGAGAACGAATCCATACCGATGGCGATTACCCAGAGCAAGACCAAGATGTGGTTACTTCTGGAGGAACTGGATTTGGAATTATGGCCATCCTGGTAGGCATTGAACGAAAATTTATAACACGTGAAGCTGGTGTTGAAAGATTGATAAAACTTGTCGATTGGCTCGAAAAGGCAGATAGATATCATGGAGTTTGGTCTCACTGGATGTATGCCAATGGTAAAACCAAACCATTCAGCAAATTTGATGATGGGGGTGATCTGGTCGAAACTGCATATTTGGCTCAAGGACTTATTGCTGCTCGAGAGTATTTCAAAAAAGGAAATGGAAAAGAGATTGCCTTGGCCAATAAAATGGATGTTTTATGGAAAGGAATTGACTGGAATTTCTACACAAAAGGCGGCGAAAAAGTAATGTATTGGCATTGGTCACCCAACCATGGTTGGAAAATGAATTTTGCAGTAAAAGGATACAACGAATGTCTCATTATGTATGTGCTCGGGGCTTCCTCTCCTACGTATCCTGTAGACCCAGCCGCTTACCATGAAGGTTTTATGAGGGGCGGTGCAATCGTTTCCGATGCAAAATTATATGGCATTCCATCCATTCTCGATCATTTTGATTCTGATGACAAAGTTGTAGGACCACTTTTTTGGGCGCATTATTCTTACCTTGGTCTCGATCCACGCAACCTTAAAGACAAATACGCAGATTTCTGGCAAGTCAATCGCAACCATGCTTTGATCCACTATCAACACAGCGTCATCAATCCATTTGAATATGAAGGATACTCTGAAAAGTGTTGGGGACTTACTTCAAGTTACTCCACCGTTGGATATGCAGGGCACAATCCACAAGAAGATTTGGGTGTCATCTCACCAACTGCTGCGTTGTCTTCTTTTCCTTATACACCAGAAGAAAGTATGAAGTTTTTGAAATTTTTGTATCACGAGCAAAAAGACAAAATTGGCATTTATGGTCCGTATGATGCTTTTTCATTCCAATCAAAATGGATGAAGCCACATTATTTGGCCATAGATCAATTGCCTATTGTTGTCATGATAGAAAACCATCGCTCTGGTTTGTTATGGAAACTTTTCATGGGTGCTCCGGAAGTCAGTAAAGGGCTTCAATCTCTTGGCTTTTCAAAAATATAATTATGAAGTTGAGCTACACTTACACGATTCTCTGCCTTTTTTTGGTCTGCGCAACCTCTGCTCAAGAGGTAAAAGTAATGACGTATAACATCAGACTGGATCACAAGGGCGACGGAGCAGATAATTGGGAGTATCGCAAAGAAGACTTGGTAAATTATGTCCTTGGCGAAAAACCAGATTTTTTAGGAGTTCAGGAAGCACTAAGCAATCAGCATCTTTATTTACAAGAAAAATTAACTGCTTATAAACCTATTGGAGTAGGTCGAGAAGACGGAAAAACTAAGGGCGAATTTTCCTCCATTTTTTATGATCAGTCAAAGTGGAAATGTATTAAAGACAGTACTTTTTGGTTGTCAGAGACGCCAGCCCTAATCTCAAAAGGTTGGGATGCATCATACCATCGTGTATGTACTTTTGGCTTATTTGTTGATCAAAAAGGGGACACAATTGTGGTAAGCAATACGCATCTTGATCACATGGGAGTGGAGGCGAGAAAGAATAGCGTTATTTTGTTGAAAGAACATGTTGCTAGATATTCAACCAAGTTTCCTTGCATTTTAATGGGAGACTTCAATTTTGCTCCTGATGATGAATTGTACAAAAGCATTACACAAGGTCTTACGGATTTAAGAAACAATGTAAAAGAGCCTCAAGAGCAATATGTTGGAACATTCAATGGATTCAAAACTGATACCAGCTTTACCCAAAGAATTGACTACATCTATTATGATAGATTTCATTGGTTTCCGTATAAATATAAAAGTGAAGAAATAAAAACTTCTGACGGTAGACAAGTGTCTGATCATTTCCCGGTTGTTGGAATTTTGAAGACCATAAATGCCTATGAACCAAAGCAATTTGTATCTGGTGTGGATACTTTGAATTACAGAATACTTTACCCGCCACAATTCGATAAAAATAAAAAATACCCTCTTTTGCTCTTGCTGCATGGTGCAGGAGAACGAGGAAATGACAACGTCAAACAACTAGTTCATGGGGGCCGCTTGTTTCTGGACTCCATTGAAAAATATCCTGCGATAGTCATTGCACCTCAATGTCCCACAAACGATTATTGGGCAAGTGTCAATAGAACAGAAAACAACGGAAGATTAAATTTTGAATTTTTGGACAGACCAGAACCTACTAAAAGCCTTGCCCTTGTAATGAGTCTGGTCAATGAAGAGCTTTCTAAAAATTATATTGATCCTTCCAGATTTTATGTCACAGGTCTTTCCATGGGCGGAATGGGTACGTGGGAATTACTTTGGAGAATGCCACAGAAAATTGCAGCCGCTCTTCCCATATGCGGAGGAGGATTTACTAAAAAAGCACCATTGATGCGAGGTATTCCAATTTGGACATTCCACGGAACAAAAGATACGACTGTACCAATTTACCACAGCATGTCTATGTTGGAAAGTGTGCAAAAATCGGGCGGTACTGCACGCATCAATATTTATGAAGGAGTTGGTCACAATTCTTGGGTCAATGCATTCGAAGAACCAAATTTTCTGAAATGGACTTTTTCCAAAAAAAAAAGAATGAATAATTAAAAAATGAAACATATCTATTTTACTACCATCATCGTGGTTACAGCCTTAATTGTATTTTCTTGTAAAAGTCAAAGCAATTTGGCTACAGCTAAAACAACTCAATCAGTATCGTCATCAGAAAATTTTTCACCGAGGGTCAAAGCATTACTCGCCAAAATGACCATTGAAGAAAAAATTGGACAACTCAATCTGCTTACACCTGGAGGAGTAGTTACAGGTGCTGTGGTCAGTACAGATGTAGAACAAAAAATCAAAGATGGCAAAGTTGGTGGCATTTTTGGCATTCGTGGAGCTGCCAAAGTAAGACAAGCGCAAGAAATTGCCGTAAAACAAAGTCGATTGGGTATTCCTCTACTAGTAGGTATGGACGTAATTCACGGCCATCAAACCATTTTCCCAATTCCACTGGGATTGTCGTGCACATGGGATATGGATTTGATCGAGCAAAGCGCTAGAACAGCAGCCAGAGAAGCCACAGCAGACGGACTTTCATGGACCTTTTCACCGATGGTAGATGTAGCTAGAGATCCTCGATGGGGTAGGATATCTGAAGGTTCGGGCGAAGATCCTTTTTTAGGTGCAGCAATCGCCAAAGCAATGGTCCGAGGTTATCAAGGTACCAACTTGGCTGATCCCACTACCATGATCGCTTGTGTGAAACATTTTGCACTTTATGGAGCTGCAGAGGGTGGCAGAGATTATGCGACAGTAGATATGAGCAAAGTGCGTATGCACAATGAATACCTACCTCCCTATAAAGCAGCCATTGATGCAGGTGTGGGAAGTGTCATGACTTCATTCAATGTGATAGATTATGTGCCAGCAACGGCCAGTGATTACCTATTTACCGATGTACTTAGAAAGCAATGGGGTTTTGATGGATTAGTTGTAACTGATTATACAGCAATAAATGAAATGATTGCACATGGAATCGGTGACCTACAGACAGTATCAGCTAGATCTTTAAAAGCTGGGGTTGACATGGACATGGTTGGCGAAGGTTTTCTGAATACTCTTAAAAAGTCATTGGATGCTGGACTAGTTACTGAAGCAGAAATCAATCTTGCTTGCAGCAGGATTTTGAGAGCGAAGGAACAAATGGGATTGCTAGATGATCCTTATAAATATTGTGACGAAAAAAGAGGAGAAACAGAAATATTGTCTGCAGCAAATAGAAATCAAGCTAGAAAAACTGCTGCTGCGTCTTTTGTTTTGTTGAAAAACGATGGAGATATTTTGCCTTTACAGAAATCTGGTAAAATAGCAGTTATTGGACCACTTGCCGATAGTCGCAGGAATATGTTGGGTACTTGGAGTGTGTCTGGTGATCCAGAGAAATCTGTGACAGTATTGGAGGGCATTAAATCTGTGACTGGGGGGAAGGCTCAAATCAATTATGCAAAAGGTGCCAACATCAGTGATGACCCCATTTTTGTCAAAAAAGTTAATGTTTTTGGCGAAGAAATTACCATAGATTCCAAAAGCCCAGAACAACTGTTGGAGGAGGCCTATGAAGTGGCCAAACAATCTGATGTAATCATCGCCGTGATGGGAGAAGCTGCCGATATGACTGGGGAAGCGAGTAGTATGGCACATATCGGTCTACAATCGAATCAAAGAAAACTTTTAGAAAAACTAAAATCAGTGGGTAAACCCATTGTGTTGGTCCTTTATAATGGTAGGCCAATGATACTCAATTGGGAAGATAAAGCAATGGACGCCATATTGGATGTCTGGTTTGGCGGCACTGAAGGCGGAAATGCAGTCGCAGATGTTTTATTTGGTGATGTTTCCCCAAGTGGTAAATTGACTACTTCGTTTCCAGTAGCAGAGGGACAAATACCTGTATACCATAGCATGCTCAATACAGGTAGGCCTTATGGTGGGCAGGAAGCTTCCAAATTTATGTCCAATTACCTGGATATACCAAATGCTCCATTATATCCTTTTGGATATGGTTTGACCTACACCAATTTTGAATATTCTAACCTCTCGATGTCGGGCCATACGATGAGACCTTCAGATAAAATTCTCGTTTCGTTTTCCATCAAAAACACAGGAAAAAAAGCTGGAACAGAAACTGCACAGTTGTACATCCAAGACGTGGTAGGCTCCATCAGTAGACCATTAAAGGAATTGAAAGGATTTAGTAAAGTGAGTCTGGCGCCTGGAGAAAGTAAAATCGTGAAATTTGAAATCAGCGAAGAAATGCTGAAGTTTTACAATTCCAAATTGGAGTTTAAATCTGAATCTGGTAAATTTAAAGTTTATGTGGGTGGTAATTCTAGGGATTTGATTTCAGGAGAATTTGAACTTATCAATTAATTGGAAATTATATTAGATCTAGATTTAGAAGCCATCTTGCGGTAATATTTGAATCAATAATGATTTGTTAATATTGCAATAGAAAGTTGCATAACCGTACATTCGTAATACTTTTATTTTGGTATTTAGCCATTATCTAAATAAGAAGTTTATTCCAATTGAAATGCTTGAAAACGATTGATCGTATATTTACTTTTTGCGATTAATTGAGTATCTCGTAATTTATAAATATTGATCAGAGGTATATTTTACATATCGATTCTTACCATAATGTGGCTCTTTTCAACTAATGAAGAGCACAGTCAAAACGTCAATAATGGTACAGTTGTTTTCAATACATTAATAAATCCCTCAACAGTAGGTTCTTGTAATGTATTGGTAAATAGAGGGTTACGAAAATTATATTTTGAAGAAGTTGAAATTGAAGAAAACGAGCCCAAAGAAACTGAGTTAATAAAATCATCAAAAACTAGCGGCAATGGCTTTCAAGTTACATGCGGATTTTTGAAAATATCAGAGCAAGATCAGCAATGCACAAAGTCATTTTTTCAAGAAATTCCTGAACATTCATTACCCTTATACATAGTTTTTGGATCTTTGAAAGTGTTTTGTTAAATCAATTATTTCATCATAATTCAACATTTTTGGAGTTTCTTTTTAAAGTTTAACTATTATGAATCATTCAATCAATTGCATTCAAAAATATAAATCCATTACGATTCTATTCTTTTTATCATTTGTTTTAATTAAAGCAAATGGTCAAGATAAAAAAGACATCAAGTACCTGATTAATCCTGAAGGTACTCACTACATTCAATTTACTTTACTCAATCAAACGTGGTTGAGATATAATCAAAGCAATGCGGGCACCACAGTAGAAAGTGAAAAACAAGCTCATACCTTAGATATAGGATTGCGTAGGACGAGATTTCAAATATTGGGACAAATTACGGACAAAGTGTTTTTTTACGCTCAGTTCGGAATGAATAATTTCAACGCTCAGTTCAACAGTAATCAAGGAAATCGCAAACTAAATTCATTCATCCATGATGCCTTGTGTGAGTATAAATTAACAACAAATAATGAATTGAAGTTGGGGGGAGGATTGACAATTAATAACGGACTGTCAAGGTTTTCTCAACCAAGTATTGGTACCATTATGACAATGGATGTACCTGTATTTGCCCAATCTACAGTAGACCAAACCGATGAATTTAGCCGTAAATTGAGCCTTTATGCCCGAGGTCAAATTGGCCACCTAGATTATCGATTGTCATTTACAGATCCGTTCCCCATTACTTCGAGCGGCGCTGCACCACAACCAATCGCAAATTTTGCCAACTTTTCACCAATTGGACATCGTAAGCAGTATCAAGCATATTTGATGTGGCAATTTTTTGAGCATGAAGGACACAATACACCCTTTATGCCGGGCACATATTTAGGAGCTAAAAAAGTCTTTAACATTGCGGTGGGGTTTATACAACAAAACAAAGCAATGTGGCTTCAAAATGCCCAAAATGACACCATTTATCAACCCATGAGACATTTCGCTGTAGAATCATTTTTGGATATGCCTATCAATAAAGAAAAAGGTAGTGCAATCTCCGCTTATCTTGGATACTTCAATACCAACTATGGAAGTAATTATTTAAGATACAATGGAATTATGAATCCAGCAAATGGCAGTGCACCTGATTTTACAATGGGATTGAAAGGTCAAGGACCAACCTTTGGGAATAGTTTTCCAATGTTTGGCACTGGCAATTCAGTGTATGGTCAGGTAGGTTATTTATTACCTAAGAGTACAAACACGGAAACCAGATTCATGCCCTATTTTTCAACCATTTTTTCCAAATTTGATCGTTTATCAGACTTGCCGGTATTGGTAACTGATGCAGGTATAAACGTGTTATTTAATGGTCATAAGGCCAAACTGACACTCAATTGGCAAAATCGGCCTACGTTTATACAGACCTCCAGTGATGTCGAAAAAGGCAGTAGGAAAAATAGTGTGACGCTGCAATATCAAATATCTATTTAATGCTTTTAGCTATAAAAATTGGGTGACTTTTTCCGATAAAGAGGGAAAAGTCATCTAATATTTTACCATTTTGGAATTTTTTCAAAAAGCAATGTGTTTGCCTTGGTATGAATGAAAATACAATAGCAATAGGCAACTATTTTGATTTGCCAAAACAAGAAATAGATCAAAAACCAATCAGGTCGAGTGGGCCTGGTGGTCAAAACGTCAATAAAGTAGAGACAGGTGTGGAATTGAGATTTGATATTAACAAGTCATCCTTACCACCTGTGATTAAAGAAGACATTTTGAAATCTAGTGATGGTAGAATATCCAAGGATGGGGTTTTGATCATACAGGCGATCACATTTAGGTCACAAGAAAAAAATAAAAAAGAATCAATTACCAGACTTGTTAATTTTTTGAAACCATTTTTTACACCACCAAAAGTTAGAAAACCAACCAGAGTTCCAAATACTGTGGTAGCTGCGAGAAAAAAAGAGAAAGCTGTGAAGACGGAAATAAAGAAAACACGACAGAAACCAGAAATTCCAGATTCTTAGAAATTGTTTTTTTTATCTGCCTAACATTATAAAATTTGGGGAGCTTAAGGAGACTACAATCTTCCTGCCTTTTTCAGACTGTCAATTAACTCATCTTCTGAAATGGAAAGATTTTTAGCAATGAAAGTAATGTCAACCCCGTTGTCATAAAATTTGACTGCAGCTTCAGCAAAGCCTTCAGCTTTTCCTTCATATTTGGCAGTTGCAATCACGCTGTTAAAAATTGCAAGCTCCTTTTGGTTTGCATCATATTGCAGTTTTGCCTCCTTTTCCATTTTCCATTAATATTATAAGAAATACAAATGACTAAAGTCTTCCAGCTTTTTTTAAAATAGCAATCAAAGCATCTTCTGAAATGGAAAGATTTTTAGCAATGAAAGTTATGTCAACACCGTTGTCATAAAATTTGACTGCAGCTTCAGCAAACCCTTCATCCTTACCTTCGGCTTTTCCTTCAGCTTTTCCTTCAGCTTTTCCTTCATATTTGGCAGTTTCAATTACGCTGTAAGAAATCGCAAGCTCCTTTTGGTGTGCATCATATTGCAGTTTTGCCTCCTTTTCCATTTTATCGTATTTAAGTTTCTCAGAAACCATATTCAAACCTTTTGCATGATAAGATTTTGGCAATTCATTGTGCTTTAAATAATAAATCCATTCGTCTAAACTATCCTTTGCAATATCATTAAATCTATTGACTTTTAGAATATAATATTCAGGATATATGCCAGAAACATCCTGTATTTTAAATAAGTTCCTTTGATTTAAGGTAAGTTGTAAGGAATCTTGGTCATGAATTCCATTAAAATGTGTACTGCCATGATACACATAGTCAGTACCATGACCCAAATCAAAATACACAATATTAATGGAATAAACTTTTTTAACTTCTTGGTAGCCAAGCCCTTCCTTCATATAATCTGTAATTATTTTGGATGTACCAAACAACATTCTATGAAAGTAATCAATTTCACTGTTGTATTGCAACTCAATGAGCATCAGTTCTTTAAACTCATTCTCACACAGCAAATCCACTTTATTGATCTTGTTTTGTAGATCAACAGCATTTGACTCTGATTCTGGTAAACTGATGATGGTAATGTCTTTTTTGAGTAAAGTGGATAGGAATCCTTCCAGAATTCCAAAGTTCGCTTTTTGTCTGAGGAGCCTTTTGAGCGCCCAATCAAAACTGATTAAGGGTCTTTTTTTCATAACATAAGTGTTTTCAATGGCACAAAATAAATATTAAAAACACAAACTCCAAACCAGTAAAATAGAATTCATCAAGTTTTTCGCATTTATCCTATCTATCAATGAAAAAGTTGCATTTTACTCACAAAAATCCACAAATTGTTTCCCCAAAAGCTTATAACTTTACAATTACAAGCGAAATAACATTCATGACCATTGACAACAATCTTCATTAAATAATTAAAGCATATTCGATTCCTAAAAAAAGAAGATACATCACTTGAAATTGCCAACAATCATATATCTTTACCTTTTTGTATTTTTCACATTAAGTCACAATAATGAAGTCGTTTTTAAAGTTTATCACACCGCTACTCGTCCTTTCTTTGTCGGCCATTTCTTGTAGTACCACCAAAAAAGATTCAATGTCGTTGCCCTCTTTGAAATCTGCCTATAAATCAGATTTTCTCATAGGCACAGCTTTGGGTACGAGCCATATTCAAGAACGAGATTCTTTGGCCAACCAGCTGATCATTACCCAGTTCAACGCCATCACCCCTGAAAATATCATGAAAAGCGAAGAAATCCATCCTACATGGAATAAATATAACTTTGACCTTTCGGACCAATATGTTGCTTATGGTTTGAAAAATAAAATGGATGTTTTTGGCCATACCCTCATTTGGCACAGTCAACTTTCTCCATTTGCTAGAAGGTTGGAGAAAGATTCACTGCAATTATTCATGAAGGAACATATATCAACAGTGGTTGGTCGCTATAAGGGAAAAATCAAAGGATGGGATGTTGTCAATGAAGCCCTCAATGAAGATGGTACCATGCGCAAATCTGTATTTTACGATAAACTGGGTGACGACTTTATTGCACAAGCATTTATACTTGCTAATCAAGCTGACCCCAATGCTGAATTATACTACAATGATTACAATATTGAGCAACCAAATAAACGCAAAGGCGTCATTGAAATCATCAAAAAACTCAAAGCCAAAGGTGTAAGGATAGACGGTATTGGTATACAAGGACACTGGAGTATCAATGGTCTTCCACTCCAAGACATCGAAAATTCCATCATCGAGTTTTCAAAATTGGGTATGAAGGTCATGTTTACAGAACTTGATATTACAGCTTTACCCAATCCATGGGATTTAGTCGGAGCAGAGGTCAGTCAAAACTTTGAGGGCAGTGAAAAAATGAATCCTTATACTGCTGGACTTCCAGATTCTATGCAATTGAAATTGGCAAATGAGTATGAATCATTGTTCAAACTTTTTGTAAAATATAAAGAAGACATTACGAGAGTAACTTTTTGGGGAGTTAATGATGGTCATACCTGGCTCAATGGTTGGCCAATCAGAAATAGAACCAATCACCCATTATTATTCGATAGGAAAAATCAACCAAAACCAGCTTATTTTAAAGTTATGAAGGTGAAAGATCCCAATTTTGATAAAAAACAATTAGTACCTTAAGGCATTATTTCAAATCATTTAAATTCACATAATGACAACTATTTCTCATAAGTTAACGGTTTTAGAGAAAATTGGCTACAGCTTAGGCGACTTGGCGGCTAATCTTGTTTTTCAAACCTTGGTGACCTATATCGCATATTTTTATACGGATATCTATGGATTAACCACAGAAGATGCAACCAAAGTCACGCTCTTTGTAGGTTTGTTTGCGGCCTTTGTTTTCAATCCAGTTATGGGAGCCATTGCTGACAGAACCCAAACTAAATGGGGGAAATTCAGACCTTGGATTCTATGGACGGCCATTCCACTTGGAGTTGTTGCCTTATTGGCTTTTACAACACCCGATTTTTCTTATAAGGGAAAGTTTATTTATGCGGTCATCACTTACACTTTGTTACTCTTGTTGTATGCGGCGAATAATTTACCGTATTCTGCTTTAAGCGGTGTGATTACAGGTGACATGAGTGAAAGAAATAGTATGTCTGCCTATAGGTTTATAGCGGTGATGTTTGCCCAGTTTTTTGTTCAGGTTTTTATGTATAATCTCATCATCAAAGCGGGTGGCGGAGATAAAGCCATTGGAATGGAAAAGGTAATTACCGTCCTGGCCATCATTGGTACCATCATGTTGCTCATTACTTTCTTAACAACCAAAGAAAGGGTAGTTCCAAAGCCTGAACAGAAGTCTTCAGTGTTGGAAGATTTGAAGGATTTGTCAAAAAATAAACCGTGGATTTTGATGCTTTTGGTGACATTCCTCATTTTCATTACTTTGGCAATGAAGGGTGGATCTTATGTTTATTATTTTGAAAATTTTGTCGATCAAGCCCAACTAAAGGCATTTCTTGATCCAATGAAAAGTTTTCTACCCACTTTTGAAAATGACACAGCATTGGGCTTAGGTGTTTTTAATGGTGGAGGCATTTTGGTGGGACTGATTGGTATTTGGTGGTCAAAAACGTTAGCTGATAAATATGGAAAACGCAATGTTTTCATGGTTTCGTTATTTATTTCGACCTTGTTTATCATCATGTTTTACTTTTTCCCTCCACAATCTGTGGGAATGATGTTCGGAACCCAAATCTTACATATGTTCTTTTATGGCATCAGCACTCCTATTTTGTGGGCGATGATTGCGGATGTGGCGGATTATTCTGAGTGGAAAAACAATAGACGTGCAACAGCCATAATTTTTTCCGCTATGATGGTTGGTCTAAAAGGTGGTTTGAGTGTGGGTAGTGCCATGGTTTCAGGTATTCTTGGAGCATATAATTATATTCCTCAAAGCACTTCAGTACAAGCAGAAACAGCCATCCACGGTACAAAAATGTTGGTCAGTATTTATCCAGCAATCCCATTTCTGGTTGGTGTAGGTTTACTTTTCTTTTATGAAATTAACAAAGCCAAGGAATTAGAAATTGAGAAAGATTTGAAGTTGAGAAGAGGGTAGGATTTTATAAACTACCATTGTAAGTTTTGAATATTGTAAATTAAGAAATAAAATATAAACATCATGCCAGAAGATAGTATTGAGCACATAGATTTTGCTGACTTAGATAGCAGAGCAATATCTCAACCTTTGGTAAAACATATTTATACGGCAGATCCTTCAGCGCACGTATTCAATGGTAGAATATACATTTATCCGTCGCATGATATTGATACTGACATTCCATTTGATGACCTTGGTAGTCACTTTGCTATGGAGGATTATCATGTTTTATCTATGGATGGTCCAGGAGCGGAAATTATTGATCACGGAGTTGCACTAGATGTCAAAGATGTAAAGTGGGCTGATAAGCAAATGTGGGCACCAGATGCGGCTCACAAAAATGGTAAATATTACTTGTATTTCCCAGCAAAAAGGAAAGATGGAGTATTCCAGATCGGTGTTGCAGTTGGCGATCAACCTGAAGGACCGTTCGTTCCACAAGACGAACCCATAAAAAATAGTTACAGCATAGACCCCGCAGTATTTGAAGATACTGATGGAAGTTTCTACATGTATTTTGGTGGAATTTGGGGCGGACAATTGCAATGGTATCGCCAGAATCAATTTTACAAGGACGAAGAGCCAGCAGCAGATCAGCCTGCATTGGGGCCATTGGTAGCTAAATTGACGGACGATATGTTGGAGTTTGCAGAATCAGTGCGTGAAATCACAATCTTAGACGAGCAAGGACAACCGTTATTGGCTGGAGATAACGATCGTCGTTTTTTTGAAGCTTCTTGGATGCACATATACAACGGTAAATATTATTTTTCGTATTCAACTGGCGACACTCATTATGTGTGTTATGCAACCGGTGATAATCCATATGGACCATTCACATATGGCGGAAGAATTCTGAATCCAGTGGTAGGATGGACTTCTCATCACTCCATTGCAGAATTTGAAGGAAAGTGGTATCTATTTTATCATGATAGCAGCTTATCAAAGGGTGTTACTCACTTGAGATCTGTAAAAATGACTGAGATCACTTATTTGGAAGACGGTAGCATTGTGACTATTGATCCGTATAAATAGGTTTTGTTTTTGGATAACAGTGGACGTTTATTCTGAATAGGCATTGATTTGGTTTATGGGTTTATTTGTTTATGCGTTTATGTCCGATTAAACCAATAAACACTTAAACCTCTTCAAACTTTATGAACTTTCAACTTTCTACTTTATGAACTCAATATCCACAAGCTATTTGATTTTTGAAAAAGGTACATTTTCGATTTTATAAGACTTCCAATCATTATAATCAAAATGCCACCATTCAAATTCATATACTGTAAATCCATGAGCTTCCATTTTACTCCTCAGTAGATCTCTCATTTCACGCTGTTTTGGAGTTCCTCCAGTGTAGTTGGGATAAGACCGTTCACTCATTTCATCATAACTACCAGTCATTTCGACCACTTTTCCAGAACTCAATTCATAAAGACTGAGGTCCACAGCGCAACCTCTATTGTGTCTAGAACCATTTTTTGATCAGCTACGAATTTTTTGTTTTCTTCACTGGTAACGTCCCAGAATAGTTTGGTGACGCTCCAAGGTCGATAGCCATCAAATATTAAAAGTCCGTAACCTAATGGTTTTAATGAGTTACTGACTTGTACCAATGCCTCTGCTGCAGGCCTTTGTAAAAATGCCCTCGCCTCTTTGTAAACGGGAATGCCTGCCAGATTATCACTTGTGGCATATTTAATATCCAAATGAAAGCTGGTATCCAATTTAACCAATTCGACTAAGTCAGTTTTAAAGGAAATTTCCAATTTCTTTTGGAGGTTTGGGTGCACATCCATTATTTAAAAATAGACAGAATAGTGACATTACCATCACCAAAAACCGACGCCTAATCATGATCATTCGCATTCAAATTAAGGTTTGTAAAATGGGTATTATGATTAACCTAATTGAAAGATACAGATTCAATCAGAATTAAACAGAAGAGCTAGGTAATTCTTTATAAGTGACGATTGATCTATGACCAGATATGGTTTGAAAAGTAGTTAATGAATACCATGATAAGTTTCAAATCAACAAGAACCCAAAGCGATCCAGATCACCACAAAAACCAAAATTGTTCCAAAACATCCGCCACCCAATTTCTTTGCGCCATATCCGGCAATTAATCCTCTGAAAATGTTATTCATTGTTTACTTTTTATATTGAATAATACCATTCCTATTTTGCAGGAATTTTAGTTTTGAAAGGAAACGCCTATGTTTAAAATTGGTTTGATATGACAAAAAACCGTGGGCAAATAGTTTATTTTTTAAGTTTTAGTATTTATTAATTATTTACCTGAAACTCTCCAGGAGAAGTTTTGATCATCCTTTTGAATAGCCTGTTGAAATACGACCTACTTTCAAAACCACATTCTGAATATACATCTTTGATTTTTCTTTTCGGATCACGCAATAGTCTGGAAGCCAATTGAATACGTTCTGTGTTTATATAATCAATAGGACTCATCCCTGTTTCGTTTTTGAAAACCCTGTGAAAATTTGATTCGCTCATGTAAGCTTTGTTTGCAAGTTTTTCAATAGATAAATTTTCGGAAAGGTGTTCATTTATATACTGAATGATGAAAGTCAAACGATTAGATGTGACCAAATCAATTTGATTGGTATGTTTGTTCAGGTTTTCAGTTTGTAAAATTCTGATGATTAATTCTTTGAGCATCATACCCACAAATAGGTCTTTGGAAGGATGGTTTTCTGTAAATAGAAATAGCAATCTTTGTAAAATTTGGAAAATTCCCTGGTCGTTGGTAAAATGAAAATTATAATCTGTAAATGCCCATTCTTCATTGGATTTTGCCATATCTTCATTCATTCTCTGAATGGTCTGTAATATGAAATTTTCATTGATTCCCATGGCCAAACATTTGGTAGGAGTTTTCATACTAGCCTCAGGAAAATCAATACACATCAATTCTTTAGGAGGTAAGATCAAGGATTCACCTGGCAGAAAATCGAAATTATTTTCATTTTTCAAGTGCATCACTTTTCTCCCAGTCAGCATGCTGGCCAAAATTGGTTCATCAAATTTCAATAAAACCTGCTCAGCTTTTGAGTGCGTTTCAAAAATATGCATGGTCGCTTGTTCCAAATGAATAGAGGTTTGATTCTCTACCAGATTTTGAAGTTTACGTTCGTTATAAAAGCCTTCAGATATTTTAAGTTGCTCCAAAATTCAAATACTTATGTGTTAAAAACTAAAATCGACAGCATATTATTTCATCGCTTTTGTAAATATATCTTTTTTAATGGAAAGAAGAAATGACTTCAAACAGGATTGCAAGGATTGTGCAACGTTTTGGTAGAAATGGTCATGCCTGTAAGATTGGCAGTACATAGTTTTGTGTTTGAAATTCAATTCAGAATGAAAATATGGTAATTATATTGACATTCGGAATATCGTTAAAACATAAAATACATTTGAAATGAGTGAAATCTTATCGTCAACAAATCAAGCTGTTGAAAAGCCAAGTTTTAAGTCACAATACAACAACTACATTGGTGGTGAATGGGTGGCTCCAGTTTTGGGCCAATATTTTGAAAATCTATCCCCTGTAGACGGAAATAGTTTTACCAAAGTGGCAAGATCTTCTGCGGAAGACATAGAGCTGGCGCTCGATGCAGCTTGGAAGGCAGCCCCTGCATGGAATAATTCTTCGCCTACCTTTAGAAGTAATTTACTGCTCAAAATTGCAGATGTCATAGAAGCCAATCTGGAAACTCTAGCCAGAGCAGAGACTTGGGATAATGGAAAACCTATCCGTGAAACCAGAGCAGCTGATATTCCTTTGGCTGTTGATCATTTCAGGTATTTTGCCGGAGTCATCAGAGCAGAAGAAGGTACAGCCAGCGAGTTGGATTCCAATACTTTGTCAATGAATATCCTAGAGCCGTTGGGTGTTGTGGGCCAAATTATTCCTTGGAATTTTCCTTTACTTATGGCAGCATGGAAAATAGCTCCGGCACTTGCAGCAGGTAATTGCGTGGTTTTGAAACCTGCGGAGCAAACTCCTGTAGGTATCATGATATTGATGGAACTCATTGATGGCATACTTCCAGCTGGCGTGCTCAATATTGTTAATGGCTTCGGCATTGAAGCAGGTAAACCACTTGCGAGCAATCCTCGGATCAATAAAATAGCATTCACTGGCGAAACAACTACAGGCCAATTGATCATGCAATATGCTTCAAAAAACATCATCCCCGTTACCCTTGAATTGGGTGGAAAATCTCCTAACATCTTTTTTGAAAGCATCATGGATCAGGATGATGAATTCTTGGATAAATGTATTGAAGGTGCAGTGATGTTTGCCTTCAACCAAGGTGAAGTTTGCACCTCTCCTTCAAGAATGCTGGTGCAAGAAAGTATTTATGACAAATTTATGGAAAAAGTTGTTGCAAGAACGAAGGCCATCAAATTGGGTAATCCGATGGATGCAACTACCATGATGGGTGCACAAGCTTCAAACGATCAATATGAAAAAATATTAAATTATATAAAAATTGGTAAGGAAGAAGGTTGCAAAGTGTTGACAGGTGGTGAGGCAGCGTACAACGAAGGCTTGGAAGGCGGATATTACATTCAACCAACTATTTTGGAAGGGAATAATAAAATGCGCGTTTTTCAGGAAGAAATTTTTGGCCCCGTGGTTTGTGTAACTTCATTCAAAGATGAGGCTGATGCGGTCGAAATTGCCAATGATACCTTATACGGCTTGGGAGCAGGCGTTTGGACAAGAGATACACATCAAGCTTTCCAAATATCCAGACAAGTGAAAGCTGGTCGGGTTTGGGTCAACTGCTATCATGCCTATCCAGCACATGCACCGTTTGGTGGTTATAAAAAATCAGGAATTGGAAGAGAGACACACAAAATGATGCTCAACCATTACCGACAAACCAAAAATATGTTGATTTCTTATGACAAAAAAGCACTTGGTTTCTTTTAGAATCACTAAGAACAATTATTTATCGATATGCAAATATGACAAAGAGAATTGAGGTCAGCCACGAAGCTGAAAGTGTAATCAATGCTCTGAAGAAGACACATGGAGAGTTGATGTTCCATCAAAGCGGCGGTTGCTGCGATGGCTCTGCTCCCATGTGTTTTTCAAAAGGTGAGTTTTTCATTGACGACAATGACGTTCTGCTGGGCAATATTGCGGACTGCAACTTCTACATGTCCAGAGACCAGTTTGAATATTGGAAACACACCCATCTTACTTTAGATGTTGTAAAGGGTAGGGGAGCAAGTTTTTCACTAGAAATACCTTTGGGAATCAGATTCATCATTCAATCCAGATTGTTTTCAGACGAGGAATACAAAAGCCTGGATCCCATTTGAAAAATTCAAGTAAGTGCTGTATAAGATTCAGGATTTTTAATCTTAAAATCCATTTCTTTTTTTTGAAACATTTTGTTCATGCAGTTTTACATTAAATTGTAATTTTAAGCAGTTTAATTAATTTTCACTTTTTGAATGGCGAATCTTCAAATCTGCAGCATGTTAAAATATATCAAGGTATTCTTCATTTTTCTTTTGGTTCCGGTTGTTGGCAAAAGCCAGGTTGTGAAAATAGCTGTGGACGCCAATTCAGGCAAAAAGTCCATTTCACCTTATCTTTTTGGAAAAAACAATGTGCTTCCAAGTACCTATCTCAATGATGGGTCCAATGATGAAGTGACCAAGTCAGTCGAAGCTGGAATCAAAATGGTACGTCAAAGTGGAGGAAATAATAGCACCAAATACAATTGGCGCAACAAACTTTCAAGCCACCCAGATTGGTACAACAATGTTTATAGCAATGATTGGGACGCGGCGGCCAAAAATCTTACTGATAAATTGCCTGGAGTACAAGGCATGTGGTCTTTCCAATTATTGGGCAAAGTAGCAGCCAATGATAAAAATAATTTCGGTGATTGGAATTACAACAGGTCACAGTGGTGGCAAGGCGTGCATCAAAACCTTGCAGGCGGTGGGGTGGTAAATCCTAATGGATCTGGCAAAGCATTGACAGAAGGAAATATTAATTTATATCTACAAGATTGGCCAGCAGATTCAACAGTGGCCATACTAGACCATTGGTTTAGTAAAAATGATTTGGGTTATGACCCAACATTTTATCAATACTCGAGCATGGACAACGAACCAGAAATTTGGGCCGGAACGCACGATGATGTAATGAAAACGCAGATTCCTGCGGAAGAATTTATGCAGCGATACTTCAAGGTAGCCAAAGCGGCAAGAGCAAAATATCCCAATATCAAGTTGGTGGGTCCTGTACCCGCGAACGAATGGCAATGGTATCGATACGGAAATGATGGTATCCCTTGGAATGGTAAAAAATACGCTTGGTTGGAATACTTTATCCTCAGAATTTCAGAAGAAGAAAAAGCTAGTGGAGTGAAATTACTTGATGTTTTAGACATTCATTATTACCCTTCTGCTTCAGACGCTGCCCAGTTGGTCCAATTTCACCGGGTGTTTTTTGATAGAAATTATGTATATCCAGAAGCAAATGGGGTGAAAACTGTGGAAGGTGGCTGGAATGAAAACATCAAACAGGAGTATATTTTTGGGAGGTGTGGCGATTGGTTGACCAAATACTTAGGAGCCAATCATGGAGTTACTTTTGCTATGACAGAATGTGGTATCAATTCTAGTGACGCCAATGTGCAAGGTTCATTTTATGCTTCCATGATGGGTGAATTTATGAAAAATGGAGTGGAGATTTTTACACCTTGGAGCTGGCAGCCGGGCATGTGGGAAACCCTACATTTATTCAGTCGTTATGGTCAGGAGGACTTGGTGAGTGCTACTTCGACAGATGAAACATTTGTATCCGCTTATCCTACCATAAATACAACTGCAGATTCCATGACTATATTTTTAGTCAATCGGCATACCAGTGCTACGAAAGAAGTACAGTTGGACGTCAGCAACTTCATAGCTAAAAATCAAGGATACCAGTTTTACACCTTGTCCAAGTTGCCATCCAGCGAAACTTTTGTTTCACATTCCCAAAATGCATTGAAACAAAAAACAATCAATAAAACCGCCTCAGCTATTACCCTCCAACTTGAGCCACTTTCCATAAATGCCTTGGTTTTGGTCTCTTCGACTACTACTTCGACCAGCCAAGAGGACTTGTTTGATAAAGCATTTCAACTTTATCCCAATCCCACAAGTGGACTGGTGAATATGAAATTTACATTGTCAAAAGCCAGTCAAATTAAAATGGATTTGTACAATAGTGCTGGTCAGCAAATCTCAAGGCTTTCCAATGCAAAGTATGGAGAAGGTCAGCAATTTGTTGAATTGGATTTGTCGGCATATCCTGCAGGTATGTATTGGATAAAATTGACTGGAGAAGGATTTTCTGGAGTGAAAAAGGTATTGGTTTCAGAATAAAATTGATTTGCTAATTCAAAAAGCATTTCATTCATAAAAAGTTCGCATCACGATACAAAAACAAGGGTACATTCATAACTAGTTGTAATACCCCAGAGGGTAAAATATTAACCATGGATGAAGTCCATGGTAGAAATAAAAAGTGAATATGATTTTGGCGGGATTTTTGGCCAATTTTCCAAAAATCATGACAAAATCACAACGACCAATTTAAGAAGTTATGCAATGCACAATCAGAATCGATACACGCGTAGTATTTTGAAAAATCTCTCATAAGACAATTTGGGCTTTACGTTCGTTTTATAATCAATGAGTATTGTATCTTTAAAAATGAATCCAATATTTTAATGTCCAAGCGCAATCTCATATTTCTCTACTTAATCTTTGTGACGACTACGATCCTCTGTAGCCAAGAGGAAAGAAGTATCAAAGAGCGTTCTCTGGAAGTAATATCCAATTCCCCCGTCTGTCGTGGAGCAGAGATACTTTTAAGTGTAACTGGTGCCGAGTCTTACCAGTGGAGTGGACCATCTGCTTTTGCGAGCCAAGACAGTGTAATCAGTTTGGCAAAGGCTTCACCAATGATGGCTGGTATCTATCAAGTTGTGGGTAAAAATGGCGATGTCTTTGATACATTGCAGATAGATGTTATTGTTTTGGAGCCGACCCAGTTTTAAAGTGCAAAGTCCGAGTAAAATTTGTGTAGGTGATACCGCCAATTTGAAAGCTAGTAATGGTATGGATTGGACTTGGCAAACGAATAATGGGCAGATATTGAGCAATAGCCCAGAAGTTTTTTTATCAAATATGGTCACTGGCAACGCATCTATAAAATTGTCGGGCCTTGATGCCAACAACTGTTTGGGGGATACGACTTTTACCATTGCCATTTTGCCTAAACCAATTTTGACGATCAAGCCAGATATTGACACCGTATGTGAACTAGACCTCATCAACTTAGAAATTACAACTGACATAGGAAGTGTTTATTTGCAAAGAGGTAGGTTGGCGAGTCCATTTGTGCAAGTTCAGTTTCAAGTATCTGCTTTTTTTACGGTGGAAGCCATTTCAGATGGGTGTATTACGGAAGTAAAAAAATTCATCATCGTCATTCCAAAACCAGTCATAGAGCTTACGCCAGACACCACCATCAAATTGGGCAGTTCATTATTGATAGAAGCAAAGAGTGAAGGAGTGATTACTTGGCGACCAGGCAAAAACTTGAGTTGTATTCAATGCACCCAAACCATTGCAACACCAGACGATATCACTAGATACTGTGCCACCGCCGACAATCTTGGCTGCAAGTCTGAAAATTGTATGGTCATTGACGTAGAAGATTTTTGTCACCCCACCATGCCCAATATCCTTTCCCTTTCATCCCCAAACAATCACGCTTTTTGTATGCCCATCAACTCCTGTTTACGCGACGCCAGTTTATTTATCTATGATAGATGGGGCAATTTGATCTACCAAGGCAAGGGTAGGGGAGCATGCTGGGAAGCAAATGCTGCACACCTCCACCAGGTTTACACCTATTTGATCAAAACAAACAAAGCCATAGAGGGTGAGCGGAACTTTAGGGGGACAGTTTGGGTGGGGCAGTGATGGCTTTAATTCTACTATTCTTATTTGAAAAGCTTTTGCTAAAGTTGATAGCCCAGTAATTATTTAGGATACTAGCTTTGTATGTTTCTAAACTACATTATTTAATTTTGATAAGTCCCCAACAAAAAAGGGGCTCTCGCCCCTTCTCTATATTTTTCTTGACTTTTTGAAAGCCAATTTAATAAAATTATGCTTTTGGCTTGATAGAACAACCCACAGCCTTTGTAGTTGCCACTTTCACCTTTCTACCAGCTTGCAAATCAGCAATAGCTTCTTCCAAAAATTTAGCTTTCACGCTGCTTGGCTCCATTGCATTGTCATCAATAGCTCCTATGTATTGTACAACTTTTGCTTTGTCCAAAAGGAAAACATGTGGAGTTCTGGTTGCTCCATATTGAGCATAGATCGAACCACTGTCAACCAAGTACGGGTAAGAAATGCTTTTTTCTTTCACCCTTTCTTTCATCGCATCAAAATTGTCATCTGGATTTGAAATCGGATCATTTGGATTGATGGCAATAACTGGATAACCTAGAGGTGCGTATTTTGCATTCAAAGCAATGATTCTATCTTCGTATTTCATCGCATAAGGACAATGGTTGCAGGTAAATACCACAATGTATCCTTTCGCATCTTTGAAATCACTCAAAGAAACCATTTTGCCGTCTACATTTTTCAATTTGAAATCTGCTGCCTGATCTCCTACACCATAACCCATCGGTTTAGTTCCTGAGAAAGACATGCTAAAGAAAAGCACCGCTAAAAAAAGAAATTGTTTCATATTTGTATAATTTGAGATTTATAAATGATTGTTAATTAATTTTTTAAGATCTGTGGTTGATTCAAAATTGCCTTCTGTAAAATGCACTTTTTTACCATTTTTAAAAATCGCAGAAGCTGGAATAGCACCTGACCAATCAGCATCCACTTTTGGTATCCATCCATTCGCATCTTGATCTGCCAACAAAAAACACGTACTTTTTATGTTGTTTTTGGCGATAAAAGGCAGCACTCTTTTTTCTAGCTGATCAGAAAAATCCAGACTGACGAGCAGAAATTTTACTTTTTCACTTTTGTAAAACTGCTCTGCTTCCAGAAAAAATGGAAGTTCAGCAACACAAGGTTTACACCAAGTGGCCCAAAAATTGACCACATAAAGCGTATCATTATTTTTCAAAAACTGAGGACTCATGTCGTCGTATTTAGCAAACACCACAACATTTTCTTGCGCCTTCAAAAAGAAAGTGCAAAACAGCATTGAAATTAAAAAAGCTAGCCTCACAAGCGATAAAACGAAGGGGAGGTCCAAATATGATTGAACCTCCCCATTTTAATATTTTTTAACTCCTACACTTTGAACACAGCTCCACACTTTTTAGGACTACCCTCGTGAACTGTTACCTCTATTTGGTGACAGGCCCCCATCCTGGGGGCCACGGGGGCTAAAGCGCAGCAGCGTATTTCTTTTCTACAACGTTCCAGTTGATTGCCGTCATAAAGGCCTTGATATAATCAGGTCTTCTGTTTTGGTAATTGAGGTAATAAGCGTGTTCCCAAACATCAATTCCAAGAATTGGTGTACCGCCACAGCCCACACCTGGCATCAAAGGATTATCTTGATTTGGACTAGAACAAATTTCCACTTTCCCACCTGGGTGTACACACAACCAAGCCCAACCTGAACCAAATCTGGTTGTTGCTGCTGCAGCAAATTTTTCTTCAAAACCTTCTTTAGAACCGTATGCTGTGTTGATTGCTTCAAGCAAAGCTCCACTCAAAATTCCTTTGTCATTTGGATTTAAAATTTCCCAAAATAGAGAGTGATTGTAGTGACCACCGCCGTTGTTTCTCACCGGCATGTTGGCCATGTCCATTCCTTTACAAATATCTTCTATCGATTTTCCTTCTAGAGGTGTACCAGCAACGGCATTATTGAGGTTGTTAATGTATGCTTGGTGGTGCTTAGTGTGATGGATTTCCATCGTTTTCGCGTCGATGTTGGGTTCTAAAGCGTCATATGCATATCCCAATTCCGGAAGAGTAAAAGCCATAATATTTTTTATTTTTTAAGTGATTAAATGTTTACTTTATGTAAGTAGAACGCCTAAATATAAGTAAAGTTTTACGAAAGTGAAGATACCATATCCTCAGGTTTGACCCATTCATCAAATTCCTCGGAGGTAAGATAAGCAAGATCCAATGCAGCTTGTTTGAGTGTTTTATGTTCTTTATGCGCCTTTTTTGCAATCTCCGCCGCTTTATCGTATCCTATTTTCGTATTAAGGGCAGTAACCAACATCAAAGAGTTATCTAGATTCTGTTTGATTCTAGGCAAATTGGCTTCAATGCCAACAGCGCAATGTTCGTTGAAACTTACACAAGCCTCTCCAATCAATCTTGCCGAAATCAAAAAGTTATAAATAATTACTGGTTTGAAAACATTGAGTTGAAATTGTCCAGTCATGCCTCCAATATTGATTGCAACGTCATTGCCCATCACTTGCGCCATTGCCATAGTCAAAGCTTCTGACTGGGTAGGATTGACTTTACCCGGCATGATAGAAGATCCTGGTTCATTTTCTGGAATGGTAATTTCACCAATACCGCATCTTGGACCCGAAGCCAACATACGTACGTCGTTGCCAATTTTCATCAAAGAAACTGCAACCGTTTTCAATGCGCCGTGCGCCTCTACGATGGCATCGTGTGTTGCCAAAGCTTCAAACTTATTTGGAGCGGTTACGAAAGGCAATCCTGTAAGTGATGCGATGTATTGTGCTACAAGGGTGTCATAACCTTTGGGTGTATTAAGTCCTGTTCCCACTGCTGTTCCACCAAGTGCCAATTCTGCTAAGTGTGGTAAAGTATTTTTGATGGCTTTGATTCCGTAAGCCAATTGTGCTGCAAACCCACTCAATTCCTGGCCTAATGTGAGTGGGGTAGCATCCATGAAATGCGTACGACCTATTTTCACAACGTCCATGAATTTTTTAGCTTTTGCATCTAATGTTGCTTGCAAAACTTCCAATCCTGGAATGGTCACATCGACAAGAATTTTATAAGCTGCTATGTTCATTGCCGTGGGGAAAGTATCATTGGAAGACTGGCTTTTATTGACGTCATCATTGGGGTGGAGAAATTTTTTCTCATCCAGTAAATGACCTCCTTGTAAGACGTGTCCTCTGTTGGCTACCACCTCATTGACATTCATGTTTGATTGGGTACCACTTCCTGTTTGCCAAACGACCAGAGGAAACTGGTCGTCCAATTTACCGGCTGTAATTTCATCGCAAACCTGACCTATCAACTCAGCCTTGGTTGCATTCAACACTCCTAAATCCCTGTTGGTCAAAGCTGCTGCTTTTTTCAAAATGGCGAATGCCTTTATGATTTCAGATGGCATAGTCTGGCCACCGATTTTGAAATTTTCACTTGAACGTTGAGTTTGAGCCGCCCAATATTTGTCTGCAGGGACGTCGATGTAGCCCATGCTGTCTTTTTCTTTTCTAAACGTTGTCATTTTTTTGATTTGTCCGCAAAAATAAGGATATATGCCCAGTTTTTGGGTGTTAGTGAAGAGTTTTTATGAAGTGATAACCTTGTTTATATACAATCTTCACAATTTGTCTTTAATGAATACAGATTTTAATTCTGCCACATCAAATAGCTTGATTCCAATGGCAATGCCCAAACTGATGAACATCAATAACACCAATTCGGAAAGCCAATGGAAAGGCAGATAAAGAAATGCAAGGCCCAAAGCCAATGTGCAAAAAATGAACAACACACTTTTCCATAATGTCTGTTTATCCAACGTGGCAGAGGAAAGTAATCTGACTAAATAATAAGACCCACCAATCAAAAACAGTTCTGTCACAAATGTGGTGTAAGCAGAGCCAACAGCCCCAAACTTTGGAATGACAAAGAAATTCAGTGTCACATTAATAGCTATGCCAATCAATAAAACATAATTTAAATATCTCAGTTTGCCAGTCGCAAGAATCAAGGAGCCAAATACATTGGTAAGGGTGATGGGAACCAGACTGAGCATCAATGGACTCATGATGTTGCTGTGCTTAGAATATTGTACAGTGTAGCAAAGTTCAAAGATCTCTTTGCTGTAGGATATGGCTGCAATACCTACGATGATACTCAATACAAGTAAAATCCTAAAAGCTACATTAAATAGTTCATTGATGGATCTGCCATTGCTCAGTTCATTGGCGTAAATAGGTACTAATAGCGCACCAAAAAGGTAACCCATCATATTGGCTGCATCCAAAAATCGATATCCTGCCGCGTAAATACCTGATTGAAACAAAGCTTCTTGCTCGGGTAACAGTTCGTTGAGCATGACCACATCGATTCTGTTACAAATAGTGGTGAACAAAATGACGCCAGCAAAAGGCAGAGTAGATAGGAGGATTTTTTTTAATGAAATCCACTCAATTTTGGGAAAAGCAATTAATCTGTGTTTGAATAAAATAGCCAAACAAACCAAGTTCGCGATGAGATAACAGACCAATTGCACAATGACCATTGATTCAATGGAAATGCTGAATCCCGACAGCGGAAACCAAACCAAAGCTCCTAGAATAAGGATCATCAGTAATCTATCCAATGCAGAAATCAAACTATCCACTGTATACTTCCCTGCACCGGCGATGGCAGACCTAAATAATAAAAAAGTACTACTCAAAACCAATCCTGAAGATACCAACAGAATGAGCTTCAATTTTCTTTCATCATAGCCAAAAAATAAACCCCCAAGTACAGCGACCATGATAAAAAGGAGTGACAAGATGATTTTTGCCCCTAGAATTCCCCTGAATATATTTTTGAGCTGACTTCTTTCAGCTGATAATATTCTGGAAGAATATGCCTGAAGTCCTGGATCATTGATGGCAATAAATAAAAAAACAAAGTCAAAAACCAAAAAGTATAAGCCATATTCCTCGGCGCCTACTGTATTTTGTATTTTCATCTCCACCCCAAAAAGATAAAGCGGTCGCACCACAAAATTGGTCAGAAGTAGGATGATGCTATTGAATAAAAATACCTTTTTCACTTTGGCAGTTGATGCATTGAATGATTCGCCAAAATAAGCATTGTCCACAACAAAGCACTTCATTTTGACCTCCTTGAAAAATAATTTGATTTTTTTCTTGGGCTCAGGCAACGAATTTGGCCAACGAGGTATCTATGTATATATATTCGTCATTCGAACGTAATAATCTTTAGCACAAACAAAAAAAAGTCCCGGGGCAAATGTGTTTTGGGACTTTTTCTTTTTAACAATGTCCTACGGACGCAAAGCCTTCGGCGCAATTCCATGCTGAAGCATGGAGCAATGTCCTTCGGACGCAAATGCGATCGCTGAAAACTGAGAGCTGACACCTCTGAACAGGCTGAAACCTGTGCACCCTCGTCAGCTCGTGGCTCGATGCTCGAAGCTGGTGGCTCGTGGCTCGCAGCCGTTCCTATTTCGCCAAAATCTTAATCTCCACCCGCTGATTCTTCCTCCTGCCCTCCAAACTTTGATCATTCGTAATGGGTTGACGTTTACCATAACCTTTATAAGTTACTCTAGTAGTTGGCACACCCTTATCATAAAAGAATTGTGCAATGTTTCTAGCCCGATCGGTACTGAGTTTGTCACAATATTCGTGTGAAGGAATGGTGTTGGTGTGTCCACCAATTTCGATATTTACTTTGGGATTACTGACGATGAAATCCATGATCTGATTGAGCACAGGTAAACTACTACCAAGAACTTCCGTACTGTCTGCTTTAAATAAAATATTGTCTACTTGCACCACCTCACCCACTGCAACGGTATCTAAATTGATGAGCACCGATTCTGCCAAGGCATTCACCGTAAAAGTTTCAGAATTACTGCAACCAATGGCGTCTGTGACGGTCACTGTATAATTACCTGGGATGACATTTTTCAAAGCTTCTCCTTCTGTTCCAGTACTCCACACGTATTTTTGTCCTGGAAGTTTTTGCAAATAAATCGCTCCATCTGCAAGGTATTGGTGGCCAGACTCAATCCTTTCCAAAGCAATAATGGGCTTGGCTGGGGGATTGATGGTAATGGTTTTATCTGAAACTCGCCCCGTTGCATCGGTAACTTTTAAATAAACGTCTCCTACACCAAGTCCTGAAAGTGTCGAGGAACCTTTGATGTTTTGATTCCATTCAAATGCATAGGGTGGTTGACCACCTTTGACAAACGCTGAAATTTGTGCTTCGCTTCCAGGTGCACAGGTCAATAATTTATCCATGACAATGTTGACATTCATAGCCATTGAATCCAAAAATCCCAGACTGTACATACCTTTGCTTTTGGTCCCGATCAGAATGGCATCTTTATAAGGCAATAAAGAAGTGGTTTCATTGGTGAGTTTGGTAATCTCATCATTGAATGCGTCAATTTTGGTTTTATAAGGGTCGTATCTGACCAAGTTGTCTGAAGCAAAGTATAAAATTCCTTTTTTATCCAAACAGAAATCACGCAATTTTCCTACAGCCAAATCTTCATCCAAACCAACCGGATATTCCCTATTAAATGGATCAATCAACCACATGTCATCCTTACTAACAAACCAGATACCTTCGCTGTTTTCATAAAAGTCGAGCACATCAGATCCTTTGTGATAATGTTTCCATTTCCCATCGGCAACTCGATAATCGCCATTATTGGTGCCGATCCACAGTATTTTTTTATCATCAACGTGTACAAAGTTGACAGCAGATTTATTGAATTTTGAATTTCTATTGGTCAATTCTTCGATACGACCGGATTGTAAGTTTGCCTGAAAAAGCCCAGTTTCTGTACCTACCCACAAGGTATTTCCATTCACGGCTAAAGAGGTGATTTTTGCTTGTCGTGGGAGTAATAAAGATGCACCTGTTGAGGTGTTTTTAATGTCATCTCCAATCGCTACCCATGCCTCTTTTTCATTCGCAGCCAATGCAGATACACCACCTGGGAATTTCAAAACTGCGGCAGTTCCATTGCTGGTAAACAGTCCTATGTCGGTTCCTATGAAAATGTCAGTTTTGTTGGCTGCCAGATGGGAAACACTCGCGTTTGCAGGTAACCAGGAAAGGGGTTCCAATTGATATAAGTTCTGACTAGCACCTTTTATATATATCAAGGCAAATGCTGCCAGTAAGATATGTTTGCTTTTGAACATAAACTTTTGTCCTATTTTGTTGATCATAAACCCAAAACGAAAGTTGATTTGGAAAAATTCCATTTCCGTCTAAGATTGCAAAAAATGAGCCAGAAAGTACTTTAAGTAATTCATGTCAAAATTGAGCAAATGATCAAAGGAGTGCTTTGAAAGCAATTTTATGGTTGCTGAGGCTAAACCAATGTGAATTCTGGAATCTCAATAGCCTCAATTTTAGCTTTATAAGTATGTAGTTGCTTTTGAATGGTATTTAGATCTTGCTTGAAATAATTTGTTTTGGAGAATAAAGCCTGATAATATTCAATTCCCTCTAACAGATTATTTTTGAACGTGTTCCATTTTTTTATTTGAGCGGTTGTCAAGTCTATTATTGTGCCATTGATTTCGTGAATCAAATAATCAACATACATTTTCAACTCTTTTATGAAAAAGTTTGGACGATCTACATCCGTCATGACCATTGCGTTTCCATAAATGTGTTTTACCATATCTGACAATGAAACTTCTTTGTCAAAATAAGCCATATTGGGTCCTGGACAAATAACAACACCTTGTGCTTGCCCTTTTATTTTGATGTCGTTTTCTAGATATGCGGCATTGGCTAAACCTACACAAAGGCAAGCTTTCTCCGTAATGTCAAATTTCATTTTATCATAGACATCAGCCGAAATACCATCTTTGATTGCTTCTAAATCAGCCAACTTAAACGCTTGAAATTTTTGTGAAGAAGTGCAAATGCCTTCCATTCCATATTCTTTGCTCAGCGCTAGAAACTTTTTCGGACAAGAACTTCCAGCCTTGTTTTCGTCAATTCGATGTTGTTTTATGAGCTCGTTGGTTGTGCCTCTTACCGTGTTAAAAGGAATACCTAATGGTGAAATATGGCTCAAATAAAAATCTTTCTCTTTGGCATTCATAAGCAGTGATCTAGTTTCAGCGTCCACCGATGTAGCTTCTGGAACCAATAAGAATGGAGATCCCCAACCCACTGAATCGACCTGGTATTCTTCCAGTAAGAATTTATGTTCTTCTGCAGTACCCACACCACCTTGCACAGTGATTTTTAATTCCAAAGGTTTTGCGGGAACATGCATTGCACTTTGCTCCAAAGCTTTCACCATCAAATCATGGGCTGATTGGATGAGTTGATCTTTTTTCTGTTTAAATTCTTCCAATATTGGCCCTAATAAATAACCGTCCGTAGCAAAAGCATGACCGCCGCAATTGAGTCCAGATTCTATGCGGTACTCAGAAACCCAAAGACCCTTTTTAGCCAAGAAATTTCCTTGTATCATAGCCGACCTAAAATCACTTACTTTCAGGATTATTTTCTTTGCTAAATGATCATTTAAATCAGGAAAGAAAGCAGGAAAATTTTTGAAATAGGCAAATAACCTGGGGTTCATTCCTGCTGAAAGCACAACAGAAGAATTCAAATTACTGTTGGCAAATCCCCGAAGGGCTGCATGCGCATCATTATATTCAACAGGTAATTGTTCTTCTTTTATGAAATTGTCCTTGTCGACTTTGGTCATGATATTCACATCAATGTCTCCAACTGTCAGATTTTCTTGCAGGTAACTTTTGATATTTTCTTTGAAAGTATTTTCGTCATTCATCAAAAGTTCCAATCCCTTTTTGACTCCAGACTCATTTGGCAACATGGCCACATAATTTTCCAATGACGCTTTGTTTTCTGCTAATTCAATCTTGAATTTTTCGAATTTATCTTTTACAATGAGGTCTACCAAATTCAAATAAGCAGCAATTCTTTCTGCTCGGTGATCTTGCTTTTTTTGCGAAATTTCTTGATAGAGAATACCAAATTTTTTGCTATAAAATGCCCTCATTTTTTCGATGAGTTCATCGTCCGCAATCGAAATAACAGAAGATATCCCGTAATGAGCCACTCTGATGGGAGTATCTATAGTGAATGCCAGTCCCATAACTGGAATGTGAAAAGTGTGAAGATTAGTCGTTGTCATTCACTATTATTTTTGTGTGTGGTAAGGGATCAAATATAGAGAAAGCAGGTAGTTTACCTGATGATATTGATCAAGGTCATTCCTACACTAAATTGAAAACCAAGTGATTTAGGCGGCTTAGCCTATTTTTAGAAAAAAGGGATGACGAAGGTCATGCTCACAGCTCTTTTTCAAAAGCTTAGAAACATTAAAATGTATTCATGTCTTCCATTCATTCCAAAATAATTGGTTTTTACCTGATCAATGTGATGGTACCCGTGAATTGCTTTTTTGTTTTTTCTTGATCATTGATAGTGACAGCAGTTTGAAAAACATAAACGCCTTCTGCACATGGTTTCCCTCCAAAATTGCCATCCCAACTCACTTCGTCAGCATTGGATTGTTGAAATATGGAATTTCCATATCGATCAAAAACTTCAAATGCTTCAATGGAATGGATCAGGTTGTTTTTTTCAATTTTGAAAACATTATTTTCAGAACCAGACGAAGGAACAAAGACATTAGGAAATAAATTTTCCAAATTGACTTCCAGCAATCTGATTTCAATTTTGACGCTGTCCTCACATTGATCTACATCCAAACCTTTTAATAAAATTGAAGTATAGGCTTCTACAACAAGGTTGGGATTTGGACAAGTGTTACAAGAAAGCATTTGATCACTAACCCAAGTTAAGTCAGGAAATTCAGCTGGATTTTGGATGCCCAACTCTAGAACCGTCCCATAAGCGAGCACGGTATCTGTAAATACTTCTAAATAGCTTTTAGGCTTATTTGTTAAATGTATAGGGAAACTGACTGTGCAACCATTTTTATCCCTCACAAATAGGGTTGTGTCTTCATTAAATACATCTAAAGTTCTTCTTATTTGGTCTGTAAAGAAGATGCTATCAAAACTGTAACTATAGGGTGCCGTACCATTTTCAAAAATCAAATTACTAAAATCAACTGTGAGTCCGTCACAAATAGCTTCCAATGAGTCGGTTTTGGCAAGAAAAGGCATTCTATTGAGTACTTCAAAATTCAAACTATCCTTGCAACCCAGCGAATCTACCACTTCAAATAAATGTGACCCGGGCGATAGTTGATTGGTAAAAAGGGTGTCAATCGGCTGGTTATCAATAAAGTAGGTAAATCGTTCACTTTCAAATGATAGGGATATGGTAGCCGTTCCATTTTGGCCTCCAGAACAAGTTGGAGCCACAGCAATGATGGATTGTATTTGGGGATTCAAAAGCGAATCGATGGAAATGGTACGCTGAACCATACAGTTGAGATTGTCGGTCAAGACCAAGATATGTTCTCCCGCTGGCAAATACAGTTGAGCAGTATCATCTTGCATCACCCCATTGATGGATACGTTGTTGAGCATGGATTGGGTCGACAAGGTAATTTTGGATGTCGCATCTGCATCGCAGTTTTCAGGTTTTATAATTTGGATCTCCAAGTCTTTGATGCCAGGAGTGAAAACCAGTGGGAAAGTCAAGGTGCAACCAAATTCGTCAATAAATTGTATCCTCACGGTGTCGTCAGCAGTAATTTCAGGATTGGTATAAACAGCCCCTGTTTTGCTTGTTTCAGAAAGAAAATCTGAATTAGGCCAGACAACTTCCTGAGCATTGAGATTAGGCAATGTGAAGGTCAAAGGATCCAAAATGCAAACAGGGTAGACAATGGGAGTTGGTTCTGCCTGGGGTAAAACAAAATCAAAAGTCAAAGTATCACAAGAACAATCTGCAGTAATTCGAGCCAATAAATTACAAGCCCTTGAATTGGAACTGGTAAATAGCAAGTATGGGTTTCCATCAACATCATTAAAAAGTAATGCATTTCCAGAATTGTATAAAATGTCTTGGTCAGTTATTTGCCCATTTGCATCCACATCAGAATACAGTTCGACTTGTACTGTATCATTGTATGTTTTTCCGTTAGGTTTGAATTCAAAATGAATTCCAGATAGATCACTCCAAACTGTGTCTTTTGATAAACCAGCTAAATCCAGGGAGAAATCGATGGCTAAAGTTGTATCAATTTGTTCGCTTAATATTTTACAAGTTGAATTGCATGCCAAGTCCTGAGCTTTGTAATGAATTAATTTCCAGTTGGTTGGTTCGCAGGAAAGACTGCAGTTTTTTTCGTAATCCATAGAGAAGGAGAGGGCGTTGAGTTGTCCCAGATTATTTTGTAATTCGATGACAATTTCATTATTGATCAAATCAATTTTGACATTGTCCATATTGATAAAGTGCGACAAATTTGAAATCATATCTACGGTCGATGGGCTTATTTTGATAATATCTCCAGCCAATAAATCCTGAGAGGCATTCAAGCTCAGTGAAATGTTGGGTTTTGGTCCACAACGGTTGGATACTTGTTCCAGCATTATTTCAAATAGTGCATTCGTTACACTGGGTTTTGGAAAAAGTGTTATATTTTCATACGTGCTTTGATCATTTTGAATAATCCCACAATCATCTATATACAATAGTTTGATGACATAATTCCCATCATCATAAAAGGGACATGAAATGGAAGCATTAATGGTGTAAACAAAGGAATCCATGGTTATTCCATCCAATATAATCAATGAATCGAGCCAGATAGTATCTTGACTGTTTTTTGAATTTAGGAGTTTATTATTTTTAGTAGTTTGGTGACTGACTAAAGTTAAGTCATTTTCATATTCAATAACTAATCCAGCTACTTTTATGGATTTATTAGAAAAATTAGTATAACTTCCAGTCAATGTAAGTTGGCCACAATTTTGCTCTGAAATAGATTTGATACTGAATGTTTTCTCTAGAGTTGGGCTTGTTGCAACTATTCGCAGTGTATTTTTTTTAAAAAGTGAACCCAGGTTATTTTTAAAGAAGTCAAAATATTCAACAGGATTTTCAGCACAAGCAGCAGAGTAATAATCAATATCGAAAGATTCACAATTTGGGCTAATGGCTTCAAATCTTAAGAATCTTTGATTTTGCAAACTATCAAATTTATACAAGTAATATCCATCGTTAATTACCAAGGGTAACAATACGGAATCTTTGTCAATATCTTTTAATACAAATTGAATATTGGGCTTGTTTGCTTTGACTAATATCCATGTGTTTTGAATTGAATAATTTCGCTCTTTGTTTATATAATAATTTGAATTTTTTAATTGATTGTGTGACACATTGGTATAAGTAATAGGCCATTGATAGAGACGTGTATCATTTACTTCTTGTAATTTGTTTTCAATCACAAAACGATACTTGATTGAAGAAACTATTTTTTTGCGCGTTAGTACTTCTTCATCATAAATACCTTGTCTATCTTTAAATTTATAGGTGTATTTAAAGTCAATTGTATCATCTTGATTGATCAGATGTAAATAATCAACAGGAATAGAATAAGCATTTCTTTGACTATTTTCATCGAACAAAAAGATTGAATCTATTTGATAATTATTTGATTTTGGTAGTAGAATTTTATTCATGTTTAATGGGTGGCCAGTAAACACATTTCTTATAGTATCAATTCTCAAAAAACTATTGGATGGGAGGCTAATTTCAAGGGCTAAAGGAACAACATACGACTTGAAACCTCTGTATTTATTGGCTCCTGAGCTATAAAGTAAATAGTTGAAGTCCATCACAACACTGGAAGGTAACCGATAGGCTACAGTTAACCAATCAAAAGATGGAGCGTAAGAAGAAGAAGGGTCTCTCATTTCAACTTTAAATCCGGGTGCAGCAATATTGAAATGTTGAAATAAAGATTCGCCAAATTCTTTTGTGCACATGGCAGTTTTTACAAACATTTCATGTGCTCTTAATTGGACTGGTGCACCAATTTCGTTTGGTGCTGCTTTCAAAGTCCTTCTGATGAAAATAGAATCTCCAGTTCCAAAATTGTTTTGGATGAAAAATGGTGTGAGATTGTATGATAATTTCTCGACCATAGAAGACAAATCGTATTTTACCAAGGATGGGAAAGAAATGTCATAAGGCATGATCCTTTGATTTACCACTTCACCATTTTGTTTTATCAATAGCACATCTATTTCTTCATCAAAAAAAGCAAAATGCCTGTTTTTTTCGGAATAATATGCATTGAAAGAAACTGTGTCATTTGTGCTCAGTGCACAATGATCATTGCCCAATAATATTGCAACATCCACAAGGTCATCGTTTGGTGAAATGATAGAATTTACGCCTTCAGTCAATGGATTATTTCCAAAATTATCAGCATAAATTCCATTTTTGATCAACATGTAAGAAGAATCAATTATCCAGTTTGGCTTTTCAGTGAGCGTTTTGTCTAATTTTGATGCATAAGGTACCATAATGTTATCTCTCAACACATCAGGCTCAGTTTCATTATTGTAAGTGATTTCGTTGAGACAGTTATTCTCGCATTTATATTCAGAAGCAATAAAAAATCTCAGGGTGTCTGGACGCAAACAACCATTACAGTTACCTTGATTATCAAATTTCAATCCATCTCTGACAATAAAAGTTAAAAAATAATTTCTCAATGCTATTTCACGAGAATCAAAATGAATAATCATAGTATCATTTTGAATGGCATAAGGATAGGGAGCAGTAATAGGTACGTGTATGAAACGAGGTGGCAATCCCAGTGGAACAAAAGTAGAGTCAATGGTCAAGACTGTTTTTGCAACATATTCTATTGAATCTGCGACAGGTTTTAAAAATGAAGGAATGAGTATTTTTACTTCAAATGAAAATTGATCGCATGTTTTGTATTCTGGTAACACGGAAGAAAGAGATAATTGCAGGGTATCACCGACGTAGGGGAATTTTATAAACTTAAAACCAACTTGTTCGGTAGCTATTGGCCTTCTAAAGCCGATCATGGGTTTGGCTTCAAATCTATTTCTAAGATTAACGGTGTTAAAGGATTTTGTCCCACATTCATTTTCATAAGTAATGGTTATTTCACCCTGTGTGTTGGGTTGAATGGGGTCTTGCAAATTTGTATAAAGTTTGAATCGCAAGGTGTCATTTTTGGGCAGATCATTAAACAAACTGTCTGATGATTCATTTTTAAAAACATCGTTGTCTATGCTCTGATCGCCCAAAGAAATAAAATTGTCACTTCCTCTGATCGCCACATGATCAGACTTTAAAAATCGAATACTGTCGGCATATGTTGTGTCGGTTGATGTTTGTATTTTTAACTGAAATTCCAAATTTCTAAATAACTCAATTGTTCTACCTACAGCTTGACCTTCTATGACCAATTGGTTACAATCATTTCCTTTTTCGTAACCCAGAATGAAAATTGACAAATTTCGCCCACCATTTATGCTAGATAGATTGAATAAACTTTGATCTTGTGAATAGGTAGTTTTACAGGGACCTCCACCACAATCTACTTTTATGCTGACATCTTCAATGATGTCATTCTCACAAGAATTGATTTCATATATTTGTCTTATTTCTATGGACTCTCCTGGGTCAATTGTCCCATTTCCATTGCCTATATTTACAAAATCTGTACTGTTTAAAATTTGACTATTTCCATCAAAATTCCCAAGGTTTTGTTCAACGATTTGATACTTATTGAACTGAGAATATTGGACATAAATTTGAGTAAATGATTCACTTCCTATATTGCCAATTTTAAAAAATTCGTTCGTATTTTTTATTTCCCAGGGTCGTAATTTTGGTATCAGAAATTGAAAACAACTCACTATTGATACTTGTACATAAATTGGAAGTGAAGTTGGGTGCGTTGACTTGAAAACAAACAGAGTCCTTTAAGTAACATGTTGGAAGTTTTATGTTCATGTC
This sequence comes from Saprospiraceae bacterium, assembly GCA_016715105.1. Classification (GTDB taxonomy): domain Bacteria; phylum Bacteroidota; class Bacteroidia; order Chitinophagales; family Saprospiraceae; genus JADKBO01. The sequence goes on along the minus strand of JADKBO010000015.1, from coordinate 82,568 downwards.
AAAGGAAATTTCTTCACATGGTTTTAATTCAGGTATAGCAAATCGTCCATTACCTAAATAACGAAGCCCTTCAGTCAAAGCAGCTTCATTTGTTGAGATTGCCATAGATTCCTCCACTACAAATTCTATTACAAAAGCTAATTCACTAGACTTCCCATCGTTTGAAATTTTAGTGGTAGTCTTTAATTCCCCATTACAAAATGATGGGCTTGACAATGTCTCTGTCTCAATGTTTATCTGGGCGTGGCAAATAGAATAGCAAAATAATAAGCATAGAAATAGGGGTAAAGTTTTTCGCATAGGAAATTCTTTAGTTCAAGTGATTATAATTTTTTAAGAAGTAAAATTCCTGTTGTTGGGGGGAGGTATTTTACTTTTTTAAGCAAATATATATAGATAATGTATATAAGTCAAGGCCATAAATGTTAAATGTTGAAATAATATTTTTTAGATTCGTAGGGGCGAAAGGCTTTTCGACTATACGTTTTTTTGTGGTAATTCATCAAAATAAAGGAATTTGAATAGGCAAAATCCTTTTTGCCTAAATATTTATTCTTGATCAGGTTCGATATGGATAATGATGTGGGCAATGCCCGGGATTTGTTCCATGAGCGAATCTTGCAAATCATGCGCGAGTCTGTGCCCTTCCGATACCGTAATATTTCCATCAACAATGGCGTGAAGATCCACCTGATATTTCATTCCTGCTTTGCGAATATAACACTTCTCAGTGCCTATGATTCCAGGTACAGTAACGGCAACTGTTCTGACATGGGCAACGATATCATCATAGAAATGTTCGTCCATGATTTCTCCCAAAGCGGGTCTGAAAATTAGAAAACAATTGTATAAAATCAATACACTGGCGAGTAGGGCAGCCCAATCATCAGCTGATTCATAACCTTTGCCAAGATATAATGCCAATCCTATTCCCAAAAAAGCAGCCAATGAAGTAATGGAGTCACTTCTATGGTGCCAGGCTTCAGCTTTCAAGGAAGTACTGTGGCTTTCTTCTCCTTGTTTATTGACGTAACGGTAGGATAATTCTTTCCATATGATGATACCAGCGAGTATAATCAAAGTAAATGGCTTCGGCAATTCATGTGGCGTTTGGATGTTGATGATGCTCTGGTAGGCGATCAATCCTGCAGAACAAATTAAAAATAAAACAACTAGAAAAGTAGCTAATGGTTCTACTTTCCCATGTCCGTAAGGGTGATTTTCGTCGGCAGGCTTATTGGCATATCGCAAGGCTAAAATCAATAAAAAAGAAGTGAAAACGTCAGTACTCGATTCGATGGCATCGGCAATCAGCGCGTAAGAATGACCAAAATATCCTGCCAACCATTTGATGATGGCCAAGACAAAGTTGGAAGCCATGCTCCAAGCCACCGTTTTGATGGCGAAATTGTCCGATAATTTTTCGGAAACACTCATAGTGTTTTCACAATTTTACAAGGATTTCCAACCGCAACTACTCCTTCTGGAATGGATTTATTGACCACCGAACCAGCTCCGATGGTACTTCCTGCACCAATGGTGACTCCTGGAAGAATGATTGCACCACCACCAATCCATACTTGATCTTCAACGATGACTGCTTGGGACGAAGAAACATAAGACATACCGCCATTTTCATTTGGAGCCAATCGTTCACTGGCTTTAAGTGGATGATTGGAGGTATATATTTGCACACTGGGACCGATCAGACAATTTTTTCCAATTGTGATGTAATTATTATCGATAAACGTACAATTCATGTGTATAAATGTACCACTTCCAACACTGATAAATTTCCCATAATCGCAATAAAACGGTGCTTCTATCCAAACATCAGCTCCAATGGCTCCCAACAAAGCTTCAAAAGCAGAAATTCTATCTTCTATTTGATTGAATGCACTCACATTTATTACCTGCATCCAATTCCTTGCTTGAAGGTAAAGCGCCAATAATTCAGGATCTCTGGAATCATAGGGAAGGCTTGCCAACATTTTTTCTAGCTCGGTCATGCGCTTTTTTTAGGTTTAATTCCAGATACCGTTGGCTTTGGTGAGGATGATGGGCTTGGCTTCTGTGACCACTATGGTATGTTCATGTTGTGCAACAAAACCGCCCTTATTTCCGACCATGGTCCATCCATCTTTGGTGGTGATGGTTTGGGTGGATTTGGTAGCGATAAAAGTTTCTATGGCAACGACGCTATTTTTTTTGAATCGTTGGGTGTTTAAATAATCTCGATAATTGAGAATGCCGGTTGGTTCTTCGTGTAATGCCCTTCCAATACCGTGACCAGCCAAGTTTTTGATTACTTTATAACCCTTTTTTTTCGCTTCACTCTCGATGATGTGACCGATGGCATTGATTTTTACACCTCCTGAAATGGCGTTGATGGCTTTAAAAAGTATTTCTTTAGAAGCACCGACCAATTCTTGATGACCAAATTTGTCTTCGCCCAAAACAAATGAACCGCCATTATCAGAATAAAATCCGTCTTTAAGAGCGGACACATCGATGTTGATTAAATCACCTGTTTGGATGACGGTTTTTTTATTTGGAATGCCATGGGCCACCTGACCATTTACACAAATACATGTATAACCTGGAAAATCATAATCATGCATGGGAGCCGATTGGGCCCCCGCTTCTTCCAACAATTGTTTTCCATATTGGTCCAAGTCCCATGTGGTCATACCTGGTTGGGCATACTCACGCATTTTTGCAAGCGTAGTGGCCACCACTTCACTGATCTGTTTAATTCCTAAAAACTCAACTTCTGTTTGAATAGACATAATTACACATTAATTGCAAATACAATGATACAATAGTTTAGAAGAATAAAGATGAAAGAAGAAAGACGAAAGTAAATTTCCAAATAGGCACTTAAGAGAATTTATGTCAATGTTTTTTCTTATCAAAACCTACAATTTGAAATCAGAGGTCGGAAAATGTGGTGAATTGGATAGAACCCAGACTGGGTTCAATTTCAATAGCCACGTGCGAAGCTCGGGGAATCAAATCCCCAATTTCATCCAACCCTGAGTAGGGGGTGAATTTGTCACCATGTTAATTCAAGAACAGCATTCATAGATTGAGATTAACAAAAATAAAAAACCCAAGGTCTGAATTTCAAAAGTCAAACCTTGGGTTGTATTTTATACGATTCTATAAAGAATAGAAAATCTTATTTTGCTGCCTTTTGGTGGTCTGCAAGAAATTGCTCCAAACCTATGTCAGTCAATGGGTGTTTCAACAATCCCAAAATTGCAGATAAAGGACAAGTTACTACATCAGCTCCTGCTTTAGCGCAATCTACGATGTGTTTTGAATTTCTGATAGATGCTGCAAGAATGCTGGTTTCATAACCTTGGATAGCATAAATCTCAGCGATGTCTTTGATCAAACTTACGCCATCCCAGTTGGTATCATCTACTCTTCCAATGAATGGAGACAAGAAAGTTGCGCCTGCTTTAGCTGCTAAAATGGCTTGTCCAGCAGAAAATACCAAAGTACAGTTTGTAGCAATATCATGCTCTGTAAACCAAGCGATGGCTTTGATACCGTCTTTGATCATTGGCACTTTTACCACGATATTGTCGTGTAAATCTGCCAATCTTTTTCCTTCTTCAATGATGCCGTTGAAATCTGTACTGATTACTTCAGCACTTACAGGGCCATCAACAATATTGCAAATATCTACATAATGCTTGATGATATTGGCTTGTCCAGTGATTCCTTCTTTTGCCATCAATGATGGATTGGTGGTAACTCCGTCCAAAATTCCTAAATCATTGGCTTCTTTAATTTGGTCTAAATTTGCAGTATCTATGAAAAATAACATGGTAAATTAAGATTTTATGATGTGTAAATATGTGTCTAAACAAAAAAGTGAGGAACAAAACCAGGCGCTCAACTTTTTACCCTTGCTGCATTTCTGCCCTGGGGGAGTTCAAAAGGAGCTGCCTATTTTGCCCTCACAGGCTGCAAAAGTATCATTTTTTTACAATCTCTCGCTTAAATCTTGATTTTTTTAGGAATTATTAAATGAATCATCAACTGTATTTGCACATTTGAAATTTTGAAATATTCTGCATTTACCAAATAAAACAATAATTGAGTATCGAAACCGTCTGGCACGATACAAATGATATTCCTGAAGATCAAAATAAAATCTGGAATGGCACCATAATTTTCTTGCTTGGGGTGATTAACCGAGCATTAAATTCTGGAAAGCATCTTGCAAAGGAATTACAGTATTTGACCAACCAACTACCGAACTTTAACTGCCTTCAAACACAAAAAAGCAGGAAAATTCATCAACTCTTGATAATGCCTAGGATCCAATTTTTCAAACTCCTCAGTGGGTTTGGGCTCAAGTATTTCTTCTAATTGAAATCCAGCTTTGATCAAAGGCATCAGGCAGTCAGTTAAGGACCTGCGGTAGCAATGGACTTCAATCGATCCACCAAATCCCCTCCAATCGGTGTGGACATGTTCGATTTCGAAGTACTTTTTGGATTGATAGTATTGATATTCTGAAAAGGGATGTTCTATAGAAATGACCAGTTTTCCACCTGCCTTCAATAATCTGAAAAACTCTTGCATTGTCACCGTCCAATCTTCAATATAATGGAGCGCCAATGCACAAACTATAATGTCAAAAGTTTCATCTGCCAAATCAGCTAACCTTTCAGATAAATCATGCACAAAAAAATGACCTTTTCCATGATTTCTAGCTTTGGCCAGTTCAACCATAGTTGGGCTTACATCAAAACCTGTTACTTGAGCACCGGCAGCCATCAAAATTTCCGCATACTTACCTGGCCCACAAGCTGCATCCAAGATATTTTTACCCGCCACATCACCGATTAACTGTAGGGTAGTTGGGCGGTCATAGTAGGCATTGTGAGGTTTATGATCAATGAGTTCATCGTATTTTTTGGCCATTTGCTCATAGGCCCGTAATATTTTTTGCTTTACCATTAACGAAATTTGGTCATTAATATCCCGCAGCCTGCCCATCCTTCCTACTCTCAGAAGCGCCATGGTAAACTTTATTGACTTTATCCCACATAATTGCTTGATATCCTCCATAAATACCGCGCGCAAAACCTACTTTATGCCTTTTATCCAGAAGCCCTCTCACCGTTTCATAAGAAATGCCAGATTCTACGCTGACATCACCTGTTCCTGTTGAAGGTAAGCCAGGGCCCGGTGAATTATCTGTGTGGTCCCAACGTGGAGCATCACCTGCTTCCTGTAAATTCATTCCAAAATCAACTAAATTCATCACAATTTGTGTGTGACCTTGTGGTTGAAAATCACCGCCCATTACACCAAAACTCACGAATGGCTCGCCGTCTTTGGTGATGAATGCAGGTATGATGGTATGAAATGGTCGTTTGCCAGGTGCATATGTATTGGCTTGTCCTCTTTTCAAACTAAATAGTTCACCCCGATCCTGAAACATAAAGCCCAGTTTTGGTGGTGCCATTCCGGAACCCATACCTCTATAATTACTTTGGATCAAAGAAATCATATTGCCAAATTTATCCGCAACGGTCATATAAATGGTTTCGCCAGCACTGATGGCTCCAGCCTCGTAGGTGGATGCTCTTTGGCCAATCAATTTTCTACGCTCGTCTGCATAACTTTCGGCCAACAACTCTTTCACAGGCACTTTTGCAAAATCCATGTCAGCGTAGTATTTATTTCGATCTTCAAAAACGATTTTTTTGGCTTCAATAAATAGATGTAAATGTTCAGCACTGCCAAAGCGTATTTTAGAAAAATCATAACCCTCCAATATTTGCAACATCTGCAATGCAGCAATTCCTTGACCATTTGGAGGTAATTCCCAAACATCATATCCACGGTAATTGACAGAAACAGGTTCTACCCATTCTGAATGATGCGACTCCAAATCTTCGACAGATAAAAATCCACCTTCAGCTTGGATGAAATCTGCCATTGTTTTCGCTACTTCACCTTTATAAAAACCATCACGACCTTGTTTGGCAATCTTGCGATACGTGTTTGCGAGGTATGGATTTTTATAAATTTCTCCTTCTTTGGGTAGTTTTCCACCATTTTGAGTGATGTAGGTGTCCTCAATATTTTTGTATCCTTGGCGCATAAAATTAGGCACAGATTGACCCAAATACCATGCTATCAATTGAGTTAATGGAAAACCTTTGTCCGCATAATTGATGGCAGGACTAAAAATTTGCTCTAAGGAAAAACTGCCAAACTTTTTATGTAGTTCCGTCCATGCATCGACTGCACCTGGTACACTTACCGGCAGCGGTCCATAAGATGGTACTTTTTCCATGCCTTTGCTTTCGAAGTATTCTAAAGTGAGTTTTTTTGGTGAACGTCCGCTACCATTCAAGCCATATAACTTTTTAGTTTTAGCATCCCAGACGATGGCAAATAAATCTCCGCCAACACCTGATCCTGTGGGTTCCATGAGGCCCAATGTCGCATTTGCCGCAATGGCTGCATCTATGGCATTTCCTCCAGCTTTCAAAATATCAAGACCTACTTGAGTGGCCAACGGATGACTCGTTGCTACCATGCCGTTTTGACCCAAAACCTCTGATCGAGTGGCGAATAAAGCACCATTTACCCGATCTTGTGCAAAGGTGGTTTGTGAAAAAAGAATCGATAGGAATCCAAGAAACATCAAGTTTTTCATGAACAGTTGTTTTAATAGTGAGATAACACGCTGGAAAGCCAGTTAGTCTTTTTTGGATTTAACTCATTCGAAGATCAAAAAGGAGTGCTGCCAAGATAAATACTCTTTTACAATCTATAAGTCAATTGTTCGACAATGTTTTGAGTAGTTTATCAATTTTTTCTCCATAAATGACGGCCATTCCTTTGTCGAGTATATACTCCATGCCAGCTTTTGCTGCTGTTGCTTTTTCTTTGGCTAATTCTAATTCACCTTTGATGAAATGAATGCTCGCCTCTGTGGCAAGGACTTGTGTTTGGGAAATAAAGGGTTGCATTACAAATTTTTGGAAATAGGCATTACTTTTTTCCAAGTCCTTTTTTTCGTATGCATGAAAAAAAGCAGCATCCAGTATGGCACTATTTGCAATCATGGCGGGAGCAGCAGCCGTTCCTTCCAAATATTTTTCTAAGTACATTTCCGCATCTTCGATTTCATTTTTATCCCAGGCATGTTGGTGCATGATTCCATATAAATAAACCACATAAGGTTCATTCAATTCAATACCAAGATCCAACAGTTCTGGCAATCCCACTAATTCCCGAGGTCGCACACCTTGCAAGGTATTGGCCATTATTTTAAGAAATGAAACTTCATACTGACCAACTTTCCCACCCTTAAAGATCCGAAAAAACCTGGCCCCGTCCGTATAGAAAGAGCCAGCTTTAGCAGGTATAATAGTGACTATAAAAATCAAAAGTGACATGATGCCTATGATGATGAAATAAACTGCAAGACTGGGTATTAAAAAGTAAAAAAGAAGCGCAAGAAAGGCCAAAAGCAAACTAGCAATAGGCCCACCTAAAACATATTTCATAAAACGAGGCCCAAGATTTTGATCCCCTTTTGGAAAACTAATGACCAATCCTCCATACGTTTCTATACTTTTATTGAAATGGAATTTCCAGATTCCCTCAGTTTTATCCATGGATAATGGCCCAACTGCAAATTTGATCAATTCAAAACCAACCATTTTGCCTGCCAGGGCGTGTCCAGCTTCATGTATGCCAAGGACAAAAAATACGATGGGAAAAATGGCAAGAATCACTAACCATGTATTGATACCCACATTACTTTCAACACTGCTGTCTCCTTTCAGCAATTTGCCCAACATGTAGCCAAAAAATAAAGCAATGGCAAATACAATCAAAAAGGAGGTAATTTTTCCTAATTTCTTAGTTGTTTTAGACATGGTTTGTTTTGTCGATAGATGACACAAAGTAAGAAAATAATTGGTCATTCGAATCAAGGGGTTGGGTACATTAGATTATAGTTTGCAAGAAATAAGACGAAGGATGAGAGATGAAAGACAAGCGATGAAGGAAGAAGGACGAAAGCTTTTAGCCTTCTAAGGCACTTGTGGGATTTCTGTTAAAAGACTTGCTAACAAGTGTTGTCGTATCTTGAACTTTCTTCTTTCGTCTTTCTTCTTTCGTCTAAGCTCAGTTTTATTATAAATTACTTCCAGACCACTTTCACATACAAGAAGATATTTTCACAAAGAAGTTGACCAAACTTGGTAACTCATTAAAGTTATAGTATGAACTGGCGTCAGATGCCAATCTTCGCATGTGATTCATGGATTCCATTCTGATGTGTTCATCAAAATCATTTTCATCTTCTGTTTCCTGTCCAGAATAAAGGCTGATGATGTGGATGGGTTCCATGCGATCTTCCAAATTACCTTTTTTCAGAAAGTCGGCATTGATCAGGTCTTGTTGAAATCCACGCCCACGAAGATGAGCATGCGGATCACCGTCTGAAACCAGCACCAAATATTTTGGAATTCCTGGTACGGAATTGTTTTTGAAGTCAAAATAAGCGGATTCGAAAGCTGCGTGGATGTCTGTGGCAAAAACCATGTAAGGATTGGAAAGCGCATTGATGGCTTCATCGAGTTTATCAGATTCTCCTGTTAAGGGCAAGACTATATCTGCGCCTCGGTTGAATGTTATGATACCAATTTTAAGGATGGTAGGGTGGAGTTCAAATTTTTTGGAAATGCCGGTTAATGCCTGCTGTAATTTATGCACAAAACCCAATTCGCTGGCAGAAAAATCCAAGGCGATGATGATGTGAATGGGGCAGTTTGGTGTATATTTTTCGTCCTGTGCCTTTATTGTTGTAAAGCACATCAGCAACAAGCAAAATGTTGTGATCAAACGGCCCATGTTTTATTAGAATGGTTGTCTCCAAATATATATATTGTTCTGTAATACTATGAGGCCAATCTTATATTTTGTAATAAGATTAACACATTAGGCCTTAGGCACAGCATTATTATTTAAACTCATAGGTAGCGTCATCAGAAGTTGTTTGCCAGATGGCCATGGGAAAGGAAAACTCCAGTGGTTTGCCGGCGTCGAGTGTAATTGCTTGATTTCCCCAAACGTATTCAAAGGATTTGAGTCCTTGTCCTGGTATTTCCAGTGTTCCAAAAACCACACTATGTGTAAAACCACTCACTCCATTTTTGATGAATTGTGCCTTATCGATTTTGATCACTGTTCCTACAGGGATGGTATAAATTTCAGTAATGCCTTCATATACTGGTTGATCATTTTCCTGAATGAGATAAGGGTTTTCATAAACAAAGGCCGGCAAATTTCGCACTAACTTGGCTTCCCGCTGCACAATCAGATCCTTGCCGATGATTTCGAAATAGGGAGACAGTTGAGAAACGTCTCTTGTTTTTGGTTTGAGGGTGAAATATAAAATGATGGCGTAGCCAATGGCAATGATGAGGAAGGCGATGAGCAGGATTTTGATTATTTTCATAATGGATAAGTGCGCAATAGTTATGAAACTTTAAACATAATGAATTAATATTTATTTAGGTAATTTTTTGAAGGTGGTCTAGGTTATCTGCCGATTCCAAAAGAGATTCCGAATTTTGGAGTCAATTCTGGGTAATTATAAAAATCTAATGAAACCATAAAAAGTTTATGATAATACTTCAGACTCAATCGAGTATTTAAATCCTTGAGTAATTCATTTTTATCACTGATTTTAACCAGAAATTCTGCTCCGAAGGATTCATAAGAAAACAGCGGACCCAACATGTAAGCCAATTTTTCTTTTTTACTTTCATCATCGTACTGAATCAAAAAGGCATTGGATAGTAACAAAAATTTATTATTTCTGATGATTCCCAATCCTAGTCTACCTTCTGTAAGTGGTTTTCCTTGGAAAAAACTGAGGTTACCTCCTAAAGTCATAGCAGGAAATACTTTAGCTTTATTTGTTTTTAATTCATTTTTTAAACCGTCATAGAAGTATCGATTATTACTTAAAAAATCAGTTTTCTTAGACTTTATTGCTGCGATGGCACTGTCAATTTCAATTGCGATCGAAGAATCAAATAATTCGTCAATCTCAGAAACATGCAACTCTAATATTGTATTATTTTTCAAATCAGTAAGAGCGCTCACATTTTTTTTTCTAGGATTTTGATCATTTTTAACATCAAAAGTGATGATATTTTGACTGTCTTCAATTTTAAGCGTTTTACCTTGGATATAGGAGATGGAGAAGAATTCATATCTCGGAATATTTTCTTTTGCTTTTTCAAGAGCATTTTGGAAGTCTAAAAGAAGCGTTTTCCAGTAATCGTATTGTGAAAAAGAAGCTTTGCTAGGAATTTTCAAAATGATCGTACCTCCATTCTTTCTTTGTACTGTGAGTTCGTCAGTTGAATTGTTGATTTGATTTAATTCTTGTGCACAAATGGAACCATTCAATGCAAATATTATAAAGCAAATCGATATAATTGTCTTGCCTGTACTCATTATTTAAGGTGTTTTGTGATTATAAAAAATCGCATATTGTCTGTATCTGTCTGGTGATTAATAAAAGAAGGCTTTCTTTCATTTTCTGCTTGTCCCTCTGCATCTAAGTCAAAAATTATAGCTTTAGGAAGAAACACTTTTGGTTTAATTTCTTTTTGAATATCCAGTCTTGCTATGCTTGTTTTTGCTAATGAAGTTTCTAAATATTTTATTTGAGCACTTGCCAATTGTGGGGTAGATATGACTGATATTTCATTGATTTTTTCTTCTGTGTTTGAATTTAGAACCTCTTTCTTTTTTAAATTATAAGGTATTTTATTTTGGTTTATGATTGTTTCCTCTGACTTTGTTTTTGTTCCAAGGTTTGAAGTGATGATTTCGTCAAGTTCCTTTTTTATTTGTGGTTTGGCAATCTGAGTTGTTTTAAGAATGTTGACATCTTCCTTTATTTGAGCAAAAGCATTTTTCAATGTTTTGCTTTCTTCGACGATTTGTTTATTTTTTTGCCATAAAATAATTGAAACCAAAGAAAGTATTAGAATTACCAATACCGACAGCAGGGTATATAGCCATTTATTTTTGCTTTTGTTTTTATTAATATCCAAACTCAACCATATTTTTTCCTTACGCTTATTTTGTGCTTCCGAAGGAAAATGAATGTCTGGATTATTGAATATTTCTTTCAATTTATTTTGCATGATTTCATTTTATTTAATTCATTTAAAATGTATTTTTTTGCCTTAAGTAATTGCGATTTTGACGTATTTCTGCTGATGTTCAGGATTTCGGCAATTTCTGAATGAGTGTATTCGTCAACAACATTCATAAGAAAAATTGTTTTATATCCTGATGGCATTTTTTCAATGATGACCATGATTTGATCTGCTGAAATATCATCAAACTCTGAGACATTTTCTTCTGATACTAAGTCCTCCATTTCTGTGGAATCGCTGAAATGTACAATAGGTTTTCTCTGCTTAAGGAAAGATAGACTTTGATTAATGGCTATCGTTGATATCCACTTTTTAAAGACCCTTCACCTCTCCATTCAAATGCAGGTAGATTTTGAAATATCTTATTGAAAACTTGTAAAACAATATCCTCTGTATCATGTGCATTTGACAAATAACTGTACACTTTTTTGAAAACGAAGTCGTAGTAGCTGTCAAAGAGTTTCCTTTGAGCAGCCTTTAAATTTAGAAGGCATTCATCAATAAGTAGTTTTTCATTCATACTGAAGAGATAAGCTCCATAAAACAGAACTCTAAATTTTGCTGCTTGGGTGTCTAGGTATTCATTATTCTCTCAAAAATTATAAGTTGAAAGATAATTTTAACATATATTGAAATAAATATAATAGGTGAAGCAGCTTATTTCATACATTTCAGCAAAAATTAATACCAAAGTTACAGAATGGATACCTGTTTCTGGAGGAGATATTTCTGCAGCATATAAGCTGAAGACGCAATCAGCAGATCTGTTTCTTAAAATCAACAGCAACGCTAATAGTTTAGACATGTTTAGGGAAGAGGCATTGGGTTTGGAGACGATCTCTCAGGCCTTAAAAGTAGGCGTTCCCAGTGTTTTATTGGTTGATCAATTTGAAAGTCAAGCCTTTTTACTATTGGAATATGTTTTACCAAAATTGGCAAATTCACTGGATTTTTATCAGTTGGGTGTTCACTTAGCCGAACTTCACGGCATAACTCATTCCCATTTTGGATTTAAATCAAATAATTTTATTGGCAGTTTGACACAAAACAATGAACCTCATCATCAATGGATACCATTTTATGTACAAAATAGACTGGAGCCTCAATTGTTTTTGGGAAGGCAATTGGGCTTATTAGATAATAAGGAAATTCCAACAACTGACCAATTGATGATGGGCCTTGAGCAGAGGAAGGGTTATTGCAAGCCGGCTTTGCTTCATGGTGATTTATGGAGTGGAAACTATTTAATTTCTAATAATGGACAACCATATTTTATTGATCCAGCCATTTATTTTGGACATCGGGAGGTTGATTTAGCTATGACCAGACTGTTTGGGGGATTTGGAGATGCTTTTTATCAGGCTTATTATGAAATTTGGCCAAAGGAAGCGGGTGAAGACGAACGAGTAGAGTTATATCAATTGTATTATTTACTTGTACATCTGAATTTGTTTGGAAATGCTTACAAGCCTGCTGTTATCCGGATTTTGAGGAAGTACTTTTGATTTTTGAAAGGTTATAAGGCATCAATACGAAATCTCATAATTTCCACCTTTCACACCTTCCAAAGCCGCTAGGATTTCATTAGTAAGCAAACCACTGCCGCCGCCCCAGTGATGCACGATCTTAATACCAGGGTTTAATTCGTTGCTAGTTTTGACAATTTCTTGTTCTTCTGCTGGCGAAAAACCTGAACCTATCAGCACCAGTTCAAAATGACCCTTGTTCATCAAGTGAGCCAGATTATCCAGCTCACTTTGTCCTACTCCGTACCAATTTTCGTGATTATTAATCAAACGTAGGATTACCTCCAGAATGCTCTCATTCCTATTGAGTACCAAAATATTAGTCCGCGAATTCATTGATTTCAATTGAAGTTTTGTGAATTAATTCAAACAATTGGTCTCTCAAAATTGGATCTTGAACGCCCAAAGTTTCGTCAAAATTTTCATTGAATTTTGGCAAACTAAATGCACCAACGATCTTTGCACCATGTATAGGGAAACGCACCTTTGCAGCTTCCAATACACCCAAACCCCCACGAGGTCCTGGAGCAGTCGACAATAAAATCATGGGCTTATTTTCAAATATCTGGAGCTTTACTCTAGTTGACCAATCAAACAAATTTTTGAAAGCTGTTGTATAAGTCCCATTGTGTTCTGCTAGTGAAATCACCAATAAATCTGCTTCATCCAATTTAATTACAAAATCTCTCGCTGACTGAGGAATGCCAATTTCCTTTTCCTTCTCAGTGGTATACAAAGGCAAATCATAAATATTCAAATCCATAACCTCCGTTTGTGCATCCTCAATTTGCTCTGCCACATATTTTGCAAAAACCCGATTGATCGACGTTTTACTATACGATGCCCCAATTGCAATTATTTTCATTTTCATTTTTTTAATTTAATTCTATCACCTTCTCCATTTACCAGTTTCGGTTTCCGGTCTCCTATTTCCTATTTCCGATTTCCGACCTCCGACCTCCGACCTCCGATTTCCGTTAACCCATCGGTACATCCATCAACAAAATTTGTGCGTCTTCGGTTGTGGCTTCAAGTTCAAATTGATCAGTATCCCAGATTCCAAAACCATCTCTTTGGTTGACTTCAAAGCCTGCAATGTTGAAAGATCCCTTTAGAACAAAGGCGTAAACTCCATTTCCTTTCTTTTTACATCGTATGTTGCTGTCACACCTTTATCAAAATTTCCCATGTGAAACCAAGCATCTTGGTAAATCCAAACACCTTGATCATCTGCATTTGGTGATAAAATTTGCTGAAGTTTATTGTGTCTGTCCTTCACATTCAAAGTGATTTGATCATATCTTGGAGTGACATTTTTCTTGTTTGGGAACACCCAGATCTGCAAAAACTTGACCGCTTGATCTTTGTTTTTATTGTATTCGCTGTGGTAAATTCCAGTGCCTGCGCTCATCACCTGTATATCTCCTTCTTTGATCACAGTCGTATTTCCCATACTGTCTTTGTGCTCCAAATCCCCTTCCAATGGAATGCTGATGATTTCCATATTGTCGTGTGGGTGCGTACCAAAACCTCTGGCCTCCGCTACAATGTCGTCATTGAGTACCCTCAAAACGCCAAAGTGCATGCGCTCCGGATTGTAGTAATTGGCAAAGCTAAATGTGTGATGACTGTCTAACCAACCGTGATTGGCGTGTCCTCTGGTTTCTGATTTGTGCAAAACTGTATTTGTCATGATGTTCTTTGTTTATTTGTTTAATCGTTTATGCGTTTAAATTGTAATCCTGTAAATTCTCACCGATAGCTAAAAACTGATCGCTGACCACTGAAAGCTGATAACAATGCAAAGATGGGCTATTTGTACAGTTGAAAGCAATCTACTAGATTACTAAAATGGGTTAATGTAGATTAACTTTATTATATCAAGATGAAAAGGAAAGGAGTGAAATTTCAGTTTCATGTTGGAAGTGTGAGTCCAATATCCGATATTTGTTTAGAGGATTTGGGATTGCTAATTAATTGCTGCTGAAGTCTCAAATCTAATGCATGAAAAAACAAAATATATATTGAAGGTGGTCGAAAGTAAAAAGAAATATAATGGAAATGGCATTGGCATTGGCATAGCCCTTGGAGTGTTATTTGGTGCAATTTATGGTAGTAAGTCAGGAAATATGGCTAAAGGAATAGCATTGGGTATTTGTTTTGGTGTTGCAATCGGAGCCATTTTTGACATGGTAAATAGAAAATAATTAAATAAATAAAAAATGGAGATTATTCTTGAAGTATTATTTACTGCGGTTTTCACCAATTGGAAGAAGGTGAGGTGGGCATTAAGTAAGAAAAGGTCTAACTGAAGTAAATGAGTAAAGACAAATATAACTTAGAAACAGATCAAAATAATTTGATATTTGAGTTCTATAGTGATGGACCAAAAGGAAAAATATTGAAGATAGTAGAATATCAACCTATTGGTGGTAAGTTTTACAATTTAGCTTTTGGTGATAGTATTGATGGTACGAAAGATTTTGACGACTTTGTAATAACGAATAACCACGATACAGAAAAGGTTCTGTCAACTGTGGCTTCGACACTTTATATATTTTTTAAACATCATGAAGGCACTATAGTTATTGCTGAGGGAAGTACACTTTCAAGAACAAGACTATATAGAAAGTATTTAACCATATTCCTAGAACTTATTGAAACTGAATTTACTTTATTTGGGGAACTCAATGGAAAAACTGAGCGTTTTAAGAAAGGAGTGAATTATAAATTTTTCTTAATTAGAAAAAAAATAGGATGAAACAACAAAATGCAGATAATTTAAAACATTCCAATGTTAAAGTTAGTGCTGAAATCACAAAAAAATATGGTGACAAGATTATATTTAAAGAGAAATTTGACAGAGTCCGTACCTATTTTAAAGATCGTGATTTAGAGAGGGAAATAGAAATGGCATTAAATAACGAAAACACAAAGCTTTAGAAGGTGTAAAATACCAAACATGCTTATGTGCAAAATATTTTAAAAAACCTACAGAATTTCTAGAAAAAGATGGAGAACCAGTCTCCCGTTTCCGGTTTCCCGTCTCCGGTTTCCGTTCTACCTTTCATTTTTCAATTTACTCAGAAACTGAGGCGTCACCCCAATAAAAGCAGCAATTTGTTTTTGAGCCAAAGTATGAATGAGGGTAGGGTAGATGGTGCAAAAATTTTGATAACGTTGTAAGGCAGTAAGACTGAGGTTATTGATGAGACGCTGCCTGGTACTTACGAGTGATTTTTCCGTGAGGATTCTGAAATACCGCTCCAAAGGCGGGCAATGATCAAATAATTCCAGTTGATTTTTTCGGGAAAGCAAAAGTACTTCGGTGCCTTCTAAAGCATCAATATTGAGGTTTCCAGGTTGCTGTGAGACAAAACTATACATATCTGTCATCCACCATTCAGATGGAGCAAATTGTAAGATGTGTTCAAATCCATTTTCATCAATGGAATAGGATCTCAGACAACCAGAAATGACAAATGCAACATCCTTAGCAACTTGATCTTCATGTAAGAAAAACTGCTTTCTTTTGATTTTTTTGGGATTAATTTTTTCAATACCATGTCAAATTCAGCATCAGTGATGGCGATGTGTTTTCTAAAATTGGCAAGAAGCAATTCTCCAGTCATAAAAAGTTAATCAATTTGTTTGCAATATAAAGGTTAAATGTTTTAAATAAAAGGTGGAGGTTTTTAAATTGTGAAATGTGTAGGCAGAAAATTTTCTGCCTTAAATGTATAATATTTTGCCACGAGCCACGAGCAATGAGCTTTCAGCTGTCAGTTTTCAGCTGTCAGTTTTTTTTTTAAATTTCATCATTGCTCCCGCAGGACATTGCCCATTGCTGGCGAAGCCAATTGCCAATTGCCCATTGCGTCCCCTTGCAAAAGCAGGGACAGGCTGCAGACATTGCTTCCTTAGGACATTGAACTCCCATTGAACTCCATTGCGCCGCAGGCATTGCTCCCGCAGGGAATTGTACCGCAGGTATTGCGTCCGCAGGACATTGATCTCCATTGAAGTTATGATGTAAAAGCTCTGAAAACTAGTCCCAATATTGAGAAACCAAATATGATCGTATAAATTAATTTATTGTTTTTGGCCAACCAATTGGGCAAATAGATGTCAAAGTTATCCTTTTGAGAATCAGAATACCTACGAGCAACAATGGTGAGCGGACAAACGTAATTAAAACGGAAAAGAATCAAGGCTTCCACGATGATCAGACCAATGGCGATCCATAAATAGCCGTCAATTTTGTTTTGAATAATAGCATAAATGATGTATCCAAGTACGAAATTGAAAAAGACCCAAATGAGCGTGTGTAGCACCTTGACGGCAATCAGTTTTTGGTCGTTGGTCATGGCTTTTTAAAAATGAATGATTTTTATTTTCATTATTTAAGGATGAATTTTACCTCAACATTGGCTTCGATCTTCATTTTTTCAAAGTCTACTTTGGAGTACAAGTACTTGGATTGTGGCATGGAAGAAACACCTCTGATTCTAATGCCTGCTGAATATCCAACGATATCCTCTCCGCCACCATGTTTGACTTCCGTGATGTGAATCGCCTGTCCGATACTTTGTTGGATAGGTTTAGTCAATTCAATGGCCTTGACCTGTGCGTTGGCTACAGCCAGCCCTCTTAAAGTGTTTTTGATTTGTTCTTTTGAGAATGGTCATATCGGATGATTGTGGTGTTGCCAATGCCCAAATCTTCGAGCGCAATAAACACCTGACTACATGTGGAAGCATCACTTACCATCAAAATAAATTGCTTACTTTTAACCACTTCTTTGTCTTTGAAAACGTAGTATTTATAATTACTGATGACGTCACTGGTTGTTAAATTTTTATCCAAATCAATTTTCAATGCTTCCAGTGAAGCGATCATTTTCCCTTCCAATTCCTCCAATGACATTTTATCTTTTGCATCCTTTTCTGAGAGGACGATGGAAATGTAAATTTCGTCTGGAGTGACTAGGCTGTCTGCGTATCCAAAAACTTCGATGTATGGTTGGTCTATGAAGGTTTTGGTTTGGCCAATGGTTGGGCTAGAAAATAGTAAAAGTAAAAAAAGTAGTAGGAGTAAATTTCTAGATGCAAGAGATCTTTGGAAAGCGCTTTTCATTTGGAAGGTTTTTATAAAAAACATTGAGTAGCTTTTGTTACTACATTAAACGTATAAAGAGCTCGTTTTATGATCTTTTTAAAGTTTTAAATACTTTAAGAAATAGGATTTGTCATCGGAAGTCACCTTTAGATAGTACATACCTTTTGGTTCTTCACTAATGTCATAATTTGTAATAACCCATTATCAATTGGCTGAATCTGACTGCTCCATAATCATTAAAATCGTGATAGTTGCTTGAATCAGATTTTGCATAAATTCCAAATTAAATTCCCATTTCCTATAGTTGGTGAAATTTGGGGTTTTCGATCTTCCTCTTTTACTTTTTGAACGAGAAAAGTGATTTCATTTGGTTCGGTAGAGGATTGATCTCAAAATCAAAATTTTCTTGACAAACTTTATAATCAAAAATGTTATATTTTAAATTTAAATTATTATGATTTTCTTTAGTAAAAAGATCAAATGAATTTCCTGGAATATTCGTTAAATATGTATTGAAGGTAATCTTGAAGTTTTGAATTAGCTCATCATTTGGAATTAGAATATCTTCAATGTCTAAAGTACAATTTTCATTAATATCTTCATAAAAGTTAATTTGGTATAACCTGTTTGGATTTCCGATCTCTTCTAGGCAGAAAACAGCAATACTTGTATTTTCTTGAGGGTAAGTACAATTTGATAAGGAATCTTGTAAGGATAAAGTAATGCATTTTGATTCAGGTATATTATTTTCACACCCAGTATTAAAGTAGATGTTAAAAGTCAAACACTCTTGAGGTTTAATTGTACCGATATTTAAACTTGCTTTGTTTTTTTCTTTTGAAATAATATTTAAACTTGAACTAATCAAATTATCACCTACAGGTAATAATATATCTAGTTTTTCATCTACTATGGAGGTTATACCTGAATTACAAATGCGCATTTTATACAATGTTTGATCACAATAAGGGTAACTAGAATTTATTAGCTCAATTGTTGGCTCATTACATAGTTTTTTAATTCTGATTGGTATATCTAAATATTGAAGATTCTGTTTAGCGTCGGCAAAAATTTCGAAAGTACTGTCGCAAAAAGTATATGCTCCTATATTTGATTCCAGATTAATTTTGTATGTGGAATCTATTAGTAGTATTGAGGTTTGACCATTAGTTACGCTTATCTTTTGATTATTATTGATAACTAAGTCTATTGGATACTTTAATAATATATCCGAAGAATCAAGAGCACAATTTTGGTTTAAATCTTCATACAAATTTACATAAAGTGTTGCCGGTTCTTTTAGCTGACTTTTATATTTCATAATACCAAATCCAGTCGTTGCAATATAAATGTAGTTGTCTGCACTGACAAATAGATCATTGATCAAAACATCCCTATTATCTGTAGGAGAAATATCTATCCATGTTTTACCTTCATCTCTTGTCATTATTAGAACATTCTGATTGTATAGATAGTAATTACCAAGATGATCTGTGTAAGAGCCAAAAAATGGAGGGTAATTGTTTAAGTAAGGGACGAAGAAAGTATCAGCTTTTCCATATTGTGGTTTTACAATTAAATGCAGAGAATCAGAAAATTCTGAAATTGAGTTATAATAGTGATTTTTACTAAGTATAAAAAGTTTCTCACCATCATACGATGTCCTAATATTGTTATAAAAATCTGTAGTGAAATGGTAGTTAAAGGAGTTCTGAGGAAATATGTCTAAATCATTTTTTATGAATTCCCCGTATACATTTATATTTGAAGAATATAGGAACAAACCATAAATATAGTAATCATAACCTAAATCGTATGATTTAAAAATACCATCTTGTCTCTGCAGATTGTTGCTAAAGGGTTGTTGAATTATTGTAGAGTCCCAGGTTTCACCGTTATCTTTAGGAGTCGAATAATTTTTCATAATTTACCAAATATATTCTATTCTTTTTCATCTTTAATTTCAATTCTATATTGCGGTATTCTAAATCGTAGGTCAAATGACTTTTTTTCACCCAATTATTACCTCCATCTTTTGATTTAAATATTCCATAAGGGCAGTGGGCAAGCATTGATCCTTCTTCCGTAGAGTATAAAAGTGCATTTTTCAGAATGGGTTGATTTATATTTTACCAGGTATCAGAGGATAATTTTCTGTAATATTGAGAATTAATTTCATTAAAGCAAAACAGATTATTTTACCATCCTTCATAACTTTTCTTGCGGATTTGGTCGCTCAAATTTTAAGGAAATTACTTTTATTATTTGAGTGAAATTTTCTTTTAAATAAACTTTGTTGGATTTGGATAGTGCAATTAAATTGAGAGAAGGACTGGAATAAATTTCATTAAAATTCTCAAGTGCAAATTCCTCCCAAATAGAAAATGTGCTTGCTTTGTCAAGTGATTTATAGATTCTACCTTTATCTAATGCAACAATAATAGAATCCTTATAATTTATAAATTTTGGATTTATAAAGTCTGATTTAACACTTTTAATGTTGATCCCTCCATCATCAGTGTAGAACTTGTCAAATATTATTCTATCTCCAATTAATATTGGAATTTCTCTAAATTGAGGAATTGTATGTGGAGATTGTATAAGTTGAAGGTCTAGTGAATAATAGGAAATTGTTGGTCTTGTCGACCCAATAAATATAAGTTTTTCATTGCTTTCAAGAATATATTGTATGTCGTAATTTGGATTTTGGATAGATTTAATGAGTTGCCGTTCGGGACTGTACAAGTAGATGTTTTCATCACAAATAGCAATCATATTATTATTGGCAAGAATTTGAAAAAATCGTATATTTTCTGGTACTATGGCAAGCAAATTAGCACCTTTTGAATAATCAAATGTATAGATGTATTGATATTGATATCCAAATAAATTGCCTAGGTTATTTTGTGCCCAATCAGTAAAATTAGGATTTGGGATATTAAGTGGATTCCATCTTTGTTCAAGGTAATCGTAGGTATAGTATAGGACATTGCTTTTTCCTATCAATGTGGAATTACCACTACAAAAAACGAATTGTATACTTGTCGATGATGTTTCAGGTGCTCTAATAATTTCCCAATCTGCCGATTGACAAAACATATCAGCATTTTGAAATATTATCAACAGAAAGCATAAGAAATTTTTCATCACTTGATTTTTGTAAAAGGACTATTATCAAAGGATCAGCAAGTAAATATCAATATATTTATGTATTTTGGTAGTATTTCCTAAATTATTTTTAGTCGTAGCTTTTGATTGTTCTCTTTTATTTGGTTTATGAATCATTTTTTTCTCCTATTTCATAGTTCTGTGGGCATTTGGACATTAGCAGCGAGTCCGAGCGCAACCTGAGCCAATGAGCTTCGAGTTTTAGTTTTCAGTGATCGGACATGTCCAAAGAATTTTACTAAAAGAAATGGCCTCAATTGAACTCCATTTACTACAAAAAGACATTCATCCCCGAAAAGACCCATACTCAAACCAAGAGGTTGTACCTTAGAGGCACAATATTTTATGACGCCAATTCTTGGCTAACAATAGGATATACCTTGCACATTATTTGGAATTGGGCCAAAGCCATTGGAATTCATTGAACTGGAATGACTTTCCATTGAACACTTATGATCTCATTGCGCCACGGGCAATTGCTCTCTGCGCAAGCAGAGAATTGCTCCCACAGGGAATTGCGCCACAGTTATTGAACTCCCATTGAACTGATTGAACTCCCATTGAACTGATTGAACTCCCATTGAACTGATTGAACTCCCATTGTACTCCTATTTCCGACCTCCGATCTCCGACCTAAACCAATTTCATCCCTTCCCCATCCCACAAAATAGGCTTACCCATTTTCATACTCACATTAGTAGCCAATGATGGTGCAGCAGCCCTCAAACCAAAAGCAGTGTCCTCAACGATTTTATTCTTTCCTCTCACCGCATCCGTAAATACTTTCCAGTGGGTTTTGTGCGTGTCAAATCCTTGTGGAATGGTGTATTTGATTTCTGCTGGGCTTTTCATTTGGTAATTTTTGTCCGCATATTCGCTTTCAAACCATTTTTTGAATTCTGCTTGTTGCTTTTCGCTGAAAGTGTCGTAGGAATCCCAACCGCCAAAACTTGGTTGTGTTTGAACAGGATTACTTTTTACAGTGATGCCATCGTAACCAATGGTCATCATACCTTCTGTGCCGATCAAATTGACGTGTGAACCACCACCAGATCCATCGACAAAGTTGACCCGCATTTGTACATTGAATGCAGGATGGGCGGCACATTTTTCATAATCCAATAATCCGAGTGTAACATCAGGAGCATCACGCCCATCTTTCCAAAAGCGCAAACCTCCAGTGCCATATATCTTGGAAGGTCCTTTGGAAGAAGTAATGATGTGTAAAGCGGTAAACAAATGCACAAATAAGTCACCTGCAACTCCAGTGCCATAATCATCGTAGTTTCTCCATCTGAAAAAACGGGTTTTATCAAATGGTCTTTTGGGTGCATCTCCTAAAAAGGCATCCCAATCTACTGTTTCTGGTCCTGCGTCGGTAGGTATAGAATATTGCCAAGCCCCGTTTGACGAATTGCGATCAGACCTGATGTCGGCTAATATCAAATCGCCAATGGCACCACTTTCCAATAATTCCTTAGCCTTCAGGGTTTCCAAACCGCTTGCTCGTTGCGAACCAATTTGAACAGGCAAACCTGATTTTCGCTCAGCCTCTACCATACTCAATCCTTCATCGATGTGATGCATCATGGGTTTTTCGCAATAAACTGGTTTACCTGCCGCCAAAGCAGCTTTCAACTGATGATCATGCCAATGGTCAGATGTAGAAATGCAAACGGCATCGATGTCTTTTCGATTCAGAATTTCCCGAAAATCTCTTGTTGTGAAAATACCTGCGCCAAAAACTTCCTTCATGCGATCTAGTCTGCCTGTATACAAGTCACATGCAGCTGCAACTTCAACACCTGGATTTTTGATGGCAGATCTCGCATTGGCAAAACCTTGGATGCCGCAGCCGATAAAGCCCAACCTTACAGTATCATTGGGGCTGTATTTTTTGTTAAAGTCTTCATCAACAGGGGTTTGTAAAAGTTTCTCTTCAGCTTTGGAAGTCGAAGCACCGAATAAAAGTAAACCGCCCAAAGAGGCTTTTTTCAGGAATTTGCGTCTATTTTGTTGTGACATTTTCTAAAGAATTTGAATCGATTTCAAATATACATTCGTTTTGCACCATTCCTAGAAGCCAATTGGCCAAAATATCATCTGAAACAATATCTTCTTCAAATAATAAATGACCATTCAAGGCATTTTCAACGAAAATTTCATCAAGGATTTCCGACACTTTGCCATGAATTTAGGCTTATATTTGTCGCTATGAACAAGCTTTTTCCTGCTGAAGATCAAATACAATTTGTCACAAATTTTCATGACTTGATTTCAACTCCATTTCACGGAGTTATCAATGCCATCTGTTGGAATCGTCCGTTGGTTGGGGATTTTTCTGAGATCATTAGCAAGTTTGGAACAGATGAAAATATTATAACCGTTGATGAAGTTGCCCTCAATGAAGTTTGGTTGAGTGAAGAAGGGAATCTTGCGCGCGAAATGCTCTTGAGTGATATGAAATTGTTGGAAGCTCATGGCGCCTCCCCGATCTTGAATATCATCAAGTCATATGACAGAGATGAGGAGCATACATTTTTCCCAACCGATGTTTATTCTTTCCATGTAGATCGATCTCCAGTTCCTGTAGACACTTTTTTATGTACTTATTATGGAACTACCAGTGAGATATTACCCAATGCTCAAGGAGAAAAGAAAATCCTCATACCTGAAATACGCGATGAACTCAGACGGCAATATGGAACCGAGGATGCAGATTTTGAATCCTATCTTTGTGAAAACTTTTATGATTTGCACTATCAAGCTAAGGAGGGTGCAGTACCAATAAGTTTAGGGCTTGGTCATCTTTGTCGAATAGCAATTGATCATCCTGAAATCACAGTTCCACCATGTCTGCATCGAGCACCTTTGGAGAAGGCTGGTCAACCCAGGTTATTGCTGATTTGTTGAAAGTTTACCATTTTGAGACCATGTTTGAAGTAAAAGTAGCACGGAACTCTAGTTCGTCACTTTATGCTAGCAGTATTTAAAATTACTTCCGAACCATTATTAACTTATAAGTTAGAATCAAAGAAATTGTTGATTCTTTTTGGATTTCATACCTCCTCAAATCACTTATTTCCTTCAACAAGAAACAAAAAAAAAGGGTCTGGAAAACTCCAAACCCCTTTGTGTTGTAAGGTTGATGAATATTTATCTTAGTTTTGCCTTTATTAATACCCTGGATTTTGTGGGAAAGTGCCCATAAGATCTATCTGACTTTGTGGTATTGGGCAAGTCACCATGTGCGGTTGCATTGGTTCTAAAACCAAGTTGGTGGAGTTGGATCCATATTGATAATATTTGCTTTGCCTTTCAACCAATAAACCAAGTCTTTTCAACAAAAACCATCGATTTCTTTCCATGGCCAATTCTCTTGCTGATTCCTCCAAGTAAGTATCAAGCGTATAAGAGGTAAAGTCGTAAGCCTGGCTACCTCCGTATGCCCTTCTTCTTACGGTATTTATGTATTCCAATGCTTTAGCTTCATTGCCTAATCTCCAGTGTGCTTCCGAACCAAGTAATAAAGTTTCTGCCAAACGATACATGGGATAATCTTTCCAACTGTCGTTGGTCAAAGCTCCTTTTTCAGCGTCATAAAACTTCTTGAGACTGAAATTATACCTTCTGAAATTATTGTCATATGCAGACACCGGAATTACTTGACCAAACCTAGGCGAATTTGGATTATTGGCCACATACGTTTCTGGATAATAATAGGCCGTGTATCTCCTGTCATTCTGCTTGTCATACAAAGATTTCAAATAATTGTTTGGATGAGACCAAGCCAAAGCCTGTCCACCATATTCAACTTGTTGAATGAAATCACCAGAACCTTGTTCGTACAAACGTTGAGTGAAAACTGCACCTATCCAGTGACCACCACCACCAGCTAAGTCATTTGAGCCTCCTAATATTTCGTTGAAAGTATAAGCAAACAACATTTCGCTGTGGTTTAAATTTTGACCGAAAACCTGATTGATACCCACTAATTTTTTACCACTTTCAGTGATGATGGCGTCAAATTGATTTGCAGCTTCTTGATAGTTTTTTTGCCACATTGCAGCTTTACCTTTCAAATGTCTTGCTACAGCTTTGTTGTATCTACCATACGGTTCATTGTATGCCAAATTTTGAATCGCAAAGGATAAGTCACCATCAATCAATGCAAAAACATCAGCAGGGTTTGCTGGTGCATAAACAATAGGATCATCCACATTTTCTGGTGTTGTTGCAGTCGTATCCAAAAGGATATTGTCATACATTCGGATGAGATCAAAATACAATTCGGCACGAATCGTTCTGGCTTGAGCCACTACATTATTGATGGTTTTTGCCTCCCCGTCTACATTGGCTGCACTATTTATGATGGCATTACAACGATCTATCAATTGATATCCACCAATCCATTTTTCTGATGGGAAACCTACTGCTGTGTGATTAGTGCGATCATATGGTCTGTGATAGGTTCTCGTCATGCCTAGATCTGTTCCAGTCATGAAAAATAAATTCGCTCGTAAAGCAGCACCCGCATCTCCAGCAGGTACATTGTATTGACGCATTCTATTATAAAGGGCATTGACCCCTACCTTGAGTCCTTCTTCAGTAGAATAAATGTAGTCTACCGAAATTTGATCCAAAACTTCCTCTTCCAAGAAATCGGAACACGACATGATTCCGAAAAGAAAGATTATTAACAAGGATTTGTAAAGTATATTTTTCATTGAAATTATTTTTATGATTTGAATTTTAAAAACTGATTTGTAAACCACCGACAAATGTTACCGCCTCTGGATATTCGTTTGGATTTTTTTCTGGGCTATACGATTGATAGTCTGTAATGGTTATCAAATTACTTCCTGTTGCATATATTCTAAAATTGCTGAGTCCTTTGGAAGACATGAACGATTTTGGCAAAGTATAACCAATGGTTACATTTTGAAGTCTTGTGTATGAAGCATCTTGAAGCGCGTTTGCGAATAAATTTACTGGATCATTCGCTTCATTTGGTCTTGGGAAGGTTCCAGATGGATTTTCTGGCAACCAATAATTTTGTTTGATGCCATTTTTAATACCTCTTAAAGAACCTCCTTCACTGTAACCTACTAAAAAGGTATTATAACGAGTCACTCCTTGGACAGAGATTACATCAGCAGAAATGTCAAAGCTTTTGTAGTTCAAACTGACATTGAAATTGCCAAACCAATCTGGCCCTGCTTGAGTCAATACACGATCGTTTTTAGCATTGAGTACACCGTCATCCGGGAACCTATCAAATAATTTGATGTCACCCGGTTTTGCATTTGGCTGGTGTGAGCTCGCAATGTCCTCACCTTCTTGAAAAATACCAACTCCCATGTATTGGTAATGCACATTGATGGGTTGTCCAATAAACCATCTATTGCCTACATCATCATCTTCGCGACCATCGCCGTCTTCATCCAATCCATAAAGACTGATTATTTTATTTCTATTTCTAGAAATGCTACCGCCTACGTTGAGGTTGAAATCTGCTTTACGAATTAACGCTGTATTTAAAGAAAATTCAATTCCCTGATTTTCTACTTCGCCTAAGTTTGTCTTTTTTCTGGTATAACCAAGACCTGCATTCAAAGCTTGATCGATCAACAAATCAGTTGTGCGGGTTTTGTAATATTCAATGGTTGAAGTCACGCGATTATTGAAAAATCCTAAATCAACCGCTGCATTCATTTTAGTAGATGTCTCCCATTTCAATTCTGGATTTGGTAAGAAATCACCAGGAACATAACCAGATACTTTTGTTCCATTTACAATATAATCTCTTTGCAAAGCCGAACTTAAACTTTGGTAAGGTGCAATACCTTCATTACCAACACTTCCATAAGTTGCTCTTACTTTCATAAGATTCAAAGCACTCACATTTTTCAAAAATGGTTCCAAATGCGCGTTCCATCCAATTCCAACAGACGGAAAGAAACCCCATTTATTGTTTGCACCAAAAACAGTAGATGCATCCGTACGACCAGCAACATTGAAATAGTATTTTGAACCGTAGTTGTATTCTGCCCGAGCAGCAAAAGAAAGCAAACCTCTTCTTGTACCAGATATAAATGGATTATTGGTTGCTGCGGCTTCCAAACCATAAATGCCTAAAATGTCATTGGGTAAATCGACAGCGTTATTGGCAAAACGATTGTACTTTGATTCAGTAACACTTTGCACTGCTGTAAGGGCAAGATTATTTTTTCCACCTAGAGTAGGCGTGTAACTAACAATATTTTCTATTTGATATTCCACATTATCTTGGAAAACAATGCTACCTCGACCTAAGCCACCATTGGTAATACCAGTTACTGATTCCGAAGTATTATAAGATCTTGATTTTCCATTCCAAGATCTCCTGCTCAGATTCAAGCGGTAATTGAAGTTTCTGATAGGTGAAAGATCTACGAATATGTTGAATATGTCATTTCTGTTTTCGTCAAGTGTATTAGTTTCTTGAATATCAATCAATGGATTTTTATTTTCTTCAAAACCGCCTGGAAGATACCTGAGACTTCCATCTTCATTGTATATTTCTCCCAATGGGGAAGTTGTTATGGAAGTAAGCAATACACCTCCTACATTCGGGCTATTGCCTTTCGCATATTGAAATGAAGTATTCATACCTACCTTAAACCAGCTGTTAACCCGTTGATCTAAGTTTACTCTACCTGTGATCCTGGTATAATCGGAGTTGTCAATTACACCATCTTGATCAAATAGGTTAAAACTGGTATACACATTTGTCTTATCTGTACCAGAAGCAATACTTAAGTTGTGGTTGTGAGTTGTTCCTGTCCTTAAGATCTCATCTTCCCAATTGATGAATTTGCCAGAATTAATGCTTGCCAATTCCAACTGGGACATGATGTCTTCATCAGCTGGATAATTACCCAGGTTTGCGCTTCTGAAAGCCTCTCTTTTTAATTGAGCAAACTCTTCTCCCGAATAGATATCAAAATTTCTGTTGATTGTCTGGGTTCCGGAAGCTCCATTGTAACTTACTTTCGTTTTTCCTTCCTTTCCTCTTTTGGTTGTGATTAATATTACACCGTTGGATGCACGCGCTCCATAAATAGATTGTGATGCAGCATCCTTCAAGATTTCCATAGAAGCGATGTCATTGGCATTGATATCATTGATGTTTCCTACAGGTACACCATCTACTATAATAATAGGTGAATTTCCTCCATTGATTGAATTTTGCCCACGTATTAAGATATTGGAGGAAGATCCAGGCCCGCCGTTTGCAAGCGTCACCAATACACCGGCTGCTTTACCCCTCAGCATTTCACCAATATCTGAGGTAGCTACCTTCGTCAGGTCTTCTGGTTTAACAGAAGAAACAGAACTGATCACGTCACTTTTCTTTGTTGTTCCATATCCAACAACTACTACTTCTTCCAAAACTGCGGATGTTTGCAGCGAAACATTTATTTCACTGTTGTCTCCAACAGTAATGCTAGCGTTTTGCATGCCTAGGTAAGAAAACAATAAAATTTGACCTGGGGCTGCATTAATTGCAAATTTACCATCAACATCTGTAATGGTACCTGTAGTTGAGCCTTCTAAAGAAACAGTAGCACCAATCAATGGCTCGCCATTGTTATCCGACACTGTTCCAGTCACTGTTTTTTGTTGCGCATTTGCAGCAATAAATGTAAGACATAAAATGAACATCGTCATACTGGATTTTATCCAGCGACAAGACTTCAAAAACACACTTTTTGAATCTGATTTTTTCATCATAACTTTAATTTTTTTGTTAGCTTTTCTATAAGTATTTGAATTAAAATGGTACCATGTTAGTACGAAACAAATATGAATGTTCTGCTCATTTTACTGGGGATATATATATGCGTTTATAGGGGTGCTAACATCCTTATCTGTTGTATATCAGACATTTCTAGACCTTTTATTCGGAAAATCAGTTAACTTTATATGGAATGTTGAAGCTAATCTTAGAAGCAGATATTTAATAAAAGTATGTACAAAGCAATTTTCAAGATTGTAACTCCGCAATTGAGAAACATCTACATTACTTCGATCATAAATTTGCGACTAAGTGTCAGACATACTTCGTAAAAAGCACATTTAAAATAGCCATGTTTTACTCCAATTGGTGTAATTATTTTGTGAGAAGTTAAATAGGTTTTTTACGGTACTTATTTTTCTAATTTTGCTTAACTAACTGTACTGAAATTTGAAATGATATTCACTAGCGCATATTTAAAGCTTACATTTGTCATAAAAGAAATGGTATCTCAGCTGCTATCATTTCGTATTCCCGTATTCAATTTTCAAACCAAACCATTATTTCAAAGGTCGAAGGCAGCCTGTTGGTTGTTTATCTCAATGATTGGAATTTTTTCTCATCCAACAGTCAAAGGTCAAAGTTCTGAACTGTTTTTTGAGCAGATCAATATTGATAAGACCCATACTTCAAGTATGATTTCCAGTATCGTTCAAGATAATACTGGATTTATTTGGCTAGGTACTGAAATTGGATTGTTGAGATATGATGGAAATCAGTTTGTCAGATATACAAGAGATCAAAATGTCGAAGGAAGCATCAATAACAATCGTGTCAATGTAATATTTGAAGACAGTGAAGGAAATTTGTGGATTGGGACAAGCAATGGGGTAAACCATTATGATAAAAATACGAAGTTGTTTACACCAATCGATATCTTACCAATCAAAGGAGGTCGAAATTATATTACATCCTTTGTTGAAGACAATAAAAAGAATATATGGGTAGGTACTTTTGGAGGAGTAAAATTGCTCAACAAGGAGAAGAAATTATTGGAAAGTGTAGCTCAGGACTCAAACACCAATTTATTTACGGGTATAAGGGTACTTTCTTTGTTGTACGATGAAAAAATTGGAATACTGGTTGGCACTGCTGAAGGACTCATGATATTTGATCCCAACAATGGAAAAGTAAAAAAATTGCCTGCCGTAGTTCAAGAGAATCAATCATTAAATAAGGCTAAGATTTGGCAAATTGTGCAGGACGATATAGGCGATTTGTGGTTTGCTACAAAAAGTAATGGCGTATTTCAATATGAAAGGCAAAAAAATAAAGTCATTAATTATACAGAATCTGGGCCAGCAAATAGTAGAATTGGTTCCAATTGGGTTTATGACATTTTACCTATTGATGATCACACCATTTGGTTTGGAACAATAGATGGCCTGAGTGTTTTAAACAAGAAGTCTCAGGAAATAACCACTTATAGACACAATGCTTACAATCCGTACAGCTTAAGTGACAATGAAGTAAGATCTTTTCTCAAAGATAAAAATGGTAGTGTGTGGTTAGGAACTACAGAAGGCGGACTCAATTTTTTTAATCAAGCAAACTACAACTTCATCAATATTGGAGAATCAATCAAACCCAATTTTGGTCTCACAAACCCAATTGTCAATAGTGTAGTTCGCGAAAATGATGATGCCTTATGGGTTGGCACAAATGGAGGAGGTCTTAATTTTGTAGACTTAAAGTCTAAAAAAGTTATTGAATACAAAATTAGGATCAGCGATAAGACGAAAACCAGCAATATGATAAACGTGTTGGCTGAATTTGATAATGTGAATTTATTATGTGGTACGGTAAATGGCTTATACAATTTCAATAAAAATAACAAAGATTTTAAAGTAATTCCTCTCAGGAAAAATGAACAGCTTCTACCAGAATTTCCCGTAACTTCTCTAGTAGTCGATGAAAAAAAAATATGGGTAGGCACAGAAGGAGATGGATTGAAATTGATACAAGGTAAAGATGTCATCATTAACTACAGAGCAGATAGTGAAATCAACGTTTTAAGCGATAATTTCGTAACAGATATAGAATTTGAAAACAACAATATTTGGATTGCAACCCAAGATGGCTTAAACCAAATTGATAAAATTTCTGGAAAACTTGTCAAAATCTTTCGCAGTGAAGGAACAGGTACGATTGCAAATAATAACTTGACGTCGCTATTCGCAGATTCAAAAGAAAGGCTTTGGATAGGGACAGACTATGGTGGACTATGTTTATTTGATAAAAATGATCAAATGTTTATGCTCATCAACAAGGCAGCAGGCCTTACCAATAATTCCATCAAAAGTATTACAGAAGACAATCAGGGCAATATCTGGGTAACTTCAGACGGACTATTGTATAAAATCGCAACAAAGAAATTTCAAATTCCTTATCAGATTAAAGATCTTGATATTACTTCTTTTTCTTCAAGTGATGGTTTGACACTTGGCCAATTTTCAGACAATTGTAGCATAAGATTAAAAAATAATAAACTTGTTTTTGGCGGTTCAAAAGGCTTGACAATTTTTGATAGTAAAGACATTTTCAAATTACCCAATACCAGTGAAATTGTATTAACAAAGTTGAAGATTAACAATAAAGAAGTAAATGTATCGGATAAAGATTCGCCGCTAAGAACTGCAATCACCTACACTTCTGATATATCATTGAATTATGATCAAGGAAATATAAGCATTGAGTTCAGTGCTATGAATTTTGTTAATCCAGAGAACAATGTTTATGCTTATAAACTAGAAAAGGAATCAAGAGCTGACGAGTGGCATGAAATTGGTAACCAAAATACCATCAATTTAATAGATTTGGACCATGGAAATTACACCCTAAGTATAAGAACCTCCAATGAAGAAAACGTATGGAATAACAATATAAAAACACTCGAAATTAATATTGCTCCGCCTTGGTGGAAATCTTGGTGGGCCCATTCCTTGTATTTTCTATTATCTATGGCACTCATTTACACTATCATACGCATCATTAAAATTCGCACACGACTACAACGCGCACTTTTTGTCGAGCAGGTTGAAAAGGAAAGACAGCAGGAGTTGTATAAAATGAAGTTGGCTTTTTTTACCAATGTAAGTCATGAATTAAGAACTCCGTTGACACTGATGATAGCACCGATGGAAGATTTGATTGATGGTGTAGAGAAAAATTCAACCATATATAGCCGATTAAAAACTATCAAAAATAATACTGATAGACTATTGAAATTAGTCAATGAATTGCTCGATTTCCGAAAGGCGGAAAATGGACTTCTCAAAATTCACTGCCGAAAATACGACATCGTTTCTTTCTGTTTTGACATTTATGAATCGTTCAAAGGCATTGCTATAGAAAAGAAAATTAAATACAAGTTTGTAATTGATACGAATTCTGTACCAGTTTATTTTGATAAGGACCAAATGGAAAAGGTAGTGTACAATCTACTTTCCAATGCATTTAAATTCACAAAAGAAAATGGAAAAATTGTATTTTCAGTGGAGTGTGCGAATAGCGAAGAAGGTTGGATAAAAATAAAAGTAAAAGATAATGGCATTGGCATACCTGAGGAGAGTAAAAAGAATGTTTTTACTAGATTTTTCCAAATTGAAAATCGTTCAATTCAAAATTCTGGTACTGGTGTAGGCTTGGCGCTTTCCCAAAGTATTGTTGAATTACATAAAGGTGAATTGATACTTTCTGATGAAAAAGACCCTTGGGCAAATACCAGTTTTGAAATTTCATTGAGACTTGGCAAAGCTCATCTAGATGCATCGGCCATTGATGAAGAACAGACCTTTAATGAAGATCTTTTTATTGAAAGTGAGGATTATGCAAATAAACTTGCCGGAGAAACGGAGGACTTCATGATAAGTGAAAATCCTGTTACAGATTTATTGCCTATTATTGATCAAGAGGAAAAACTTGCTAAAAAAACAATCTTGTTGGTAGAAGACAATGTTGAGTTCAGGAGATTCACGAAAGAAATTTTATCTGTAGATTATAATATTGTCGATTTTTCGAATGGTAAGGATGCCATTCGACACATGGAAAATGAACTTCCTGATTTGGTCATCAGTGACATCATGATGCCTGAAATGGATGGTTTGGAATTGTGTGAATACATTAAAACAAATGAAAGTACCAACCATTTGCCAGTCATTTTATTAACGGCGAAATCATCAAACGACAGTAAAATTGAAGGACTTACCACTGGTGCTGATTCCTATATTGCTAAGCCATTTAGCATCAAGATACTGCAGCTTAATATTCATAATTTATTGTTGGCCAAGGAAATTATGCGTCAAAAATACAGTGGCAATTTTATTATTGACTCTGATTTAAAATCATTAAAAACGCCTGAAGAATTATTCATCAAAAAGTTGATGGAAATCATTGAGTCTAAATTGGATGATCCTGAATTCGATGTTAATGTTTTGATAAAAGAAATTGGCATCAGCCGTACGGTACTTTATAAAAAGGTCAGTACGCTTACAAACTTTTCTGTAGCTACCTTAATCAAACACGTCAGATTGAAAAAGGCGGCCGATATTTTGGTCAATACCAGTTATTCGGTATTTGAAATTGCCGACATGGTTGGATTTAATGATCGAAAACATTTCAGCAAGGAATTTAAGAAAGTTTATAAGAAATCGCCTTCAGATTACAAATTAGATCATCTTTCTGGTACTGTAGATAAAGAAAGTAGAACCAATACTTTTTTTAATAATTGATGATTGTAATCTAATTTAAATGGGTTGAATTATGAATTGGAAATAATTCAATTTATTCATTGGTTTCCAAATTTAAGGGGACATTTCATGACTTCTTAAAATTCGTCGTTGTGATTTTGTCATGATTTTAGGAAATTTGGCCAAAAATCACGCCCAAATCATATTCACTTTTAAAATTTGAAGTCAGGAAAGTCTGTTGTAGTTTTTACTACGGCATTTCTGCACAGACTCCCCAACTTCAAAAATGTTAAAATCGCATAAAAAAATTCTTCTTTTATATCTAAAAATCAAATTCTTCGCATAATTGTTTTTTCAAGTTTTTGAAATTACTTTTATACACTTAATTATTGGCAGATTGTTTGGATGATATTTTTAATTTTCTTTTAAATAATATTCTTGTAGGGTGTAAAATGCTTTTTTCTTGATGCCTTGCTCTGAAATCAATCCTTTGCGATTAAAATCTTTTTGTATTTTCTTTAAATGCCTTCTTGCTGATCTAAAATCCATCAAAATCCAGGGAGAAACTCCTGCTAAGAAATCAATTTTACGCATCATTGCGATATTTTGCTTATAAACGTCTTCCTGATATTCTTCTGTCCATCTTTCACCAACATCTCCGTGATGCCCTTGTAAAGCACCGCCACCTACTTCACTCATAATCATAGGTTTATCATATTTATTTTGCCACTCTATTTCAGGACAAGTAGCGGGGGCACCAGTATACCAACCACAATAACTATTGATTCCAATTACATCTACAATTTCCCCAAGAGGGTCATCGATTAATTTTACACCAGGACTACCAGAATGTGTATCTAGTGCAGCTGTAATTAATCGACTTCCGTCTAATGACCTCGCTTTTTTAGCCAAACGACCAAGGAAAATATTTCTGTTTTCGCTGACTGGTGTTTCATTTGCAATTGACCACAAAATAACCCCTGCTCTATTTTTATCTCGGCTAATCATGGTCGTTAACTGATTTTCAGCATTCTGATAAGTTTCTTCATTTTCATACAAAATGGTCCAATAAACAGGAATTTCGGACCAAACCATTAGGCCCATTTTTTCAGCTTCCCTAACCATGTCTTCATTATGCGGATAATGCGCAAGTCGTACAAAATTGCAACCCAATTCTTTTGCCCATGTTAATAAAATTTTACATTCCTCTATGGAAGTTACCCTTCCAGTTTTAAAAGGGGCTTCCTCATGAATACTGATGCCTTTTAAAAAAATATTTTCACCGTTTAGGACAATTTTACTTCCATTGGTTTTAATGGTTCTAAACCCGATTTCATCTTCAAGACTATCAGATGATGTACTGATTTTTACTTGATACAGTTTTGGATTTTTCGGCGACCAAAGGGTAGGATTTGCTTTGAAATTGAAGTTTACCAAACCATTAGATCCAACTTTATACTCCTTTCTAATGCCCAATTCTGGAATTTCGATGGACACCATTTCATTAGTTGAACTATTAGCCAGGGCAACCCAACCTTCAATCTCATTTTCAATTTTGTGCGATAACCCAACATAATATTCTTTGATGTGTTTTTTAGGAACGCTAACCAATTGAACGGAGCGGGTAATTCCACCATAATTCCACCAATCTGTATTGACCGTTGGGACCGCTTCTCTCTTTCTTTTATTATCCACTTTTACGACGAGGAAATTATCCTTTTCCATCAGTTTTCCCGTTACATCAAACTGGAATGGAGTATATCCACCTATGTGGCTGCCTAATAGCTCGCCATTTAGATAAACTTTAGCATCGTAATTGACCGCTCCAAAATACAAAAAAACCAATTCGTCCTTATTTTTGACGTCATAGTCGAAAGACCTTTTGTACCAAATGGTTCCTTCATAATAATACAACTTTTCGTCCTGAGTATTCCAATCACCTGGCACCATGATTTCATCGTCAGTATCAAAACTATATTCTACTAAATCAGAAGGCTTTTTCATTTTAGCATTTTTGAAATATCCATCCTCTTTGGGTAAATACCGATGATTATAATAGCCATTTTCTAAAGGATCGACAATGATTTGCCACATTCCATTCATGGTGACAACGTCTCTAGCTTGTATATTTTGTAAAATGTCAGCATATTTATCTCCCTGGGCAACCATGACTACGCTCATCATACAACACCATACAATTATGTTAATTCTCAATTTTTTCATTTTTTAAAATTTTTATCTTTTGTCCATTTATTATTTGTTACAGTGGAATTAATCTAAAAATGAAGCCCGGTTCTTCCACTGAAATATATATGTATCCATCTGGACCTTGTCTCACATCCCGAAGTCTTCCAATATTTTTCATCAGTACTTCCTCTTGAATTACCTTCCCATCCTTGAGGATGCATCGATTCAGATATTTAAATCTTAAAGAACCAACCAATAAATCTCCATTCCATCCTGGATAAATAGCTGAATTGACAAATGCCATTCCACACGGCGCTATGGAGGGCGTCCAATAATGAACGGGTTGTTCCATTCCCTCTTCAGCAACTTTTTGTGTAAAACTTGTTCCATCATAATTGATTCCATAGGATATATTTGGCCAGCCATAATTAGCTCCCTTTTTAATGATGTTTAGCTCGTCGCCACCTCTTGGACCGTGTTCATGGGCCCATAAGACGCCAGTTTCTGCATGGTAGGCAAGTCCTTGAGCATTTCTGTGACCGTATGAATAAATGCTGGGCACCGCGGACTCTGTATTTACAAAGGGGTTATCTTCAGGAATACTTCCATCCTCATACACACGGTGAATTTTCCCTTTTGGATTTTCCAATGTTTGTGGGTTTTCTTTTTGATTGGCACGATCACTGGCTATAAAAAATAGATGCTTTTTATCATCAAATACCATCCTTGAACCATAATGCCATTTGGCGCTGGAATAAGGTCGTCCACGGAAAATTTCCAGTGGTTCTGTAAGCGTGCCATTTTTATAGGTAAATCTATCTATAGCTGTACCAGAAAGTGTATCTCCCTTTTCGATTATATAATCAGAGTAACTCAGATATAACCAGTTGTTATTGGCAAAATCGGGATGTAATAAAATATCCAATAATCCTCCTTGCACATCAAATGATACTTTAGGAGTTCCACTTACGAGGACCTTTTCACCATTCGCTTTGATTAAGATTAAATCTCCTTTCTTTTCTGTAACAAGTATTTCTGCATTTGGTAAAAAAGCGATACCCCAAGGAATCGATAATCCAGAAGCGACTGTATCCAGATGGAAAGCAAATTTTTCTGTCTGAAAAGTATCTGATTCAAGTCGTACCTCTTCAAAGCCAAAATTTTTGACGTGTTCAATTCCTGTTATGATGTAATCAGCCAGTTCCTGTATTTGTACTTCTGAAAGCACTTTACCCCATGCGGGCATACCTGCATCAAGTACACCATTACTGATAGTCTGAATAAGGCTATCTCTCTCTTGACCATGTTTCCATGTTCGATCGGTGAAGGCAATCATTTGTTCTCCATGACAACTCGCACAGTTTGTTTGATAAATACTTGCTGATCTTGCCATAGCAGCCTCGTCGATTTTCTGATTTTGTTTATCATTATCACAACCGCCCCATAAAATAATGGACGACGAGATGGCAAAAAATAATTGAATTTTTACGCTCATACTAAACTTATGTAATCAATTTATTTTTGAAAAAATTATTTAAAATCTCATATTTTATTTACTGGTTTAATTTCTTTATTAATTATTTAGCCAGCATATCTGGCACGATGTTGTTTACAAAACTGGAACCATTGCTTGTAATCAAACCAAACCATCCACGGTCGTCCCATACACTATAAGACATGTCTTCTCCCAATGTTGTAGTGGCAAAGTTTTGTAATATGATCTAACTAAATCTGTATTTCTTTCAGACGTATTATTTTGTCGGCCAACTCCAAATTCGCCATAATTGATGGGCACGTCTAAAAGATCACTGTGAACACCTACTTTTTTAATTCCATCTGAAATGGATTTGACACCTGGCCAGGCAGCATTGCTACCCGTATGGCCACAAAAGGACCATGGATTATAACTGTGTACTTGAATAGCTAAATAAGCATCCTTCCCACCACCAGGTAGCGTTGATTTTGAAGGATAAACTTCTTCAATAGTAGTTTCATTGCCTTGTCCATTGGTTGAAACCATGACGATTCGGACATCATTTTTTCCACCACTTTTTCTAATGACTTCATAGCCAACTACATTTACTTTTCTGGTGTAAGCTATTGCAGTGGCATTGGTTGGAATTGGCCAACCATCATTTCCCCATTCTCCAAGTTTACCTTCGGGTTCATTTAAAACTTCAAAGATTAAGTAAGTAGGGTAGTCCTTAAAATACGTTGCAATTCCTTTCCAAAGATTACCAAATTTTGTGTCAAAATCCGCTGAACCGTCGTATTCATCTTTCAACCAAAGTTCATGGTGTGTATTGATTACAACATACATTTCTAGACTGATTGCATAGTCAATGACCTTGACTAACTCTTTGAAACGTGCGTTTTCGTAATTTACATTGCCATTATTATCCGCTAGACGGTCGTTTTCGCTAAATCTATCCATCCAAGTTACAGGAATACGCACATGTTTCATACCAGCTTTATGGTAAAGATCGATAATGGGTTTTATACTCGTAAAGGTGTTTGTGTTGAGTCCGTTATCATAAGTATTTCCCAGATTAAACCCAGCTGCCATGTCTTTTATAACTTGTTTTGCTGTTGTGGACTTTACTTCTGGTTGCGGATCAGGTTCTACAACCTCGACGCTCATTTTTGTACAAGATGTCAGGAAAATGAGTAAGAATACGCAGCTTGCCCATTTGCTGAAAAGCAAAACGAATGTGTTGTTTTTTGAATGTGAATTCATAATCTTATTGTTTTTAGTTTTACTATTTATTTTAATTTAACTATTTAAAATTGTTGGCATAAAAGGGGTAAATGATTTTATACTTTTGGATATTCCCAACCATTTTGATAAGGCGATTGAATGTATTCATCTGCTGCAGCATTATTTTTGAATTTCCTTACATCTGGCAAATATTCTAGACTTTGACCACCTAGTCTATAGGAAATGTTGCCAATATTTGCGACATTACTTACAAAGGAGCCTTTCTCTATCGGGCTATTGGTATTTATATTTCCTTCTTTAATACAATTCGACCAATTGATCATATGGTTGTATTGATTGCCATAGCTTCCCTGGACTTTTACAGGTTCTACACCACTTGACTTTTGGGGAATTATTTCGTAGCCTGTCCGATTACAAACGAGCGTTGCTTGACTTCCAATCCAGGCCACACCATCTTCCCGCCCATATAAAGATGCAACTTGATGCTCCCACACAATCTGGTAATTGTTAAATTGAAAAATGGTAGTTTGCCCAGCTGGCGCCTCCAGCATGCTATTTGGTTTCTGGTAACCAGATGAATACACTGAATTTGGACATTTCCTTTCCATTCCCAATGCCATTAATCCATCAAATGCAGAATCCAAATAATGAAGCCAATCAGCTTGACGACCGCCCCCATAATCCCAGAAGAATCGCCAATTATTTAGTCGTTCGACGGCATAAGGATGAGTAGCTGCAGGACCTTGCCACATTTCGTAGTCCAATGAACTTGGAATTTCTTGCGGCAACTTATATTGAACTGGTTTTTCATTTTTAGTGATCCATGCATGTACCTTATTTACATCACCAAGAACACCTGATTTTAGAATTTCAAATGCATCAATAAAATAATTGAGACTGACGTGCCATAAACCGGTAGTCACTACATTTTGGTATTTCTTTTGCAAATCTATGGTAAGGTGACAATCCTGGATCGAATGCCCTGTTGGTTTTTCTATGTAAATCGCTTTACCGGCTTTGCTTGCTTCGGCGTAAATGTAAGTATGCCAATGATCTGGAGTAGCTATGATGACTCCATCAATATCTTTATTTTCAAGTAACTTTCTAAAGTCCTTATACAACAATATTTCAGAGGCTTGAATCGGAAAATCTTTTTTCAATTCACCAGCGTATTTATCTAATCTAATTGCATCTACATCACACAAAGCATGACACCTTACCCATGGTGTACCTTCCAGCATTTTTCGAATATTGACAGCACCAAAACCTAATCCAATAACTCCAATATTGATCGTATCATTTGCGCCGACAGAACCATAAAGCCCATAAGGCAGTGCAGATATTCCTAAAGCTGTTACCGCTGATTTTTTGATAAAAGACCTTCTTGATTCCTTCTCCATTTCTATTTCTTATTAGTATAAATGATCTATTTATTAATTATTCATTACTTGTTTTTCCAAGGCCTGTTGCAGCCAATAAATTCCACCATATATGTGTGCCAAAAAACCATGGATCTTCAAATGATTTAGGAATATGACCAAGTGTAGTATAAAAAGAGCGGCCACCATCAAATTCTTGATACCATGAAATAGGATGAAAAGAGCCCATTGCATTAAATCGATTATTATCTCCCCAAGTACGATCTGGATCATAGGTTTTTTCATCTACCTCTAGCAATATTTTTTGATTTGGAGTCAATGCCGGACCATATGAATACCACTCGTCCGTCCAGATCCATTTCTCAGGTAAATGAAAAGTAGCTGGATGGGTTTTATCTTTAACAGTAAGCACTGCGGTTTGCTCCTCGGGATGATCAGTAAAAACTCTTCCCACCAATTGTTGAAACCACGGCTCTTGGTTTTTATTTGCTGTCACTGCATGGATGCCCACAAAGCCGCCACCTTTTCGAATGAAAGATTTAAAATTTTTCATCTGCTCAGCAGATAAATCATATCCTCGGGAATGCAAGAAAACGATGACATCAACGCTCTTTAAATACTCCTCGGTAAATACATCCCTGACACCTTTACTTCCACTGTTCTGAGCCCACACCAAATTAAAATGATGTTTTAGTGCTAATTCTTCAAACTTTTGAATTGCAATGGGAACAGTTGCATCATGCCATCTATCTGGACTTGTATATACCAAAACTTTGAATTGTTGAGCACCGCCCTGTAGGCATAACAATAAACAAATGAACAACATCGATTTCTTAATTCTTTCCATCATTTTAATGAGCATTAACTTTAGATTTGATTTACAATTTCTAATTACATTTTATCTGGAAGTTACCCTTCATATTACCGATTAAAGACTATGAATTATATTTTGAGTTTTGCTGTATTTAATTGACTCAACATTTTGTTTACTCGATCAAAAGGATCGTAATACTCTCCTCTAACCTTCAGGGTTTCAACAGGAACAACTCCTTTGTATCCACCATCTTTAATTATTTTCAATAACTTACCATAATCGGTTTTTACCTTTCCTCCGTATCCGTCAATAAACTCTTTCACTTGCCAATTGACAGCATAGGGTACAAGAGTTTTAATGTCTTCGTAAGGATCTGCGGTAGTAAAATTGCCCGTATCTACAATGATTCCTGCCCATTCAGAATTTACTACTTTGAGCACATAAAGACATTGTTCTGCTGTTTGGAGCATGTCTCCATGATTCTGAATTCCAATTTTAACGTTGTATTGTTTTGCAAATGGAATGAGTTCTTTATAACTTTCTATTGCCCAATCAGCAACTTCTTCCCATTTGTCTGCGTATTCTTTTGGAACTTCGCCTGCGAAACATCTGAGTACTGGCGCATTCAATTTTGATGCGACAACAATCCATTTTTTAGCCAATTCGACCCCTTCAGCCCGAACTTTGGGATCGGGTGAAGCAAAATTATTTCTAATACCAGTACCGCTAATAATTATATCTAACTCTGCTGCCCTGGTTTTTAATTTTTCCAAGTATTCGTCTGAAGGCACCTCTGGATAAGTTGGAAAAAAATAACCTGTCGGATCTAAGGCCTTAATCCCCTGGCTATGACACCAATCAAGTAAATTAAAAAGACTATAAACTTGCTCTTTATCTCTGGGGTCTTTTGCCAAAAGTAAATCATTGAATGAATAAGCATTTAGACCCAAAATAATATCACTTTTTACTTCGACTTTTTCCTTCATCATCAAAGAGGTAGTTTGCTTTTGACAAGAAGAAAAAAACGGTATTCCAAAAATCCCAAGTAGTAATAATTGAATTGAAATATTTATTTTAATTAATTTCATGTGCCTTATTTTTTGAAGTTGAATATGTTTTTAGCGAATGTTTTTTTAGTGTCAAGTATCTATCTATAAATCTGATATAAATGAATGGAAACCATAAAATAACTAATGTTGTAAGGTAATTTACTTTTCATAATTAAGACTTATGCAATATTTATAAATTGATTTTATCTAAGTATTGAATGAGCTCAAAAGTATGATTATTTAATGCCGACATATTATCTAACAATGGTTGGTAATGCTTAAAACTACTATTGACTATGCCTTTATTTGAATCTCTATTTGAGGAGTCCGTGTTTTGATTGGTCGGATCATTGTCTTGATAAGTAAACCAATGCCAGCCTACACATGATTTGCTTTTAAGTAATTCTATAGTGAAGTTTTGGTAAAAATAACCTCGATCCATTTGGGTTGGAACATTCCAGCCTGCACCAGTGCGATTTGGCAAGCCAGAATCTTCACCCTTTGTATACCATTCTGTAATGATGAAAGGTTTTCCTGACCAATTTGTCCAATTTTCCATAATGGGTTGTAAGGGCTCCCATTTGCGGTAATGATTTATTGATAAAACATCAATATACTTTCCAGCGATTTCAAATATTTTTAGATTATCCAATTCATCCTTTTCTTGATTAAATCGGCAACCCAAATACATATGATTTGGGTCATATTTCCTGACAGCTTCAGATACTTTTTTGATGTAAGTTTCAAAATAAAATCCTGTAAATTCAATTCGATCTTCTGCTGTGATATCTTCAATAGAACTGTTTTTTCCTTTTCTTTTATCTAGCCAGTTTTTAGTAGCAATATAACCCTGGTCTGTTTTGTCCAAAAATTTCAAATGTCTATCCAATGCGTCGTCTACCCATGGCAATTCATTATCTGTAAAATAGCCCAATAAAAATTTATCATCTTTGTATTTCACAATTTTTGAAATTTCTCTTTCGACAAAGGCATCAAATTCTGCATCGAAGACCATTGCTAAATCAAAACGATACCCTTGCCAACCAGCTTGTTCGTATTTTCCTCCAAACTTTTTATATGCTGGTGTTTGTATGCTCCCATCGGATTGACAATGATTGTATAAACCAAAGGTTCCTCGCTTTCTCTAATCAAATCCACATTAGACCAAGCTCCAGTACCATTGAAACCATGTGCTTTTAAAAAATCTGATTCTTTCTCTACCCAATTTTGATCAGAACCATATTTACTTTTTAAAGCTTGGTATTGATTCTCGGAACTACCCGGTCTGTAGACAGCCACACCTTTATGTATAAATGGCTTTCCTTCCGGATCAATTATCCACCAACGGCTATCTTGCTTTTCTACTCTAAAAAAACCGGTCCCCTTAGAATTACCTACCTTCCAACCACCATACTTATTTGTTTCTGGGTCGTGTGAATAATTAAAATTTGATAATCGATCTATTGTTTTCGCAGTGTAAGTTTTCCAGTTGGGGTCAGTAGCATTTTTCCTAGCGTTTACTTGATGAAAGGACGTATCCATCTTATTATCCACTAATTTTTTTTGAAAACAGCTTAAACAGGTAATTGCTGTTATTCCTAAAAGAGTGTAAAATTTATTCATTATTCATTTATTTTTTAACAATCAATTGGGTAATGATATAATCCTGAGAACTTCCGCCTATCATCAAATTGAATGCTCCTGGCTCCACGACGCGATCCATATTGGCATCGTAAAACTGAAGTTCTTCACTTGTAATGGTGAACGATACTGTTTTTGTTTCTCCTTTTTCAAGTGGAATGCGATGAAAGCCCTTTAATTCCTTGACGGGTCTAGTTACAGATGAAACCTCGTCCCTGATGTATAATTGAGCGATTTCGTCTCCAGCGCATGTCCCGGTATTGGTCACTTCAACACTTACTTTTACAGAGTCTCTTACAGAAATGGTGTCCTTATTTAACCTTACTTTATCATATTTGAATGTGGTATAACTGAGCCCAAATCCAAATGGAAATAAAGGCGAGTATGGACCTTCGACAAAACTCCTTTCATGTACAATGGGCTTATGATTGTAATAAACCGGTAATTGACCAACACTTCTTGGTATGGTGACTGTTAATTTTCCACTTGGATTAGTTTCGCCAAAAACGACCTTTGCCACAGCATTTCCTTGCTCTTGACCTAGATACCATCCTTCTAAAATAGCAGGTGCATTTTCAGCTACATAATTAATCGCAAGCGGCCTTCCATTGATTAGTAAAACAGCTACATTTTTATTGATCTTGAGAATTTCTTCTGCCAGTTGATCTTGTGCCCCAAGTAATGTCAAATCTACCCGATCTCCAGTATGATCTTCACCCCATCCTTCTCTGCAAGTCATTTCATTACCACCTAAGACCAGTAATACTGCATCACATTTTTGAGCTAAAGCTACAGCCTTTTTAATTCGGTTTTCAGCGGCTTCAACTGTTTTCTGAGCAGCAGTCAATACGGTATCATTTTCATATATTTG
The DNA here is from genome assembly GCA_016715105.1 of Saprospiraceae bacterium. Taxonomy (GTDB): domain Bacteria; phylum Bacteroidota; class Bacteroidia; order Chitinophagales; family Saprospiraceae; genus JADKBO01. Next base: position 38,334 of record JADKBO010000015.1, on the reverse strand, counting down.
AAAACCTTCTTCATAATACACATTAAATTTTCCTGCACCATAATTCCTTAATCCCTCAAGGATGCTGACACCTTTCTGGGCATAATTGGAATAAGTACCGTAATGAACTTCATCTGCATTGGGGCCAATTATGGCCAAACTTTTAATCTTATTTTTATCAAAAGGAAGCGTTTTATTTGCATTCTTTAAAAGAATAATTCCTTCCTCTGCTGCTTTTAATGACAGTTGTTGGTGTTTTTCTTTTATATTATTTATAGCTTCCTTGTTCAAAGGAATTACATAAGGTTGTTCAAATAAACCCATTTGAAATTTATTTCTCAATACACGTGAAACAGCAGAGTCTAGTACAGATTCAGCAACTTTTCCAGATCTAATGAGTTGAGGTAAATATTTGAAACAATAGTTTTGACGGTTACTCGGACATTCAAAATCCATACCTGCTTCCAGAGCCCTTTCTGCGGCTTCTTCTTGATCGTGACAAACGTGCTGGCGATAAATCATCCGTCGGACGGCATCATAATCGGAGATGACATAACCAGTAAAACCCCATTCACCTCGCAAAATATCTGTCAATAACCAACGGTTTCCATGACTAGGTATGCCGTCAATTTCATTATAAGATGCCATGACGGATCGCACATTTGCTTTTTTTACAATTCTTTCAAAAGGATAAAAATGTGTTTCCCTCAAAACGCGTTCTGAAAGGTTGGCAGGAGACAAATTTGTGCCGCCTTCTGGTTCACCATGCGCTCCAAAATGTTTTGCTGTGGCAATGAGGTGTTGAGGTCCAATCAATGGATTATGACCCTGCAAACCAAAAATGGCAGACACACCGAGTTCTCCTACTAAATAAGGATCTTCGCCATACAGTTCATCACATCGTCCATATCTAGGATCGCGCAATAAATCGAGCACAGGTGTAGCCGCGTGGGTTATTCCATAAGACCGCATTTCTTTGGCAATTGCTGCATAAATTTCTTCTATTAATGGAGCATCCCAAGTACTGCCCAAACTTAGCGGAACAGGAAAAACGGTGCCGCCTGTTCCCACAAATCCGTGGCAGCCTTCACCATTAGTGATAGCTGGTATTCCAAGCCTGGTCTCTGTTACAAAATATTTTTGAATCGCATTGAAGTTGGCTGCATAATTCTCGGGATCTAGGTAGGTGTCAAATTGTAAAAAACCAATTCCCTCCGACAAGGTATCTCCAAGTAATTGAAATTCTTTATTAAGGATTGCTCGATCACTTATTTTCAATGACTTAGGGTGGTAAATATCGATTTGTCGGCATTTATCTTCTAATGTCATTCGTCCCAACAAATCAGCAATACGAGTTTCTATCGGTTTTGTGGCATCTTTGTAGACAGGTAAATTTGCTGATTGTCCATAAACGGTATTTGCTATTAAAACCAAAAAGCTTGATATGAATAATGCTAAGTTTCTCATCGTTGACTTTCATTTAAATTAAGCATGTTGTAAATTGGAAGCGAAATCACTTTTCCATTTGGAATTTTCAAAATTCCTGTTGTTGAATGATTGTCAATGTTTAAATCTAATTGAGCCGACCTTTCGATTAATGCTGTTATTTTAAATAATCCATCTTTAGCCATCCAATTTTTGCTATTTAAACCTTGTGCGCAAATCATTTTCATGCCGCCAATTGGTATTGAAATATTATTGGATAAATAATAAGATACTTCTTGCCCATCAATGAAAAATTTGACCAGCAGTTCCTCGCCCAATTGAGTTCCTTTTGTGCCATTATTGATCACCGATGCTGTGAAAACAACTTCATCGCCAACTTTTGGAAATGCGGGTATCGTTTTTATATTTACTATTGATAAGTCTGGCTTTGAAGGTTGTGGTATTAAAAGCAGGTCCTTCTGAAGCTTTAAATTATCAGAAGAACCGCCTATGGATACTGTATATTGCCCTGTTGGAATATGGTAGGAAGCTATGGTTTCATCATAGATATAGAAATCTTCAGATTCCAGTTGAAAAGTAATGGTCTTAGTTTCCCCTGGTTTTAATGCAATTTTTTCAAAATCACGAAGCTGTTTTTTAGGCATTGGAAATTTTGAAGTGCTTGGATTGGATGATAGGTAAAGTTGAGCGACCTCTTCCCCTTTTTTATCGCCTATATTCTTCAGATCAAATGAAATATTTACAGGCTCACCAATCTTTACGTTTTCATTATTTGTATGAATATTTGTGTATTCAAACTGGGTATAGCTAAGCCCGTAGCCAAAAGCATATTGTGGTGTCAAATTTTGTGAATCAAACCATCGGTAACCTGTTCCTTTAGAAACCATGTCTGTAAAATCAGGGCCAATGGGCATGATTTGATCATCATTTTTTGGCATAGTTGCTGGTAGTTTTCCTGAGGGATTGTAATCACCAAACAATACATCTGTGACAGCTTTCCCACCTTCTTGACCCGCATAAAAACCATATAATATTCCTTTTACTTTGTCTTCTATGGGTGTGACACTACAAATACCGCCAGAGAAAATGACTAGGATGATGTTGGGATTTACTTTGGCAATTTCCTGAATAAGGGCATTTTGCAAACCAGGTAAAAGCACTGTTCCTGAAACTCGGTCTGGCTTACTTACTTTTCCACCACCTTTTTCATCTGCTTCCTTATCCAAGAAGTAGCCTTCACCTTCAACTGTTTGATCCAAGCCTCCAACAAACACGACATATTCTGATTGTTTGGCTAGTTGAATAGCTTCCGCAAAATTTGAATCATCGCTGTCATTTATATTACAGCCTTTTGAATAAAATACTTTATCTGAGCCTAACCTATTTTTTAAAGACTGCTCAACTGTAATGGTATAAGGTGGCAGCACTTTGGAACTACTATTTCCATCTAATGGCAAATTTGCAGCATTGGGGCCAAGGACGGCGATAGATTTTAGCGTTTTTCCATTAAGGGGCAAAATTGCATCTTGATTTTTTAATAGTACTAAACTTTTCAGGCCACTTTCATAAGCCAATTTTCGATTTTCTGTGCCATCTGCCACATCTTTTGGAATGATAGGTACACCATCCATCATGCCTGACATGATCTTCGTTCGCAAAACATTTCTGACAGCTCTATCGACTAGGGTGCTGTCGTAAATTCCTGATTGAACTCCTTTGGGCAATTCCTTAATATATAAATCATTACCCTCGCAAAAATCCAATTCTGCCTCTAATGCCTTTCCAGTTTCACTGAATCCTCCCCAATCACTCATGGTATAGTAATTAAATCCCCATTGATCTCGAAGTAGGTGTTTGATGAGGTATTTGTTTTCTGCACATTTTTCACCATTTACCCAATTATAAGCACACATTACGGACATAGCACCTCCATGTTGAATCGTCCTTTTCCAATGATACCCCCAGAATTCTACCAAACTACGTTGATCTGATAAATAATCATTGGTTCTTCGGTTTCGCTCATAAGTGTTTAAATTATAATGTTTTACAGACCCAAAAACCGAGGTGGTATTTTGACCCATAACAAAAGCTTCCATGATTCGTCCACCTAAAAAAGGGTCTTCGCCTATAGTTTCAGCGGCCCTTCCCATGCGTGGATCAATTAATAAATCCAAGGTAGGTCCAGCTATCCGATCCCTTTCACGGGAAGCTTGTTCTAAGGAAATGCTCCTGCCCGACCCGCAGTATCAAATTTGGATCCCAGGTTGCTGCCATGGCAATAGGAACCGGAAAACAAGTAAAGCCTTTCGCCCCGTTTCCTATGCCGTGCGGTCCGTCACTTCCTGTAAATTGGGGTATTCCTAATCGATCATTTCCATCTGTTTTGTAGTATAGCTGTTCTATTTTTTCTTGCATGCTCATGATCTGAATGAGATTGTCCAATCTCTTTTCTAAAGGATTTCTGTTATTGTATAACTTTTACATTGAGAGCATATAATCGGGATTATGAATAGCAGACCATAAGTGACCAATACTCTAAAACCTGGCAACAAGCTTAAATTCACTCTTATTTTTTTATGCATGTTCATTTAAAATGTTTCTATTCATTGTCCTTTTTGAGTCCTTTGATTGATCAATCGAATTGATAACCTAGGTTGCATGACATTCGAGCTACTAACTATCATGCAAGCCTAGGTATATCAAAAAACAAATTCAAATTCGCATGCCATGTATTACTGTTTCCAATGAATGTGTGGAAGCTGCCAGTAGGTTTTCCGGGAAAGTCGCAGAAATGAATGGACTTTTGTTGGTGTATCTTTAAATGTAACTTTTTCACAATATTGAACCTTTAAGGTTGATGCTTCTTCGTTTTAAATTCTTTTACAATAAAGTTCTTTCCTTTTGTTCAGGGATAAAGACTTAAAATTTATCAGACCATATAACTTGCTAAACCAGCTCTTTTTTGATGTTATATTTGGTAATCATCTTGGAAAATATGAAAAGTATATAACTTAATAACTTTAACAAATATTGAGATTTAAATTATCACATAGGTGTCTATTCATACTTCTTTGGGCTTCTATTGTACTATTGTTGAAAAGAAGCCATAAAATTAAATTTATGGTACTTTTTGAGTTGCAAGCCAAATAATATAATGAAAATGTTATGAATGGAGTACAATAAATTATTGTAAAAATTCCTATCTCAATGAAGTATTTTAAATTTCTTATGCCTGTATTATTTGATGTATTCAAATTCGGCCTGATTATTATTTAGATCTTAATGTTAATTTGCAATAAATGCATATCCAGTCCAAATTCAATTCAAGCTATGCTAATAAATGGTATTCTAAATGTATCAAGCAAAAAAATAGGGGATTCTCAAAATAATTCGAAATTATTATTTGCATATTCACTTATTATCCTATTATCTTTAGTTCAATAAACTTCAAGAACCATGGAAAAAAAGCATTTATTGAATGAAGAATATTCAACGCAACAAATCTTGACTTTAAGTCAAATTTCAAAAGGATTAGCTATAAGGAAAAAAGGAATTTTAGAAAGGAGCGGCTTAATGCTAGCACTTAAAAAAATAGGCATTTCCGATGAAGAATTCAAAGATCTGAATGTTAAGTCTTTTAAGCATAATAAAAAAGTTGCCGAATTGTATGAGAGAAGTATTCTCGAACATCCATTACCAATTACAAGCTTGGCAAATGAATTTGATTTGGAAATAAAAAACAGAATCAACTCAATTCCTTTAAATTATTTAGGTCCTAATTCTTGGCAAACAGGATCACTTAAAGTCTTTCCAGACAACCCTTGGGCTCATGCAACTTTATCTACCGAAGGATTGGGCGATGATTATTTTACGGGCACTTATACTGAAACAAAAAATAGCAATGTCATCAGTTATCTATTTGGTGCCAGTGTCGCCGGGATATATGGATTTAGTATGCCTGTCTTTGTTACTGGACAATATTTTTTAGTTGCTGATGATGGACTTTGTGAAGATAAATATGTTGATTTCGCCATTTCTGCTTATGTCCGAATTTCGAAAACAAGTAAACCTTGGGCAAAAACCTTAATGCGGGTGATTCACTTTCCATTGATCCATCAAAGAATTACCAATGAAGCAGTAAAAGATGTACTTGCCAAAGTTATTGAATTTAGAACAGGAGGTGTCACTGGTGATTATTTGACTTCACTACCGTTTGAGTTTACACTTAATATCGCTGATCTTGTTAATGTGGAAGTCTTTTTTACGATGTATTCCCAAGTTGCTGGAAGGGGATCTATTCAAAAAGCATTTTTTGATTTAGGTAATGGAGGGATGTATTCACCACAAATGGAAGTAGTTTGGTTAAGCAACAATAAATAAATTTGGAGAAACACCATATTTTAAAGGACTTAAGAATTTTCGTTAAAGTCTTTTGATTAGAATGAAGTATGAAACCTTATGGTTGTTGATTTATATCCTTAAGGAACTAATACAATTCGGTAAATATCAAAAATTTATAAATTAGTAACGCAAAATAACATTCAAATATCGTTCATTATCTATCACATTATTTTCAGATTAGATAACTGCTTGAAAATAGAGCTCATTAAAACTTTTAAACAGAGGAATTGAGTAATTGACTTGAATCTAGGGTAGTTGGTAGAATTGACTGTGTAATTGGGTTCTGCCAGCTATTAGTATAAGGCCGGAATTCAACAGAGATTAAATATGCATTTAGTTTTATACAGCAAACACTAAATAATTTATTGTTTTATTCTTTCACTAAAAGAGCCAAAAAGCATCTTTGGAAATGTTCAAAAATTTTAAATCAGCCTCTTGTTTTAAATATGGAGCTTTATAAAGTTTTCGCATCCAATTCTTAACATCATTTGATGGCTATGTGCCACATCCTTTTAAATCTACAAATAATTAATCATCTACCTACTTTTATCAAATAATTAAAAATATATTTTATATTAAATTCTGAGTAATTATTTGAATAATTTCAATTAATTACGCCTTGAAATAGCTTTTTATTTTCATATAATTGCCATAATAAAATTTTTCATTCACCCAATTTCAACAACAAACTAAGTTGGATTTAAAATAATTAATCAAATTATTTGCACAAATAAATAAAGCCATTACATTTGCAATCGATTATGAATAGAAACAATATATATCATCCATTTACAATTAGTAATTCACTGATAAAGAGTGAATTATGCTTGTCTTCACGGGAATTGAAGCAGGATGATTTATTTGTAATCAGATAACCAATCTATTGATCACAGAGCGGTTGTTTGAAAAACAACTGCGGTGAATCTCAAAATTTCCCATTCATTTAAGTTGTTTTTTGATTTGTAATTGAATAATTATTTGATGTCTTTGACGTCTAAATTTATTTTTAATTATTGTAAAGTTTAAATTATTTGCCTATGCAACTATCACACGAAAGTGAGGATTTTGGCAAGATTAGTACTCCTTCCATTTAGCCCTTTGATGAGGGCAGAAGAGTCTATTTGTGCCCGGTTTTTCCTCTAAATAAAACTGAAATGTTGGAATAATCTTTTTGCAATGGAAAGCAAAAGGACAGTAAGGTAATTTTTATTAATTAATACAAAAGTGGGAACAACACTAGCTGATGAGTACTTTCTCAAGGCTTGGTCAAACTACCCATTCTGTGCGGAAGATGCGCTTGAGCCACTCAATTATGCTTTGAGTTTTGATGAAGAACACGCGCCATCACTTTGCCTCATGGGTAGATTACAAATGGAAATCTTAAAGAATTTCAAAACTGGTAAACATTATTTTGAATGTGCTTTGTTGGCAGATTCGGATTATGTGGAGACGTACAAATATTACAGTTTATTGCTGATATGGTTGGGCGATTTGACCAATGCAGAGCGCATACTGAAAATGGGAGAAAATAAACCCGGTTTTTCAAAATTGGTTGCCATTACAAGACGTGCAAGCATACTTGAAAATTCTGGAAAAGTCAAGGAAGCAATATTGCTCTTGAAGACTGGAAGAAACCTTTCAAACTGTACTAAAACATTTGACTTTTTTAAAGATGAATTGATCAGGTTGGAAAGGAAAATAAAGAAACCGACAAAGAAAGGTCGGAAAAAAATACAAGTGTAGCAATACACATAAGAGATTCCATAAATTCGGATGGATGAGCCTTGTTGAGGGTTTCTGTATAGCCCCATTGCATGAAAGTTAATGACTTATTCATGTGCAGCTTGTCTTTTTGATGTGGAATGCACGCTGACGACATGGGTTCGAATCCCATTTTACCTTGAGTGGTAAATAGTTTAGAGGTAGAACATCAGCCCTCGTGTCGCAGGTTCGACTCCTGCTCCTATTTAGGTTAGGATAGCTCAGTTGGTAGAGCAGTGGACAGTTAATCCATTGAAAGAGTTAGAGTTTCTCTTTAAAAAAGCTCACTATTTGGGGAATGTTTTTCTATTTGATCACGAAGCATAAAGATGAAAATCCTTGCAACGTGAAGCAAAGTGAAAGACTTGTAATGACAAGAATGATTTGAGGCGTATCAGGTAATTTATTGTCCAATTCTTTTGGCGCGCAAAAAGAGGAGGTCAATTAATGTCTGGGACAATTTAACTTACTCCGTTATTCCTTTTTTGTTTTGTAAAAATTCAAAAGCATTCCCTTTTTATTTAATTATTTAAAAACTTCATGACATGTTGAAGAGAATGAAAGTTAGGGCTAATGAAAGAGCCCTTGTCTACCGAAACGGTGGATTGGAAAGTGTCTTGAAAGAAGGCACTTATTGGTTGTGGAAGAGGGAAGTGGTCATTTATGATATTACCAAACCCTTTTTAATTACCGGGGATTTTGATATAAAAATGCAAAATAAATCCCTCGCAGATGCATTGGAATTGATTGTTATTAAAGACAACGAGATTGCAATTCAATTGAAAAATGGATTGTATTTTACCACACTTGGTGCGGGAAGATATGCCTATTGGAAAGACAGCAATCCATATACTTACGAGATGGTGAATTTGGATGAATTGAGAGTTGGAAATAACATCAATAAATCATGGTTTGGCAAAGCTGAACTGTTGAGATATTTGAGGGTGTTTCCAGTAGATACTTACCAAATTGGTTTGTTGTATGTAGAAGGAACTTTTGTAGAGCAATTGACTGCAGGAACCTATTATTTTTGGAAAAACGACCAGAAAGTAGATGTTTACAAAGCAGATATGAGAAAGACTCCAATGGAAGTCAATGGTCAGGAATTATTGACCAAAGATAAAGCGGGAATCAGGATCAACTTCTACGTTATTTACCAAATTGTAGATGTTGTAAAAGCATTGATTGACACTCAAGCAGTCGAAAGACAAATTTATGGCTTAATGCAATTGGCTTTGAGAGAATACATTGGCTATTATACTTTGGATGAATTGTTGGCAGATAAAAATACTGTCTCTGATTACATCTTGAAATATGCTACTGATAAAGCATCAATCATGGGCGTTGCTCTTTTTGAATGCGGCATCAAGGACATCATTTTACCTGGTGATATGAAAGAAATCATGAACCAAGTTTTGATCGCTGAGAAAAAAGCTCAAGCCAATGTCATCATGAGGCGTGAAGAAACAGCTTCTACCAGAAGTTTGTTGAACACTGCCAAGTTGATGGAAGACAACGAGATGTTGTTCAGGTTAAAGGAAATGGAATATGTTGAAAAGATTGCCGAAAACATCAAAAACATTACCGTTTCTGGAGGAGGTCAAATTTTTGATCAGCTGAAAACCATGTTTGGTACGGGTAAGGCCAATTGATAGAGGCGAAGTTGTATTTATTACGGCTTCGCCTTTTTTATTAGTTCATAAAGTTCATAAAGTTCATAAAGTTTATAAAGTGGTGGAAAGTTCAGAAATTGTGCAATATGGATGCCGTAATATGCAGAGACGGAAGGCCTTGCGGCTGTACTCTTTTAATAATTTCTCAAAATCAAGACAGGATTTCTAACTTCACAATTGATTCGAATCCATCAAAACAATGCATTTACATCCAGCGCATTGTCAATTATTCCTAAGCTATGCTTATTTTGAATAAGTCCAAAAGTTGAAATAAGCACTACAAAAATTTGCTTTTTAGTGCCAGAGACGTGACGAAATATACTTTTTTTGCGCAAAATTGCATCTGCATCTGCTTTGGTCAAAATTAGTTCTTCTTTATAAAATTTGATTTCACACAATGATATCACATTATCCTGTCTATCGATGAGCATGTCAATTTGGGTCCCTTCTATTTCGTCTTTAGTTTTAGATAAGAAGCTATACTGATTGGTGTGTATTCCGGAAATTCCCAAAGCCATTTTAATGTTATCAATGTGCATAAAGCATATATTTTCAAAAGCATAACCACTCCAGGAAATCCATGACTGGGTTTGACTAAGGTTTGCCCAGGAAATGGTCTCTTTGGGTGAAATGTCTTTGATGAATTTTAAATAGAAGAGAGAGTAGCAATCTGTCAACCTGTACAACGTGTCTTTTTTCTTTTTTTCGAATGGGATGTAAGAAGAAATAAAACCTGATTGCTCCAATTCTTTCAACATCATTGTCAATCCTCCGCCATCAGATATGCTGGTGCTTGCAATAATTTCATTTCGGCTCATGCCCTTCCACTTAGAAGCCAAAGAAGCTATAATGGCTTCATATTTTTCAGGATTTGAAAATAGTGAACTGTATAGATTGTTAAATTCCGTTCGCAATAGACCATCTGGTTTAAAACATATGGCATCAATATTCTGAACGGCACTTTTTCCACCTTGCACTTGATCTAAATAATGGGGTACACCACCCATGGTCATATAAAGTAGCAGCAATTGATACCGATCAAAAGCAATATTTTTTTGTTTGAAGTAGGTCTCGGTTTCTGCCAAAGTAAAAGCTTGAAGATGTATTCTACTAGTTACCCGATTGTGTAAGCCACCTTTGTCGTTGATGATTTTTGAATCATCCATGCTGCTGCAGATCCACAAATTAATACGACAATATTAGCTTTTGATGCATAGCTATTCCAGAAATAACTGAAGCCAGTCAGGAAAGCAGATTTTCCACTTGCCATCCATGGAACTTCGTCAAAAAACACAACCTTTCTTTTTGCCTTATCTTCCAGTGACTCTAGATGCGTTTTTAATTGGTGGAAGGCTTCGAGCCAATCTATGGGAGGTGAAGGTAGGTTTTCTGTTTTTTGGGCATCTTTCATGCTGTAAGCAAAATTCCGAAGTTGCTGTTCTTTATTGCCATCTTTCAAGCCTGTTATTTCAAAGTCTATATTCTGAGCAAAAAAGGACCTGATTAAGTATGTTTTACCAACACGTCTTCTACCAAAAACTGCTACTAATTCTGCTTTCTTCGAGGTATAAGCATTTGCCAAAACCTCTATTTCTTTATGTCGACCTATCATGATTCACTTAATTGATCTGCGGAATGTGGGTAAATATACATAAATTCCGCAGATTATCATATAAAAATCTGCGGAATGTGCCCATTTAAGTATATATTCCGCAGATAATAATCATGAAATCTGCGGAATGTGGGTAAAAACATATAGATTCCGCAGATTAAAAGACCATTAAAGTGATTACTATTTACTTATTAAAGACTCAGGAGCCACATTTATAGGCAGTTAACACTTGTGATTTAATGCCAAACTGCCTTCATAAAAACTGTCATAAACTTCTGAAATTGGGGGAAGTGATAAGTTTTTGTTTTTGTCGGCACAGCTTGTAAATGCAAGTGCAAAAGCGAGTAATATGAGTAGATGTTTCATGTTTTTTTGTTTTTAATTTTAAAGTACAGACCTATTATCATTTATTCTTTGTTGAATCCTGCTTTTATAAATGCTATTGCTTTTAAGTGTGCGGGAGTTTCCTTTTTAACAGAAAGCCAATTATTCACGTCATGGCCAACTCCTTCGTTCACGAAACTTTCGGTAGTTATACCATTGTCTTTCAACTTTCTCATAAATAACTCTTCTTCTGCCCGAGACTGCTCAAATTCCCCCAAAATGTTGAATGTTGGAGGTAGCTCAGATAGGTTTTTAGACCAGAGTGGGGAGCCATATTCACTTCTAATTTCTTGTTGATTAGTAAAGTACAAGTCTTTACATTCAGACCAAGATGAACCACCGCCATCCAGTGCGGCATATACCAGTAATTGGAAAGTGAACTTTGGGCTTCCTTGGGTATCCCTTGATTTTAGTGTTGTGGCAGCTGTAAAATAAGCTCCTGTACTTTCTCCGGAAATTGCAAATTGTTTTGTATCCAATCCGACTTCTTTTGCATGGTTCCAAATCCATTCGGTGCCCTCATAAACATCATTGTGGGCATCAGGATATTTGTATTCCGGAGCTAATCTATAATTTATCGCTACGACGTTTACATCGCTTTTCGTGGCCAAATACCTGCAGATTTCATCATGACTGTCTAGACTCCCTGCAACCCAACAAGCACCATGAACATAAATTAATGTGGGTTTTAAGTTGGTGCCTTTAGGTTTATAAATTCGTAAATCTATTTCACGTCCGGTTAATTGAATAGTTTTGTCTACAACCATTAGGTTGAATTGAGTGGTATCGGGCCTGATAGACTCTACTTGCTCTCTGAATTGGTTGATACTTTCCGGAGTGGATAACCAGGCCTCCTGGGAGATGCCCATTGAAGGTATGAAATGAAGCAGTAAAATATAGGTAAGTGTGAATATTATTTTTGATTTCATATGCTATTATTTTTATTACTCATTTCTAAAGATACCAATCGAGAGACCAGGAATTTCAAAGTCTTTAGTCAGTTGACGAATCCAATTATAAAGCTGGTTAAAATTGATTTCATTTTACTATTTAATAATCATTGTTGCCTACAGTTATTTCTTGAAATTCAGAATTTGTTTTTTTATTGCTGGGTCATCAGGAAAGGCCCATTGTTCTGCGATTTTTCCGTTACTGATGCGATAAATAGAAACCTCATATATTTCAATTTTTGCACTTGTAGCATCTATTCCTTCGTATGTTTTGGTATGAGTTGCTGTGGCCTTATAGCGAGTGACTACTTTGTCGTTTTCTTGAATGATATCCACTATTTCTTCCTTCCAATCCGGAAAAATGGCTAACCTATCGGAAATGTTTTTTTAGCACCGTCAATGCCCTTCCATTCTTCATTTATTAAATAATGACAAACAAAGTCTGGTGTTAGTATTTCGTCTAAATTGTCAATTTTAGCTCCACTCCAAACTTTGTGATACTCCAAAACAATCGCTTTGTTTTTCTCTAAAACAGCGTTCTTATCTGTTGATTGGCAACTACAGAAAAGTAAAAATGTAGTTAGGAGAGTTAAAAATGTTTTATTCATTATTGTTGAATTTAAAGCTCAAAAGAGCTAAATGACAAAATAGAAATAGGCATAGTTTTTTCATGTTTCTTTTTTATAAGTCAATTGTATTAAGTTCTTTATTGATTTTCATTGATTGCCAGCTTCCATTTGTGCCACTTCGCCATAGCCACTCCAATGGGCCAAATCTGTATTTGCTGAACCACCATTTGCTAAAAACAATTTGTAAGATAAAAAATAGGAGTCCTAGTCCGAGGGCTGCTGTTCCTGATAATTTTAATAAAAGCCCAAGTCCATATCCGTAAAATATAAAAAGTCCAAAAGCAGTTTGCATCACGTAGGTTGAAAGCCCCATTTTACCCACGGGTATCAGTAAACTCGTGATTTTATTTGTGCTACTCAGTTTGAACATGGCAAGCAGGCCAGCAATATACAAAAGGGGTATAAAAATATTGGAAGCATCTTTGGCAATTACACCGAAATACTTAATTAATTCATTGTTGGATGCTTGTGAAAAATAGTAGCTCATTAGTAGCAATGGAATACCTATCAAGGTTGAGATAAAAATTACTTTACGCAATGGAATTTTATCTATTCCTTCGTGCCATTTTTTACGACCTATCCAAAGGCCCAACAAAAACAAGCCTGGGATTATCCAGAGCCTGCCACTAAATTTAAGGTAATTGTATTTATTATAAAAACCAATAGTGCTGTTTGAAATAATCAATTTTTGGTATTCGCCTTTCAATATCAAATCAAAATAGGCAGTTGCTTGGGTAACAGGGTTATTTGCTGAATTATTGATGGCTATGCTTTGGGTTTCTTTTACAGTTTCTACTGTTTCTTGCCTTGTTTTTTGAATTAATGAGATAGAACTAGACACCATAGAAGGTCCGTTGAACGCAAGAAATAAACCAAGAATCAAAACGATTTTATCTGGTACTCTTCTAAAAAGCACCAATGCTAAACCGAATACCGCATAGACGGTCAAAAAATCACCCCTATAATGCACATGATGAATGAAGCCAATGAGGAATAAAAGCACCAATCTCAAGACGAATTTTAAAGAACTTGATCCTTTTTTCTGGTCTAATATTAAGTAGAAACTTAGCCCAAACAGCATGGAGAATATGGCATAAAATTTCCCAATAAACAAGTTTTGAATGACAAATTGTGAAAAACTATCTATCGGATATAGTATATTAAAGCCCACAAACTGTGGTGGTGTCATGCTTGCCAAATAGCCTTCAAACATGTGGGTCATTATGATGCCAAACAATGCAAAGCCCCGCAATGCGTCTATTTGTTCAATTCTTTTTGATGTAAGTTTTTGCATTTGTTTGGTCTAAATTTTAGTTAAGGTCATCATGATTTCGACATGCCACTTAAAAAGTTGCTTTTATGAATAATTATTTCAATTTCATCAATAAATAGGAAAACATCATTGCATTCAATTTAGCACTTTGTTCATTGGTAGATGAGCCAGCGTGACCTCCTTCGGTATTTTCGTAATAGTAGGTTTTGTAACCCATATCATTCATTTTGGCTACCATTTTTCGGGCATGGCCAGGGTGCACTCTGTCATCACGAGTGGATGTACCAAAATAGACTTCTGGATATTTTACACCTTCTTTAAGATTGTGATAGGGCGAATATTTTTTGAGATATGCCCATTCTTCGGGAATATCAGGATTTCCAAACTCACTCATCCAACTCGCCCCTGCCAATAGTTTGTTATAGCGTTGCATGTCAAGCAATGGAACTTGACAAAGTATAGCATTGTATAAATCTGGTCGCTGCGTGAAAGCTACCCCTACCAACAAGCCTCCATTACTACCACCCATAACTCCTAAATGTGGGGGTGAGGTAACTTTCTTAGCAATAACATCCTCGGATACCGCATATAGGTCGTCAAAAGTGTTTTGTCGCTTTTCTTTTATCGCATTCTGGTGCCATTTGGGTCCATATTCGCCACCACCGCGGATATTTGCCAATACATAAACTCCGCCTTTATCTAACCATGAAACACCCATAGCTCCCCAATAATAAGGTAAACTGGATATCTCAAAGCCACCGTAGGCATAAACAAGGGTTGGATTGGTGCCATCGATTTTTAGTCCTTTACGAGACACTATAAAATAAGGGACCATGGTGCCATCCTTAGATTTCGCTTTGTATTGTTTTACTTCAAGATTACTGGCATCAAAATAGGCAGGCAGTGATTTGTAAGGTTTAATAGTAGTGTTACTCGCATCGCCCATGTATAAAGTAGTGGGTGTGATGAAGTTTTCAAAATCAAAAAAATACTGGTCAGAAAGTTCTGAGGTTGCATCTATAGTAATAGCTCCCAATTTCGGTGCATCAACCCTTTTACTGATCCAGTTTTCATTGGTAAATGAATAGACAAATAAATTGCTTGTAACATCCGTCAAAACGTTGACCAATAATTTGGTTTTAGTAGCAGAAATACCAGAAATACTGGAAGATTCAGCTGGTTTCATGATTACTTTAATCTCTTTGTTTCCTTTTAACAATTCGGTAAAATTGAGACTGAGCAATGTACCTGTGGTGTAGGTTTTGTTATTTACCGTCCAGTCGGATTTTAATTGAATTACGAATTGCTTGTTTTGCAAAATAAATCGATCAAACAAAATTGTAGTTATTGCAGCATCTTCGGGTATATCTAAGGGGATAAGTTTATTATTTAACCATACCGAAAGTTGACCCGATGAGAAACTGGATATTTTACCCAAAATGGTGTACTGTTTGTTCCCATCGCGTATAATAGAACTTCCAGCTCCAACATCAGTAGTTTCCACTTCATAAATAAGTTGAGCATCTTTTAATAATGTGCCACGTTTCCAAAGTTTTACTTGTCTTGCGTAACCCGCGGTAGTCATTGATCCTTCGCCAAAATCGGTAGAAACAATCAAGGTGTTTATATCTAAATAACTTGCATTACCTTTTGCTTCGTCAATTGAAAAACCGTCTTTTATAAACTGCTTTGTGTTGACATCAAACTCTTTGATATAGACTGCATCTCCTCCTCCATCGGAAAGTTGAATTAAAAAACGATTGTAGTCTGGATATAAACCTTCATTTCCTTTATAAACCCATTTTTTGTTATCGGCTTCTGAAAGTTTATCGATATCCAGCAAGGTTTCCCATGCGGGCTTTCCAGTTTTATAGCTTTCTAAAGTGCTTCTTCGCCAAATACCTCGTACATGGTCCGCATCTTTCCAGAAATTATAGGCGTAGTTTCCATGAATGGTTGGGTAGGCAATTTTTTCAGTAGAATTGAGGATCGCTAAATTCTTATTGTAAATGTCCTGATAGTCTTTTTCGGCACTCAATTCTGCAAGTGTTGCTTTATTTTGTTTTTCAACAAATTCCAACGCTTTCTTGCCATCAACCTCTTCAAGCCAAAGGTATTTGTCTTCTTGAGCTTGAATGCCTTGGCTCAAGCAGAAGACGAATAGGATTGATAATTTGATTTGTCTCATTTATTAATTTTAAAGGTTGTTTTATTATTGAAAATCTCAATTATTATAAGCCTCCAAAGAAGCTTTAGCTGGTTTGAATTTCATATCGAAATCCTTGATAGCCATGTCGCAGTTATAAACAATCACTGGTTTAGCTAATGGCTCATGTCCATTAAGCATCAAAGTGACATCAGATATGCGGTAGTTTTCGCTGGATAATAAATAGTTTTTACCTTTTGTATTGGTTGAATTGACTATTTTGTAAATGGCTTCTGCCACATCTTCTACATCTATCAGGGCCCAGGAAATGTCCATATCGTACAACATTTGGATAAAAGGATTGGGGGCGATTTTATTTTTGAATAAATATTGAATACCCGTTGAGGTTGAATCTTGCCTGTTTGACAGCGATTTACCCATCACACCCACTGGTGAAACCGTGGTTATTTCAAAAGTCAATTCAGGATTTGCTGTCATGAAATTTTTCACCACTTCATTCGCAACATACTTAGCTTGTGCATAAGGGTGACTTTCATCGCTCCAATGTGGTGTATCTTCCTCTGAAATTTGGTCGCCTTCTTTTTTGCCGGCAGGTAGCATTGGGAAATCAGTATTATACGCTGCCACAGAAGCAATAAAAATGATTTGTTCTATTTCTGGTGTTTCTTTAGCAAGTTCCAGGAAGTTTTTTGTACCCTCAATGGTGGGATCAAACAATTCAACTTTTGGGTCTTTTACGTCCAATTGAAAGGGTGTACCTCCATGTACCACAATATTGCAGCCTTTCAAAAAATTGCCAAGTGAAACTTTATCCTCCACATTCATTTGTACAAGTTCAAGGTTTTCTGCATTTTTCAAACTTGACAAATGTGCGTATTTCTCTTTGTTGGAAAGGTCTGTTGCAGATACTTTTACTTTGTATCCGTTTTCCAAAAACTTTTTGGTGTTATAACTTCCTATGAAGCCTGCACCCCCTATAATACCTACTGTTTTCATGATTAATATATTTTTTATATGTAATAAATTATTTGATTGCTTCATTCGAAATCCATATGCGATAAGTTACTGTTGATTTATTCATTGCTTTCGAAATGCAGCATGTTTTACTCTTAGTGAGAGTAAGTTAGAATCTATAACCCCAATTAGCTATTAATCTTTAACCATTAACAAGATTTCTAGCGGTGAAGACAGGACATGGGGGTGCATTTCATCACTTCTTAAATTTGTAGTTGGGATTTTGTCATGATTTTTGGAAGCTTCGCCAAAAATCCCGCCAAAATCATATTCACTTTTCATTTTTCTCCATGGACTTCATCCATGGTTAATAATATTTAACCCCTCTGGGCCCTCTGTATTTAAAACGAAGAGATGAAATGGACCCGGACATGGCCTGTCTCGACTGGTGATTCCACACTGAATTGTTATCCATTAACCATTAACCATTAACCATTAACCATTAACAAGATATCTAGCTGTGAAGACAGGCAATGTCCTGTCTAGATTGGATGTTCCAAAACGTATTTTCCCCATGGATCATTAACCATTAATAATTGATCATTAACCATTAACCATTAACCATTATCAATTAACCATTAACAAAATACTCATCCAATTTCGTGATATAAAATCAAAAATTATTCTTCTATCTTTGATATAGAAAATGAAGAAGTAATTTGTTCTCCATGAATCATTTTGTCTTCATCAGTATAAAACGAAAATATTTATTACCTCAAAGAAATTGTAAAATGAAACACTTGTCTTTTGTTCTTTTTATGGCAATTTTTTGTATCACATCAAAGGATGGCTTAGCGCAAAAAAAGCTGCCAACAATCGATTATACCAAGGCATTCAAAGATAAAAAATTGACCAAGGTCTCTATCGGTGAGTGCAATTTTCCTTCCGGTGTTTTATTGGTTGGAGATCCATTTGATACTGACGTTTTGAATCCGCTTACTAAAAAGATCACGCCAGGAAAATATCCCGTTGAAATAATGGTCAATCCTGTAACTGGTGAAGATTATTATGTCATTGCCTTTGCAATTTTAAAATTAAAAAAAGAAAAGGCTGTGACTTGGGAATTGGCCATCACTACAGATTTGAAAGAAAGTCAATTGGCAACACTCAAAAGCGATGGTTTTTTTGGATTTGAATCTAAATCGCAGTTAGCCAGTTTTTTTGATTTAGAAGCTTTTGAAAAATTCAACAAAGAGAAAAAGGCCTATTATAAAAAGCACAAAAAAGGCAATTTCTATACTGATTTTCTTGCAGCTGAATTCAAAGCATATTCTGGATCGAATAAATATTCCTTGCAAATTGGTGATTGGAACATGCATAAGGTTGACAATACCTCCTCTGTTCCAATGTTTTCAACAGGTGGGCAGGCAGGTAGATTTCCGGTTTATTGGGGTTTGAATAAGGCTGGAGAAATTGTGGAATGTGTCATTGATTTTTTTGTGGTAGACATAAAATAGTATGCTCGATTTTAGGAAAGCAGAAACCGAAGAGGAATTACACGGCATCTTAGAATTACAAAGTCGTTTTCTAAAAGGTAGCCACACAAAGGATGTAGAAGCCGAGCAAGGTTTTGTAACCTTAAAACACGATTTTGATTTGCTGCATCAAATGAACGTAGCAGATGGACACATCATTGGATTGGACGGGAATAAGGTCATTGGATATGCCTTGACGATGTCACCAAAATTTTCAGATAAAATTCCTGGTTTATTTCCTATGTTTCGCATTGTTGATGAATTGAAAGAAAAGGGTGATCGCCATTTCAACAATTATTTGATGATGGGCCAAATATGTGTTGATTATCATTACCGAGGCCAAGGTGTGTTCAGGTCGTTATACGAGCAATTCAAAATGAGCTATGCTGGTAAATATGATTTTTGTTTGGCTCTTATATATTGCCTCAATACGAGATCCATGGCTGCGCACAAACACATTGGTTTTACCAATTTATACACCTTGGATGAGGCTGGTGCTGAACCTTGGGAATTGGTGATTTGGGAATGGTAGGACATAGCTATATCTATTTTTTATTTGAATTTATCCTTCTCCCAATTTTCAGGATTTTTTATAATGTAATTCGAAATTCGTTCAAATTCTATATGGTCCCTAATGATATGGTCATGAAATCGTTTTTGCCATCCATTTTTTAAATTAAATAAATTGGCGTTTTTGGTAACTGCTGATTTATAACCTCCGATGATTGATGAAACGGTATTTTTTCCCTGATTTTGAAATCTATTTTTCCCAATATTATTGTCCCCAAATATTGGTGGCGGTAGATGCAGGGCATGCCCTGTGTCTACACCATTATTATTTTCGATTTCGGGTTTATCGATTAAAATGATACCATGAACGTGGTTTGGCATGACAACGAATTCACCCAATTCAACAAAAACAGAATGATTGGGAATTTCATACCACAAATTTTCTGCAATGATTCCGGTTTCTGACAGAATCATTTTTCCATTTTGAATTTCACCAAAATAATTTTCCCGATTGTCTGTGCAGATGGTTACAAAATAGGCACCATTCCATCCATAATTCCACCATTGGGCACGCGCAGATTTAAATCGGTTTTTATTATTGAATTTTTCTGTCAATTTCAGGGTTTGATAATTTTGGGTATATTTATATTGTATCGGATATGGCAGAAAATTTTCTGCCTCTACGGTTTAATTATCGTTATATTTTTTACAAATTCAAATAAATATTTGTGTAAAAAAGCAGAAAATTTTCTGCCTCTCCGTTTAATTAACGTTATATTTTTTACAAATTCAAATAAATGTTTGTGTCAAAAGGCAGAAAATTTTCTGCCGCTACGCTAGCATATATTTATAAACTTTTTACTTAACTTTTAACTTTACAAACTTTACAACTTTACAAACTTTACAAACTTTACAAACTTTACAAACTTTACAAACTTTATGAACTCAATCATTCCTCTTCATCAGAACCTTCTATATAACTTTTGAAATTGTCTAAAATGGCTTGCCAACCTGCTTTTTGCATTTCCACAGGATTTTCTCCCTCCGCTTCAAATTCTTGTTCTATGTGGGTATTGGGTCCCAGGGACGAAAAGGTGATTTTTACTTCGCGACCATCGGCCAATGTATAGGCTATGAATTCATTTTCTACGATTTCATCGAATGTGCCATTAAAATCAAAACCAAAACTGCCATCCTTGGCCTCCATTCTGTAATTGAATGATCCACCTTCTGTGAAATCAGCACTTGCTTGTGGGGTGTGCCATTCCGGAGTTGCAGTATACCATTCTGTAATATGTGCAGGTGCATTCCATTTTTCCCAAACGATTTCAACGGGTGCATTCACCATGGTTTCAATAACGACCAATTCTTTAGACATAGTTCTAATTTTTATTTTCAAAGATATTGCATTCCGATTATCTGAGAAATTTTTCTAAATAAATTATGGGTTCTCAAAGTGGAAAGTTTTTAGTACCGACTACCATAAAAAGAAAAGGAGCAATGTAAAAACATCACTCCTTTTCTAAAATTTATAAAATTACGCGAATACAAAAAACTAATTCACATGTTCTGCTAAAACGGTCTTTCTTACCACTCCTTTGTCATCAAAAACATCAAACAAAACATCTGATTTTGGTACGATGACGTTTGTCAATATTTGTTTTGACAACTCGTGCAAAATCTTCTTTGTGATGACGCGTTTGAGTGGCCTTGCTCCAAATTCTGGATTGAAGCCTTCATCAGCCAACCAGGTTTTGAGTTGAGGTGTGAAGTCAATTTTGATGTCCTGTTCTGCCAAAAGTCTTTTCACGTCATTCAGTTGTATGTCAATGATGCTCCTGATGTTTCTGCGATCCAGAGGCCTGAACATGATGACTTCATCAATTCTGTTCAGAAACTCAGGTCGCACGCTCAATTTCAATAATTCAAAAACCGCATTCTTGGTCTTCTCTACCATTTCTTCTTCATTTTGTTCGGTCAACTGAGCAAAATTTTCTCTGATGAGTTCCGAACCCATATTTGAAGTCATGATGATGACTGTATTTTTGAAATTTGCCACCCGGCCTTTGTTATCTGTCAATCGCCCATCTTCCAAAACTTGTAATAAAATATTGAAAGTATCGGGGTGTGCTTTTTCGATTTCATCGAGCAAAACCACACTGTATGGCTTTCTTCTTACGGCCTCAGTCAATTGTCCACCTTCTTCATAACCCACATATCCCGGAGGAGCACCAACCAATCTTGAAACCGCATGTTTTTCCTGATATTCACTCATGTCAATACGCGTCATGAGGTTTTCATCATTAAACAATTCTTCGGCCAATGCTTTAGCAAGTTCTGTTTTACCGACACCAGTTGTTCCCAAGAAAAGGAAAGAACCAATGGGTTTGTTTTGATTTGAAAGTCCGGTACGACTCAATCTGATGGCATTGGAAACTGCTTCCACTGCTTCTTCTTGGCCAACAACCCGACGTTCGATTCTTTCTTCCAGGTGAATCAATTTTTCCTTTTCACTTTGCAACATACGAGTGACTGGAATACCTGTCCATTTACTCACAATTTCTGCGATGTCTTCTCCGTCAACTTCCTCCTTGACCAACAATTTGTCATTGTCTTGCATCTCGGCAAGTTGGTCCATGTATTTGCTAAGGCGTTGTTGTTCGTCTGGAATTCTGCCGTACTTTATTTCTGCCGCATAAGTGTAATTACCTTCGCGCTCAGCTCTGGCACTTTCAGACTTCAATTTTTCCAATTCTTCTTTGGCTGTTTGAATGCCCAAGACCACAGACCTTTCATTTTCCCATTTCAATTTCAAACCATTGCGTTTTTCTTCCAAGTTGGCAAGGTCCTCGTTGATTCTGGCGAGTTTTGTTTGGTCTTCCTCACGTTGCATTGCAGCGCGCTCAATTTCCAATTGTCTGATTTTACGTTCGGCCTCATCCAATTCTTCAGGCATGCTGTTCATTTCCATACGCAACTTAGCAGCAGCCTCGTCTATCAAGTCAATGGCCTTATCTGGCAAAAACCTGTCTGTTATGTATCTATTGGATAATTGGACAGCCGCTACCACAGCTTCATCGGTGATGTTGATTTTGTGGTGGGTTTCATACCTCTCTTTCAAACCTCTGAGGATAGAAATTGCGTCCTCTTCAGAAGGTTCGTTGACGTTTACTTGCTGGAATCTACGTTCCAAAGCCTTGTCCTTTTCAAAATATTTTTGGTATTCATCAAGTGTAGTTGCACCGATGGCCCGCAATTCTCCCCTTGCCAAAGCAGGTTTTAGGATATTGGCAGCATCCATGGCTCCCTGATTTTTACCAGCACCAATCAACGTGTGGATTTCGTCAATGAAAAGGAAAATATTTCCATCAGAGCTCAATACTTCATTGATCACCGCTTTGAGTCTCTCCTCAAATTCACCTTGATACTTGGCACCGGCAATCAATGCGCCCATGTCCAAAGCATAAATTTGTTTTTCACGCAAATCTTCAGGCACATCACCTGCGATGATCCTGTGAGCCAAACCTTCGATGATGGCAGTTTTACCAACACCAGGTTCACCGATGAGGATCGGATTGTTTTTGGTCCTTCTTGCTAAAATGTGCAGCACTCTACGAATTTCTTCTTCTCTACCAATGACTGGATCGAGTTTACCCGATTTTGCACGCTCATTGAGGTTGATGGCGTATTTGTTGAGCGCATTGTAAGTATTTTCAGCACTTTGACTGTGTACTTTACTGCCTTTGCGCATGTCCTTGATGGCGGCAATCAAGTCATTTTCTTTGATGCCATAGTCTTTCAACATTTGACTGACTTGGTCTTTGGTCTGTAATAAGCCCAAAAACAAATGTTCGACAGCTACAAATTCATCACCAAAAGTCTTCAAAGAGATATTGGCTTTTTGTATAATTTCTGAAGCTTGTCGGCTGATAGATTGACCACCATTTTGACCCTTTACGTATGATTTGGCAATGCTTTCGTTTGTTTTTCTTATGACATCCGGATTCAAGCCAAGTTTTTTCAACAAGTGATTGACGGGAGAATCTTCGATGGCAAACATACCTTCTAGAAAATGGCCAGGTTCAATCGCTTGACTGCCTAGCTCCATGGCAAGTTGTTGTGCTTTTTGCACGACCTCTTGTGCTTTTATTGTTAAATTATTCAGATTCATCTTAAATTTTTATTTAGGTTATATAATTGTCTAAGCGCTAAAATTATTCCAATCTGAAAAAGTGGTAATTATGACATAAAACCTTGATATTCAGCTGGCAAAATGACATCCCGTGTTGATTTTTATATGACAAATTAGCGTAATCTTAAAATTAAGTCGGCTTAGTTTTATATTTTCATGATACATTCGAGTTGGAATATTAAGTTTGTAAGAACAATTCCCAAATGTTGTCACTATTACAAGCTACTCTTGGAATTTGTTTTAAAATGATCATCGTTGGCGCCCAATTAAAAACTAAATGATTGAAGATGAAATTTACCAATTTGATTTTATTTGTTTTATTGCTTTCTGCCATTGGTTGTAGCAAGAAATTATCCAAACAAAGTGATGACGAAATGTTACGCACAAAGGCACAAACTTTGGCTCATCAATACATCATTACTGATGGACACGTGGACTTACCGTATAGGTTAGCAATCAAAAATTTCAGATTTACCAAAGAGTTCATTGGCATTCCAATAGAAACCAAAGACGGTGATTTTGATTTTAAAAGGGCAAAAGCTGGTGGCTTGGATGTTCCCTTCATGTCCATTTATATTCCTTCTTCATATCAAGTGACAGGAGGAGCAAAAGCTTATGCAGACTCCTTAATTGATATGGTTGAAAAAATTGCAGCCGAACTTCCAGATTATTATAAAACGGTGAAAAGCCCTGCTGAAGCTGAGGCTGTGGTGGCAAATGGGAAAATAGCACTGCCAATGGGTATGGAAAATGGGGCACCCATTGAAAAGGACATTAAAAATGTGGCATATTTCAAAAAAAGGGGAATCAGTTATATCACTTTGACACATGGCAAAGACAATCAAATATGTGATTCTTCTTACGACACAACAGCAACTTGGAAGGGATTGAGTCCTTTCGGAATGGAAGTAGTCGCAGAAATGAATACTCAGGGAATCATGATTGATGTTTCTCATATCTCAGATAAGACTTTTTGGCAAGTGATGGAATTGTCTAGAGTTCCTGTTATTGCTTCTCACTCTTCCGCAAGAAATTTTACACCTGGTTTTCAACGTAATATGAGTGACGAAATGATTGTTGAGATGGGCAAAAAAGGTGGGGTGATACAAGTCAATTTTGGTTCTACTTTTTTGGACGGAAGTTTGAAACCAAACTGGGACAAATTTGATAAATTATTGAGTGATAAAAATTTGAAAGAATCTGATCCGGAAGCCAAAAAACTAATGATGGACTTTGAAGCAAAAAATGGTTCTTTGTTTTCTGATGTCGAAAAAGTAGCCGACCACATTGATCTGATCGTGAAGCTTGCCGGTATTGACCACGTAGGATTGGGTTCTGACTTTGATGGAGTAGGGGATAGCTTACCTAAAGGGCTGAAAGATGTATCGCAATATCCAAATTTAATTTATGTTTTATTAAAGCGTGGATACACAGATGAGCAGATCGAAAAGATTTGTTATAAAAATGTGTGGCGGGTTTGGAATCAAGTTTTAAATCATGCAAATGGATAATTTGAATTTTATTATTTCCAATTGGTCATTGAGATGATATCGGTAAATAATCTTTCCTACACTTATGCGGGTAGTGTAAATCCGGCGATTAAAAATATTTCATTCCACATTGAAAAAGGTGAAATATTTGGATTTCTAGGGCCAAGTGGGTCTGGGAAAAGTACGACTCAAAAAATACTTTACAAGTTGTTGAATGATTATGAAGGATCTGCAACCATTGATGGACAAGAAGTGAAATCATGGGATAAATCACTTTATGAGAAAATCGGAGTGGGATTTGAATTACCCAATCATTATTTGAAATTAACGGCTTTGGAGAATTTGGAATTCTTTAGAAACTTCTATCAAAATAGTCAAAAACCGCTTGACCTATTGGCCAAAGTGGGGCTAGAAAATGATGCCAAGAAAAAGGTAGGTGATTTTTCAAAAGGCATGAAAATGAGGCTCAATTTTGTAAGGTCATTCATGCACAATCCCGAGATAATTTTCCTGGACGATCCAACATCTGGCCTTGACCCAGTGAATGGCAGAATTATCAAAGATATCATCAAAGAGTTGCAAAGCGAAGGTAAGACCATTTTTTTGACCACCCATCAGATGCACGATGCAGATGAACTGTGTAATAGAGTTGCTTTTATGGTAGATGGTGCTTTGAAAGTAATTGATTCTCCAAAACAACTAAAATTAAAATACAGCCACCACAATGTGGAAGTATTTATGAAGGATCAACAGGATCCGTTTTATTTCTCAATGGAAGGACTGGGTCAAAATGAGACATTTCTGCAATTGATCAAAAACGGAGAGTTGTCTACTATCCATTCTAAGGAAGCGAGTTTGGATGAGATTTTCATCCAAGTAACTGGTAAATCATTGACTTAATGAAACCATTTTTTGCTTTGTTCAAACAGGATTTATTACTGATTTTCAGAAACAAAATCATCGTCATATCCATTGTCGTTACTGCAATTTACGTATTGATATTTAAGGGTTTATCCACGTTTGGAGACATGGAGAAGTTTTTAATTTTAGTAATATTCAACGATCCTGCACTGCTTGGCTTTTTAATAGTGGGAGTGATGGTTTTATTTGAACAAAATGAAAATACATTGCAAGCGCTGGCTGTAACTCCTATGAAAGTGAGCCATTATCTTTGGTCAAAGAGTGTTTTACTTTCCCTCTTATCAATGCTTTGTTGTGTATTTATGGTAATGGCTAGTAAAGGAATAGAAAATGTGAACTGGCCTTTTTTGATGTCAGCGGCTTTTATAACCACATTGTTATTTGCTTTTATTGGATTCATAATGGTAGCTGGGGAAAGAAACTTTAGCAGTTTTATGTTGAAATCGGTTGGCGTGATCATGCTTTTAGCAGCTCCTTTCCTAGCTTATTTTGACCTATTGCCTAAGTTGCCTTTTTATATTTTTCCTACTCAAATTGCCATTGATTTATTTGATATTGCTTTTCACCCACATTCAAGTTCATTTAAAATCCTTAACTATTTTGGAGCTGGAATTTGGTTGGTAAGTTTGTATTGGTTTGCTTTAAAAAGAATGAGAAAAACTTTTGAAAGATGACCAACCGAATTCTTAATTTGATCAAAGTCGACATCAAAAGAATCGTTACCGATCCTAATTTGTCGGGTTATCTGTTAGTACCCATTGCATTGATTTTTTCATCCGGTATTTTTTGCCTTACTTTACAAACAAATATCCTGTTATTGCAGATTATCATCACTTGATTATGATGTCTGGTGTGATGCAAACGGCTATCATTTTTGGTTTTATCACCTCATTTATGATTTTGGACGAGAAAGATGAAAATGTGCTTCAAGTCATACGGGTGATGCCTATTTCTCCATTTTATTTCATTGTCTATAGATTGACTTTTGCTACTTTTTTTTCTATTTTAGGAGCATTCATCATGTTTGTGAGTTGTGACATTGCTTATCCCGGTATGGTGAATGTTATTTTATTGTCCATACTCTATGGTCTTGCTGCACCATTTATGGCTTTGATCATTGCAACTTTCGCTAATAACAAAATTGAAGGTATGGCTTATTTTAAATTTGTGGATTTAATATTAATGGTACCTTTAATGTCACTATTTATTGGTGGATTTTTGAAATATGGATTTGCCATTATTCCAGTTTTTTGGGCGCATTCTTTGTATCAATTGTCATTGGATGAATCCTACCATTTTATTTATTTCTTGATAGGTATCCTGTTTAATTTATTTGCATTATTTATTTTGTTCAAACAGTTTAAGAAAAGGGTTTTTGACAGATAATAAATGAGGGGTGCATTTTATCACTTCTTAAATTTGTATTTGGGATTTTGTCATGATTTTTGGAAGCTTCGCCAAAAATCCCGCCAAAATCGCATGCTGTTTTACTTTTTTACCATGGATTGCAAACTTGCATCTGGAATCAATCTTTCTCTACCTAAAACAACATTGTGACCAATTCAACCCAATTCAGGGTTGTAAGAAATTGGTGTTTTGATTCCCCGAGCTTCGCACGCCTTAATCAAATTGAACCCTTTCTGGGTTCTGACCAATTAGTCAACTTTTCCAATCTCTGATTTCAAAATTGTAGACATTTGGAAAAAAAGTCATTGACACAAATTCCATTATTTACCTATGATGACAATTTACTCTTGTCTTTCGTCTTTTTTCTTTCGAACTCGTGTAAATGCAACCGTATAAAAGTATTTAATTTTGTTTCAGGTTGAAAATATTTAAAAAATCACTTGGCATACTTGATTTTCATCATCTCCACTTGTTTTCCTTTGAATGTGATGTTCCGATTATAACTTCCCAAGTAAATGGTATTGTTTTTTGAGTCACTATCCATCACCATCCAAGCGCCGTTTTCTGCGCCTGGAATACTTTTTGCCACAAAATTCAGACTGTTTTTCTGTTCTAAAAGGACAAAACCATTTTTGAGCTGATCGGGAAAGAAAGATATTAAACCAAAATCCAAATCTCCATCTTTGTCAAAATCTAAGGTCACTACTTTGCTGCAGCCTGGGTAAGGATAAAAATAGGCCTTTTTGAATTTGTTTTGACCATCATTGAGGAAAATGGTAAATCCATGGTAAGGCTTTTTTTCTATTGAAAAGTCAGCATTGTCTCCATTGGCGTATAATAAATCAAGATGGCCATCATTGTTGATGTCTTGCAGATCTATATAACTTGATCCGTAATTTGGAGGGAAACGCAAAGCAATTTCTTCTGTGAATGTGTCTCCTTTTTTATAAAAAATAGAAATTCGCTCATCTCCTTGGCAAAATAAGGCAACCAATTCTTCAATGCCATCTCCATCCAAATCCTTGATCAAAGTTGTCCTGGGTCCAGCTGAATTTGAGATTTCATGTTGTTGTCTATTGGAGCCGTCGTACCATGATAAATGACCAGACAGGTTGCCAAAATTGCATATGATGAAATCTTTTGTCCCATCATCGTTGACATCCCATAATTTAAGATCAACTGGTCTCTTGAGAGAATCAATCAAATCAGCTACAGCTCCTTTTTCATTGATCACAGAAAGTTTACCCAGTTTTCGATCATTGGGATTCATGTTGCCCATTTGCAAAACATACTTCTGATTTCCTTGTATTTCAAGGTCAGATACAGCACTACTAAGTTGGATTTCACTTAATTTATGAAAGCTTTGATCGTACTCTTCCAACATTTTGGTCTCTTCTTTAAAAACAAAGAGGTGGTTATCAACCGGATTAGTTTCTACAAGTGTTATTGAAGCTTTATTTTCAGAAGGGTTATATCTTATAGAAGACTTGAAGTCTTGACTAGGATTATCAAGATTTTGATCGTGGACCAGAACCAGACTATCAGGAGCATTGTCGATGTAATATTTGCAAAGGCTGTCCCATTGTTCTTGAGTTATTAATGGTTTGTTTGGGAAAAGTCTGCTTTCTTTCAGCACATAATACTCGTCCTCTGCCATATTGAACATTTTATCTCCAGACGAAGAAATACCTACATAATAAGCCATCTCAGGCAATACGCTATTTCTCCATGAATTTTTACTCAAAGAAGAAGGTTGAGGTTCTACATGACATCGCCCACATTGTGATTTAGCTAATTCGGGTCCCGAGGTTAAATGTTTAGATGCTTGGGTGGTCTCATCGTTTTTGCAACCCATCCAGATCACGAGCGTGTAGACCAATATTAAAATGATTGATTTGTTGTATTTCACCCTCAAATGTAGGAAGTTTTATGTTTGTTGTAAACTTAATAACTATTTGGGGAAAATTTCGTTGGCTATGGTCATGGCATCAAAGAACGCAGCATAATCTATGCCTGTATTTAAGCCTGATTGATTGGCATATGAAATCAAATTTTCTGTTGGGAGATTCCCTGTCAGATCGTCTTTGGCCATTGGGCAACCACCATATCCTTTGAGGGCGGCATCATATCGTAAACAACCAAATTTATAGGCAGCATCCAATTTTTCTCGCCAATTGTTTTGATGTGTATGAAAATGAGCACCAAATTCAACATCTGGATATTTAGGAATCAAATTTTTAAATAAGTAACTGATACTCTCTGGATTTGCAATGCCTACCGTATCAGAAATGGCCATGATCGTGACTCCCATCAAATGTAGTTTGTCGACCCATTTTTGTACAATATCCACATTCCACATATCACCGTATGGATTGCCAAATCCCATGGATAAATAAATGACAGGTTTTTTATTGGCCTTTGTACATATTTCCAAAATTTCGTTGACGGTATCCAATGATTCTTCGATAGTACTGTTGGTGTTGCGAAGTTGGAATGTCTCTGAAATGCTGAAAGGAAAACCAATGTAATGAATTTGATCAAACTTGGCCGCATCCTGTGCCCCGCGTGTATTGGCCACAATGCTCAGTAATTTTGAAGAAGTAGTAGACAAATCTAGCCCATCAAGTACTTGAGCGGTATCAGCCATCTGGGGAATGGCCTTTGGTGAAACAAAGCTTCCAAAATCAATCGTGTCAAATCCTACTTTCAATAATTGATTGATGTAGCGGATCTTATCTGCTGTTGCAATAAAATCTTTCATACCCTGCATGGCGTCCCGAGGGCATTCTATGATTTTTATCGTTTTGTTCAAGTGTTTGATTTATGGTTTGTTATTTCCATTAAGGATTTGATACAAAGCATAAAAATAGTACAAAACAACCAAAACGAGTGGTAATAAAGTTTTAAGGAATTGTGAAATAAAGATTTTATTCCAAGTTTTGGTCAACATAAATCCGGTATTATGCTTTACTTTGCCAAATCAAATAGATTGGCGATGTCATCAAAAACGAGGACGATTCTCACGGTAATCGGCTTTTTCTTCTTTATTTCTGGATTTTTATCCATCTTTTTAGCAGCTGTAGGTATTAATTTAACGATGTTTTCTTGGATGAATAAGGCATTTGGTAATGGTCCTGCTTTCCTGCTCCACATCGCTAGAGTCGTGGTAGGAGTGGTTATGATTTACCTTAGTAGAGTGAATTTCGAAGAGTAATAAGTATAAATCTTATTCTTTATAACCTATTTTTTCCAATACTTCAGGTAATTTGTTGGCGCTGATTGGAATTTCTTGATCTTGTAAGATGACAGAATGATTTCTGATGGATTTGATGTGGTCAGCATTGATGATGTAAGATTTGTGGATGCGAATAAAATTTGCACCGGCCATCTTTTCCTCCAAACCAGTCAAAGAGATCTTAGTGATCACTGGTTTTTTCTGATCTACTAAGTATATTTTTACGTAGTCTTTCATTCCTTCGATATACAAAACTTCCTTGTTGAATATTTTTACTAAGGAATAATCCGCATTCACAAAAAAGAAAGCATCCTCTTGTATTGGTGTTTGTTTTTGCGCTTTTAGGGCTATTTCTATTTTTGCTTGAGTCAATGCCTTATTACAAGCTTTGACAAAGCGGTCCATGCTCACTGGTTTCATCAAATAATCGATGGCTTCCAATTCAAAACCTTCTATTGCATATTGCGGATAGGCGGTGATGAATATGGTCATGGGTTTTTTGTCGAGATTATTCAACAGATTGGTACCCAACATTCCGGGCATTTGTATGTCCAAAAACAACAAATCAATGGATTCTCTATTGAGGATGTCCATTGCATCAAAGGCATTTTTTGCGGCATCCACAAATTTCAAAAAAGGAACTTGTGAGATATAGGATTCAATGAGTTTGCGACCCATGGACTCATCGTCTACTACCAGGCAATTTAATATGACTGAATTTTGGTTTGGCACTATTGGTGTAATTTTAGTTTGAGAGTGGTCTGGTACCAGTCCTCGTTAGTAGTTATTTCAAGGCTATGTGTTTCAGGATATAAAATCTCCAGTCTTCTGCGTACATTTTCAAGCCCAATTCCTGAATTGCCAGATACATTATCTTCTTCTGGGTTGAATTTATTTCTGACCAACATGGTGAAATCAAAACCATCGATTTTGATTTTCACGTCAATAAATGGCTTTAAAACTGCTCCAGTTCCGTGTTTGAATGCATTTTCAACAAACGGAATGATGAGCATGGGCTCTATCAATTTCATGTTGGTGTCGCCATTGAGGGTATATTCTATGACGACGTCTTCCCCAAATCTGATCTTTTGTAATTCTATATAATTATCCAAATAGTTTAATTCTTTATCCAACATGACCATCTTATCTCTTGAATTGTACAACATGTGTTGCATGATTTCAGATAATTTGATGGTGACGTCTTCTGCATTTGGTGATTTTGTGCGAATGAGATAAACGATGGAGTTGAGTGCATTAAAAATAAAGTGTGGACTTATTTGAGATCTCAAAAAAGCGAGCTCTGATTGTTTTCTCTGTTGATTTTCTTCTTCATTTAATTTTTGCTGTTTGATCAAATAAGTAACCAAACCATATCCAGTACTCACGGCGGTAACCGTCATGATCGGAAAAAAGGTTCTCATGATTTCTTTTTCTAATTCATTTGAACCGATGCCAACCAATCTTTTAATAAAGACATGGCTGATAAAAAAAATCACAATGAGGGTTAGTAAGGACATTACATAATAAGCAATTCCTTTTTTTACCAATAACTTACCTATGAGTATTTCTGTGTTGATGAAAAATAAAATGATTAAGGAGGCATTGATGGGAAACGCTTTATATAGTACCCATTGCATGCCATTTTTTTCTGAAAACATGAGAAAAGGGAAAACCAACCACATACCCCAAAATACCATCAGGAAAAGTATTTTGAATAGAAGTGTGGTCGTAACGACAGGTTTTGAATAGTTCATTAAAGTGTGTGTTATAAATATGGTATAAAGATACGGCATATGGTCTTAGGCATAAACTAAAGTAGATAATCGATGTTGATAGATAGACAAGAAGTACAATTGTTTCTACTTGGACATATAAATTCGATAAATTCAGTTGCTTTTTGAATTTTCACAATATTTTAAGGAAGTTTTCATAGTCTTAACAGTATATTTTGTATTGCGAAAAGGAGTAAAATTGGCATTCGCGTTATTTTATTCGTTTTCATCTACAAATTGGGACTTATGGTCTACTACTTGTGCGCCACCAATTTTATTAACCATAGATTTGTATTCTAAATTTTATCATTTGAAAAAGATTAATTCATTCTTCGGCTTGTCAATCACCCTTTTGTTGGTGATTCTTATTACTTCATCATCTATCAGCGCACAACGCCCAGATGGTGCACCAGCAGGTGCTTTTCCCGGTGCTAATGGTCAGAGGCCAGGCGGGCAAAACATGAAAATTGGTAGGTTCTATGGCAAAATTGTTGATGATAAAGGTGTTGCTGTCCCTTATGCAACTGTTTCTTTATCTTCTATGCAATTTGATACTACTACTCGTACCATGGTAAGTACTTTGGTAGATGGACAAATTACTGACGACAGGGGAGAGTTCTCATTAGAGAATTTGCCAATTTTTGGTGAATTCGATTTGCTCATTTCTTTTATAGGTTATGCAGAAATGACCAAAAAAGTAACATTTGGCCTGAAGAGGCCAGAAAGACCAGCTGCTGGAAGTCCAGCTCCAGCACCATTTGAAATACCTGAGGGTACCAATTTGGAAATTGATTTGGGAAAAATTGTTTTATCTGAGGCTAGCCAGTTATTGGATGAAGTTGTCGTAACTGACAAAAAATCCAACGTTGTAATTGCTTTAGACAAAAAAATATATAGAGTAGATCAAGATATCACTGCCATTGGAGGAACTGCAGAAGACGCACTCAAAAACGTGCCAAGTTTATCTGTTGATTTTGAAGGTAACCTCAATTTGAGAAATGGTAGCCCCCAAGTTTTTATTGATGGAAGGCCAACCACCTTGTCACTCAATCAGATTCCTTCTGATGCGATTGAAACAGTGGAAGTGATTACCAATCCTTCTTCAAAATATGATGCATCTGGTGGTCAATCTGGTATTGTAAACATTGTACTCAAAAAGAACAAGAAATTGGGATATAATGGTACAGTTTCTGCGGGTGTGGATTCTCAAACTGGATATAACTTGGGCCTCAATTCCAATTTACAAGAAGGTAAAGTCAATGTATTTTTGAATGGTAACTTAAACAGCAGAAGAGGAGACAGTTTCAATGAAACATTCAGAACCAATCTTTTTGACACTCCAAATACGATAACCAGCCAAATTGGAACAGGAAGTAGAAATGGAACTTTTGCCAACTTAAGAGGAGGTTTGGACTGGTTCTACAATGATAGAAATACCATCACTTTCCAAGGTTCTTATGTAAGAGGTAATTTTGCAAATCCAGGAGATTTGGTAGTTCGCACTGACACATTGGGTCGAGGTTTTACTGAATACAATAGGACCACTTTGAGTGATCGTATTTTTAACAACTTCGGAGCTTTCTTTTATACAAACACCTTTATGCGAAAAAGGAAAGGAATTTACAGCTGACATTCACTACAATGGTAGTATGTTTGACAATAATGGTTATTATGAAAATGCCTATACCACTTCTGCTTTGAATACCAAACAATTGCAAACAGGAAGCGGTGTAAACGACTCTTATACTTTCCAGACTGATTATATCAATCCTTTGACACCAACGGTGAAATTGGAAGCAGGTGCAAGAATGGTCATCAGAAATGTTGATAACAATAACTTCAACTTTATATTTGATAATGCACTCAATGATTATGTGAGAAGACCAACCATCACTGATAATTATCTATTCACAGATAATGTAAGTGCTGCCTATTTCAATATCAGTAAAGAAGGCAAAAAATGGGGTGCTCAAGTTGGTTTGCGTGCAGAAAGCAGTGTTTATAATGGAAAACTTGCGGATGGACAATCTTTTTCAAACAAATTTCCATTGAGTTTATTTCCAACAGTATTCTTAACTAGAAAAGTAAATGAAGAAGATAATGTGCAACTTTCTGTATCAAGAAGGGTAAACAGACCAAATTTCTTCCAATTACTTCCTTTCACTGATTTTTCTGATTCTATCAATTTGCAGAGAGGTAATCCAGACTTGGTACCTGAATTTACTTCTTCGGTAGAGTTATCATATCAGAACATTATAAATAACAATAACAACGTGTTATTTACATTGTACTACAAACGTGCAACCAATCTGATCACAGGTTACCAAATAACTGAAGTTGATCCAGCTACACAAATGACAAATATCATTTCTACATATGCAAACTCAAACAAATCTACTGCCTACGGTTTGGAAGTAACGATGAGAAATAAAATAGGAAAAAGGACCGATTTGTCAACAAACCTCAACTTTTATAACTCAGAAGTAGATGCTTCCAATGTCGTTGAAGGATTGAAGAATAGCCAATTCACTTGGTTTATCAAAGAGAACTTATCTTTCAGTTTACCAAAAGATTTTGGAATTCAAATCTCAGGAGAATATAGAAGTAGAACCGCATTTAATACCGGTGGCGGTGGAAGTCGCTTTGGTGGCGGCGGCGGCGGCGGTGGCGGCGGCGGCGGTGGAAACTGGGGCGGCGGCGGTGGCAGCAGTGCTCAAGGTTATACCAAACCCGTTTGGTTTGCAGATATCTCCTTCAGAAAGAGTTTCTTGAAATCAAAAGCATTGACAGTTTCTTTGAATGTACAAGATGTTTTCAGATCAAGAATCATGGGATCTTATAGCGAATCACCATTTTTCGTACAAAACTCTAGCAGAAATGGTAACTTCCAAGTGGTGAGGTTAAACGTTTCTTACAGGTTCGGAAAATCTGACTTTTCTCTCTTCAAAAAGAAGAATACCAAAGAATCAGAAGGCGGAATGGATATGATGGGAGGATAATTTCTTTCATAAAAAACATAAAAAATGACTTGGATCTCATAAATCCAAGTCATTTTTTTTACCTTAATGTCACCATAATCGGAAGCCATTAAATTCCGAATTTTTTAATAAGATTATATTCAAATTCAAATCTATGTTATTCGCTACTTTCAAGCTCTTTAAAGTATTTGGTGTTTTTTTAATTCTGCCACTTACCTTATTTTTTCCCCAACAAGATGATACTCCCAAAGTATTGATTTTTTCCAAAACTGCTGGTTTCAGACATGATGCGATTCCAGAAGGCATTGTAGCCCTAAAAAAAATTGCTACTGAGCGTGGTTATGAGGTAGTTACTTCTGAGGATTCCAACCACTTCAATGAGAATAATCTCTCCAAATTTCATGCAGTTGTATTTTTAAATACCACTGGAGATGTCCTGACGAAAGCGCAACAAAATGATTTTGAGCGTTTTATACAAGCTGGTGGATCTTACATGGGCGTACATTCTGCTACAGATACAGAATATTCTTGGCCATGGTACAATCAATTGGTTGGTGCTTATTTCGCTGGTCACCCCAATAATCCAAATGTCAGAAATGCAAATCTGCATGTAAAAAATCATGCGCATCCATCCACTGCTGAAATGCCAGATACCATAAACGTTGACGATGAGTTTTATAATTTCAGGTCAATACAAGAAAACCTCATCAAAGTATTGGTGAATCTGGATGAAACCAGCTATCAAGGTGGTAAAAATGGAGCCAACCACCCGATGTCTTGGTTCCATGAATTTGACGGCGGAAAAGCTTTTTATACCGGTTTGGGTCACACCAAGGAAATGTATACCAATCCAATATTTGTGAATCACCTAGACGGAGCATTGCAATATTTGCTAAATAATGGGAAACCTAAAGCACTCGACTATGCAAAGCAAATCAAAACGGTTCCTGAAAACAATAGATTTACCCGCACCATCTTGTCTGAGGAATTAAATGAGCCTGTAGAACTTGCTGTGTTGCCAGATGAACGCGTTTTATTTATTGAAAGAAAAGGTGAAGTAAAATTGTTTGATCCTAAATCTGGTCAGACTCATTTATTGTACTCTGTTCCTATCAGCCATAAATACAAAAATAAAGATAATGGGGGTGATGAAGCAGAAGATGGTTTGTTGGGACTTGCCATTGACCCCAATTTTGCAAAGAATGGGTATATATATATGTATCATTCATTGGAAGGAGAAAGACCAGTCAACGTTTTGACCCGCTGGAATTTTAATGAAAAACA
This sequence comes from Saprospiraceae bacterium, assembly GCA_016715105.1. GTDB lineage: Bacteria > Bacteroidota > Bacteroidia > Chitinophagales > Saprospiraceae > JADKBO01. The sequence goes on along the minus strand of JADKBO010000015.1, from coordinate 1,781 downwards.
ATTGGATCCGGCAACCATGAAGACTATACTTGAAGTGCCGGTACAACGTGATTATTGTTGCCACACAGGAGGTTCGATAGCATTCGATAAAAATGGATATTTGTATTTGTCAACTGGAGATAATTCTAGTCCAAGGGCGACTGCCTATGCTCCAATTAGATGAGCGACCAGAAAGGGCCTTTCGATTCTCAAAAGGTTCTTCCAATACAAATGATTTACGTGGAAAAAAATCTTAAGAATTATACCCAATGCCGACGGCAGTTATGAAATTCCTGCGGGAAACCTTTTTGCTCCAGGTACAGCTTTGACAAAACCTGAGATTTATGGTATGGGCATGAGGAATCCTTATCGTATTTCCATTGACCAAAAAACGGGTTTTGTTTATTGGGGCGATGTGGGACCAGATGCCTCTAAAGATTCGGTTGGCTTGGGGCCAAATGGTCATGATGAAGTCAACCAAATGCGCAAACCAGGATTTTTTGGATGGCCTTATTTTGTTGGTAATAATTTTCCTTATTACGAATATGATTTCGAAACCAAAAAATCAGGGCCAAAGTTCTGATCCGTTAAAGCCGATCAATAATTCTCCAAATAACACTGGATTGCAAGAATTGCCTCCTGCCCAAGCTGCCTTTATTTACTACACCTATGGCCTTTCGAGAGAGTTTCCTCTGGTTGGCACTGGTGGTCGTACGGCAATGGCTGGACCAGTATATTACAGTGATTTGTATCCAAAATCTGCAAGTGCCTTTCCGGACTACTATGACGGAAAGTTATTTATTTATGAATGGATGCGTGGATGGGTCATGGCAGTAACCATGGATGATAAAGGTAATTATCAGGAAATGGAGCCGTTTATTCCTCACATCAGCTTGAGTAATCCCATGGATATGGAGTTTGGTCCTAATGGTGACATGTACGTGCTCGAATATGGTACTGGTTGGTTTCAAAAGAACAACAATGCAAGATTGATCAAAATATCATATACGGCAGGTAACCGCAGTCCGGCAATAGCTATGAGTGCCAGCGCTACGCAAGGAGCCAATCCTATGAAGGTTTCTTTTTCAAGTGAAGGAACTGAGGATTATGATCAAGATGATATGACGTATTTGTGGAGAGTATTTGACAAAAATGGGGTGCTTGTCACAAAGTCTAATGAGAAACATCCCTCATTTACGTACAAAAAAGAAGGCATCTTCCAAACCAAATTGATGGTGACTGATGTAAATGGTGCTTCTTCTGAAAAGAGTATAGACATTATTGTTGGAAATGAACCTCCGAAAGTTGAATTGGACTTGGTAGGAAGTAACCAATCTTTCTTTTTTCCCGACAAACCTTTTGAATATCTGGTAAAAGTAAAAGATAAGGAAGATGGTTTGATTGATGAAAACAGGGTTGCGGTTACTATCGATTTTCTCAAAGAAGGTCAGGATAAAATAGCTGTAGCACAAGGTCACGTGGCTGCGGATGAATACACCAAATTTGGAGCTGGAAAAACATTGATAGAATCAATGGATTGCAAAAGTTGTCATAAAACCAATCAGAAATCGGTGGGACCTAAGTTATGCAGAGGTGGCAAAAAAATATAAAAGCCTTGCTGATGCAATGTCTCATGTTTCCAAAAAAATCATTACAGGTGGCAGTGGTGTTTGGGGAGATGCAGTGATGGCCGCACATCCCACAATCACTAAGGAAGAGTCTGAAAAAATGGCAGCCTATATATTGAGCTTGAGTGATGAAACCATCAATCTTCCAATGAAAGGCTCCTATGTCGTTCCTTC
>JADKBO010000014.1 GCA_016715105.1 Saprospiraceae bacterium | reverse complement strand
AAAGATATTACCAAAGCTATGCAATATCTTAGCCAGGAAGGGCTGGCAACCCTGACGATAGTGGATTGCTCTTTGCAGAGAGATCAATTACTATCTCAAACAGCAAACTCGACATACTTACAGACAAATCCCAAAGCGGCAATTGCAAAAGAACCTGAAATGCTTCCTGTATACAATACCTTGGAAATGTATAACACCAGTTGAATCAAAAAGAAAGAGCAGGTAATGCCGAAAAGCTGAAGAGTATTTCAAACTGTTTCTACAGTTATTTTGAGCAGGTGCTTTCAAAGGATCCTAAAATTTTGATGCTGTCTATAGTCAGAGCACTTTACTACAATAAAGCTGCCAGCATGACTGCCAAATTGAATGAATTCGAGCAATGGACTTCAAGTGCAGGAACCAAAAATACAACGCTATTAAGGCGGAAATGACGCTGGAGTTTAAAAGTTTGCCTTATTTTCGAAATCAGAAGAATAGAAACCGAAAGATATGTGAATACAATGATCGCCCCAAGGAGATATATGCTGAGAAGGGAACCTCGATAAATCATCTGGTACAAAGAAAAATTGATGCAATTTAATGATAGTAAATGCTGAAATTTTAAAGAAAGAGATAAAGCAGGTTTGCAAGTCATTTTGTAAACCCGCTTGTTTTTAGAATACCACACCCATCTTTTAATTAGAAATATGCAAAGCAAGCAAAAGATCTTGATGTATTACATTATCTTGCATCCATTGTAGAAAGGGAAAGAAGATCTATCAAAGATGCAAACCATGCAGATATGGTGTCATACAAAGCAATGATAAGGCATTGGTTGATGATTGAAGGTGGATGATCACAAAATTGATGAGATGAAAATGCACTCATCATTGCAGTTCAAGATGATCCTGACGACAGATACCTATGACTACACAATCCTGATGGTTTACTTTCTTTAAAAATGTCACGGTACCATTTGGGACTATACTCATCATTTATGAATCCCGACCGGATGTGACTATCGAAGCTTGTATCCATGTCTTTAAGTCAGGAACTAAAATCTTGCTGAAAGGTGGTAAAGAAGCCAGAATGACAAACTTGATTTAGTCGATCTATGGCAAGAAGCATTGCTTCAGTTCGGTTTTGACTCATCCGTGGATCAGGAAAATGACTACATTAGAAGCGAAATTCAACAGTTTATTTCTTCAAAAGCGAAAAGATAGGAACCTGTAATACCAAGAGAAGTGGAGATGCTTTGATCCAATTTGTGGTTCCGCATTCCGTTGCTCCGGTAATCGTAAGCGGGAGAGTGAAATAACTTTGTTTATGTGCACGATTCAGCTGGAAACAGATATGGCTACCCAATTGATTTGGAATGGTAAATCCAGGATTTCTGTATGTAATGCGACAGATAAGGTATTGATAGGACAAAAGATCGCCGGAATTGAATGACTTTGTACATATTTTGGTGGCGAAGCCACTTATGGGAACTAGTGTATACGGCGATAATGGTCTTAGATGCATATCAGATCAAGCGACCATTGGTACATTTGAAACTGTGATGTCGAGGAGTTTCTTTTACTCAAGATCTTGTTATCAGTAGTAGAAGATGTGCACGAAGCCATCACCAGGATCAACAAATATTCTGGGGACACTCGGCTCATAGTTACAAAAGACGTCGATATTGCCGAAAAATTCATGAATGAAACGGATTGTGCTGCAGTCTATCACAACGCTTCGACAAGATTTCAGATGGAGGCTGAGGTTGGTTTTGGCGGCGAGATGGCTATCAGCACACAAAAATTGCATTTCAGATGCATCAGTAGGTATGGCTCAGTTGGTTACCAATAAGTGGAAGGTATATGGCCATGGACACATCAGCGCAGAAAAAGAGCAAAAGAACGAGACAAAATGTATCAGTTATTTTTTAACAGAGTCTAATTGTTTTTTCAAAAGACGATGATGCTCATGTCTATATTATTAAAAATAATTCCAAAATCGCCTAATATCGGAATAATCAAATTGATGCCGAAGAGATGGTGGAATAGAGAACTAAAGATGTGGCTTGTACCTTATGGAAGTGAGTCTTGGCAATTATTGGGGCAGAAATTTGGAATACAAAATCTCAATGTAGATAAACGAGAAAAAGAGAGATATATCGCTATATGAAGCAAACAAGAATGACAAAATAATGATAAAATTGAAGAAGTGAAAAGAAATCCAAACAGTCTAAAGAGAAGGTAGACCTGCCGGATTTGCATAAAATCGCCATTATAAAGATGGAAGAGCAATTGATTTTAAATAGATACCAACATAATACAAAGAAAAATTACTTGAGTAGTTTTACTTTATTTGTAAGCTATTACAAGGATACAGATCTGTAATTTAGGTATTGAAGACATCAAAAGGTTTTTGCTCCACAAAATAAATATAGATAACATAAGAAAACACACAAAAATCTCTGATCTGTGCTATAAAGTTTTACTACGAAAAAAGTAGAAGGCCGAGAAAATTTTGTTTATACGATTTACGGCCTAGAATGCCAGAACAACTGCCTGATTTTCTAAGTAAAGAAGAAACCGTAAGAGTATTGTCAGTCACAGAAAACCTAAAACATAAGACCATATTAAGATTGATTTACTCAGCCGGATTGAGGCTGGGAGAAGCTACTAATCTGAAAATAAAAGACTTACGTTTTGAAAACAATTTAATTTTGTAAAAGGTGGTAAAGGAAAAAAGATAGATTGACCCTATTTTCCAAAAAAGTGCAAGTATTGATGAAGGACTATATAGAATCATATAAGCCAAAATATTGGGTATTTGAGGACAGACGGGAGGCAAATATAGTGATAGAAGCGTACAAAAATTCTTACAAAAGGCTGTGCAAAATCGGGAGTAAATGAGGATACTACTGTACACACCCTACGTCACAGTTTCGCTACACATCTTGTGATCAATGGCGTGGATCTAAGGCAAGTACAAGAATACTTGGGACATAGCTCTTTAGAAACAACATCAATATATACTCATATCACAGATAAAATGAAATCAGAGACAAAAAGCCCTATCGATGACTTGGATATATAAAAATAAGAGACTACTTTAGTATCTGGGATATACGCCATTTGGCGTATATCCTGTTGTTGAAAATGGAATACAATGACTACACAAATCAAAACCCAATGAAGCAGCGCCTAAAGCGATCAAGCAACTCGACCCCATAGTAGCTATGCGACAAATCATGATACATGTCTTACCTCCCAACTTTCAAAAAGTAAGAACATATGGCATCATGACAAAATCAAAATCCGAAAAAGTAAAAATAAATATCCCCGAACTCATAAAAGAAAATGGTCAAACGATAAGGACTTTGTTCCAGATAGTAAAAGCCTTACTACAAATACCAGACGAGGAAGAAATAAAATGCGTTTCATGTCAATCCACAGAAAGTGAGATAGAGATCATAAAACCCAATGCTGAATGGTATAATAAACACATCAGACGAGAAAGCAGAAACAAATCGCCAGCAGAGACACCCAAAATAGTATCCATACACCCTAATGCTTCATCGAGGCCAGGGATATCTATGAGGGGAATAGACAAAAACAAGGTCAAATAAGACAACTTTAATCAAATCTCGAGTCTGAGAATAAAAACTAAGAGTCATTACTAATAATCAATGTATAAATCTAAAAATTATAGCGCAAAACCATTAAAAGGCCAGCTACAAAAATCCTGTTAAATCCATATACGGCTCGTTCAACCTAAATATCTACAAATTCGCTTGAGTTTTGTGCAATTTATTTATCTTTGTACGTGCGAATTCGTAGATATTCTTTGAGTTGCACAACTATAAAAGACGACCGATATGAATAAAATAATCATTCTAACAATTGCAATTCTACTACTGTTTGTTCATTCGGACAGACAAAAGAAACCATTTACTTAAATCCTAAAGACTCCTTGACAAATTACTTTATTGCGTTTAAACCACAAGGACAACCTAAAGGACTTTTATTGCTTCTTACTTCATTTGGCGAAACACCACAAATTGCTTCGAATGAAACCGACATTCAAACTGTAGCAAGTAGAGAAGGTTATTTGACCGTTTTTGCAAGTTTACATTTCGGGACACAGACATTTTTCATTGACAGTTTATCGCAAGCATACCTTGACCAATTAATTCCAAACATTCAAAAGCGATATAAATTAACTGACAAACCATTATATTTAGGTGGCTTTTCTTTAGGCGGTTCAGGCGTAGTTAAGTATGCAGAGAGCATACTCGCGTTCAGACATACCAAGACCAAAAGCAATTTTTGCAGTTGACCCTCCTCTTGACTTTGAAAGAATGTATTATAGTTTGGAATATGCAGTTAGACACAGCAATGTTGAGATTTCTAAACGCGAAGCTGACTACTTTATCAAAAGACTTCAATACGAGTTCCAAAGTACCCCGCAATTTGACAATAAACCGTTTCAGACAATTTCGCCTTATTCTTTCAGCGACACCAGCCAGACAAATATTAAGACCTTAGTAAGTTGCCCGATTATGTTAATATCGGAACCAGACATTATTTGGCAAATGGAAGAACGAAACAGAAGTATGTATGACCTTAACACTTTAGACTGTTCTTTGGCTATTAACTCTTTAAGACTTTTAGGAAATAATAAAGCACAACTTGTTTTGACAACAGGTAAAGGTTATCGTAAACTGACAGGCAAACGTAACCCACATTCTTGGTCAATTGTAGATACCGAACAGACAATTAAATGGCTAATATCAAATTGACGATAGAGAGAATAGCTGTGCATAACACACGTTTGGCGCAATGGGGGCTAACTCGGTTCATTGAAAGTTTGTGCTTCTATTGTAAATTCGTGCTGGCAGACAATTTAGTTTTCCAAAATCCGCCACTTCGCCAAGGTGTGCTGTGAAAGATAAATCCATTGTATAGATTTATCAATGCTGTATAAGAGATGATGGTAGTCCATCGGTGTCGCTGTACAAGCGGAGGCATCAAACCGCTTCCCGATGCTTTGATAGTAATAGAGAGGTGTTAAACGGTAGGAAGAAAAGGCTGTGAAAGAACAGTCAGGTAAGATATAGAGAGATGAAACGCGAGTGAACCTGTGATGAAGTTGTGAGATGGTGGCTACATTTTGTCAAAAGCTCGTATTCTTGGCTACGAGTGAAAAGTTATAGCGGGAGCTTGTTTACTGGCTATAGGGCAAACCGCAATTGAGCAGGCATGAATCTAATTCGGGCTTTTATACGGAACTCAGGAAGTCCTTGTAAAATGCAAAGAGAACGGCACAAGTGGGCAATACCCATGAGGCCTATAGTATCGATGTTTATAAGGATGACGGATGCCGTTGTGGTAGTGATGAAGTGTTTGTAATGAACGTGGAGCGAAGGGCGTCAGACATCCAGTTTTAAATATTTAAACAACTTAATTTATTAAGGATGACAGACTTATTTGAGACGAGATCAAAACCTATTCCGATCACTAAGGACATGGTAAGGTCAGCCTATCGTAAGGTAAGAAGTAACAATGGGAGTGCAGGCGTTGATGAGCAGGATTTGAAGAAATTTGAAGAAAACTTGTCAAAGAATCTGTATAAGATTTGGAACAGAATGTCGAGTGGTAGTTACTTTCCCAGCCAGTCAAAGAAGTGATCATACCCAAAGCAAATGGTGGTCAACGAAAGTTGGGAATACCGACGGTAAGCGATCGGGTAGCCCAAGAAGTGATCAAGGCATATCTTGAGCCAAGATTAGAAAAAGTGTTTATGCCCAATTCGTATGGCTATCGCCCCACAAGAGTGCACATCAAGCATTAGAAAACGAGAGAAAACGTGAGAAAATATGCATGGGTTATCGACATGGATATCAAAAGTTTCTTTGATGAAGTAGATCATGAGTTACTGATGAAAGCTGTGGACAGCCATGTGGACGAGAAGTGGGTAAAGATGTACATACGCAGATGGCTAGAGGTACCAGTGCAAACCAAAGAAGGCTTGGTGAACAAAGCAGGACAAGGGACGCCACAAGGTGGAGTCATTAGTCCATTGTTAGCAAATTTATTTTTGCATTATGTACTTGACAAATGGCTGGAGAAGACATTTCCGACGATATCGTTTGTAAGATATGCGGATGATGTGGTGGTGCATTGCATCAGTGAGCAACAGAGCCATTATGTACTCGAAGGCATAAAGCGAAGATTGAGTGCATGTAAGTTGCGACTGAGCGAAGAAAAGGCCAAGATCACCTATTGTCAAGATTATCGCAGACCAAAGCGAAAAGACTATGCGAAGTGCTTTGATTTTTTAGGTCATAGTTTCAAACCTATGACTAAGAAGTCTAACAAATCGGGCGTATTCTTAGGTTTCGATTGTGAGATGAGTATGAAAGCCAGAACACGGATCATTGACGAATGGAAGGAAATGGACTTTCATAGAGACAGCACACTTACTTTGCAGAAACTAGCATCGCTATTGAACAGCAAGTCGAGAGGAATAATTAATTACTATGGTCGGATGAATATTAGGACAGTAGGAAAAGTATTCCGACATTTGGACTATCGAATAGCGAAATGGGTAAAGAATAAGTTTAAATCTTTGAGCAATAGCTACCTAAAAGCAAATGATTGGTTACGAGACATCAAGTCAAAGTGGCCGACGTTGTTTTATCATTGGGAAGTATTTGCATAAAGAGATTGTATGTCAAGAGCCGTATGAATCGAGAGGTTCACATACGGTTCTGTGAGAGGCTTAGTCTGAAATGGCTTTGCCTACTCGACCCCAAAACGTTCTACTCCACCATGGAAAAAATAGTTGCTAAATATAGAAACTTCACTTATCTTTGCTGAAAATTTAGTTTGAAGAATTTTGAAACCATATTTTTGGAAACAGCTAAGGAATTTATTGCCAGTCTCGATAAGAAGAACGCAAGAAATCTTTATAACATAGATTTAGCAGAGCAAACCAACGTTATGAAGATTTTCAAAAAACTTCAGGGGGAAATTTGGGAATTCAGGAGTAAATATTTAGGAAACCAATATAGATTATTAGCCTTTTGGGATAAGTCAAATAGCAGAAATACATTTGTCATTGCAACACATGGCTTTATAAAAAAGACAAGTAAGGTTCTAAAAAACGAAATTCAAAAAGCTGAAAAAATCAGAAGTGAGTATTTTGCATCAAAAAGATAGATATAAAATGGCAAATAAAGAAATGAAGACATATACCCTAACTGAAATGAAGGATATGTATATTGGCAAGCAAGGAACAAAAGATAGAGATGAATATGAGTATGAACTTAGGATGGATATCATTGGCAAAATGATCAAACAAGCACGTCAAGACCGAAATTTAACACAAGAACAATTAGGAAAACTAATAGGTGTTCAAAAGTCACAAATTTCCAAACTTGAAAGCAGTGCAAACAGTGCAACAATAGATACTATAATCAAAGTTTTCAAAGCACTGAAGGCTGAAATAAACTTTCGGGTGAAACTTGAAAATGAATTTGTACAATTAGTGTAAGATGAAAGGCGAGAGTAGAACAACGGCTATGATGATAGATTCGCTATCGCTTCATCCATCACATAGCCTTGGACGTTACCTGCCATTTTACAGCGACACATTCCGACAGACAAAACTCACCGAAATTAACTTGAATGAAAAATAAATTTGCATATTATAAGTGTACTTATTATATTTGCACTTTCTAATCAAATAAAATAAAAAATATGTGGACTAAATCTCATTCAATCGTAACGGAAGAAGTTACAAAAGAACAAATGTGGAAACTATTTGCTGATGTTAATAATTGGCACACTTGGGACGAAGGAATAGAATTTGCAAAAATGGAAGGTAAATTTGAAAAAGGCAATTTCTTTACATTAAGACCCAAAGGAGGACCAAATGTAAAAGTTAAACTATTGGAAACTGTTGAGAACAAATCATTTCTTGATGTTACAAAATTCCCGTTGGCTAAAATGTTTGACAATCATACTTTTGAAGAAACGCCACAAGGTTTAAAAATCACAAATACAATATCTGTAACAGGAGTTTTAGGGTTTTTATGGCGTAAAATCGTAGCTCAAAAAATTGTTGATAGTTTGCCAAATGATATGCAAACGCAAATTAAAGCTGCTTCAAAACTATGAACTCGACAAAATATTGGATAGCAACAATCTCCAAAGAACATACACTTCGTGGAGTTGCAGGTGGTTTTATGCAAGTTTGCCACGGAAAACAAGCACCATTAAAACGAATGAAGAAAGGCGATTATTTAATTGTATATTCTTCAAAAATTACAATGGAAGGAAACGAAAAATGTCAAGCATTTACCGCAATTGGACAAGTAATAGATGACAATGTTTATGAGTTTGAAATGACTGAAAATTTTAAACCATTTAGAAGAAACATTAACTTTCTGCAATGTGAAGAAAGTTCTATAATTCCATTGATTAACGACCTTGAATTTATCCCAAACAAAAAATCTTGGGGTTATCCATTTCGTTATGGTTTCTTTGAAATCAAAGAAAATGATTTCAATCTAATAACTTCTAAAATGCAACAAAATGAAATCAAAGGACAATACATTTAGTGTAGAAAAGCCAGAAGAAAGTTCAGGATTTTTGTTGTGGCAAGTAACAAATCTTTGGCAACGAGAAATTAAGAAAGCATTAGAAAATTACGGACTTACACATTCTCAATATGTTTTATTGGCAAGTATTCATTGGTTGACAATACACAAACAAGAAGTTACACAGGTAGTATTATCAAACCATACTAAAATTGACCCAATGACAACTTCAACAGTTTTGAGAACACTTCAACAAAAGGGATTTCTCCAACGACAAGAACATTTGACAGACACAAGAGCCAAAACTGTTGGTTTGACAGAGGAAGGAAAAAAAATAATTAAAAAAGCAATTGTAACTGTTGAAAAGTTTGATGTACTGATTTTTTCTCTTTACTTGGTGACAAGACAACAGAATTGAATGAGAATTTATTAATTTTACTCGGTGAAAAATAAAAAAAACGGCAGGTAACAGCAGTTTGGCAAAATGGCGGGTTCAGTGCTAAATTCAACAGCAGTTCTTCGATTGAACATTTGTACAAAACTGAACATTTGTGCTTCGATTTCCGCCACTTCGCCAAGCTGCAAAACGTTAGCAGAAATTTTACCGAGACACCTCATAACAAAAGAACCGACAGAAAAATGGCAGAAACAGTAAACATAATTGGAGCAGGAATTGGCGGACTAACAACTGCCTTGACACTCAAACAAAAAGGACTTAATGTAAACATTTTTGAAAGTTCGGTAGAAATAAAACCTGTTGGAGCAGGAATAATACTTGCAAACAACGCAATGCAAGTGTTTCAAAAATTAGGCATTCAAAACCAAATTGAAAAAGCAGGAAACAAAATTTCCTATATGAAAATTACAGACACACAACTCAATACTATTTCCGTAGCTGACTTAACCCAATATGAAAAAAAATATGGAGTTCATAATATTGCCATTCACAGAGGAGAATTACAAAAAATACTTGCCAACGAAATTGGCTACGACAATATAAAATTATCCAAACGCCTTTCAAAAATTGAAAAGAATGAACTTTTTAAGCTGACTTTTGAAGACAATTCCACCATTGAAAGCAAAATTGTAATTGGTGCAGACGGTATCAAATCAGTTGTTAGAAATCAACTATTTGAAAAAAGCATATTACGCAACGCAAACCAAATATGTTGGAGAGGAGTTTGCGAAATTGACTTGCCACAAAAATATCATAACGAACTGAACGAAGCTTGGGGAAAGGGTAAACGTTTTGGGTTTGTCAAAATCAGCGATAAAAAAGTATATTGGTATGCTTTGGCAAACTCAAAAAATGTAGAAGTAGATGAAGTAAACTTGACAGAGTTTTTTAGTGAATTTCATATAGATATTTTAAATATTATTTCAGCTACCACAAAAGAACAAATAATTGTAAGTGACATTATTGACCTAAAACCAATTGACAAATGGCAAGACGAAAATGTTTGTTTGATTGGAGATGCGGCTCACGCCACAACACCAAATTTGGGACAAGGTGCTTGTCAAGCCATCGAAGACGCTTATGTTTTAGGCAAACTGCTTGACAATGGACTTGAAATAGAAAATACTTTTGCAACGTATGAAATTTTAAGACGAAAGAAAGCCCATACAATTGTAAACACAAGTTGGACAGTTGGAAAAATGGCACATATAGAAAACAGTTTTGGGATTTGGTTGCGTAATTTCATAATGAAAAATATCCCAAAATCAGCCAACAAAAAACAAATGGATACGATTTTTAACTTGAACTAATATGACAATAGCAATTTTATTATTTTTAATTTTCTTGTTTATTTCCTCAATTCACTTCTATTGGGCATTTGGAGGAAAATGGGGAAGTGATGCAGTGTTACCCACAAAGGACGATAACAATACAAAAGTGTTAAATCCTACCATTTTACCAACATTAATTGTTGCGTTTGGCTTATTAGGTTTTGGTCTTTTCATTTTAGTAATGTCAGGACTTATAACTTTTAACAAAACCCATTGGCTTTCAAAATATGGACTTTGGATTATCGCAAGCATTTTCACTTTAAGAGCAATCGGAGATTTTAAATATGTTGGTTTTTTCAAGAAAATAAAACAAACGAAATTTGGGAAAAATGACACGAAATATTTTTCGCCATTGTGTTTGACAATTGGAATACTGACAATAATTTTAGAACTAACAAAATAAAAACTTCTGCTAACAGTGGTTTTGCAAAAAAGCGGGTTCAGTGCTAAATTGAACATTCGGAATTCTAATAAACATTTGTTCTAAACTGAATATTTGTACTTTTAATTCCGCTTCTTCGCAAAGCCTCAAACCGTTAGCCGTCAGTGTAGCGAACCGCAAAACCGACAGACAAAACCGACAAATAACAGAAATTAAAAATCGTAAATTTGCGACTTTAACAAATGACAAAAATCAATGGCGAAATCTTTAAATAACAATCTTAAAAAGGCGAAAGCAGGTAAAAATGACGAATTTTATACCGAGCTAACCGACATTGAAAAAGAGTTACGACACTACAAAGAACATTTTAAAGGAAAGACAGTTTTCTGCAATTGTGACGACCCAAGAATTAGTAATTTCTTTCATTATTTCTCACACAAATTTGAAGATTTAGAACTGAAACGCTTAATCACAACTTGTTACAAAAATCAAGAAAGAGATTTATTTAGCGAACACAAATCAGAAAGTGCCATTTGGCTTGAATATAATGGCGACAAAAATGGCGACAGGGTTCCAAATCCAGAAGAAATTGGAATTCACGATTTAAAAAGTGATGGCGATTTTAGAAGTCCAGAAAGTATTGGCTTGCTAACGCAAGCCGATATTATTGTTACAAATCCGCCTTTTTCTTTATTTCGAGAATATGTTGCTCAATTAATTGAACACGATAAAAAATTTCTAATTATCGGAAATCAAAATGCAATAACATATAAAGAAATTTTCAAACTAATTAAAGAAAACAAACTTTGAGCAGGAGTTGATAATGGTGGAACAAAATGGTTTAAAGTTCCTGAACATTATGAAAATTCAAACAGAAACAGATAAAATGTTGATGGAAAAGTATTTCAGTATGGGAAGTGTTTTTTGGTTTACCAATTTAGACAACAGAAAAAGACACGAAGATATTATACTTTATAAAAATTATTATGGTAATGAAAGTGAATATCCAACTTATGATAATTATGACGCAATAAATGTAGATAAAACTAAAGATATTCCTATGGACTACAAAGGTTTTATGGGAGTTCCAATCACATTTGTAGATAAATATAATCCTGAACAATTTGAAATTTTAGGTATGGCTTCTTCGGCAGGTTATAATGAAGAAGTTGTTGGAATACCATTTTTAGGCGATAAAGATGCAAGACCATTGATAAATGGAAAAAATACTTTTGCAAGAATTTTTATAAAAAAAAGAAATATGAAAATAGAATTAAAAGAAATTTCAATACGAGAAGTATCAAAAGGATATTTTAATGACAACGAAGAAGGAGTTGTTGGTTTTGGTGGTAACTAAATATTCGACCAAAATATCAGCGTGAATTTGTTTACAAAGACAAACAGCGAGATTCTGTAATTGAAACGGTGCAAAAGAATTTCCCATTAAATGTAATGTATTGGGTAAAAAACGAAGATGACACTTACGAAGTTTTGGACGGACAACAAAGAACAATAAGTATTTGTGAATATGTTTCGGGAAGTTTTTCTTTAAATTCAATGTATTTCAACAATCTAACTGATGTAGAACAAAACCAAATTTTGGATTACAAACTTATGGTTTACTTCTGCGAAGGTAACGACAAAGAAAAATTAGATTGGTTCAAAACCATAAATATTGCAGGCGAAAAACTAACTGCACAAGAATTGCGAAACGCAATTTATACAGGAACTTGGCTAACAGAAGCCAAAAAATATTTTAGCAAAACAGGTTGTCCTGCTTACAACATTGGAAACGATTATATTACAGGTTCGCCAATTCGACAAGATTATTTAGAAACTGTAATTAGTTGGATAAGCAAAGACAATATTGAGCAATATATGGCTGAAAACCAACACAAGCCAAATGCAAGTGAATTGTGGTTATACTTTACAAGTTTGATGAATTGGATAAAAGTAGTTTTTCCAAAATATCGCAAAGAAATGAAAGGTATAAATTATGGTTTTCTTTACAATAATTACAAAGACCAAAATTTTGACGCTAAAAAATTAGAAGAAGAAATTACGACCTTAATGCAAGACGAAGACGTAACGAAAAAGTCAGGCATTTACGAATACGTTTTGACACGAAACGAGAAGTATTTAAGTATTCGAGCATTTACAGACAAACAAAAGCGTGAAGCGTTTGAAAGACAAAAGGGAATTTGTGTAAAGTGTGGCGTTGAATTTGAAATTAACGAAATGGAAGCCGACCACATTACACCTTGGCACGAAGGCGGAAAAACGACAGCCGAAAATTGTCAAATGCTTTGTAAACACGACAACCGAATAAAGAGTGGAAAATAGCGGAAAACAAAACACCGAACGGCTAACAGCAGTTTGGCAAAATGGCGGGTTCAGTGCTAAATTGAACATTTGGATTTCTAATAAACATTAGTGCTAAATTGAAAGTAAGTGCTTCAAAATCCGCCACTTCGCCAAGCTGCAAAACGTTAGCACCAATTGTAAAACGACACCGTAACAGACCGACATAGACGAATGAAATATAAAAATATCAGAGAAGAAGAACTTAAAAACAAAGTCGGTGCGGACTGGTTTAAATCATTCGACACGACAGAGATTTTGGGTAACGTAGATTTTACAGTTTTCCCAAAACAAGACAACATTTTCGGACGGACACCGCTACTTTGGGCTGAAGCTAAAACTGGCAACTTTGACGTTCCGACAATGTTTGTTCAATTGGTTCTTACAATCGGAAAAGCCCGAACTTTTGACAAAACATTACCTCCTGCATTTCTTGGAGCTTTTGACTTCAAAAAAATTGCGTTTGTTCCATACATCAGCGTTCAAGACATTTTTTACATCAACGACTTTAACTGGAACGTAGCACCAAGCAACCACGAGACAAAAGAATTTAAACTCATCAAGGACAGAATTGACGCAACACTCAAACAAAATACTTACATCTATGATTATCAGGCAGACGAAAAAGACCTAAAAACATTTATTGCAAACAACATCGCAAAAGCGACAGAAGCGAGTAAAATAAAAATTGATAAAAATAATTTCATTCCAATTTACTTGCGTTGGCTTGACATTGTAAAACCAGTTATTGACGTAAACTGGGACGACCTAAAAAAAGCAAGTATTTTAAACAGCGACTTTTATTTAGCTGACTTATTTGTAGATGATAAAGACACCAATAAAATTGAAGATGACTCTTCAATCAGAGATAATCTATTTGTAATTTTTCAAAATCAAGGCTATAAAATTGAGAAAGAAAACATCAAGCAAATGTTTGATGCAACAATCAACATACGAAGCAAAGAAACCTATTTACAATTTTGGAAACGCTACAAACGTCCGCCAATAAAAGAATTTCAGAACTACATTATTGAACGAAGGGATTTACTTGTTCCGCAAGACATCAGAGAACGTAAAGGAGCATTTTTCACTCCTCGACAATGGGTAGAACTTTCACAAAAATATTTATGTAACTTATTGGGTGAAAATTGGCAAGAAGAATATTATATCTGGGACTGTGCCGCTGGCACAGGCAATCTTCTTGCTGGTATGACCAACAAATACAATATTTGGGCAAGCACTTTAGACCAAGCAGACGTTAAAGTAATGCACGACCGTATTGAACACGGTGCAATCCTTTT
Source organism: Saprospiraceae bacterium (assembly GCA_016715105.1). Classification (GTDB taxonomy): domain Bacteria; phylum Bacteroidota; class Bacteroidia; order Chitinophagales; family Saprospiraceae; genus JADKBO01. Next base: position 774 of record JADKBO010000014.1, on the reverse strand, counting down.
AGAAAATCACGTTTTTCAATTCGACTTTTTAAATGACGATTTTTCAAAACTTCCACAAGGTTTGCAAGACATTATAAACAACAAAGAAAAACGTAAGAAACTTATTATTTTTATCAATCCACCCTATGCAGAGGTTTCAAGTGTTGGAGAGAAAGGAAAAAAAGGAGTAAATCTATCTAAAACACATACAAAGTATAGCAACGCATTAGGCGGTGCAGGACGTGAATTATTTGCTCAATTTTTAATCCGAATATATTCCGAAATAAACGGTTGTTTGATTGGTGAATTCTCTACTTTAAAAACTTTTAATGGTTCTGCTTTTGAAAGTTTCCGTAATAATTTCAAAGCAACTTTTGAAAGTGGTTTTATTGCACCTGCATACACATTTGATAATGTTCAAGGAAAATTTCCAATTGGTTTTAAAATTTGGAATACGCAGAAAATTCAAAATATTGATAAAATTGAAATTGATATTTACAATGATAAAGCTGAATTTATTGGAGAAAAGGGATTTTATGTTACCCACGAAAAAAATCAATACATAAATAATTGGATTTCGTCATATAAAGTAACTTCTGATTACATTGGTTTTTTAGCAGGTACAAATGGCAATGATTTTCAGCAAAACGCTATCGTTTATTTGTTAAATAAAAAAGAGCAAATGGCTAATCCGAGAGGTATGTGGGTAAGCCAAAAAAATTTAGTTCAAGTTTCAATTTATTTTACCATACGAAAAGCAATAGACCACACTTGGATAAATCATAACGACCAGTT
>JADKBO010000013.1 GCA_016715105.1 Saprospiraceae bacterium | reverse complement strand
GAGTTCCGGGAATATAACAGACACAGGGAACCCTCAGCCATTACATTGAGTAGTGCCGCCGATGCCAAAAGTCCCCAGCCAAAAATAGTAACCAATTGATGGTGAAATCCAGCAAACTTTCTGCAAAAAGCCGTTTCACCCAGGGGCATAGGTGCCACCACTACTTCGCGATCTTACTACCCACTTGACATAACACAATGTTGATCAGCTTTCAGCATCAGAGAACAAAAATATACTTTCAATATGGCCGGTGCTCCCAGCTCAGCACCAACTAATCCTGGCAGTGCGAAAATTCCAGCTCCTATAGTAAAATTGACAACCGTTGTTGCCAAGGCTTTGATGCCTACTACACGTTTGAGCCGCTCCGCATTATTTTCTGCCATTTTAGCTAATTTGAAAACTTCTGGGGAGTTTAAAAATTAAAAGTATAACTAGATTTGGGATGATGCGAAAACTTAAAAAAGTTTAATAAGCTCACTAATTCTAGTTTAAGTTATACTCATAGGAAAATGGATTTACCTTTTCAATTATGTTGACTAAAAAGCAAAGATAAATATGAAGCGCGAAAAGAAATCGTCATGATCGAAAGGTGCGTATCAAATTTGACAATCTCTTTATTCTTTTGTATTAGTGCTGAACAGTGATCCTCTGATTGCAGCTACGCCAAAAGGGGGTACTCCGCCGTTAAGTCTTTACGATGTGACAAACGAAGAATTTTGAACATTTAAAAGCAAGATTGTGGTCAATTCTATTTCAGAAGGGTATGTATCAGTACACATTGTGAAGCTTAAGTCTAGCAACTGAAATCTTGAAAATGCAAATTTTATAGTTCGTAAGAGATTTTCGTACACATATTGCGTACGAATAATTTTTAGTTTATATTTGCATATGCAAGTGAGAGTCATAAAGAAAAGTAATGTTTTTGTTCTGATCGATCAAAATAAGGACATGGCGAACTATTTCCACCAATTCTTTCAAAATTATCCTATGCGGATTGGTCAATCCCTCAAGATGTAACAAAAAGTTTTAAATCCGCAGATCTCATCACGTGTGGCGAGGGTGCAATGAGTAGGATAGTTTTTAATGTAGGAAATAATAAATACAGAATGATCTGTGGATATTATTTTGGAGTAAAGGAAGTAATTCTTTATATAAAATTCGTGGGAACACATAAGGAATATGATAAAGTAAATGTTTGTACAATCGACCTTTTTAAAAAATAAAAATGAAATATAAAAAAATTGCAGATTTGGCGGAATACAATAAATACTGTGAAATCCATGAAAATTTGGTGTTTCAGAACAATGAGAAATTAATTGATGAGATAGAGCTTTTGGAAGTTCTAATTGATGAGTATGATCGTAGGGTAAATGCAACTGCTCCAGAAATGAATCCTGTTGAAATTCTCCGCTCAATTATGAAGGATGAAAAGATCTCAAATGTCCAATTGGCAAAAGAATTGGGTATTTCAAGACAATTGATCAGTGATATATTGAATTATAGGAGAAATATTAGTAAAGATATGGTAATAAAATTGGCATATCATTTTAAGTTACGCCAGGATGCTTTTAGCAGGCCTTATCATCTAAAAGAGCAGAAAATCCAATCTAATGAACATGCAGCTTGCAAGGCATAAAAGTTAATTTGAGCGTATTCTAAAATTGTTTCTGTTAAGCTGATATATTTCCTTCTGTGGATGAATTCAATTTTGCGAACGTAATTGTGCATTTACTATTCCTTTGTAAACCCATCCAATAACAAAAAACTGTAAAAAATACCTCAACAAAATGGTGATTTGCATGCCCAAAATCAAAAGAATCAAAACCAACCAAGATTGACTACTATTTAAACCCTGCAATAAATTCATGATGGCCATCAATAGAAGCAATGTAAACCAGTAGAAAAATAACAAAAGCGTGGATTGGCGAAAATTTAGCATGAGACTTTTGAAGCCAGTTTTCAACGATAATAGTAGTTTTCCATCACTCAAGTAGTGAAATTTTGCATGAATTGACCACAACCATAAATAACTACAAAAAACTAAAAAAAGGAAAATCACGAAAAGTAAACTGTAGAAAAATGGAATTTCTGTTGTGTAATCATTGAATGGATTTCCCAAGATGGAAGCATAACTAAAGAATATTACAAACCCAACAAATAGAAACAATAGATAGAAACAAAGAGATATTGCAAGAAATGGAAAATAGTTTTTCAAGCCATTTTTCACAAAGTTTTTCAAATCAAAATGATTGTTTGAAATGGAGGAATAAATTCCACTAGAAATAAAATTTGAGATCAGAAAATATAAACCAAATATTAAACCAATTTTTGGCAATAAACTCTTTAAAATACTAGGATCGTTGTTTAATAAATCATCGACAACGGTTCTATCAAAACCAAAAATCAATTTTTCCATTTCAACAGAATTTCCTAACCCCTGATTCATTTTGGAATAAATGAAAACACCCAATATAGCCGACAATAAAAATCCCGAAATATATTTAAGCACAATTAAGTGGCTACATTTTTTCAATAATTGGTCGACACTTTTTATCCTTTCCATCATCAGATCAAAAAGTTGATGGTTTGTAATAAATGCTGCAACCAAGTCATTGATTTAATGGCATAATTTGTCGGTGGTCTTTTGCTGGTTTTTTGAATAAAACTATTGTTGTTGAAGTTGATGTCTAAATATACTTTATGATCTGGGTCAATGATAACAGACTTGATTTTTTTATTTCTTGGAACGGAAATTTGAAGCGTTTCAATTTTATCAACCCATTCAAATAAATGTATAGAGTTATCTTCAAAATTGACTTTAATTTCCACAGGAATAATCAATGATCCATTGCGTTTTAGCCAGACTACATTTTGGTTATTACTTTCTTCAATGCCTTCCACTAGATAATCACAATAACCAGTACCATGAAGAGTTTGAACAAAGAAATCATCGACCTTCAAATTCATGATCAAAGTATCTCCAATGATGTCTTTGACAGATTGAATGAAATCTTTTTCTTTGGGGTGTTTAAATTTGAATGTATCATAATAGTGCCGCATGATTAGGTAGAAGCTTTTTTCTCCAACCAAACCTTTCAAAGTTTGAAGAACTAGAGAGGTTTTTGCATAAACCAAACCTTTGTAATGTCCTTCATCGAATTCCCAACCTGGTCTGGCAAGAGGTCCTACTTCCTTTAAGGGCAATGAAGTATATTCCGACCTAGATCTCTCCATATTTCCACTGTTGTAGCCAAAAATATCAAACATGGAGCTTTTTCTGCCGCCATAATAGTCCATGATTTCATCTTCAAAGAAATTGACAAAACCTTCGTCCATCCATGCCTCCTCCTTTTCATTACTCGCAAGAATGGCCATGAAAAATTGGTGAGAAAATTCGTGGACGGCTAATGACTCGATGGTACGGATGCTTTTTGGAACATAATAAAAAGAAGCACAAGTGATCAGCATGGGATACTCCATAAATCCTGAACCAAGGCCATGCATTGGAGGATCAACCAAAGTAATGGAAGGGTAGGGGTATTTTCCTATTTTTTCTTCAAAGAAGTCCAATGCATTTTTAAGTGCATTTAAGTATCTATCGGCCATTGCCCCATGCTCGGGCGGAATCAACAATTTGATTTCTACGCCTTTCCAATCTGAGCGATGTTCTACAAAATGAGGATAGGCTATCCAGGCAAAATCGATGACATCATCGGCTTTGATATTTAATATTTGCTTTTTATTGGTAACATCCAAAGTTTTGGTAATACAACCACTGGCACCAACCACCAAATGTTGAGGTAAGGTCAATTTGACTTCGTAATTTGCAAAGTCTGCGAAAAACTCCGTTTGCCTGAAAAACTGGTGGCAATTCCATTCCCACTGTCCATTCTTATTTTTTTCAAAAACACCCAATTGTGGAAACCAATGTAAAAAAGCATAATAATCATCTCTACTATAACCAGCTCTAGCTATGAATTTTGGAAGTTTGGAAATGAAATCCATGGAAATAGACACAGATTCTCCAGGTAAAACCGGCTGTGGCAAAATCATTTGCAATACACTTTCATCACCTTTATTTCCATCATCGGGCTGTATATATTTCCAAATCAACGTATCTGTTTCATTACCAACTAACCTAGGTTTGCTGATGGAAATATAACCCCATTCATTGGCTGATCTCTTTGTGATGTCCGAGCCAAAAATCACCGCCACTGCCTTTCAAAAAAGTAGATTCCATATTTTTGAAAGCATTCATGTACATGTAAAATCGCAATTCACTTACCGGCTCATCAGAAATATTGGTCCACATTACATTTTCATGAGCTATTACTTTTTTTTCGACAACATCCAGGGTAGCTGACAAACTATAATTTATTGGGATTTTTGGTGCTTCGGTTGAGTTGGGGTAAGGGCATTGAGCGGAGGCGTTGGTAATGAATCCAAAGTACGCTAAATAGGTGATAAATAATATGTAAATTATCCTGTGCATAAGTAACGAACAAATATACTAAAAGGGATAGCAAAATTCTTGACTTTCGGTTAGAGGGTTGCGCTGCCCTAATTTAAAAAGTGGAAATGTTATCAAAGCCAAAAAAATGGATTATTCATGGACTTTGACCAAAATTTCCCAATTTCTTTGCTTGAATTGGCTGTTTTGATCTTTCAAAACGCTCTAAATGTTAAAGTTTTAAGTAAATAAGCCATCTTGGCTCGAAAGTTGCACCTTTTGATACACCATAAGCTTAATTTTACCTACTTTCGAGGCTTCCTAAACCTACATAAAGATGAATCGCTTAAAATTAACTCTATTTGCCATGCTTTTGGCTTGCTTTGCTTTACCGAGTAAGGTTTCTAGCCAGTGTCAAGGTCCTTTTGTTTCTGGGAATGATTGTAATGCCAATTATCTGCCAAATAATGCAACTTCTGTTCAATTTAGTTTGGGAGGAGGTTATTATTTTACATTTCTTAGTTCATTGGGTGAGGTTTATATAGTACCTGGACCTGGTGTTAGTATTTATGAACAGGTTACGGGTAATACTTATAATGATGCTGCCGTCCTACCTGCAGGCACAGATGTAAGTGCCTTACCAATAATGGGTTTCTCTTCATCACCTTTATTTATGTATCACATTTTTGCTCAATTTGGTCCTTGGGGTCAAGGTACTTCAGGATATTTAGGTGTCATGACTGATGATGGAAGATTTGGATATGTAGATTTAAGGGATTGTGGTGAATTAGAATGTCAACAAGGGGAATATCATTTTATAGTAAATGACTTAGGCATCAGTGAAGCGGTACAACCAGGCGCTACAACAGGTGAATGTGCTTCTCTGTTGATTGATAATTCTGGACAAATACCTACCATGGGCCAGTGGGGTATCATCATATTACTCTTGATCTTGGTTATTTTTGGTGCTCAGGCTGTGAAAAGTACGAGCAGAACTGAACAATCATTTAATTAAAATTTGACCTTAAAGACATGGAAAACAATAATAAAGATAACTCAAGAAGAAGCGCCCTTAAAAAAATTGCAGGAGCATCAGCCATCGTTTTGGGCATTCCTTTAGCTAAAGTACTTTGGGCAAGTCCAAATTCAGGAGTAGTTGATAAAGGAGAAGAGAAAGAAACTTTGACTCAGCTTTTTGCAGTTGGTACCACTTGTGCAATGATCACAACTTTTGGAACAACAAGGCCATTGTTTGCAACATTTCCTTTGACAACCACACCGGTTTAAGGTCGACCTTTCTGCTGCAAATATTTAATTGATACCTATATTTGGTAAATTTTAAGTATTTGCCATATAACATAACATAAATCTCTATGCGCTATATAAGAAAGCAAGGATTCTATGCTAAAAAGTCGGGGGGATATCTGGTTGTATATCCATATTCCACTTTTTCTCCGATTGTGCTACACCCAAGTTCTGTCGTTTTATATTCGCTCATTGATGGTGTATCTGAAAAAAGTCAAATTTTTGAATACATCAGGTCTATTGTTCAAAATGAAACTCCACCAGAAATAGAGCATTTAGAAGCATCATTCCAACAGCTTATAGAACTTGGTCTCATTGAGAAAGCCTATGCTCAAAAGCAATCTCTGGATTTCATTACCGTAGGTTTTAAAGGATTTTGGGACAGTTTTGACCCAAACAAAAATTATTTCCTAGAAGCACTGAGTCATATTTTCATTCCCATTATTGTTGATCCAGCACATGAGGTGCCATCTTTGATTTTCATTGGCGATGAAGGTGGAATTTCAGGATACAACCATTTGAGCCAGGAAAGTATCAGTATTGGAGTCAAAACCAAAGACAAAACATCTGACAATACCTTTGATTTGACCATTGCAAGCCAAGGCAAGGAAGAATCAGCAAGTGAAATTAATATACCTCTGTGGGCAATCCATTTTACTTGGATCAAACACTACACCAATAAAACACCCGACCATCATCTTTTTGAGTTAAATGCTTTTTCTCCAAAGTATCTGGGAGAGCGAATGTTGCAATTTTTGGATGAATACTACAAAGAGGAGTATAATGGCGAAATCTATAATTTCTGGGAAGTAAAAGAACAGAATCCTGCTCGAATTACCAATTTTAATGGTATCAAAAAAGGAGCTCTAACCATCGGAATGGCAACTTATGATGACTATGATGGTGTGTATTTTACTGTCCAATCATTGAGGCTTTACCATCCAGAGGTCATGGATAAGGTACATTTTTTGATCGTTGATAACCATCCAGGAGGTGCTGTAGGGGAAGCATTGCAAAAACTAGAAAGTAGCATACCCAATTATCGATATCTCCCTTTTGATGAATTCAACGGCACGGCTACAAGAGATTTGTTTTTTAGAGAAGCCCAGACAGAATATGTGATGAGTATTGATTCCCATGTTTTGTTGACAGCAGGTTCTTTGCATAAATTATTTCATTTCCTAGATAATCATCCCGATAGTTTGGATCTTTTCCAAGGACCGATGATTTATGACGATTTGCGTGCGGAAAATTATGGTTCTAGTTTCCGCCCAGAGTGGGGTGGAGGCATGTATGGCGTTTGGTATGCAGATCAAGAAGCACAAAATGCATCTGATGATCCATTTGAAATTCAAATGCACGGTTTAGGGTTGTTTGTCTGTCGCAAGGAAGCATGGCTTGGTTTTAATTCAAGATTCCGCGGTTTTGGAGGTGAGGAAGGCTACATCCATGAGAAATTCAGATTAGCCGGAAGAAAAACAATATGCCTACCATTCATGAGATGGTTGCATCGCTTTGGAAGACCCAATGGTACATTTTATGCAAATACTTACGAAGATAGAATCAGAAATTACTACTTAGCATTCAATGAAATTGGTTGGGACACTGCTCCTATTGATTACCATTTTACAGAAATGTTGGGCAAGGACAATTTAGCAACCTTTTCTAAACACATTTGGGGCCAATTGGCCAATCCACTTTATTACTTTGATGCGGTATACTTCCTCGTGCCTCCTAAAGAAGATAAAAAGTACGATGAAGTTATGGAGCTCATCAAAAAATCTGAAATTTCCCATTTGGTAAGATTTTTCCACTATGAGTATCTGCCAAACGGTGAAGCAGCATACGACAGAGCAAACGAAAAGATAGTTGACAACGCCATAAAATATGGATTCAACACCGTGATGATCATACAGGATAAAGTGCAAACCTTTTATGATTTACTCGTTTACATCGCAAGAATCCTTAAAAATATCGAAAAAAGAGAATGGGCATCCTTACACCTAGGATCTGACATCAGGAATAATTATATTTCATTATTTGATAAGAGCTTGTATGTTCCAAATATGAATAGGCCACCTAATGCTTGTATAGCTGCTTTTAATTTAGAGCATTATTATGCCTTGGCTTATCAGACGCAGAAGCTTGAAAACAAGGTGGTTGTATCTGATTATCTAAAAGAATTCGAACTAAGTAAATGAAGACATTTCCAAAAGTATCTTGTATGTGTGTGACGTATGGGCGCACCGAAGTATTGGATGAATGTGTCTATTCTTTCCTACAACAAGATTATCCAGGCGAAAAAGAAATGATCATTCTGAATGATTATGGATCTTTGGAATTAAAAGGAGACTTTCCGAATGTGCGCATCATCAATGAAAAAACCAGATATGCCAGCCTAGGTGAAAAAAGAAACGCCTGTATTGAACAGTGCACTGGTGAGCTAATTTCCATTTGGGATGATGATGATGTATTTTTGCCCAATAGATTGACATCTGCAGTAAAACGCATTGGCATCAAACCCTACATTTTATTGAATAAACACGTGTATTATTCTGATGAAATACGGTTGATTCCCTATGGAGTAAAAGCTCAAGCACTTTTTTACAAGTCCTTGTGGTTGGAAATAGGCGGTTATCCAGCGATCACTAACGGGGAAGACATCAAATTTGAAAACGAAATTCGAGCAAAAGGGAAATTTAGTTTGGCTGAAATTCCAGACGAAGAAGTAGCATACATCTATCGATGGCGCCTGACCAATAGTTACCACACCAGTTCTTTCAAAGATGAAGACTCGCATTTGGGTACAAAAGAACACGTCATGCGCACCATGGATGTTGAAAATTACGAAATCAAACCGCACTGGAAAGAAGATTACATAGGCTTGGTCAAAAATCTCATCCAGTCTCAACAATGATTCCTCGGATCATACACCAAACAGCTCCTTCAATCAGTTTACCTGATCAATTATTACAGTATTCAGACCATCTACGCACAATACATCCCACATGGGAATATCGATTGTATGACGACAAAGCTTGCGCACAATTGGTCAAACAATCATTTCCAGAATTGATTGAAATTTATGAAGCTGTACCATACAACATCATGCGGGCAGATATTTTCAGAATATTGGCGGTTTATTTGTACGGCGGTTTTTATTTTGACTTAGATGTATACTTTTATAAACCAATAGACGAATTGCTTGTCCATCATGCAGTTTTTGGAAAGGAACTTGTCCTGAATGAAAAAGATTTGGCCTTAAACCCAGATCATCATCCATTCGTATTGCCAATTATGGATTTGGAAGTGAACCAGGAAACCCATTTTTTCTCACGGTTGTCCAATATTGGTTGCTAAATAAGGGAAAATTATTAAACATCAAAAGTGAAAATGACATTTTGGAAATCACAGGGCCGGGCATGTTGACGAGATTATATCATTCTTATTTTGCTAACAGAACAAGTGAAATGTTACTATTGGATTTGGGAAGCCATATTTGCCCTAAATGTAATTACCATCAATGTCAATTTGGGGACTTCGCTTCACACCATCATTTAGGGACTTGGAGATGGAAATAAATAGCGATCAATGTTGAATAAATATGTCTTAAATACCTACGGTAATGTACCACCTGAAGACGGATTGTCCAATGTTTTTCACATGATAAAAACCATTGCCCCATTAGTTGATGACACGAATGAAATCCAAGAAAAGAGTGTGATTTTGGTGGCAGGTATCCCTTTTTTATATTCCCATTTATTATCTCCACATCACGTAAATATTTGTTTCACAACCTATGAATTTCCGCCATTACCATATGATTGGACAATGGCATTGAATGTCAATTTTATGGCTGTGATTGTGCCGCATGAAAGTGTGAAAAATATTTTTCTTTCATCTGGTGTTCAAATACCTATTTATGTAGTCGGACAAGGCCATACTTATCTACCAAAAGTGCATGTTGTGGATCAGCAAGAAGAAGCTTTTGTATTGGGATTTTTGGGAGTTCCTGTCCCCAGGAAGAATCTGGACTTGATCATCAAAGCCGTAGAAGAGCTCAATGAAACATTTCTCATTCGCATAAAAGTCCACATCTCGAGTTTATATGAATGGTTTGAAGACAAAGATTTTATCAATCTGCTAAAATGTCACCCTTTGGTTATTTATTCAGAAGGGTATAAAACCAAGGAGGAAATTGCAAATTGGTATCAAAGTTTGAACGCTTATATTTTCCCATCATCCGGTGAAGGTTGGTCATTTACACCAAGAGAAAGTTTATCATTGGGTATACCTACCATCATTTCTGATATTCCTGTACACGAAGACCTTATTCCTTATTGTTGTGTGGTGGAAAGGGAAATTTCTGTAGAGACCATCAAAAAATCGATCAATCTTTTAAGAGATAATCATTCCATTTATAAAGAAAAGGCAAAGAGTGGCCAGCGTTGGATTGCTGATCAATATCATGAAAAACAAATGAATCAAGCTTTGATTAAAATAATGGATAAATATGCTGCTTTCGAATATTAGCATTTTTTAATGTTCGAATAATTATGGTGTTATTTTATATTTACAATTATATGGTTGGCGAAACTTTTTTTGTTTGATTTGGCGTCAATCAATAATTATTCATGATGATCGTAAACACTGCTCACACCAAATTTGGAGATATTCAATACCTGGAAAATGATTTTTTCATTGCCTCGGCTTTGAGAAATGACATTGTTTGGGATGAAGGATTGGTTATTGAGCATTTGCACGAGCATATTAAAAATGCAAAAGTTGTTTTGGATATTGGCGCACATGTTGGTTGCCATACCTTGATTTATAAAAGAATTAATAGTGATTGCAGCATATATAGTTTTGAAATGCAATCAATTATTTACGAATTACTCAAAAAAACATTGCAATAAATCATTTGCAAAATGTCCAGGCTTTTAATTGTGCAATTGGGGAAAGTATCAGAATGGTCACCATTTCAGACACCATTGCCGATGGTCCAAATAAAAACGAAAAATATGCCTATAATAATGGGAAGGAATACAATTTCGGTGGGGTCAGTTTAGGATCAGGCTCGCAAGAAATTTTGATGATTACGATAGATTCACTTCAACTTGAGGCGTGTGATTTCATAAAAATAGACGTAGAAGGATTTGAATATTTTGTCATCAAAGGAGCAAGCCAAACCATTCAAAAATATAAACCCGTAATTTTTTATGAAGAAAATTATAAAAAGATCAGCCAATCAACCACTGAATTATTAAAATCCATGGGATATAATAGTTTTGAAATGATCAATGAGGAAAATTTTTTGGCCAAATATATTTGATAAATGATTCCTAAAATCATACATCAAACCTGGAAAACTTCGGAAGTGCCTCCTGCTTGGCGCTACCACGTCAATACTTGGAAATGGCATCATCCAGATTGGGAATATCGTTTTTGGAACGATGACGATGGTCTTCATTTTATCACAGAACATTTTCCAGACCTGCTAGAGAAATACGTAGGTTTTCCATATGCCATTCAACGCGCCGATCTCCTTAGATATGCTTTGTTATACCATTTTGGTGGATTGTATGCAGATATCGACTATGAGTGCCTCAGGCCCTTTGATGATCTAATCGAGGATAGATCCATCCTTCTTGGATATGAGCCAGAAATACACGCACATGATTTAGATAGAAAGCAAATGGTGAGTAATGCACTGATGGCTTCCAGCCCTAGAAATGAATTTTTTGCCCAAGTATTGAATGAGATAAAAAATGATCAAACTGTTGTTTATGCTCATGTTGATGTTTTAGAGACCAACAGGTCCTCTATTGCTTTCAAAAGTGTGTCTTCATTTAAAACAACATGTGCCCTATATTTTCCCTGCAGATGTGCTTTCGCCAGTGCCCAATGATTCCGAATATTTAAATATTTTGGTTAAAAATGGTCCAGAATCTATTGACTTGAAACTTCAACTGATTCAAAATGGCGCTTATGCCATCCACTATTGGTCAAATTCTTGGGTAACTAATTTGGCTGGAAATTTGATCAATCCAGAACCAGAAATCATTGCAGGTTTCACTTTCATTCAAGGAAAGGATTCACATGGAAACGACCTTTTTAATGGAGGCAGAAATATTAAGAAATTGGGAGAAAGATGTTTTGAAGACAATCGTGTTGTAGCTTTTAATACAGATGGCTTCGCAAAATCGATCCTTAGAGATAAACAGAAATGGAATTCAATGAAAAATGCAGCATGGAATGAAGGCTTGTATGTCAAAAAGGGAATTGATTTTTAATTATGATTTCCACCAGCTTCCCCAATGCAAATGGATGCAATAAGCCGAAGCCAATTGACTAGACATGCCAACAAAATTATCATTAACAAATGTTTCTGCTTCCAGGTAACTCAGTGGAGAAACAAATTTTGAGTCAATTAAAACGACATCAGAAGCAGGGTATTTATCCAAAACCCTATTGAGCATAAAAGGGCCAGTAGAGTGAAGCACTAGTTGGTTTTGGTCATCTGATTGAATATTTTGTTGGTAAAGTTCCTCCAAAATTTTTTCAAAAAAAGTATGGTTTTTCACACATCCCATCAGCGCATTGCTGGCAATCATGGGCGTATTATAAATCGCATTATGAGCAGTACTTTCTATACCAAAAAAGCAATCAAGATCTTCTATTAGTGGGGTGATATTTTTGAGTGAAAGTATGTCAAGGTCAACGTAAATCCCACCGTAATGATACAATAGGAAATATCTTATGGCGTCTGCTCTCTGGATATTATGCGGGTAACTTTTATAAATAGGTAGGAAATCAACATAGTTTTCTTTGATAAATGTTTCATTCATTTCGTCTGACCAAAGTTGGAAATCAAAAGTCGGATGATGATTTTTCCATGAATCGGCAAATGTTTGGAAATAGTCTGGAATCTGGTCAGTTTTCCAGGTTTGAAAAATTGTATTTGGTATATTCATTTAATAGTCAGTCGGTTAAGTTGAAAGAAAAAAGAAAAAAGATGAAAGAAAAGGTCTTTTTAGTCTCAAAATTTGCAATGCTTCATTTTGTTTTCAGAAAATTATTTTTTAAGCCATTTTATTTATGAACTAAAGAAATAATATTTTTCAGCAAAATAATTTTTCACTTTTTGAACTTCCATCTTTCACTCCTTCACCCGTACAATTTAAACATTTCCGAACTATTGTTACGTGATACTATGATACAATTGCTCAAGTCTGTAGGAAGCCTCAAAAGCATCATATTTTTGATCCAAAATGTATTCAATATCTTTCGATAGCCATTTTGTGAGTGGGGTAGAGGCATTAAAAATCGCATTCCAGTGGTTTTTGTCCCACGTATTTTTTCCATCATAAACATAAATATACAAATATGGAGCAGACATGGTTGCTAAGGATGCTGAAGCCGCCAATTGATCAATTAAATCAGTATCCTCTCCTTTGGCAATGGGCGGATAAAAATCTCCTTCTTTTTTAAAAGTCTTTTTGCACAACAAACTTCCCTCCCAAATACGCTTGTTGGAAAGATATGCTTGAGCTGTGGAACGATCAAAAATAAACCACTGATCCAAGAGCAAACCGTTGTGCTGACCTATCATTGACATTTGTTTTTCCAATCTATTGGTAGAATACCAATCATCGTCGTCCCATTGGCAGAAGTAATCACCACTAGACTTGCCGATGGCAATATTTCTCAAAGCCCCCAATGATAATTTTGGAATGGAGGGTACACAAATGATGGAAATGGAGGTGTGGTTTGGTATTTATCTAAAACTGTTTTAGCAATTTCATCTTCAGATTCATATAAAATGACCAAATTCCTTGTTGGCATAGGTTTGAGCCAAAAAACAGTTGATGGCTCTTTGCAGAGACTCGTCTTTTTGGTGGGTAATGCAGATACATGATATTTTTGGTTGCATAAACCTTACTTATTCCTATGAATGATATTTTACAATGAATTGATCACTACACATTCTTAGTGTTTGATCTTGGCTTATTATCTTATACTTGTTAATAACTTTTTAATCAATTTCTTGTTGTCAATTTTACACATAATTTATAAATTAATCTTTACAAATTCCTTTTTTTCTGTTTTTTCATCTAGTTTGATTTTTATGGTGGAAAAATCTAAAAATTGATGCAAGTAGTTCAGCAAAGACAGTCAAGTTAGGTGATTAGAGTTACACTGCCTGACCTTCAAATGCTTTAATTTTATGGTATTAAATTACTTCAAATGGATGCCTTCTTTTTTGGAATTGTGATGTTACACTTGGTCGTAGGTTTTGGATATATTATTTATAAGCTTGAATTCGAAAAGAAAAAATAAGAAATCGAAATTTTGAGAAAATTGTGATTTCCTCAAATCATTTCAAATTAGTCATCATATCCTTAAGTTTAATTTTGCTTATGGCTTTCTAAAATGGATACCCTATCCCTAAATTGTACCGCAAATTCTCCTGCCGCCATGCCTTATTAAATGGATTTATTTGATCTATTGTCCAGACAAATCCATTATCTTTTTGAGGTGCCCGGAAAGGAACTGCTAAATCCATTCTGATCAAAAAGAAATTGAAATCCAATCGCAGGCCTAATCCTCCCCCTATCCCTAATTCCTTATAAAAGTTGTCAATTTTAAAAACTCCTTCTGGCTTGTCGGTACTTTGGATCAGCCACACATTCCCGGCATCTGCAAAAGCAGCTCCTTTGAAAAACCGAAAAATGGGAAATCTATACTCTACGCTCATTTCTAATTTCAAGTCTCCCGTCTGATCCACAAATTGGGAAGCAAAACCACTATTATCCGATGGGATTTCTGGAACAAAACTGCCCGGACCGAGTCCTCGTAACCTAAATGCCCTGACACTGTTGGACCCACCAATGATGTACTGTTTGATATAGGGTAATTCTTGGCTATTTCCATATGAAAAGGCTGTGCCCACCAATAATCTCATCGCAAAATCCCCATTTTTAACTGGCCAATATTTTCTCAAATCAATCGTGTTTTTGAAAAATTGGGCATAATTAATTCCTACAACTTTGACTGGATCATCTGCATTTCCTCCCAAAAACAGATTGAGCACATTTCCACTAGTCTCAGTTTCATTCTTTAAATAAAAATGCTTCCTATCGGTGATGCCCAATTGATCAGAATAAGTAAAATTGTATTGAATACCTGCAATCAAAGTATTATCAAACGAACTTTTTAATCTGACATCTTTATCTAACAAATCTTGAAATTCTGAAGTTTTATTGCTGACATTGACTTGATTGATCACCAATGGATACAGTTCGTGATATTTCTTACTTGTCTCCTTCCACAAATAACCAAATTTATAAACAAAACTATTGAGCGTGTAATACTGCGCTCTTCTTTGATACGTATAGTTTGTTTTTAAAGAGGTTTTTGGAATGTAGGTTTTACCTTCTTTGATGTTGAAAAAAGGAAGCACTAATCTTGGAAGTAATATTTCTGCACTTCCAGTCAAATCAGATGAATTGATTAAACTCAAACCACCTCCAATTTGTGTCTCCACCTGTCCACTCAGTGCCGCGTTGAATTGTTCTGCATGCCCAAAAAGATTGCGATGTCTATACCTTACAGAAGCACCTGTGCCCAAAAAATTCCCCGACCTATTGTTTAATTCAAATTCTGCAGATACATTTTGAATCTTCTCTGGAGATAATAAAATGTTCTGAATCATATGGCCCGGTTTGCCATTTGGATTGGGGCGATTTTCAATATTGATAAACCTAAATAACCCTAAATCCTGAAAACGGTTGATGGTTTTCCGCTCATTGGTACGATGATAGAAAGTATCCGTCTTTTCCAATATCAGGTGATTGATCAAATCATGATTGAGGTAGTGATTATATTCATAGATATTTATGGTGTTGGAAATTGGTGCTTTATTCAATGTTGTTTTAAAGGTATCATTGAGTGTGTAATTGGGAAAAATATGGATTGAATCCAATATGTATCTTATGTGATTGGTAGAGTCAGTTGGTGGTAGAATTTGTACGTATAAATCGACGCCATTATTATTTTTAGCAGTGTCTACATAATAGAATACATTATCAGTTCCAAACTCCGCAAAACCCAGATCTCCAGCTAATTGCGTAATGCGACTTCTTTCATAATCCAGTTTTTCACGATCATAATAACTTCCCTCTTTCAATACTGCCCTTCGTAGATTTTCATCTAATTTTAATGCTGCGTAGGTACTATCTACTGGAAATATGATACTATCGATGGTGTATCTTTCATTCAAATCAATATTACAGGTCATGTAAACTTTTCTACCTTCTGTTGTCGTATCGCAACTGACATTATGGGCGAAAAATCCTTTTCCATTTAAATAATAAGTAAACTTTGCTTTCGTATTATTGAGTAATTGATGATCGTAAATCACAGGTTTATTTCCCAACTTATTTTTAATCCAATGTTTGATGCCTGATTCAGCTGTAGAATCAAATAAATTATAAAGTCCGACATAAATATTCCCTAGACCTGGTTTGGTTGATTTGACAGGAATGGCTGTATTGATTAAATAGAATTGGTCAACTGAAGCGGCATTGGATTTGTCAGATATTTTGAGTTTTGTACCCATATAAACCTGATCCTTTGGGTCTAGTCGTCTGGTCAAACTACAACTTGAGTAGAAGCTGATCAAGGCCAGCGCCAAAATAAAAGGATAATAAGTATTGTTATTTTTTACCATCAGTTTTTGAATCAAAGGATTGGTTAAAAAATATACTTATTCCGTTGCGGTTGGTATTGGCGTTGAGCAATCGATCGTAGTCAGATTTTGAAAAAACTTTTATCTGATAACGGCCATCATCAGTCAATTTGTAATTCAAAACAAAATCACCAATAAAGGAAGAATAGCCAGCACTGGTATTGCCTTGATTGATGTCTAAATTCCCTCCCGCAGAAAAACTCAAACGATCATTAAAAAGTTGCTTACTCACTTTTAATCCAACTTCCGTCACATTTCTACTTGTATTGCCATCTACATAACCAGACTCGTAAGAATTTACGTTTACATCTATATCCACACCTTTGACCACTTGACTTGCAAATCTATTGAGCTGATTGGAAACCAGACTAGATAAACTCTTTAAAGCGATATTGTTTCCTAGGTTATCAAAACCGCTGGATACATTGTCAGACAAAATAAAGCTGTCAAATATCAATAAGCCAAATACTTGATTATTCAATTCGTTGGGATTGTTTCTGAGTTCGGTGAGTTTTCGATCAATGGCTGTGATCAGATTGGTGGATTGTAGGTCTGGAACCTCAATATTTAGGGCAATATTTGGGTTCAAAAGTGTACCTTCCAAGGACAGAGAAACTTTGACATTGGTCCTTCTTTTTGCGGCAGCGGTTTCAGACTCACTGATGGCCACTTCATTTTTTATCAGTTCATAAGTCGAAGTGTACACGTCATAAACGGCGTCAATATCCAGCACAGCACTGAGTGGATTACCCTCAAATCTTACCGTACCACCAGGTTTTACCGTAAATTTTTTAGAAACGAAATCGCCATAAGAAAGATCATAAGTACCTTTATCAGCAGTATAAATTCCAAAATTTCCTGACTACCATCTGGTTTTAATTTTACATTCAAATTGCCACTTCCGATAGCTTTGATTTTATCTCCCGATATTGGATCAATTACAAAAGTAAAATTGGCATCTTTTGTAGCATTGAGTAAAAGGTTGACATCAAAAGGAAATAATCTGTTTAGTTTGAGCAAATATTCGTTGGTGAGATCTTTAAAATCTTCGGGTTTACCATAAGTAATAAATTGTTCTTCGATAAGTACCTTTTCACTAGCAAAAGGAGAAAGTGTAATCGCCGAATTTTTTAAAGTTGTAGCCACTACTTCCACATTGAGCTTGGCGGGGTTTCCTTTGATGGTTGCTCGGGCGTCCAAAATCACCTTCCCAAAGAAAACTGGATTATCTTCCGCTGTCGTATTCAGAAAAGTAAATTTATCAGTTTTTAAAGCTACGTCTAGATAGAATTGCTCCAAAAAATTGTGATTTATTTTTCCAGTCAAGGAGGCTGTATTTCCTTCATCGTCTTTTATTTTGAGATTGCCGATGTCGAATGTATTGTTGTCAAAAGTGATGGTATGATCGTCAATTTGATATCGAGCGTTGTTGGCGACGATAGTGGTAGTTACGGTGTCAAATGTCAAAACTCCTTTTACAACAGGCTTGTCCAAACTTCCCGTGAGACTGGCATTGCCAGAAAGTGTTCCCTTACTGTCAACCATGATTTCAGACAAAAATGGATTTAAAATCAACATATCCAAGGAGTTTAAATCAATTTGAAAATTTGCTGATTTATTGGATATGTTATAAGTGCCACCACCTTTTACATCATTGGTTGGACCAATTAAGGTGAAGTCAGTGGTCAGTAATTTTGAATTTGGATTGACATTAGCTGAAATGACCAACTCACCTACTGCGGTGGAATCATAAACCATATTGTCAATCTTCAAGTTGGTGATAAAATATGGGTTGGAACGCATATCATTGACATCCAGATCGCCATTTACCTTACCTGTGAATTTCGATGGCTCCAAAGTCATTAAAGTGGTAAATTGGCCCACTTCAAAGTTTTTAAAATTCACATTGATGTTATTTCCATCATTGCTGCTTTGTACGGTCAGAAATTCATTCTGATCAGTAATCGCAAATCGGTCGATGAAAAATCGATCTTTATATATTCGGATGTTATTTTTTTCATCTACCAGCCAATCCTTTTGATTGAGGATAAAACTATCCTTCATGGAAATATTTAAAAATTGATCTCCTTGAGTGGTCAATAATTCAAATTTCAATCGAGGAATATCGTCACCATCTTTTGCTAAAAAGGTTGAAGTAATTTTTTTATCTGTGAGCAGATTATCTAGAGCAACCAGATCGATTTTCCTTCCTTTCAATATATTGTTACGGGCTTGAAGGTTGAAATAAATTTTTCCATCTTCTGTTATTGCATTGCTAGTCAGTTGTTCTATTAAAATATCATTGTGTATTAAGCTGTCGATTATTATAGATCCATTGGTTGCATAATCAGCAAATGAGGTACTCAGATCTACGGAAATTCTTCCGACTTGTAATAAAGTATCTTGAAGAAATACTGCGAGCGGTTGGATGGTGGAAAGTGAACCAGTAATTTGCATATTTTCTGAAGAGAATGTTTTATTTACAAACATGCTATCAGTGGGCCAATGGTGATTTATAAATCCTGTTAGTGCTTTTGGTAGATCCTTTATGGTGTAAATTCCTTTCATATCCAAATGGCCAAAATTGCTATTCATTTTAATTAATACTGTGTCTAAATTTTTAACACCGGTTATCTCGATAGAATCAGAATGAAAAGACTGATTTGGATTACTGAAATTGAAATTTTTGATTTTAATGACACTATTTTGGGTTGCTGAAATGGGGATTTGAAAGGCAGAATGAATTTGTCCACTTACGTACAATGGTCGATCCATTAAATCCAATTCTTGTAGTTTAAGGGTATCAACATTTAAATCAAAATTGAAAATTGCAGTTTGATCTTTTAAAATAATTTGCCCCTCGTAGGCTAATTTTACGAGGTCATCATTTAGGTTTAATTTTCCATCGATGGTACTTTCAGATATTTTGGCGTCAACTAGGACATTATTATAAGTGTAATCTCTGAAAGTAAAAGCCGAAATAACACCATCTATTTTTGAATTTAATGTTCGAAGAGTTGTGCCCTTTCCATCTAGATTTACATCAAAAGAAACCTTGCCAACTTCGTTATTTCTGATCAAGGTTCCCAATCTAAAATCTTGTAAAATTAATTTCCCTTTGTATGCTAATTCATCCATATTTTTGGGAATCACCATTTTGATATCTGACTTCAATGATCCCAAATCAGATCTAAGTAAACCATCTATTTTTAATGATTTTAAATTTCCTACATTAGACCCAGCAAAACTCATTTGACCAAGGCTATCAATAGCAACTTTATCGTTGGGTGGAATGGGTAGTCTTTTGGCATTTGCTTTAAATTCAGAAATTTTCAAATCAAAATTCAATTGATCCATGTCAGTCAAATTGCTGATGTAACCATTGGTTCTTAACCTTATGTCTCTGTCAACATTGAGATCCAAAGCATGTATTTTTAAGTTTTTTAAACTCCCACTTGCGCTGGCTGCTCCTGAAATATTTTTGTAAATACTGAAATCTTTTGGTATGGTCAAATCCTTTAAAACTCTGTCTAGGGCAGAAAGATTCGAGCTTATGTTTGTGATGGTTGCATTGATGGTTTTATCAACTTCGCCCAGGTTTTCCATTTTGAAATCACCTGAAGTTTTAATTACACTGCCATAGGTGAGATCTATATTTTGAATATTTATACTAGAAGGATCATAAATTAATTTTGCTGCTTTGAGTGAAATGGGTGTATTTGGTTGAATGTTTATATTGTCAGGAATGTAGTTTTTTAATAGTTTAATGCTACTATAACTTAAATCCAAATCTATTTCATCAATGTTAAGTTGTTTATCGATAAATGAATAATTAGCCAGATCAATTTCTACATCATCATTTACTGTTTTTAAATTGAATTGTTGAATTTGCCCATTCAGGGAATCTAAAATTACAATACCTTGAGCATTTGAAAGGGAAATGATGTTGTTGTAATTTCCTTTTAATTTTTTAATGTTGGTCGTCAGTTTTCCCTTGTGAAATTGCGATTTTTCTAATTGTGCGGATAATCTGGTAATGTCAATTGAATCTTTCAAACCAATGGATTGAAAATTCCCCTTTGATAGGTCTACTTTATTTACAACAAAATTCCAATCTAGATATGGTAAAGCAAATGCCTCATTATTATCTTCTGATTCTTTTAATTTTTTGAATAATACATACAGATCATTAGACTGTAATAAGCCAACCTCCAAAAATCTTTTCTCTAAGTCAAACTGATCAAATTCTAAAACCAGTTTTTTGTCAATGACATCAAATTGTTGTGTCTCAGTTTTATATAAAATATTTGGATTATTGATGATGACATCAGAAAGTCCAAATTTCCACTTTGAATCACTTGTAGGTTTATTGATGGTGTCTTTCGCGGGTATGAAAAACGTGAAATTCATAGAATCATTGCCAATTTCGTAGATTTTGGATCTTATGTTAGTGATTTCAATTTCATCCAACCAGACGTGTTTATCAATCAAACTGAATAATCCAATGTCTACCTTAAGGTGTTCTGCATAAAGTAAAGTATCTCCTTTTTGATCTCTGAATAAAATTTGATCCAAATTGGCAACATCAAAGCCATCGAAATAGATATGTCCTATGGAAAAGTCAGCTTGGTACTGTTTGGAAAGTGCATTCATTACTTTGGTCTTGGCAAAATTTTGGACATAAGAGGTCCTCAATGCCAATAGTGCTAATAGACAAAGTAGTACAATGATAGCAATGGCTATCAGTAGTCTTTTTAATAACTTTTTGTTCAATTAAAAAGTATTTGTATCATGAATCGGACCACTTCTTCTCTGCACCGATTCGTATTAAACATACAATAATTGCTCCACTCACTCAAAAGAACGTATTTGTCATATGAAAGTGTTCAGCTTTTCAAGTCAGATTTTTTAATCCTAAAAAAGAATCAGTGCGTTTTTATCTCTTTTTCAGCAATGATTTCTTCTGCCACAAAAACTGCATGATCCATGGATTTCAAATGATGCTCCATGATGTTGGTGTATTCATAGGTAAATTTTGCTCCAAATAGTACCAGAATGGATGAATAATAAACCCAGGAAAGAAAAACTACTAGTGAACCACTGGCTCCATATGCATTACCAACATCTGAGGTAGAGAGGTAAAATCCAATGAGGTATTTGCCCAATAAAAATAAGATGGCCGTAAAAAGCGCGCCTGGCAGTACATTTTTCCATTTGATTTTTACATCTGGAAGCACTTTGAAAACCAAGGCAAAGATGGCACTGGTAGCTAAAATAGATAAAAAACCATTTAACAACCAAACCAAAGAAAACCCTTCCAAGCCTATGAAATCTTCCACCATTTCTTTGAGTAATGTGAGTAGGGAATCTATGACCAATGAAACTAAGAGCACAAAACCTATGCTGACAATCATTGCAAAAGATAATATTCGATCAAGTATTAACTTCATGATTCCTATGCCAGGTTTTGGCTTTACACCCCAAATTTTATTGATTCCATTTTGTAAAGAAATGAAAACAGTAGTCGCACTAAAAAGTAAAACAATCCATCCAATGATCTGCGGTAAAAGTCCTGAATATTCCATATTGGCATTTTCCAAAATTACTTCAGCTTGTCTTACGGTATTTGGCCCAAGATATGCGTTGAGCTCAACCAATATATCAGATTTTATTTGGTCTTTTTCATAGGCTGTGCCCAATATATTGACAGCAATCAGTAGGATTGCTGGTAAGGATACCACAGTATAAAATGCCAAAGATGCTGCGTATGTCATGGGGTCGTCATCCAAAAAGTTCTTAACACCTTTGATCAGAGCTTTGTACAATTGCCGCATTGATTATATTATTTTCAGTAGTATAAAGTATAGGTCGGGCGATTGTTCGATAGAAACATATGGGACGTGCCTATGGCACTTTTTTGTTTGGGTTATTTCCCAGGATTGAAATCCTGGGTTACTAAATGTGTCGAGGCGCTGCCTCTTGTTTGGAGACGCAAAATTTTGCGTCTCTACATTTTGTGCAATTGAAATAACCTTTCCCCGAATTTGCAAGGAATTGAATTCCTTTTCACTTTCAATTGCTTTTGTTTTGCGCATTATAAGACCTCCAACTCCACGTGTCCCTGTTTGCAGTGAATCTGATTTTAAAACCAACTTTTTTTATATTTTAAAATATCTGACTAAAAAATGAATTAAATCAAAATCAAGTAATAAATTTGGGCTCTCATTAAAGTAAAAATTCAATGAAAAATTTCTTGCTAGCATTAATTTTGGTCCTTTTTATTACATCTATTTCTTATACTCAAAACGTGCCATCCTACATTCCTACTGACAATCTCTTTGGTTGGTGGCCCTTTAATGGAAACGCGAATGATGAAAGTGGTAATGGAAATAATGGAATTGTGAATGGCGCAACCTTGACAACTGATCGATATGGACTAAGTAATAAGGCTTATAGTTTTAATGGAATAAATCAATTTATTGGTGTTGCTTTAACTGATTCTCTAAATATAGCTTCTTATTCAGGAATTACTTTTTCGGCTTGGGTATCATTGAATAATTTAGCATCTTATTCAACATTGTTTGATTTTTATGGTGCCAATGGAGGATTTGGGTTGATTTACAAAAGTAACATCCAACGGATTTCCGCATTAAATGCAAAAGCTTATCAAAACCCCATAATAGAGCTTACTCCTTTGAATCAACCACCATCCAATACTTGGATTTATGTCCTATTTACAGTAAATTTCAACACTAGTATTTCGCAACTATATATCAATGGGGTTCTTCAATCACAATCAACCACCAATCCATTTTTACCCAATTTAGGTTATATTGGAATTGGACGATGGACTGACGTGATACCTTGGTATGCTTCCGGTAAATTGGATGAAATTGGAATTTGGACAAGAGCTTTCAGCGCCGAGGAAGTTTCCCAAGTATTTACAAGTACCATAAAAGGAAATATTGGTGTAAACACAGTAGAACCACAACGCAATTTACATGTAAAGGATGTGATGAGGTTGGAGCCAAGAAATCAATCTCCAGAAAGTCCTAAGGAAGGCGACATCTATTATGATGCTATCTTAAAAAAATTGAGGGTTTTTGATGGTGCTGCATGGCAGAACTGCTGGTAATTGCGGTACAAATCCGAATCTATGTGTCCCTTATTTTGCAAGGGATTGAATTCCAATTGAAAAATATACGTTAAGACGCAAAATTTTGCGTCTCTACATTTTGTGCAATTGAAATAACCTTATACTGATTTTGGACGTTATTGAAATCCCATTGAAAAAATATACGTTAAGACGCAAAATTTTGCGTCTCTACTAATGTTTGTTTTGTAAATAATGTTGTTTTAAAACATCTTCACCAAAATCATTTCCTTTTTCCCGCAGAATGGCGTGGATGTGATTTCCGTCGTTTTGAAAACCCACATTGTCGTATTCGATCAAAAAATCAGGTCCATGGATGATGTAATAATGAGGTCTGTTGTTGTCCAGACTACCAATCCAACAAAAATAAACCTTATCCAAGCCGCTATTTTCTATTTTTTGGTAGAATTGATGTGCTTTTCCATGTTCGAAATTGTGGACATATTCTTGTATCAATATTTTCAATAGATAGAGCTGATCAGCATCCAACTCTTTTCCTGCAATTCCATAATAGGAATCTATGCGCTGGCTTGCTTGAGGAGAAGTGATGATATCTTGCGGTACTTTTACTTTCAGGATAGCCTTCTCCTTTTGAGAATCGTTGAAACTATTGATGAGCAAAAAGCCATAATCCTCTTCCTTGCTCAATACTCTTAAGCCTGCATATTTACCAAATTTCACCTCTGAAGGATCTGTGCCAATGAAGTAAGGAGACATGACCATTTTTTTACCATCTGAAGTAAAATTCAAAGCCATGTGATGACCACCAAAATTGAGTCCCCAAGGTTTGGTTTCACTGGGTTCACCCCAGATGGATATAAAGAAATTGCCATGGGCCCATTTCAAATTTTGCATGGTTTTCAAGAGATTGGCATTGATTTTTCCTTCATCAAAAGATTGTTGATACAACTGATTCAGAATGTCATCCAATTGCATGATGCTGACGGTCTTGAGGTAACCTTGAGAGCTTAATAATGCAGAAAGCACACGATGAAAGGCCAATCTACTTTGGTCTGAAAGCACGCCATAAGCAATACCAGGTCTAGGCACCATTCCTACTGGCAAATTGGTCCATTTATACCTCAGAGAATCTTTGAAATCATACACCGTTGTTTTTGATTCTTCCGAAGAAAGCGTTTTGATGAATTTTTGTGTTGCCAAAACGATGGACTGATTGGCTTGAGCATAAATTATTGATCCGCTGCAGAAAATAAATAGGATGCAAAGAAGAGATAGCTTTTTAACGAACATATGATTTGAATTTTTATAAAGGTAAAATGTTTGTAAGATGTTTTTATAAAAACAAAAAATAAAGTTTTATCACTGTAACTATATTGGTGGGTGCTTTCTTTTCAAAAAATCAGGCAATTTTTCGTCAATCGAGGCTCGTTTGAGAAGTAATAGCAGCGCTAATGCGACGAAAACAGCCGAAGAGTAATGGAGAATAGGCATTTTTTGAATGAAATTGACTCCACCTAAATAGATAGTTACTTATCACTTAAAAAATTTGATGACTCTTTAAGTGAACTAAATACTTTCATACTTATTATGTGTTTATTTTTCGAGCTCACCATCTATTTGCTTGATACAATCCTGGAAAAGAGCTAAAGAATCAAGATTTTTTATTCGATTTTGATTCAGCTTAATGGCGATATCAAAATTTTGACTATCTTTTTTAATATCCTCAATTAAAGAAACAATGTATTCTTTTTCTAAAGTCCGTTCCGTATTTGATTCTTTCCAAGTGTTGAGTTGTAATGCGATCAAAATTCCAATGACCACAAGGATGATTTCCCCAATGGCGTATTTGAGATATTTAGATGTTTTGTTTTCAATGATTAGGTTTTGGCGGATGTTGCGGAAGAGTTTTATCAATTATTAAATGATTCGTATTTTAATTATTTTCTGGATTCAAGTTCTTTCTCAATGTCCATAAAAAGGGAATAAGCTGCAGTTAAAATGCGTTTAAACACTTTTCTTCGATAAACATTATTGACCTCTTGATTGGAATTTAAATAGTTATCAAAAGCCAGATATGTTGCTGATTTAGGATTGTTTATCCACGTGGTATCTATTTGTTTTATATCCATCCTTGGGTTTTCTAACTGTGATAGCAAAAATTTTGCAGGATACATGGAAGGTTCTAATGTCCATAATGCACTTTGTTCGTCGTTTACACTCCGTATATATTCGACATGTGCTTCAACTAAATTGTAATATTTATTAATCTTCTTTTGTAATTCTTTGCTTTTCATGGTGTACATGCTTCCAGAATTAATCATTTCGTTATACGTGTTTTTATTAATGAATAATTCATTCCAAAGTCCAGCTGTTAAACTAGATACAGCCTTAATATCTTCGATTGTTTTGGCTTTGTAGATTAATTTTAATCCGAGCGCTGCATCGATTTCTTTTTTTGCAAAAATGGAATCTTGACTCTCTAAAGTGGACATATCAGCTTCAATATCATTTTTGAGGTCAGTTAGTAAAGCAACTTCTTTTTTGAAAGGTTGTTGTTTTATTCCATGTGTTGATACTTAAAGCAATTAAAATACCAATCACCACAAGAATGATTTCGCCTATGGCGTATTTGAGGTACTTGCTGGTTTTTCCTTCTGCCAAAAGACTTTGGCGGATGTTTCGGAATAATTTTATCATTAAATGTTATTTTTTAAGATGAATCTCATCTGCTATCTTTTCAATTAAATCTGATGTAGAAGACTTGAGTAATTGCAACTGGTCGATACAGTCTTTATTAATCCAATAGTGTGCTGCGGCATTAGAAATATAATCCAATTTGCCAGCTTTTATTTTCTGTGCCAATAGCGTTGTATTTTCTTTTGGAAATAAGAAGGAAGTAGAAGGCTCAAATTGCATGATGTGGTAGGTAGAAGTGAAAGGTCCATCTAAAATTAATGCCCAATCATTTCCAGTTTTTATACGTTCTTTCAATTGTATGTGTTTAGCGTAATGTTGCACAATGTTTTCTCTTAGTTTGGTATTGGAAAGTAATTTTAAGTTTCCTGTACTTGACAAATCATCAAAAGTGGAGCTAGAAGATGTGAAAATTGGGAAAATACTTCCATACTTGAAATAGTCATTTGCTTTTTGAATCAAATCAAGATCCGGTGTGGATTCATCTTTTAAAGCCTCCGATAAGGCTATATCTGTCTCATTTCCTTTTTCTAATTCTCTGATGTATTCTTCAAAAGTCGTGACATCAGACATGTTTTCAGATAGTAGTCGGGACAAATAAAGCATTTCCTGATCAGCTGACTTTCTGGCCTCATTCCAGTTATTGATCTGTAAAGCAATCAAAATTCCAATGACCACAAGGACAATTTCACCAAGTGCATATTTCAAATACCTGGCAGGCTTCCCTTCTGTCAAAAGGCTTTGGCGGATATTGCGGAATAGTTTTATCATTTGACTTTTAAATATTGACTAATTGTAAATAAAAGTGTTTTTGAATTATTTAGAGAGAATTCCATCTCATCCTTAGTCAAGTCGTATAATATTCTTTTGAAATTGCTAATTCCCTGAAATTTGGCTGCCAAGTCACCTAAGTCAATGGAATCCCATACCAATGAATCAATCAAAGGACCTTGATCATGAAGTGCAGTAGATCCAAAAGTATAGGTGTCAACGTAGGAAGATACCTTATTACTGTAATCAATAGAAATCTTGTCAATGAGTTCTTTTTTGTTATTTTTAGTGGCATAAAAATCCTTTATGGCAGCTTTTATGGAATCTGGAAGAATTTCAATCAAACCTGTCTCATTCAGACTTTTGAAGGCATTGTTGTTGTATAAAACAGGAATTGTCCAGTTTGGATTAAACTCATGTCTAGCAATTTTTATTAAAGTATCTATTTTAGCACTTGGTTTTGCAATTCTATTTCTCAGAGACTCATTCCAAAGTATTTGATTATTTATTTCCGGTAAATATTGATTTATAAGTGCCTTGTCTTGTAATAGATCATTGCGAAGCGCCGTCATCAATGTGGTGATTCTGACATCAGTTTTGCGATCTTCATTCCAGTTATTGATCTGTAAAGCAATCAAAATCCCAATGACCACGAGGATAATCTCGCCAATGGCATACTTCAAATATTTTGATGTCTGTGCATTATTGAATATGGTACGACGGATGTTCTTGAATAATGTCATAGCAAATAATTATATTTTCTTGGTTTTGTTTTGGTAATCTTGTTTTCTACTAGAAATACAACCTTTTCGATTAGTGTTTATTGGTTGCTAAATATAACCTTTTTGAGAAGGATAAGTATAAGTTACAAGACTAGAGCTTGGTTGTGAGGTTTGCCGGCCAATCTTTTAATTAAATGATAAAGTGAAATTGCTTACACTAGTGGATATTCCCAAACAGAAGGTTTATCAATGCCAATTTGAGTAACGCCTGGAATGATATTACCAGAACAACACATATGGCAAATTGACAGGGAAAATATCTTTCGCTTTAAATTTTCTTAGCAAGGTTGAGTGTGGCTCAGGTACGTATAATGCCGATTTTGGGGTATGTGCATATGCTAATTTATGCCCTGAGGTTCCATCTTTGGGCACGGGTGTTTGGTATAAAGGAGGTTCTTGAATAATGTCTTGCCAAGTAGTTATAATTACGTGGTTTTCTTTTTTTGATAAACTTGATCCTTTTGAGATAAAATAATATAATATCTCTTTGTCACCCGTTTTGTCTTCAATCAAATATGATAAATATTATACTTATTTTTACTTTCGTCCTCCAAACAAGAAAGTAAGATTTTATGACAAAATTTTTAAAAATTCTGAGCTTAGGAATATTTGTGATTTTCCTAAATGCGAATTACGCAACTGCCCAAAAACCCTGGACAAAAATCGTTTATATCATTGGTTCTGACCTTGAGTCAAAAAGTGATGCAGGAACCACTGATATTGAAGAAATGCTTGATGCTGGTAATACAGACCAAGTCAATGTAGTGATAATTACCGGAGGCGCAAATAAGGAAGGGTGGGAAACACCAAAAGCATATTTGATAGAGAATGGCCAAAAATTAAATTTGGATTTTACACCTGTCTCTAACGAAATGTCATCACCAGAAAATGTGACAGCTTTTATAAATTACGCCTTGGATGCATATCCAGGCGATAAAGTCTCCATGGTTTTCTGGAATCATGGTAGTGATATCAGAGGATATGGAAATGATGAACTGTCGAAAAAAAATCTTTCACTCCCGCAAATCAAAGCAGCCATAGGAGCAACTAATTTCATTCAGTCAAACAAAAAATTTGAATTATTGGGCTTTGATGCATGTTTAATGTCAAATATTGAGACCCAATCTACCTTGAGGGAATTTGCTCATTGGTTTGTGGGTTCTGAAGAACAAGAACCAGGGCATGGTTGGGATTATAAACCCATCATTTCTGCAATGAACTCCCAAGGTTCGGCATTAAGTGGTGACAACTTGGGCAGAATCATCGTTGATGGTTTTTGCGCAAGCTGCCGATCAGCACACTACTGCTTTGACCCTGAGTGTGACAGATTTGACAAGAATTTCCGATTTAGAAAACAGTTTAAACAACCTATTTAGTGCTGCAATTGCAGGTAATGCGGTTCAAAAAATCCATAAAGCACGTAGTAAAACTGAAGAATATTCCAAAGCACTTACTGACCCGGAATATTCTGAAGACATGGTGGACCTAGGTGATTTAATGAAAAAGGTAAAAGAAACTGCACCTGAATTGGGGTTTTTGGCAAACGATGTACTTTCACAACTTGGTGAGGTTGTTGTTTATAGCAGAAATGACAATGCCAGACCAAAAGCAACCGGAATCTCAATTTACATGCCGCATCAAGTTCTGGTTAATAAAGATGTATTGGATGAAGTTTTAAATGACAACTACAGCCCTATTGATTTCAATCCGGATATTAAAAGTTTTATTTTGGATTATTACATTCCAACAGCAATCGCTGATTTAAATCCTCCAAATGGTCAGTTAGACCCTGATTTTGTGTTTTTCAAAAAAAATGGAACCCATAATACCAAAAGAGGAGGTGAATTGATCAGTGCAATAAGAGTAAACAATGACGATGATCTGGAGCAAATACAAGTAATGTTGATCAGAGAATCAGAAAGCACACAAAATGAGTATCTGATGCTTGGGAGTACCTTCCCGGATACTGTGTCTTTTAATGAGGATGGTTCTGCAACTTATGGATACCATTGGGATAATGAATGGCTTTCCATAAACGGTCATCCAGCTTATATCTCTGATATTTTCCCATATGAAATTACAGACGATTCAGGAAATGTAAAACAATATACCCGCATACAAATCCCGGCAGTTAAAAATTTGGAAACAAGTAGTGAAGAATTTTTGATTGTTAGCTTCTCATTTGACGAAAATTTCAATTACGTTTTGGAATCCATCATTCCTGAACCAGAATCAGATGAACTTGGTGGAATGATTGTTCCAAAAAGCAGAGTGGCTTTAAAACCAGGAGATAAGGTTCAACTCTTGTATGAATCATTTAATGAGGATACCGACGAGGAATTCTTTGTTGTCAATGATGACGATATCATTGAAATTGTAAATGGAAACTCCGACTTAAAGTTAGAATACGCATACCTTGAGGATGGAAGATATCAATTAGCATTCTTATTAGAGGATCATTCTCAGAATGATACACTCATTTATGACAATAGTGTATATGTGGTAACTACTACAACGGGTGCAAAAGATGTCAAAATCAATCCTGATTTTGAAGTATACCCCAATCCTGCACAAAATGCATTTTCATTGGACTATAATGGGTTCGACGGTAAGCCATTTATATTAAATATGTATGACATGAATGGTCGTAGTGTTTTGACAAAAACTTTAAATGAAAAAGTATCTAATATTCAGGTTGATCATGCAAGCGGCGTGTATCTATTGGAGATTAACTCAAATGGTAAGAAAACTTACGATAAGATCATCATAAACAAATAAATAAAGAGGCTTTCAAATATCCGTTCATAAAACAATGTTGAAAAGATTATAAAAGCAAATATTATGGATGAGATGCAAATTTGGAAGATGTGATACTCCAAATTTGCATTTTTTTTTAGTTTCTAAAATGAGAGCTTTTATAAAAATGAGTCTATTTTCAATCTGGAAAGACTCTTGAGTTTGATGTAGAAGAATTAAGTAAATGAATTTAAAGGATTTACTGAATTGGACTGGGAGGATTGGCTTTTCAAGGACCAAGTAATAGTTAAAAAAGAAACTGTTGGTCTCGAAGGCTAAACAGAAAACATCGATTGGTATATTTAATAGAAGGAACTAAAGGAGAAAATCAAAAATGTACGATATTACAGTGCAGATATCATTATGGGACGTAAAAAACCATCAAATAAACTCTAACAACTGCTCCAAAGTAGGATTAGAATTGCTCCTATCCCAAACTGCAGACAAGACTGTACGTTGAGTGATTTTTTCCAATGTTATGAACTTAATGCCAGGATAATAATCTGCCTGCAACGATTCTGGCACTATCGAAATACCAAAACCATTTTCTACCAGTTTAAAGATCGAACTTGCATGAACTGTATTGTGGGAGACCATGGGACTGAAACCACTGTCGTCAAAAATCTGCATCACTTTTTCGTAATAGGAAGCACTGTATTCTGGATCAAATAGTATAAAGGATTCATCTTTTTAACTTACTGAGGGACTGAAAGTTATTAGTATTCATTTTGTGATGCTTTGGAAGTACCAAACAAAACTTTTCTACTAAAACAACTTTGCTTTGTAATCCTCTGGGTATGCGCTCCAATCGCACAAAGCCCAAATCCAATTCGTGACTGAGCAACTTTTCCACTTGCTTATCATTCTCCATTTCTTTCAATCCAAAGATGACATTGGGATGTGTTTCCCGAAACTTGACGAGTAGATCAGGAATGACATGCTGCATGGCAGAGCCCACATAGCCCAATTTTAAACTCCCGTCTTTACCTTGATGGAGGTGTTTGGCGTGTTCCATAATGTGTTCTAGTGTATGGAGTTGTTTGGAAAGTCCGCTTTGCAGGTATCTTCCAGCAACGGTCAATTCAACTTTGCGGTTGTGGCGTTTGAAAAGCATGATACCCAACTCATCCTCCATTTCCTTGATCTGACGACTAAGTCCCGGTTGCGAAATAAAAAGCCTATCTGCTGCCTTGCGGAAGTGTAAATCTTCAGCTACAGCCAGGAAATATTTGATATGCCTGAATTCTAATTGATTACTCATAGTTATCAATAGTTGAAATAAATGATCTTGTTGGGTATCAAATATAAACTTATTTTTGTATTCTGAATAAGTGAAATGGAAAATAGAAAGTTTGAATACGGCAATGATAGCCTTACACTCAAAAAAGTGATGATGATGGCAGAGGGCAAACTGGATGGATTTTTAAGCCAAAGGGTGAGGCAATCCGTTGAAACCAGTAGAAAAAATGTCGAAACCATGGCAATTTCTGACAAGGCTATTTACGGTATCAATACTGGATTTGGGCCTTTATGCGATGTGCAGATATCTCCAAGCGAAACCAATCTCTTACAGCGTAACCTTTTGCTGAGCCATGCCGTCGGTGTAGGAAAGCCCATAGACCCAATTCTTTCAAAACTGATGATGATTTGTAAGGTTCATGCCCTTTGTATGGGTTACTCTGGCATACGAATTGAGGTCATTGAACGCATTCTTTATTTTATTGAGCATGATCTGATTCCAGTTGTTCCTGAACAAGGCTCTGTTGGAGCTTCAGGAGACCTTGCTCCACTTTCACACCTTTTTTTGACGCTCATAGATGAAGGTGATTTTTGGATAAAAGGCAAGATAGTGGCCGCAAAAAAGGTCCACGCTGATCACCAACTTACACCTATTCAATTACAAGCAAAAGAAGGTTTGGCCTTAATCAATGGTACACAATTCATTTTGGCACATGCTGTCCTTGGCGTTGGAAAGATGAAATACCTACTCGATCTAGCTGATGTGACAGGTGCAATGAGTCTAGAGGGATATCAAGGCAGTGCATCTCCATTCAAAAAGGCATTGCACAAATTCGACCATTCAAGGGAAGTCTAAAGGTTGCTGCCCGTATGCGAACATTACTTGAAAATTCAAACAACATAAAATCTCACGAAAATTGCATTCGCGTTCAGGATCCTTATTCCATGAGATGTATGCCACAAGTGCATGGTGCTTCCCGAAATGCCTACCAACACCTCAAAGAACTGACAGAAATAGAGCTCAATTCTGTGACTGATAATCCGATTGTATTGAGCGATACGGTGGCCATTTCAGGAGGAAATTTTCACGGACAACCCTTGGCAATGGCATTGGACTATGCTTCTATTGCAGCGTCAGAACTCGGCAACATCTCGGATCGGCGCATTTATTTGCTCATCGAAGGCAAGTTTGGACTTCCACGTTTGCTTACTGAAAGCGGAGGTTTGAATTCTGGCTACATGATACCTCAATACACAACTGCTGCGCTTGTAACTGAAAATAAATCTTTGTGTTTCCCACCTTCTGCAGATAGTATTCCTACCTCACTTGGACAGGAAGACCATGTTTCAATGGGAAGTATATCAGGAAGAAAATTCAACCAAATACTAGGCAACCTCGAAAAAATACTGGCAATCGAAGCCATGATTGCTGCCCAAGCCATGGAATTCAGAAGACCCAATTCTTTTTCTCGCATCCTGGAATCCAACTTCAAAATCATCAGAAATAGGGTTCCGAAACTTGAAGAAGATCGACTGCTCAAAGACGACATCCATCAAATGATCCTCCTTGTAACTCAACAAAAACTCATTGTAAAATGACCCAAACAACTACGACTTTCCGGGAACAAATAAAGCAAGGTTTACCAGCAGAATTACCGGCTAAAAGCCTTATCCTAAAGGAGCAAACAGGGCTCCCCAAAGGGCAGATTTGCTTTCAAAAGAAGAAAAAAACTGGCCATTCGCAATGCACTTCGCTATTTTTCGGTGGAGTGGCATGCTATCCTGGCTCCTGAATTTGCCGATGAATTAAAGGAATGTGGACGCATTTATATGTATCGTTTCAAACCCGATTATACGTTTTTTGCCAGACCCATTGATGAATATCCGGCGCTTTGCAGACAAGCAGCGGCCATCATGCTCATGATACAAAACAATTTGGACCCAAGGGTTGCCCAGCATCCTGAAGAGCTCATCACCTACGGGGGCAATGGGGCTGTATTCCAGAACTGGGCACAGTACCTGCTCACGATGCAGTACCTATCCATCATGGAAGAAGATCAAACCCTCCACCTTTATTCAGGACACCCAATGGGATTATTTCCATCCTCAAAAGATGCACCGCGAGTCGTGGTGACCAATGGTATGATGATACCCAATCATTCAAAACCGGAAGATTGGGAGAAATACAACGCTTTGGGGGTTACTCAGTACGGTCAGATGACGGCTGGTTCGTTTATGTACATCGGTCCGCAAGGCATTGTCCACGGAACGACGATTACCATCATGAATGCCTTCAGGAAAATCCTGCCTGAAAACGAAACTCCAGCCGGTAAAATCTTCCTTACCGCTGGCCTGGGAGGAATGAGTGGAGCGCAACCCAAGGCTGGAAACATCGTAGGATGCATCACCATCTGTGCGGAGGTAAATGCGCAAGCAGCGCGCAAAAGACACGAGCAGGGTTGGGTAGATGAGTTGATTGAAAATATAGACGAACTCATTGAGCGTGTCAAAAAAGCACAAGCAAACGAAGAAACAGTATCCATAGCCTTTATTGGCAATGTGGTTGCAGTCTGGGAACGAATGGATGAAGAAGAATTATTTATTCATGTGGGGTCTGATCAGACATCTCTCCACATTCCATGGACGGGTGGATATTATCCTGTGGGTTTATCTTATGATGAGTCAAACCAGATGATCCGTGAGGAGCCAGAAGCTTTTAAAAAAAGTGTAGAGGTTTCTCTTCGCAGACATGCAACTGCAATTAACCGACATACGTCAAAAGGTACCTACTTTTTTGATTACGGAAATGCTTTTCTACTCGAAGCAAGCCGTGCAGGAGCAGACGTAATGGCTCAGAACAACATTGACTTTCGGTATCCATCTTACGTGCAAGACATCCTTGGTCCTATGTGTTTTGATTATGGCTTTGGACCATTCCGTTGGGTTTGTACCTCTGGTAGTTCAAAAGATTTGGATAAAACAGACCAAATAGCTTTAGATGTTTTGACGGCATTACATGCGCAAGCTCCGGAAGAAATTGCCGGTCAGTTAGCTGACAACATAACATGGATCCGTGACGCCAAAAAGAACAAATTGGTTGTGGGCTCTCAGGCACGTATTTTATACGCAGATGCTGAAGGTAGGGCGACGATTGCGGAAGCATTCAACCAGGCCATCAAACGGGGTGAAATAGGATCTGTTGTTTTGGGAAGAGACCACCACGATGTGAGTGGCACTGATTCTCCTTACAGGAGACCTCCAATATTTACGATGGGAGTCGTTTCACCGCAGACATGGCTATCCACAATGTCATCGGAGATAGCTTTAGAGGTGCTACCTGGGTTTCTATCCATAACGGTGGTGGAGTAGGGTGGGGAGAAGTTATCAACGGTGGTTTTGGACTTTTACTAGATGGATCAGATGAAGCTTCCGAACGTCTAAAAAGTATGTTGTTTTTCGATGTGAATAACGGCATTGCTCGCCGCAGTTGGGCACGTAATAAGGAAGCTGTTTTTGCCATCAAACGTGAAATGGACCGAAGTCCAAATTTGAAAGTAACCCTTCCAAATTTTGTGGATGATGAATTAATAGATAACTTGTTTTAAATGGCAACACTTTTTAAAAATATCAAAGAATTGATACAGGTTCGAAAGGAGAACTTATCCTTTTTGTCTGGTGCTGAAATGCAGATTTTACTAACTATTAGGGATGCTTTTTTGCAAGTAAACGATGGGATAATTATGGCTTTTGGTCCAATGTCTGAATGTCCTGAAATTGGATCTGATGAAGTAATAGATGTTACTGGTCGTATGGTTTTGCCCGCCTGGTGTGATTCCCACACTCATCTGGTTTATGCAGGTAATCGCAAGGCGAATCTGTTGATCGCATCAGTGGTCTGAGTTATGAAGAAATTGCCGGGAGGGGTGGAGGAATTCTCAATTCTGCAAAAACTTTACAGGAAATATCGGAAGAAGATTTGTATGAACAAAGCAGATCTCGATTGTTGGAAGTAGCACAAATGGGCACAGGTGCGATAGAGATAAAATCAGGTTATGGTTTGACCATGGAGGCAGAATTGAAAATGCTCCGAGTCATTCGAAGATTGAAAGAAAACTTTCCATTAAAGATAAAGGCTACTTACCTAGGTGCACATGCATTGCCATTAGCCTACAAAGACAACAAACAAGTTTACATCGATCTTGTCACAAAAGAGATCATGCCGGAAGTAGCAAAACAAGGTCTTGCCGACTTTGTAGACGTATTTTGTGAGACCGGATATTTCTCTGTGGAGGAAACGATACAAGTCATGGAAGCTGGTCGAAAGTTTGGACTCAAGGCCAAGATCCATGTCAATCAGTTCAATGCCATAGGAGGTGTGAAGGCAGCTGTGGAATACAATGCTTTGTCAGTTGATCACCTGGAGCACATGCGAGCAGAAGATATTGAAGCTTTGAAGGGGACTAAGACAATGCTGGTGGCCTTGCCAAACTGTTCCTACTTTCTGAGTATTCCCTATACTCCTGCCCGACAAATCATAGATGCTGGTCTTCCACTTGCATTGGCTACTGATTACAATCCGGGATCTGCACCATCGGGCAACATGAATCAGGTTGTTTCGGCTGCGTGTATCAAGATGAAAATGACACCTGAAGAAGCCATTAATGCTGCAACGATCAATGGTGCTTATGCTATGGGGTTGGAGGAGGAAGTTGGTTCGATCACCGTTGGGAAAATAGCCAATTTGCTTTTGACTAAACCTATTTCTTCGTATCACTTTTTGCCCTATTCTTTCGGCGAGTCACAGATTGAGGCGGTATATTTATCTGGAAAAATATTTACAAAATAAAGTCAATGAACCTGTCAAAAATAACTTCCAACTATACAGCTCCCTCCAACGAAAACTGGAGTGGCCGCCATTCAAATGTGCAGAATCCCAGGCAGTATTGGCACGAATCGGTGAGCTTGATTGATTTAAGAGAAGCGGTTATTAGGCTGCCGGAGATTGCGCTTTTGGGTTATGCTTGTGATGAAGGAGTTCGAAGGAATCAGGGAAGGGTTGGCGCTGTTTTAGGTCCAAATGCAATCAGGCAAAAGCTTGGAAAATTGCCCAATCATTTTGGGAATCATTTTATTGCAGATGCCGGTGATGTGTTTTGTAAAGACGGCAATTTGGAAAAAGGCCAGGAATATTTTTCTGCAAGTATTTCCCATTTAGTTAAAAACAGTGTTTTCACTATTGGCTTGGGTGGAGGTCATGACATCGCTTACGCCAATTTTAATGGGTTATGTGATGCAGTTTCCAAGAAGGAGAAGAAGAAAATCGGTATCATCAATTTTGACGCCCATTTTGATTTACGTCCAGTAGAAAAAGCAGGAAACTCTGGGACTCCATTTAATCAGATTTTGAATGAAGCAATGGAAAAGGGAGATTCTGTAGATTACACCGTAATTGGCATTCAACATCAGTCCAATACGAAGTCCCTCTTTGACATTGCAAAAACAAATGGAGTGCATTATTTTTCCCACCTGGATTGTGGAGATACAGAAAGTCATATAAATGCCATCGTGGAAAAGCTGGCTGACATGATCGACCGCAACGATTATCTGTATATAAGTATTGATCTGGACGGCTTTTCATCAGCATTTGCACCAGGAGTGAGTGCGCCTTCACCCTTAGGATTCTCTCCAATATTTATGTATAAAATGCTCGATTTTCTATTCGACACCAAAAAGGTAATTTCATGTGATATTGCTGAATTAAATCCAACATTCGACCAGGATGGAGTAACGGCTTCACTAGCGTCAAGATTGGTGGATTTTATGGTGATGAAAAGGTTGGGGATTGACTGGGAGTGAGTTGAAAACACAATGGGAAGGATTAAGGATTTGCTGATACGCAACGCGCAGATTTTGAAGAATATATCTTCAAACTTAAGGAGTGAAATTTTACAACATTTCAACTCTTCATTAGGTCGAATTATTCCTTAGTAGTTATAAAATGAGATAATAATCGTTATATAAGCAAAGTAACAACTATGAAACAATTTTTAATTTTAATTTCAATCGTTACCTTTTTATCTTGTTCTAAAGACACAAAGGTCAATATCAGGATGAAAAATGTCAGTGAGTACAGGTTTGATAGTACTTCTTATAATGGTGTTGAATTCGGCACTATAAATCCGGATGAGGTTACTGCTTACCAATCATTTGAAAGTTCTTATCCATATGGAACTTTTTGCCTTATAATAGATGGTCAAATAATCAAAAGGATGCCGATTGATTTTGTTGGTGAACAACTACTGGAATGTGGAGACTATACTTTCAGGTTAAATTATGAACAAAATGAATTTACCCATCGATTGGTGAAAGAATAATAATTGATTAACGATTCTACGAGGAGTTGAATGCTAGAAGGCAATGATTCTGAAAAGTGACTGCCACAAAATAAATAAATTCTAAAATGAAAATTGCCACCTACCAATTTGAGTCAAAGCTCGGACAAGTTGATTACAATCTCAATAAAATCATAACCATCCTTGAAAGTGAGGAGGTAAATAATTTTGATATTGTAGTTTTTCCTGAGATGTCAGATACCGGATATGACATGCAGGTAATAAAAGACTATGCAGTGGTTTGGGGAAATGATCATCTGACACCAATTATGCAATTAGCAGTGAAACAAAATATTTGCATTATTTTGGGGCTGTCTGAAAAAGTTGAAGATAAAGTTTATAATACTGTTGCAGTCATTGACAACACTGGTAATTTAACTTATAAATACCGCAAAACACATTTGGTTACCATAAAACCAATAAGCGAAGAACTTTTCATTACACCAGGAGATCATTTGGGAATATTTTCTATCCTCGGCATCAAAGTAGGTGTGATGACTTGTTATGAATTGAGATTCCCTGAAATAGCTAGAACATTGACGCTGCGAGGCATTCAAATACTTTTTGTTCCTACCGCATGGCCCTTTGCAAGAGTGGATCACTTTGTCAGTTTATTGATCGCCAGAGCTATTGAAAATCAAATATTTATTGTAGCATGCGGCAGAGTTGGGACCGATGCAGGAATAAAATTCGCTGGCAATAGCATGATTATAGATCCATTCGGGAAGATTATTGCCAGGGCATCGGATTCATTGGAAGGAATTGTCAGTGGAATTGTGGATTTGAATCAAATTGAGCAAAGCAGGAATTTGATCAATGCGTTGGACGAAAGGAGGTCGGATTTGTATAAGTTGGGGTGAGGGCGTATCAGCATACTAATTTATTTGAGAAACCTCTTCATCGAGTATATAGAATTAATTAAAAACAAGCTAATTTCAATAGATTTACATTGCTTAACTATTTACAACAAAAGGTATGAAAATTGTAACTATTTAGTCCACCAAAAATAAATTTAAACAAGCAAAAAAAAAACAAAGTTCTTCGTTCAGAGTTCTTCGTCAGAATAATTAAATTGGTTTGAATTATGAATCAAGCTTGGTTTTTCCTTGGATATTTTAATCCTATATTTAGTCTAAGCAGGGTGAATTTTTTGCAATACAAGCATATTAGGAATCATTAGTATCAATGATATCCTGCAGATGAGAATAGATAATCTATAATTCACCTATTCATAATATTTATATTTATAACCATTAAATCTAAGTAAGATGTTATTCGAAATCAAAAATGGTAATGCTGGAGGTGTTGATGTGGGAAGCAAGTTCCACTGTGCTTCAATAGGTCCACTGCCAACCCAACAAATGACAGTAGGGGTCACAACAGCAGACTTGCGTAAATTGTGTGAATGGTTCGTATCAAACAAAGTTGAAACAGTGGCCATGGAGAGTACAGGGTTTTATTGGAAACAATTGTTTGTCATGATCCAGGAGTATGGAATGGAAGCAGTATTAGTAAATCCACTATTTACCAAGAATATTAGAAATCGAAAACCGTCAGATATGGCGGACGCACAATGGATATGGAAGTTGCACGCTACGGGGCTCTTGCCCTCAAGCTTTCAACCTAGTGCTGAAATAGAGCAAATAAGAACCTTGGCAAGACATCGCAAAAGTTTACTTGAGGGTACATCTCGTTGTGTCAAGAAGATACAAAAAAGTCTAGTTTTAATGAACATCCAACTACCCGCAGTTATTTCCGACATAATGGGTACAAGTGGAAAAGCAATAATTAGAGCTATACTTTCAGGTCAAAGAGACGCAAAAGAACTAGCGCAGCTTGCAGGTAAAAATCTAAAAACTAGCAAGGAGGATCTAGAAAAGGCGCTTGAAGGGAATTGGCGAGAAAGCAACCTTTTCGAACTCAAACAAAATTACGATCATTATGAATTTTTAAGAAGTCAAATTGAAGAATGTGACACAAAGATCGATGAATTAATAACTCTTTTAATAATAAAGGATGGAAAGTCCGACGATCTAAGTTTGACAAAGAGTAAAAAAAAAAAAGAAGGCAAGCGAATGCGCCAAAGTTTAAAATAGAGGAATTTGCTAAAACGCTGAATGGAGGGATAGATATAATGAATGTCGAAGGTGTCAGTTTTGATACCGTCTTCACACTTTTAGCAGAAGTTGGATTTGATGAGCTACAAACTAAGTTTAAAACAAGTAAACATTTTGTATCATGGTTGGGCTTATGCCCAAACAACAAAGTGTCAGGAGGTAAAATATTATCGTCGCGTACTACCAAGGGGAATAAAAACCTAAGGAATGCTTTTATAAATGCTGCTGTTGGTGCTGCAAAAGTAAAAAATAGCCCTCTCTTCCAATATTACAATCGAATAAAGTCGAGAGCAGGAGCAAAAATAGCAAGAATGGCCACAGCAAAAAAAATAGCAACTATCGTGTACGCGATGATTGTAAAAAAAGTAGAGTATGAGCCAACAAAAATATCAATTAATCCAGAAAAGCTAAAATGCATCAACATAGGGAGAATTCAAAAAATGATGCAAAAGCATAACATTACTTTTGAAGAAATTGCTTAATCAAAAATAATGTATTTAGGAAAAGTCGGTGGTCCTTCAATCTATTATTGAAGGGTAAAAGAGCTTTGTTTAAAAAATTGGAATGTAAGCAAAAAGTGTTTTAGATGAGGTGGAGTCAATTTCATTCAAAAAATGCCAATTTTCCGCGACTCTTCAGCTGTTTTCGTTGCATTAGCACTGCTATTACTTCTCAAACAAGCCTTCGATTGATGAAAAATTGCCTGATTTTTTTGAAAAAAGCCCTTCCTAAATATTTACTAAAAATTAAAAAATAGTTCGATGAAATCAATGCTGTACTTTTTCATATTTTGTTTTTTAGTGGCTTGTTCAAATGTAAAAACCAAACCTGAAGTAATTCAATCCAAATATGCAGAAATTACAGATTTTAAACCGGCAGACACTTTGTTTCTGCTTTCTGATGGCTTATATGAGTTGGGAAAAACTTTTTGCTATGTCAATCAGAAAGGGGACACCATCATTCCGGCCGGTAGATTTGAAAGTAGCTTTTCAGATACGATTCTGACTTTTGGGATAGTCATCGAAAAAATTGGCGAAAATTCTGATTTGATAGGCATCAATCAACAGGGGCAGAGGCTTTATGAAGTTCAGCGATATGACAACGGTCCTGATTATTTGGAGGATGGTTTATTCAGAATACTTCGGTATGGTAAAACCGGCTATGCTGATGCGACAGGAAAGATCGTCATACCGGCTAAATTTGATTGTGCTTTTCCTTTCGTCGATGGGCAGGCTAAGGTGAGTAATGATTGTGAAAAGATAAAAGACCATGAATATACTGCAATGAATAGTGAGCACTGGATCTACATTGATCAAAAAGGTGAGAAGATTGAAAGGTAAGGCTGTGCAGCGGTGAATAGCATATGTTTTAAAAGAATATTTTTCATAAGATACAATTGACAATAGTTAGGAAGTAATTTTAGATACTTCTCTTGCTTCCTGCAAATCTGCACCCCCGCCCATATCTGTTAGTAAATCATCTGTCAATGCATTGGCCGAAGAATCACCATTGATGAGGCTGGTCCAATATCCTTGTGGCATGCAAACCACTCCCTTTTTGACCCTTTTTGATCTGTACATCTAATAGAACACTGCCTCTTTGAGTGAAAACTTTGATTGCATCACCGTTGGCGATACCCTACTCTTTTGTGTCTTCCACGATTATTTCTTATTTTTAAAAAGTCGAGTGAGGTAAAAAGAGTGAAAAAGGTCTTTAAGGCGATGCAGGGTAAGGAGGATATATTGGGCAGAGAGGACAGAATTTTGGATCTACTTCGTAGATTTGTGTAAATTTTTTAAAAATCAAAGATATGAGAATTCCAACTGAAATAGTTTTGTGGCTGATAATTTTTATGTTAGTTGAAATTTCTTGTTCTGATAAAAATAAATCAAATTCAATTTCCCCAGAAATT
Source organism: Saprospiraceae bacterium (assembly GCA_016715105.1). Taxonomy (GTDB): domain Bacteria; phylum Bacteroidota; class Bacteroidia; order Chitinophagales; family Saprospiraceae; genus JADKBO01. The sequence goes on along the minus strand of JADKBO010000013.1, from coordinate 131,914 downwards.
TTTAAAATCGCTGAATCCAGTGCATTTAATACTGTGGTATCAGATACAAATTTTCTGTTTAAGACTCAAGAGGCTAATAACTTAAATTCGACAGGACTTCACTTTGCAAAAGAGGGTCAACTTGAAAAAGCATTTGAAAAATTTAATCAAGCATATGAAATTGAGCCAGAAAACCCAGTAATTCTTACGAATTTGGCAAATCTCGCAGCAAATAATCATAACTATGCTAGCGCAATCGAACTTTATAATAAAGCCATTGAAAAGTCGGATAGCAATTATTTCCCAGCTATTGTCAGTTTATCAGGCTCTTTATTAAATACGGGTGACTATCAGAAATCTATTGACTTGTCAAATGTTATATTAAAAAAAGACCTAAGTAGTTTAAATATAGCAGGTGTTCGCTATAATTTGTTTTTAGCTTATGTAGGAATGGGGAATTGTGATATTGCAAAAAAATATTTTGCTATGTTAGAAAATATGTATAAAGATAATAATGAAATTGAATACGGTAAAATCATGGAGATAGCTAATGAAAAAATTAAATTATGTAATTAACTGAAAAAGATTATTTCATTATAGGTTCATTAAGTATTTTGAAGGTGTGCTTTGAAATAAAATTAATTCTGATAACCAATTAGTCACAAATCTTATTTCCTACTTTGATGCCTCAAAGGGATAAAACAGTGAAATACCATCAACTACTATTTAAAAAATTAAAAAGAAACTCCTAAATATGAGTCAGCAACCGCTCCAAACTAGGATTGAAATACTCCTATTTCAAACAGTAGAAAAAATCGTACGAAAAGCAATCTTTCCTCATTTAATAATGTCAATTTTTTTTGAAACTATTTGTATATCTCTTATACTTTCATAATCGCTACTCTTGCTTCCTGCAAAGCTGCCCCGCCGCCCATATCTGTCAGTAAATCATCTGTTAGTGCATTAGCCGAAGAATCTCCATCCATGAGGCTGGTCCAATATCCTTGTGGCATGCAAACTACTCCCTTTTTGACCCTTTTTTTGATCTTGGCATTCAATAAAACTTCACCGCGTTGGTTGTAAACTTTGACTGCATCGCCATCTACTATTGACAAAGCTATGGCATCTTCGTCGCTGATGTCCAGATACGGTTTTCCCTCTTTTTGTATGAGACTATCAATATTGGCGTGGCTAGAATTTAAAAAGTGTTTGGTTGATTTAATGCTCAAAAGCCGATATGGATAATTTATGATGTCTTCTTCAGAATGTGGTAAAGGAATGTAATCTGGAAGTGCAGGGTCTACATTTGGATTGTAAAAAAGACATTTTTTGGTCGGAGTTGCGAAATTGCCCTCGACATGTGGCATCCATGGATCTGGCAAATTGAATTTGGCCCAACCTGTTTTTCTCAATGATTTGTAGGTGATGCCTTTCATGTATGGGTGATTGGAGTCTAAAGTAGTTTTCACCAGATCTTGGTCATCCTCAAATAAATAGGACTCTTCATAACCCATGTGTTTTGCCAGTAATCTAAAAAATTCTGTGTTTGCTTTTGCTTCCCCCAAGGGAGGAATAGCGGGTTCGTTGATGTTGAGGTAGGGTATAGCCCATGTACTAAATAAATCCCAGTTCTCAAAAGGAGTGGTTGCCGGGAAAACATAGTCGGCATATCTCGCGGTATCTGTCACAAAATGATCCAGAACTACAGTGAGCAGGTCGGTCCTTTTTAATCCTTCTAAGACTAGATTTTGGTTTGGAATCGTCACTGCAGGGTTGGCATTGTATACAAATAGTGCATCAATCGAAGGCGACATCGTGGGATCTGTCAAAACCTTTCCTAGTTTCACCATGTTGATCAGCCTTGTTGTTTTTTCTTTAAGGTTTTGAGGCAATTCATGAGGTTCGTAATTGAGTGCCTCACCAAATAACTCATAGGCCATATGCATCAATCCGCCACCCAACTCTTTCCAAGCGCCAGTCAATGCTGGTAACATGGCAATGGCTCTGTAGGCTGACGCACCATTGCTTTGGTGTTCCATGCCAATCAACAATCGTATGAGTGAGGGCTTTGCATTTGCATATGATTTTGCCAAATCAATAATTGTTTCTTTGTCTAGACCAGTGATTTTTGCAACGTTTTCAGGATTGTATAACTGGACGTGTACGGTCAATTCGTTTATTCCTGAAGTGTACTTTGAGATATAATCTACATCTTGTAAGTTTTCGGCAAGGATAACATGGATGAGACCTAAAGCCAGTGCAGTGTCAGTTCCAGGAAAGGGCTGAATATACCAATCCGCCTCCATTGCTGTATCGGATTTGAAAGGATCTATGACAACTATTTTGGCACCTTGTTCTTTGGCTTTCAAAATAAATGGCCACAGATGTTGATTGGTATATAGTGTATTGGTGCCCCACAAAACAATAAAGCGGCTGTGAATGATGTCCTCGGGCATAACTCCGGTTGTTTGTCCGTTTACTGCTTCAATGCCAGCAACCGCAGCGTCTCCACAGATGGTACGATCCAAACGAGAGGCGCCCATATGTGCGAATAATTTCCTGCCAGCCCGACCTTGAATGATGCCTTCATTACCACCGTAAGAAAAAGGTAAGATGGCTTCACCACCTTTTTCATCTAGAATGATTTTGAGTTTTTCACTGATTTCTTGTAAAGCTTGATCCCAACTGATTTCAGCAAAGTCTCCGGATCCCTTTACGCCAACACGTTTGAGGGGTTTGAGCAAACGATGAGGACTAAATACGACCTCGTTGTGAAAATTGTCCATCTTATTGCACAATTTGCCCGCGGTATATGGATTACTTTCACTTGCTTTGAATGATTTTATTTGATTGTCTTCTGTTGTAATCTCCCAACTGCAAGTATCTGGGCAGTCATGATGACAGGCTCCAAATACTTTATTGCTTTTGGGGGACTCACAAGCACTTAAGGAAAGGCTTCCTAATCCCGCTGCTCCTACACTCAAACTGGCAATGCCTTTACCAGAGATTTCTATGAATTGCCTTCGATTTAAAACATGCTTACTTGGATTTTTTGGTTTTTGTTGCATGACAATGAGTTGAATGGATTAAGTAATGAAAATAGGAGTTTGTAAATTTAGAAAATTTAAAAGGTTGAAAGTTATTTTTTATGGTCATGATCTAAATGTCTTAGGATGATACTTATTAATATGCTTACAAATAACTCAACCACCACTTATTTCTATTATTGGCCTTATAAATCATGTACCTTTTACAAGGCGGATACAGTATCAAAATCACAAAGGCCCAAATGCCATAGACCGCATAGAGCGGATAACCGTAATCCTTCAAATCCTCTGCGAGGAAACTTTTGGCAGTGAGGATCATTTCCGTCCAATTACCACCAAAAAGCAGTATGCCAATGATGGCTGTAATGTGGATGACGAGCATGTGCATAAAGTAGTAAAATAAGGGTACTCTTCCAAAGACGAGGAAGAATTTGGTAAACTTATTTTGAATACCTTCTAAGAAATAGAGTGCAAGAAATGCAATGCCCAGTGTGAGAGATAGATATAAAAATGACATTGGATATTTAGTCACATTCAAAAATGACATGACTGTTTTGGTCGTTGTCTCATAGTTTTTCCAGGGGAACAAATCTCCATAAATATTGATGCCTCGCATTATTAAAAACAATGATAAAAGCCCAAGCCCCAAACCTAGCAACCATTTTTTCTTTTGATCACATCAAAACCAGAGGAATATAATTCGCCAAATAAATAACCCATAGATATCACTCCAATGAGAGGCATCAATGGGTAGTGGAAGAATATGATGGAATTTTCATGGAGCACTATTGCCTGGTCTTGGTGCAGCAAATACCAGAGAATCGCCTCTGGACTATTGCCTGTCATAGTGAATCCGTCTAAAGTATTGTGAAGGACTATCAAAATAAGCCCCAAGACCAAAAGGACATTTTTATTTAAATATATCAAAGCAGATAAAATGACCATACACATACCGATGGCCCAAATGACTTGGAATATCTTCAAACTATAGGTGATGTCAAAGGTCCAAATGAGATTGTTGACTCCTCTTTCAAGCAAAATGAGCCATAAGCCGCGAGTACATAAAAAGGTAGCAAGTTCTTTTTTGGTTTTCTTTTCTCCATATAAAAAAGCGGACGTTCCAGCTAAAAAAATGAATATAGGCGCACAAAAGTGAGTGATAAATCTTGTAAAGAAGAGCGCGGGATTGGTGGTTTCTATGTTGCTTGGATCTACAAAGAAAGACCCGTAATTGAAATAATCTCGCACATGGTCTAAAGCCATGATGACCATAATGATGCCTCTTAAAACATCTAAGGAAATAATACGGCTTGATTTTATGTTGGTCATGATTGCTTTATCTGCTTTAATACTTTGTGTTGTTGCCCTGAAACTCATAATCTCAAATCGAGAGTAATTACTGTAAAATAATATTATCTAGAATTAATCTAAATAAAGTTTGCAGAATCCAAACTCGATTCTATATTTGCGTCATTGTTTATAATTAGTCTAAATAAAATGAAGAAGATATTTACTCCTATACTTTTAACATTCTTGTCGTCCATGTTGTGGGCACAAGCCGGAATCATCAAGGGTTTGGTGACCACCGCAGACGGCAAACCTGCTGAATTTGTTGCCATCAGTTTGAAAGGTACTTCACAAGGTGCCATTGCTGATGTGAATGGGCAATATGAAATAACTGACATCAAGGCCGGAGATTATGTGCTCCAAACTCACTTTGTAGGTTTGAAAACACAATCTGAAAAGGTTACAGTAACTGATAATCAAACACTTAATATTGATTTTGAGCTTGAGGTTGACGCCAATGAACTACAAGAAGTATTGGTAACCGCCAATCCAAGTAAGTACGTCACCGATTATCCTTCTGTTTCTTTGCGCCTTAAAACGCCTTTGCTAGAAGTCCCTCAAAACATCCAAGTGGTGACTGCCCAAACATTAAAAGATCAACAGATTTTTGATATGTCGGAAGGAGTGACGCGCAATGTAAGTGGTGCGGCTAGATCAGAACATTGGGAAACTTATGCACGGATTGTGATGAGGGGGTCAAGGATAGCAGCTTTCAGAAATGGAATGAATGTCACCGAGACTTGGGGTCCTTTGACCGAAGATATGAGTATGGTTGAGCGCATAGAAATTGTTAAAGGTCCTGCTGGATTCATGCTTGCGAGCGGCGAACCAAGTGGATTTTATAATGTCGTGACTAAAAAACCGACTGGTGTAAATAAAGGAGAGGTAGGCATGGCTTTAGGCAGCTTTGGAACTTACCGAGGGAATGTTGACCTGGATGGCAAGTTGAGTAAGGATGGCAAATTGTTGTACCGGCTCAATGTTATGGGTCAGATGAAGGGGACACACAGAAACTATGAATACAATAATAGAGTTTCTATCGCACCAGTCATCAAATACCAAATCAACGATCAAACTTCACTGACGGCAGAATACACCTATCAAGGCGTAAAAATGTCTCCGATTGGTTCGGCTTATGCTTTTTCAGCGAAAGGAATCAGTGATTTGCCTTTTGATTTTACCACCCTTGAACCAAATTTAAAACCTACGACCATCAAGGATCAATCTCTCTTTGTAGCATTGTCTCACAGCATCAACAGCAATTGGAAAATAACTGGTCAGGTTGCCTCCTTACACTTTGATCAAGTAGGGCAAAGTCTTTGGGCTTCTGGAGTTGTGGGTGACACACTCAAAAGGACAACCAGTATTTGGGACATTCTTGGTCAGACGAGAGTAGGGCAGTTCTTTGTCAATGGAGACGTTGAAACTGGAGCAATCAAACATCGGATTTTGGTAGGTTTGGACATGGGAAACAAAGATTTTTATCATGATTTCAATCAGGGTGGAATCATAGGAGACCTCAATTTATACAATCCTGTTTATGGTCAAACTCCAGCAGCAAGTTATCCTGTATTTGATCGTAGTTTGGACATCAGAGAAAGGGGAGTGCATTACAATAACATATACTCTGCTTTTTATGCGCAGGATGAAATCAGATTGTTGTCTGATAAATTGCGTCTTACACTTGCAGGTAGATACACAACCACCAATGACATTGACCCATATTCAGGAACCGTTGATGCGAGTAAATTTACTCCAAGAGTTGGTTTGAGTTATTCTATCGATAAAAATACTTCCGTTTATGCTGTCTATGATGAGGCCTTTATCCCTCAAGCTGGAGGTACTTTTGAGGGCAAAAAGTTTGACCCAATCATCGGCGACAACAAAGAAATTGGAATCAAAAGGGATTGGATGGATGGTCGTTGGAATGCTTCTGTAACTGCCTATCGGATCACCAAAAACAATGTGTTGACTGCTGATCCAAATAATCAATTTTTCTCCATTCAGCTTGGGCAAACCCAAACACAAGGATTGGAATTTGACGTGCGTGGCCAATTATTTTCTGGCTTGAATGTGACTATGAATTATGCCTTAACCGACGCTAAGGTTACCAAAGACACGGATGGTTCGCAGGTAGAAAGACAGGTGCCAGGAACAGACAAACACATTTTCAATACTTGGCTCAATTACCGCATTCAATCAGGAAAAGCGGCAGGACTAGGTTTCTCATTCGGCGTTCAGAACAGTTCTGGTCGCACCAATTGGTATGGTGTTTACAACAAGGAAGTTGATCCTACGATGCCCAATTATACTCGTTTTGATGGAGCGATTTCTTATCAAATGGAAAAATTCAGCATAGCTCTCAACGTCAACAATTTGTTTAATGCTTATCTAATCACTGGTGGTGCTTTTTATCCATGGAGTAGCTATTATTATTCTCAAGTGGAGGCTTTGCGTAATGCGCGATTGAGTATCAATTATAAATTCTAAGACCGATATTAATTGTGAAATATTACATCAGAAAAATACACCAATGGCTCGGATTGACTTCCGGGCTATTGGTTTTTATCATTGCTGTGACGGGATGTTTATATGCATTTCAGGAAGAAATTCAAAATTGGACACAACCTCACAGGTTTGTAGAAAAGGAAAGTAGGGAATTTCTTTTACCGAGCGTTTTGTCTGACATAGCAACAAAACAGTTGCCAGACAAACATTTACATTCTGTCAAATACAATAAAAATGGCCAAGCTGCTGAGGCCATTTTTTATCATTATGAGCCGACGTACTATTACATCATGTATATCAATCCTTATAGTGGGGAAGTACTGCACACACAAAACATGGAGGAGGGCTTTTTTCCATTCATTTTGAAAGGGCATTTTTACTTGTGGTTTCCTCCTGAAATAGGTCAACCCATTGTGGCTATTTCCACTTTGATATTTTTGGTGATGATCATAAGTGGTCTATTTTTATGGTGGCCCAAGAGTCAAAAAACCGCAAAATCCAGAACTTGGTTTCGATGGAAATCAACTACCAAATGGAAACGCAAAAATTTTGATATCCACGCCATTTTGGGGTTTTATAGCTTTTTCGTGGCTATCATATTTGCTGTTACTGGCTTAGTTTGGGGATTTCAATGGTTTGCTTTTGGCTTTTATAAAAGTATGGGCGGAGAAAAATCTCTGGTTTATGAGGAGCCATTATCACAAAAAACAACACCCGTAAATGGTAATGGGTTAGATATTTTATACGCCAAATTGATGGCAGAAACTCCAAATTTGGAAGATATTGAAGTGCATCCCCCAGAAACAGAAACTTCTCCCATCGCTGTCAATACCAATGTCGATGCTGGGACCTATTGGAAAATTGATTACCGTTATTTTGATCAATATTCATTGCAAGAATTGGAGGTTGGGCACATTTACAACCGATTTGATCAGTCCACCTTTGCCGATAAATTGATGCGTATGAATTATGATATCCATACAGGTGCTGTTTTTGGTCTTGCTGGAAAGATTTTTATGTTTTTGGTTAGTTTGTTGATTGCTAGTTTGCCAATCACTGGTTTTTTATTTTGGTATGGCAGGCGTGAGGGAAACCGGAAACAGGAAACCGGAAACCGGAAATTGGAAAAAACGGAAATCGCAGTTCGGTTCCGATAGCTATCGGAAATTGGAAGGAGAAATGTTGAAAGAAATATCAGCGAAGACAAGCAAGCAATTGCATCCCGCAGATTTCGCAAATGCACGCAGAAAGAAAAAGATCAACGATAAGCGAGAAAATTGATTGTCAATTTAACAAGAGGCAAATCAATCGATTTGGAGATGTTTATTTGTTTATACGTTTATTTGTTTATGACTCATAAACGATTAAACAAATAAACAGTTAAACCATATTGGGAACATTCAAATTTTTCGGAGTAGTTCAGCAGTTCAGCAATTCAGCAGTTTCGCAATTCAGCAGTTTCGCAGATATCTCAATCCCGATAATCCAATGCCGGTTTGCGATCCCCCAATAAAGCTTGATATTGATAATCGCCGATTGATTTGACAAACTCTGTCTTGGCATTTTTGATCAGTTCAGGATTGGTGAATAAATCAATGGCAGTTGCAGCCATGGATTTGGCCGCGACCATCATTCCTTTGACACCAATGTCAGTAGCGCCACAACTTACTGCTTGCCAACTATGAGCTGGTGTACCAGGCACCCACGTAGCAGTTCGCAAACCAACTGTAGGCACCACATAACTCACATCTCCGACATCAGTGGATCCACGATTTGTTTCTGGCTTCAATTTTCCCACTGTGGCAGCGGATTCCAAAGGCATGGCACCGCTCAAGAAAGTAGCTTGTATTTCTTTGCCAAAAGCCATTTCTTCTGGGGTGTAGGTAAAACCTCCAATTTTTTCTAAGTTTTCTTGCATGACGAGTGCAAGAGTTTCATTGATGAGTAAATCATGAGTGCCGCCAATGATTTCATAATCTGTTGTAGTGCCTGTGCCCATCGCTGCTCCATTGGCTGCGAGTGCGACACGGTCAAAGATTTTCTCAACCCAGGCACGATCTGGGTGGCGAACATAATAATATACTTCGGCAAATTCTGGGATAACATTGGGTGCTTCACCACCACTGGTGATGACGTAGTGGATGCGTGTTTCTTGTGGTACGTGTTCACGCATCATATTAACCATATAATTCATTGCTTCAACTGCATCGAGGGCAGATCGGCCGTTTTGAGGAGCTGCTGCAGCGTGCGCCGAAATACCATGGAATCTAAATTTTGCCGATTTATTGGCCAGCGAACTGGTATAACTCACCGAATTACTACTGCTTGGGTGCCAATGTATGGCGACATCCACGTCCTTAAATAGACCTTCTCTGACCATATACACTTTACCGCTGCCTCCCTCTTCAGCCGGGCAACCGAAAACTTTAATAGTGCCTTTCAATTTGCCTTCTGCTATCAACTTTTTGATGGCAATTCCAGCGGCCACCGATCCAGTGCCAAAAAGGTGATGACCACATGCATGTCCGCTTGTTTTGCCCTCCAGAAGTTTTTTGGTTGGACCTTTGTCTTGAGATAAACCTGGTAAAGCATCAAATTCTGCAAGAATGCCGATGACTGGAGAACCGCTGCCATAAGTTGCAACAAAAGCCGTAGGGATTCCAGCAACACCTGCTTCGACCTTGAAACCACTGAAATTTAATGTCTTTTGAAGTAGTTCACTGCTTTTATATTCTTTGTAGCCAATTTCAGCATAGTCCCAAATTGCGAGCGCTATATTTTTGTATGAATCATAGCCTGCTTGTATGCCATTAGCGGTTTCTTCTTTGAGTAAATCCAAGGCTTTGCTTTTGGCTGTACTTTGTGAGCTGATGGGTGTAATTAAAACTACGATCAATAATAGAATGGAGACAATTGATTTCATGTTGTGGTATTTTTATTAGAAAAAAAAGTGAGTCGACAACAAAGGTTGATTTTCAAATATACCTCATCCGATCAAATGTTGTGATATTAATTTTCGAAATAATTCATTCAAAAAATGGTCTAAAGTTCTTGATTATCAAAAATTTTGTCACATGAAGTGGCGACAAATTAAATATTGAAATTTGCTAAAAAAGTGTAGCTGAACCAATTTGTTTTCTTGATTCTAATGATGAAGTCAATAAAAGTTTTGTTGAATTTCTGTTGAAAACCTCGAGTTTGTAGGTCTATCAATACTTAATAAGCTTGGTACTGAAATAGGTTTAATAAAAGATAAATAAATGAGTGGCGTCTTGCTGCTCATTAGCATTGGCTTGTTTTTCTGATCTTGACTCCTCAGCTTTACCATCCATTTCATAACTAGCATAAATGGCAAAACCATTGGTGAAATTGGTTAACACACAATTATTGGTTTCTCCTACGAAATTGTAAGAACCATTAGCCGCAGCTTTAAACAAATGAGTACTTCCTGATTTTAAAGGAATCATGTCCTTGATTGTACTGCGAGGGAAACCAAAATTAATATCGTGATGTTCAGTAAGCTCGGTCAACCACATGGTATAAACGCCATTTGGAATAAGGCCTTGTAAAGCAATATTAAATATTGCCTTTGACCCATTGCAAGTAGCTTCACAAGTAGCGCTTGCTTTTAACCAATCTGAGCCTTTTAATTGTTTTCCTAACACATCTTTAATAGGTGTTGTCACTTTTGGAATACTCCAAACGGTTATTGCCCCAATATCTGAGCCAGCTGAAACGGCATCTGAGCCAGTTATTGTTTTAATTTCAGCAAATTTGTCTCCGTTTTGGAAGGCGGCAAATCCTGTTTGGTTTTTCATTTGTAAAGAAAAGTTTTCCGTGAGTTTGGTCCCTGTAAAATTTAGATTTCTCGTCTTACTACTTACCGTGCCACCCCAGGGCTCTACCATCTCCAAGGTGTAAGTTCCGTTTGGAAGATCTTGAAAGGTATATTTCCCTTCATCACTGGAATTGGCTCTCTTGATGCTTCCACTAGACGCAGTTAAAATTAATTGTGCACCTTGAATAGGATTGGTGTTTTTTACATCCGTAACCTTACCCTCTAAACTAATCACAGAACCAGGAATTGGGTTATCAATTTTCTCCTCTTTTCCACAGGCAGTTAGAAAAATGGTAAATACAACGAAACATATAAGTAATTTTGAGTTTGGCATTTTGGACTTATTTTAGTTTTAAATTAACTTGTTTTATATAGTTGAATTTTGGACTGAAAGCGCTGTTTTGAAGGCAAGAGATTCCAAAATACTGTTTTTATTTTTTTTATTGAATCGCTTTTAATCATTTTAATAATTTTTGAAAATTAAATAAATTTTTGGACCCTGATTTTGGTTTAATTGAACTTTTGGACGGACTATTTTAAGCAGCTTTTAAAACCAAAAGATATAAGGTAGAAAATATAAATGATTACTTGGTGGGGTAAACAAGAAATTATTTGGCATATTTAATTTTTATAAGGATAAAAGTGTCTTGTCCTACACCCAAGTTTCCATTTTTCCTGATGTATATTTTAACATCGTAAAACCAGCAGCAATTATTTATTTTGAAATAAAATCTGCAGACCCTAGAGGAAGATACTTTGAAAATGGAATGCTTCATTTTCGTATTTCAAGGAACAAAAAATGAGATTCAAATTTTTTCTAAAAACTACGGAGAAACGATATTGATGCGTTGAGTAGCCAATCTTCTACCATTACTATCAGTGATCACAAATTGGTAAATACCTCGATTGAGGTGAGACAAGTCCGCTTTCAATTGGGTATTACCGATATCTGGGAAGGTATAGCTGAAAATTTTTCCACCAACCACATTAAAAACTTCCAAATTGTACTTTGATTTGGGGTAGTTGATGAGGTCAAAGTAAATTTCACCAAAAGTTGGGTTGGGGTAGGCAACCACACTTTTTTCCCCGGGAGCAATCATTTTGGTATCCTTTTTGGGTTGAAATTTTATTTCAGCAACGTCTCTGCCATTCGTTTTGTATGAAGCCAAAGCATCCACGTAGGAATCTGTGTATAATCTCACCTCTTTGAAATTGCCCCAAGCGATGTCTTGCCTAAATGGCGTCGGCCAGAGAAATGGATTGAGTGGATATTCTTCTTTTTTGCTCTTATTAAGTATATAAAATTTACCACTCGCCTGCACATTATAAGTAAACTGGATGGCCTTATCTCTCGTATTATTGATCTGAATATTGCCTTTTTCTATAGAAGGTGATGTATAATTTGCAGAGTATTCTAATAGATAAGTATCTCCTCTTGCAGATAACCAGGCATATTTTGGAGATAACTCAGCCCTTGTAATGGATATATTGGCTTTGGAAGTAAAATTACCCATGCCTTCTTTGTACACAATGGGCAAGGTACTTTCAAATTCGGCCCACATAAATCCACTTTTGGTCATTTCTGACTGTAAAAGCGCTTGACTCAATCCCAAATTTCCACCCTTTCTTTTGTAATAAAACTTTTGACCATCAGATGTTTCCAGCTTTAAATCACAATAGATCCGCTGGCCTTTGTATGCATCCCCATTACAAACATCGAATGTCAATTCCGAACTGTAAGGCGCTTTCAAAAATGAAAAATCCCAAGTGCCAAAATTGTCTTTTTCAAAATATGACAAGTATAAATTGCGGTTGTCATTGCCTGAAAACACTTTGTTGCCAATAGCCGGAGTCACTGGACTTTGCCCATACACCAACATGCTGGTCAAACAGAACAGCAGAGGAAGTAATTTTGATATGGTTATTTTAAAATACAAATAGAATTTTGTAAGGTTCTTCTCAATTGGTCGTAAAGATAATTCCAGCCCGTTATTAAACGGACTTTTTAATATTATATTAAATTGAATAGCGTTGGCATCAATCAAAAGATTGCATTTTTATGAGATTTTTATAAATACCTTCTTCCAGAATCAACTCACTGTGACTACCAGTCTGTACGATCTTACCCTTATCAAGAACAATAATTTTATTAGCCTTTTGAATGGTAGAAAGTCGGTGAGCGATGATGATAGCCGTACGGTTTTGTAACGCATTCTCGATGGATTCCTGAACTACTCTTTCAGATTCTGAATCCAAAGCACTGGTTGCCTCATCCAATAACAGAATGGGGGGATTTCTCAGAACTGCTCTTGCAATGGTCAACCTTTGCCTTTGACCTCCGCTGAGCTTCATGCCTTTATCACCTATCACGGTCTCAAATTGATGAGTTTGGTCAGCAATAAAGCTATCAGCATTGGCAATGGTTGCCGCAGATTTTAAATCAGCTGGACTACTCTCCGCACCAAGGGTGATATTTTTTTCTATTGTGTCATTAAATAAAATGGCTTCTTGAGATACGTAACCAAAAAGCGCTCTCAAACTTCGGAGCGACAGTTTTTTGATATCAACGCCATCAATCTCAATGTTTCCACCGCTAGGATCATACATCCTTAAAAGTAGATCTGCAAAGGTAGATTTACCTCCACCAGATGGGCCAACCAAAGCGATGATTTCACCTTTTTTAATGGTGAGATTGATTTGATCTAACGCTGGATCAAGTGCACCTTCATAACTATAAGACAGATTTTGGATTGAAATTTCACTATTGAAATCTGTTTTTTCTACAGAATCGGCCACTTCATTGATGACTATGGGCGCATTGAGAATTTCCAAAACCCTGTCCAGTGCTGCTTCTCCTCTTTGGAGCGTATAATAAGCATTGGCGAATAATTTACTGGGCTCAATGACTTGATAAAAGGCAAAAACAAAAGCAAAGAATATCTCCGGCATGAGTTCGCCAGCAAAGACCATTCTTGCACCATACCACATCAAAATGATCACCGTGGTGACACCCAGAAATTCAGACATGGGTATGGCCATCTCTCGCCGATACATGAGTTTATTGAGAAATTGGTAAAAATTATAATTGCTGGTTTCAAATTTTTCTTTTTGAAATGGCTCAGCTTGGTAAGCCTTAATGACTCGTACACCGTTTATACTTTCTTCTATGGTTGAAGTGAGTTCGCCCAAACTAGACTGAATGTCAACGCCTCGCTTTTTGAGACTTTTGCTCAAACTGCCCATAACCAATGCCGTGAAAAGGATCAGAACGAAGACAAAAAGAGTCAATTTGACACTGATGTAAAACATGAAAAGCAAACAGCCAACCATGATGATGGGAGCTTTAAATAACGCTTCGATCACCGTAAGGATAGAAGTCTCGACTTCAGCAACATCGGCTGTAGCTCTGGAAATAAGGTCACCTTTGCGGTTTTTACTGTAAAAGGAGATGGGTAAATCCAATAATTTGCTGTGAAAATTTGCCCTCAAATCCTTGACTACTCCATTTCTGACGGGCGTCATAAAGGCTAGTGCAGTATAACGGAATAGATTTCGCAGAAAAAAGACTCCTATCAAAACCAGACAAATCAAAATCAATGCACCCTCTTTACCCCGGGTTTCGATCAAAGTTGTAAAGCTATTTTGAATGTAAATCTGAGCATCACTCAAACCCTTTTGGTCAACAACAGGAATGTCTGCTGCACCACCTTCAAATAAGATTTTGAAAAAAGGAATGATGAGCGGAATACTTATCACTGTAAATACCGACAATAAGATATTGGAAACAATTGCCAAAAGTACTTGTACCCTGTACTTGTATAGATAAGGGTATAACTTTGACAAAACATTCATTGATTACAGCATTTTGATGAAGAATAATGTAAGATCCCAAAAATTGAATGGTTTGGAATCTCCATATAATTATTCACTTTCAGTAAGAACGAAGCTATTTAAAAATCCTGTATTGAAGTTACCAAGTTTAAATTGCTCATCCTTCATAAGCGCTTGATGAAAAGGAACGGTAGTCTTGATGCCTTCGATGATAAACTCATCTAATGCACGCGCCATTTTCTTGATACATTCTTCTCTTGTGGCTGCCTTACAAATGAGTTTGGCAATCATGGAGTCATAGTTGGAAGGAACAGTATAACCTGCATACACGTGGGTATCCACCCGTACACCATGCCCTTTTGGACTGTGAAATGAGGTGATTTTTCCCGGACTTGGTCTGAAATCTTTATAAACATCTTCTGCGTTTATACGGCATTCCATGGCATGCATCTCAGGGATATAATTGTGGCCAGCAAGTTTTTCGCCTGCTGCAACTTTTATTTGTTCTTTGATCAAATCGCGATCGATGACTTCTTCGGTTACTGGATGTTCAACCTGTATCCGTGTATTCATTTCCATGAAGTAGAAATTGCGATATTTATCTACCAAAAATTCGATTGTACCTACTCCTTCGTACTTGATGGACTTTCCAGCTTTTACCGCTGCATCACCCATGCGCTCACGCAATTCAGGAGTCATGAACGGAGATGGACTTTCTTCTACTAATTTTTGATGCCTTCTTTGAATCGAGCAATCACGCTCTGAAAGGTGTATGACCGTGCCAAATTGGTCACCAATGATTTGGAATTCTATGTGGCGAGGTTCTTCTATGAATTTCTCCATGTAAAGGCCATCATTGCCAAAAGAAGCCTTGGATTCTTGTTTGGCCTTATTCCAGTTATCTTCTAAGTCTTCTTCTTTCCATACAACCCTCATACCTTTGCCACCACCACCTGCAGTAGCTTTCATGATGACGGGATAACCGATTTTTGCTGCCGTTTTAATGGCATCTTTCACATCTTTGAGCAAACCTTCAGAACCGGGTACAACAGGCACTCCAGCCTTAATCATGGTTTCTTTGGCAGTTATTTTATCACCCATCTTCGTAATTTGCTCAGAAGTTGGACCTATAAATTTCACTCCATATTGCTGGCAAATCTCTGCAAACTTAGCGTTCTCAGAAAGGAAACCATAACCTGGATGTATGGCATCAGCATCAGTTATTTCTACCGCTGCCATGATTTTTGGAATATTGAGGTAGGAATCAACAGATGGTGGTGGACCTATACAAACAGCTTCGTCTGCAAATCGCACGTGTAAGCTTTCTCTATCAGCTGTACTATAAATAGCAACCGTTTTGATGCCCATTTCTTTGCACGTACGAATGATTCTCAATGCAATTTCACCTCTATTGGCGATTAATATTTTTTTAAACATGAATCCTTCTGTTATTTAAATAGACTAAACTATTTGATGACTACGGCTCAACTAAAAATAAAACTTGATCGTATTCTACTGGTGTTGCGTCTTCCACCATGACTTTTACGATTTTACCGCTCACCTCTGACTCGATTTCATTAAACAACTTCATTGCTTCAATGATACACAAAACCGAACCCGCAGAAATACTGTCACCCACAGATACAAAATTGGCTTTATCAGGACCTGGAGATCTGTAGAAAGTTCCAACCATCGGAGACTTTACTTCCACCAACTTACTGGCTGATTCTACTTTTGGTGCACTCTCTGTTTTCTCAACCGCTGGGGTAGAAACACTAGGCGATTGAACCGTCTGGACCGCTGGTGCCGCCATCATCTGTACGCCACTAGAAATCTGAGTTGCATTTTTATAATACTTATTATGACGTATTTGTATGTCTACATTATCCGCTTTGTATTTAAACTCAGCAAGGTCAGATTTGTCAATGAGTTTAATGAGTTCTGTTAGTTCTTTAAAATTCATAAGTGATAATTTGATGAGCTTTTAGTTGAAATCCATTTCAAAAGTAACAAATAGCTTGCTTTGCATACTAATTGTGCCCTCCAAAATAGTTTAAAAATTACTTTGCTTTCTAATTCAAAGCAGTTTTAATACAAAAAAAATTATTTCAAGGAATTTACAAGGTCAAATTCTTATTCTCTTACTCTTTCAAGATAAGCACCTGTTCTAGTGTCGATTTTTATCTTGTCACCTTCATTGATGAAAATAGGAACCTTTACTTCTGCTCCAGTTTCTACAGTTGCAGCTTTGGTAACGTTGGTTGCGGTATCTCCCCTTACTCCTGGTTCGGTATAAGTAACTTGCAAGGTAACGTGAGAAGGCATATCAGCTGTAAGAGGAATATCTTTTTCAGCATGAAATAGTATTTCTATTTCACTTCCTTCTTTCAATAAATTGGGTCTTTCCAACATTTCTGCCTTTAAGCTCACTTGCTCAAAAGTATCATTGTCCATAAAGTTATAACCCATATCATCCATGTATAAATATTGGAACTTTCTGCGCTCAACCCTTACTTCGTCGATTTTATGACCAACTACCCAAGTATTGTCAACCACTTTGCCACTGGTAAGTGATTTGAGTTTAGTGCGTACAAATGCAGCTCCTTTTCCAGGTTTCACGTGCAAAAATTCTACGATAGAATAGATGTCATTGTTCATTTCAAGACACATTCCATTTCTAATATCTGATGTTGAAGCCATTATGTAAATTTTAATTTTATTGCTAGGATTGAGATTATTGGCCGTCGTAGGCCCAAATTAAATAACTGGCGCCCCAAGTGAAACCGCCACCAAATGCAGTGAAGACCAACTTATCTCCCTTTTTCAGTTGAGATTCATAGTCAAATAAACAAAGTGGTAGGGTAGCGGCTGTGGTATTGCCATATTTGGCAATGTTGGTCATCACTTTTTCCATTGGAAAATCTAAATATTCTCCGATAGAGTTGATGATTCTCTTATTTGCTTGATGTGGAACAATCCAGCTGATGTCCTCTTTAGCAAGGTCATTGCGAGCCATCAATTGATTGATTGCGCCAGACATACCATTTACTGCTGCTTTAAAAACAGATTTGCCATCTTGATAAATGTACATATCTTTTCCTTCCAGAATTTCATTTGTGATGGGCATCAAAGATCCTCCTGCTTTGATATTGAGCATGTTTCTTCCAGATCCATCCCCCCTAAGCACGCTGTCTTGTAGGCCAAAACCCTCTTCAGAAGCTTCAAGGATTACTGCACCAGCGCCATCACCAAACAAAATACAGGTTGTGCGATCTGTGTAATCCACAACAGTACTCATCACATCACTTCCTACAACGACCACCTTTTTGTGCATGCCACTTTCTATGAATTGGGCACCTGTTGTCAAAGCAAATAAAAAGCCTGAACAAGCAGCGTTGATGTCAAAACCCCAAGCATTTTTGGCTCCGATTTTGTCCAATATGGTATTGGCTGTATCTGGAACTCTCATATCTGGTGAGATGGTTGCACAGATCAATAAGTCGATCTCGGAGGGATCCATATTCCTTTTCTCCAAGGCAATCTTTACAGCCTCAACACCAAGATCAGAGGCTGCTATGCCTTTTTCTTTGATGATGTGCCTTTCTTTAATTCCGGTCCTTGAAGTGATCCACTCATCTGAAGTGTCTACCATTTTTGCCAAATCCTCATTGGTCAAAATATCTTTGGGGACATATCCACCTACAGAGGTAATAGCTGCAGTAAATTTGGTCATTCTTGCTTTTTTTCGCGGCGCAAATGTATGGATTATTTTTTGAATTCCGAAACAACAACATTTTTGATTGAAAGGATGCTCGTCATTACATGCTAAAAACCGACAATTAATCAAAACTATTCTTCACTTAATACAGTATGTTTATTGACTTAGATATCATTACTGATGACCTCATCGAATAATAAAAAATCTAAAAGCTATTTACGGGCTTAAACTATTAAAAATCAATAAAATACACATAATATAATAATATAAAATATTGTTTTTTAGATTTTGGTATAGAATTTGCATTTCACATAAGTAGTTGAAATTATGGAGATTATACTTTATGTAATTTCATCATTTGAAAGGAATTGAATGTTCCTTTCCACCAACTGAGCAATCAGTTTTTGAGCGTTTTAAAAACAAGTTAAAACATGAAGAACATAAATCTGAGAACGACATTCGCTGCTAGCTGTTTTCTTTTTGTTTTTTGCATCCAACCAAGTTTTGCCAGGCAAGTGCCTTTTTCAATTCAGCAATTTGATATTGCACAAAAGCAAGCCGCCTTAGAGCAAAAACCATTATTGATTGATTTTTATGCCCCTTGGTGTGCACCATGCAAGTGGATGGATGAAACTACATTCAAAGATCAACAGGTGGTGGATGCACTTGGTGAAAAATACATTTCTATTAAAGTAAACATTGATGATTTAGATGGTTTCGCATTAAAAAGTAAGTTTGATGTGAAGGTATTACCGACCATCATTATTTTAGATGATCGAGGTAGGGTGATTGAACGTCTGGAAGAAACAGTGGGCAGTAAACGTTTATTAGAAGTTTTGACAGTGATAGATGCTGGTCAAAATAGTCATCAAAAACAAGCAATCAATATTCATCCCAAAGATAGAAAGTTGGCATACAACACATCGGAAACTACCTTTGACAATGCAGAAAAAGTAACTAAAGTAAAGGTTTCTGGGGAGGAACAAATCATTAGATTGCAAATGGGTGTTTTTAAAACGTATGATGCGGCTTCTCAAATGGTGATTGATTTGAATGCAAAATTTATTGAACCCATGATTGTTTTTCAAGAAACTATTGACAAATCTTCTTATTACAAAGTGCTCATGGGGGAATTTGCTACGAGAGCAGAAGCTCTTGCCTATCAAAAAATCATAAAGGATACATTTAAACTAGACGCCATAGTCTTTTGATTATGCCGATAATAGAGTGGGTAATATAAATGATCTAGGAATTAGATTGCCATAAAGTAAATTACTTTTGGTCTACATTATTAGTTTATTTTTACTAACTTATCTCGTCCTTCATTGGTGTGTAAATGGTCATGCGCAATTTGTAAGATTTTATTCTGAATGTCCGGCCGTAACTGAATCAGGGACAGACGTTTGCATCCCTATTTTAGTTGAAAATTTCAAAGATTATGAAAGCTCATATTTGGAGTTAAACATCAATGAATTGGCATTTACACTAAAGGAGGTCAGGATACCTGCCAAGAACCCATTGGACTTAGCATGTATGAATATTCTCAATGATGAATGTTCACTCAGTTTCAGATCAGGTGTTTTAAGATTTTTGGATTCAGACCACCCCGGTGCTTCATTTAATGATGGAGATACGCTATTTATTCTTTGTGGAACATTGGGCCAACCCGGCAACATTTTTTCGATAAACCCAGATCGATTTAATACCACTTTTTCACTTCAAGACCCACTAACTGGAAATAGTACACAAGTTAATCCCGACTCTATTGGTCTTGATTTTTGTTCCTTCATGGTCAAACCCAATGGGTAATCAACTGACCATTATTTCTGGAGTTTGTGATAAGTCTATTGGACCTGTAGAAGACGGAAAAATATTCTTAAAATTCTTGGGCGGAACGGGGCCATATAGTTACACCATATCTGGTGCAAAAGGTTATTCCGAATCTGGTAATGGCATTGTGCAGGACTTAGTTTTGACAAATTTACCAGAAGATATTTATATGGTTACCATTTCGGATGCAAATGGTATGTCTACTGGTCCAACTAGTGTGGTTGTCTCCACCAATCAAAAATTTACTATGACGGTTGATCTGACCAAAAATCCTGACTGTAATGGTCCAGGGAACGGCAATAGACCTAAGTCAGGAAAAATAGTAGTGACTACTACAGGTGGGGCAGGAAATCCCACTTTTATATGGTCAACCAACCAAGTAAATACATCAAATTCTAGTGCTGAATTTATCAAAGATTCCATCCAACAGTTGGTAGCTGGAAATTACTCTGTCAAAGTCATCGACCGTTCTGGTTGTGAAATTGACACATCCTTTGTACTGCAATCTCCGCCAGCATTTGATGAAAATACCATAAGTTTAAAGTCCGCAATCATAGGTTGCGTTGATGGACAAAGAGGCGAGATTGAAATTGAAATTTCAGGAGGAACACCCTAAACAAACAGGCCATTATACAAATATCAAATTGACAATGGTCCAATTAGAGACTTTTGGTGACTCAGATCTAGGGCCGCCTTTCTTGGGTCGGTTAAATAATTTAAAATACGGGTCAGAAATTATGATTTAGGATTTGCTAAATTGTAAGTTACCATTCCAATGTTCAATGCAGATAGCACCTCGAAATTCACTTTTGATTCTATTTTTCTACAAAAGGATACCATCTCCTTCAATTGTTTTGAAGATCCGGGACTGATTACTGTTGGGAATAGGCTGCAAACTACTTTAAATTTTCTGGCTCCAGTGATGACCAATATCCAAAGAGTTGGAGACCCTTCTTTTGTATACACTGGGCAAATAGGAACTAACAGGATTCCGGATATTTTGATGCCAGAAGGGGTTTTTCTTATTGAAGTTGAAGATGTGAGTGCTAAGTGTAAGGACACACTTACTTTCAACATCATCAGACCACCCCAATTTTTGGCTGATTCTGTTATTTCCAGACCAGATTGCCAGGATACATTGGGTTCTATTTTGATCAATGCTACTGGTGGTACCATGCCTTATCTATATACATGGTCTCAAGATTTGACCAAAACCGACAGTTTATTGGATAGCATCGTGAGTGGTAATTACAATATAAGTGTGACGGATGCCAATAATTGTAATGTCAGTAATTTCAACATCAATATTGAGCCTTCCAATGTGCTGAAAATTGATTCCATAAAAGTGATAGACACCATTTTGTGTGGTGCAAGTGGTATTTTGGAAGTGTACACCAATAATCCAAATGCCAATATTTTATGGAGTAATGGCGATACAACCGCAAGATTGGTAACAAAAGCGGCAGGTAAATACCTCGTTACTATCTCTGATCAAGGTCGATGTGCTCAAGTAGACAGTATCATCCTACCAGAAATCGTCAATTATCGAGTTTTCACGACAAAATTTGATCCTTCATGTGGTGCAAATATAGGCAGCACTACCGGAACCATTGACATTGACACGATTTTAGGAGGTACATCTGGATTTTCATATACTTGGGCAGTCAGTGGTACTAATACTGTTTTGTCCACGACCTCATCCGTTTCTGGTTTATCCCCGGGGCTCTATGATTTGAGAATAACAGATGGATCAAATTGTGGTTATGATACTACTTTTGAACTCACCGCTCCAGCACCACTAAATATAGCTCTTGACCCAGCTTCTGTAAGAGGAGTCAGTTGTAACCAAGGAAGTCCTGATGGTAGGGCAGCGGTAACTGTGTCTGGTGGTTTAGGTTCTACCTATAGATATCAATGGAGTAACTCAGAGCGAGGACCTTTGGCTCAAAACTTGCCTTTTGGTGCAAACACTGTTTTTGCTTTGGATTCTACTGGTTGTGTATCTGACACCATCACAGTGAATATTCCCGAAGCACAATTGCCGACCATTGTTTCCAGTTTTACGATCCCTTCTTGTTTGGAAGCCAAAGATGGTACCATTACTCTAAATATTCAAAAAAGAGACAGTGCTGACGTAGTAAATGTAATCTGGAATATAGACAGTGTTGCACAAACCGGTCCAATCGCAACCAATGTAGGCATCGGTACATACCAATATTTGGTCAACGTCAACGGCAATCTCAATTGTCCCATTTTTGATACGGTGAGGATTACGGATGCTAAAGTTTTTTCACTCGAGATAGATCCACTGACTACTTCAGATAATACTTGCAAAGCAGTTGTAACCAGTGGTACCATTGGTTTATTGGTACAAGATGGTTCTGGACCTGTAAAATATACATTCAATGGAGATTCTATTGTAGGGCCAGTAGGAACTGATCTTGCTCCTGGTACTTACAACATCATCGGAAGAAATGCGGTCGGTTGTGCTGATACATTAGAACACACCCTTGATTTCAATATGCAAGTCACAGCGGATGTTGTGGCTTTTGAGGACCCCAAATGTATTGGAGAGAAGATTTGCATCAATCCTACCAATGTGACTGGTGGTAATGGAAGAGGATATCGTTTTGGTATTGATTTCGGCGCACCACAGGATATCACAGAGTGCGTTGAATTATTGCCAGGGGATTATTTTATGCAGGTTTATGATTCTGATGGCTGTAGATTTGATACCTCTTTTACCATTGGTGTTCCTGAAACTTTTGAGATAGACTTGGGTGAAGACATCACTTTTAATATTGGAGATGATATGCCAGAGATCATGGTAGAAGTTGTAAATGGTGGCAATATCGAAAGTGTGGTTTGGGCTGATGCTGTCAATGTCGATTGTATGGACAATTCATGTGTCAACGTTAGGATTGCGCAAATAGGTGCATTCACTTTGCGAGCTGATGCTGTAAGTGTGGATGGTTGTTTGGCTTCAGATGAGATCACGATCAGGGTCAATGAAAAAGAAAATGTTTTTGTCCCAAATATATTCAGACCAGGAACAGACAATGCTGACGATAAAAACAACGCTTGGCATGTGACTATTGGCAGGGGCGTGGACAAAGTTTTGGGCATTCGCATTTTTGATCGATGGGGCAATAAATTGTTTGAAGCCGCAGATGAAGCTGGTCTGGATGAAGAGACTTCATGGGACGGCACTTTCAAAGGTACCCAACTGAATCCTGGTGTGTTTGTGTATGAAGTGGATGTAGAGTTTGTCAAACGAGCCGATGAGGCAGCAGCAAGGAAGAAGGTATTTACTGGTACTATTACGTTGGTGAGGTAAGGATCAATTGAGTTTCTTCAATTGACAAAGGTTTATTTCATTTGCGCTAGATTAAATTGTTGAGGTAGTCGAATATTTTTTAATTTTACTGACTAAAAGTTTCGAGGGTTTTAAGGGAGGCCGTCGCCGCATGTGGAAGAGTAAGCTTTTGAGGTAAATAAAATCTGTTTGATAAAATTTTCGAAGGGAGATTAAGGATCGAATTTTTGACTTTAATACAATTCCTCAGCATTCAGTTTATTTAATTTATTCCTGATTTTTATTTTTGGTCATATGGGAGAAATTTGGTCCAAATTTAATTTATGATTATATAGTTATGTGAATACTTTTCTGTTTAAGTTTTTAAAATACTGCATCAAACAATTTTGTTGATTCATTCGTCTTAATGGCAATCAAAAAAAATTAATGATGCACTCTGACAAGCAATCACCGCGACAAGATCTATTTAATAAAGAAGCTGTTGAAAAACTCAAGGAATTGGCTGAAAAGTCAAGAAATTGTATGTTTTCCACCAATGTATCAAGCTATCCCCATACTTCCAGACCAATGGCCTTGCAGGAAGTAGACGATCAGGGTAGACTTTGGTTTATCAGTTCTACTGAAAGTCACAAAAATGCAGAAATACAAACTGACCCAAGGGTATGTCTTTATTTCCAGAATAACAGTTCTTATGAATTTTTAGTGGTGAGTGGAAAGGCAACCATTCACACTGATAAAGCTTTGATAGAAAAATACTGGACAAATTTTGCCAATGCCTGGTTTGACGGTAAGGACGATCCGACAGTCTCTATAATATCAGTAGTTCCAGATGATTCTGACTACTGGGACACCAAGAATGGTAAAATCATCAGTTTCATAAAAATGAGTTTCATGGCCTTGACAGGAACGAAAAGTGAAGATGGTGGAATAGAAGGAAGCCTAGAAGTTTAGAAAGCACTTTTAAAACGCAAAAAGGTCAAGAATTTTTATATTGATAGAAAATTCTTGACCTTTTTTTTAATAAAACTTTGTTGTTGTGCGATTTTCATAAATTGCGAACTAATGAAAGTCTGTTATTAAGGATAATTAAAAAGCCGAGCACCCTATTTGGTACCCGGCATGATTAACACAAAGGTTATTATAATTAATTATCTGCACTCACATTAATTTCCGGTACTGCCAGGCCAGTAAGATGATCATTGGCAGCATATTCTTCTTTTAATGTGGAGGATAGAATTTTTGAAACAGATTTGTGACCCAATTGATTCGCAAAAGCAACCAGTGTGCCATAAGCAGCAATTTCATAGTGTTCTACTTTCTGGCATGCAGAAATGATACCCGCATCTCTAACTGCACCAACCTGAGTTTCTTCTAATATGCCATTGCCTTCTTCCAAAATTCCAACCATAGCATCACACTTTTTCGCTTGTGCTTTTTCACCCAGCAACTCAAAAACATTTTCCAGTCTTGTAACGTGTTCTTTCGTTTCAGATAAATGACTTTCCAGACCTTTTTTTAGTTTGGTATTAGTAGAATTTGACATCATCTTAGGCAATGATTTAGTCAAAGCTTTTTCAGCCCAATAAATGTCTTTCAAGGAGTCCATGAAGAGGTCATCCAATCCTTTTGCTGCATCTTTTTTTGCCAATACTTTGGCAGTACTTGTCTTCTCCATTTTATATGTTTTTTAATTAATTAATCAATTAAAATTCAGTCAGTTATCAAATAAATAGGAATTATATATTCACATTTGATATTGTATTTTTTTAATGTATTATTATGTATTAGAACTGAAAATTCCTATGTTTTGTATCTAATTATATATCGCAGATATCTCAAAGTTTGTTCAATAAATTTTATTTCAAGAAAGCATATTTAATGGACGTATTTAAAAATATTAAACACCACGAAAAGTGTGAATTATGCTAAATTATTTCAACCATTTTTTAATTAAACTGGCTTAAGAACAGAAACAATTTTTAGTTGTTTTAATTTTATCTTCTAAAGGGGAATTGGCAACAATTCACTTAAAAAAGGAAAAGACTAAGAATTCTTGTATTTTTATATGATCAAAAAATTATTTTAAACTCTACTATTGAAAGAATCATCACAAAACATGTTGTACCCAGTTTTTTTCAGACTAGACAAGCTGAAAATTCTGGTAGTTGGCGCAGGAGAAGTCGGAGAAGAAAAAATGCATTTCATCCTCAAAAGCAGTCCCAATGCTAATATCACCATTGTGGCGACTTGGGTTGGTGATGGTGTTGCTGAAATTCTCAAAGCATACGCTGATGCCAATGTGGTGGTCAATATCAAAGCTGTTGAAGAAAGTGATGTGGTTGGGCATGATCTCATCGTTGCAGCCACTTGTTTTCACGATGTGAATATGGAGGTTTATCAATGGGCCAAAAAACATGGTAAAATCATAAACGTTGCTGATACTCCCGACTTATGCGACTTCTACATGGGTTCTATTGTGACCAAGGGTGATTTGAAAATTGCCATTTCAACCAATGGGAAATCCCCAACCTTTTCAAAAAGATTCCGTCAATACCTCGAGTCTGTTTTGGATGACGATACCGCCGATTTGATCGAAAACTTGAAAAAAGTGCGTGACAAAATGGACTTGGATTTTAAACAAAAGGTTTCGGAACTCAATAAAATAACAGAAAAATTGATAGAATAAAGTGGCCTTCGAAATTCTTTATCAGGACGAGTACATCGTAGCAATCAACAAACCCTTTGGGTATTTGGTGCATCGTACGGAGTTGGATGAAGAAGAAGATCGTATTTTAGTCTATGATTTGGGTAAGGCTTTGGGTAAAAAAGTTTATTCCATCCATCGCTTGGACAAAAAAACAACTGGCGTGATTCTTTTTGCCTTCGACACAGAAACGGTCAAAAAGCTACACCAGGATTTCAGACAAAGGAAGATCAGAAAAACCTATCTGGCAGTCGTGCGTGGACAACCTGCAGATAAGGGTGAAATAGAATCAGAATTAGTTAACATCAATAACGAAGTCCAGTGGGCACTTACCCATTATGAAGTTCTGCAAGTCGTCCAAACTCCACCTGAAATGTTGCCGCACTTTCCAGCCACCAGATACAGCTTGCTCAAAGTTTATCCCATCACGGGCCGCATGCATCAAATACGCAAACACCTCAACCAGATTTTTCATCCAATCATTGGTGATAGAACCCACGGCAATCTGAGGCAAAACATATTTTTCAACGATTATTTTGACTTTCAGGAAATGATGTTGCATGCTTATAACATCTCATTTACGCATCCTATCACCTTCAAAGAAATAAACATTAAAGCAAATGTGGGAGATGAATTCCTTAGAATAGCTTACGTAATCGGATTTTCTATACATAAACAAACCGAAATCCATCCCTTCTAAACGGAATCAGAATGGCGCCCAAGTTAAATTTTACTACCTAATTATTCCCAAAGTAAATGATATTTGGAAAAAAGGCAACCAAGAGTAAAACCAACAATTGGATGATTACAAAAGGAATGATGCCTTTGTACAAATGAGCTGTGGTTACAGATGGTGGAGCAACGCCTTTGAGGTAAAACAATGCAAAACCAAATGGTGGAGATAGGAAAGAAGTTTGCAAATTCACCGCAAGCAAGATGCCAACCCAAACAAGATCTATTTTATAAACAGCTAAGAGTGGAGTAATTACTGGTACAATGATGAATACGATTTCAATAAAATCAATAAAAAAACCAGCTATGAAAACCACCACCATAATCAATAAGAGAAAAACATAAGGACTCAAGCCAGACTGAGTGATGGATTGTATCAGGAATTTTTCACCGCCTAATCCCCTAAAAACCAATGACAAAGTCGTTGCCCCCAAAAGGATCAAAAACACCATACTCGTCAAATGACTGGTCTCTTTACAAACATATTTCAAGACGTCTTTGGTAAATTTTTTCTGGTAGATGGTCAACAAGATCGCTCCGACTGCTCCCAAAGCTGCTGCTTCTGTGGGTGAAGCAATACCCGCAAAAATGGAACCTAATACGGCTAATATCAGCAACATTGGGAATATGAAAGCCTCCAAAGTTTTCTTTAAGAATTGATCTTCTTTGAATTCATTGATTTCTGCTCGTGTCAATCTTGGCGCATGCTCTGGATACAAATAGGCATAGATAAATATGTAAATGCAATATGCAATAACCAATAAAAATCCTGGAACAACAGCTGCTTTAAAGAGGCTTCCTACAGATACATTCATCACACTCCCCAGCAAAATAAGCACCACTGAGGGAGGAATAATTTGCCCAAGAGTGCCTGACGAACAAATGGTGCCCGTCGCCAACTCTGGACTGTATCCTTTTTTCAACATTACCGGTAGTGAAATCAACCCCATGGTTACAACTGTGGCGCCCACAATACCAGATGAAGCAGCTAATAAGGTACCCACAATGATGACAGAAATCGCTAGTCCTCCGTGCAATCGCCCCAGCAGCATCGACATGGTGACCAGAAGCCGTTCTGCCAGTCCCGATTTCTCAAACATCAACCCCATAAAAATAAACAGAGGCACTGCTATCAACACTTGGTTTTCCAAGATGCCCATGATGCGCAGAGGTAAAAGATCCAAAAAGTCTGGCACAAAAATCAAACCCGTGAGGATAGAAAGCCCGGCCAATGTCAAAGCGACTGGATAACCAACCAGAATCAAAGCAAATACAACCACAAACATGAGGATGGCAATGTACTCCATATCAGTTTCTTTCTTTTCTCAATGAACTAATATGGTCCCAGATTTTAGCAATTCCAGTAAGTAATAGGAGTAAAAAACCTATGAAAATAAAGGACTTGATGACGTATCTGAATGGGAGGCCATTTGGATTGGGTGATCCTTCTTGGATATAGAATGAATTTGCTGTATACTTATAGGAAGTGATCAATATGACGATGCACCAAGGGATCAGAAAAATTAAATGACCAACAGTATCTACTATTTTTTTGTTGCGCTCACTGTATTTTTCATAAAATAAATCTACTCTGATGTGTTTATCTTGCTGCAAAGCATAACTCATGCCCAACAAAAATAACAAACCAAATAAGTGCCATTCCAATTCAATGACCCAAGTTTTGGTAGCGTTGAATAAATAACGAGCAATCACATCCGTCAATATCAATAAAATAATGCCCACATTGATCCAGGAAGCAAGATTTCCTATTTTGGTGACGGTGGTGTTGATGATTTGTGGAATTCGGGCTTGCAACTTTTGGCTTTTGATTTGAATGGTTAATGGTTAAAGCTTTATAATTTCAGACCCTCAATTTCTAACAGTGGAAATAGAGCATCTAAAGGTGCATTGGTGGGGTGGTGGATGGCTTGAAAACCTGCCTTTCCCGCTGCAACAGCATTTTGTTCTGCATCATCTACAAAAATGGATGCTGCTGGGTCTACGCCAGAATCCTGAATGATGAAATCAAACAATGCCTGTTCAGGTTTTCTCAGTTTGATCAAATGAGAATAATATGCTTTTTTGAAAAATCGGGTATTGAAATCTATAATCCCATGATTTTTATCCAGATCATTCATCACCCATCTAAGGTGCAACTCATTGGTGTTGCTCATCAGATATACATTGAATTGAGAGGAAAGAAGTTCCAAGACTTTGAGTTTCTCTGGATTCCAGCCCAACAACATGGCGTTCCAAGCCCTGATGAGATCTTTGGGGTCTACGTCAATGGTGGACAATTTCTGTACATGCCAAAGAAAGGTTTCACTGCTGATTTCGCCAACTTCATACCTCATCAAATAAGGCATCATTTTGTCGATGAGCAATTGGAGATCATTATTTTCAATTTCCAGAACGTGAGCCAATTCGATGAATGATTTCTCAATGTCGAGGTCAAGTAATACCCCTCCAAAATCAAAAAAGATATTTTGTATTTTACTCACGTTTTGTTTTTTAGTTATTCCTCGTGGGAAGGTTCTTCCTCCACAGTTTCTTCCTCGTAATCAATACCAGAAAATAATAGCAAGAGTTCATCCAATTTGGTTTTGAGCTCTTTTCTATGCACGATAAAGTCTAGAAAGCCATGATCGAGTAAATATTCGGAAGTTTGAAATCCTTCTGGTAAATCTCTTTTGATGGTTTCTTTCACCACTCTCGGACCTGCGAATCCAATCAAAGCTTTTGGCTCTCCAATGTTGATATCGCCTAGCATGGCGAAAGAGGCGGTTACCCCTCCTGGTAGTCGGATCAGTCATCAAAGAAATATATGGAATTTTGGCTTTTGCCAACAAAGTAAGTTTGACAGAAGTTTTTGCCATTTGCATCAGGGAAAAAGCAGATTCCATCATCCGAGCTCCACCTGATTTTGAAATGATGAGCAATGGTGTGTGATTCACAATGCAATAGTCAATTGCTCTGGAAATTTTTTCACCAACCACACTACCCATTGAGCCGCCAATGAAAGTGAAATCCATGGCACAAATGGTTATGCCTCGATGTTTTATTTTGCCGGTTGCGACACTAAGTGCGTCTTTTGCACTGGTCTTTTTATAGGCCTCAATCAATCTGTTTTCGTAGGTTTTGAGATCAGAAAATTTGAGCATGTCTTTGGAAATGACATCATCAAATAAACGTGTGTATTTTCCGTCGAACAACATGTCGAAATACTCTTCAGAACCTATCCTTACATGAAAATCACATTTAGGACAAACGAAAAGGTTTTCTTTGAGTTCTTTGTAGGTAGTGAGTTCACCACAAGATTCACATTTGTGCCAAAGGCCGTCTGGTGTTTCTTTTTTCGATTTAGTGGCTGTCTGTATACCGTCTTTTAACCTTTTGAACCAACTCATGCAATCGTAAAATTATTAGGTTTGAATAAAGAATAGCCAGGCTATTGCAAGTTTGCAAAAATAAAGGAATTAATCAAATGTACAACTTTGCAAGATTAATACCGGTATGTTTTTATGGTTTCAACAAATGCTTTAACACCATCAAGCGGTGTGTCTGGATAAACACCATGTCCCAAATTGACAATGTGGTGACCGCCAAAGGATTGTATCATCTCTATTGTTGTTTTGCGAATGAAACTGTGATCGGCATATAAAACACAGGGGTCGAGATTACCTTGTAATACTTTAGATGGTCCTGTAATGCTTCTCACAAAATGTGGTTCAGTATTCCAGTCAATGCCCAAAGCAGAACTTCCAATGCCATGCAGTTCCTTGAGTGAAAACCATGCACCTTTGCAAAAAAGAATTACTGGTACTTTTGGCATCAGTGCATCTGAAATTCTTTGTAAATAAGGAATGCAAAAGGTATTATATGTTTCGTGATCCAATGATCCAGCCCACGAATCAAATATTTGAACAGCATCTACTCCTGCTTCAATTTTATTGTGTAAATAAGCAATGGTGGCTTCTGTGATCTTATCCAATAATAAATGAGCTGCCTCAGGTTGTGTGTACAAGAATTTTTTGGCTTGTGAAAAAGTTTTACTGCCTTTTCCTTCGACCATATAACACAATAATGTGAAAGGAGCCCCTGCAAAACCAATCAATGGAACGCGATTCGCAAGATTTTTTTTCGTGATTTTGATGGCTTCATAAACATAAGAAAGACGGTCTGCAGCAATTTTTCCACTATCCAAGGCGATAACATCTTCTATGTTTTTGAGGGTCCTAGGGAAATAAGGCCCTTTTTGCTCGATTAATTCGTATGGAAGACCCATAGCTTCTGGAATGACCAAAATGTCCGAGAATAAAATGGCAGCGTCTACTCCAAGTTCATCCACTGGTTGAATAGTCACTTCAGAAACAAGCTCTGGTGATTTGACCAATTCTACAAAACCACTCAAGCTTTCTCTTACTGCCCGGTATTGCGGAAGGATACGCCCTGCTTGTCGCATTAACCACACAGGAGGTCTTTCGGTTGCTTCTCCTCGTAAAACACGAAGAAAAATGTCATTCTCAATCATAGTCCTTTTTAATATTGAGGTGCAAAGATAACTTTCTAGCTTATTTTTTGACTACAATGACAATCATCATAATGTCAGAATAAATTTGATTCCCAACATTCGGCAGCAGCCAACGATCACCGAGACCTTTTTGCTTTCAGCAGCGATCAGTTTCAGCAGTCAGATTTTCAATACTTTGCCCCGCTGGCGGCGGGCCAGGGGGGGCACACCCATTTAGAATCCTGCAATTGAACAGGCTAAAGCCCGTTCGCCTTTTATTCTCCACAATTCAGCAATTCAGCAGTTCAGCAATTTCGCAATTTCGCAGTTCAGCAGTTCAGCAATTTTGCAGTTTTTAGCTAATATTCCATATACAATTGATCCAAAAATCGCACATTGCTCAGCGGAGTGTGTGTTGCCTTTTCGAATAAATTGTACACCAATCCATCTTTCAAACCAACACCGGGAACATACATTTGGGTTGCGCCAATGATCTTCATGACCTTGATATAAATTTCTGAGGCAGGAATGACCACATCGGCTCTATCGGGATTCATCATCAGGATGCTCACTCTTTGATCCAAAGTATAAGTGGAGATATACGCTTTGATGGCTTCCATTTCGTGAATGCTCATCATATTGTTGCCTTTGATATTGGCAAGGCTATATATTTTGTTGATGTTACCACCTGTACCAATGGCATTTACAGTGGTTTTTGCTGGGACTTCTGCTTGTGCATACCAATCCTTGATCTCGTCAAAAGTTTTTTGTTTTTGTTCTGGAGACAATTTTCTGACGGAGCCAATGTTGAAAGATTTGGAAGCAATGCGGACTTTTTCATTATATAAGTTGAGTTCAGTACTTCCACCTCCGACATCGATGTGAATAAAGTAGCCATTGGAAATTACAGGAATAATTGCTTTACTCAAAATTTCTGCCTCCAGTCCACCTTCTATGATTTGAATTTTGAGACCACTTACTTCTTCGACCTGGGCAACGATTTCCATGCCATTTGAAGCTTCCCTCATGGCCGAAGTGGCAACCGCAATATGATCTTTGACATCGTATAAATCTATCAATAATTTGAATGCCGTCATCAATTTGAGAAATCTGTCCGCGGTATTTTTAGAGATTTTACCTTTTTTAAAGACGTCATCTCCCAATCGGAGTGGAAATCGGATGTACTCTGTTTTTTTGAAACTTACCAAATTGCCTTCCATAATTGGACGCACTATCTGTAGTCTGATCGCATTAGAACCAATGTCAACAGCTGCCAACTGCATAGAGTCTTGCATAAAACGGAATATTATTTTTTAAACATTTGTATTCACCGACAAAGATAAGGATCGACATCCATTTTATTCCAAAAATGCGATGATTGTAATCAAGAATAAGCCGTAAATTAAATTTTAATTGGAAGCTGCAGGAATTTTGGTGTAATTGCCACCTTCAATTTTTTCATATTGGTAAACATGACCTGGATATTCGTATATATAGGCAAGTACCTTTTCACCCATGATGGTTGCTTTCACTTCTCTGCGAAGAAATAGGATAGGGGCTTCTTCGTATTCATCCAACCATATAAAAGACTCGGGTGTGATGATGTGATACAGTTCTCCGTGGACTAGGTCTTTGCTGTCTTTGACAAATCCAGGATGTGCGCCTAAATCATAAATACTTCCTTTGATGGTTGCGTTGCCTACAAATCTTGCTTCACGCTGAAGTCTGGCAGTCACTTCATGGACAAACTCTGATTTCAAAGTACCGTATACAAATAAGTAAGTGCTCATAATCCAATTCTATTGCTAGGTCAAATTTAAACAATGAAATTTGAAAATAAACAACAAGTGAAAAAATTATTTGTAATTAATACAATAAGGTATTGTATTTTATTGAATGTCAATGATGTACGTAAGTAATTTTGAAAATATAAAAGAAGTGTTATTGATTCACGGAAGTTTTATAAACCGAAAAGCCGTCACCGATATCAATCAGCAACGGCTTTTTGCGGAAGAATAGGGATTCGAACCCCAGATACCCTCTCAGGTACGCCGGTTTTCAAGACCGGTGCATTCAACCACTCTGCCATTCTTCCATTAGGGACGGCAAAGGTAATATTATTTATTGATTTGAAAATAGTTTATTCAATTTTTTTTCGAAGGTGACATTGTAATTATCAAATATTCATATACGAAATATTAAAATATAACGTTATTAATTAAAATTCACATTATTTGAAATCTAAAATTACATGACATCACGTATATTTTTTGGAGAGGAATAGGCCAATAATTTTTTCTATTTTTAAGAAATGTAACATAGTTAGTTTTTTCCTCGAGGTCCAAACAAACATTTAAATTTTTTGTCATGTTGCTATTCTCTGTTGCAGTTATATTTTTTATTTTGGGTAGTGGTTATTCTTCTGATGATAGGAAAATGCCCAAAATGAAGAAATACAATTAATTGTCTTTTAATACACCGTAGCAGGATTTGGGCTAAAGCCCGAATTGGGAACCGCATGTTTGCCAACGGCTAAAGCCGGTGGCTATTGATTGGACTGTTGGATCTATGGATATTTTGTTCAATAACTGTTTGACATTGGCATCTAGGAATTATTTGAATAATTATGGGGCTAAAGCCCGAAAATGGGAACCGCATGTTTGCCAACGGCTAAAGCCGCTGGCTATTGATTTTTTGTTACATCTGATTCAATAAACCAATCCCTGACTAGCCAGAGGCTTCAGCCTCTAGACAAAATATAATGACAAACCGGCATTAGCCCAATCATTCAATGGTCAAACCAGTGGAAACGGATCCCGAAAAACAAAAGCGATATTCTAAAAGGAATATTGATGCGCAAGCCATGTTGGATTGGGGCAAAAGATCAATTCAATAAACCAATCCCTGACTAGCCAGAGGTTTCAGCCTCTGAGCAAAAAATATAGTGACAAACCGGGCTTTAGCCCAATCATTCAATCGTCAACCAGTGGAAACGCATCCCAAAAAATAAAAGCGTTATTTTAAATGGAATGTTGGTGCGCAAGCCAAGTTGGATTGAGACAAAAGATCATTTCAATAAACCAAACCCTGACTAGCCAGAGGCTTCAGCCTCTGGACAATAAAAATTACACCAAGTCGGGCTTTAGCCCAATCATTCAATGGTCAACCAGTGGAAACGGATCCGGAAAACAAAAGCGATATTCTAAAAGGAATATTGATGCGCAAACCATGTTGGATTGGGGCAAAAGATCAATTCAATAAACCAATCCCTGACTAGCCAGAGGTTTCAGCCTCTGAGCAAAAATATAGTGACAAACCGGGCTTTAGCCCAATCATTCAATCGTCAACCAGTGGAAACGCATCCCAAAAAATAAAAGCGTTATTTTAAATGGAATGTTGGTGCGCAAGCCAAGTTGGATTGAGACAAAAGATCAATTCAATAAACCAATTCCCTGACTAGCCAGAGGCTTCAGCCTCTGATCAAAAAATATAGTGACAAACCGGGCTTTAGCCCAATCATTCAATCGTCAACCAGTGGAAACGGATCCCGAAAAACAAAAGCGATATTCTAAAAGGAATATTGATGCGCAAGCCATGTTGGATTGGGGCAAAAGATCAATTCAATAAACCAATCCCTGACTAGCCAGAGGTTTCAGCCTCTGAGCAAAAAATATAGTGACAAACCGGGCTTTAGCCCAATCATTCAATCGTCAACCAGTGGAAACGCATCCCAAAAAATAAAAGCGTTATTTTAAATGGAATGTTGGTGCGCAAGCCAAGTTGGATTGAGACAAAAGATCATTTCAATAAACCAAACCCTGACTAGCCAGAGGCTTCAGCCTCTGATCAAAAAATATAGTGACAAACCGGGCTTTAGCCCAATCATTCAATCGTCAACCAGTGGAAACGGATCCCGAAAAACAAAAGCGATATTCTAAATGGATTATTGGTGCGCAAGCCATGTTGGATTGGCAAAAGATCAATTCAATAAACCAATCCCTGATATAATGACAAACCGGCATTAGCCCAATCATTCAATGGTCAAACCAGTGGAAACGGATCCCGAAAACAAAAGCGATATTCTAAAAGGAATATTGATGCGCAAGCCATGTTGGATTGGGGCAAAAGATCAATTCAATAAACCAATCCCTGACTAGCCAGAGGTTTCAGCCTCTGAGCAAAAAATATAGTGACAAACCGGGCTTTAGCCCAATCATTCAATCGTCAACCAGTGGAAACGCATCCCAAAAAATAAAAGCGTTATTTTAAATGGAATGTTGCGCAAGCCAAGTTGGATTGAGACAAAAGATCATTTCAATAAACTAAACCCTGACTAGCCAGAGGCTTCCAGCCTCTGGACAATAAAAAATTACACCAAGTCGGGCTTTAGCCCAATCATTCAATGGTCAACCAGTGGAAACGGATCCTGAAAAACAAAAGCGATATTCTAAAAGGAATATTGATGCGCAAGCCATGTTGGATTGGGGCAAAGATCAATTCAATAAACCAATCCTGACTAGCCAGAGGTTTCAGCCTCTGAGCAAAAAATATAGTGACAAACCGGGCTTTAGCCCAATCATTCAATCGTCAACCAGTGGAAACGCATCCCAAAAAATAAAAGCGTTATTTTAAATGGAATGTTGGTGCGCAAGCCAAGTTGGATTGAGACAAAAGATCATTTCAATAAACCAAACCCTGACTAGCCAGAGGCTTCAGCCTCTGGACAATAAAAATTACACCAAGTCGGGCTTTAGCCCAATCATTCAATGGTCAACCAGTGGAAACGGATCCCGAAAAACAAAAGCGATATTCTAAAAGGAATATTGATGCGCAAGCCATGTTGGATTGGGGCAAAAGATCAATTCAATAAACCAATCCTTGACTAGCCAGAGGTTTCAGCCTCTGAGCAAAAATATAGTGACAAACCGGGCTTTAGCCCAATCATTCAATCGTCAACCAGTGGAAACGCATCCCAAAAAATAAAAGCGTTATTTTAAATGGAATGTTGGTGCGCAAGCCAAGTTGGATTGAGACAAAAGATCAATTCAATAAACCAATTCCCTGACTAGCCAGAGGCTTCAGCCTCTGACTCGAGTTTGGCTAATTTCGAGTATAAAACAAACTAGAAAGCGAATGAATAGGATTATTTTTTGCACTTCGTTGTTTATTTTCCATCATAACGAAGTCGGAGAAATTGATTTTGATTGAATCTGTCCATTTGATAGCCTTAAATTGGTTTAATAGGTCTTGTGTAGTTGTTCGTTGAGTTTTCAATTTTGTATACCATTTTGGTCTGGGTAGGTCAATTATCTTTGCCTGTGATGATGCCAAGAGTAGCATTGAATAAACAGCGGTGACAAATTGTGGAACTTTACTGCATGGGATTTCTTTTCTCACCTGAGCTTGTCCACATCCAAGTAGTGTTTTTGGTCTCTAAAATTTACCTCAATTCCCCATCTCCATAAATATGCTTGAAGCAGTTTTTCGACAGGTAGCTTTACTGAAGTGCAAATAAGATATGCTGGCTCTTTATACAATAATTTCGATTGCTTTGTGAGTCTGTAGCCAATTGGTCTTATAATAACTAATCTCATGTCTTGGCCTCCTGCTTCCTCCATCTTACTGCATCTATGGTTTTGATTTGGAAAGTGTGAATTTTACCTGTCGCCCAGGCTTTTTACATCTCGCCACCATATTGATCAGATTGACGAATGCATCTTGGAGTAGGTAGTGCAGTCCCATAGACTCGGTTTCTACCTACTTTACCATTTTGAGTTAAGGTAGGAGTCTGGTGAAGTTTACAATCTTTACGTACTTTCCTATTATTACAACTTTCTCGTCCAAGGCTTTCAACACAGATTCATTGGTGTAACTCCCATCGACACTTACTACAAGATTTTTTTTTCATTGTACTCCTCTTCATTTAAGCTTTTCCTTAGGGCCGATATCTGTTGAGCTCCAATTACGCTTAGCTTTGATTTTTCTGTAATTCTTGAAAAGGATCAGTTCTTCAGGTGAACTATCTTTTTGGGCTTAGGTGTACAGGGACAATGTTGAAGACTTACTGGGATATTTGTTGTCTGTACAGTGTCCATCTTGGCAAATAAAGAAAGTGACACCTGAATAAAACGTTGGCCAAGGACAAGGTTTGTTTGGAACGGAGGTCCAAGTGGATCTCTATCCATTTAACTCCACTTACTTTCTTACCTGATTTTCTAAAAGTGTATCATCCATATGTGCGTATATCTCCTCCTCTTCTGGACAGATGGTATCCACAACATTCTTACGAATGACAGAAAAGAGCTTTTCGGTATTCATTCTATCACCCTGAAAAAAGACGATATGCTGCCGACCAATCTTAAACTGTTGACCCGTGGCAGTTATCATACCACTGACTGTACTCTTGCCTACACAACCGAGTAATCCTCTGCAAGGTCAAAAGCTCTTTTCCAAACTCTTGATTGATTAAAAGCTCCCTTGCATTGTGAGAATAAAGAACCGAATGCCTCTTTAAGTTTTCGGAGGTAGTTTTTTAAGATCCTTCACGGCCAGATCACTTCTTTGCAGAACCAATCTTTGATGGTCAACAATAATCCATTCCACCACTTCCCCTTGTTGAAACTCAATAGCCTGAGCAACAGCGGCTGGAAAGTTAACATACCACTGTTCGCTATTAGCTCTTTTAATGAGCTGAATTTTAGTCGGATATCCCATATCTAGTCATTTAACTAGATATAAAAATCTAAAAAAAAGGCCATAATTCCTAATTATGACCAAGTTTTTTTTTAAGTGTCTAGTAAATAGCCAAACTCTAGCCAGAGGCTTCAGCCTCTGATCAAAAAATATAGTGACAAACCGGGCTTTAGCCCAATCATTCAATCGTCAACCAGTGGAAACGGATCCCGAAAAACAAAAGCGATATTCTAAAAGGAATATTGAGGCGCAAGCCATGTTGGATTGGGGCAAAGATCAATTCAATAAACCAATCTCGACTAGCCAGAGGTTTCAGCCTCTGAGCAAAAAAATATAGTGACAAACCGGGCTTTAGCCCAATCATTCAATCGTCAACCAGTGGAAACGCATCCCAAAAAATAAAAGCGTTATTTTAAATGGAATGTTGGTGCGCAAGCAGTTGGATTGAGACAAAAGATCAATTCAATAAACCATTTCCCTGACTAGCCAGAGGCTCTAGCCTCTGACTAGAGTTTGGCTATTTACTAGACACTTAAAAAACTTGGTCAAATTAGGAATTATGGCCTTTTTTTTAGATTTTATATCTAGTTAAATGACTAGATATGGGATATCCGACTAAAATTCAGCTCATTAAAAGAGCTAATAGCGAACAGTGGTATGTTAACTTTCCAGCCGCTGTTGCTCAGGCTATTGAGTTTCAACAAGGGGAAGTGGTGGAATGGATTATTGATGACCATCAAAGATTGGTTCTGCAAAGAAGTGATCTGGCCGTGAATGATCTTAAAAAACTACCTCCGAAAACTTAAGAGAGGCATTCGGTTCTTTATTCTCACAATGCAAGGGAGCTTTTAATCAATCAAGAGTTTGGAAAAGAGCTTTTGACCTTGCAGAGGGATTACTCGGTTGTGTAGGCAAGAGTACAGTCAGTGGTATGATAACTGCCACGGGTCAACAGTTTAAAGATTGGTCGGCAGCATATCGTCTTTTTCAGGGTGATAGAATGAATACCGAAAAGCTCTTTTCTGTCATTCGTAAGAATGTTGTAGATACCATCTGTCCAGAAGAGGAGGAGATATACGCACATATGGATGATACACTTTTAGAAAATCGGGTAAGAAAGTAAGTGGAGTTAAATGGATGAGAGATCCACTTGGACCTCCGTTCCAAACAAACCTTGTCCTTGGCCAACGTTTTATTCAGGTGTCACTTTCTTTATTTGCCAAGATGGACACTGTCAGACAACAAATATCCCGGTAAGTCTTCAACATTGTCCCTGTACACCTAAGCCCAAAAAAGATAGTTCACCTGAAGAACTGATCCTTTTCAAAGAATTACAGAAAAAATCAAAGCTAAGCGTAATTGGAGCTCAACAGATATCGGCCCTAAGGAAAAGCTTAAATGAAGAGGAGTACAATGAAAAAAATCTTGTAGTAAGTGTCGATGGGAGTTACACCAATGAATCTGTGTTGAAAGCCTTGGACGAGAAAGTTGTAATAATAGGAAGAGTACGTAAAGATTGTAAACTTCACCAGACTCCTACCTTAACTCAAAATGGTAAAGGTAGAAACCGAGTCTATGGGACTGCACTACCTACTCCAGAATGCATCTGTCAATCTGATCAATATGAGTGGCGAGATGTAAAAGCCTGGGCGACAGGTAAAATTCACACTTTCCAAATCAAAACCATAGATGCAGTAAGATGGAGGAAAGCAGGAGGCCAAGACATGAGATTAGTTATTATAAGACCAATTGGCTACAGACTCACAAAGCAATCGAAATTGTTGTATAAAGAGCCAGCATATCTTATTTGCACTTCAGTAAAGCTACCTGTCGAAAAAACTGCTTCAAGCATATTTATGGAGATGGGGAATTGAGGTAAATTTTAGAGACCAAAAACACTACTT
The DNA here is from genome assembly GCA_016715105.1 of Saprospiraceae bacterium. GTDB lineage: Bacteria > Bacteroidota > Bacteroidia > Chitinophagales > Saprospiraceae > JADKBO01. Next base: position 91,957 of record JADKBO010000013.1, on the reverse strand, counting down.
GATGTGGACAAGCTCAGGTGAGAAAAGAAATCCATGCAGTAAAGTTCCACAATTTGTCACCGCTGTTTATTCAATGCTACTCTTGGCATCATCACAGGCAAAGATAATTGACCTACCCAGACCAAAATGGTATACAAAATTGAAAACTCAACGAACAACTACACAAGACCTATTAAACCAATTTAAGGCTATCAAATGGACAGATTCAATCAAAATCAATTTCTCCGACTTCGTTATGATGGAAAATAAACAACGAAGTGCAAAAAATAATCCTATTCATTCGCTTTCTAGTTTGTTTTATACTCGAAATTAGCCAACTCGAGCCAGAGGTTTCAGCCTCTGATCAAAAAATATAGTGACAAACCGGGCTTTAGCCCAATCATTCAATCGTCAACCAGTGGAAACGGATCCCGAAAAACAAAAGCGATATTCTAAATGGATTATTGGTGCGCAAGCCATGTTGGATTGGCAAAAGATCAATTCAATAAACCAATCCCTGACTAGCCAGAGGCTTCAGCCTCTGGACATTAAAATTACCTCAAACCAGGCTTTAGCCAAATAAAACCAAGGCTGGAGATCAAGGCCACCATTAAATCATCTCGATCGAACATGGATATTCTACCAAAAACTAAAACGGTATAAGTCTATTTAGAAAAATAAATACCTACAAAAAGTGACTATTTGATAAGGCAAACGTCATAAATTCAAATAAATCCACATCAAATGATATTCATTTTTTCTGCTTTTTTGATACTATTCATATCCTTCCAGAAAACAACAAATTGAAATTTCTTATTAAAAAGCTGTGCACCCTAGAAGTTTAAAAATTAACAATGATTTCAAAAACTTTTACTAGCTTCTATTTTTTCCAGAGTGCACAAACTTTTACTAAATAAGGAAACGCGAAAAAATAACAATCAAAACACATCAGTACTCTTTAGTACCTTTTTCATTCATACCCATTCAAAAAATGTTGGGTAGGATCAGAAACATATACAAATTATTGTAATAAGTAATACGAAAGTAAGCTTTGCTAAACCACCACTTGCTAGGGAAAACCACTAATCTTCAATTTAGGAGGTTTTTATTGAGATTTATAAACCTTTTAGGGAGTAATATTGCACTAGTTCACCTTTGTAAATTTTCATATAACTGTACTTTTATCTGTAAATGAAAATTCGTTTTTACCCACTATAAATTCGCAATTATAGTAATTGCGGTCGTAGACCATTGCTTCTTGCCTAAGCAAGAAATTGCTGGCGAAGCCAATTGCTTCTTGCGCAGCAAGAAATTGCTGGCGAAGCCAATTGCATATACTCATCAAACTGCGCCTTAAATAACTATCTTTGCCGTTTTTAAACAAATTTGCTAGTTTTTGGAAATACAAAAAATAACCCTCCAAGCCGGAAGAGAAAAATCTTTGGAAAGAAAACATCCTTGGATTTTCTCTGGTGCCATCAGAAATTTACCTAAGGGTATTAGAAATGGGGATGTAGTTGAGGTAGTAGCTAAAGATGGAAGTTATCAGGCTACTGGACATTATAGTGATGGCTCTATTGCCATTCGTATCCTCACTTTTGATCAACAACCCATTGATGCAAATTTTTGGCAGAGCACCATTGCCAATGCAGCCAATTATCGAAAAAAACATTTGGACTTTCCTTCAGAGCATACCAATGCATATAGATTGATTCATGGAGAAGGTGATGGTTTGCCAGGATTAGTCGTAGACATCTATGGCGAGGTGGCTGTTGTACAGTGTCATTCCTTAGGCATGCATCGCTCAATAAACGAAATAGCAAAAGCCATCATTGATGTTTTCGGCGGTACTATCAAAGCGGTTTACGATAAAAGCGAAGAAGCACTTAAACAAGGTGATAAAAAAGACAGCTGGCTTATTGGACAAATTGCAGACGAAATTGATATTCTAGAGAATGGAAATAAATTTACCATCAACTTTGTAAGTGGGCAGAAAACGGGATTTTTCTTGGACCAAAGAGATAATCGTTCATTTGTGGGCCATCATTCCCCAGACCAATCGGTGCTCAATTGCTTTTCCTACACAGGTGGTTTTTCAGTTTACGCATTAAATGCAGGAGCCAAAGACGTGGTTTCTGTCGACGTGTCCAAAACTGCAACAGATCTGATGGATAAAAATATGGCGCTGACCAAACATGCAGCAAAACATCTTTCTGTTACTGCCAATGTGATGGAATACCTCAAATCTGAAGAAGTACCGATGTACGACATTGTCATCATCGACCCGCCTGCCTTTGCAAAAAGTATCAATAAGCGCCACAATGCGGTGCAAGCATACAAAAGACTCAATGCATTGGCTTTGACAAAAGTGAAAACAGGAGGTCTACTTTTTACTTTTTCTTGTTCTCAAGTCGTTGGCACACAATTATTTTATGACACCATTGTTGCTGCAGCCATTGAAGCAGGTAGGAAAATTCGGGTCATGAGACATTTATCACAGGGGGCAGATCATCCTGTAAATTTATTTCATCCCGAAGGGCACTACCTCAAGGGCCTAATGTTAGAAGTATCATGAATAAAGAATTAACAACTGGCAATGCGCCATTCAGAGTCCACAAATCATTGCTAGACGCCGTGATCAATGCCCTCTCGGAAATATTTTGCAATGATCGAAAGGCCGACAAGGTACTAGCAGAAGTGCTGAGATCTAACAAAAAATGGGGTTCCAGAGATAGGGGTTTTATTGCCGAGTCCACCTATGAAATCGTGCGTTGGTGGCGTTTACTCAATTACATCAATGAGAGTTCTATCGAAGGAGAAATCACTTCTTTTCAGATCAAAAAGGTGGTTGGAGTTTGGCTTAAGTTACAAGGAGCTGACCTTTCTGCATTTAAAGAGTATGACAAATTATCCAGAGCGGTATTGGAAAAAAAATATGAAGAAGCCAGAACCAACAGGAAGGTATTTCACTCTATACCCGATTGGTTGGATGAAATGGGTCTTGCTGAATTGGGCGAGGATGATTGGTTGAAAGAGCTTGTGGCCATGAATAAAACAGCTCCTGTCACCTTACGAGCCAATACGCTCAAGAATTCCAGAGAAGACTTGGCCGCTTTTTTACATAATGAAGGTATTGAAACGGATTTTGTGAAAAATGTACCCACGGCCATTGACTTAAGAAAAAGACAAAATGTATTCATAACCAACGCATTCAAAGAAGGGCGTTTTGAAGTGCAAGATGGAGGTAGTCAACTAATCGGTTTGATGATGGGCGTCACTCCGGGTATGCGGGTCATCGATGCGTGTGCTGGAGCAGGTGGTAAAACACTTCAATTGGCCGCCATGATGGATAATAAAGGTCAAGTCATTGCAATGGATACCGAGGAGTGGAAATTGGAAGAACTCAAAAAGCGTGCGCGTAGGGGGGGTTCATAATATTGATAGCCGACCAATAACTGGTAAAGTAATCAAACGGCTCAATGAAAGTGCAGATAGGTTACTTTTGGATGTGCCCTGCAGTGGCTTGGGGACCATCAGACGCAATCCCGATGCTAAGTGGAAACTCAAACCTTTGTGGATTGAAGAAATCAAAACGGTACAGCAGGAGATTATACAGAAATATAGCACAATGCTGAAAGTGGGTGGGAAAATGGTTTATGCAACTTGCAGTATTTTGCCAAGTGAAAGCGAAAATCAAGTAGCGGTCTTTTTAGGTAAAAATCCAAATTTCAAACTCATTGAAGAAAAAAGAACATCAACAATCAAGGATGGGTTTGATGGTTTTTACATGGCATTGATAGAAAGGATTTAATCTGCATTTTGCGCTTTACAGGGTACGGTTTTACGGGTTTTAACCAAACTTTTGAAACTTAGCAATAAAAAAATCGTTAATTGATAAAATTAATAAGATGAAGTTTACTGTAAAAATGATGTTGGTTTTGGCTATTTCCTCTATGTCAACAATAGTTTCAGCAAATTGGAGTAACTTAAGTGCTACCAGTGCTTTCAAAGTTAAAAAAAGTGTCTTAAACGATGTTTTTGATCAATACTTTAAACTCAAAGATGCATTGGTATCCACTGACGCCGGCAGTGCTTCTAAAGCTGCAAAGCAATTGTATGAAAAAATCAATGCTGTTGAAATGGGGAAACTGGGCAAAGAGTCTCATGATGTTTGGATGGAAATACTCCCAACCTTAAAGGAGGATGTAAATAAAATAGGCGAGTCAAAAACCATTAAATTTCAGCGTAAACTGTTCATTACGCTTTCTGATAATATGTATAAGTTGATGAAAGTGGAAAAATATGAAGCACCGGTCTACCATCAATATTGCCCAATGGCAAACGATGGAAAAGGCGCGAATTGGCTGAGTAAAGAAAAGAAGGTCCAAAATCCATATTACGGAAGTGAAATGATGACCTGTGGTAAAGTCATTGAAACCATTAACTAATAAGGTAGGTATAAGTTTCCCTCAATCACACAAAAATTTTCTGAGCGAAAAGTACTTCAGTTTTGATTGTTGAAAACATTCTTTATTCCTCATAACCGTGTCTGAAGGTAAAGAAGTAATTTTTTCTCAAATTAATTATATATATCCTATGGAATAAGTATAATATAAATATATTTGTGCTTCGATTTGAATATTTTTTTGGATGAAGGCAATGTATTTTCTAATTATTACCGCATTTTTATTGCAATCTTTTGCAATGGAAGCCCAATCCAAACAGGTGTCTCGTCAGAATTTATATTGGTTGAGATACAGCAGCCAAATCGCATTCAGTCCCAAATTGGCTTTGCAGGGTGAAATCGAAAATCGTAGTTTTTTTAAACACAATCGCCAGCACCATTTTATTTTTCATAGCCGGCTGCATTATAAGTTTTCAAAAGCTGAAGTAGCTGGGGGTTTCACCTATTCATTGCAAAGCCCTCAAGATCCTGAGTCTTTGTCGCAACTCATAGTGCCCGAACTCCGAACCGTTCAGGAGCTGCATTATCAAACCAGAGTGAGCAATAAATTGATTATTACACATCGATTTCGTGTAGATGAGCGATTCATAAGAAAAAATGATGGGATCAAATTACAGGAAGGGTATGACTTCAATTGGCGGATGAGATATAGATTAATGGCATCCTTAAATCTCCTTATTCTATCTGAAGATCTGCCAACTCAAATCAAACTTGCTAATGAAATCATGGTTAATGCAGGTAAAAATATAGTTTATAATCGATTTGATCAAAATAGGGTGATAGTAGCATTTGAGCAAAACCTTGGCAGTAAAACATCGATAGAGTTTAGTTATATATACTGGTACCAACAGCGGTCCTCAGGGTATCAATATTATCAAAGAGATATCAGCAGGATTACACTTTCACAAAAGTTTTAATTGAGGATTTATGGAAACGAAAAACTTACAGCGAACAACTCAGCAACAAAGTCCCGAAAAAGGTCAGAATCATTTATGGTATGCTATTCCCATTTTATTGCTAGCTGGAATGTTGGTTATTTTATATTACAATTACCAGGATGCATTTACTTATGAAAATTTTAAAGAAGGTTTTGATCGAAATTTTTTAATATACTTATGCATTGGCGTTTTTGCACAATTGGTAGATGGCACTTTGGGAATGGGTTATGGTGCGACGTGTACTTCGTTTTTACTTGCTTTTGGCGTAAGCCCTGCAGTAAGCAGCATGGGTGTCCACGTTGCTGAAATGTTTACCACTGGCGCGTCGGCAATGTCCCACTACAGGTTCAAAAATATCAACAAAAAATTGGTTTTAAATTTATTGATACCAGGCGTCATTGGGTCAATTTTTGGAGCATACCTTTTATCGGATGTGATTGATGGCAATGTGATAAAGCCCTACATTGCTGTGTACATGATCATTTTGGCCATCATCATCATTATCAAAGGGTTGAGGAAAAAAAAGGTGAAAAAGAAATCCAAAAACTTGGGCATTTTGGCGAGTTTTGGTGGATTCATGGATTCTGTTGGTGGCGGTGGGTGGGGTCCCATTGTGACTTCAACTCTCGTAGGGCGAGGTAGAGATCCTAAATACACCATAGCTTCTGTCAACACTGCTGAGTTTGCGGTTTCTTTTGCCAGTGGCATTACCTTTATTTTATTTGAGGGCATATTGGGTTGGCAAGTCATTGTAGGTTTGGTCATTGGCGGAGTTGTTGCTGCACCTATTTCTGCTATATTAATCAATAAAATACCCAGGAAACCTATGACTGTCATCGTTGGCGTTTTACTCATACTATTGAGTTTGAGGACTCTGGTAAAATTTTTCTAGAACAGATTGGAAACAGCGGCGAGCCACGAGCCACGAGCCACGAGCTTTCAGCAATCAGCATTCAGCTTTTGATGAATTGAGGTAATTGAATTTTAATGAACTTGTTACCAGCTGTGAGTGCCATAAGTCACAATAGTCACTAGCCATGAGCCTGATTTAGGTGTAAATTTTATCGAAAAAATAAAGCACCATCATTTCTAAATTAAATTTTATGAAAAACACCCATTGAACTCTTATTGAACTCCCATTGAACTCCCATTGAACTCCTACGTCCCTGTTTGCAAGGAACTCCCTGACACCCATGACTCCTACGTGTCCCTGCTTCTGCAAGGGATTAAACTCACATTGAACTCTTATTGAACACCCCTTGAACTCCTATTGAACTCCTATTGAACTCCTATTGAACTCCCATTGAACTCCCATTGAATTCCCTCACAAAATTATAGCGTATTGTAAAATATTTTTCAATAATGGTTTAAACCTAGGTCAAAAGGTCAATAGTATTCAAATTTTAGTATTTTCGACGTGAGTTTAGAAATATAAAAAGAAATATGAAAGCAGTTGATTTTGAAAAAGTCATTGATGGGAAAAAAGTAGAATTGTTTTGTCTCAAGAATGATCGAGGAATGATCGTTTATCTCACAAATTACGGTGGAAGGGTAGTTGCCATGAACGTTCCAGATAAAGCAGGAAAGAGTGTAGACGTTGTCCTTGGCTTCAACTCACTGGAAGAATATTTAAATGCTGATGAAAGTTACCATGGTGCCATTGTTGGCCGAGTTGGAAATCGCATAAAACATGGAAAGTTTACTCTGGGAAACAATGAATATCAAGTACCAGTCAATTGTGGCGACCATTCATTACATGGAGGCATCAAAGGATTTCACGCCGTAGTTTGGGATGTGCAATTTGTATCTTCCAAAAAGGTCGTTTTAAATTACCATTCAAAAGATATGGAAGAAGGTTTTCCCGGTAATCTTACCGTACAAGCCACCTTTACACTTGGGACAGAAAATGAATTGACCATCCTATTTGAAGCAACTACGGATAAAAAAACGATTGTAAATCTTACGCATCACAATTATTTCAATTTAATGGGAGAAGGTAATGGTGACATCTTGGACCAAGAATTGCAAGTGTTTGCTTCCAAATACACACCTCTTGATGCTTCAAGCGTGCCATCAGGGGAGTTAGCAACTGTTTTTAATACCCCTTATGATTTCACGAGCAGAAAACCCATCGGTTTAGAAATAAATGCAGATCATCCTCAAACAAAATTAGTCGGTGGATATGATCACAACTTCGTTTTGGATCCATACAAAGAAGGAGATAAAACGCCCAAATTAGCAGCCATTGCTTGGGCTTCCAATGGTATCAAAATGAGCATTTTGACCAATGAACCTGGTTTACAGTTTTATACTGGAAATTCGCTTTCTGGCAAAGATATTGGGAAAAAGGGTTCAAACTATGCATCTAGAAATGCATTTTGCCTTGAGCAACAACATTTCCCGGACAGTCCTAATCAGCCTTCATTTCCTAGCACAGTTTTACATGCAGGCGAATCATATTATTCTATCGTTGTTCAAAAATTTGAGGTAGAATCTTAAGTTTCTTAAGACTTGAAAGTCAACAAAAGATTTTGAAGGTTTTTTGTGAAAGGCTGTTGAGAAAAATGTAACAGCAGTAACAACAGATATAAATTACAGCATAAACAAAGAAGCTTACACTGAGGGTAAATATCATTGTGACTGCTGTACATTTGAAAATAATATCAAATCCGTTGTAATTGAGCTTTGGTCAGGGTTCTTGCATAACAACAAAGAGTCATCGCTTAATTACTTAGGAGAAGGGGCAAAAGTAAACATTTCAATAAACAATGGTAGTATTTTTTTGAAAATTGCAAATGATGCTTTTTTCAGTTGAAAAACCTACACATGAAACTTGCCATACTTCAATTTGGCTAGTTTTGATACAAAACATCAAATAGCGAAGAGAAAAAAGTGTGCATAGATTGAAGCAAGGATTTTTATCCAGCCAAATTTATGCCAATCAAACGCCCAATTCCAAAAGTTACTGCAGCCGCTGCCAATCCAAAAAGTACCTGTCTCAACCCTGATTTCCAAAAAGATCTGCCAGTTATGAGCGTTATTGCTGCACCTATTCCAAATAATCCGATAGTGCTAACAAATACACTGACTCCGATGGCTTTTTCCCCGTTTGAAAAGAAAAATGGAAATAATGGTATGATGGCTCCCACAACAAACAAGAAAAATGAAGCAATGGCAGCTTCCCAAGGTGAATTATTTCATTTCTTCTGCACTTATACCCAATTCTTCAGTCACCAAAATCATGTGAGCTTTATCTGGTTCTTTAAAAGCTTCTTCAGCAATTTTTCTTGCATTAACTTCGTCCAAACCTTTGGCCTTATAAAGCAAAATCAATTCTCGCATTTCTTCTTCTGGATGTGCTTCTACTTCTGCTCGTTCCAATTCGATTTGGCGTTCAAATAGTTCTTGGGAGCTTTTTACTGAAATCCATTCACCCAAAGCCATAGATATGGCACCAGCAAGCAGTCCAGCGGTTCCAGCAATCACCACTTCACTTCCTCCTGAAGAAGCTCCGGCAACACCCATTACCAAACTCATATTGGATACCAAACCATCGTTGGCACCAAGGACTGCTGCTCTCAATGCATTGCCTCCAACTGTACGATGTTGTTTTTCAATTTTCCCAAGGTTTGCGCCACTCATTTGCTGAATGGATTGGAGAATTTGTACATGTCTGTTTTCATTTCCGAGTAATCTTTCTCCCTTTTTCTTCTTCAAGATCACGGAAGATGCTGACACACTTTTTTCGGTATCCATAAGACTACTCAAAAGAATGTTCTCTCCAAATTTGTGTGCCAACCAGACTAATATTTTGGCCCTGGTAGAAGGCACTGGAGTTTTAAAAGTTGGAAATGTTTCCCTTATTTCTTTCAAAAAACTATCTCGATGGCCACCTTCAATGGCAGCCATTTCCATATAAAATTGCCTGATTTGTTCGTCCTCTTGCATGAGTGCCAATTGCTCGTACATGTAGGCGGCATCAGATTCTGTCTGGATGATTTCTTTTGATTTATTCATAAGAGGTAAATTTAGGGAGGAACTATATAAAAGTTGAAGATAACAGTTTTATTCCGCAATGATGTCAATCATTATAGCAAGATGTTATCTATCAATCTCACCCCTTCCAACCAAGCAGCAAGGCAAAGTACTGCGCTCTTTTTACCATCTAATTTTTCAACCGCTTTTAAAGTTTTAGAATCTGAGATGGTCACATATTCGGGTTCAAATCCAGCTCTTTTCAAACGTTTCATACCATAATTTTCTAATTCAGGAACAGACAAAGTATTTTGTTTTTCCTTTATAGCTGACATGGTCCTATAAATAACGGAAGCTTTTTTTATACCTGCCGGCGAGAGTCTGGTGTTTCTAGAACTTCTGGCCAAGCCGCTTTTTTCTCTGGAAGTTTCAATCACTACCAATTCTACAGGTATTTTCAATTGATGCAACATGTATTGTATGATGGTAAATTGTTGAAAATCCTTCTGACCCATGTAGAGGTGTGTGGGCATGACCAAATCTAGCAATCTTTTGACCACTTGACATACGCCGTCGAAATGACCGGGTCTGAATTTACCTTCCATGACCAAATCCAGTCCATTCAAATCAAGATCCAATGTAGTATTAAAACTTGGAGGATAGATTTCATGCACAGTTGGTACATATAAGTAATCTAATCCCGCTTCCCTGCAGATAATAGTGTCCTTCTCAAGTGTTCTTGGATATTTTTCAAGATCAGAGGGGTCATTAAATTGAGTCGGATTCACAAAAATGCTCGAAACTACAATGGGGTGTTTCTTTTTTGCTTCTATGATCAGTGAGGCATGACCTTCATGTAGAGCGCCCATAGTAGGTACAAATGCAACCGTTTGACCTTCCTTTTTATGCGAATAAATCAATTCAGCCAGTTGATCTATTGTGTGAAATACTTTTGTCATTAGAAATGATTGGGCAAAAGGCAGCCATTTTTCCTTGTGAGTGACTTTTACATTTTTACAATGTTGCAAATATATTTAACCTCCTCAAAATATCCATTTTAGCAAAAAACTTATTGTCGCTTTGTTTTTAGTCCTGGACTTCGGATGATAATTATAATCTTGTTTTTTCGAATGCTAATGGTACCAAATTGCATCACAACCATAACATTATAATAAAATGGATTTAATAATCAATATATAATACCCGCTAACTAAGAATTATGAACAAAAAATTATGTTAAAATCAATTTATACGATATATTTCCGATCTATTTATTCACCAACCAACTATTTTTATAAATGAGAAACTTATTAGCGTTATTGTTTCTTTTAGCGTGGCTTATTCTGGGTTGGTTTTCATATCAATGTTCAAAAAATTGTAAAGGAGTAGGTGATGCCATGGGCGTCACCACTGGCGTAGTTGATACAGCGGCTAGTACGGCTGTAGTCAAGGCTACAGGTCCATTACTTTACAAATATTCGAGCGGTGATGCAATAACCAATGATGGATGGGCAGCTAGAAAAAAGGAGATTTTAGATGCACTCGGTGCTGACAAACTATTGGAAATTACAGGTTTGTATGGTAAAAATGAGGCTAATACTACCACTTTTGAAAACTTGGGATTGGCTCGAGCTGATGCTGCAAGGAAATTATTTACCGAAATCCCAGACGATCGGGTGAGATTATTATCCAGAATGTTGGATGGTGATCCTGATAAAGTAAATCCATTTGAAGCTTGTGACTTTGGTTATAAAGTCAATACTGAAAATGTGAAGGAAGTAGCGGATAAAACCATGATTTATTTTCCATTCAATTCTACCAATAAGCTCAACAGCGCAGAAGTGGAAACCTATCTCAAGGATGTTGCCGCTCGTGTGAAAACATCTGGAGAAAAAGTTGTGCTCACAGGCCACACAGACAATGTGGGTGATGATGACAGCAATGTGAAACTTGGACAGAGAAGATCCAATATTGTGAGGGATTATCTGATCAGTCAAGGCGTATCTGCTGCTCAGATTACAGCGAACAGTGCTGGTGAAAGTCAACCCATTGCAACCAATGACACAGATGCAGGAAGGCAACAAAACCGAAGAACCGAACTTCAAATAATTAAATAATCAACATTTAAAAAAGTGAAAAGGTGATATTTTTGATCAGTATGGTTGACTTTCCTTGGTGGTTTTTTTGGATAGTTCCATTTTTACTAGGAATGGGCGTAGGATGGAAAATGGGTTTAAACCATAAATCAAAATCTGGTCCAGAAAGCAGAAGAAAAGAAAACATATAAGTTACAAATTCACAAAACCGAACTTTAGAATAATTAAATAATCAACTTTTAAAATAATAAAATCATGATATTTTTAATCAGTATATGTGACTTTCCATGGTGGCTTTATTGGCTTTTACCATTTTTATTAGGCCTTGGGCATTGGCTGGGCTTTGTGGGCAAAGTACAAATCGCAAATAGCAGGTTTGGAGGCTACAATTTCCTCTTTAAACAATAAAATAAAAGGTCTGGAGTCCAATCTGGCTGAGTGCAGATCAAAGACTGCCGATTTTGATGGTGAAATAGCATTGGCAAAAGGCCGGGTGAGAGAAATGGAAGAAGAAGTTTCTTCTCTCAAATCTAGTCTTGCAGCTGGTGGTAGCCCAGTGGTGCAGGTGTAGATTTGGCCAGTAGTTTTGCTGCAGGTGCCGCAGGGTCTGCCACTTCTGGTATGGCTTTCGCTGGAGGAGGAGATGATAGTGGAAAATACGCCAAACTCAAAACAAATAATCTTCAAATCATTGAAGGTATTGGGCCGAAAATGGAAGAAGTGCTCAAAGAAAATGGCATTGATTCTTGGAGTGAATTGGCTGCGAAAAGTCCGGAAGAACTCAGAGCCATTCTCAACAAGTATGGAGATTCTTACAAAATCATTGATCCAAGTTCATGGGCTGCCCAAGCAAAAATGGCTGCTGATGGTGACTTCAATGGCTTGGTGTTATTACAAAAAGACTTGGATGGCGGCGTCGCTACCGGAACTTCCAGTGATTCAAAATTGGAAAAATTGATGATCAAATTGGGAATCATCAAGTCATATAAACAAGACGATTTAAAAATTGTGGAAGGCATAGGCCCCAAAATAGAGGAATTATTACATAATGCTGGTATCAAAACTTGGAAAGCACTTTCTGAGGCAAGTCCTGCTAGTATTAAAGAAATCCTTACTGCTGCTGGGCCAAACTTTCAGCTTGCTGATCCGGAAACTTGGCCTAAACAAGCCGAACTTGCTGATGCAGGTAAATGGGCAGAATTGGAGGAATATCAATCATTTCTTCAAGGTGGCAAAGGGTAGTAGGGTATAGAGATCATCATCTCCATCCGTATTCCGACCGATTTTTTGAGGGCTTATCAGGAGTTATTTTTTACTCTTGATATGCCCTCTTTTATTTCATCTCTAGAGTAAATAAACTTTTGGCGGTAAGATTGCGATCAATGTTATTTCCAACCAGTATATTCGTTAACAAAACAATCATGATGTCCAAAGTAATTAGAAACTTAATTGTCAGCATTTTTGTAATTTCAAATTTGACGATTTGCCTTGCTCAGAAACCTCAAATCGATCAATTATTGGACGACTGGCATATGGCTGCAACTAAAGCAGATAGTTTAGCTTATTTTTCTTTGATGGATGATCCTTCTGTTTTTGTTGGGACTGATAGTTTTGAAGTTTGGGAGAAGAAAGCTTTCATATCTTTTGCTGGTCCTTATTTTGCAAAAGGAAAGGCGTGGTCATTCACCAAAATAAGCAGGAATATTTACTTAGATCCGGCAATGCCTACCATTGGCTGGTTTGATGAAATGTTGGATACATGGATGGGCCCTTGTCGGGGGTCAGGCTTAGTTGTTAAAAAAGGCAATAAATGGCTGATCAAACATTATGTGCTTTCTGTCACTGTGCCCAATGATAAAATACAACAAGTTATAAAGGCTATTGCCGAATAGAATCGTTTAGATATAGAGAAAATCTACAGCCATGGGAAATTGTTCGCCCCAAAAGACTTCTTGGTGTTTACCTTCTGGATTGGTCACATACCTCAAAGTGAGATTGTCCTTTTGAATCAAAATTTCATTGAGTTTATTGACATTTTGTAAGTGGGTAGGGCTTTCCATACCTCCTGCATAGAGATACATCGTAGTTGGCTCATGAAAATTCATAAATTCTGCTTCATGGTAGATTTTTTTAGAAACCCACAAACTTGGTGAAAAAATCATCAGTTTACCAAAAACTGAACTGAAATTAAAACCAGCATATAAGCTGATAAGACCACCCAAAGAACTACCACCAATACCGGTGCTTTCCCGTCCTTTTCGTACCCGATATCGCGAGTCTATCATGGGTTTGAGCGTATGCATCATGAAATTGAGATACAATTCCCCTTCACTTTCTCGGAAACGCTGTGTGTTATAGGGCAATAACTCTTTGATTCTCAATTCACCTCCGTGATCAATAGCTACCACAATTAAATCACTGTATCCATGATCTGCCAATAATTTCAGGGCTTTGTCCACGGCCCAGTTCCCATATGGCGCATATTCATTAAATAAATTTTGGCCATCGTGTAAGTACAAGACCGCATACTCTTTATCTGTTTGATCATAGTCAAAAGGTAGTAAGACAGAGATCCTCCGACTTCTACCCAATTGAGGAATTTCATACGCCTCATCAATGATCTCTATTTTAGGATATCTATTCATTTCAGGCGGCAAATGTAAAAAATAAGCAGATAAAAAATGATTTACCTCAAGAGAATATCGGTACTCCTTGCACGAATCTACATTTTATCTTATCCTTGCAATTCAAACATATTTTTGGATTTTGAGAGAAAACTTAAAGAAATACAACACTTTTGGTATTAGTGTTTTTTGTAATAACATCTATCACGTGTATACAGAATCTGATTTTGCTGACTATGTAAAACTGGCTAAAAAGCCTTATCGTATACTTGGTGGTGGTTCTAATGTCTTACTTACTCAAGATCTGAATGAAGATATTCTAGTCAATAACATCAAAGGCATCCAAATCATAGAAGAAGGCGATGAAGAAGTGTTAATTGAAGTGGGCGGTGGCGAGATCTGGCACCAACTTGTCATGTGGAGTGCAGCGCATCAATTGGGTGGCATAGAAAACATGGCGCTCATTCCTGGTAGTGTAGGTGCAGCGCCCATTCAAAATATTGGAGCTTATGGCATTGAACAAAAAGATGCTTTTGTGTCCCTCAAAGCCATAGAAAGAAGCACAGGAAATGTGGTATGGTTTACAAAAGAGCAATGCAAATTTGGATACAGAGATTCTATTTTCAAAAATGAAGCCAAAGACAAGTTCATCATTGTGGCTGTGCAATACCTTTTGCGGAAAAACACCCAACCAGAAATGGGCTACAAAGATGTAAAGGAGTTGCTTACACAGAGAGGCATTGTCAATCCTTCTGTTCTAGAACTTGCCCAAGCCGTCATTGATATCAGAGAAGCAAAATTACCCAATCCCGCTGTGATTGGAAATGCGGGAAGTTTTTTCAAAAATCCAGTCATTCCGCTATCGCAATTTGAAAAATTGAAATACTCTTTTCCAGAAATTCCAAATTATCCTGCTGGTGAGGGACAAATAAAATTGGCAGCAGCTTGGTTGATAGACCAATGCGGCTTCAAAGGTAGAAGGCAAGGCAACACTGGTTCATATCAAAATCAAGCCTTAGTCATTGTCAACCACGGTGATGCATCAGGTGCAGAGATTTGGGAATATGCCAAAATGATTCAACATGACGTGAAAGAAAAGTTTGGAGTCGAGTTGGAGGCAGAGGTGAATGTATGGTGAACTTTATCCCTTGCTGAAACCTGGAAATTAGTCAATTCATTTTGCTCATAGCTCGTGAATCGTCGCCATTACACAATTCTCCAAAAATTCGCGCTCAGCAATTGAAAACTGAAAGCTGATTACTGAAAGATAGCAGTCTTTTACTACATCCAAGCACTTCCAATACCCGGCCAAGAATCTGCTACCAAAGCAAGAATGAAAAAGATAGCAATGGTCTTAGCACTTTTCTCAGGGGCTTGCTTTTTAGCTCTGATATAACCTACTGAAATCAAAATGATGGCCAATATCATTAAAGATATATGCTCGACTAAAAAGAATCGTGCAACTGTATCTTTCATTGCAGCGCCACTGAAAATGACCTTGGGACTGATGAAATATAAGATGAGACCCAACAGCAATTGAGTATGAGTTGATATAAAAGTGAAAAAAGCCAACTTTTTGTGTTCTTCCCAAAATGGTTTTTTACCCACCCATTTTACCAAAGCGAAAACAATGCTCAAAACAAGAAATAACAAAAGGATCCATCTGATTCCTGAGTGCGCGTGAACGAGGAAGTTGTACATAATTTTTGTAAAATTGGTGAATAAAAGCAAAGATAAGTTTTAACAAGGTAATTGTATACCCTTATCAACTTAAAGCTTGTGGTTCAAGTTATTTTCACAGAATGATTTATTCTGTAATTTCAGTTTTTACTGTCCTTCGTTTAAAATATTTTGAATTTACAATCAATAATCCAAAGCTTTCGCAATCTTCTTTGGTGGATTTGGTATGATGTGCACCATGTGCCCTAAGAATTGCCCGGCTATATTTGGTATCTAATTGTTTAAACCATTTGAATCTCTGATGGATATAAACATCGTGAATCAAAAAATAAATGAGGCCATAAATAGATATGCCTACCCCGATGTAAAACAACCACCACAGAGACGGCACAAAGGAACCCAACATATAACTCAACGCACTAGGAATGGCAAAAACCAAAAAGAAAAGGTCATTTTTCTCAAAGAAACCTTCTTTTTCAAAATGCGGTTTGTGATGATCCTCATGCCAAACCCATAACCAACCGTGCATCAGATATTTATGGGCAAACCATGCAATAAATTCCATTCCAAAGACCGTAAGAATGACGATGATGATTTTCAGAAACATTTTTTAATTCAACTTTTATACATGTAAAACTAAAAAAAACGGCCAAAGTTTTTAGTATATCTTTTTTTGTTTAGTTTTATGAACCATATTGATACCTTTCCCAGCTAATTATTTCTTTTTTTATTCATATTATTATCACCATGGCAGATATTAAGAAATATTTGAGCAGACAGAAGAGTATTGAAAATTTACCTGTGATTCTGCTGTTCCTCATTTGCCTTTTATCTAAATCTATAACTGCTCAACATTTTAAAATAGGATTATCTGCAGGTTTCAACTTTTGTCAAATAGAAGGCGACCGTTTATCAGGGTAAAATAAAAAAGGTTATGAGCTAGGCATTTTTGGATTATATAAGTTGAGGGAAGATGCATTTATATACATCTCACCTTCCTTTAGCCATTATGGTAGTAAAATAAACAAAGAGCAACCCAACATAGATTATAAAAAGCCATTACTTTCTCTGGAAGCTCATGATATTAATATATTGTGGGCATATATGGTCAATTTCGGGAATAAAAAAGACCCCAACATTTTGAAAACCAGAGCACATTTTGGTATAAAAGTTCACAATATGATCTCCGCAGAGTCCACAATAAGTCGAGTAAATATACTATTGAAAGAAGAAGGAATCAGTTTTAAAGACATTAGGCATATTTATCCTTCCATAAATATTGGTTATGGTTTATTTCTAAAAAATAATCTTACTGTTGACATAAGACTGGATCATGCAGTATTCAATATTTTGAAAGTAGAAAACCCTGATTTTTTCAGATTAATACCATATCAAGTAGGATTAAACTTGATGTACAACATTTAGCTTCAAAATATCAATCCAGTAAATTGGTTGTTATTGGGCTTCAATAACCCACATTGTTGCCCCTTCTCCATTTGGAAAAGTATCTATTGTATTGAAATTTTCTAAATAAGTCGAGTCGATGATATAATATGGTGCCAAAGTCATGGATGAATCATGGGAAAGTATTGCTTCATTCTCCATCATCATGTAAATGCTGTTGACACGATTCATGCTTGAACTACCGTAAATTTTAATATTTGGTCCATATTTTTTGGCGATCCGAATAGATTCTGACTTCACAATTACTGAATCTCGGTGCATGGCCCTGACCGGCAACACAAAAATATCAAAACCAATTCGCAAAACCAGAATCATGATGACGAGTAATATGGGGCGCAAGGGTTGATTGACGAAATAGTAATAAGAAACCAAAGCCAGGATACTCACAATAATTAACATTTTAATCTCCCAATAAGCTATCAAATCAATTTTGGAATTAAAAATCCCTAGAGCTATCACAAAAGGTATGGTAAATGCTATACCTTTAAAAAGAATGCGTAATGTTTTGAGCCTCCAATGGTGATCTTGGACTTCAAATTCATACAGAAAAATCCAGATAGTAAATATAAGTGGAATGAGCATGAGGATGTACCGAGGAAACACTTCCGCAGAGGTCCAATAAACCATATAATTGGTCAAAGCAGAAAGTGTGCAATACCAGATATATTTGTTGCTTTTGAGAATGGCAACAATGTCCTTTCTGATGGCTAAAATCCCAAAAATTGACCATGGTAGGAAATGATAAATGTTTTCAAAAGGGTATGTAAGGATATGTTTGAATACATCAGACCATTCATTTTTTGCAACAGTGCGGATAGCGGCCTCTTCTAGTAAAGGAGCCATTGCATCTTTTGCAGTAATATAATTGTTGTAGAAAAAAAAGTAGGTGCCCAAAAGCAGTCCACCAGTCAAAAAACCAGCAACCATGCCCCATGACATAATTTTTTTCCATTGCCCCAAGGTGATATGAAGGCAGAGAATATTAAAAATAAAAAAGTGGATGGTTGGCAAACCTTTGAGCATAAAACCAACTGCGGATAATATACACATGAGAAAATAAGCCTGTTGCCATTTATCTTTGGAAGCCAATACATACGTGCCTATGATCATGGTGTAGGTCACCATGGAAAAAAATATATCTATCAATCCCAGAAAAGAATCATAAAAAATCATTCGACCGCACGTCAGAAACATCAATGCGAGTAAGACGCTGTGTTTCTTAAATATAAATCTCCTTTTATTGAAAAGATAAATGACATAAGTAAATAAAACTGTGAAAATGACTGTTGGGATTCTAGAGGAAAGTTCTGAAACTACACCAAAAACTCTATAAAAGCATATCAATACCCAATTGTATAGAGGAGGTTTGGAAAAGTAAAATTCTCCATTGATTTTGGGAACCAAATAGTTGCCACTGAGCATCATTTCATAGGCTACAATTGCTCTGATTGCTTCATCTCCTATGAATGGTACATTATCGATATTGATGACAAAAGCCGGGATACATAGCGCTATTGCCAACCAAACCCACCAACCATATGTTTCATTTCTTTTCAACCTACGATCGGTGCTGACTCCATTACATCCAATGGGAAATAATATAATTGGCCACAATTTTCAAGTTGGAAGAGTTCATTGCTGATGCGAAGAATATCGGCTGTTGTTACTTTGTTGTACATCTCTGCCTCTGTATTAATGAGGTCTATGTCTCCCAGATATTCATAATATGCCAAACTCATTGCCTTACTCAGTACACTGGTTTCTGAGAAGACTAGATTACTTTCTGTTTTATTTTTTATTTTGAGTAATTCAGTTTCTGAAACTGCATTTGTTTTGAGAGATGCCAGTTCTTCCCAAATAGCAGCTACTGCCATCGGCATTTCTGTATCTTCCATTAATTTGCCTTCTATGACAAATGCACCATCATCTGTTGTTCCAGAAATGTAGGCGTCAATATTGGAAAAAAGTTCTTTTTCCTTGACTAATGTCTGGAAAAATCTAGAAGATCGACCGCTACTCAAAATATCAGAAATGAGGTCGGCAGGATAATAATCTGGATGCATCCTTGGTTGCATTTTGAATGCCATAACTATAGATTTACTAGGCACATTGGCTTTGATAGAAAGTGAGTTTGATACTTCAGATTGCGGAAAGTCACTTTTAAACATATGGGGTTTTGGTGGGTTGGTAATTTGTCCAAACCATTTTTCAACCAAATCAAAAGTTTTTGGAATATCAATATTACCGCAAATGCATAAAATGGCGTTTTCAGTACGGTAGTGAAGGTCAAAAAATTCTTGAACATCTGTAAGCGTAGCAGCTGCAATGTGTTTGATCTCTTTACCGATCGTTGGCCAATTATATCCATGATCAGGGTAAAGCATGGCTGAAATGTGGTGCCACATATCTCCATATGGTTCATTTAGGCAAGTTTCTTTAAATTCCTCAATTACTACTTTTTTTTGTGTTTTAAGGGTTTTCTCAGTGAACTTCATTTTACTCATCCGATCCGCTTCCAGCCACAAGGCAACCTCCAGGTTCTCAAGAGGTACCACATCGTAGTAATTGGTGATGTCAGAATTGGTGAAGGCATTATTTTCGCCTCCGGCTAATTGTATAGGTTTGTCAAAATCCTTTACATTTTCTGTGCCACCAAACATGAGGTGTTCAAATAAATGGGAAAAACCTGTACGGCCAGGATCTTCATCTTTAGAACCAACAGCATATAGAATGTTTATAGCTACCATTGGGGTACTCTCGTCCTTATGTAAAACAACTCTCAAGCCGTTGTCAAGTATTTTCTTTTCGTATGTAACCATTATAAATAATTAATGAGGTGTCCCCAATTTCCAACTATGGAGGGCTCAAAGATATTTCTCCTCATGATATTAAAAAATTCTCTTTTGGGAATGTTGGATCCACCAAAGGTCTTAAGGTAACTATTTTCTAGTTGGCAGTCAATAATCGTATAACCAAGTCGCTTTAAAATTTTATCCAAATTGATGAGTGCAAAACGGGAAGCACCTGATTGCAAACTAAACATTGATTCTCCAGTAAAAACCTTGCCGACTGAAACTCCATACAGGCCTCCTACCAAATTGCCATCTTGGTCCCACACTTCTACACTATGAGCATAGCCCATTTCATGCAAGCGCGTATAAGATTCTATAAATGGATCGCTGATCCAACTACCAATTTGATCATTTCTTTTGATTGACTTGCAATGCTCAATCACGGTATTGAAAGCAGTATCAAGAGTGACGGAAAGTTTCTTTTGGTTGAATGTTGATTTGATACTTTTAGGAACTTTGACTTCACCAACGGGGATGATATATCTTTTTGCAGGATAGAAGTAGACTCCACTACCATTCCAATCATACCATGGAAAAACACCATACCGATAGCAAAGAATGAGAAACTCTGGATCATCCAATGGAGCTAGCATCAATTCTTCTGACTTTGCAGAAAGAGGGTGGGCTATAATGCCATTTCCAGTTTCAAATTCTTGAACAATTTTATGACTTCTGGTCATCTATTTGACTTGGCTATTGGTGATAAGAGTCATAAATTTAAAAAAGGAACGATCAAAACTTTAATAACCTTTTATTTATTGAAGATAAATTCAAAAATAAAAGAATCGAGTAAATTGTTAGGAACAAAAGAACGGTGTAGAAAAGTTGAGAATTCTATGTATTGATTCAACTTTTCACCTCATTTTCTATGACAGCAGAAAGACCTCTCTCAACTAAAGCATCCTTCATTTTTTTGAGCTGATCGAAGCTTCCTTCCTTAACGGCAGCTTTTCCTTTATAATGAATGATCAAAGAAAGTTGTTCTGATTGTTCAAAAGAATGATTACAAACTTCCATCAATGACTCAATCACCCAATCAAAAGTATTGTGGTCATCGTTATAAACAATCAGCGTAGAAGAAAGACCGGCATCGATTTCTTCTTCTATCATCACATCTTCGAGGTAATTGTGGTCGTGGTCGAAATCAATATTATTCATGGTATCAAGAGAGTTTTTGTAACAACTCATTTATGGCTACAAAATTAGGAATTTCTCTGGCATTATCCAAGATTTCTTCATATTGTATATCACCATTTTTATCAACAACAAAGGCAGCACGTTTAGAAACTCCTTTCAAACCGTGAACAAAAACCTCGTACAAAGCCCCATAATTACTAGAAACTTCTTTGTTGAAATCTGATAATAGGTCAAAATTGATTCCTTGCTCTTCTTTGAATTTTGCCAAAGTAAATGGAGAATCTACAGATATACCCAATACAGTGGTGTTGAGATTGTTATAGGTGGCGATGTTGTCCCGTATTTCACACAATTCTTTGGTACAAGTGCTGGTAAAGGCCAAAGGGAAAAATAGCAATAAAACATTCTGACCTTTGTGATCACTCAATTTTATTTCTTCTAGTTTGGTGTTTTTAAGGGTGAAATCTATAGCCTTGGTCATATATGTTTGTTTTGTTAAAGGTGCAAAACAACAAAAATATACAATTTGTTCAATTCTCAGGCCAATCAACAATAAGCCACATAGTTATTTTAGACAAAAAATTTTAAACCAATTTTAATACTTCAAAATACCTTAAATCGCAATGCCGAATCAAAAACAGTAGTGAGCAAAAAATTAAATTTTGAACATAAAAAATAGTAGTAATAAATAATTGATTAAAATTTACTTTTAAATATGGAGAAATTTAAAATGAGAAAATTTAATGTATTGTATGTCGTTATAAAAAAGGCAAAAATATATTTGAAAATAGTATATATAATAAATTAATCATCTATATTTGTATCACCATCCAAAACCATAACAATGGTTGCAAATTAAGAAAACTACACCCGGATGGGTTTTTTCACGTTCAGAGATTCTCTGTTTCTGGTCCAAATAGTGAATTGATAACGAAAAGAAAGTGCGTGTTGAGTAATTTGATACGCACTTCTTTTTACAATCAATTAATCAGGTTTTATCAATCAAAGTGTCAAATTTTGCCTTAACTTTCGGCTACTAAAAATATGTCAGAAATGGATAAGAGGGTTTCAGCTTTAATGTCTGCTCAAGAATTGGCTATACTGTATGCACAGGGCGTAAACTTTGTGATTTTGGATGTAAGTAACCACGCATTGTCTCGAAAAAACTATGAGACTCAACATCTAAAAGGGGCATATTTTGTCGATGTCAACACGCAACTTTCAATTATCAAGCAAAATTTAGCCGAAGGTGGGAGGCATCCTTTACCAACGCCTGCCTTTTTTGCCCAAACAATCCAATCTTTGGGCATTAAACCAGACTCGCGTGTGATTGTATACGATGATAGCAAGGGAGCCAATGCAGCAGCCAGACTTTGGTGGATGCTTAAGGCACAAGGGCACCAAAATGTGCAGGTGCTTGAGGGTGGTATGGATTCACCACTTTTAGATGAATGGAAAGTCAATACTCCTTCTCCAGAGCCTATTGAAAGTATTTATCCTTTTACTGACTGGTTGCTTCCTATTGTAGATATGGACATGATTGAGCATATGAGAAATGATGAAAATAAGATGGTGGTTGATGTGAGAGACGCTCCCCGGTTTAGAGGAGAGGTAGAACCCATAGATCTGATTGCTGGCCATATTCCTGGAGCGGTCAACATTCCCTATTATTTAAATTTTACACCAGAAGGAAAGTTTAAGTCGCCAGATGAGTTGAAAGAAATGTATCAAAACGCCTTTGGTGCAAGAACTGCGGATGATATAGCCATCCATTGTGGTTCCGGAGTTACTGCATGCCATACTTTACTGGCGATTTATCATGCAGGTTTGGAAATGCCCAATTTGTATGTAGGATCATGGAGTGAATGGTCTAGAAACGATCGAGCTTTAGCTACTTTGTCCTGATTATACAGGACCAATTTCTACAGAGACCGAGTCCCTCAATTTTGAATTTAAGGCATAGGCAAAAAACAAATTTGGCACCCAACACAGCCATGCCACGACCCGATAAGCTGGGATGAAATCGCCAAACAGCATGATCAATAAGGGTAAATAAATCCTCAAAGTTACCGCAGCAAAACACGCAGCATAACTATAAGTCATCATTTTTTGGTGTGTCAGATAATCACCAGCTTTTGCACTGGAGAAACCAGCAGCAGTTGTGTATAGCCATATCAAACCGAGTGTGATAAAACCGATTTTTGCAATCCACCCACCGGTAGCAAAGAAACCAATGCCGATGCCAGCCATACCACTCAAAATCACCAAAACTACGTAAGTTTTTCCAATCAATTTATGCAGTCGTTTTTGTTTGATCCTCAGTTTTTGGCTGAATTGTATCCAACCAATCAACAACGCCAAACCTCCAGCGAGGATGTGGGTATAAAATCCAATATTCCAAAATACATTTAGAAGTAGTGCTTCATCTTTTGATTGCAAAAGGCCAAAATTCCTATCAAGCACAAAATAGGTGAGGGGATAAAGTGCTATTAAAATAGCCAAAAAGGCCAAAAGGTAATATCCGAGATTTTTCAAAGTTCGATGAGTTGGTTGATTCAAATTATTTCAAACCAAATTTAATTGAAACATTTATAATAATTGAATTTCCTGAAATTTAAAGTCACTCGTTGGGCAAAAGCATACAGTTCTATAAACAATTTAATTCCACAATCATTTAGTATCGTATCATTCATTATTCAAATAAAATAACAGGAATAGAAATGCAGACTTTTGTAGTGGTAGGTGGAAGTAAAGGAATTGGCAATGCAGTGGTGCACCAAATGGCATTGCAAGGACACCATGTGATCAGTCTTTCAAGAGAAGAGGGTGATCTTCCTCCTTCTGTAACCTTCATACATTATGATGTCTTGAATGACGAATTTCCAATCCATGAGATGCCAGAATCCATTGATGGCTTGGTCTATTGTCCTGGAAGTATCGTGCTTAAACCATTTAAATCGCTTAAATTGGAACAATTCACTTCTGATTTTGAAATAAATGTTTTGGGCGCTGTCAAGGTGATACAAGCCATTCTTCCTCGTTTATCCAAATCTTTAAACCCTACTTCGGTGGTTTTGTATAGTACGGTTGCAGTCGGTTTGGGTATGCCTTTTCATGCATCGATTTCCGCTTCCAAAGGTGCCATTGAAGGTTTAACCAAAACATTGGCCGCAGAGTTGAGTCCTAAAATCCGGGTAAATGCGATAGCTCCCTCGTTGACAGAAACGCCACTCAGTGCAGGACTGCTTTCTACTGATGAACGAAAACAAAGGTCGGCAGAAATGCATCCCATGAAAAGATTTGGCAGTGCTGATGATATCGCAAAAATGACCTGCTTTTTATTGTCTTCAGATAGCAGTTGGATAACAGGACAAATTTTCGGCGTTGATGGTGGCTTGTCTACCCTAAAGTCTAACTAAAAATTAATCAATTGACTTTTAGGGTTTTAGATGCTTTTTTGTAGTCAATTTTATGTTTGTTTTGAAGCACCCAAATGATGCCACCTGTCAAATGTTGGACAAATGTCGGGTCTTCATAATATTCAATTTTGTGACCCAAAGCGGTATACCATTGACGGCCATTATAATTTTCCATATACCAAGACAAAGGAAACAAATTTCCAAATACTTCACCAGGGTAATCAACCTTGAGACTATCATTGACCGTTGACAAATCAGCTGCCAAAAGTGTGTGGATTTCAGGATTGAGGTGGAAAGTATAATAGCATTCGTCTTCCCATTTCCAAGTTTCATTTAAGTGAGCAGTAGAGGGGTGATCGGCATCAACTACTTTCACATCAAATTTCTGTAAAGGTGGGTGTCTTTTAAATCTACCTCCAAGTGCAGCAGTAAACCAGGGCCATTTTCTTTCAGAACCACTTGCAGAATGGATGCCCACCAAACCTCCACCAGCCTCTATAAAACGTTGGAATGCAAGCTTTTGTCCATCAGTATCAAAGGTCTCGTTGTTTGTATTTGAAAGAACAATGGCTTGGTATTTTTTTAAATTTTCTTCGTTGATGTCAGCTGGGTTGTCTGAATGATCAACTATAAATCCATTGTTTTTTCCTATTTTTTGAATACATGTGATACTAGCGGCCCGATTATCATGCACATATCCATTGCCATTTTTAATGTAAACCAATACTCGTTTTATACCATCTTCTTCATCAGTTTTTATGCTGGAATTAGAATCTAATTGAGTATATGCTTTTGAAGAAATTGGCTCAGAAACAAAATAATTTATAAAGCAAGTTATCAATAATATGGATAAATGTGATGCCATGGTGCTTTTTTGAAATTTAAAGTTGAGTTAGCCAAGTGATTAAACTCAAGATCTACAAACGTTTGTGCAAAAAAGGTATTTTTTCTAAAATATTCATCACTTCATCCAACGATTATTTAATTATTTCCTGTCTATACTTTAAATCATCGCAACACTTTAGATTTTCATGCGTATTTAAGAAAGATGAATAATTAAATTTATGAACTATTTCCCAATGTTAAATCAAAAAAGCCAAGGCATTTACAACATGCGAATTGGATTGGTTTTGGTGTTTTTTTGGTCGATTTATAATGTTGGAAATGGCCAATCAGAAGCTTCTTCAACTGAAAAAAAATACAAACATGAAATTGCACTGAATGCTACCAACTTACTTTCAAACCTATTCAGTCTTTCTAATGATAATTTGTCTACTCCTTACACATTTGTATATAGACATGGTTTTACAAAAATTTGGTATTCATTTTGGCTTAGGGGCAGATTTGACGAGAGAAGAAGATGTATTGGGTGGGTCCAATCTTGTTGCAAAATCTGTTCTTTATGATGCGCGGTTCGGAATTGATAAAATCATACCCATTACCAAACGACTCAATTTTATAGTGGGACTAGATGCAATCGCCGGTAATGCAAAAAATTCATCTTCCAGTACCGGGTTTGATCTAACTACCTCAAGTTTTAAGCTTGGTGGAGGCCCAACGATCAGGATTCAATATCACCTCAATGATCGGGTTGTTTTTATGACTGAAGGTTTATTTTATTTCATAAGGACCAAGGGTGAACGAGAAGAAGTAGACCCACGCACTGGCATTGCTCTTTATACCAACACCACCCACCGTTTTACCATTGCAGAACCCAGGGCTTTATTTATTGGCTTTAAATTTTAAATATGAAAATGAAATTTAAAGCCTCTTTTTGGATAATAGCCATTTTGCTTTTTTGTGCTGTATGCAGCAATGGTCAAGAATTAGATTCATTGTCTCGTAAAGTAGACAAAAAAGAGCTGCCTTATCCGTGGAGTAAGAAAAAGGAAGTAGCACTCAATGTGACCAATCTGGCTAAACTATTTGTGCCGCTCAATTTTAGTGGCCTCACCAATCAAGATGTCATTTTAAAAACAAAATGGTATTTTAAGAAAGTAGCGCTCCGCATTGATTTTGGCGCGGATATAGATTTCAATGATGAATTTTCTCCTGGTGGTTTTTATCTAGCCGTTGGCTATGAACGTAGACGAGCGATCTATAAAGACAAATGGTTTTATACAACTGGATGGTCAGGTGTGATTACAGGAAATGATGATGAAGGTGTCATCGGAGTTTTAAAACACTTCGGGATGGAATACAATCTTCACCCATCTGTAACATTGGGAACTGATACAGGACTGCTTTTTGGAGTGTTTACCGATGATTTTAATTTAAAGTTGGTTTCGCCCACTTCTTTGTTTTTGCAAATGAGATTTTAAAAAATAGAAGTATGACCCAACGTGTCTGTTCTATAAATACGTCTTGATAAAAAAGCATTCAAAAAATGCATAAAAAATAAAAAACTAGTATATTAGTTATTAATTAAATAAAATATGCTAATTCTCTGTGGGAATTTTAATCTAACAATTAGCAACTTTTAAACATCAAAAAACATAATGCAATGAAGTCAATCCACTTGTATCTTTTATTGTTGATCTCCATTTTTTCTGCTTGTGAACAGGAAGATATAACTACATCTGAAGTTAAAGAGCCTAAATTGCCAGAGCAACCTTACGATTATAAAACTTTGAAGTTGCCACTGAATACTCATCCAGGAATGGTCACATTCAACAACATTACACCAGATATAATCATGATTGACCCGGCGTTCAATGGTCAATCTCTTTCTTCAATGAAAGTTACAGATGAAGGTGCTTCATTAGGTAGGGTACTTTTCTATGATAAGCAATTATCTATCAATAATACCATTGCATGTGGTACTTGCCACCATCAAGATAAAGCTTTTACAGATGGACTAGCAGTAAGTAAAGGATTTGAAGGCAAAACGACTGATCGTAGTTCTATGGCTATCATCAATCCCATTGTCCAAAATAACCTATTCTGGGATTCCAGATCATTTTCCATTCAAGATTTGTCGCTCAAACCTGTGCAAAACCACATAGAAATGGGCATGGAAAAACTACATAGGCTAGAAGATAAACTCAACAATGTTGAATATTATAGAACATTGTTTGAAGAGGCATATGGAAGTGGTAGGGTAACATCAGAACATATATCCCTAGCACTATCAGAGTTTGTAGCATCTATCACTTCGAGTAATTCCAAGTTTGATCAAGGTAATTTTAATGAATTGGAAAACAGAGGTCGAGTTTTATTTGACCAAAAATGTGGATCTTGTCATGCTGGAGCAAATTTTAGTGCTGAAGACGGTCCTGGGGGAGAATATGGTGTTTCTTTTGACAATATTACAGGCACTGGCATTCAAAATTTAAAAGGCACGACCAATATTGGTTTAGAAGTGGTATCAAGTGATCAAGGTTTTGAGGGTAAATTTAGAATCCCAACGTTAAGGAATATCATGTTGACTGCTCCTTATATGCATGATGGAAGACTCAAGACTATTGATGATGTTTTAGACCATTATTCTAGTAATATCAAACCCAATGTGCACTTGGATAAAAAGTTTAAAGACGCACAAGGCAGAGTAAAAATGATTTCTATGAATTTTGCTGAAAAAGAAGCCATCAAAGCTTTTTTGCATACCCTGACAGATTATACCATGATCACCGACCCCAAATATTCAGATCCATTCAAGTATTAATATAAAAAAGACATATAATCCCTGACACTTTTTTGAATAAAAGATGTTGGTTATACTTAATATAAATTAGGCATCAACCAACCTTTTTGGTTTTAAAAAGTAAGAAATGGACATATTTTCCAAAATTTATATTAGTAAAAATTGAATATTTTGCATTAAAATACGTGGAAAACCCTTAAATTTAGGGGTGTTGAGTGAAAAATACATCGATTCTTATTGTATATTAAAAAACGTTCGTATACATTTGCAGCGTTAAAAATTCTTAAATAACCTATAAATATTCAAAACAATGAATAAAGGAGATTTGGTTAATATAGTAGCCGAAAAAGCAGGTATCACTAAAGGTCAGGCAGGTGATGCAGTAAGTGCAGTTTTTGATGCAATTCAAAATACATTGAAAAGTGGAGATAAAGCAGCATTTGTGGGCTTTGGTACTTTTTCAACTTCAAGCAGAGCTGCAAGAGAGGGTAGAAACCCACTTACTGGTAAGACAATAAACATTGCCGCTAAAACATCAGTTAAATTTAAAGCTGGTCAATCTTTTACTGACGCTGTTAACTAATTAGACAGTTATTGTAAAAAATACAATAAAAAGTAAAAATAAGGCAGGCAATCTTTGTAAGGAAGGTTGCCTGTCTTATTTTTACGCCACATTATAAATCAAAAAACAAATTTTAAGATAATGGCAGAAATTGCAGAACTTAAAAAGATAGCGACTCAAGTAAGGAGAGACATCCTCAGACAGGTGCATGGTTGTGCATCGGGTCACCCGGGTGGTTCCTTGGGCTGTGCAGATTTTTTTACCGCCTTGTACTTTGAAATCATGGATCACGATCCTAGTTTTAATATGAAAGCTGCAGGAGAAGATGTATTTTTCCTTTCCAACGGTCATATTTCTCCGGTCTGGTACAGCACTTTGGCAAGAGCAGGTTATTTTCCAATTGCAGAGTTGGCTACCTTCAGAAAGTTAAATTCAAGAGTACAAGGTCACCCTGCTACTCATGAGGGACTTCCAGGTATCAGAGTTGCTTCGGGTTCTTTGGGCCAAGGTTTGTCCGTTGCCATTGGAATGGCTATTGCCAAAAAATTGGATGGAGATGATAAATTGGTATTTGCTTTGACAGGAGATGGTGAACTTCAAGAAGGCCAGATTTGGGAAGCAGTCATGTTTGCACCTCATAATAAAATTGATAATCTCATCGTCACTGTTGACCTCAATGGCAGGCAGATAGACGGAGACACCAAAGATGTCTTATCTCTTGGTGACATCGAAGGGAAGTGGCGTACTTTTGGTTGGGAAGTACTCAATATCCAAGATGGTAATGACATGGAAGAAATTGTGAAGGTTTTGCACCAAGCTAAAAGTATGTCAGGACAAGGAAAGCCTATTGTGATTTTGATGCGTACAGAGATGGGATATCCAATTGATTTTATGGTTGGAACTCACAAGTGGCATGGAGCAGCACCCAATGACGCTCAATTGGAAAACGCACTTGGGCAGTTGGAAGAAACTTTGGGTGATTATTAATTTGGATGGCTAAACTAAAAAGATAAAAATGTTACAAGATTATATATCAAGTGGAAGTAAAGCAACAAGAGATGGTTTTGGCGAAGCACTTTATGAAGTTGGCGCTCAAAACGAAAATGTGATGGCACTTTGTGCTGATTTGGTTGCTTCCTTGAAAATGCAAAAATTTATAGATCACTTTCCTACTAGATTTGTACAAACTGGTATTGCTGAGGCCAATATGATTGGTATAGCTGCAGGTTTGGCAACGGCCGGGAAAATACCGTACACAGGTACTTTTGCCAACTTCTCAACAGGTAGAGTTTATGATCAAATCAGGCAATCAGTGGCTTATTCTCACAAAAACGTGAAAATTTGTGCCTCTCACGCAGGACTTACTTTGGGTGAGGATGGAGCTACACACCAGATTTTGGAAGATATAGGAATGATGAGGATGGTCCCTGGAATGACAGTGATCAATCCATGTGATTTCAATCAAACAAAGGCTGCAACCAAAGCAATTGCTGAATACTACGGTCCAGTTTACCTCAGATTTGGTAGACCAAACTGGCCAAACATCATGTCAGATACCAAATTTGAAATTGGCAAGGCTGTAATCATGAATGAAGGAACAGATGTGACCATCATTGCAACAGGCCATTTGGTTTGGAATGCTTTGGAGGCGGCTAGAAATTTGGAGGCAAAAGGAATCAGTGTATATTTGATCAACATCCATACGATCAAACCTTTGGACGAAGAAGCCATTCTAGACGCTGTGTCTAAAACTAAGTGTGTAGTAACTTGTGAAGAGCATCAAATAAATGGTGGCTTGGGTGATGCAGTTGCGAATGTGTTAGCTAGAAATTTCCCTAGTCCGCAAGAATATGTGGCCGTCAAAGATTCATTTGGAGAAAGTGGTAACCCGATGGATTTGTTGATTAAATATGGTCTTGGAACAGCAGATGTAGAAGCTGCTGCCCTTAAAGTACTTGAACGCAAAGGTTGATTTAAGTAAAACTATAAATAAAAAAAGCGAAGACACTTTCTGGTGATCTTCGCTTTTTTTTTATGATTGATTGATTTTACTGTCTACAGTACCATTGCTCAACGATGGCTTCCGCTTTCTTATCTTGAGGCGAAAAATCTTTGGCGAGATTTCCTTCATGTCCCATTTTGTTTGGAAACCATTTCCAGATAAATCCACCAGCCCACCAGGATTGACGGGCGAAGCATTCAAATAATGCATCAAATGCAACAGCCTGAGCATCTTCGTTTAGGTTGTGAACTTTGAGATTATCTTGCATTTCCCATGGTTTCCACGCGCAGCCATCAACGCTGAGGTAACCAAATTCTGTAAACAAAATTTTACGGTCCATTTTTCTGGAAAAACGAGCCATTTTAGCCATGTATGATTTCCATTCTTTGCTAAGCTCATGTTTGGAAGGTGTTGGTGATTCTGTCAACGGGTGATATGCGTTCACGCCAATGTAATCCAGATCTTGCCAGAATTTGGTCATTTGATAATCATCCCAGTTGGCTGCATAAGTGATTTTTCCTTTATAGATTTTTCTTACCTCTTTGATCAATTGCTGAAAATACTCAGGTCTTTTTTTGATGGGCGTTTTGAGCTCTGTCCCCATGCAAAACAATTCTGCACCACCTTCTTGAGCAACTTTTGCATATGCCAGGATATAGGCAGAATAGTCCTTTTCCCAAGTTTGCCATTCAGCATCGGTCTTGTAATCAATATCACCGGTCCAGGCACCTCTCACATAAATTTGAGGTTTCACCATGACGTGCATTCCGCCACGATGCGCAAGCTCGATTGAGGATTTGATACCTTCAACGTTTTCACCCCACCATTGACCATTTAAATTGTATTTGATGTTGCTCTCTGTCATTCGTTGGAAGGCATAGGGGACCAAAGCTACCCAATTGGCATTGGTCTGTCGCATGCGATGTATGGGTTCTATGTCAATCTTTCTAGGGGGTGCAACCATGGTTAGCCCGCGAAATTCAAAAGACTGGGCATTTAGATCAAAACAAGATAAAATACACAATACTGTTGCCATGATTGTCTGCCTCATGTTCTGCATATTTTTGAATGAAAGTTTAAGAATGGAGTAACTCATTTCGATAAGAAATATTTTCACAACACAGTTTATAACGATATCAAAGCCGAAAATAGACAAATGGATTGCAATTTAAAGTACTTTTCACATGAAATTTGGAAATGGGTTTGGCATTCGAAAGAGAAATGAAGCCGATTGGAATTCATAAAAGAACAAAAAGTTGAATAAATGCATAAATATTGAGTCATTGTAATTGTGAGTCGTTGAGTGGGCTTGCAATTTTGTATTTTTGCTTTAGCCTTTTAAACGGTTAAAAAGTATAAAATGACAAATAACAATGTCTTAAGAAAAGTAAGATTCATCTATGATTTTGATGATGCTGAAATGATAGCCATCTTTGGTAGTGGCGGACTTGTCACCAATAGGCAAGAAATCAGTGATTGGCTCAAACCAGATGGCGATGTCAACTTGGTCAATCTACCTGATAAAAAACTGGCCATTTTTCTCAATGGTTTTATTGAATTAAAGCGAGGAAAAAAGGAGGGGCCTCCCCTTTTACCTGAAAAAGAGCTCAATAACAACATCATCATGCGGAAGCTCAAAATTGCTTTAGACTTGAAAACCGAAGATATGATTGAAATTTATAAAATAGCTGGAGTTTCTGTGAGTGAACATGAAATAACAGCCTTTTTCAGGAAACCAGATCAAAAGCAATACCGCAAGTGCCTGGACCAATTTTTGCGAAACTTTTTGTTGGGATTGCAGATAAAAGAAAGGGGTATTGGCGATCCTAAAATGGATTTTTCTCAGTTTAGATAATGGCATTTCGGAAATCAGTTCCTATTCCGATAGCTATCGGAAGGAAATCGTGAAAGAATCGGAGGCAGAAATTTGAATTACATTTTTGCTTCGAAATTCGTGCATTTAACGCTGTGTGGAGCATTTCTTTATCTACACGAATACACCTAATTATTTCTTACCTATTTAACATGGTGGTTTCTTTAGCTAAGAGCCCAACATTCAAGTTACACTTTATACTTAATTGGACAATTTGTTGTGTAATACTTCTTGCATATTGAATGTAGAAAGCTTGCAAATTGAAAATAAAAGGCTTGTAAATTGAAAATGAAAAGCTTGTAGATTGAAAGTTAAAAGCTTGTAAATTGAAAATGAAAAGCTTGTAGATTGAAAGTTGAAGGCTTGCAAATTGAAAATGAAAGACTTGTAAATTGAAAGTTGAAGACTTGTAGATTGAAAATAGAAGGCTTGTATATTGAAAGTTGGAAGCTTGTAAATTGAAAATAGAAAGCTTGCAAATTGAAAATAGATATCGTATATTTGTCTGAAATATAGCAATTTACGGTAGAAATGATAAAAAGAAATATTTTAAGTTCAATTAAGGAAACACTTACAAAATATCCAATCATTGCATTGACTGGTCCAAGGCAGTCTGGTAAGACCACTTTTTTAAAAAATGAGCTATCAGATTTCAAGTATGTGAATTTGGAAGACCCTGAATTAAGGGCATTTGTAAACAGAGATCCAAAGGGTTTTTTAGAATCTTATCCTGGTAAGGTAATAATTGATGAAGCACAACATGCGTCGGCATTATTTTCTTATTTGCAAGTCATAGTTGATGACAAGCGCGAAATGGGTCAATTTATATTATCGGGTTCTCAAAATTTCCAAT
This sequence comes from Saprospiraceae bacterium, assembly GCA_016715105.1. GTDB lineage: Bacteria > Bacteroidota > Bacteroidia > Chitinophagales > Saprospiraceae > JADKBO01. Next base: position 58,395 of record JADKBO010000013.1, on the reverse strand, counting down.
TGATGGAGAAAATTACCCAAAGTTTAGCGGGCAGAGTTGCACTTTTTAGATTGTTTCCATTTGACTTTTCCGAAATGGTTGGCGGTGAAATTTTTACCGATGATACTTTAAAGTTAATGTCTAAAGGCTTTTACCCTGCCATTTACGATAGATCAATCGACCCAGACCGATATTATTCTGACTACATATCAACCTATGTAAAACGCGATGTTGCTCAACTTGTCAACCTAAAAGATGACAGGACATTTACCAATTTTATTAAGCTGTGTGCGGCTAGAGCAGGGCATTTAGTTAATTTTAGCCTACTTGCAAGAGACGCTGGTATAAGTCATTCAACAGCAAGAAATTGGATAAATATTTTGGAAACATCCTACATAGTCACCCTTATACCACCTTATTTTAAAAACTATAATCAACGATTGATAAAAAGCCCTAAACTTTACTTTTATGACTGTGGTTTATTGGCTCATTTGCTGGGATACCGCAATGGCAACATTTCTAAAGCAGATGCTGCATGGGGTCACCTTTTTGAAAACATGATGGTTGCAGAGATGATTAAACAGAATGCACATCTATGTCAATATCGTGATTTTTATTTTTGGCGAGATTCACAAGGACATGAAATCGACTTACTTTACACAGAAAATGGCATTTTGCATTTGTTTGAGATCAAATCTAGTAGCACGATCCAACAAAATATGTTTAAAGAATTTGACTATTTTGAGAGAATAGCAACAAGTGAAGTAAGGGAAAATACCCTTGTTTATGGGGGAGCAAATGATCAAAAGAGGACAGATTATTTTGTGAAAAGTTGGATGAGCCCAGAGAATGATTTTACATAAATGGTGAGATAAAACTAGTTACCTGCGTTTGATATGCGAAAACTCAGGCCAATATAAATTCGATTGGAGATGGGCAATTTGTTTGATAAAAACTCAGATCTTTTTCACTGCACACACCTGGATAATCGCCCCACCATTGTCCAATGTCAATGATTTTTTGTAAATGTAAGTGTGGTTCCCACCCTCCGTTTTCAGACAGGTCACCCAAAAGACCAATCATTTGACCTTTCTTTACAATATCACCAACCTTTACTAATGAATTTGTTTTTTCAGCAAGATGTCCATACAATAAAAAGTAACCTTGGTATTGAATGATCAAACACCACCCATAATCTTGGGGAGCAGCATTGTATTTTATACTATGAACGACACCCTCTTCAGGACTGAAAATAGGCGTGCCTGGTTCAGACCATACATCAATGCCCAAGTGTATATTTCTCAATTCGTCAGTTCCGAAATGCTCGGATGTAGCGTAGAAATCTCTTTTTTCATGATATCCGCCAAATAGAAAAACATGTTTATGATGTTTTTGCTTATGGATAATTACAGCATTTTTCAAAGCTTCATTGAGATGATCTGGATGATCAAATTTTTTCTTAATAGTTGATTCGATTTCAAATGGCACGTATGTCTCGAGTGGCCACTTGCCCATCACAGGAAATCTTTCTGTCATCTTGATATAGATGTTGCATAACCAATAATACGATCATATCTTGACCCAAATTCACTCAAATATACCAAAGTTGTATAGTCGTTTTCGGTCTCTGCCCAGCTGCCCTCAATCTTAGCAAAATCAGCAACATTTTTTTTATCAACCGCAGCATACATGTAATCGTAATAACCTTGCTTCAATAAAGTGTTAACTTCATACATACCTTCTGCCGCATTGTATTTCATTTTAAATTCGGGAGAGATAAGCCAATTGGTAAGCGCTCCATAAAGATAAACTTCACTGTTATAAACTTCATCACTTTTAAGGCTAAAAAATACGCTGTTGTAATCTGCTCGTAAGTCCTTTTCACTCACTTGATATTCACCATCCAGTAATTCATTTCTTGTTATAAATGTTTGTTGGATGGAATCTTCGAAATATGATAGATTGGAAACAAAGTCCCTAATCTTAGGATCGGTATAATCCCAATTATCAACATAATAGTTGCCATTAAAGTCGAAGTTGAATGAATAGGTAGAGTAGGGTTTTGGTTCATCTACTTTCAGAAACACTTCATTAGGCGTTGTTTTGAAATTGATACTTGCAACATTCCTACCACGGGATTGAATTCTCCTAATATCAAACGATCTATATTCTGTCAGCGCTTTGAATGAAATACCTCCAAAATTGTCAAATGTCAATACATTATTTGAAATGAATACTGGTTTTAAATCAACTTTTGCGTTATCCCAATTTCCATTTTGAACTACAGAAACGAAAACATCTCTTTGAGGGTTGGCAATTTTATTTTGCCCCATATTCACGCTGATGTTTAATTGGTGATTGTACCTGAGATTACTTACTTCCATAGGCCTGACAATTGCAACAAATGGTTTGACATTGTTTTCTACAACCATAAATCTTCTGCTAAAAACAGGGTTGGAGTCATTTCCTTTATCATAAACTAGTAATAGGTAATTACCAGAAATTTTGAGTTTGGTATCTTTATTCGGAATCTGAAAGAAATAATGGGTATAGTTTACTTTTGTTGTTGCAGAAAACTCCCAATTCCTTATGATATCATTATTGTAGCCATCAATGTACTCTACTTCAGTAATATTACTAGGATTCCAATTTCTATCACAGTGAATGATTCTATAATAATAGTTTTTATTTTCGTCCTCAACCAAGTCATCAAACTGAATCAATAAAATATCATTACTATTTTTTACGAGCATCGGTAATGATTTAATAGTACCGTTGACTAGGGTTTGAACGGAAAATATATCCTTTGAATAGACCTTATTTGTAAATTCAAAATCAGTTTGGGCAGTAGCAAAATTGGTTGTTAAAAGCCAAGAAATCAACACGAATGTCAAGCGTATTTTAAAATTTGAAAATTCCAGTTTTTCTTTGATCATATCGTGTTTGTTGTTTTTAAGATATTCATCATTTTTAATATCGGCAAAAAAAGCGTAATTATTGCATAAAACAAAGGAATTACTTTTTTATGGTTTCTTCTTTTTAAATGGGTTGAAATCATCTAGCTTTTTCTTGATGTCATCTACTTCCGTACCTGTTTTTTCTTTCAATATTTGTTCGGCACGTTTTTTTAAAGAATCTGTAACTCCAGGACCTAGTGTTGAATCTAGTTTGGTTTCTACTTCCTTGGTAATGATTTCTTTGGCTTTATCGGTAATTTCTTCTGTTTTCGTATTGACTTCATCCTTTAATTTATCCTTTGCTTTTTCTATTTCCTGCTCAGCTCTGGTCATCAAAGTATCTTTGAGTTGTTCTTTTTTTTCATTGGCAACATTTTTTACAGAATCAACTAGATTATTGATTTCATTCTGTACTTCTTCTTTTATTTCGTCCTGAATAGATTTACCAGAACTCCCAATTGGAGTAATTTTAATAGTAGGACTTTTCATAAAACCACCAATATCTACTCTGAAATCGATAAAAGCACCTTGATTGAGATTTAATCCTCGTTTTCCTGCTTCTGACTCTACCCAAGACCAACCTTTATCAGCGGCTGCGGTTACTTTGTTTTTCTGGAGTAAAGTTCTTGGAACTTTGAGTACCATAACGTAGTCCATTTGACCTTGGATCTGGTGTTTACCTGAAATTTTAATTCCTATATCTTTGACTTCAAAGATTTTTTCTTTTAGTTCAACATAACCCTGCTTGATTTCAAACCAATTTTTGGTATTGTCTAGATTTATGTTTTTGAGATTATCCAATCCAAGTTTATCAGAAAGGACATCAAGTATTTTCAATTCGGACATCACACTACTGATCGTTTCTATAAATCCGGATGCATTTAAACTACTAAATTGTGGCGTCATATCAGTGGTCAATTTACCTTCCATGATCAAGGTGGTATTGAATACGCCATTTATAAATTTTGAAACAGGGGCAAGGGCTTGCATTGTTACGAATTTTTGGTAGGCTTCTTGCATTTTGAGTTTGGCAAGGTCCAATTTTATACTGTATTCAGGTTCTGGTGAAGTTGTTCTATAAAATCCATCGAATGAAACTCTACCGCCTAATAAATCTGTCTTAACACCGTTCATTGTGATTTCATGATTGGCGATATTCATATCTCCAGACAAGTTTGTGAATTCTAGATTAGTATATTTTACTTTATCTAGTTTAGCATTTACTAAAACGTTGATATTATCTGGAACCAAAATTGTACCCGTGGTTTGCGTATCTTTGCCGTCTACAGCCATGTATTTATTGGCATCAAAATTTTTGGAAATCAGGTTTAATTTGCCCTCTAATACGCCATTATTGAATAAATAATCATAAACATTTGCAATGGAGCCATTAAGATTTATATCGTTCCCATCATGTAGAACACCAAAATTTGAGATAGTCGCATGATTGAATCCTACCTTACTTGTTGTTTTTAAATTCTGAAGCACCAAATCTCCAAACAACACTTTGTCAAGATCAATATTCAATGCAATATTACTGGCCTTCAAATTATCAAGATTAGTAATGCCTGCTGTATTCGTTTCAGTAGATTTTTTATCAGTAGGTGATGTTTGCCACTCATTGAGATCGAGTAAATTGCCAGATAAAGAAAGCGAACCTTGTACGGATGATTTCTGAGAAAACACAGCTAGAGGGTTGTCTAAACTTCCCGAAAAAGCAAGTTGTGATTTTCCAGGGTTTAAGCCCGCAGTTACGATGTTTAATTTGGATGGACTTGCGCTGGCCGTCCCATTTTCCAACGATATAGATGGTGAACCAACTGTTTTGTAAACTATGTTCCTTGCATTGAAATCTCCAGAAAATCCGATAGCATCGTAGTTCTGCCCTTCTATGTCAGACATTTTTCCCTTAAATTGGAGGTTGGATTTAATATTTCCGCTGAGTTTTTCTACACCATCCAAGGGTAAAGCTGCTTTCCAATTGGCCAGATTGATGTCTCCAATAAGAGCTCCATCAACAGCTCCATTACCGAGGGCATTACTTACCATCAATCTGCCAGACAATTGCTCATTATTGAGTGCTAGTCCAAATTTGGGAATATTGACCAATAAATCAGATAAATCGGACTTTGTTGACTTGATTTTGATGTCAGCATTGATGTTGCTGATCGGATAAGGTAGCCCTGTATACTGGAAAGACCCGTTGACAATGCCCAATTGTACATCAAAGGCAGGATAAATAACAGTTTCACTATTGTAAATACCGTCCACTTTTGCTGTCAAATTGGCTTTGCCTGAAGCTTTCATGCCCTTTTGAAATTTGATGACAGGAAGTACGCTAACCACATCTTGAAATTGCTCATTAGGAGTCTTAAGATCAAAAAACATTTTCATTCCCTCAGGTACAAATTGTACAAATCCCTCGCCTGTTGCATCAAGCTCATTCAGTCTTATTTTATTTTCCTTGAGCGTATATTTTTCCTCAGGTAAATTGATATTGATTTTTGCTTGCAATTCACCTTCAACCTGATCTAAATAGTCTATTCCGGCATAAGTCATGGTAAGGGTATCAAATTTGGTATAAGTGTCGAGATCAAAAATGTCTGTGCTCAGATTTCCTGATCCACGATGATTTACGCCATTCATACCAAGTGAAAAGTCTAGTGCCTTATCTTCATAAATCAAAGTACCATTTTCTATTTCATAGCCATTCAGTTTGAGCTCGTATGTACTTGTGTCGTTTGGATTTGGTTTAGTTATGAGATAGTTGGCATTTCCATCACTGAGGGTCAATAGATTTATCACAGCATTTTTCGCCTTTAAAAAATGGATGGATGGCTTGACATTTTTGTTGAATAATGGGGAAATATTAGTCTCAATGGTTACTTCACTAGCATCAATGAGCGGTAATTCATAAAAAGTATCAATGCCTTCAATATGCAAATCATAAATGGTAATTGTAGCGTCGGGAAATGATCGCAAAAGGGATAGGTCTGCATCAGAAAAATCAACGGTAGCATTGAGGTTGTCATTGAGTGTAGATTTGACAATTGCCAGTATTTTATCTTTGAATACAAAAGGAGCGATGGCCAATGCGATTACCAGTCCTACAATCAACAGACCAAAATATTTAAGAATTTTTTTTATCATCATTTTATTAGATCCAAACTAAACGTAAATATACAAAACTGAATTTCGATTGATCGCGGAGTTCTATTGTTTTAAAAATTATATCCAGAAGAAACCAAAATCCGTTTAGAAAATTATATATAATCATGACGGTATTACCAGTTATTTTGTTTTAAAAATTGGTTAAATAGTGAGGCGAGGGTAAAATAGTATGCTCATTTTATTTTCAATAAAAACAAAAATTGTTTGAAAGAACCATAGCCAGAAATAAAACTCGATGATAAATTCCACTGTACGCGATTTATTCAGCAAAAAAATGCCGCACTTTTCAACAAAAGTGCGGCACCAAAAAATTATAAACACATCCATTTAAACCTTTTCTCCTTTCATCATTTTTGTCCAATAAAGATGAGGTAACATATATTTTTTGAGCAGCCACAATCTCCAAGATTCTTTTGAAGAATCGAAGACGAGCATCTGTTTTAGCTTTGGATCAGGGATAAAATTGTTTTTATAATCAAATTCTGCCAAGACCATTTTTCCATAGCCTGTCACGAGTGGACAAGATGAATATCCATTATAAATTTCAGGACTTAGTTCTTTCTTGGCTTTGAGTCTTAGAATATTTTCAACTACTATTGGAGTTTGTTTTCTGACTGCTGCACCTGTTTTAGCAGTTGGTAAACCAGCTACATCTCCCAAACCAAAAATATTTGCATACTTTTTATGTTGCATAGTTCCATGATCCACATCTAACCACTTAGCTTCATTTACCAATACTGAGTGATAGACAAAATCGGGTGTGCGTTGAGGCGGAGCAATATGCAGCATGTCAAATGGCATTGAAAATTGAGAACCTTCCAGTATCTTTTCTTGAAGAGCATGATCTTCATTGATGACACATAAATTTTCACCCGGGCCTACATATTTGAAATGTATGAGTTTTTGATCAACGTCTATTTTGACAGGTGCATAATGAGGTTTGAATTTGATGTTGTATCTTTTGATTACCTCCATCAATGTTTTGGCGATTTCTTTAACACCAAAAATCACAGACCCAGGAGTGGCGAATACCACGTTGGTTTTCTTGTCGACTCCGTTTTGTCTCCAATAATCAGCGGCCAGGTAGGCTATTTTTTGTGGAGCTCCTCCGCATTTTATTGGTGTTGTAGGTTGTGTAAATATTGCATTGCCACCTTTAAATTTCTTCAATACCTCCCAAGTATATTCTGGATTGATGTAATTGCTGCACGCAACCCCTTTGTCCAAGGCTTCTGTAAGTCCTGGAATCAAAGTGGTATCCATTACCAAGCCTGGTGCAACAATTAAGAAATCGTACGATAGATCGCCATTTTTTTTGGTTGTAATTTGATTCTTTTCAGGTTCAAAACCAGTAACATAGTCCTTGAGCCAGGTTGCTTTTGACGGCATTACCGATGACATGGGTCTGGCTGTTTTCTTCATATCATAAGCTCCGGCACCAACCAAGGTCCAGGCAGGTTGATAATAATGAGTTTCAGCTGGTTCAATGATGGCAATGTCCAGATTTGGGTCTTGCTTGAAAAGTTGTGTTGCGGTCATGATTCCCGCAGTTCCTCCCCCAATTACAATAATATTGTGATGTTTTTGCATGTAGTAGATTTAAATTTCGGGGTAAATCTATGTAAGTCCACTATTTTTGAATGTGACTGATGTTACACAGAATATTGTGTGGTTGATTTCTTGTTTGTCGGGCTTCACCAGAAACTCATTGAGTCTTAATTAAATCACAAATATTATATTAGCATGTAGAAGTGTATGACCAAATACACAAATTCGCAAAAAAAACTAATTTTGCGGCATGAAAAGAAATCTCCAGCTCTACAATAGTCTCAAAAGAGAAAAAGAAACTTTTGTTCCATTGCACGAAACCCATGTGGGTATGTATGTGTGTGGACCTACTGTCTATAGTGACGTGCATTTGGGTAATTGCCGCACATTTATGAGTTTTGATATCATTTACAGATACCTCATGTATTGTGGTTATAAAGTCAGGTATGTAAGAAATATTACAGACGTTGGGCACTTATTGGATGATGGGGAAGATCGCATTTTGAAAGGTGCTAGATTGCAACAATTGGAGCCAATGGAAGTTGTGCAAAAATACAGCAATGGTTTTCACGATATGATGCGCTTATTCAATACCCTCGAGCCAAGTATTGAACCAAGAGCAACAGGGCATATTGTTGAGCAAATTGAGTTGGTACAACAAATCATTGATAATGGCTATGGGTATGAAATCAATGGCTCTGTTTATTTCGATACTCCAAAATTTGCAACCCAAACAGGTGAATATGGAAAACTAAGTGGCAGAGTGATCGAGGAGTTGGTTTCAGAGTCAAGAGACAATTTAAAAAATCAAGACGAGAAAAGGCATCCTTCTGATTTTGCAATTTGGATGAAAGCTGCTCCTGAGCACATTATGAAATGGAATAGTCCCTGGTCTGTAGGATTTCCGGGCTGGCATTTGGAATGTAGCGCTATGAGTACAAAATACCTCGGTAATCAATTTGATATTCACGGTGGTGGTAATGATTTGAAGTTTCCGCACCATGAAAATGAGATCGCGCAAAATGTAAGTAGTTGCGGTTGCCAACCAGCTAGGTATTGGTTGCATACCAACATGCTTTTACTCAATGGAAAAAAAATGTCGAAAAGTGATGGTAATTCCATCTCACCAGTTGAATTAATTACAGGTGATAGCGAACACATCAGTAAGGCTTATTCGCCAATGGTTGTCAAATTTTTTATGTTGCAGGCTCATTACAGTGCACCTTTAGATTTATCGGACGAAGGATTACTTGCTGCAGAAAAAGGTTTTAAAAGGCTCATGGATGCGATAAAGTCACTCAATAAATTATTCTCAACGGTAGGAGCTGGCAACTTGGACAATGAACTCAAAGCTATGGCCGATGCTGCACTCACGGAAATGGACGATGACTTTTCAACGCCCAAAGCTTTGGCAAAGTTATTTGAATTGGTTCCAAAAATTAATTCTTTGGCAGATGGTAAGATTTCTATAAATGAAGTTTCTACAGAAGCCATTCAATACATTCAAAAAATAGTCAATGATTTGGTTTTCAATGTTTTTGGTTTGAAAGACGAGCAAGATGGCCAACATTCTGCAGTTGACGGATTGATGGAGTTGATTTTGAATATCAGGCAGAAAGCTAGAGAAAATAAAGACTGGGGAACCTCCGATCAAATACGGGATGGCTTGAAAGCAGCAGGTATTGTTGTGAAAGATAGTAAAGAAGGTTCTGCTTGGGTTTACGAATAAAAAAGTGATATTTTGCGTTACTTTATTAATATCAATTGCATCATGTCGAGACACCACCTTATATACACTCTTGGGTTATTAATTTTTATAACCTTTTCTTGTAAAGACGAACCAAAGGAATCTACCCCCACACCTTCAACTATTGCAAAGCCCTTGGTTATTCCAGAGTTTTCTAGAGACTCAGCCTATGCTTTTATTGCACAACAAGTAGCTTTTGGTAGTAGAGTGCCGGGAACAAAAACTCATGTGCAAACAAAAGATTGGTTGGTGTCTAAGTTAAAAGAATATGGGGGGCAAGTAACGGTCCAAGAATTTGAAGTCGATTTCTTGACTGTAAAAAAAGCTAAGGCTTTTAATATCATTGCAACCTATAATCCAAAAGCAAAAAAACGAATATCACTATCAGCACATTGGGACTCTAGAATGATTGCGGAAAAAGATGCCAATGAAGGAATGAAAAACAAACCAATTGATGGGGCAGACGATGGTGGAAGTGGAGTAGGAGTTTTGATTGAAATTTCCAGATTATTGCAAAAAAACCCACCCAGTATAGGAATTGACATCATTTTGTTTGATGCCGAAGATCAAGGATTTGAATCTTCTTCAAAATGGTGCTTGGGTTCTATCTATTGGTCAAAAAATCCACATGTACCTAATTATAAAGCCTTATATGGAATTCACTTGGACATGGTAGGTGCCAAAAATGCCGTTTTTGGATATGAAGGTTACTCAAAAGCCAATGCAAATATTCCTATGGAGAAAGTTTGGAATCTGGCCGCAACAATGGGTTATGGAGATTATTTCCAAAAATTAAATAAAGCACCTATTGAAGATGACCACTTCCATATGATGGCTAATCGGTCATATCCAGTTTTTGACATCATCAATTTGTCTGGAGATAGTGAAAAGATATTTGGTGCCCATCATCATACCCATGGTGACAATATGGACATCATTGACAAACAAACATTGCATGCAGTCGGTAAAGTCGTCACAGCTGCCATCTATAAAGAAGATCACGGAAGTTTCAATAACTAATTTTTCTGATTTCAAGTAAATTTGAAGAAGGGATACCCGTAATTAGTGTTCACCCAGAGGCATTTTTCATGCCTATTTATTCAAAAGAAATGATTTTTTTAGTAGTGAAAAATCAAAAACATGTTTCATGTTTTTGATCATGTTTATTCTATTTTAATTTCCAAATATTTCCCATCGTTTCGTTGTTTTATTCAAAAAATAATCAACTTTTTTCAGAGAAAATTCAAGAAGAAAGTCTGCGCAATAATATATGTCAAATCAGGTATAAAAAACATATTATATTATTATATATCAACGATTTATATGTTACGTTATTTCATAATATAAAATAACCTTTAATTTGTATACTACTGGTAATGAGGGGTATACGCAAGGTGATTTTATGAAATTTATTGTGGATTAGTATACAAGATATTATTTATTAGCTATATTTGCCCTGTGTTTTAACTAGAACCAACCTACATACTGATTAATAGTCCTGAGGATAAACTTTATTACTCAATATTAATATTTTACTCATGGACTTTAAACGACTACGTTTTATTCTATTTTGCTCGATGGTCTTAGGACTTACGAGTTTTCTGGCTGCCCAGACACCTGGGATGCCATGTATTGACCAGGTCAATATATCTGTTGATGCGTCCTGCACAGCAACCATTTCACCAGCTACCATGCAACCAGGAGTGCCTTCAGGTATTTCAGTTGGAATTGCTACAGGAGTTTTTCCTCCAGCAGCTCTAAGTGGTGGATCTGTTATAAATGGTGTCTACACTGGACCGTCAATCACAATTAACTTATCATTGGTTCCGACCTTCGTTTCTAAAGGAAAAGTAGGTCCTATCAAAGTAAGTGTATTTGATGGTAGTGGCAATTCTTGTTGGGGAAGTGCTACCATTGAAGACAAATTACCACCAGTAATCAGTGATATTCCAGATCAGACTGTTATGTGTATTGTCCTAAGTGATGCTAAGGGAAATCCTGATACATCTATCACAGGCGCTCCATCTACTGCAGGAACATGTTCTGGTTTTGCGAGTTTGGATTACAGAGACGTTACTTCTGTTCTGACGTGCAGTCCTTCAAACAACATTGTTAAGACTATCGTAAGAACATTTTATGTAACTAACAAAAATGGAGTTTCAGCTTCAAGTGTTCAAAACATCACCGTATTGGCAATTGATGTTGATTCTATTCTTATTCAACCACTAGTTGAGGTAGATTGTGATGATGACATTGATCCTGCTTCTTTAGCTGACGCGTTTGACTCACTATCTTATGGTTATCCTGTCATCCGTGACACTTCTGGAGCTATGTTTGCTTTGTTTCCAGATGAAGCAATTTGTAATGTTGTAGCAACTTTTTCAGACAGTAAGCCAATTGACTATTGTGGAAAGGCATGTCTTGGGGGCTCAAAAATATTGAGAACTTGGATCGTGGTAGATTGGTGTGCAGGTGAAACTGTTACCTTGACACAGTTGATCAAAAAAGTAGATGATGAGGCACCAGCTATCACTGTTGCAAGCCCAGAAAAGGTTTACTCAGTGAATGCATGGGGATGTGAAGTAGATATCCTTTTGCCAGCAGCTGCTGTAACTGATAATTGTGACGATCACTCAAAAGTTGTTGCGGTAGATGGTCCTATTGGAATCACAGTAGTAAGTAAAGGTGGTAGATTTGAAGCACTAGATGTGCCACAAGGTACTCACCAGTTTATTTATACTGCTTCTGATTGTTGCGGTAACACATCAACGGCTACTATCGAGTTGACAGTAATTGATAAAATTGCTCCAGTAGCAACTGCAAAAGAATTTATCACTGTAAGTTTGACAAGAAGTGGAGATAGTCTAGTAACAGGAGTTGCTAAGATATTCCCTGCTCAAATAGACAACGGTTCATATGACAATTGTACTCCAGTATATTTGGAGATCAGAAGAGAGGATGGTGCGCCATCATGTTTGAATTTGGGTGATCTATATGATCATGATACAAATCCTGCAACTCCAATGATCGAATGGAATAATAATGTTACTTACAATAGTACTATTAACGGATTGGATCAAACAGTTCCTTTACATGGTTCTGATAGTGCATTTGATACAGATAAAGGACAATTTGTGAAATTCTGCTGCGAAGACATAGGCGATACAGTGAAAGTATGGTTGAGAGTTTGGGATGACGCAGATGGTGACGGTATTTTTGGAACAGCTGGTGACAATTACAATGAAACTTGGGCAAATGTAAAAGTTGAAGACAAGATCGTTCCAAAGATTTATTGTGAAAATGATATTACAACTTCTTGCGACAGAGCAGATGTTTTCTATACTCCAGACGGTGTGTGGAGAGATGTTGCAGGTTCTCAAATTCCAGCAGAATACAGACCTTGGGTAGATGGAGTTTGTAGCGACTATTTACTAGAATACAGAGACGTGGGTTCACTTACTGTTTGTAATACTACAAGAAGAGAGGATCCAATTGTAAGAACATATAGAGTGAAGGGGTATCCACAAGTAACTTGTACAATGACCATCACTATTTCTGATATAGACAGTGATCCAATTTTGGAATATCCAATAGCAGTTCATGGTTGGTCAAAGTGTACATTAACTGAAGAAGAAGTACTTGCCAACACGGTAAGAGCTAATGTGCCAGATGGATTTTATTACGATGTAAGTAAACAAGAAGGTCCATCATTTTGCGAGTCAGTGGGTGCAAATATTTTGCCTCATGCGATGACAACCAATGGATTAACTCCAACTAGTGGATCATTAGAAACAAAATTACAAGGTAAGAGCAGATTCAATCCAAACTATAAGGAAATAGGTTGTAATGTATTTGGAAGACACATCACTATTGAAGATTATTTAGTAGGTGCTGGATGTAGAAAATGGTTGGTGAAGTTTGATTACATCAATTGGTGTACAAATTCATATGCTGGTTGTAGAGCTACAGTTTACAAATTTGAGGACACAGTTCCTCCTGTAATTGCTACTTGTCCTTCTTACACAATAGAAGTGAACCAAGCTAGTTGTACAGCAAGTCAAGTAGTTGCTCCTGTTGCTACAGATGCAGGTGGTTGCGAAACTGGATTTAGATGGACAGTAAGATTATACAATGCTGCTGACTCATTGTTGGCAACACGCACTGGTACAGGTGGAGCACCAAGATTTGATGCATTCAACAACTTGTTGCCAGGAGTATATGATGTAAATTACAACGTAGCTGATGGTTGCGGAAACGTAGCAGAATGTAATGGCACTATTACAGTTATACCAAAAGATCCAACACCTTACTGTATCAGTTTGAGCAGTGCAGTGATGAAAGATGGTAGAGTAGAATTGTGGGCTGTTGACTTCGACAAAGGGTCATTCCTCAATTGCGATCCTAATGGAACTGGAGTTATTCTGTATACATTTAACTTGGACGGAAGGCCTTCACATCCTGTAGTAGACAGCTTATTGGTTGTTCACTACTTCAAAGGACTAGGAGTATTAGCTACTTTGGAAGAGTACACTGCAGGTAATGCACAGAAATGGTTACCAGAAGTTAAGGAAACTCCTTGGCCAGGTGGCACAGTAAGAAAACAATTGATAGGTGGTACTTCTGGCATGATCTTCGGTTGTGCGGTTGGTGATCCAGTTGGAACTCCATTTACAGTAGATATGAGAGTTTGGGATACTAGATTCTTTAATCCTGGAACTGACGATGGTTCAGATTTCTGTAAAGTAACGTTGAGCTTAGTAAACAATCAAGGTCCGGCAGCATGTCCTTCTGCTTCAACAGGCGGAAGAATTGTTGGTACAGTGATGACAAATGCTGGAGAAGGTGTGAGCGATGTAGAAACATCACTAAACTCAAGTCTTCCTGAATTCCCAGTCAAATCAATGACTAGTGCAGGTGTATTCTCTTTCGAAGCAATTCCTGCTGGAGTTGAATATGAATTGAGTGCTAAGAAAGATATTGACTACAGAAATGGCGTAAATACACTGGATTTATTGAAAATCCAAAGACACATATTGAGCATTACCAAGTTGGATAACGCATACAAATATGTTGCAGCCGATGCAAACAATGACCAAAAAGTTGACGTAAGTGATTTGGTGGAATTGAGAAAATTGGTTCTTGGTGTAGTAAATAATCTTCCTAAGAATGAATCATGGAGATTTGTTGACGCTACGCAAGAGTTTAGCGATATCTCAAATCCTTGGCCATTGAATGAAGTAATCATAGCGAAAGCTGGTGATGTAGCTTCGAACAATTTTGTGGCTGTAAAAGTTGGAGATGTAGATGTTACAGCTTCTGTAAACGCAAATTCTAGCAATACTGAAATCAGAAGTGCAGCTGCTGTTAAATTCAACATTGATGAACAAAGCGTAAATGCTGGTGAAATCATCAATGTAGATGTGAAGGCTAGTAACTTCAATGAAGTATTTGGTTACCAGTTTACTACTGAATTGACAGGACTTTCTGTTGTTGCAGTACAATCTGGTGCAATTACAATAGAAGAGAACATGTATGCAGACTTAGGCAACGGTAAATTTACCATGAGCTGGACAGATGCAAATGGCGTAACTGTAGCAAACGACGCAGTATTATTTACTTTGAAAGTGAAAGCTGATAGAAATACTAACTTGTCTCAAGCAATAGTATTGAATTCTGCAATCACTGAGGCAGAGGCTTATGTTGGAGCAGATCTTGAAACTATCAATGCTAAATTGGAAGTGAGAGGTGGTGCAAGCAAAGGATTTACTTTGTTCCAAAATACTCCAAACCCATTCAAAGCAGAAACAAATGTGAAATTCAGTGTATCTGAAGCTTCACAAGTAAGATTCAGAGTGTATGATGTGACTGGTAAAGTATTGATGAATCAAACCATCAATGCAGTACAAGGCGAAAACACCATTACACTTAGGAAATCTGATCTTGCAGCAAACGGTATCCTTTACTACCAATTGGAAAGTAATGGAGAGATTGCAACACGCAAGATGGTTATCATCGAGTAGTGAGTTTTTAGAATAATTTAGAAAGGACCGACTATAAAGATAGTTGGTCCTTTCGCTTTTTATACCCTTACCTATATGGAAGTGGATGTAATAGAGGGTGTTAAATTTATAATGATAGAGTGTTCCGATGTCTTAGGAACTACAAGACAACATAGAAGCACCCACTTTATTTCTAGCCCAGTCTGGCCTCTTAGCAAACCATTTTTCTAAATCTAGTTGCTCATCATATGGCTTCTGAAGTAAATCATATACTTCATTTAATGGTCCATAATCTTCCTGTTCCGCAGCCTCAATGATCATTTGAGCCATGTAATTTCTGAGCACATATTTTGGATTTACCGAGTTCATTGCAACCTTTCTTTCATCATCTGAAAGATCATCTTCATTTAGCCTTTTCAAATATTGGTTGATCCAATTGATCCATTTTTCCTTGCTTTCGCCTAATAAATCATGATCAAAATAAAAAGCGTCTTTGATGACATTAATTTTAGAATCCTCATGATCAGTCAGGTGAGCTTTTTGAAAATTGGATAAATTTCTGAAGAAAATAGTCATGTCCAATTCTTGCTCATGCATCAATTTTTCAAGAGCAGTGATGAGTGAATCATCAGTTTCTTTTACATACATAAGGCCCAACTTTTGAGTCATCATTTTCAAAAAAGCAGGTCTATATTCCTTTTGGTATGTTGCAAAGATTTCCTCAAAAGGAGTGACATCTTCCACCAATGGATAAAGCGCATTTGCAAGCTGAACCAAATTCCAAAGCGCAATATTCGCTTGATTTCCAAATCGATATCTTTTGTGAGCACGATCTGTGGTGTTTGGTGTCCAACCATAATTGTAATCATCGACCCAACCATAAGGCCCAAAATCAATGGTTACGCCAAGGATAGACATATTGTCTGTATTCATAACCCCATGTACAAACCCTACACGATGCCATTCAAGCATCAATTTCATGGTTCTTTCAGATACTTCTTTAAAAAAAGCTATGTACTTTTCTTTACCTTCTAGATTGTTTTCTGGAAAGTAATTTTCAATTGTAAAATCAGTGAGCTTTTGGAGTACATCAAATTCCGATCTCCTTGTATGGATTTCAAAATTTCCAAATCTGATGAAACTCGGAGCCACCCTACAAACTATTGCACCAGGTTCATAATCAGGATGACCATCATACATGACATCTCTTAATACCTGGTCTCCAGTTTTTATAAGCGAGAGTGCTCTCGTTGTGGGAACTCCCAAATGATACATTGCTTCAGAACACAAGTATTCTCTGATAGAAGAACGCAAAACCGCAAAGCCATCAGCAGTCCTGGAATAAGGTGTAGGCCCTGCTCCCTTTAGTTGCAATGTCCATCTTTGTCCTTGATTTTCAACATCAAATAAATTAATCGCTCTTCCATCGCCCAATTGACCAGCCCAATGCCCAAATTGATGACCGCCGTAATTCATGGCATATGGTTTTGTACCTTCATAAATTTCTGAACCTGAAAAGATTTTTAGAAAATCATTTTCTTTTATAAGGTCATCGCCTATCCCAAGTAATTGAGCCACTTCAGTCGACGCATGTAATAATTTTGGATCGCTGGGTTTTGTAGGATTGACCAAACTCGCTGCAATATTAGACACCTGTTGAGGCCTGTTGACCATAGAGTTGTCGACAGGTAAGGATTCAGCCAACCCTTTTATTATGTTTAATTTTAGTTTCACCATTACTTATTGAAATGTAAAATAAAGTAAAAGGTTTCATTAGGTCCAATTATTTCAATTGGATTTCAACGCATTCAATATAGCATTCCGTGATGACGCCCCTGTCAATAATGGAAAGAAAATGGATTTTTACAATACCGTAAAATTGTAGAATACTGTAGGTGGAAAGTTTTGATGTGTATGATATTTTCTAAAACACATAATATTTCAAGACTATAATCCCTAAAAACTATAATATTTCAGGATTATGTTCCTTAAAAAACATAATATTTCAGGAATAGAGTTGCAACTTTATAAAAAATGCTATATTTGCAGATAGAAAAACAAAGTAATTGTGATAACCAGGCAAATAGCGGATAACATTAAAAAAAGAATGTTTAGCCAGAAAGCTATTATTCTTTTGGGCCCACGTCAAGTAGGTAAAACGACACTCATCAGAACATTGATAGGAGACGAAGATGTTTTATTTTTAGATGGTGATGATGTGACAGTAAGGAATACTTTGTCGCAAATCAATACTCAGGAATTAAAAAATCTGATTGGTAAAAATAAAATTGTTTTCATTGACGAAACACAGCGGATCGAAAATATAGGGTTAACTGCAAAAATAATTGTGGATCAGATTAAAGATGTTCAGTTGATTTTGAGTGGCTCGTCTTCCTTTCAAATAAATGAAGAAATCCAAGAGCCTTTGACCGGCAGAAAATGGAGCTTTGAATTGTATCCGATCACCTTTAAAGAATGGGAAAGTAGTGTTGGGGTCTTGCAAGCTAAACAAGGCCTCAATGATCGCCTCATTTATGGGTTTTATCCGGATATTCTCAATAACCCGGAAGATCAAACAGAACTGATAGATGAGTTGATGGATAGTTACCTATTTAAGGATGTATTGTTATATGGTAAAATAAAAAAGTCTGACAGTATTTTTAAACTTGTACAGGCATTGGCTTATCAGGTTGGCAATGAAGTGAACTACAATGAATTGTCAAATTTGATTGGTATTGATGCCAAGACGGTTGCCTCCTATACTGACATTCTGGAAAAAGCATTTGTCGTCTTCAGGTTGAATTCATATAGCACCAATCAGCGAAATGAAATCAAAAAGGGAATAAAAATATATTTCTTTGACAATGGAGTACGCAATGCCATCATCAAGAACTTCAACGATGTTGACAACAGAAATGATGTGGGAGCATTGTGGGAAAACTTTTTAATTTCTGAAAGATGGAAACAACTTCACTACTCTAAAACTAAGGCAACACCTTATTTTTGGAGGACAACACAACAACAGGAAATTGATTATGTTGAAGTCAGTGCAGACGAAATCAAAGCTTTCGAGTTTAAATGGAGCAATACAAAAAAGGGCAAAATTTCTGACACTTTTACCAATCAATATCAATCAATCAATTCGATCATCAATAGGGACAATTACCATCCTTTTATTACAATGGATCATTAATAGCAAAACCGTATAGCCAATTTATTTGATTATACGGTTTTAAATATTTTTTGAACAAGCTTTAGTTCTGGAGTATTGATTACTTTTGCACCCTAATCTAAAACTTATGGCAGCTGACAATAAAGTAATATTCGCAATGGAGGGTGTGACCAAAGTCTATCCACCACAAAAAACAGTTTTAAAAAATATTTGGTTATCCTTTTATTATGGAGCCAAGATTGGTGTTCTGGGCTTAAATGGTTCAGGAA
Organism: Saprospiraceae bacterium; assembly: GCA_016715105.1. Lineage (GTDB taxonomy): Bacteria > Bacteroidota > Bacteroidia > Chitinophagales > Saprospiraceae > JADKBO01. The sequence goes on along the minus strand of JADKBO010000013.1, from coordinate 39,553 downwards.
AATCTAGTTTGCTCAAAATCATAGCAGGACTGGACACTAATTATCAAGGTAAAGTAACTTTTGACAAAGAATATAAAATTGGCTACCTGGAGCAGGAACCGCAGCTCGACGAAAGTAAAACAGTAAGGGAAATAGTGCAACAAGGTGTGCAGCACATCGTGGACGTTGTCAATGCTTATGAAGCCATCAATTTGAAATTGGCCGAGCCAATGGACGATGATGAGATGATGAAGGCCATAGATAAGCAAGGTGAACTCATGGAACAAATGGATCACTACAACGCCTGGGAGTTAGATTATCATTTGGAAACAGCCATGCAGTCTTTGAGGTGTCCAGAGGGTGAAACTTCTGTGAAGGTTCTCTCTGGTGGTGAGCGCAGAAGAGTCGCTCTCTGTAGATTGTTGCTTAGTCAACCAGATATTTTATTGTTGGATGAGCCCACCAACCACTTGGATGCAGAAAGTGTGTACTGGTTGGAGCAATACTTAGCAAAGTTCCCTGGTACAGTTATAGCGGTCACACACGATAGATACTTCTTGGACAACGTTGCAGGTTGGATTTTGGAACTCGATAGGGGAGAGGGCATTCCTTGGCAGGGTAACTATAGCACTTGGTTAGAGCAAAAAGCCAAAAGGCTAGAAATGGAAGAAAAAACTGAGTCTAAGAGGAGAAAGACTTTGGAACGTGAATTGGAATGGGTGAGAATGGCCCCTAAAGCGAGACAAGCCAAAGGAAAAGCTCGTCTTTCTGCATATGATAAACTCTCTGGAGCAGAAGGCAAAGAAAGAGAAGCAAAATTGGAATTATTCATCCCACAAGGTCCAAGACTGGGTGACGTTGTCATTGAGGTCGAAAACATCAATAAAGCTTATGATAATAAAGTTTTGATTGAGAATTTCACTTGCTCTATTCCTAAAAATGCGATCGTCGGTATCATTGGTCCCAATGGTGTGGGTAAATCTACTTTCTTCAGAATGATCATGGGTGAGGATACGCCAGATTCTGGTAAAATCATCAAAGGAGACACCGTAAAGATCAGTTATGTAGATCAGTCTCATAAAGACTTATTGCCAGACAAAACGGTGTTTGAAGTCGTAGGTGGTGGACAAGAATTGATCAAAGTAGGTAATACTGAACTCAATGTAAGAGCATATCTGAGTAAATTTAATCTTGGTGGAAGTGACCAACAAAAGAAAATTGGCGTGCTTTCTGGAGGGGAAAGAAATAGAGTACACCTTGCCATGACGTTAAAAGATGGTGGCAATGTGCTTTTACTGGATGAACCAACCAACGATATTGACGTAAATACTTTGAGAGCTTTGGAAGAAGCCATCGAAAATTTTGCGGGTTGTGTGTTGGTAATTTCTCACGATAGATGGTTTATAGATAGGCTTGCTACGCACATTCTTTCGTTTGAAGGAGATAGTAAAGTTGTTTTCTATGAAGGAAACTTTAGTTCTTACGAGGCAGCTAAGATTGCAGAATTTGGTGAAGTAGCTCCAAAAAGACCTTCTTTTAAGAGTTTGATATAATATTTAAATTTTCATCAGGAATTTTACGAACATTCTTTTTGTTTTGAATAAGCCAGATGGAAAATAAAGTGAATGATGCACGGTCTATCGCTGCTTTTGTATGAAAGTGGAGGAAAGTCCGGACAACGTAGAGCACCACACCACCTAACGGGTGGGATTTTCAATTTCCTCAAAAGGGAATTTGGAGGTACAGAAAGTGTCGCAGAAAACTATACCGCCTTTTGCTTGCAAGAGGTAAGGGTGAAAACGTGAGGTAAGAGCTCACGATGGCAATTGGCAACAGTTGTCATGGATAAACCTTGTGGGTTGAAATGCCGCGTATATTTTGGTTATCCGCCTTGGTGGATAGGAGGGTTGCTCGCTCAAAACGCAAGTTACCAAAAGGGGTAGGCAGCTCAGATAAATGATAGACGGACCCTTTGGGGTCTTACAGAATCCGGCTTACAGTGCATCAGTTTTTTTAAATGAAAAAGGCGTGAAGAAATTATCCTTCACGCCTTTTTTATTTTTTAGTGCGATCAACCAATATGCTGAAAGCCTTCCTCCTTTTATTCGTCTAAAGCTTGTAAGTTGCCTAAGTCAAAAATCATCCCAAATCTCAAAGTATTATCCAAAGGGCTTCTTCTATTGTTCCCAGGAATCAAGTAAGATAAGTCAATGTTGAATATATTATATTTTATACCCAATCCAACAGTGAAATACTTTCTGGCTCCTTTGAGCGGATGCTCATAGAAAAATCCTGCTCTGGCTGCAAATTGTTGATCATACCAGTATTCTGCTCCAAGTGAATAATTAATCTCTTGCAATTCTTCCTGAAATCCTCCTTGTGCGTCTGAAAATGATCCAAAAACTCCTTCAAATAAAGTTTTTTGTCTGTAATCACCCACATTATCTCCATCTTTTGAAAATTCTGGATTTGAAGCAGTCATACCATCTTCCAATAAAATGTTTCTAGAAACAGAGGTTGGAACCATCAGTTTGTTGAAATCCAACGCAAATGTGATGGTATTGTATTCATCCAATTCCAATTTGAGGGAAGTCCCCAATCCTAAGTTGGTAGGAATAAAATCTCTGATACTGTCTCTGGTATAGGTAACTTTTGATCCCAAATTGGTGATTGCTGCTCCGATGCTCAATTGTGCATCTTTGCCTCCAAGTTCCATTTTCTTTTTGTACGTAAGTCCAATGTCTGTCGCGAAAGAGGTTGCATTGGTGATTTCAATACCATTTACAATCTGATTGGGAGCCAAAGCTGAAAACAAATAGTTACCAGAAACAGAAACTGATAAATTATCGCCCAATTTTCTGGCATAAGCCAAACCAAATTGGAATTCTCTAGGCCTACCATCTCCATTATCAACACCAAATGGATCTCTAAAATTGATAACCCCTAATGAGAAATATTTGAATTGAAAGCCAACTGTTGAAAGCGCATCAATTTTTTTATAACCACTCAATTGAGCTAAATAGATATCTGGTAAATTAAGATCTTGCAACCATGGAGTATATGTTGCAGAAAGTGCGGCATCTTTTTCGGCGAAAGCCAAGGACGACGCATTATAGTGGATGGAGGCAGGAGTAGGATCTAGTGCTATACCAGCATCACCCATAGCACCGCCTCTTGCATCTGGCGCAATCCTCAAAAAAGGCATGGCTGTTAAATTGGAATTTGGGAGGCAATCTCCGTTTGCATCAACTACACATCCTGCTCTTGGATTAAATACTTGCCCCTCTAAAATTGGGCAAACTCCAAAAACTGCGATTGCCAAAAATATACATTGGTTTACTTTTCTAAGCATCTCTTTGAAACTTGATTGTTTTTTCGTGCGCAAAAATAGCATTTCAGCTTAAAGCTTAACTAATTTTTCAAAATTACTTTCACGTTCCAACCCTAACGCACTATTTTTTACTTTTATTTTATAAAAATAAACCCCTGGTGCCAATTCATTTCCAAAATCAGCCTTCCCAGACCAGTCAATTGTACTTTCTCTAGATCCTGTCGCAAACTTATTTACCTTTATTTGCTTCACCAAAGCCCCAGTTGTTGCATATACAAGCAACTCGATATCTATATTACTACCATTGAAATCGTGTTCAAAAGAAAAATTTGTTTGATTATTAAACGGATTGGGATAGTTGTAAACATTCAATAACTTATCTAAACCAGATTCCTTAATGACAAATGTTGTCTTAGAAACGGCACTATTATTAGATATGTCCCATGCTTTTACAGATACTTCGTATGTTCCGGCCGGAAGATTTGAAAAGGGAAATTCAACCCTACCGCTAGCAGGATCATTCAAATTAGAAACATAATAATCGTTTAGAATGTATGTGCCACGGATTGGACCAGTCAAATTTGCTACCAAATCATGTCCTATGCTATTACCCGTGACATTGATGCCAAAATCATCTTTCAGATCCACCAACAAAATAGGATTTTCATTGGTCACACCGCCTTCAACAAAAGAAGTGTCGTTGATGAAAACCTTTACAATCGGAGCTTTATTATCAATGATGTTGTTTTTAATGTCTCCTCCAACAAATGGTCCATCAACATACCCTCCTGCGTCATTTTTTCCATCTGTTGCATAAAAACTGAGTTTGCCCGCGCCTAATTCATAATTGATGTCTTTAGGAACAACAAAGGAGATAGAAAATTTTCCATCTAGCACAGTGGCACCTCCCTTAAATATCACATTGCGAAATTCATCAAATTTGTATTTGTAACTTTCATCATCATTGGCAAGTGTTTCTCTGATGGATTGTTTGTCATAAAATGTCACAGTAAGATTTCCATCAAATGATTTTAAGACATTCCCAGCATTGTCTACCACTTCACCTTTTAGCACTATGGCATCCAATGCAGAAAGGGTGTCATCAAAAATTGCTACAGGAACATCATTGATACTGTTGAGCTTTACCCTGTTTGCAGGAAGTCCAATTCTTTGTGCAGGATCGCCAATCAAAGCAAATTTTCTGGCATTATCTCTCAAAGTATCACTGGCTTGATTGTTCTTTGCCCGGACCAAAATGTCGCCAAAACGCAGTGGGAGTCCATTTTCCTTTTGATAGATAAAATCAAAAACGGAATTTGTAAGCCTTTCATTTTCAGAAGAATAAACAGATCTTACGGTACTAAATAAAGCAATTGCACCTCCTTCTGGCATCAACATGGTCTCTTCACCGGTCGTCACAAAAGAAGGGTTATCGAAACCCGTCAGTGAACAGGTAGCCGTGATGAAAACCAAAGGTTTTTTCTTATTGTCCCAGTTTTTAATATCATTGATTTGTAGGACCCTTTCTTGAGACAAGCCTGAAGGTCCTCCATGACCTAAATAACACAAGGTCAATAAACCTTTAAAAACTTGATTGGCAATGTCCAAAGTGGCATCAGGAAACCGCTCTCCGCCTGGTGTACTTACTTGTTCGTAAACATCAAAGTACATTTTCTTGATGTTGATTTCAGGATTGAGGTCATTTACTTTTTTGGAAATCCGATCCGCTTGGACAATGTGGGTGTTATAATCTTCGTCATCGGCTGTAAAACCCATGGATAATCTCCAATCACCAAATCTTTCAGGATCAAGATCATAGGCCATGATTTTGGAAACGACATCTTTGGCTTCCTTCAAATTTTTGACCGGGAGTCTGCCAACAGCAATATCTAGGGCTCCGACTAAATTTCCTCCTTCATTATCACTCAATAGTGCAAAATAATCGTCTGTTGGAAATCCAGTGATTGGGTTTAATGATTCATCTGTTTCATATACTGGTATATAGGCTATGTCTTCTTCTTTATTCATGAAAAATCTATAGTCGTATGTTGCATCGCCAAAAAGTAAAAGATATTTGAAACTTGGATCGCGATTGAATAACATTTTGGCAAAATTTCTCAGAGCACTTACATCCTTTCGCCCTGAAGAAAATTCATTGTAAATTTCTTGTATTTCAACTGTTATAACTTTGAGATTTTCATATTCACTTCTGTGTTTTGCCAATCTTAAAACTTCATCCTTGAGGATATTGGGGTACACGATGACCATATCTGCCTCAGTGATTGCATGTAAGTTTTGGTTTTTGATCAAACCTATAGGAGTAGGCTCATAGGCATCCTTGGTTTTAAAAGCTATAAATCTGGAAATGTCATTTTTTTCAGGATAGCTAAAGGTATTGTTGGTCAATTTCAAAGAAGAAATTGCATCTAGCTTTGTCACGTCCCAAACCAGGAGACCAGCAGTATTTCCTTCAAAGGTGTAATTTGTACCTTGGGTCAAAGCTTTGCCATCGCTAAATTCAAACTGGCTCTCATTGTATTTCAAGGCACTTCTACCTTCAAGTTGTATGAAATCCAACCAACCTTCACCAATAGGAGAAACAGTATTGAAAGAAAGATTGATGGCATCGTCACTTTTTATTTCATTGACGACTCCTGCTATTTTTCCCTGAGAAGCATAACTAATTTCAAAATCGTTCACATTGAGGCTGTTTGTTGAATAACTCAATGTTTGATTACCGATGGACAACACACCGCTTCCACGCTGAGGAGATCTGGCTGCAAAAAGTCCAGTTACAATAACGGGAGTATTCGGTAAAAATAAGGTCGTATTGAATTTAGAGGTGAATGTTTTTTTGTCGCCACCTTTGAAATATTCTCCAAACCACTGTTTTCCAGAACCTTGTGTATTTACTTCTCTGGTAAGCAGATTGAATCTGTCTTCGTTGAAAATCTGTAATTGATCATAACTTGAAGTATTATAGGTTGCATCAACTAAATAATTTTTTTCTGCAATTCTTTTGCCATCACCACCATCTGCAGTGACAAAAACATAGTTATTCACATCGTAAATATTGGTATTGTGCGTCCACCTTTTTTTACCTTGCTCATAAAACCATTTATTGGGACCTTCACTGTAAAAATAAACTTCGTCAGCTCCATCAAGAAGGTTGTTGCTATTATTATCATTGACCAATAAAGGTACTTCAACTAAATCAGAAGGGTTGGATTTTGCTATTTCTTCAGGAATATGGCCACCGTAATTGGTGAAAACTTTGAGTTTTTTGAGGTCGAAGTTGGCTGAAAGACCTAGTTTGTCAGTTATAGACTTATTGATTTTATACAATCCAGACCTTTCTACCTTTAATTTGTAAAAATTGCCCGTTGCCAAGACACTAGAGTTTGGATTTGAAACCTGACCTACTGTATTTTGTATATAGACGAAAAGAGCAAAGAAGACAAACAAGCAAGGTGAAAAGTAAAAATTGTGTTTTTTAATCATAATATGATTGATTAACAGGTGCATTTGACACAAAAAACGCACATTTGGATGAATAAATTTTTATATCCGCTACAAAGTGTAAAACAAAAGACATCTTTTTTATACGATATAAACTAATTAAGTCGCATTTTCGTTTCTAGATTTTCTACTTAAGATAAGGATGCGCATCAAACCTAAAGATATATTTTTATTTTTCATAACCATTTCGTGGAGTATTTCAATTGGTGCACAAGATCCAATCTACAGCCAGTTTTATAATTCTCCATTGCAGATCAACCCTGCTTTTGCTGGAAATAATGATGCTCCATTTATCGCTGCTGTCTACAGAAATCAATGGTTAGGATTGGATAATGCGTATCAAACTTTTTCTGCGTCATATGATCAATATTTTCAAAATGCAAAATCAGGGCTAGGTATGTCCTTTCTTACTGATTATGCAGGGGGAGGTTCTTTGAGAGCAACAAAAGTTAATGCGGTTTATGCCTATCGATTGCAAGTCAACAGAGGATCATATATTAAAGCAGCGTTGGATTTTGGACTAGGCAATCGACGTTTGGATTGGGGGAGATTTACGTTTTATGATGCAATAGACCCTATTTACGGGAGTATAGGTCCAGGTGGAAGTGCATATCCATCATCAGAAATACCACCAGATCTTGATAATATCACCTATTTTGATTTGGGAACAGGGGTATTGTACGTGACAAAGAAATATTATTTGGGGGTTGGTTTTAGTCATATCAATAATCCCAATAATAATTTTTACCTCGACAGGAGGGCAAATGCAAATGGACTCGACCTCCGTTGGACAGTGCAGGCAGGATATCAATACAATTTTGGAGACATCAGAAGGGGTAGTGGAGGCTCGAGACCTGATTTTATTGCGCCAAATTTTCTTTTTGTCAATCATGGAGGCTTCAAACAAATAAATGCAGGAGTATCAGTTGAGACACACGGACTTTTAGGAGGAATTTATTATCGGCATTCTGATACAAACGGTGATGCTGCTATTATGGCTTTTGGTGGAAGAACAGGCCCCTATAAAATCACTTATAGTTTTGATTATAACTTAAGTAAAATTGCCTTAAAAGGATATGGCAGCCATGAGTTGTCTGTTGTGATGAATTTTGATACTGGAAAGCCCAAAATAGATATCAGCGATTGTTTGCAACTATTTAGATAAAAATAATTTTACAAAACAAAACAATTTTTTGGCTGATCTTCAAGTTTATACATCTATAAAGAAAAAGTTTAAATCACTTTTTTATCAAAATTGAAAGTTTTGGTATTAAAATTGATGTTTTATGGTGGCGTCTTGTAATTTTGCGCGCCTATTAAGAGAATAAAATTGTGCTAATGAATAACGTTCTTAAATTTTCTACACTATTAGTGTGCCTCGTATCTATGGTGGCTTGTAGTAAAAAGTCTGGTGGAGACAGAGATACTGCTACTGGATGGGTTTACAATGATCCTAAGTGGGGTGGATATGAAAAATTTGATGCTGTTGAGCAGGAAACTGGTCCAAATCTAGTTCCCATTGAAGGTGGTACTTTCGTTATGGGTCTTTCAGATCAAGATGTAACTTATGAGTGGAATAACGTACCTAGAAGGGTTACAGTTTCTTCTTTTTACATGGATGAAACAGAAGTAAGTAACCAAAACTGGAAATTATATGTCAATTGGTTGGCCAATACTTACGTTTCTTATCCTCAAGTTATCAGAGATGCACTCCCTGATAGTACCGTTTGGAGAGAAGAATTGGCATACAACGAGCCATTGGTAGAAACTTATTACAGACACCCATCCTACAATGACTATCCAGTCGTTGGTGTTTCTTGGTTGCAAGCACAAAGATATTGCGAGTGGAGAACGGATAGGGTAAATGAAATGATTCTCATCGAAAGAGGAATTTTAAATCCGAGCCCAGATGCAAAAGATAGTGAATCTTTCAACACCAAAGCCTATATGGCTGGTCAATATCAAGGAAATGTAAATAAGAACTTGAAAGATCTCAAAACTGGAGGAGAAAGATCAGTAAGATTTGAAGATGGTATTTTGATGCCAAGCTATATCTTACCTACAGAAGCACAATGGGAATATGCAGCGCTTGCATTGCAAGGCAATCAAGCCAGCACAGGTGATGAATTGATTACTGATAGAAAAATTTATCCTTGGAATGGCACAAGTCCAAGATACAAAAAACACAATAAAAATCAAGGCGATATTCAGGCCAACTTCAAGAGAGGAAGAGGTGATTACATGGGTATGTCAGGTGCTTTAAATGATAATGCATCCATTCCATCTACTGTTAGAGCTTATTTTCCAAATGATTTTGGATTATTCAACATGGCAGGTAATGTGAGTGAATGGACAGGTGATGTTTACAGAGCTACTACCAGTTTGTCCTTGAGTGATGCAGAAAACCATGACTTAAACAGTTATAGAGGTAACGTTTTTACAGAAATGATGGTTGATGAGAATGGTTTACCTCTTGAAAAAGATTCTTTAGGTAGATTGCGCACCCAAATCATTCCTGATGAAGATTTGAAGGATAGAGATAACTACAGAAAATCAGATGTCAAAAATTACAATGACGATGATTCAGAAAATGTTGATTATGGATATGGAAAGACCAGTCTTGTAAGTGACAAAGCCAGAGTGATCAAAGGTGGTAGTTGGGCAGATAGGTTATTCTGGTTATCCCCAGGTGCTAGAAGGTTTAAAAATGAAGATAAATCAGATCGTACCATTGGTTTTAGATGTGCGATGAATAGGGTTGGTGCTGAAAACTTTGAATCCAATAAGAGTGGTAATAATTTCAAAGAAGGTACTAAATCAAAAGTGAAGAGAAGATATTAAAATAATATTTAATAGATAAAAAAGCCTTTGTACCTTTGTGCAAAGGCTTTTTTATTTTATGGATTTATTGCAACACTTCCTCTTACATTTATCGATTTCTACTGACTCCAGAACAGTGAAGTCAGGCGATTTATTTTTTGCTCTTAAGGGGGAAAATTTTGATGGGAACTTGTATGCTGCCAAAGCCTTGCAACTTGGAGCTTCATTGGTCGTTGTAGATGACCCATCGTTAACTTTACCAGATGGCAAATTCCTGTTGGTTGATGATGTTTTGTCTGCGCTCCAAAAGTTAGCAAGTGACTACCGTAGACTATTTGACGTGCCAGTATTGGGCATCACCGGATCAAATGGAAAAACAACCACAAAGGAATTGTTGGCTGCGGTGATTTCCAAAAAGTACAATCCTTTGGTGACAAAAGGTAATCTCAACAATCACATAGGTGTCCCTATCACTTTGTTATCAGCTAGAAAAGAAAATGACTTTTTTATCATTGAAATGGGGGCAAATCACATTGGGGAAATTGCGATGTTGAGTGAAATAGCACAACCCAATTTTGGTCTGATCACCAATATTGGGAAAGCACATCTTGAGGGTTTTGGTGGAGAAGAAGGTGTAAAAAAAGGGAAATCAGAATTGTACAAATATCTAGTGAAAACAGATGGCACCATATTTTGCAACCACGCAGATGATTTACTCTTGTCTTTATTACCTCCAAATGCCAAAACAATTGTTTATGAGGTGATTCACCAATTACAAATCAAACAATCAAGTCCAACCATTACTTATTCCTATAAAGGTAAAGAAGTAGCAACCCAATTATTTGGGGTTTATAATTTGCCCAACATAGCAGCAGCTATCGCAGTAGGTTCCTATTTTGGTATAAGTGATGAGCAAATCAATGAAGCAATCAGTTCATATTCACCAACCAACAACAGATCTGAAATCACATCTGTGAATGGTAACGAGATCATTAAAGACGCCTACAATGCAAATCCCTCAAGCTTGCTAGCAAGTCTTCATTCTTTTTTCGGGCAGAAAAATCAAGAAAATCAGATCATTATCATAGGTGATATGTTGGAACTAGGTGAGGCATCGGAAGAAGAACATCGCCAAATATTGACCTACACAGCACCATTCAAACTATTTAAAAAAATATTCATTGGACCTAGATTTTACCAATTCAAAGATCAGTTTGAGGGTGAGTTTTATGAAAACGTGACCAAAGCTTGCGAACACGTTCACCTTTCGTCTTATACTGACAAGCAAATTTTATTGAAAGGATCTCGTGGCATTGCAGTTGAAAAGATCCTTAATTAGGCAAAAGTGAATATTACTTACTAAGTAAAAAGTTTTCTAAATAACCGATCTGTTAACAAACCTTTGGAGGCTTTTTCATAGTCATCTTTGCTACAAGGAACCATTCTGTCAGATTGATCTACTCTTACCCACCATTTACCATCTCCGGTACTAAAACCAAAGACCAAACTTTCTTCAATATCTTTAACTGATAACACAAATTCTTGAAAACCAGATAATGAAATATCATTCCTGAATGTTCTACTTTCGATTCCTTCCAGGAAATACCATAAAGCGATGGCGGTACTGACAAAACATTCCGGCGCGGCTTCAAGGTCTAAAGATCGATCGATACTCAGGTAATTTATTTGATAAGAAGAGCCCGCATACCTGAAAATTTGACAAATCTCTTCTACGCTAAGACCCGTAGGTAATATATTTTGTATGCCTGGCCATTCTGCGTGCCTACCACTGGAAGGTTCGAAATGTACATATTCAATAGTTCTCATGATAGGCTCCAAGTCAACGTGATTATTTTTGATCAATCCAAGTGAACAAGAACCTAGAGAATTGGTGTCTACCGTATGTAAAACAGCTTTTCCGATTTGATGACGCTGAAAACCTATAAAGTCGGTATCCGGCATTGCTTTTAGAAAAGATTGGTCTACAGTATTGGAAATGACTTTTACGTCTGGACCATTTTCTTGAGAAATTGACTGAATTTGATCAAAAAAACCATTTAGATCTTGTTCTAAATGAACAATTATATAGCCTTGTCGTATATACTCAGATAGTTCTTTTGAAGAGCAGTCCAAAGCATAAAAGTATACTTGATGCGTAAAATGAGGAGCAAATCTAGATAGATTACTTATAATCTTATCGAGGATATTTTTTGTCCTGGAAACAAATAATATCTTTATTAATTCATCATTTTGAGTGTTATTGGAATGTTCCCAAAAGATTAAATTATTAATTTTTTCGTCGAATATCATAAATAAGCATATTATATATGCAAAATTAATTTAATTTTTAAATTACTGATTATGTTTGATGGAAATATAAATAATTAACTTTTATTATATATGGTTTTGCTACTCTAAAATCGAGTTTAACGAAATACTTTATTTTTTTTAAAGATTTTTGATAATTTAAATTTTAGAATTGTTAAATTTGCTTTCTTAAATCTCAAACTTTAAATTAATTCCTTATGGTTCGTAAGTTATTTACACTCTCAATTTTATTCTTAATTGGTTATTCCAGTTATGCGCAAGAACTTATGATCAGCGACGACATGACTGTAGATCCCGACCAAAACAAAGAATGGCGCACGGGTAAAAACCCATACAGTGCCAAGCCAAAAAATGCTTGGGAATTAGGTATACATGCTGGTCACTTTTTCATTGACGGCGATGTTGACCCTAAACAACCCGGTGGTTTTGGTCTTGGTCTTCACATCAGAAAAGCAATTCACTACAGTTTTTCCCTAAGAGGTGATTTGTTTTATGGTCAAACAAAAGGTCTGGATCCACAAGCTTGGTCTGGGCCTGCTAGAGGCGGTGGTCTTGTATATCCTGAGTTTTCAGCATACAACAATGCTGCATGGTTCCCTAGTTACAAAACTTCATATTTCTATGGAGCATTGCAAGGAGTACTAAACATTGGTAATATCCTTTTCCACAAACCTAGTAATAAGTGGAATTGGTACACTGCTGTTGGTATTGGTCTTGACAACAACAACACAAAATTAGATTTACTCAATGGCACTGCTCCTTACTCAAATTTGGAAGGTAGTGTTGCTGGAAATTTAAATACCAAAGCTGGTAGAAAAGAAAGAAAAGCAGACATCAAAGCGATTTATGATGGTGACTACGAATCGGATGCCCCTAAGAAAGTAGGTATCTTCAGATTAGGAGATGAAACTAATATCCACGCAGTATTTACTGGTTCTATGGGTATCGCAAGAAAAATCAATAAAAAAATAAATATTGCACTTGAGCACCAAGTAATGTTGACTGACAATGACTTGTTAGATGGTATTACATTCAGAACTGCTCTTGACCAAACCAATCAAAATGACATAGGACACTACACCAATCTTAGATTGGGTATCAACCTAGGTAGTTCTGATAAAGTAACCGAGCCATTGTACTGGTTGAATCCATTGGATGCGGCAATGCAAGATGTAGCTGAGTTGAAGCAAAGACCAGTTTTGGATTTGACTGACTCAGATGGTGACGGTATCATTGATATGTTAGATCAAGAAAAAGATTCTCCTGCTGGCGCTATTGTAGACACTAGAGGTGTTACTATGGATTCAGATGGTGACGGACTTGCTGATTACAAAGATAAAGAACCATTCTCACCTCCAGGATTTAATGTAGATGCAGAAGGTATTGCTCAAGGAGCAAGAATGTCAGAAGCTGATGTTATCAAGCTTATGGATTCAAGAGCTGCAAAATGGTGTGAGGATTGTAAGAAAGGTATGTCTGAATGCGGAAAGTGGTTTTTACCTATGATTCATTATGATGTAAATTCTTCAAAATTAAAGCCTGAGTTTTATGGCCACTTGCACCATGTTGCAAGCGTAATGAAAATGTGTCCTAACACCTGTGTAACTGTAGTAGGTCACACAGATGACAGAAGTTCAAACCAATTTAATGAAGGTTTGTCTTACAGAAGAGCACAAACTGCGATTGATTACCTAGTATCAAACTACGGAATCGACAGAAGCAGACTCAAATTGATGTACGATGGTGAAGAAATGCCTTTGATCAAATCTTCTAGAAGAGGTCAAGAGCGTTATATGAACAGAAGAGTTGAATTTAGAGTGTGTAACCCTGAAGATGCAGAAATGGGAGCCCCTGCTGGTGCAACAAGCACTACAGGATCAGGTTCAAGATCTGGATCAGTAATCAGAGGAGACAAGAATTCTGGATTTTAAGAGAGGGATTTAAATTTATTGTTTGAAATGGGGACGTATTTAATATATTTCCCCATTTTTGTTTTTAATAAGTCTCATGTTTTGAAGAACCGGATTTATATAATTACGTTTAAAAAAAGTAACGAAATAGGTGTTTAATTTTAATCAAAAAAGTACCGCGTTTGACTTAAAAAGACTTTAATCTTTTTGTTGAAAGCGAATAGCTATATTGTTAACAGAAAATAAGGATATAAAAACACAAAAATAAATGGCAGAAATAATCAGAATGCCTCGATTGAGTGATACCATGGAAGAAGGAAATATTGTTTCATGGCTCAAGAAAGAGGGCGAAAGTGTAAGCGTTGGGGATGTACTTGCAGAAGTAGAAACTGACAAGGCAACAATGGAACTTGAAAGCTTTTTTGACGGCACACTATTGTACATTGGAGTAAAGGAAGGAGCTGTACCAGTTGATGGTATCATTGCCATAATAGGTGCTAAAGACGAAGATTACAAAAAAGTGCTTGCTGAAGCAGGTGGCGCAACTTCTAAGGCAGCTCCAGCCGAATCCAAAGAAGAACCCAAAGCAGTAGCATCTGAAAATGAAGAAACCAAAGCAGCACCTAAATCTGAGCCCGCTGCTGTAGTGATGGAAGAACCAGTTGAAACTCCTCAGGGTGATGATCGCACGAAAGCTTCACCTTTGGCAAAATCTATTGCAAAAGAAGCAGGTGTAAGTATAACCAATATACCTGGTTCTGGTGACAATGGCAGGATTACCAAAAAAGATGTTGAATCTTTTATTAAAAATCCTCCGGTTCAAAGTGCCCCTGCAACTAGTGCAAAACCAAGCGCTCCAATAAGCGTTGCTCCAAAGGTAAATTATGGAGACATGCCAGTAACCCAAATGCGAAAAGTAATTGCCAAGCGATTGGCTGAAAGCAAGTTTGGAGCGCCACATTTTTATTTGACCATGGAAATCAATATGGATCAAGCCATTGAAGCCAGAAAAGCAATCAATGAGGATCCAACTGTAAAAATTTCTTTTAATGACTTTGTGGTAAAGGCTTGTGCAGCAGCTTTGCGTAAACATCCTATGATCAATTCTTCATGGATGGGAGATAAAATTGTTGTACATGAGGAAATCAATATCGGTGTCGCAGTTGCTGTAGCCGATGGTTTGTTGGTTCCAGTCATCATGAATGCTGATAGAAAATCATTTTCTTATATCAATAGCGAGGTGAAAATGCTTGCAGGTAAGGCCAAAGAAAAGAAATTGCAACCTCAAGAGATGCAAGGCAATACTTTTACCATTTCCAATTTAGGAATGTTTGACATTGATGAGTTTACTGCCATCATCAATCCACCAGATGCTTGTATTTTGGCAGTAGGTTCTATTGTAGAGAAACCAATTGTCAAAAATGGTCAAATTGTCGTTGGTAATGTGATGAAAGTGACTTTATCCTGCGATCATAGGGTGGTAGATGGAGCCACTGGAGCACAATTCTTACAAACACTTAAAAGTATGCTGGAAAATCCTGTCAGGATTCTTGTATAATTAGTTACACTAAAAAATAAAAAAGCCATTTCAATGATCTATTGAAATGGCTTTTTTTGTAAGGCGTAAAAGGTAAAATCAAAGAATTTGTTCAAAAAGCTTGATGTCCAAATTGAAATGTTTGGCTAGTTTTTTACCTAGTTTTTTACTGATTAACACATTTCCTTTCAGGATTCTGTTGATCAAGGGTTGCGAAACATCGAGTGCTTCAGCAAGTCCTGATTGTGTCATTTTACTCTTCTCGAGCAAAATATTCAGTAGAAGGGAGTGGCTTATTTGATTTGGAGTAATATTCATGGACGATTCATATTCCTGAATTCTATTTTCCAAATTGGTTAATTCCTTTGGGTTGACACCGCCCAAAGTGTGAAGTAGGATTTCATACTCTACAAAATCCTTCTGGTAATCTGTCGAACTCTTAATCATTTCATTTGATTAAATTGCATAAAATAAAAACCTAGGCCTAGTTAGGGTAAGCCAATTGGTTGAAATAAATAAAAAAATTATAAACCGATCCTACTGTAAAATCGATTTCATAATCTACTGGGTACTACTATTTGGAATAATACTTTTCTCTTAAACGTTGAACTTCAGGATTTGACAAATAACTGTCAAAGTCTGTAATTCTATCAATGGTTCCTTCTGGGGTTATCTCGATGACTCGGTTTGCTACTGTTTGCATAAACGTATGGTCATGAGAAGATAATATAATATTGCCTGGAAAATTAGTTGCACTTTCGTTAAACGATTGAATGCTCTCTAGATCCAGGTGGTTTGTTGGCTGATCCAAAAGTAAAAATTGGGGTTTTGGATCATCATACGGCTCAACATGCAGCGTACTTTTTCGCCCCCACTAAGTACGTTTGATTTTTTGTAAATGTCTTCACCGCTGAAAAGCATTTTACCGAGAAAACCTCGTAAAAAAGATTCATCAGCATCTGTCACATATGTCGGTATAAAATCTCTAAGCCAGTCAATGAGTGTTTCTGGTTTTTCAAAAAACTCATTATTTTCAACTGGAAGATAAGACCACGTGATGGTTGTTCCCCATTCTATTTTGCCAGAATCGGCTGGAAGTTTTCCAGCAATGATTTCAAACAAATAAGTTACAGCCAACGGGTCTTTGCAATAAAGAGCAATTTTTTCACCCTTATTGACAGTAAATGATACATTTTTAAAAAGCAATCTGCCATCAACAGTTTTGGAAAGGCCCTCTACATTGAGCAATTGATCACCCGGCTCTCTCAAAGGATTGAAAATAATACCAGGATACTTTCTATTGGATGGCTCAATTTCTTCAATAGACAGCTTTTCTAAAGCTTTCTTTCTAGAGGTTGCTTGTTTTGACTTGGAGGCATTTGCGCTAAACCTGGATATAAATTCCATCAACTGAGCTCGCTTCTCCTCATTCTTTTTATTCTTATCTGCCAATTGTCTTGAGACCAACATTGAGGATTCATACCAGAAGGTATAGTTTCCTGTAGATACTTTGATTTTTTGTCTATCGACGTTGGCAACGTGCGTACAAACCGCATCTAAAAAGTGCCTGTCGTGACTCACAACAAGTACTGTATTTTCATAATCTGCCAGGAAATTCTCCAACCATGCGATGGTTTCAATATCAAGACCGTTGGTCGGCTCATCTAAGAGTAAAACGTCAGGATTACCATAAAGAACCTGAGCCAATAACACACGTAGTTTCAAATTGGATGGAATGTCTTTCATCAAAGCAAAATGAAGATCTTCACTGACACCCAAATCAGAAAGTAAGGCACCTGCATCACTCTCAGCTTCGTAACCGCCCATCTCTCCAAAATCAGCTTCCAAATCCCCAACTCTGAGACCATCTGCTTCAGTAAAATCTGCTTTAGAGTATATGGCTTCTCTTTCCTTCATGATGTCCCACAACTTGGTATGGCCTTGCATGACAGTATCCAAAACTGTAAAATCATCAAATTCAAAATGGTTTTGCTTTAGTACTGCCATTCGTTCACCAGGAGACATTTCGACTGTACCTTTGTTGGGCTCAATTTCCCCACTTAAAATCTTGAGAAAGGTAGATTTACCAGCACCGTTTGCCCGATAACACCATAACAGTTCCCTTTTATAAAGTTGATGGATACATCCTCAAATAATACTCTTTTACCGTAGGCAAGAGTGACGTTTTTTGCACTAAGCATAACTTACCTTTACATTAAGCTGGCAAAGGTAAATATTACATCATAATAAAAATCATACTTTTAGTTAAAAATTGCTTATAACTAAATATGTATGTATAATATTTGGAATTGAGAAGCAATTGAAAGAATGAGCACAAAATTATTTCGCAATACCTGCCAGATCTAAAATAAAAGCAAATTCCATCGCCGTTTCTTTGTACCTTTCAAATCTACCAGAAGCACCTCCGTGTCCAACCTCCATATTGCAATAAAGCAAAAGGGGATTATTATTGGTTTTGTATGCTCGTAATTTGGCGACATACTTTGCTGGCTCCCAGTATTGCACCTGACTGTCATGATAGCCAGTAGTCACAAATAGGGCAGGGTAGTCCTTTTTTTCTATGTTATCGTACGGAGAATACGATTTCATGTAGTCATAATATTCTTTTTGTTTTGGATTTCCCCACTCATCAAACTCACCAGTAGTTAAAGGAATACTTTCATCCAACATGGTAGTGACAACATCAACAAATGGTACCGCTACAATGACACCTTTCCACAAGTCAGGCCTCAAATTGACTACAGCACCTGTAAGTAATCCCCCAGCGCTACCGCCCATGGCAAACAAGCCATCTTTACTGGTATATTTTTTATTGACCAAGAAATCTCCACAGTCTATGAAATCATAAAATGTGTTTTTCTTTTTAAGTAGTTTCCCATCGTAATACCAAGGTCTTCCAAGATCTTCCCCACCTCTGATATGAGCAATTGCAAAAGCAAAGCCGCGATCTAGCAGTGATAAATTTTCTGAGTTGAATGATGGGTCTGTACTATATCCATAAGAGCCATAACCGTATAATAACACTGGTTGGCTGCCGTCCTTTTTAAAACCTTTTTTATAAACTATTGAAAGTGGAACTTCTTTACCATCTCTCGCCTTGACATACACTCGCTCCGATTGATAATTATTTTTATCAAATCCTCCAAGAACTTCTTCCTGCTTTTTCATCTCCAACTTTTTGGTGGACATGTTATAATCATAAGTAGTTGACGGAGTTGTCATGGAGGTAAATTCTATCCTCAAAGTTTCTGATGAAGCCTCAGGATTTACTGATGCATAAGCAGTGAAAGCATCTTCACCAAAATTCACATAATGTGGTTCACCCCCTGCCCAAGCTTGAACTTTGAGTTGTGTAATACCTTTGACCCTTTCACTTACGACCATGTATTTGTCAAATAACTCAATACCTTCCACTAGAATTTCAGGGTCTTGTTTGCCAAAATCCTTCCAGTTGGCCATGCCCGTAGCACCTTCCTCAGCGGTCATGACTTTAAAGTTTTGAGCACCATCTTTATTTGTCCTGATATACCATTTACCATTGATGTGATTGATGCTGTATTCCAAATCTCTTACCCTTGGTTGAAAAATGGTGAAAGTTGAAGTTGGTTTATCAGCATCAACATACAGATACTCATTGGAAACAGTGGTACTAGAACCAATGATGATGTATTTTTTGGATTTACTTTTGAATACGAAAGTACTGAAGGTTTCATCCTTTTCATGAAAAACTTCTACATCTTTGGCTACACTGGTACCCAATTCGTGTCTGAATATTTTGTATGATCTTAAAGCTGCGTCCTTTTGAGTATAAAAAACCGTTTTATTGTCATTTGCCCAGACTATACCACCAGTGGTGTTGGGAATGACGTCAGTCAAATATTTTCCAGTACTAAGGTCAATAAACTTGATGTTGTATTTTCTCCTACTGAGTGTGTCTTCTCCGTAAGCCAAAATTTGATTATTTGGGCTGATATTTCTTCCTGCAGTAGCATAGTAAGAATGACCTTTTGCCAAAGCATTTTCATCTAGCAATAATTCATCAGCAGCATCAAGTGAGCCCTTTTTTCTACTGCGAATGGCATATTCTTTACCTTCCTCAAACTTGGTTACATACCAATAGCCATTTAAAAAGTAGGGAACTGAAGAATCATCTTGTTTGATCCTTGCTACTATTTCTTTGTATAAAGATTCTTCCAAAGGCTTTAAATCAGCCATTACTTTTTCTCTATAGGCATTTTCAGCATTTAAGTAATCGAGGACTTCTTGAGTTTGACTGTCAGGAACAGCAGCCATTTTTTGCTCATCAGACAATTTCATCCAGTAGTAATTGTCTACTCGAACATCGCCGTGAGCTTCAAGATTTTGGGGTAATATTTTTGGATTGGGAGGAGTGAGATCCATTTGAGACATCATAACATTCGTTGCATCCTTAGATTCAGGATTATCGTTCTTGGACTGTTGGTTACAACTCGCAAGAAAAACTGCAAGTGAAAATAAAATAATAAACGTTTTGGTACTTAAGTGGGAATTTACTTTGTCATGGCATTGGTGTATCATCTGTCTCCGTGTTTTGTCTAAACTCATATTTTACTTCGGAAGACTTAGTGCTTTGAGTTTGCTGAATATAGGCTACAATTGACAAAATTGTCAATACGAAAAAGATAGTTGTAAACCAAATGACAATGATTCTTCTTTTACGCTCCCTGTCCAAAGCAGCTTCAACGCCACTCCAAACTTTATCAGAATAGCTAGATTCGTATTGGTGGATGTCGTTATTGAGCAATATGTCTTTCATTTTTTCCAAATTCTATGATAAATGTAACACCAGTAATTTAAAATCAGTTTATTTATAAACAAAGAATTAAATATTTTTTAAAACTTTATTTGATGCTTCTATTTTCTTCTGAAGCATTTTTCTTGCTTTCAATAGTTGGCTTCTGGAAGTAACCTCTTCTATGTGCATCAACTCAGCGATTTCTTTGTGTGAGTATCCTTCCATAATAGCAAGGTTAAAAACCGTTTTATAGCCAAATGGCAACTCATTGACCAAGGAAATAATTTCTTCTGACGAAATTTTATCGAGTATCAATGGTTCCATCACTGCATCATGAATAGATTCTTCCAAATGATCATCATGATGAAAATTTTTAGAACTGAGAGACTTTAAGATGGAATGAACAAAAAGTTTTCTTACCCACCCATCAAAAGAACCTTCATTTCTGAAACTTGTCAAATTTTTAAACAATCTGATAAAACCTTCCTGCAATAAGTCCTCAGCTTCGTATTCAAATTGAGCATACCTTCTGCAAAGGGTCATCATCTTCCCCGCATATAATTTAAACAACTCCTCCTGAGCTATCCTTTCGTCTTTTCTACAACGCTCTATCAGTTCTATGATGCGAGTATTGTCAAAAGCACCTGCAGAATATGCTTTCTCCATTCTTATGTAACCTTCAGCAATATTATTCAAAAACTGGTGACACGATTAAAACGCCAAATACAGCAGGGATATTTTTAATAGTATCTTGATGCTCGGGGTATTGTCTAATTTGCAATTCTACATGAATGGTCTAAGGCAATTTATATGCCAAAAAGGGAAATTATTCTTGAATCTGTCGAAAAAGCCATTTCATTAACTTTTCCTTGAGGATCGCCATAGCTTATTCTTTCATACTTTGGTATATGGCATCACCAATTCTGGTTCTGATATTTAAATCACTTATTTTGGAGTTATTTCTCGTTGGATACACTCTATTAGCAAAAAATACATACAATAAATTTGCCTTTGGGTCTATCCAGGTAAAAGTCCCTGTGTAACCTGAATGGCCATAACTCTCTGGAGATGATAAACGGGGCGCGTTTTCAACTTTTGGGTCAAAGGAAGCTTTATCAAATGCAATGCCTCTTCTGTTGTTTTCTTCCTTAAATTGATAAGCTGTAAACTCGTCCATGATTTCTGATTTAAAAAAGCGCTCTCCTCCATAACTTCCCTTTTGCAAATAGAGTAACATCAATTTGCTCAAATCATTGGCATTTCCAAATAATCCTGCATGACCAGACACACCATCCAACATGGCAGCGCCCTCATCGTGTACAAAACCGTGGATGAGTTGTCCTCTGAATAAACTATCATATTCTGTAGGTACAATTTTCTCCAAATCGTGCTGTTTTTTTGGATTGAATGTGAGAGAGTTGGCTCCAATTTTCTTATAAGTTTGTTTTAAATAAGTATCAAAGTCTGACCCAGTGATCGATTTGATCATCTGTGGATAGTAATAATAATGTAGGTCACTATACACATATCCTTGTTGTTTATTAACAGGAGATTCTTTGATTTCGTTAAATATTTGATGTAGGTAATTCTGATTCATCCATAAATTTTCATTGATTTCTATTGAAAAAATGGGTGTTGCCTTGGGGCTGAAAATGTTGGGCTTCCAAGTGATGGTATTGGGCAACAAACATTGCTCCCACAGTCCTTTTATGGAATCCACAGATTCTATAATCTGAATGGTTCTTGTAGTCTTTTTACCGAATAATCGTTTGAAAAAAGAAGGTTTCTTTACCAAGTATATAAAGGCAGTATCCAATTCTGGATTGACTAAGAGTGCTTTATTGACTGTAGTGATGGTGTCTACTGCATTTCTCCAAAAAGGTATCCAGGCTTTAAGACCTGAACGGTGAGTCAGCATATCTTTAAATACAAGATCCGCCTTGTTACTATTTGCCAGTGATGGAACATATGTGGAAAATGTCTTGTTGATGTCAAATTTACCTTCACTAGTCAATTGTAAAAGTGCCAGAGCAGAAGTACTGATTTTGGTGACGGAAGCAAAGTCATACACATCATCTACTTTTACTAGACCAGCTATTTCAGCTTGATTGCTACCCTCTATTTTTTTTGTGACTGCTGGAGTAAATTGATCCATGGCATCAGTTTTGATACCAGTCTCATACTTTATTTGTGCAATCGGTGCATTGGCCAATGCCTGCTCATAGGTGTGAAATCCATAAGCTTTTTGATAAACGGTTCTGCCGTCTTTTATCACTTGGACAACAGCCCCCGGAAAAGCTTTCTCTGCCAATCCCAAATTAACAAGAGAGTCAATTTTTGAAGACAAAATAGCTCCATCCATTCCTACTTGTTCTGGAATACCATAGGAAATACGGTTTAGGTCATCAGAAATAAGACCGTCACCCAACTTATATTTTTCATTGAGTGTCACAGGTAAACTTCCTTGAAAGGTAATGCCACCAAAGATTGCCTGAGCCAACGCATTTTCTGTGTAGCTCGTATTTTGATAGCCTACTGCAATTGCTTTAAAATTTTCTAATTGATCAATTTTTGGAATACTGTAGACATTACCCAAAACACAAAGCAAGTTATTTTTCAAAGTGCTCAGCATTTTGAGTGATTGTAAATTGTATTTGTTGAGGCTGTATTTTGCTGAGGCTCTCACTTCTTTGAGGTGAAGGGCAGTAATGATGAAATCATAATTTTTCAAGCTATCCACCCATTTGACCAGAGAAATACTGTCATTGGGTGGTAAAGAAAATACGTCAACAGTTGTGTAGTTTTTACACATGGTTTGAAAGGGAGTTTCACCAATGGCATCAATGGATATGACTGCTATTTTTGAAGTGAGATTTTTAATTGGGATAACGTTGTCCTCGTTTTTGATCAATGTGATCATCCCTTCTGCAAATTGGTGGTTGAGGAAATCGGATTTGGGCGTATTCAAATCATGGATGAGATTTTCGATTTCTATGGGTTTGAAGTCAGAAAGTCCCACCCAATATTTTGCTTTCAGTATTTTTTTGACTTTTTCATCCAGCATTTTCATCGAAATTTTTCCTGATTTCACAGACCTAAGCACTGCCTCAAATGCAGAAGGTACATCTTCAAATGTTTCCAAAACGTCGTTGCCAGCCAGTAGCGCTTCTACCAAGGCTTCACCTTTTGGGAAATTTTTTACGGCACCTTGCATGTCCATGGCGTCGGTAAAGGTGAGCCCGGTAAATCCCATTTCATTTTTGAGCAGATCGGTCAAAATACTTTTTGAAAAGGTTGCTGCAAGGCCTGGTTTTGTTTCGTAAACAGGTACATCGAGGTGGGAAGTCATGACTCCTGCAAGACCATTATCAATCAACTTTTGAAATGGAACAAATTCAATGTTTTTTAGTCTTTCCTTACTGTGGGGAATGATGGGCAAATCTTTATGAGAATCAACGTCTGTGTCCCCATGACCTGGAAAATGTTTGGCCGTGGCTATAATATTTTGGGATTGTAAGCCTTTCATGTATGCCAATCCTTTCTGAGCTACTAAGTTTTTATCCTCACCATATGATCTGAAATTGATGACAGGATTGTTGATATTGATATTTACATCCACTACGGGGGCATAGTTGACATGGACGCCCAATCTTTTACATTGTCTGCCTACTTCTGCACCCATTTGCTCAATGAGTTCGTATTTTCCATTGATGGCACCCAAAGACATATTGTACGGAAATCGATCAGTACTGTCCATTCTCATAGCGAGCCCCCATTCAAAATCTTCGCCTATTAATAAAGGTACTCTTGAAATGTTTTGAAGTTGATTGGTCAACCTTGCTTGGACAGTAGGTGGCCCGGCAAAAAAACGATGCCACCTATATGATAGTCTTTGACATATCGCATCAATTTTTCTACATCGTGTGGTCTGCCTGATACATTTCCCCTAGGCATTAATAATTGACCTACTTTTTCTTCAACGGTCAATTGTGAGAACACGGAGTCAACCCAATGGTTTTGTGCAGGTTCTAAAAACTCTGGCCCTTTTTGTGCCTGTATGCTGAGACAAAACAAGACGGATAAAATGAAGGAAAAGTACCGTTTCAACATTTGATTTATTTTTGAATAGAAACATGAATATAAGCAAGTGCCTCGAAATATAGGATGATGGATATCCAAAGTTTGTTGTTTTGGTTTTTTTTTCATTTCAAGGAGTATTTGATGGAATTAAATCAGCTGGTAGTGGATTCCAATATATAAGACTCCTTGTTTTGCGATCTTACTTTTTATTTGATTGGTCTAATGCTAGGTATTGAAACTGGTGGTCTGTGTCTTTGTAAGTAAAATGTGCCGTTCCTCCGGAACTCAAGTCCTTGTTTTGTCTTAACCCCAGGATTGAAATCCTGGGTTAATATATGGACCGAGGCGCTGCCTCTTTGTTTTTCCTAGACCTTTTAAAGTTATACGAATACATAATTTGATACTTGCAGGTGTTTTAATTATTTTCCAAACGGAAAAGCACTGTGGAATGCGAACTTCAGTTCGTAGTAATGAAGCTTGGGAAGCATACAGCCAAATCAATTTAGCTCTCCATAAAAATATTCTAATCTTGGATTGAAATTCTGGATTAATATCATGGACTGAGGGCGCTGCCTTTTCTTTTTCCTTGGACTTGAAAATTTAAACAAAAACATAATTTTCTGCTTTTGGGTGTTTCATTTTTTTTCCAAATGGAAAAGCACTGTGGAATGCGAACTTCAGTTCGCAGTAAGGACGCGTGGAAACATACAGCCAAATCAATTCAGAAGCGCACAAAAAATCATTTTTGAAGTGTTTACTTCAAGAAGTGCTTTAAATAAGCCGTTGCAAATCTTTTGCCCATTTCCCTTTGTCCTTTTGAATCAAAGTGGATCAAATCGCCTTTGTGTTTCAGGTCCTTGGTTGAAATGGATGCTGCAAAAGGATCTTTTTCAACACATTTGTGCATAGCGTCATTGATTTGTTGCCATCCCATTTTGTTTTCTGAGTAACTGCCCAATTCACCTGCAATGATTGGCAAGGTTGGATTACCAATAATAGACCTGAAAACTGAAAAAAGTGTTTGTAGTCTATCTTGATAATGGAGAATATCTTTGGGATTGGAATCACTTTCTCCCTGGTGCCATAAAACAGCTTTCACCGTACCAAAGGACTTTCCAAGGGTTACCTTTTCTTTGAAATTGCTCAAAAGAGTTACGTTTCTGTAGGTCTCATCGTTGAGCCATTGCGAAATAGCACTCCCTCCGACGGCCGTTGGTATCATCAAAATACTTACATCATCTGGTATTTTCCCGAGTAATGCCAAAGCGAAAGATCTACCACAATCCAATCCAGTGAGGTTGGGTTCATAGAAATGAAGGGGTTCTTTGGCTAAAACAAGGTCGCCAGCCTGATTAATGCTGTAAATTCGATTATTTGTGAGGGTATCTTGCGGTTCTACAAAACCCCTCCCTGCCATATTTGATTGGCCAGCCATGATGAATACCCAAACTTTTTCCTTTGGCAGCGTAATGTTGGTTTGCTTTTGCTGTTTTGGGAAATATATGGTTCTATCCTGCGTCATTTTCTTCGCACAAGAAAAGAACGTCAAAAGCAGCATTAGCAAGCAGATATTTTTAAACATGAAATTCAATTTATAATCCAAAAAGGTACCAGAAATTAAAGTAAAAAGCCCTGCAAAATAGAGGGCTTTTTACTTGAATTTGAAGTTTTTAACTCCAGAGTCTGTCCCAACTCCTGATGTTGTCCCATTCTGGAGTAGGTTCAAAAAATGTTTTGTTATCAGGTGCAAGGTGTTGTTTCATTTCCTCTTCATTGAGTTCAATACCCAAACCTGGAGAATCTGGTACCGCTGCAAAACCATTTTCATACAATGGTTTTCCATCTACCGTTTTGACCAATTTTGTCCAATAAGGTACATCAATAGAGTGATTTTCCAGACCTACCACATTAAGAGTTGCAGCCGCACAGTGTACATTTGCCATAAAGGAAATGGGTAGTCCTGCGAAGTGCATGGCCATGGCTATTCCTTTTTCTTCTGCATAATCACCAATCTTTTTAGTTTCTAACAAGCCTCCTGAAGTAGCAAGATCTGGATGCACGATGTCCACTGATTGCGTATCACAAAGTTTGATGAATTCTTCTTTTAAGTAGATATCTTCACCTGTACACAAAGGCGTATTGATGGCCGTTTTGATTTCTTTGAGCTGGGATGTAAACTGCCAGGGAATCATGTCTTCCAACCACGCCAATCTGAATTTTTCGACAGCCTGGCCAAGTCTGATGGCATTGTTGAGATCAAAATGACCGTAGTGATCTGAAGCAAGTGGAATTTCATAACCCACTACATTTCTTACCTTTTCAATATACAAAAAAATAGCTTCCAATCCTTTTTCAGTAATTTGTACTTGAGTCAGTGGGTGAGCCATAGCTCCGTAAGACATAGGTTCATTGCTCCATTGTCGGCCAACATCCCAAAAGTTACCATTGACAATAGCTCCTGGTATGTCCTTTACAAGTTCAATACCAAAATCCATCTTTAAAAATGTAAAACCCTTGTCTTTCATCCTTACCCGCATTTTTTCTGCAAAGACAGTTGAGTCTTTTTCTTGAGGAGTATCTGCGTAGAGCCTCACTTTATCTCTAAACTTTCCGCCTAACAATTGGTAAGCCGGTACATTATAAGCCTTTCCAGCCAAGTCCCATAGTGCCATCTCAACAGCACAAACTCCACCGCCTTGTCTGGCATGAAAACCAAATTGTTTGATCCTTCTAAATAATAAATCGACACTTGTAGGATTCATACCTTTGATGCGACTCTTGAGAAACAATGCATATCGCCAGTCTGCGCCATCTCGTACTTCTCCCAAACCGACAATTCCTTGATTGGTTTCAATTTTGATGACAGGACATCTGCCATTGCCATTCATGACTACCGCATATTTCATGTCAGTAATCTTCAAATCGGATGGAGCGGAGAATTTATTGACCTTTGAAGTGGAGTGCTCCAATATTTCTTCTGGTCTGGATAAAAAGAGGCTTCCGAGTGTGATTCCACCCAATGACTGTTTCAAAAAATCTCTACGGTCGCTGCCACCATTCGATTCTAAAGGGATTTTTTCTTCCTCTACCGGGTCTTTTAAACCCAACTTTTCAAGAAATTTTTGTGAAGGATTCATGTTTATCTGTTTTATGATTTAATTCAATATTACCAAGTTCTGTCTTTCATATAATTGTCCAACTCACTTCTGCTCATTGGCAATTTTTGGGAGTCCAGCCAAGTGAGGAAATCAGATTTTATGGCGTCTGTCCATTTGGTGTCTATTTCTCCAGGTGTGTATTTGCCTTCAATCAATCTTTGATGCCCAAACTTATCTCGCAACTGCACGAACTCTGAGTTGATAATGAGTTCGTCTAAAAGGTGTGGTGGTATGAAAACGATACCGCCTTTTTTGGCAAGTAACACATCTCCAGGTACCACAAAAGCTCTGCCCATTCTGATGGGTACATTGAGTCCAGAAAGCATCATTTGTTGAATGTAACTAGGATCATGTCCTTTTGTAAAAGCATTAAAACCTTCTATGGCAGCCAAGCCTTCGATGTCTCTTACCGAACCATAAAAAACAACACCATTTTTTGATTTTGCAAAAATGGCATTGCCCAAATTATCACCGATCAATGTACCGTCCACTATTTTTCCAAAACCATCAGCAATGTAAATGTCTCCAGGTTTGAGTACATCAATGGGCCAACTATTCATTGCTCCGATTCTGCCCTCCTCTTTACCTTTGTCTTTCCAAACTTTTTCCAGATCCGGTCGCAAAGGTGCATATTGAGCAGTGACCACTCTGCCAGTCATGGTGATTTCTGGTTTCAGGATAAACCAGTCATTCTCATATTGATTTTGATAACCTTTGTTTCTCAAAAAGCCCCAAGCTTCCTCAACAGATATATTTTTGAGTCTTTCCAAAAGTTTTTCTGACACATGAGGTCGTCCGTCCGCACTGCGTTCGCCAGTCCAAAGAGGAGTAATTGATTTGAGGTGTTCTGGTGAGGGGGCGACAGACTGGGCAATAGAAAATAGTGGCAAAGCCCAGATTATCAATGCTAATAATCTCATAAATTTGAATTTGTAGCGAAATATAACGATGTACGCTAGATAATTGAAATTAAATTTCAAATTATATTGGACATTACTAAAAGTAAAAAAATAACAAATTCATAAGACACTAATTGCTAAATGATTAGAGCTTACTTTATTTTTTGGAAAATTATGCTCTGCATTTAGTGTCTAAGGTTAGGATACATCTTTTTTATAATATGAGATCATAATTCGATAAGCTGAAAGAAATTTAACAAAACACTTCAGAAGGGTATTATAAGGCTAATCACCTTGGAAACAATAAGAAAACCTACTAAATCTTGAGTCCACTGCCTGTGCCTGGGGTTGTCACTTTTTTGTACCGTCAAAAAAGTAACCAAAAAACCTCCCGATACAAAAAACTCGTATCTGGCTTTTGTAATGCTTTTAAACTGCTTGGGCACTATTCTCCGGGCTTGAGTCAGGAGCTACTCGATCAGTTTTGTATCGGCCTTATTTTTTTAGCTACCGAACTTCAAAAATACGTTAAGTGCAAAAAACTGTTCGAACTATAAGTGACCTAAAACAAATGAATTGGTGCAGGTGCAGCTAAAAACATTGAAGCAAAGCCAAAAGTGAGTTTTTTTTGCATAGTATTTTTGAAGTGAGGGAGCGTTAAGAAAAAAATTCAGCCTTGATTTTTTTTGCTACTTTATTGCATCAAGGCAAAAAAGTAGAAGAATCTATTTTCTTGCTACAATTTTTCTTAACAACATTAATACTATTTTTAGCTGTGTCCTAAACTAAGCAATGGTTTATCTAACAAACTTGCAAAGTAAGTACTTTAATTTGTGGGTCTATCTGGTGCGGGTAGACTAGCGTGATATTCTGACTGAATTCTAGAAGTATACGTTTCCAATAATTGAACAACTCGTTGCTGGACTTTGCTGCGCACAATGAAGCCAATGTGATGTTTTTTAATCATTTTCCAACAAATTTCTTCATCAACAAATGGACCCAGATCGGGCCATTCATATCGTGAAAGAGAAATGACAATTCCAGCGTGCTGTTTTTCTGTTTCTGGTAGTTTGTATGGAACATTCAACTTAGCTGCAATTTCTATTTTGGCCCACTCTGCCCAAAGATTTATACCTGAAGCTGCTTCTACCATTTCTGCCAAATTGGCCCCTCCAACCCTGGAAGAAGTCTCTAAAAAGTTGAAGTTACCATCTATATCACGTATATATTCTGAATGAGATGCGCCATATTGAATCCCAAATGCAGACAACAAATCAGCATTTTGTTGTGTAAGTGTTTGAGCATCTTTTTCATCTTCAGCTAAGCTCACAGATCTGAAAATTCCACCACCATGAGCGACTTCAAATGGAGTGTCTAAATATTTACTGACATTAGAAAAAATTACCTTTCCTTCCCAAATAAGGGAATCAACGTGAAATACATCACCTGGTTTGAATGCTTCAATCAAAAATTCATGTCTATGATCTCCCAAATGATGAATGGCTTCCCATGCATCATGAGCGTTGTGTACTTTTTTGATACCCGTTGCCGAGGCCTGCCCTCGTGGTTTGATCATATAGGGTGGGGGAGTATTGGATAGAAACTCATTTATTTCACTGTCATGAAAAAGCGCAGAAAATAATGGGTTGGGCAGCTTGTGTTCTGCTGCTTTCATCCTCATGGCCAATTTATCGCGGAAATACCTTGAGGTAGTTTCACCCATTCCTGGAATTCTGAAATATTCTCTGATAAAGGCGGTGTTTTCAACATCAAAATCATCCAGTGCTACCAGAATATCAAATTTGGTATGTTTCATTGTATGAGCAAGACCATTGATAACCACATCTAGATCCCAATTTCCTTTTTCATCTTCTTCTACATAAAACTTGTCTGTGAGAATGTCGTATGGCCATTCTTCCTCTTTTAGTTGTAGGGATGTCAATAAAAACATGTTGGCATTTTGAGCAGCTCCGGCTCTCATAAAATCAACCCCCTTAAAAAATCTGGAAATGCACAATATATTCATATACAATAGTTTGTCATCAAGCAATATGTTTTTCAATATATTCAACGAGTAGTCTTACTCCAAAACCTGTAGCCAGTTTTGACTTCGCAATGGTATTGTCACCAAATGCAACTCCAGCTATGTCAAGGTGTGCCCAATTTGGATGATCATTGATGAAAAATTCTAAAAATTTTGCCGCTGTGATTGCACCAACAATGGGTCTGCCATGAAAATTTTTGATGTCGGCAATGTCTGATTGCATCATTTCTCCATATTCTTCCCACATAGGCATCGGCCAACAACGTTCGCCAGTAACCTCACCGCTTTCTTTCAATTTTTGGCTCAATTCCTCATTGTTGGAAAACAAACCAGCTGCACTGTAGCCAAGAGCGGAAACAACATTTCCTGTCAATGTAGCTAGATCAATAATCGTATCCGCTTGGATGTCTTTTACAGCATACGCCAAAGCATCAGATAAAATCAACCGTCCTTCGGCATCGGTATCTATGATTTCGATGGTTTGGCCACCATATCCTGTGATGACATCTCCAGGTCTGCAGCTATTGGCATCAATGGCATTTTCTACAAAAGGTACAATAACGGTAACATTGGCAGAAATTCCAAGATCATTGGTTAAAAATAAAGCACCTAGGACGGCTGCAGCACCTCCTAAATCACTTTTCATATAATGCATGTTGGTATGGTCTTTCAATGAGATTCCACCAGTATCAAAAGTGACACCTTTTCCGATCAAAACCAAATCTATATCAGTGGATGAAGTCCTACCAAAATATGAAATTTTTAAGAGGTGACTTCCGTATTTACTCGCTTGACCAACTGCGGTTATTGCGCCAAACCCTTTGTTTTTCAAGTCTTCACCACTGGTAACCTCACACTGAAGTTTTCTTTTTTCGCATTCATTTTTGACCCAGTCCTTTGCGTAGTCTGGAGTTTTGATGTTGGGTGGTAAATCAACCAATTCCATGGCAAATTTCATGCAAGCGGCGATATTTTTTGCTCGATCCAATAAGGTTTCGTCAAGTTGTAAACCATGGATGATGTGCAATCGACTTTGTGCTGATTTTTCTTTTTTGAAGATGCCTACTTTATAAGCAGTGAGCGAAACGGCAACTGATAAATCTACCAAGGAGTGCGGGCTTTCAGATCCAAAACATAAGCCCAATGTTTCATTTCCTTCTATTTTTTGAACCAGAGATCTGAGAATCTCTATATTTTTCTGGCTTTTCGCCTCGTTGTTTATTTTTAGCAAGCAAATTTGTGTTTTGCCATCCATACTAAAAAAAGAAACAATTTTACCTACTTCTGAGGGAAATGTGGGTAATTCAGACATGTTGGATATTTCCAAAAGATACTTTACAACATCCGGATCATAACCACTTGATGAAGCCACTACGATATGTTTGCACTGCTTGAGGTCGTGCCAATCACCAAGTTTTAATGTCATTTGATCAATCGATTTTTGGTAACAGATAAGCCATATTCAACATTGTGTAAAAATGATCCATTTTATGTGATGCTTAAGTCATTTTTTGGGTAAAAGCGTTGCAATTACTCCAATAATGAGCCTCGTCTGACTTAAAATGTCTTTAATTTTTGATACAAAAGAGAATAGCTTATGGTTACGATTTTTGAATGAAATGCAATATAATATTCCGAAAAAGAATATTGTAACTTAGGCCTGAAAATTTGCAATAGCAAACTAGAGGGCTGTTATTCTTAGACGAGTTTAATATTACAATTGTTCAGTTAAAACATTGGCAACCCACATAAAATAGGAATGATTGCAAGAGACTTTCCAGCGGGCGATACAGGGTACTTCATAGGGATGTACTTCCAGAATTTTATCCTCCAAAACTTGCTCTTTTGATGGCAAGGTTTTCATAAAGATTATAAACTCTGATTCTGTGGTGTAGACGTTTTCCCAAGTGAATGAACTTTTAGCGGAAAAAACATTACCACAAGCGATTAATTTTGTTTCAATCAGTTGAGCGATAAGCTTTTGTGCTGTAGGTTCGTCTGGACAAGGAACATAAAAACACAAAAGCTCATACATGTATTTGTATTTTAGATGGCTAGGATGTGGGCCATGTCTATTAGTTCTTTATTGAGGGCCTTCGTTTTAGTAATAGCATCCTCAAACTTAGTGTAAGTAATGTGGTCATTGACGATACCAATGGCAACATTTTTCTTACCATGGATCAATGCTTCGACCGCTGCATGTCCCAACCTACTGGCCAAAACTCGATCTGCGCAAGTTGGTGATCCACCTCTTTGTAAATGGCCGATGACAGAAACTTTGGTATCAAACTCAGGTGCTTTTTCCTTTACTATTTTTGCCAACTCATCCGCATTGCCACTGAGATTTCCTTCTGCAACAATGACCAGATTGAATAATTTATGTCTTTTGGCTGAAATACGGAGTTCTGAAATTAAATCCTCTACAGAATTTGTCATTTCAGGAAGGAAAACATTACTTGCACCAGTACCAATTGCTGTATGCAGGGCAATATAACCCGAATGTCTACCCATTACTTCAATAAAAAATAACCTGTTGTGAGAATCTGCGGTATCCCTGATTTTATCAACGGCTTCCATGGCAGTATTGATGGCCGTGTCAAAACCGATGGTATAGTCTGTTCCAAATAAGTCATTGTCTATAGTGCCAGGAAGGCCTACAAATGGAATATCGTGTTCTGCATTAAAAACAGAAGCACCTGTAAAAGTACCATTTCCACCTATGGCAACACAGGCGTCTATATCGTGAGCTTTCAAAGATTCAATGGCTTTCAACCTACCTTCGACGGTCATAAACTCTTTGCTTCTTGCTGTCTTCAGAATAGTACCCCCTCTTTGCATGATATTGCCCACATCTCTCAATTCTAATCTAGAAATATCTCCTCTGATCATTCCGTCATATCCGTTGGCAATGCCATAAACATGGAGGTCATGATAGATAGCTGTTCTTGCAACTGCCCTGATAGCAGCGTTCATCCCCGGTGCGTCACCCCCACTGGTAAATACGGCAATTCTCTTGATGTTGTTGTTAGTCATGTATTTGTTTTGTATGATACTTGATCAATCCTTCTGTGGCAGCTTTGAGGACTTGAATCACATTTAAGTGTAATGCACTGCAAATTTCTATCAAATAATCTTTAAAAACAAATGACATTGACCCAACAAAGGCAATGTTTTCGTTTTTTTTGTGAAAATTTGGTAGTAGATGTTTATTTATAAAGCGTGTAAACCGATCTTTTACCAATTGTTCAGACCAAGGATGAGGATAATTGCTTACGAATTTTGAGAAATCCGCCAGGTACCTATTGGGATATGGTTTTGATATACATTTTCTAAAACAAAGGCTTTTTCAAGATTGTATGCCTCTTCAAAAGCTATACTCAAGTCACTTGGCATCTCTTTGAAGAAGTATGAGCGGATCAATTCTTTGCCTATATCTACGCCGCCTCCTTCATCACTCAAAATGAAACCAAGAGATGGAACGGCATGATGTGTCATGGTACCATCCCAGTAACAAGCATTGCTTCGTGTACCTAAAATGCCAACGACACCGCTTGTCTCACCTAAACTGGCTTTACATGCTCCTTCCAAATCAGAAAATACTTCAACTTTGCAATGGGCGTTGAGTTTTTGTATGACTCTTTCTTTGGTAATCGGACTGGCCACACCAGCACTGTAAAAGTATATGGATTGGGCATGATCGATCATAGATTGGCAATCTGTAGAAATTTGATTGCTTTCCAAGCCCAACTGGGGATTCCAACCTGGGGCTATTGCTCTTGACAAAACATTTCCTTCTGGGTCAAATAATACCCATTCTGATTTTGTCGATCCACTTTCTATTATTAACTGATCCATATATTATCTATTAAAGCGTAAATTTTACGCCTGCACAAACATTCTGTTAAGGCGAAAAATTTACGCCTACATTTTGGTACGGACGCAAGGCCTTGCGCCTCTTCCTATTATACAATATATCATATTAAGGCGTAAAATTTTACGCCTCTACGGAACATTGATTCCCATTTCTTTGGCTTTCTCGATTAAAAAAACCAACGCTTGTTCATAATCATTTTGAATATCTCCGTCCAAAATCGCTTCCCGTATTGCTGTTTTTAAAATACCCACTTCTCGGCTTGGTCTGAGGTTGAAAATCTTCATGATATCTTCTCCGGAAATCGGGGGTTGCCAATTGCGCATGCGATCACTTTCCTCAATTTCTGCGATCTTCTCGATCAGTTTGTCGTAATTGTCTCTGTAACGATCTACTTTATTTTGGTTTTTGGATGTAATATCAGCCTTACACAAGATCATTAAATCATCGATGTCTTCGCCTGCTTCAAAAATCAATCTTCTTACCGCAGAATCTGTTATTTCTTCTTTTGTCAATGCAATTGGTCTGAGGTGAAGCTTGACTAACTTTTGAACGTACTTCATCTTATGATCCTGAGGTAATTTCAAATATCGGAAAATTTTGGCCACCATCACTGCGCCAAGCGCCTCATGTCCATGGAATGTCCAACCAATGCCTTTCTCAAATCTTTTGGTGGGTGGTTTGGCTATGTCGTGAAGCAGCGCTGCCCACCTCAACCATACATTTTGAGAAACTACGGCAACATTGTCGAGCACTTCCAATGTATGGTAGAAATTGTCTTTGTGACCAATGCCTTCTTTTATTTCAACACCTTTTAGTGCATGCAATTCTGGAAATATCAGTTCAAGTATGCCCGTATCCATCAACATTTTAAATCCAGTTGAAGGCTTGTGTGCGGCCATTATTTTTTCAAGCTCGGTGGTGATTCTTTCTTTGGAAATGATCCTGAGCCTGCTTTTATAAGTTGAAAGCGCTTTGAAAGTGTGTGCTTCAATCTCGAAATCCAATTGTGTGGCAAATCTGATGGCCCTCATGATTCTTAGTGGATCATCAGAAAATGTTTTGCCTGGTTCTAGCGGTGTTTTAATGGATTTGGTTGTCAAGTGGTGCAAGCCATTGAAAGGGTCGATGATTTCTCCAAAATTATCAGGATTGAGGCTGATGGCCAAAGCATTGATGGTGAAATCTCTTCGGTTTTGATCATCTTCCAAGCTGCCTGATTCAACACTTGGTTTTCGGCTATCAAGGGAATATGATTCTTTCCTAGCTCCAACAAATTCAAGTTCTACTCCATGGTATCTCAGCATGGCGGTACCAAATCTTTTGAAAACGGTCACTTTGGGAACTGGATGTAATTTTTGAGCTGCAGCTTCTGCAAGTACAATGCCATCGCCTACACATACAATATCGATGTCTTTGGTTGGTCTGGCAAGTAATCGATCTCTCACATAACCTCCCACGATATAAGCAGGATAACCCAAGTCTCCTGCTACTTCACTGATGAAGTTAAAAAGTTTCCTTTCTTCTGGATCGATGTTAAAAACCACTGATATTAATTCTTATTCAAGCAAGACTTCAAAATGCTTGCTAGGAAAATATTTATGTAAAAAGGAAGTTTATCTGAAACCTCCGCCTCCGCCGCCAGCCATTCCGCCCATATTCCGCATCATGTTGCCCATTCCTTTGCCGGTGGCCATCATTTGCATCATTTTGCGCATTTCTTCAAATTGTTTGATAAACATATTGACTTCGTGGATGGTTTTTCCAGAACCGAGGGCAATTCTTTTCTTTCTGCTCATATTGAGTAGATCTGGGTTTGCTCTTTCTACCGGAGTCATACTCTGGATGATGGCTTCAACTTTTGTGAATGCTTTGTCATCTATGTCGACATCTTTGGTCAATTTGCTCATACCCGGAATCATATTCATGAGCGATTTTACATCTCCCATTTTGCGAATCTGGTTGAGCTGACCTTGGAAGTCATTGAAGTCAAACTGGTTTTTCTTGATTTTCTTTTCAAGCTTTTTAGCTTCAACTTCATCAAATTGTTCTTGTGCTTTTTCAACAAAAGAGACAATATCACCCATGCCCAAAATTCTTTGAGCCATACGCTCAGGGTGGAAAACATCCAAAGTTTCCATTTTTTCACCCGTACTGATGAATTTGATGGGTTTTCCAACAGTATACTTTACTGACAATGCAGCTCCACCTCGAGTATCGCCATCTAATTTGGTCAAAACAACACCGTCAAAGTTGATCCTATCGTTGAATGCTTTGGCAGTATTCACCGCATCCTGACCAGTCATCGAATCCACCACAAATAGGGTTTCGGTAGGTAAGATGGCATCTTTGACAGCTGCTATTTCATTCATCATTTCCTCATCCACAGCCAAACGACCCGCAGTATCGACGATCAAAACGTCAAATTTATTGGACTGAGCGTAGGCAACTGCTTTCAATGCAATGTCTACAGGATTTTTATTGTCTATTTCCTTAAAGATGGTAGCGCCTACACTTTCAGCAACGACTGTCAACTGATCAATAGCCGCAGGTCTGTAAACGTCACAAGCCGCAACCAATACTTTCATATTGCGCTTGTCCTTGAGGTATTTGGCAAGCTTACCGGTGAATGTGGTTTTACCAGAACCTTGCAAACCAGAAATGAGGACAACCCCAGGATTTCCTTTGACATTGATGCCAACAGACTGACCACCCATGAGTTCGATCATCTCATCCATGACGATCTTCACCATGAGTTCGCCTGGTTTCACTGCCTTGAGCACATTCTCAGAGCCAAGCGCCTTGTCCTTTACTTTATCTGTAAAGTCCTTGGCTATGGTATAGTTTACATCGGCTGCAACGAGCGCCCTTCTGATTTCTTTTATCGACTGGGCAATGTTGATTTCTGTTAACTTAGCATCTCCTTTGATGGTCTTTAACGCACCTTCCAGTTTTTCACTTAAACTTTCGAACATATATAAATCTTTTGTCTCACTTTAATCAAACAATGATCATTTTCGAGATGATCAAAAATGGTATTTTTAAAATTTGTGCAAATATAAGATATTGTTGGTAAAGATGAGAAGGGAGAATTTAATATGTGGGGGTCAGGGGGAGTTAGGTTTTTAAACAGGTCAATAATGAATTGCTATAAAAGCAGATATTAACCAATGATTTTTGCTAATTGGTGTTATTGTTGATTAAGCTTAGTTTCAAAAAAAACTGCCCTCCAACAAGTCCGGGCAGTTTATGAGCATTTAAATCTATTGTTTTACCTCTTACTATTCTGTGATGATAAATCTTGTCACTGCTGATGTTGCTAGGCCATACACGCTGATAAAATATTGGCCAGGTGGCAAGTCGTGATTCATCAAAGAAGATAGCTGTACTTCAGCCCCACCTTGTTTCCTGTTTTGCATGACCAGTTTACCAGATGTAAGTTCATAGAGGTGCAAAGTATACTCTGTTTGAGGATCACCTGGTAGTAGGACTTTTATTTGAGCTGATGATGATGCAATATTTGGAAACACAGTAAGTCGTTACACTAATCCATCTTGATGAATCTCAATCTTTTTATCTCTGAAATGTAAGTTATCCCATCATAATCAATATTTTTCAGCATACCACAAAGGGGCTGTGATACATAGCAAATGCGCATGTTTATGAATCCCATGCTAAACTCAAAAATAAGTTCTAGCATACCTATAATATCTTTTGCATTATAATTACTGAAAGCATTGATGTTGAATGTTATTAATTATAAAATACTTTTATACTAAAGCACAGAGATAATATTTATACGCTCTTACAAGTGATATGACTTCGTTCAATGAGCTGTAGCTAGAATCCTTTCATTCGCTGTTTTACTTTATACAACTTTATTCACTCACCTAAAACTCAGGACATCCTCCGTCATATTTCTCAAAGCGTTTTTGCTTGGGAAACTTAGCCTTTCCTTTTTCATTCACAAAATCATTTTTGTTTTCACAGGAATGAGAATATAGTTTATTATGGGCAGCAGACTTGGCTCCATTAGCCGCAATTTAACCTCAAAATCAAAGAGATTCACGAAGCTCAAAACGATACAGGTAGTTGTAATGGTATAGAATTGTAATGATGAAACCATTGGTTTTACCAAGACGCTGGTTGATGGGTTTCGACAATTGTTGCTTTAGCCAATCGTCGATTTTGGTGCTTCGTTTATTGCCAAGAAGTTTTAAATTTTGGTGGGGTGCCAGTATTTTAGATCATTGTTAACAATAGCTTGATCAAAATATTTTTCAGCATTCGCGTAGTTTCCTTTGATGGCTTCCAGGACACCAAAGTTGTTGGACACATATTTGCCATAAAGATATCCACCCAGGGAAAATTGAGCTCTCGCCAGAGAATCACAAAAGGCATTGGTGCCGGCGCAACTATCCAGCATGACTGCTCCCATATTCATCAAGTAAGCGCTATCCCCAGAAATTTCAAAAGCATGTGGCTGAAGAGCTAATGCATCTCGAAACAGATCCCTTGCAACAACAGAATCTTCGGCACTTCCATTAAGCATCATGTAATCGGCCTTATAATGGTAGTTGATTGCTTGGTTGTTTTCGTATTCGTCATAATATTCAGTGCGCTCGGACTTCTTCATGGCGAGCGCGCCAAATTGGATTGCTTCATCAAAGTTTACCAGTTGTCTCGCTGATATTGATACACCGTTTATGGTCTCCGCATTTGTGCTATCAATGGCATAAGCTGACTTGAATACCCGGTAAGCGTTTTGAAAATCTTCCAGCTCATAAAGTTGAGGCTTCGACCAAATGGATGTGCGCATCGTTTGGCGCGATCTCTTTGGCACGCTGCAGATAGGCCAGGGCGTCGGTGAAATCACTCTGTAAATTTGCTGCCAACGCTTTGCCAACATAGACCCTGGCATTATTGGCTTCAATCTCCAGACACTTGTTGAAATGTTCTACTGCTTCCAATAATTGGTCTTGGTCGGCTTCAAAACTTTGCAAGGTCTGTTTGAGTTTGATGTAACCAAGTATCAGATGGGCGTTGAAGCCATCTTGCTGATCCCGGATAAATTCTAATGTTTTTCAAATGTTGTTCCCGCATCTTCAAGACCAAAGTAAACCATATAAGACAGGTTGTCTCTGGTTTTGAGATATTCTACAAGTCCCAAGCCGTAGTGCGCTTCTGGGCGACTTTTCTCGATCGCCAAGGCCTTCGTAAAATAAGATGCTGCCAGAGCAAAAGAGTCCATCTCTGTGTACATTCTTCCAAGTTGTACAAGC